>JANPIP010000033.1:0-29778 GCA_031424995.1 Chitinophagales bacterium | reverse complement strand
AGTTAAGGTGTGCAAACACCTTCGTTAAGCCAAAACGCTGAAAAGCAAAACCCATATATTTTAAGAAGGTCTTTACCGCGCGGTTCCGTACAACCGATGCTTCATCGTTGGCCTTCCAGGCCCGACGAAGCCTTATTTGTTCCAGTACATATTACTGTTTGGGTTGCCGAAATGGTAACCGTTGGTGTAACAGGTGTTGTAACATTCATAAACACAGGAAAACTAGTGGTAGTAGTATTGGCCAAACAATTGGCATTACTTGTTAGCGTACAGGTAATTTGGTCATTATTGATCAACAAGCTGTCAACATAAATATTTGAATTTGTACCAACATTTACGTTGTTTTTTCTCCATTGATAAGAAGGAAGCGTGCCACCATTAGTTGGCGTTGCAGTAAATGTTACAGAAGTACGTGCACAAATAAAAGTATTGGTTGCTGTTACATTAACCGAAGGGAATACCAATGTAGCCGAAGAGATTGTTATGATATTACTTGTAGCTACAGTATTGTTAAGGCAAGGTGAAAGAAGACTACTCGTCAACACGCAAGTAATTTGAGTTCCTGCGGTCAGTGTACTATCTATGTATGTTGGTGTACTTGTACCAACAGCAACCCCGTTTTTCCGCCATTGATATATAGGAGATGCGCCACCATTAGTTGTAGTAGCAGTAAAAGTTACTTTGTTGCTACCTGGGCAAATATTACTTTGAGAAGCTACAATATTTATTGAAGCAGAAACAAATGGGGTTACATTGATTACAATATTATTACTCGTTGCAGTGCTTGTTGAAGTACACGAAAGACTGCTAGTAAGCACACAACTTATTACGTCACCATTGGTAAACCCAAATAAATTTAAGGCAGAGCCTGTACCAACATTAATACCATTACGTTGCCATTGATAATTTGGAAACCCGCCACCGTTGGTTGGTATTGCAGTAAAGTTTACCGAAGAAGAACCACTACCGCACAAAGTTGTTTGCGATGCCACGATCACCAATGAAGGAGTGGCAGAAGATGCACCTGTTAAAACAATGCTGTTGCTTACCGCTGTATTGGTTGTAACACAAGTTACATTACTTATAAGGGTGCAGGTGAAAACATCACCACTTGCAACTAAATTGGTGCTGTATGTATTAAAAAAGGTAGTGGATAAAAGAACCCCGTTCTTTCGCCATTGATAGGAAGGTGAAAAACCTGCATTTGTAGTAGTTGCAGTAAAGGTGATAAAAGGCGTTGTTCCTGCACATATAACATTTTGTGTTGCAGAAATGGTAACCGTTGGTGTAACACGTTGCGTAACGTTCATGAATATAGTAAAACTGGTAGCTGTACCTGCTGCAAGGCAATTGGCATTGCTGGTTAAAGTACAAGTAATCTGATCATTGGTAATTAACAAACTATCAATGTACAGGTTTGAATTTGTACCAACATTTATTCCATTCTTTTTCCACTGATAAACTGGTGCAGTACCACCATTAATGGGTGTAGCTGTAAATGTCACAACTGTTCCTGAGCAGATAGATGTATTGGAAGCAGATACATTTATGGCAGGAAATACCAGGGTAGCGGCAGACATTATTATTGTATTACTAGATGCAGTGCTACTGGTAAGGCAAGGCGAGCTTAAGTTACTGGTTAAGGTACAAGTAATACTTGTACCAGCAGTAAGCGTAGTGTCAGTATAAATTGGTGAATTTGTTCCAACATTTGCACCATTTTTACGCCATTGATAGCTTGGGGATGTTCCACCATTGATGGCTGTAGCGGTAAAGGTTACATTAACCTCAGGACAAATATTGCTTTGGGAAGCTACGATGCTCACCGAAGGTGTTACGTTAGGGCTAACAGTCATTAAAATAGTATTGCTTGTAGCTGTACTTCTACTAACACAAGATAAATTGCTTGTAAGTATACAATTTATAGTATCACCATTTACTATGCCCCCAAAAAGATTTAAAACAGAACCTGTACCAACATTAATCCCATTTTTACGCCATTGGTAAGCAGGGAAAGAACCACCATTGGTTGGTATTGCCGTATAGCTTACAAATATGCCCCCCGACCCGCAAATATTTGTTTGAGAAGCTGTGATAGATAATGCTGGAATAGCTGTTGCACCACTGCTCATTATAATATTATTACTAATCGCGGTAGCAGTACTTATGCACGTAGCCGTACTTGTAAGGGTACAGGTAATAGTATCACCAGGCGCAACAATGCTTGTGCTATAAGTGTTACTAAAGCTACTGGTAAATACAACAACCCTGTTCTTACGCCATTGATAAGTTGGTGAAAAGCCTTGATTGGTTGCTGTTGCTGTGAATGTAACAAACGGCGTAGTACCTGTGCAGATAACATTTTGCGTTGCGGAAATAGTTATAGTTGGCGTAACTGGCGTTGTAACTATAACAATAATATTGTTACTTGTTGCAGTAGGGGTACTTGCGCAAGGTTGATTGCTGGTAAGCAAACAATTAATAATATCACCATTTTTTAAACTATCCGTGGTAGTGTAGCTTGATGAATTGGTACCAACATTAATCCCATTTTTCCTCCATTGGTATGTTGGCGACGTACCACCATTAAACGGTGAAGCTGTGAATGTTGCAGCACTTCCACTGCACACTGGAAATGAAGTGCTTGAAAATATAGAAACAAAAGGCGTAACAATACCTGAAACTGTGATGGTTATGGTATTACTTACTGCTGTATCTGTAGCAAGGCAGGCATCTGTACTATTGCTTTTCAACTGGCAAATAATAGTAGTACCGTTGCTAAAACTATTATCGGTATAGGTTGGTGAATTTGTACCCACCGTAAACCCATTTTTCTTCCATTCGTAAATGGGAGATGTACCGCCATTCACCGGTGTTGCCGTAAACGTTATGGCAGAGGTGCCACCACCGCAAATAGCTGTGCTTGTTGCGCTAATTGTTACAGCAGGCAATGTAGCAGGTATAATAACTATCGTAATACCATTCGAGGTAGCAGTGCTTGACGTTACACAAGAGGCACTGCTTGTTAAAACACATGTAATTACGTCGTCGCCACCAATTGTATTGCTGGTATAAACCGTGCTGTTGGTACCAACATTAACACCGTTTCTCTTCCATTGATAAAAAGGAGAAGTACCACCGTTTACAGATGAAGCAGTAAAAGTAATATTTGCCGATTTACCGCTGCATATGGATGTTTGGCTTGCAGTAATATTTACCGAAGGAACAAGATTGGCATTAACTGTTACAGATAAAGAATTTGATATTGCTGAATTTGTTGTAACACAGGTTGCATTGCTGGTTAATGCGCAGGTAATAATATCTGTGGTTAACAAACTATTATCTGCATAGCTACTGGAATTAGGACCAACATTAACACCGTTTTTCTTCCATTGATATATTGCTGCAGTACCACCATTTACCGTAGTTGCAGTAAATGTTACAAGTGTTCCAGCACATATATTTGTTTTATTGGCAACAATATTTATAGATGGTGTACCAGGAATACTGGTTAAAGTAATTATGTTAGAGGTATCTTTTGTAGCAACAAAGCAAGCCGCACTACCCGTAAATATGCAACTAACTTTATCACCGCTTACAAAAGAAGGATCGGTATAGGTACTTGTATTTGTTCCTGCATTAACACCATTTTTCTGCCATTGATAAGATGGGGTTAATCCACCGCCTGAAGTTAGTGCCGTAAATGTTATACCCGTACCAGTACAAATACTTGTTTGGTTAGCCGTAATTGTAATATCTGGGGTTTGTAGCGCATTAATGGTAATGTTAGTTCCATTGTCTGTTCCAATACTAACCGGGTTAGAGCCTACCACTCTTATTCTGTATTTATTGCCGCCGGTAGCATTTTCAGGAATACTTGCAGGGATAATAGAACTAAAAGTCGATGTCAGAGTACCAATATTTACAGGGCTTAAAAAGCTTCCTGCACTATCGCTCAATTGAGCAGTAAATACATTTCCACTTAAAAAATATCCTAATGGGATAGATATTGGGATACTAACATTTGCCCCCCCGCAAATTGGTGATATTATAGAACCTGTAGCAATATTTGATACGCAAATATCCAGTAAAGAAGAAGCCCCGACACCACAGCTATTCTTTGGCTGTACAGATATTGCACCGCACCAAGTAGTATTAGGCGCATTGAAAGAAATTGCATTCGAATCACTTTTTGAAGAAGTTACTACTGCACCAGGCGGCAATTGCCACTGATAGAAAGTTGCATTAGCTACTGGCGGAATAGAGTAAGTAACATTCAATTGACCTAAGCTAAGCACAGGAAGACCTGTTATTGCCCCTGCCGCCGCTGGTTGGGATTGTATTACCGGATTTAATGAAATATTTACGCTGGTGCTTCCACAAGCACCTGTACCTGTAGCGGTATAAGTTATTGGGCTTGTAACAGTAGCAATTACCGAAGTACCATTGGTTGTGTTAAGCCCCGTTGAAGGTGTCCAAGACCATGAGGTGAAAGTACCCGTATTGGATAAATTTAAAGGCACAGGAGTACCTGAACAAATGTTAGTGGTATTGCCTGTTGTGTAATTTACCCCATCAAGGTTTAAATTAATATTCGTCGCAGCCAACGCCTGGGCTAGCTGGGCGGCGTCCAGTATATAGGCATAAGCCAATTTTGTACTTTGATTAGGTGCCAGTGTACCAACATTAAAAGATACCGAAATTGCCCTATCCTCTGTCCTTGCCCCTGACGCATACAACCTTTCAAAATCATTTGGGCTGCTTGCAACACCACGCCAAACCTCTTCAGCACTTCTATTAGAAAACCACCCATCGTTACCCTTGCTCTGGAATCTATAGATCCTAAACCTAAATAGTGGTTACCTGCTGTTGTAACAGCAGATACCAAAGCTTGGTTACAGGCATTTGGTGTTTGAAACACAATAGTATTATTTGTACTGTACGTATTACCACCGCCAGGAGTTGCCAATCCGTGATCAGGATCAACATTACGCATATAAAAAATATTATTTATAGCAGTACTTGATGTATTCTGTATAGTGACTTCGGTTATAAAATATAAAGAGTTAATAGGAATGTAAGTACGTGAAGTAATGCTTAAACCTGCAGCACCACCTAACCATGTTGCTGAAACTTCAGCAGCAGTAGATTTGTAGGCAATTATATTACCTTGTATGGAACTATCATTCGGAAAAAGCGGACGGGGGGTACAAATAAGACTGTTATTAAAATCTCGGCCATTTACGGTTATACCCCAACCTTCTTCCGGCGTACCAGGCAAAAAATAATCCCCCACAAATGTTGCCCAATTGTTTTTGGCAACATTTGCCACGAAACCTAATTGAGAACCAACACCCCTTGGATGATAACCCGCAGGTGCATTCACCGATGAGCCAAAAGAACCACAGGGTGCCATCCCTACTTCAACATAATTACCTTTTAAAAAAGCATTATTATTAATAATTTGAGCTTGAATTTTAGTAGTGGCAATGATCAATGCCATAAAGGCAAGAAGTTTTCTCACAAGGAACAGGTTTATGGTTTTAAGTAATTTTTTAACAGTTTATACAATCTGTTAAACTCGCAGTATATAGGTGGGTAACTATACAGCCGCCTTGGTTTCCTCACAATTCTTAAACAATAATAAAAGGAAAACTTGTAAAAAAAAAATATTGCACACAAATATTTAAAAGATTATTAAAATATAACAACAAAGCACTAAAAAAGAATCTTCAAAGCGCATTTTTACAGTGATTACCGAAAAAATTCTACATAAAATTAAAAATAGCTAAACTTCGCCCCTCAATATCATCGCAAAAACTGCATAGTTCAATATATCAACATAATTGGCATCAATACCTTCACTAATAATTGTTTTACCATCGTTGAGTAGTATCTGTTTTATGCGCAGCAGCTTCATTAAAATCAGGTCAACAAAACTTTCCTGGCTCATGTCTCGCCAGGCTTCGCCATAGTCATGGTTTTTTTCCTGCATTGTTTTTTTTGCAAAAGCCACCTGTGTGTTGTACCATTCACTCACTTTTTCTACAGGCCAGTCTTCTATATAGGGATTGTTCAATTCCAGTTGTATCAAACCAATAACTGCATAATTAATAATTCCTTTAAACTCGCCTGCAATGTCATCTGCCACTAACTGCATCTTCTTTTCCTGTATCGTGCGTATGCGAAGTGCTTTTATAAAAATCTGGTCAACAACTGATATGGTACGCAGTACACGCCAGGCTGTTCCGTAGTCTTGAACCTTCTTTAAAAAAATATCTTTACACTGGTTAATCGTATCGTCGTATTGCTGGTTGGTATTTGTCATGGTATGTGAAGTGATGCGGTAACAATATCTTTGATGGCACGCAATATAATTGAAACCCTACAATGTTTACACTCAACTGCAAAGGAAGGCTGCTGGTTATTGACAAACCCATTGTTATGGGCATTATAAATGTTACGCCTGATTCTTTTTACGAAGGCAGCCGCAGTCAATATATAGATGAGGTTATAAATAAAGCTTCGCTGATGATTAAAGATGGGGCTACCATTATAGATATTGGCGGGCAAACCACTAAGCCTGGTAGCGAAGAAATTGGAGTAGAAGAAGAATTAAAACGGGTACAACCAGTTATTAAAGAACTAAGAAAAGCTTTTCCTCAAATTTTCATTTCTATTGACACTTACCATTCAACTGTTGCAAAATCTGCAATAGAAGCAGGTGCTGATATTACTAATGATGTAAGCGCAGGATTGATGGATAACGAAATGCTCGCTACAGTTGCCGCACTTAAAGTACCATATATATGTATGCACATGCAGGGTGTGCCGCAAACCATGCACCACAACCCTGCTTATGAGGATGTTACTAAAGAAGTGCTTGACTTTTTTATTGAAAGAACGGCAACCAGTAAAACAGCAGGCATTAAAGACATAATTATTGATGTTGGTTTTGGCTTTGGCAAAACCATACACCACAATTTTACATTACTCAAAAACATGAAAGTTTTTAAAATGCTGGATAAACCTGTTTTGGCAGGCATTTCTCGCAAAAGCACTATTTATAAAACTTTAGGTATTACTGCCAACGAAGCTTTAAATGGCACAACCGTTTTAAATACCATTGCACTATTAAACGGTGCTAATATTTTACGTGTACATGATGTTAAAGAAGCTATGGAGTGCATAGCATTGGTAAACAGCTATGAAAAGGCTTAAAAAGGACGATAAAAAGAGCGAAAAGCTAAAATGTGGATAACTTTTTATAATTAACAAAAAAGATTAAATTTTCATAATCTGCAAAAAATATGCAAAATAGTTACATAATCTGCAAAATATTAAACCGTTTATTTTAAATAACAATGTATATTAAAAATAATAGACTAAAATATATCAAATTAAAAATAATCTGCTAACATCAATTTTAAAGAAATATGTAGAATGTGATGTAATTGTTAAATTTTTAAAGCACTTTTGGTTTAACGATTTGATATCGTGGGTATGAGTACGCAAACGTTTACGTTTACCCATCAGAATATCATAAAAACAGACCTCTAACATTGCCTGCCAGAATTGAAAAATTATAAACGCTTGCGACTTCGGTTGCAGGCGTTTATTGTTTATTGCACATCCTGTCCCCAACCTTAAACCAACAATCATTTTAAACGTTAATGGATGTTACATTTGCGGTTTATTTACAATTACTTAGATCATTTTACTGTCTTCCTAAAGCTCAATAATGTATCAAAGCGATGCAGTGAGTGACACAACGAAGTTCAATTAATGTTCTTAAGCCGGCAACATAAACACTCTAAACATTATACATTCCATGACTTTGTTTCAGCAGCAAAACACAGAATTTCAAAGAAGACACAACGGACCCAATGCAGATGACACCAAGCTGATGCTTGATACAATCGGCATTAATAGTATTGAAGAACTGATAAGCAAAACGGTGCCAGACACCATACGACTTAAACAGGATTTAAACCTGCCTGAAGCGATAAGCGAATTTGAATACCTGCAGCAACTTAAAGAAGCCGCCGCGAAAAACAAAGTGCTGAAAAACTATATTGGTCAGGGTTATTATGGCACCATTACACCAAGCGTTATTCTTAGAAATATTTTTGAAAACCCAGGCTGGTACACCCAATACACACCTTACCAGGCTGAGATAAGCCAGGGCCGTTTAGAAAGCTTACTGAACTTTCAAACAATGGTTTGCGACCTTACAGGTATGCCAATTTCCAACGCTTCTTTACTGGATGAAGCCACTGCCGCCGCTGAAGCTATGGCAATGCTTTTTCACCATGTAAACAAGACAGACAATATTGAAAAGCCAAAGTTTTTTGTAGACGAGGCTGTATTTCCGCAAACGAAGGACGTGCTTATTACACGTGGCATCCCTATTGGCGTTGAACTGGTATTTGGCGATTATAAAACTACTACAATTGATGCAGCATTTTTTGGTGCGCTTGTGCAATATCCCAACGATAACGGCAGCATTGAAGATTACCGTTCTTTTATAGATGCCATACATGAAGCAAATGGTTATATAGTAATGGCTACAGACCTGCTTGCATTGACTTTATTAAAAAGCCCAGGAGAACTTGGTGCGGATGTTGCCGTTGGCAACTCACAACGCTTTGGTGTACCATTGGGTTTTGGTGGCCCTCACGCAGCTTTTTTTGCTACAAAGGATGATTTTAAACGTGGTATGCCAGGCCGCTTAATTGGTATAAGTGTTGATGCACAGGGCAACCGTGCATTGCGTATGGCTTTACAAACAAGAGAACAGCATATTAAACGCGAAAAAGCGACTTCAAACATTTGTACAGCGCAGGCTTTGCTGGCAAATATGGCTGCTATGTACGCTGTATACCACGGCCCGCAAGGGTTGCAGCAAATTGCAAAACGTGTGGCAACTTTAGCGCAGGTACTGGAAGACAGTTTACAGCAACTTGGTTATAGCAACCTTAACAAAGCTTATTTTGATACTTTAAAATTGAAGGTTGACGTTGAAAAAATAAAACTGATTGCTGAAAAGAATGGTATCAATTTCCGCTATGCTGATGGCCATTTAAGTATTTCGCTGGATGAAACCACTTCACAAAAAGATGTGCTTGATATTGCCTATGTTTTTGCAGAACTAAATGGCTTGAACGAAGCAGAAATTGCCTTTGACAGCGATGCTGAAATAACTGCAATCCCTTCTTTTGCAAAAAGAACTTCATCTTATTTAACCCACGCCGTATTTAATACACACCACAGCGAAAGCCAGATGATGCGTTATATAAAAATGCTTGAGAACAGGGACTTGTCTCTAAACCACAGCATGATTTCTTTAGGCAGCTGTACTATGAAATTAAATGCCGCTTCAGAAATGATTCCTGTTAGTTGGCCTGAGTTTAGCAACATACATCCTTTTGCACCTGCTGACCAAACAACGGGTTACAAACAAATAATTGATGAGCTTGCTGCATACCTCTGCACCATTACTGGTTTTGATGCATGCAGTCTGCAACCCAATAGCGGCGCACAGGGCGAATATACTGGTTTGCTTACCATTATGGCTTACCATAAAGCCAATGGCGATGCACACAGAAATGTGGTGCTGATTCCTATTTCTGCTCACGGCACCAACCCTGCAAGTGCTGTAATGGTAGGTATGAAAGTAGTGGTAATAAAGGGAACAGAAGATGGCCACATTAATATTGAAGATTTGCAAGCCAAGGCTGAACAATACAAAGATTCTTTGGCTGGTTTAATGGTCACCTACCCTTCTACACATGGCGTTTTTGAAGAAGAAATAAAAGAGATCATTAATATTATTCACCAACATGGTGGACAAGTTTATATGGATGGTGCCAATATGAACGCACAGGTAGGGCTTACTTCACCTGCTGAAATTGGTGCAGATGTTTGTCACTTGAACCTGCACAAAACATTTGCCATACCACACGGCGGAGGCGGCCCAGGCATGGGTCCTATTTGCGTAAAAGCACACCTTGCACCGCATTTACCAGGCCATGTTTCATTGGTAAAGAATGAAACATCAAACAAGAAAGAATTTGACGTTACCTCTTTCACATCTCACAATTCAGTTTCCGCGGCACCTTATGGCTCAGCTTCTATTCTTCTCATTAGTTATGCGTACATAAAAATGCTTGGGTATGATGGCGTTAAAATGGCTACAGAATATGCCATACTAAATGCCAATTATATGAAATCGAGGCTGGAAAAACAGTACCCTGTTTTATATACAGGTACCAATGGTACTGCTGCGCATGAATTTATTATTGACCTTCGACCTTTTAAAACAACTGCAGGTATTGAAGCAGAAGATGTTGCCAAACGTTTAATTGATTATGGGTTTCACGCGCCAACGATGAGTTTTCCAGTACCAGGCACGATTATGATTGAGCCTACAGAAAGCGAAGACAAGGCAGAACTTGACCGTTTTTGTGATGCCATGATTTCTATTTATGAAGAAATAAAAGCTATAGAATCTGGCAAGTTTGATAAGGTTGACAATCCATTAAAAAATGCACCGCATACACAACATGTGGTTTGTGCTGATGAGTGGAGCCATAAGTACAGCCGCAAAGAAGCTGCATTTCCTTTATACTATGTTTCTCAAAATAAATTTTGGCCAGCCGTTGCAAGAGTTAACAATACCTACGGCGACCGTAATCTTATTTGCACTTGTGAACCTACAGAAAGTTATATGGAAGAAGAAGCAAAATAAATGATGAATCAAAGCAAATGCATACATCTTTAGCTTACTAAAAGTAAGTTGTAGATAAAGCTATCTGGAACAATAAAATGTACAACGCCTTATTAGTTTAGGTAAACTAATAAGGCGTTGTTATGACCTTTAACCCCTACATAACAAAACACAAACAGAGGAAACTTATATTTGCCACGATGAAAGGGATAATACTGTTTACGCTAAGTATAAGTTTGTTTTGTTTGGTAAATACCTGTGCAGCGCAGGATACACTTCCTAAATTTTCTATACGCGATATTGGTAAAGATAAAATACTAATTAGCTGGACAAATCCCTACCCTAATTGCGTGCAGCTTTCTGTACAGCGTTCTTTTGACAGTACCAGATATTTCTCTACTATTTATTCTGCCGTTACACCTAACCTGCCTGAAAATGGTTTTACCGACAGCAAAATGCCTGCGGGTATAAAAGCTTACTATCGTATTTTTTACGTGCTGGAAGGTGGTACTTATTTCTTTAGTAAATCAATGGCGCAGGGCAGCAAGTTGGCCAATACTACTGTTGATTATGACATGGGAAATATCCCAACACCAACTACTGACAGTAAGAAAATTATCCGTATTTACAAAACAAATAAAAATCATCTTTTAACACAGCTTGATTATAAAAACTACCGCTTGTTTAAAGATTCCATCATCAATAAAACCAAAGACAGCCTTTATATTTTAAGCGCAGATGAAATACTGCTGAAACCCTTTATGGCAAAGGGCTACTACAAGTCATCAGTGTACATTTATACCAATAATAAAAACCATATCAACATTCATTTGCCTGATGTAAAACTGCACAAATACCGCATTGTTTTTTTTGAAGAAGATGGCAGTGAATTGTTTGAAATTAAGCAGGTAAAAGAACCTGAGTTAGTTTTAGACTATGCTAATTTTGTACATGCAGGCTGGTTTTCTTTTGAGCTGTATGAAGATGATAAGCTGAAAGAAAAGAATAAGTTTTATTTACAGAAACAGTTTTAAGATTTGTTTCAACTCATAGGAACATAGGCACATAGAAAAGAAGCACGGTTAAAACAAATTTCTAAAAGTATGGTAATTTAATACTCGCCTCAAACTATGTGTCTATGTGTTTAAATTCTTAAATCAAATAAGCATTAAACACCTGCTCAAAGTTGCGTTTTACCCTTTCCTTTACATCATACATCGGCACTTCCGTTCCCAGTTCTTTTTGTAAAGAGGTTACTTGCTTATTTTTAATACCACATGGTATAATATTGTTAAAATAATCAAGATCAGTATTTACATTAAATGCAAACCCATGCATAGTAACCCATCGGCTGCATTTAATACCTAAAGCACATATTTTACGTGCTTTTTCAGGCACTGAAGGGTCAAGCCAAACACCTGTTTCACCAGCGCTTCTGTCGCCCTTTAAACCATATTCAGCCATTGTTAAAATAATTACTTCTTCAAGGCTGCGAAGATACCAGCTAAGATCAGTTTTAAATTTATCAAGGTCTAAAATGGGGTATCCAACTAATTGGTCTTTACCATGAAAAGTAATATCGCCGCCACGGTTTATATGATAATATTCAATGCCCTTTTCTTTGCGCTGGTCTTCATTTATAAGCACATTGCTTTCATGGCCGCTTTTGCCCAACGTGTAAACAGGATAATGTTCAACAAATAATAAATGGTTGGTAGTTGGGTTAAGGTAACTTTTGAAATCGCTGGTAGTTGCCTTTTCCGATTTTGCCTCAACGTTTTGTTTTAGTAAAACTTCCTGCAGGTCCCACACCTCTTTATAATGGCGAAGGCCAAGATCTTTAAAAAAAACTTCCTGTTTCATTACTGGTATTTTTAATCACGTAAAAACGGTAAACACCGTTTGCCAAAACACAAATTTACTGATGAAAAAAGAGAGAAACCCACTGAGTTATAAACAACCAAACAACAGTAGTTCAACAGAAGCTTTTCACTACTTGCTAATCCACTATTTTTAAACCATGCTTTGTACGCTTACTATTGCACGTTACCCTAAATACCTGGGCTTTGCGGGCTTTTTATCTATGGCCATTTTTCGTTTGCCTTTGTGGCTGAATAAAAATATTGGTTTCTGGAAACTGATGGGCAGCGGTAAAAACGGCACTTTTGACAAAACACCAGACTGGCGGCAATGGGCAGTTTTAGTAGTTTACAGCAAAAAGGTGACAGATGACGGTAAAACCAACCCCGTCAATTGTCATCCATCACCTGCCATCTTTCTTCGCCTTTGGTGGAAATTTTTTAAAGCAGAAACTTATACCATGCTACTGCAACCAATTGAAGGCCATGGTAAATGGGATGGTAAAGAAGTTTTTGGATCTCTTTCAAAAAAAACTGATTACGATGGCTTAATTGGCGTGCTTACAAGAGCCACTATACGCATGAGTAAACTAAACCAATTTTGGGGGAATGTAGAAGCTGTGGCTCACCAGATGGAAGTAGCGAAAGGCTTTATCACCTCTTTTGGTATTGGCGAAGTACCATGGATAAAACAGGCCACATTTAGTTTGTGGGATAGTAAAGCTGACATGAAAAATTTTGCCTACAACATGCACCAGCACAAAGAAGTAGTACAAAAAACACACAAAGAAAACTGGTACAGCGAAGACATGTTTGTACGTTTTATCCCCATCGCTGCATATGGCACCATCAATGGCGTGAATCCTTTGGAGGGAAAACTGTAATTTGCAGCCACAATTAACATGCACCACTGTACCACCATATCATTTTTAACCGCGCATTTTGCATGGATGTACCGTGGCCTCAACTCAATGCCTGACCACTAGCTACGCTTCCTGATTTTTACAAGCATCTTTATTACATAACATTCAACAGGCACGTGAGCTGTGTGTAAGCTGTTGTTTAATCTTTATACTTATGAGCAATTCATTCAAAATATCTGTTACTTCAGAAATTGGCACTCTAAAACGTTTACTGGTACATAGCCCTGACAGCGGCTTGGGCAAAGTAGTTCCTTCAAAAGCACAAGACTGGCTGTTTGAAGATATTGTGCATTTAGATACCATCCGCAAAAACGAATACGATTATTACACCAAAATACTACTCTACTTTCTTGACCCTGAAAAGATAAAAGGCAGGCTAAATAAGGTAGATAACAACGAGAATAAACGTGCGTTTTATAAGCCTGACCATGATGCGTTTTTTAGGAGTGATAAGGTGATAGAACTACAGTGGTTGCTGGCCGAAATACTGGAAGATCAACCCATAAAAAAAGAGCTGGTTGCTTCTGTTTGCGCTATTGAAGGCTGTGCCTGGCAAATGCAGCAAATGCTGCTGCAGTATTCTGCCAAAGAATTAGCCAAAACCTTTGTATCAGGTACTTCCAGCCAAAAAGAGTTACTCTTTGCCCCTATACCAAATTTTATTTTTACAAGAGATATTGGCATCACCATCAACAATTATGTACTGCTAAACAAGCCTGCTAAAAAAGCAAGAACAAGAGAGGCTTTACTGGCAAAATACATCTTCTTTAACCATCCTCTTTTTGCTGACTACAAGGGTAATATTATTGAACTCAGTGACAGCCAATACAGCTTTTTATTACCTAAAGAAGATGATGACCGTAAAGTAACTTTAGAAGGCGGTGATATAATGGTAGTGAGCGATAAGCACCTGCTGGTGGGCGTAAGTGAAAGAACCTCATCAGAAGCGGCAGTGAAGATTACCAATACCATGTTTCAAATGGGCATTATGGATAAAGTGACGATTGTAAAAATTCCGCGCAAGCGAGATTATATGCACATTGATACCATTTTTACGCAGGTTAAAAAAGATGTTTGGGTGATGCTGGGCAACTTCAGCCGCAAGGCTGTAAAACATGAAGATGAAAACGCCATTGAACGCATACTTGAAATAAAGAAAGAAGAGAAAATAAAGATTCTTCAGTTTCATAAAAAATGCCCTGACAATCCTGTTTTATTTGACAGCCTGGAAGATTTATTGGTTGACATCAGCAAAACAGATTTGCATTGTGAGAATGATGTAAAAATCATTTTCAGCGGCAATAACGAATTTCCTTACAGTGCCAGAGAACAATGGACAGACAGTTGCAATTTATTGGCACTGCGGGAAGGTGTTGTTTTAGGCTACGACCGTAACGATAAAACCACAGAAGCCTTTGCTGCCAATGGTTTCAACATCATTCATGTAAAAGAATTAATACAGCAGTTAGAAGAAGGAACCGTTGAGGTTGATGATATAAAAGACACATTAATATTAATGCCTTCGGCAGAATTATCACGTGCAAGAGGAGGTTTTCATTGTATGAGTATGCCGTTGCTAAGGGAAGGGATTTCTTAATTTGAAGTTTAGAGTTTAGAATATTTAACACATAGGTACATAGAGAGAAAAGGAAACATAGAATTAAGCTATGTGGCCTCGGTTTTAACTATGTCCCCTATGTGTTATCCAACCGCAACTTTAATAATGTTATCATTTTTATTTCATTAGTCATTCTATCATAATGCAAAACACCTCTCACCTTTTAATGATACGCCCTGTAAAATTTGCTTATAATGCAGAAACTGCAGTAAACAATAGTTTCCAGGTTGCTTCAGAAGATGCTGCCGTACAGCAAAAAGCACTGGATGAATTTGATGCCTTTGCAGAAAAGCTACAGGCGAACGGTATTGATGTAACCATTGTTCAGGATACCGATGAACCGCACACACCAGATTCTATTTTCCCCAATAACTGGATTTCTTTTCACAGTAATGGCACCATTGCGCTGTACCCCATGTTTGCCCACAACAGGCGGCTGGAAAGAAAGCAACATGTAATAGATACCATACACCAAAAGTTCATTGTTCAGCACATTTTTGATTTAAGCGAATATGAAGCTGCCAACCATTTTTTAGAAGGCACAGGCAGTATGGTTTTAGACAGGGATAATACTATTGCCTACGCCTGCATTTCACCCAGAACAGATAAGAATTTGCTGGCGCAGTTCTGCACACATTTTAATTACCAGCCCGTAAGTTTTACCGCCAACGACGAAAATGGTTTACCCATTTACCACACCAATGTAATGATGTGTATTGCAGATAAATACGTAGTAATTTGTTTGGATTCAATAACAGATGAAGATGAAAAAGCGTTGGTTACAAAAGCTATTGAAAGCGCTGGCAAACAGCTCATCGCTATTTCGTTTGAACAAATGAACCGCTTTGCAGGCAATATGCTACAGGTAAGAAACAAAAACGGGCAGCAGTTTTTGGTAATGAGTACACAGGCTTACGAAAGTCTTGATATGCATCAAATAGCTTTACTGGAAAGTTTTAATCCCATCATACATTCAAACATAAAAACCATAGAAACCAATGGTGGCGGCAGCGCCAGGTGCATGCTGGCAGAAGTATTCTTGAAAGATAGGAACACGGATAACTCGGATTAAAAAGATTAAAACGGATAAATTAAAGCTGCAAACATTTTGATTACACTAATGACTTAAGTTATAAAATCCTGTAAATCCGCTCCATCTGTGTTATCCGTGTGCCAATAATCCTGCAAATCAATCCAATCCGTGTCATCCGTGTTCCCATTTCCATCACAATCCAAAGCTCAACCTCACCCCTTCCTCAAAATTTACTGGGTTATAACCCAGTTCTTTTATGGCTTTATCAATTTTTAACCCAGATTTTTTTGCCCTTTGCACAGGCTCAGGAAAAGTTTCTGAAGTCACAGCTTCAATCAGTGAAGCATCAAGGTTTAGTACTTTGGCAACGGTTACAGCCATATCATACGGCGATACAATATCTTTACCCGCAAGGTGAAAAATACCATTGGCTTTTTTGTTTATCATCGCCAGTAAGCCGTTGCATATATCATTTACATAGGTAGGTGTACGCTGTTGGTCGCTTACTACTTTAATAGGTTTATTTTGCTGCAGGCTGTCTTTTACCCAGTATAAAAAGTTACTGCGCATATCCTGCCAAACTTCCCCATAAATAAAAACAGGCCGCATAATAGCATTTGGCAACCCGCTTTGCTGTACCGCTTTTTCTGCCATCAACTTGCTTTCGCCATAAAAATTTAAAGGCCCGGTGGCATCTTTTTCACTGTGCGGCCCATCTTCGCCAAACACAAAATCTGTTGAAACATAAATAAAATAAGGCTTCAATTTTTTACATGCATCCAGCAGGTATTGTGTAACCTGCACATTCTGTAACAGGCAGTTTTCCCTGTTGTTATGGCATTCATCAGGCTTGCTCATGGCTGCATTGTGTATAACAACATCTGGCTTAACATGATTTAAAACATGGGCAACGGCTGCTTTATTTGTCAAGTCAACACTTAAATATTCAAATTTATATTTTTCATATATCCTGTTTTCGCCACGGCTTACCGCAAATACCTCAAACCCTTTACCAGCAAAAAATACAGTCAGGTGCTGTCCTAAAAAACCATTGGTTCCTGTAATCATTATTTTCATGCTGCAAGGTTACAAAATCATTATAAAATTCGCACACGTTTGCGGTCTAAGTTCAAATCCTTACTTTTGGCTCTTCATCTTTTTTTATACCATTGCAACCAACCTCTTTTTATCTACATGGGCAAACATAAAGTTTCAAAAATCGGGGTTTTAACATCAGGTGGGGATTCTCCCGGAATGAATGCAGCAATAAGGGCAGTAGTTAGAACAGGCGTTTATCACGGGTTGGAGGTGTTTGGTATCATGCGCGGTTATAGCGGCATGCTTGACAATGATATTATTCCTATGAATGGGCGCAGTGTTGCCAATATTATACAACGCGGTGGCACCATTTTAAAAACAGCCCGCTGCAAAGAATTTTATACTCCTGAAGGCAGGGCTGTTGCCTATGAAAACCTTAAAAAACACGGCATTGATGGTCTTGTGATTATTGGTGGCGATGGTAGTTTTAAAGGTGCACAGAAATTCAGTGCCGAATATGATATTCCATGTATTGGTTTGCCAGGCACTATAGATAAAGACATTGCAGGTAGCGACGTAACCATTGGCTTTGATACCGCAGTTAATACTGCTGTTGAAGCCATTGATAAGATACGTGATACCATGGATGCCCACGACCGCTTATTTATTGTTGAGGTAATGGGCCGCGATGCTGGTTATATTGCCCTGCACAGTGGCATTGCCACAGGTGCAGAAAATATTTTGATACCTGAAACTAAAACAGATATTGAAGAACTGATTGCCAACCTTACAGAAAAAGAAAAACGTAAAAAGCTGGTAAACCTTGTAGTGGTAGCAGAAGGCGACTTGTTTGGCGGTGCTGATGAAATAGCCAGGATAATTAAAGAAAGAATACCAAGCGCAGATACACGTGTATGTATTCTTGGCCACATACAGCGGGGCGGTTCGCCAACCTGCGAAGACCGCCTGATTGCCAGCCACATGGGTTATTACGCGGTAGAAAGTTTGCTGATAGGCCGTAATAATGTGATGGTAGGTGTAATAAACAATAAGATACACTACACACCACTAGATAAAGCCGTAAAACAAAAGCAAAAAATTGGACAGGAGTGGATGAAAATTGTAAAAATATTAGCCAGCTAACGCATGTTGCTGGCTTTTTGCATCATACTTATTTGTAAATAGTTTAACCCATTTTATGACAAAAAAAACTTTGAGCGCGACACCAGTGAAAATAGAACCAACAACAACAGCCGCACGTGCAAAAAATACGCACCACCGCACTAAAATTGTAGCTACCGTAGGCCCTGCATGCGATACTTACGATAAATTATACGAACTGATGGTTGCAGGTGTAAACGTATTCCGTTTAAACTTTTCCCATGGTTCTCATGAAGACAAAGACCAGATTATAAAACATATCAGGGCTATTAACGAAGCCCATAACTGCAACCTTTCAATACTTGCAGATTTACAGGGGCCAAAGCTTCGTGTAGGTGAAATTGAAAACAACGCCCTTCTATTACAAGTGGGTGATGTATTGACATTTACCAACGAAAAATGCGTTGGTACCATGGAAAAGATTTATGTATCTTATCCTAACCTTGCCGATGATGTACGCGTAGGCAATATCATTATGATTGATGATGGTAAAATTGAGGTTAGGGTAATAGACATCACCAAGAATAAAGATGTGAAAGTTCAGGTAAGCCTGGGCGGTGTTTTATCTTCTAAAAAAGGGCTGAACCTTCCTGATACAAAGATTTCTTTACCAGCCTTAACTGATAAGGATTTGGTTGACCTTGAATTTATTATTGAGCAGAAATGCGACTGGGTAGCATTGAGCTTTGTACGCAGCGTTAAAGACCTTGTAATACTGCGCAGCAAGCTGGATGAAAAGAAAAGCAAAACCAAGATTATTGCCAAGATTGAAAAGCCTGAGGCTTTGGTAAATATTCGTGACATTATTTTAGAAAGTGATGCGATTATGGTTGCCCGTGGAGATTTGGGTGTTGAACTTGCTGTAGAAAGAATTCCTTTAATTCAGCGTGAATTGATACGTAAATGTATACACCGTGGTAAGCCTGTAATTGTTGCTACGCAGATGATGGAAAGTATGATTGACCGCGTAAAACCAAACCGTAGTGAAATTACCGACGTTGCAAATGCAGTACTGGAAGGTGCTGATGCTGTAATGTTAAGTGGTGAAACTGCTGCTGGTCAGCACCCTGCATTGGTGGTACAAACCATGCGTAAAATTATTGCTGAAGTTGAGTTGAAAGAATACCGTTACAACCGTGAAGATGATTTGAAACCACAACCGCATTCTCCTTCTTTTCATAGTGATGCGATTTGTTACAATGCATGTAAACTTGCTGCTGATGTAAGTGCCAAAGCATTGATAGGTATGACGCAGAGTGGTTACACAGCCTTTGTATTAAGCAGCTACCGTCCTGCATCTCCGTTGTTTATTTTTACTAAAGAGCGCAGCCTGGTAAACCAGTTAACATTAAGCTGGGGCGTAAAAGCTTTTTACTATGCAGATGAAAAAAGCGTAGATGAAATTATTACAGACCAGATTGAAATACTGAAAAAAGAAGGCTTTATTGTAGCGGATGATATGGTAATAAACACAGGAAGCACACCAGTGCATTTACACCTGCCAACAAACATGATTAAGATTACTAAAGTAGAATAAGTAATTGATTGATACCAAATAGAAAATCCCTGTAGCTGATGTTACAGAGATTTTTTTGTACTTAACACATTAGGTTTGCAACAAAAACATGGAACCACATAGGCACATAGACACATAGGAAAGCCGCGTTGACAAAGGGTTTTAAGCTATGTGCCTATGTGTCTATGTGTTAGAAAAGTAGATGCCATCATAATTCAGTTATCCGCCTGTAACAATTCCCTTAGGTATAGAGGCTATCAACCGTTTTGTATAATCAGAAGAGGGATTATTGTACACCTGTTCCGCTTCGCCAATTTCTTCTATTTTTCCTTTATTCATTACCATAATCCTATCGCTGATATAACGTACTACAGAAAGGTCATGTGAAATAAAAACTGCTGTAAAACCAAACTCTTTTTTAAGATCGTTCAGCAGGTTAAGTACCTGTGCCTGCACACTTACATCAAGTGCGCTTACACTTTCATCACAAATAATAAAAGAAGGCTGCAGGGCCAAAGCCCTTGCTATTACTATACGCTGGCGTTGCCCACCACTAAATTCATGCGGGTAGCGGTCATAATGCTCAGGCTTCAGGCTTACTTTTTCAAGCAATTCAATTACCCTTTCTTTTCTTTGTTTTTGCGAAGGAAGCATCTTATGAACCAGCAAAGGTTCAGCAATAGCATCACCAATGGTCATACGTGGATTCAATGAAGAATAAGGATCCTGGAAAATGATCTGCATATCCTTACGCAAATGTTGTAATCTGTCTGCAGGTATTTTAAGCAGGTCTTCTCCCTTATACTGTATGGTTCCTTCAGTAGCATTTATCAATCTTAACAAAGCCCTTCCCAGTGTACTTTTGCCACAGCCGCTTTCTCCAACAAGGCCAAGTGTTTCACCTTCAAAAACATCAAAGCTTACATCATCTACCGCCTTTGTATGGCTGAGTGTTTTACCTAAAAAGGTCTTCTTCGCAGGAAAATAAACCTTCAAATTTTTAACAGCTATAAGTTCGCGGTCAGTGGTTGATGGTTGATGGCTCTCTTCTAAAGATTGGCGATTAACGATTGACGATTGGCGGTCAACGGTCAACAATTCATCTTTCACGTTTAACGTTTCCCCTTTCACATTTAAAAAATCACTCACAACAGGTAACCTCGTCCCCTTCTTGTGCAATATAGGCCTGCAAGCAAGCAACGCCTTTGTATATGGATTTTGAGGATGTGCAAATATGTTGGTTACAGTATTTTCTTCCACAATATTTCCTTTGTATAAAACCACTACCCTGTCGGCAATTTCCGCCACCACACCAAGATCATGCGTAATAAAAATAACGCCCATATTGTTTTGTTGCTGAAGCGTTTTAATCAGTTGCAGCACATTCTTTTGCACCGTTACATCAAGGGCTGTCGTTGGTTCATCGCATATCAGCAGGTCAGGCTCACAGCTCATGGCCATAGCAATCATTACCCTTTGTTTTTGGCCGCCGCTTAACTGGTGCGGGTAACGGTTCACCATGTTTTCAGGATCGGGCAATTGCACTTTCTCAAACAGGGAAATAGCTTTTTGTTTTGCTGCGTTCTTTGATATTTTGTTATGGAGCAAAATGGCTTCTATAACCTGGTTGCCACAGGTAAGCACAGGATTTAAAGAACTCATAGGCTCTTGGAAAATCATGGCCACTTTATTGCCCCTTATCGTGGTAAGCTTATCTTTTTCAAGTTGTAAAATATCAATAACAGTATCGTTTGTATTCAGTAAAATTTCGCCTTGCTTATACACTGCTGGTGGTGATGACAATAACCGCAATACAGATAATGCTGTAACAGATTTCCCTGAACCGCTTTCACCAACCACAGCTACAATTTCGCCACGGTTAATAGTAATATTAATATCGTTCAAAGCATTGGTGATACTGCTTTGCGTAACAAAATTTATAGAAAGGTTTTTTATTTGAAGAAGAGGTTCATTCATATCTAAAGTGGAATATACACTACAAAACATTGAAACAAAATTTCTGGTAACTAATTCTGCTGAAATCCTATTTTTACCCGCAAAGGAAATGGTGTCTTCCCAATTAACCGTCTTTGCAAAAAGACTAATGGCGCCTGCAAATAAATAATTGAAAACAATTCCCTTAAACCTATTTGCAGGATGAATATTAAAAGTTTCTTCTCTAAAACAAACCCACACAAACAACTTTTTAGCACCGCATTTTATATTATTCCATTAGCTGTTATTATTGGCTTAATGGTAGCTGCTTTTTTGTATTTGTTAGACATCGTTACCAACCTTCGCCAGCAATACCAATGGCTTATCTTTTTCCTGCCTTTGGCAGGGATACTTATTTACTGGCTGTACAAACAATGGGGTAAAAACAGCAGTAAAGGCAACAATCTTATTATTGATGAAATTCACCAGCCTGGCGGCGGAATTACCTTCCGCATGGCACCATTGGTATTGGCTACTACCCTGCTTACACATTTGTTTGGTGGCTCTGCTGGCAGGGAGGGTACTGCCGTACAAATGGGCGGCAGTGCGGCTTTTCTTTTTTCAAAATGGTTTAAACTGAATGACGCCAACAGGCGAACTCTTTTGCTCTGTGGCATGTCAGCAGGTTTTGGTGCTGTGTTTGGCACACCTGTTACAGGTGCCATATTTGCACTTGAAGTAATTGCCATTGGCCGTATTAAATATAATGCTTTGCTACCCTGTTTACTGGCATCTGTAATTGCAGATATTACCTGCTCATTAACAGGTATCCATCATACGGCTTATCATATCAATTTCAGCGGTGCTCATTTTAATTTTTTGTTGTTAATAAAAGCCGCACTGGCAGGTATCATCTCCGGTTTAACCGCATGGCTTTTTGTTAACACTACTTATTTTATAAAACAAAAAAGCCAGCAATTAATTCCAACGCCATGGCTTATTCCTGCAATTGGTGGTGTTATTGTAATTGGTGGCTGTTACCTGCTTGGCAGTTTCGATTATATTGGCATTGGTGTTACCAGCCCGGGTAACGGAGTATGTATTGTAAATGCTTTTACAGTTGGTGGGGCTACCAATTTTAGCTGGCTCTGGAAATTATTGCTTACCGCCATTACGCTTGGTATGGGTTTTAAAGGCGGCGAGGTAACGCCATTGTTCTTCATCGGTGCCACGCTTGGCAATACAATTGCCGTGCTTACCCACAGCCCTGTTGACCTGTTTGCCGCCCTTGGCTTTATTGCCGTATTTGCTGGTGCCACCAACACACCGCTTGCATGCACCATTATGGGCATTGAACTGTTTGGCGGCGAACACATTCTTTACTACGCAGTAGCCTGTTTTGCCGCTTATTATTGCAGCGGCCATACAGGTATATACAGTTCGCAAAAAGCAGTGGTACGAAAGTGGAACATTTTTTAGCAATCAACCAAGACAAAGTGATTACCAACCTGCGGTAAAACACACCTACCCTGCTTAATAACCATATGGTTAAATTTTAGCTGCGTTTGCAAAAAATAAATATATCCATTCTGTAACCCGCTAAACTTATTATAAATAATTTCAAACAACTTATTATACATGATACTGCTTGCCATACTACTACCCTGGCTGTCTTTCTTTCTCAGGGGCAAAATATTTACGGGTATACTTTGTTTGATTTTGCAGCTTACGCTGATTGGCCGGATACCTGCCTGTATATGGGCCGTGGTATCGTTTAATAATGCGCGTGCAGAAAAAAGAACGAACAGGATTGTGAGGGCGATTAAGGAAGGGAAAGGATATTGAAATGAGTTTACATACAAGCAATTATTACAAATAGCACTGAAATAATAACAAAAATCAACATTAAAAAATTCGGGTTATTTAACAAATACGTTTGGCACTAAATAGCACGGGTGTTACAACGGATTACCCTTGACTGCACAAAAGAGCCGGATTGTATACGGCATTTAAAATACTAAAGCCTTACTAGTTGTGGCATATTAAACACCCGCAAGTAGTAAAAAAGGTGGGCAACCATGTAGCCATACAAAAAAATACTGGTTTTTCAAAAGGTGGTTTCCCTGTTTTTAATGCTATCCTGTGGACACATCTTTGATGTGTAAAATTGGAACACGGATACACTGGTTTGGGGGATGAAAACGGATTTTTTCTGCTTTGCAGATTTTTTTTGGTATGCCGTCAATCCTCTTTATCCTGCGAAGCAGGATTATCCCTGTGTTTACCCCTTTTTTTTAAAGTGACTATTAGGTTAGTAAACAGTTTAAACATTATAATATCCTGTAAATCCGTTTAATCCGAGGCATCCGTGTTCCCATGGTATTTGTGTACACGCGGTAGGTTTTTAATGGGAAAATCACCTTTTGTTTTAGGGATTTTTCCCGTTGCCTGTTTTGCAACGCTGTAATAGTTTAGCCCCTGTAAACAACCATTAGTAACCGCCCCTAACGCAACCAAGGCAAGGGGGCAACAAAACAAACAAGTTTATGGCTTTAGAGTATTATTTAGTGCAAAACGTAATTACACCCGACCCTAACGACTACATGGCCATTACCGTTGGCGCAGGCACCGCCACTGTAGAAGATTTACTGGATGATGTAACCCGTGAGGGCAGCACCGTAACCCGTGCAGAAGGTTTGGCCTTTATTGAAGAATTTACGCAGGCCGCCGTGCGGCGGCTAAAAAGGGGCGAAACTATAAACACCCCGCTGTTTAACATGGGCGGCAGTATAGTAGGCGTATTTAATGGCGATGAAGACAGTTTTACCGATGAGCGCCACCAGGTAAAAATACGCATGAGCCCTGGCACACGCATAAAAGAGGCCGAAAAAGAAATTAAAACCAAAAAGGTAACACCCAAAGAGCGCCTGCCCCTGCTGCTGCATTTTTACGATAACAGCAGCGAAAGCCAGGATGAAGTAGCCACCCCCGGCGGCGGTGCCAGGATTACGGGCAATCTTTTAAAGTTTGATGAGGCAGACGCTACGCAGGGCATCTTTTTTATTAACACCGCTACCAGTGCCGCCACCCGTGTAAGCGGCAAACTGCTGCGCAACAAACCCGGTGAACTGATTTTTATGATCCCCGCCCTTGCAGCAGGCAGTTACAGGGTTGAGGTAAGGGTGAAGTTTCTTAACGCTGAAGCATTAAGACAAGGCACGTTATCAGATGCCCTTACCGTATCTTAAAAGTACCCTTACGGGTTAAGCTCCTTAACTAGGCGGGTTAAGCTCCTTAACTAGGCGGGTTAAGCTCCTTAACTAGTACGGGTTAAGCTCCTTAACTAGGCGGGTTAAGCTCCTTAACTAGTACGGGTTAAGCTCCTTAACTAGTACGGGTTAGGCTCCTTCTCCTGGTAGGTTAAGGAGTTTAACCCGCCTTGGTTTTGATGATTCCTTCCCCGCAGAGTATCTTCTCATAGCAATGTGCTTAGCAGGACTCTGCGTTTAGGTAATTGTACAATTTCCTTCCCCGCAGAGTATCTTCTCATAGCAATGTGCTTAGCAGGACTCAGCGTTTAGGTAATTGTACAATCGCAAAGTCCACAGCCTCCCTCTTTGCTTCGTGAGGCTCTGCGTAGAAAAAAGCAAAAACGCATTAGGTATTATTTCTTAACTATCTTCCTTCTAAACTGGCGCAGGTGTATCCAAGATATTACCCGTAACTGCACAATAGAAAGCAGATTGTATCGGGAATTTTAGAATCAAAAGCCTTATTAGTTGCGGCGGCTGAGAAACCCGCCATTAGTTAAATAAGCAATTAAATGTTTTACGCAACAAGCCCATTGGTTATAGCCAGTGGGCTTGTTTTGCCCTAACAGTTTGCAATATTTTAAGGTTTGTATTTTTTATACTATACTAAATGCAATCAGGTCTGCACTTTTTTCTATCACATAGACAAATAGGCACATAGCTTAAAAACCTTTACCACCTTGGCTTTCCTATGTGTCTATGTGCCTATGTGTTTGATTTTTTTTGTTGCAAATCTGACCGTGTTTAGTATACATATGTATTATTTTACATTAAACTTAACCACAACAAAACCAAGGCATGCAAACACCCACCTACAGCCTTATAACCCATAGTGGCCAGGCACGCATTAAAGTAAGTTTTGCCCACAACCCTGTATTAAACCAACAGCTAAAAACTACCCAAGGTGCCCGTTGGAGCCAAACACTTAAAAGCTGGCATATACCCGATACCATACAAAACAGGCTGCTGTGCGGCCTACCACCCCTTATAGTTGCTGCCACAGGCGGCATACCGGCAACCAAGCAGCCCCAACAAGCAAAAGCAGTTGCTTTACTTTGCCCGCAAAACCAAACCGCCATGCAGCTTTTTTTACAGCAACTACACTTAAAAGCCTATAGCCAAAGTACGGTACGTACCTACAGTAACGAGTTTGCTGCCTTTTTGCAAACACTTAAAAACAATAATGCCGCACAGCTTAGTACCCAACGTGTAAAAGATTACCTGCAATACTGCCATACTACCCTGCGGTTAAGTGAAAACACCATACACAGCCGTATAAATGCGCTTAAGTTTTACTATGAGCAGGTACTGAAAAGAGAGAAATTTTTTTGGGAGATACCAAGGCCAAAAAAGCAATTACAAAATCCATGCTTTTTTAACCAGGATGAGATAACAAAACTGCTGAATGGCATAGCCAACTTAAAACATAAAACCATGTTAATGCTGGCATACAGCAGCGGCCTGAGGGTTAGCGAAGTTGTGGCGTTAAAAACAATGCATATTGACAGCAATAGGATGAGCATAAGCATTTTACAAGCCAAAGGAAAAAAAGACCGTTTAGTAGTATTAAGCCCGGTACTGCTGGTGATGTTACGCGAATACTGGAAAATTTATAAGCCGGCCGCAGATGGCTTTTTATTTGAAGGACAAAACAAAGGCGAACCATACAGCAGCCGCAGCCTGCAACAAGTGTTAACTGCTGCAAAACAAAGAGCAGGAATTTTAAAGCCCGGAAGTATACATGCTTTACGGCACAGCTTTGCTACACACCTGCTAGATAAAGGCACCGATGTAACCTTGATTATGAAATTATTGGGGCATAACGACTTGAAGACAACCCTGCGATACCTGCATGTAACCAACCGTGATATGCTACAGATTATTAGCCCGCTGGATGGCCTGAAGCTGGACAAGAAAAAATAGCCGCATGTTATATTAACCTTTAACCACTTGCGTGTATTTTTATAACCTGCTTAAAATGAAACTATTATAAATATTGCCGCAAGTTTGTAGAACAAGAAACATTCGCATATTTTTGAGTTATCGGCTATTTTATTAGACACCCTACACTTATTGACAAATCGTAAAATGACAGAGATTAAAATTGTAAATTTGCGACTTAACGAACTGACATAAAATAAATGGCAAATAATAATCTTACAAATGCAAGAAACGCAAAAAATGATGAGTTTTATACACAATATCACGATATTCAAAAAGAAATTGAAGCATATTTAGAATTTAATGAAAATGCTTTTCGTGGCAAGACAATTCTGATGCCTTGTGATGACCCTGAATGGAGCAACTTTACTAAATTTTTTGCACAGAATTTTCAACGCTTTGGTCTTAAAAAACTTATTAGTACAAGTTTTGCCCCTGACAGCAAAAACTATAAAAACAACTACCAACCAACACTTTTTGAAGTGAACGACCCACAGTATGATGAAAAGAAAACTGTAAAAAATGGTAAAATATTCACTTTAACAAGAGACAAAAGTGGAGACGGGAAAATTGACGTAAACGATTTAGAATGGCAATATTTAAAAGGAGACGGAGATTTTAATAGTAAAGAAATTAAAAAATTACGAGACGAAGCCGACTTAATTATTACAAATCCGCCATTTTCATTATTTAGAGAATTTTTAGCTTGGGTTGTTGAAGTTGATAAGCAGTTTCTTTTAATTGGCAATATGAATGCTATAACTTACAAAGAATTGTTTCCATTAATAAAGGAAAACAAAGTTTGGTTAGGTGCAACAAATTTTAATAAGGGAATGTACTTCAAAGTGCCGACTGATTTTGTGTATTCAGACACTTACAAATTTGAAAGAGAACAAAATGGAGAAAAAGTAAATCGAGTGCCAGGTGTTTGTTGGTTTACAAATATTGACCACGGAAGACGACACCAACCATTTCCTCTAATGTCTATGAATGACAATTTAAAATTTAGTAAACACAAGGAAATTCAAGGGAAAAGTTCTTATGACGTTTACGACAATTATGATGCTATTGATATTTCGTTTACTGATGCAATACCAAACGACTATGATGGTGTTATGGGTGTACCAATTACATTTCTTGACAAGTATTCACCTGAACAGTTTGAAATAGTTGGAATGTGTGAAAATGAAGACCTTTATAAATTAAAAACTAAAATTTACACAACAGCCGAATGTAAACAAGCATATTTGGACAAATTTGGCAAATCAGGAACTTACGACTTGAATGCAAGTGGTGTAGTTTTAAGAGATGGTTTATTGGAAAAGGTTTATCAAAGAGTACTAATAAAACATAGAAAAAAAAGTTAAATGGAAACGAAATTAAGAATTGACATAACGATAAAAGATATTTGTGAAGGATTTGTTTACAACCAACTTGAAGGCAAAGGTTTATTTGGCTTGTCAGGTAAATTAACTATCCAACCTGAATACCAACGAAATTATATTTATGCAGATGGCAAAAGAGATGTTGCAGTTATAGAAAGTATTTTAAAGGGTTATCCATTGGGTTTAATTTATTTCAATACAGTTAGTGCAGACAAATTTGAAGTACTTGACGGACAACAAAGAATTACAAGTTTTGGTCGTTTTGTTACTAACAAATTTGCTATCAAAGATGAAAGTGGAATGGAGCAAAATTTTGAAAGTATTGCAAAAGATAAGCAAGAAAAAATTTTAAATGCAAAACTTCTAATTTATGAATGTGAAGGCACAGAAAGTGAAATAAAAGAATGGTTTAGAACCATAAACATTTCAGGAGTTCCATTAACTAATCAAGAATTACTAAATGCAGTTTATTCAGGACCATTTGTAACACTTGGTAAAGAAGAATTTAGCAACAGCCAAAATGCAAACATTCAAAAATGGAGTGCTTATATTTCAGGAAGTGCAAATAGACAAGATTATTTAGAAAGAGCATTGGAATGGGTGAGCAAAGACAATGTAGGCGACTATATGAGCAGACACCGATTTGATAAAAACATAACCGAACTTAAAAACTATTTTACTACTGTTATTGATTGGATTTCAACTGTATTTTCAGACGTAGAAAGCGAAATGAAAGGACTTGAATGGGGCAGACTTTATGAAACTTATGGCAAACAAGGATACAACTCAAAGACAGTTTCGGAACAAGTGAAAAAACTTTATTCCGACCCTTATATAAAAACCAGAAAAGGAGTTTTTGAATATATTTTGGGTGGCTCAATAGACACAAAATTATTAGAAGTTAGAGTTTTTGACGAAGCGACAAAAAAATCTACTTGTGCAAAACAGACAACTGAAGCCGAGAAAAAAGGAATTTCAAATTGTTCATATTGTGCCATAGGACACGATGCCAACAAAACGAAAATTTGGAAACTTGCTGAAATGGACGCAGACCACGTTACAGCTTGGAGTAAAGGTGGAGCGACAGACAACAAAAATTGTGAAATGCTTTGCAAGACGCATAACAGAGCAAAAGGAAACAAATAAATTTGCGTCAAAAATACTGACAGACGAGAAGAAAAACAGCCGATAACAAATAAGGCTTCGTCGGGCCTGCAAGGCCAACGATGAAGCCTCGGTTGTACGGAACCGCGCGGTAGGGGGCATCTTAAAACTATGGGTTTTGCTTTTCAGCGTTTTGGCTCAACGAAGGTGTTTGCACACCTTAAC
>JANPIP010000032.1:0-86103 GCA_031424995.1 Chitinophagales bacterium | reverse complement strand
GTAATTGATACCATACTTTTTACCTAAACCACGAAGGCTGAAACCTCCTGCTAAATAGGCATTAATGGCAGACTGTTTTAATCCTGGATCTATCATACGTTTACAGTTTTTACTGTCAACCTATTTTAGGACAAGACAACTCATAAAGCTCATTGGCGAAAGACGGTGGGCTTTTTGTTTTGAAGGGAATAGATTGTATTTTGGTGGGTGCTTACAATACTAAATATTGTAAGCAAGCTTAGATGACACATTTGTTCAAAAAATACATGTTGGTAGTTATTATAGGCTTGGGGATTTTCGCTTGTAGCAGGTTAAAAAGGGAAGGTCAGGAAGTAGTTAATGAGACTCATGAAAAAGCTAATAGGGTAAAAGAAAAAATCAGTGACAAAAAAGACGAAATAGTTGACAGGGTTTTTAACACCTATAATAGTGTTAAACCAGATACAGACAATAATAAAAAACGTTTTAAAGAACATTTGCGGGTTGATTTAACAGAGGATATAAAGAACATTTATGCTTATGGGGATTTTTTAGGTGCGGATTATAAAGTGTTGATTTCATTCAATTGTGACACATCTACAATCAACAGGATTATTAAAAAAAATAACATGCAGCTTAAAAATGAAGCTGACCAAGGTTTATTTTTTGGGGAAGAATTTACGTGGTGGGATAAAAAGAAAATTGAAAAGATAAAACCATATAAAGAAGGTAAAGAGGGAGAATACTGGCACTACCTGTGGTTTGATAGAAAAAGTAAAACTGCTTACTACGAAGTGTTTAGTTTGTAAAACTCATCGGGCATTGATCATCCGTTTGTACATTCAGGCAATGAAGCTTCGGCACAGAGCCTCTACTCATGGCAGTGTGGCGTGGCAGGACTCTGCGTTAAGCAATTGCGCGGCCGCAAAGTCCATTGTTTCTCGTCTGGCCTTACTTCGTGAGACTCTTCGATCAACAACTAACCTATTTCAAACTCAAAACAACTTTATTAAATATGGGATATCACTTACAGGCTTTTATTTGTAAAAATTCTGATTCAAACCTTTTAGCTGAACCGTTTGATAAAGTAAAAGCAATTGAACTTGGAAAAGACCTGACTTTAATACCTATGACAGAAGAGCTGTATGATCAAATAAACAGTTTAGTAGTATCAGATTCAGTTAGCAAGTTTGCATATTTGACTGAACATATTGAAAGCCAAGTTTTGAAATTTATTGGAAACGCAAAAGTGGCCTACATTGAAGCCGATTATTTTGGTGGACAAGGTGGCCAGATGGCAATAATTTGGAAAAATAACAAACGGGAGTATTTTGTTGAATATGGGCAGGATTGTATAAATGAAGTTTTAAAAATCTTTGGAATAAAGGCAAGGCTTTTTGCAGATGAGTTTGATACCTTAGGTTTAGGAAGACATAGAAACACAATTGATTGGTTAGAAGATAATTAGTACTGTTCAACGTTGTATTTAGAATATCTCTTTCTATGGTGCGTAAAGCCTTCCTTATGGATTTTTTTTATGGGCTTCTGCGAAGCAAGCAGGTAAGTACCCCATGCCCTTTCAATAACCCAACCCTATTTTTGTCTCGCAACTAAAATATGCCAATGAAAGCAACTCAATTAAACATCAGCGAAGGAATAATAAGCCGTTACTTAACAGTGAAGCCGACAGAAAATAGTAACAGGCGAAAAAAGCCTGAACATAAGTGATAAGGTAAATTTTAAAAGAAAAGTAGCACAAACAATAACGGCTACACCATTTGTACCATTGCCTGATGGCTATTATACCCTAACCGCTAAAGTAAAGAAAAGCAACGGTTTCATCGCACTTGAAATGTTTGCAGAAAGCAATGACAACAGGCTTGCATACAACATCAGCGAAGAAAATGCAGCCTGGAAAATCATCAACATCAGCCGCATACCTGTAAAAAAAGGAAAGGCAGAAATTGGTTTCCTTGCAACGGGCAGTGCGGGTTCTTTTTGTTATGTAGATGATATAACCTTATTAAAAGAACAGTAAATTATCAGGCAGGCTGTTGTGAAGTTGCCGTTATTAATCCTACTGATACTCCTGCCAATGATTTTATAAGTACTTCTATTTTTATGGGCTTTGATATATAATCGTTCATACCACTGCCTAAACAAAGTTCTTTATCTTCTTTAAGCGCATTGGCTGTCATGGCAATAATAACTGGTTGGTAGCCATTGCTCATTCTTATATATCGTGTTGCTTCCAGTCCATCCATTTCAGGCATACGCATGTCCATCAAAATAAGGTCGTATTCTTTTTCTTCAAGCATACGCACCGCTTCAAGCCCATGGCTTGCCATATCTGGCGTATAGCCAAGTTTGGTTAAAATTAAGCGTGCAAGCTTTTGGTTCACAAGGTTATCTTCTGCCACCAGTATGTTTAATGGGTATTTAACAGCAAATTCGGCAGACAATTCTTCAGCGGAATTCATTTCTGCATTACTAATATAAGAAGGTGCTTTTGGCTGATCTTTTAACTGCTCCTGTATTACCTTAAACAACTGTGCCTGCTTTACAGGTTTGGTTAGTACTGCATTAAACAATTGAGGATATTTTGACCTGCTTTCATCACCTACTGAGCTTAACAAAATTAACGGCACCAAAGGCATTTTTTGCCTGATAAGCCTTGCCAGGTCAATACCATCCATCATTGGCATTTGCATATCTGTAATAATCAGTTGAAAATTCTGGTTGGTTTCCAAAATTTTCAATGCCTGCTTGCCAGACAATGCAAGCGTTGGCACCAGCTTCCATAATTCTAACTGCGCTTTAAGTATAGAGAGGTTGGTATTATTATCATCAACAATTAATACTTTTTTGCCTTCGTTACCTGCTATATTAAAATGGGCATATAATTTTTTTGCTTCTGTACCTGTTACGGCCTCAATAGTAAAACTAAAATTACTGCCCCTGCCTACTTCACTTTCAACAGAAATGGTACCGCCCATTAATTTTATTAACCTCTCGCTTATGGCAAGCCCCAAACCAGTACCGCCATATTTGCGTGTGGTAGAAGAGTCTACCTGCGAAAAAGCTTTAAATAACCTGTTTAATTTTTCGGCTGGTATACCAATGCCAGAATCTCTCACATCAAAACCAAGTTTCACCTTTTTGCCATCCGTTTGCAGCAGTTTAACTTTTACAAACACCTCCCCTTCTTTAGTAAACTTTAAAGCATTTCCTACCAGGTTTATCAGCACCTGGCGCAGGCGAATATTGTCGCCAATGATATTGGTTGGCACCATGGTTTCAATCTGGTACACCAGGTCAACACCCTGTGTAGCGGCTTTGCCTGCAAATACATCCATTACTTCTTCAATACAAATGCGCAGGTCAAAATCCTGCACATCAAGATCCATATTACCTGATTCTATTTTTGAGAAATCAAGAATATCGTTTATTACAGTAAGCAGTGCATCACTGCTGGTTTTTATAACATCTATATAATCATCCTGCTCTGCGGTAAGCTTGGTTTGCGCCAGCAGCGATGCCATACCCATAACACCGTTCATTGGTGTACGTATTTCGTGGCTCATAGTTGCCAGAAAAACACTTTTTGCTTCGTTGGCTTTTTCTGCAGCCATTCTTGCATCTTCGGCTTTTTCGTAAGCTACCATCAATGCCTCCTCATTCAGCTTGCTTTGTTCGTTTAAAAGAGCTTCTTTCTGTAACCTTGCCATTTCAAGCGTTTGACCAATATGCAATTCGTTTGACTTGCGCAACTGGTATGACCACAACCCACAGATAAGAAAAATTAACGTAGCAAGGCTGCCATGAATAATAAACACCTGCAGTTCAAAATAACCTACCTGCGTAAAATAAATGCCATAACCACTGTTTTGCAGGTAGCTAAAAAGTGCATGATGTACAATTACAAATATTGCCAGTGGCAACTGCAGTTTCCATTTTTGATAAGTGATAAGGATGGTACTGCCTATAAATGCAAAAAAGTGCATCTCAAAGAGGCCGTGCATTTGATAAATAAACTGCGCCATAAAAACACCCAGCACTGCGCCCAATACGTACTGGTACATATCAGAAGATGGCAATAAAAACTTTACACCATAATAAGCTGCCAGTGCAAGCCCGCCTACGCCAAAAGCTATTAGCCATGTGCCGTAAAAAAAAGCGAAAATAATACCCAGCAAAAAATATAGGGCAAGAAAATAATCTATCAGCCTGTCAGATCTTTTGGTAGTTGCTATATTATAATTTTTAATATCATCGGGTACTTCTGTCATCATCGTCATTATTTCGTTTATTTTGAACATCTGGGCAAAGTGCAGCCATAGGCAATGCCAGCTGCGGCATCAAAGCCAGGTAAACTGCTGTTTTTTAGCATGGCCTCAAGTGCTATTTGTGCGTAATTGGTACGTTTATCGGTGCAGTAACGGGTTTTATTATAATTACCGTGGTAATACAATTTACCATCTGTATTAATAATTGCTGCCTGGGGGGTAGAATATACGCCGCAATTTGCGGCAATGGTACTGTCTAAAACAACGGGTATAGCAAGCCCATATGTATCCTGTATTTTTTCAGCAGTCATATCCTTGTCGCCAGCCATTGCAACAACAATAAAGTTTACCTCCTTACCATACAATTGCACCAGCGACTTAAAGTGCTGTATATTAAACCTTGAACAGGGACAGGAAGGATTGAAAAAATGAAGGAACATAGGCTTATTGTTATGAATAAAAGGCAATTTGCCTGAAAGGTTTAACATTGCGCCTGTAGTAACAGGATGATAGCCCTGAGGTACAGGTGTAGGTAACCTGTACTGAATATCATTATACCAGAATAATAAAGAAATGGCAGAGGCAATAATCGTTATCAACAAAATAACAACCCCTTTTCGCATAAAAAAATTTAGCGGTAAAACATTGAAAAGCAAATAAAGTTATCGCTGACGCACGCCTTTCATCGCTAAAAGGCTATAATTAAGGGGAAATTAATTAGCCGAATTTTATTTTATAAAAATTGGAAGCTGGCAAAAGAAGTAAAAGTCTTATATTACAATACAGTTTCTTAATCTTACACTCAATTATAAATTATTTGCTTAATTAAACTAACTAAGTACTTTCATATTATTGTTAAACACTAAAACCAAAACATGAAAAGATACATTATTTGTATATTCTGCCTTCTAAGCTTCAATACCTACCTTTTTGCACAAATAAACAATTCTATAAATCCAACTGGTGGAGGACAGTACACAACATTTGAAAGAACAGGCGATGAGATAACTATAGCTCAAAGAGATAGCATAGTTGCAATGCTTAAAAACAATGAAGCCTCTCTAAAAACTACAGGCTTGCTTAAAATTAAGCCAACAATACTAAGTGGCGTACTTTTTCAGTGGCCATTGCGGCAAGCCACTGGTTTTAGTGAAGCGGGCTATTATGGAATATCAAATTTTGTAGACCATAACCCTTCTTTTCCCAATATGACAGTTGACTATTCTTGTGGTACCAGGACCTACGACTTAAGCTCTGGGTATAACCATAAAGGAACTGATATTTTTCTGTGGCCATTTCCATGGAAAAAAATGACGCAAAACGCAGTTGAGGTTATTGCTGCAGCACCTGGTATCATTATTGGCAAATACAATGGGAATAATGACAAGAACTGTAGTTTTTGTACAAGCTGTAATTGGAATGCAGTTTATATAATGCACGCTGATGGAAGTGTAGCCTGGTACGGCCACCTAAAAACAAATTCCCTTACTTCTAAAGCAATAGGCGCAACAGTAAGTGTTGGTGAATTTCTTGGTGTGGTAGGCAGCTCAGGCAGTTCCACGGGGCCGCATCTTCATTTTGAAGTCTATTCAAACAACACATATACACAATTGGTAGACCCCTGGGCGGGTAACTGTAATACACCAAATGGCGGTAACTCATGGTGGGCTGCACAACAGCCTTACAGGGTACCAACACTTAATTCAGTTATTATTCATGGGGCACCCCCCGTTTTTGGATGTAACGATGTAGAAATGGAAAATAGTAAAACAAGTTTTCAAAGCAATGATGTTGTTTATTTGGGAAGCTATTACCGCGACCAAATGTCAGGGCAACAGGCAATGCATAAAGTAATACGCCCAGATGGCATTGTTTATTTATCATGGACACAAGCCTTAACTGCCACATATAATGCCAGTTATTGGTATTATTCAATTACGTTGCCTGCGGCGGCTATGCAGGGTGTTTGGAGATATGAGATAACATATAATACCCAAGCCATATCAGCATCTTTTAACGTTAATTCCCCACTCCCACTAACCTTATCCGGCTTTGATGTAATAGAAAAAGACAACACTGTGGCATTAACCATTACTACTGAAAACGAAATAAATGTTTCCCACTTAAATATCCTCAAAAGCGAAGATTCAAGGTCTTTCAATACATTAGCATCAATAAAAGCGAAGAATGAAATAAAAAATATTTATTCTGTAACAGATAGGAATCTTGTTGAAGGAAGAAGCTATTACAAGGTTGAACTGGTGGATAAGGATGGAAGCAAGACTTATTCTGATGTAAAAGAATTAAACATAAAACCAACACGTTCAGTGATTGTAACAAATCCTTTTAGTGAGTATTTAAAGATTAACCTGATAAAGTCTTTAAATAATGTTACAATCAGCATTTTTGATATTAGTGGTAAAAGGGTTTATTTAAAATCCCATAAATTACTTTCAGCCGGTTTCATAAATCTTAACACAGAAAATCTTTTAAACGGAGCTTATTATCTAAAAATTTCGGCTGATGAAAAGCAAATACTCTCAACACCGTTGATAAAACAATAAAGCGTACACAATGCAACTTTTAGCGTTTGTAAAGTGTAAACAAGCGTACACCACGCAACTTTCAGCGTTTGTAAAACGCAAATAAGCGTACACCGCCTAAATTTTAGCGTTTGTAAAGTGCAATCAAGCGTACATTGTCCAACTTTTAGCGTTTGCAAAGTGCAAACAAGCGTACACTGTCCAACTTTTAGCGTTTGCAAAGTGCAAACAAGCGTACGCCGCTAGCAAATGACCATACACCATGGGAATGTGAGCGTACACCACCAACAATTTGGTGTAAATTATTAGTAATCAACCATAAACCCGATGCCCTTTTACCATTCACATCTCACCATCCACTTCTCACCATTCATAAACCCATAACGACTAATATCTATTGCAAAGACCAATACTTACAACAGCATCATCTAAACCCGAAACGTAAATAGTGAATTAGATAATCTTCATGTGATACTAAAAAAAAAGCCCCTGTTTACAGGGGCTTTGCAGTAATATTTATAAAAAATAACGCTTATTGTTTTGCTATTTTAACTGACTGCAATTGTGCATTATAAAGATAACGCAGCGTGTACATGCCAGCAGGTAAAGCAGATAGGTCAACAGTAGTTTGCGCCGCAGTTAACTTAAACTGCTTAACAATAACACCACTAACATTCACTACATCAACCATTGTGTTTATGGCCTGTGTGTTAACTTTTACAGTTACCTTATCTTTTACAGGATTAGGATATACCTGCATTACAGCATCAGTTGTTTTTGTTGCTGCGCTTACCATATTTGAATAGGTAATGCTGCCTGAAACATGCTTTAATTTAAGCCTGTAATAAGTAACACCATTGTAAGGTTGCTCATCTGTAAAGCTGTAGTTAGAAGCTGTACCATTTGCATTTACAGTGGCCGCATAACTAAACGATGTTCCGTTACTGCTTTTTTCAACTTCAAATACATCACCTTTTGCTTCAGCAAGTGTAGTCCATTGTACAAGGTTTTTGCTGCCAATATTTTCTGCTTTAACAGATGCAAGAGAAATATCTAACACAGAAGTATTAATACTGTAAAAAGAAAGTGTAGAAGATACTTCGTTGGCAAGTATCACAATAGGAACACCTGTTGGTGAGTTGGCTGCACTTATAAATATAATTCCTTCTGCACCATTATCACCAGCAAAAGTTGCAAGGTTACGGGTGTTTTTGTAGTCAACAAATACGGGGCTTGCAGGGTTGGTAACATCATACACCATACAACCACCAATCCTCTCTAATGCAACAAAGGCAAAGGTTCTTCCAAAAAGCTCTGCAACGGTTACACCCTCTGGTTCAGGACCTTTATCATCGCTTCTGTTTTTAAATGTATTGTTGGCATTGCTTGCATTAAATAACGGAGCATAAATAGGGTGTTTTGAGGTGATTAATTCCATCGCATCACCACTATCCCACACCAATGCACCTGTGGTGGCATTCCAAATAGAAATTGATCTTGCACCAAATGTATGTATCTCATCAAAGTCGCCATCACCATCGGTATCGCCAGAGGCTCTGGTTACGTTTAATCTACCAATATTAGCTTTGATAGCATCACGATAAGGAAAAGTGGCAGAGTCTAATACGTAGATAGGTGAACTTGCTCTTAATCCTTCTTCATAACTACCATATTCTCTCGCATCACCTTCGTTAGCCGTAATATAATAGGTTTGTCCAGCTACAGTATAAGAGGCAATCGCATCTGGCATATACACGCCTTTAATAGGCCAGTTAGCCATTTCTATAATACCACCTTGATCGCTAATGTCAAACGCATTATTTGCAAGGCTATGGTCTTTTGTACCTAAAGGACGAATAGCAGTAAATGTACTTGTAGCAATATTTAAAACAGCTACAGCATTGTTTTCCTGGCAAGCTACATAAGCGGTAGCACCATCAGCAGAAAACGAAATATACTCTGGCTCCATATCTTGTGCCACAGTAGGATTGTTTAAACCAAAAATACGCACACCAGCAGCTTTTAAAGCAACTGCTTGTGCATTAAAAGTAGTAAAACTTGCTGTGGTAACATTGGCTTGTGTTACACTTGCTACACCACCTGCAATATTTACAATGGTTACAGAACCTTCTGGGTCTATAGTGTAAGCAACGTTTGGCTGACCTTCGTTGGCAGTAAGCACTTTGGTGCCATCGTTGCTAAACGTAATCATATCTGGCATAGCACCAGCTGTTACCTGGCTTATAAATGCACCAGTTGTATCAAAAAACACAATTTTACCAGGTAGTTCAGGAACTGTATTTTCTATAGCGGCGGCAACTATACCATTTTTAACAGCTACAGAATTGATATTACCATAAGCAGCTGTTACAGGAATTGAGGTAATTAATGTAGCAGCGGCAGGGTTTTTAAAGTTTATAATATCAATTTTACCAGCAATAGAGTTGGCTATAAATAAGCGTTGCGATACAGGATCGTGTGCTACAATTTCAGCAGAGTTGGTACCGCTTGCACCATTGCTAAAAGAGGCAATATGATTTAGTGTAATAGATTGTGAAGCTGTTGGTGCTACTTTATCATCATCTGTAATCATTACTGTAAAGTGATTAGCGGCAGCAGTTGGTACAATTGTATTTACAGGGTTTGTAAACCGTACAATAAAATATTCTGCATTTTCTTGTAAAGCATCGTTATTGATGGTTACTAGAATGGTATCGTTTACATCGTTGGCATTAGCAGCCCAATCAAATCTTAATGGGGCTGCAATTGTAAAATCGCTACCGCTTGTAGCAGTAGATATTGGCAATACCTCAATATCAATAGATGATGGTAAGGCACCACCACCAAATAATTTTGCAATTATTCGTACAGTGGTTGTTGCTTCAGTTACAGAAACTTTATTTCCTACAAAACTTACATTGGCATTGGTAGGTGTGTACAAGGGTGCAGGATATACACCCATAGTAGACCTTACAACACCTTGCGATGGTTGTGGTGTTACTGGGTTTTGTGGCACTATCCAGTTACTACCAATATTATTATTGTTAGTGGCATTATTTAACTCAAACGAGTAGCCATATACACCATTTGGTGCAGAAGGCCAGCCATTGGTACCTACAAAATAAGACACACTGTCAACTATCTGGTCTAACGAATTGCGGATAACCAATATATCATCTGATGAACTTAACCCAGCTGTTAATAAGTAAACAGGTGTAACATTTAAAGTAGAGGCAGTAGTAGTAGGTGCTGTTGCAAATACAGCAGTAGCACCTACAGCAAGGCTAACTTCAGGAAAAACGCCTCCTGTGCCATTTGTCCATTTTAAACCACCTAAGTTTACAGCAGTAGCACCTGCATTGTACACTTCAATACTTTCAATATCATTAGGCGAATGAATGATTTCGGTAATTACCAAATTAGGAATAGATGCATTAAATACTGTATTAAAATTGGTGGTAGTCATAGTATTACCAGCAGCATCTTTTACGTTAGACACAGCTACTGTGTAAGGCTGACCATTTACCAATGTATTATGTGTTAAAAATACGGTATCGCCAAAAGTAGATAAACTAGCATTGGTAACAGTTAATGTAGGATTGAAAACATAATTACCAACAACTGTAGCAGTAGCACTTGTTACCGCTTCGCTAAATTTTATAAAAGAAGTAGTAGGTGAAGTAGTTTTAAATGTTTGTGCAATGGGTGCAACCACGTCTGGTCCACTAGATGTACCTTTTACCGTAACCATATCAAAACGCCAAGTGCCTGTAGTAGAGTAAGAACTAGCAGTTGTTGCTGCTATATATGTACTTGTAGTTGGTCTAAAAGACGTTACAATTCTAAAACCTGCATTTGCATTGTTGTTTAGGGCAGTAATGCTTGATAAATTGTAAGACCTATTATTGACAAACACATCACCTATTGTAGTAGAATCCTCAACAAAATCTACCCAAACTGGGGTTGTTGCTGTAATATTAGTGTTGTATTGAACCGTAAAATGTCTTGGCCCTGTATTACTTTGTCTTAAATCGAAAGAAACAATAATGCTAGTATAACCAACAGTAGAAGCAGTAAACTGGATACCAGCAGTTTTGTTATTAGTGCCTTGTGCAGGCCAAGTTGTAAGTCCAAAACCACTATTATCTACTGCAGCTGCAGGGTCTGAAGAAACACCACTACCAGGACTAGCAGAGGCAAAAAGTGTAGTAGCACCACCAATAGCTGTAATAGTACCAGCACCTATTGAAGGTGTTGCTGTGCCAGTAGTATTGTCAGCATCTGCAGGATTTGAATTAAAATTCCATTGGGTAATGGTGCTTTGTGCCTGTATGCCTTGGAAAACCGTAAGCATTAAGCCAAGAGAAAATAAACGTGTAAAACTTTTTGTCATGTAGGTGAAGTTTAGCTGGCAAAAGTGACGCCCTGACGCTTACATAGTGCCAGCCACGTATTATATTTAAGTAAACGAATTGTGAAGAAATTGTAACCTTTTTTTATTGATAGAATTTGTAAATGCAAACAGGGTAAACCTCCATTTCAACTTTATCAGTTACGAACCTGCCATTCCATCGTACACAACAAATGATGTAACTATTGATTTAACTGCCAGTGCAGAATATGTATTCAACAAAAGCTTTTCACTTGCCTTATTTTATCGTCTTACAATCATTTCTTTTAATACTAAAAAATACATGCACCTGATTTCGCTGGATGCCCGTTTTGATATTACTCTCTGGAAAAAGTAGTTGCACTTAACTAAAACCTTTGTATTGATTTCTACAATAATAAACAGCTTCTTAGCATTTCAAACAAATAAACTCCATCCCCCATAATTCATCAACCGTTACTTTTGCAAAAATTTTTTTACATGGATGCTACTGCTGTAAAAGGCCTGATAACTACAGAACAACTCGCACAATTTAAAGCCATTGTGGGTGAACAATATGTACTGGCTGATGAAGAAACCCTGACACATTACGGTCACGATGAAACCGAAAAATTATTGTACCTGCCTGAAGTGGTTTTAAAACCTGGAAATACAGAAGAAATATCTGCAATAATGAGGCTGTGCAACGAAGCCCTGCTGCCTGTTACTCCACGTGGTGGCGGTACTGGTTTAAGCGGCGGTGCCCTGCCCCATTTAGGTGGTGTATTGTTAAGTACTGAGCGCTTGAATAAAATTTTAACTATTGACGAACGCAACATGCAGGTAATTACTGAGCCTGGTGTTATCACTGAAGTATTGCAGGAAAGTGTAAAAGCAAAAGGATTGTTTTACCCGCCAGACCCAAGCAGCCGTGGCAGTTGTTTTATTGGCGGCAATATTGCCGAAAACAGCGGCGGCCCCAAGGCTGTAAAATATGGTGTGGTAAAAGATTATGTACTAAATCTTGAAGTGGTTTTACCAAGTGGTGAAGTTATATGGACAGGCGCCAATGTGCTTAAAAACTCCACAGGCTATAACCTTACACAACTAATGGTTGGCAGCGAAGGAACGCTGGGCATTGTTACCAAAATTGTTCTGAAGCTGATCCCTTTTCCTAAATACGATTTACTGATGCTGGTGCCTTTTGCTGATCTTGAAAAAGCCAGCGAAGCGGTTAGTGCTATTTTCCGTGCAGGGTTTACGCCAAGTGCTTTGGAACTTGCAGAAATTGATGCATTAAAGATTGTTAGCAAAATGGTTGACAGTCACGCAGTACCTGTTAGCGATGATATTGCAGCGCATTTAATTGTTGAGGTTGATGGCAACAATATGGATGTATTGATGAGCGAAATGGAACAGATTGCTGAACTGATGGTACAGTATGATGGCGGCGAAGTTTTCTTTGCTGATGATGCACAACAGAAAGCAGAATTATGGAAACTGCGCAGGCGTGTGGCTGAAGCTGTTAAAAGCGTTGGCTATACTATTGAAGAAGATACAGTGGTTCCCCGTGCTGAATTACCTGCACTGATACGTGGTGTGAAAGCATTGGGCAAACAATACGATTTTCATGCAGTATGCTATGGCCACGCAGGCGATGGTAACCTTCACATACGTATTAACAAAACAGGTATTCCCAACAGTTATGGCAACGAAGAAATGACAAAAGTTTTACGTGCTTTGTTTGATCTGGTGCATAGCCTTGGAGGTACCATCAGCGGTGAGCATGGTATTGGTTTGATACAGAAGGGATACCTTGATATTGTGTTTAAAGAAGCCAACCTGAATTTGATGAGGGGCATTAAAAAGATATTCGACCCCAACAATATTTTAAATGTAGGGAAGATTTTTGATATGAAGTGATGGGAACGCGGATGACGCAGATTGAAAGGATTTTCGCAGAAGAATATAAAAAAGGTCTCGCGGAAAACGCAGAAATCGCGGAAAAAAGCACGGGATTAGGGAACACGGATGATGCTGATTGAAGTGATTTTCGCAGAAGAAGAAATAATAAAAAAGGTCTTACAGAAAACGCAGATGAATACAGGTTAGCGGTGGGTGTCTTCACCCACCGCAACGTTAATCCGCCAAAATCTGCTGCATCAGTCTCATGCTTGTTCCATACATTTAACAATAAGTTTTGCATACCCAAGCATAGATTTATTCTTTAAATTTAATGATGATGAAAAAGTTAACCTTATCAACTTTACTGCTTGCAGTATCCCTTTCATCCTTTGCACAGGAAGAAGAAAAACCAAAAGAATATCCTGAAAAAGGAAAGTTTCGTAGGGATAATATTTTTCTTGGCGGTGGTATTGGCCTTGGCTACAGCAGCGGCTTTTACGGCAGTAATTTTAATTTTGGTATTACACCAGAAGTTGGGTACACCGTGGCTCAATGGTTGGATGCAGGTGTTTCTGTAAATCTTAATTATTACACTTACAGTTCAGGTGACAACAGTGGCTACACTGAGAAACAAAAAAGTTTTAATTATGGTGGTGGTGTGTTTTTAAGAGCCTACCCCATTGACCAGTTTTTTATACAGTTATTGCCTGAATACAACTGGATTGATACAAAAATCAGCAGTAATATATCTACCCAAACCATAAAATACAAGCAGCAGGCTGCAAGCCTTTTGGCGGGTATTGGTTATGGCAGAAGGCTTGTTGGACAAACCAATTTTTATACCGTATTAATGATTGACCTTGCCAGTGAAACTGCTTCGCCATACAGGGATGCCTATAACAGCCCTATTCCTATTTTGCGTGCCGGGTTTAATTGGTACCTGCGTCCAAAACGGAAGAAATAGATTGAGGATCGTTACAAACAATCAAGCGTTCCTGCCAGTCTTCGTATAAAAAACCAGTTTCTGTCATTGTTTTAATATGGGCAATTAATGTATCATAAAATCCTGCTGTATTCAGCAGGATTATTTTTTTGCTGTGAATTTTCAAAGTGTTCCAGGTAAGCATTTCAAACAGTTCATCTAAGGTACCATAACCGCCAGGTAATATTACAGCAGCATCGCAAAGTTCATACATCATCCTTTTACGCACGTGCATATCAGTTACCACAATCAGTTCAGTAAGCTCTTTATGTTCTACTTCCCACTGTAACAACAACTCTGGTATTACACCCACAACTTTGCCACCATTATTCATTACTGCATCGGCAATACCTCCCATTAACCCTACACTTCCCCCACCATAAATCAGTTTAATATTGCGTTGCGCCATCAGCTTGCCTAATTCTGCTGTATGTGCCGCAAACAAAGGGTTATTACCAGGTTTACTTCCACAAAACACAGCTAAACTTGTAATCATGTACTTAAATTTAAAGGGCAATATTAAGGTATCATCACCTACCAATTACAGGTGTGTACTTTATTGATGATAAGTTGACGCAGCCATGGTTATTCAACGCCAAAAACCTCGTTGCTTAATTCTTTCTTCAAGCCATCAACATCCATTATAACGGGTTTTTTATTAAAGAGCTGCAACAGGTTTTTAAGGGTATCAACACATTCTAGCCTGGTAACCAATACCAATTGTACATTAACATTCAAATGCTGTAATATATGCAGCAATGCTTCATAAAACCCCTTGTGCTGCTTTAATTCCAGCGGGCCAATTTCATCAATCACAAAGTATTCAAGGCTTTCATTGCTGCTGTAGTACATTAATGTTTCTGCGGCTTTATTAAACTGTCTGAGCGAGAAAATATATTTACCAACATTAAGTAATTGCGATGATGGTACAGAGGTAGCGTCCGCTTCCATTTCATAATATTCCTTATTGGCAATATCATAAAAGCAACGCTTTTCATTTATAATGGGGCTTAAAATTCCGGCAGCATTTTTTTGTACATCCAGCCAGTTCATTAAAAAAGTAGTCTTGCCAGATTCTTTTTCGCCAGTAAGAATAAATACAGCATTCATCGTAAATGTTTAAGCATGCAGTGCATTATTTGCATTGATGTATGTAAACTACAAAAAAATATCATTTTTTAAACCTCAAATATATTTTTGCACTGCAACCTGGTTAAACACAGTCAATACAAGAAAAGCAAACACAATGACACAAAGAAAGGTGATACTATTTATTGCTATGAGTTTAGATGGATTTATAGCTGCAACTGATGATGACTTATCCTTTTTATCAATGGTTGAAAAAGAAGGCGAAGACTATGGGTACAGCGATTTTATTGCAACCATTGATAGCGTAATTCTTGGCAGAAAAACCTACGACAAAGTATTGTCTATGGGTATTGACTTCCCTCATGCAGATAAAAACACTTACATCATTACGAGAACTGAACGCAAACCTTTGGGCAAGGTTCAGTTTTATACTGGCAGCCTGCACACTTTGGTTACAACCCTCAGGCAAAAAGAAGGCAAGAATATTTTTGTTGATGGTGGCGCAGAAGTGGTTACCCTACTGCTTAAAGATAAACTGATTGATGAGCTTTATATCTCTATCATACCCGTTTTATTAGGCAATGGCGTAAGGTTGTTTAAAGAGGAAAGACCTGAACAGAAACTTGAACTTATACGTACTAAAAAGTTTAAAAAAGGGTTGGTGCAATTGCATTACAAAACAAGCTAACGCACAACAAAAAGCCACACTTGTACAAGTGTGGCTTTTTATATTTTAGCGATGTAAAAGCTTACTCACCTATAACTTCAAACTCAATTTCAGTAGCATTACCGTTACCAAAATCAATAGATGCTTTATAAGTACCAAGTTCTTTTACTTCATCAGTAATAGTAATGCGCTTGCGGTCAATTTCGTAACCTTTCTGGTCACGGATGGCGCGTGTAATTTGTAAAGAAGTAACGCTACCAAAAATTTTACCAGTAGTACCAGTCTTAGCTCCCACCTTAACTGGTGAAGAAGTAAGCACTTCAATTACCTTCTTAATTTCAGCAAGCATTGCTGCTTCTTTCTTAGCTTTTACCTTTAAAGTTTCTTCTAACTTTTTAAGATTTGAAGGATTTCCTTCAACAGCCAACTTTTGTGGAATAAGGAAGTTACGTGCATAACCGTTTTTAACTGTTACAAGTTCGTTACGGCCACCTAAATTGTCAACATCCTGAATTAATATTACCTGCATGGTATGTGTTTGTTAGTCCCCCAAATCCCAGCGTTTAAGCTGTCTCTGCCTATAGCGGCAGGTTAGGGAAGGTTACTAAAATTGGTTTCTATTTCATTAAATCTGTTACGTAAGGTAACAAAGCCATTTGGCGTGCTTTTTTAACAGCATCGCTTACTTTACGTTGGTATTTTAAAGAGTTACCACTTAAACGGCGTGGTAATAATTTACCCTGCTCGTTAATAAATTTCTTTAAAAAATCAATGTCTTTGTAATCAACGTATTTGATACCGTATTTCTTAAAGCGGCAGAATTTTTTCTTTGGCTTTTCCTGCTTAATCGCAGTAAGGTATTTTATTTCATTTTTTGCCATGACTATACAGTTGCTTTATCAAGGTTCTTAAATCCGCCATTTCTCTTAACATAGTTGTACTCAACGGCGTTTTTGTCGAGTCTTGTTGCCATATGGCGCATTACCTGCTCATCACGCAACAATTGAATTTTCAACTTTTCGTTAAAATCACCAGGTGCAGTGTACTGTAATACCCAGTAAATACCAGTTGTTTTTTTCTGGATAGGGTAAGCAAGTGATTTTAAACCCCATGGATTGCTGTGTACAATCTCGCCGCCTGTTTCATTAATCAGGTCAGAATATTTTTTCTGAGAAGCTTTAAAATCTTCTTCAGAAAGAACGGGTGTAAAAATCACCATCAATTCGTAATTGTTCATTACTTTAATTTTAGGTTTTAAAATGGTTTTATCCCATTGGACATTCTGCAAGCATTATTACAGAAAGAATATGCCAAGACATATTTGGGGTTGCAAAAGTAAGGGAATTGACTAAAAGAATAATTAAATTTATGGAACGCTAAGGCAAGAACGCCGCAACCTGCAAGCAATATCTTCAACAAGGAGCTACACCTGCTTGTTCTTAAGACTCTAAAAGCTGAACAGCTTACTAACAATACTTCGCCAATGAGTGGTGAGATTGTAAGCCCCAAACTTCGCGAAGCATTTTATCAAATAAAAGACAGTGTATTTGCTGTACATATTGATACCAAAAAGAGCAAGCTGGTATTTGTTTTTCCTGCGGATTATAAAGGCAGTATTGCTACTGTAAATGCTGATGGAACTTTGCTGGCAGGTGCAAAAGCCAGCGATGAACAAAAAGAAATATCCCGCTAAAAGCAATTTTTTCCAACGCATATTTGATGCCCATTTGCCAAATCATCTCTTCACCATCAACATCAAAACCGCTGAGCTTAAAAAAAATCGTGTACGCAATTCGTAAAACTGCATTAGAAGGCGCTAGCCCGCATAACCGGCGCACGCTTCGGGTTGTCCTAGCCTTTTTTGTTTCTTTTTTTGGCAATGCAAAAAAGAAAGAGAAAATTGATGCACAAAGGAATAATCTTCTTTCTGTGTTCATCTGCGTGTTGGTAACATTTTTGCACTAATAGGTGTTTATACTTCTTCACAAAATATAAATCAATGGCAACAAGCACGGTTCAAAACATTTTCAGGGTCATACTTGGGCTTTTCATGCTGATGGCTGGTATTGGTCACCTCACTTTTCAACGGCAGGAATTCCAAGCACAGGTACCGGTATGGCTTAATGCTTCACCCTCGTTTATAGACTTTATAGTAATAGCCTCTGGTGTAACAGAAATAGCTTTGGGGCTTGCAATGATTTTTTTAACGAAGCATAAAATAAAAGTGGGTATTGTGCTGGCGATATTTTATGTGCTGATTTTTCCGGGAAATATTTCGCAATACACCAATCATATTAACGGTTTTGGTTTGGATACCGATCAAAAAAGGCTGGTACGCCTGTTCTTTCAACCCGTTTTAATCTGGTGGGCATTATGGTCAACAGGTGCCTTAAAATACCTGTTAATAAGAAGAAAGAAATAACACCTCTGGCTAACCGTCAGAGCAAGCAAATCCGCATATCATACATTACCCAATTACCAAAGCATCAAATTCTCTACCTGCCTCCCTGTCATTTTAACATTTACCCATAGCATACATCAGGCATAGAATGAGCATACCTACAGCATACCCTTAGCACAAAAAACCACTGTGCAATAATGGCAGATTTTAACATTTCAAAAGCCCATAGGTTAGCTTCTACAATAACGTCACCCCTCATATAAATTTTAAACGCATAAATCCTCCCACGGTCTATTTTTGTTACCGCCCAATAATAAAAGGCAAGCGGTTGCCATGAAGCTTCTTTACCTTCTACCCATTCTATTTTTATTCAGCCTGCACACAACCGCCCAAAACAACAACGGCTATTGGCATGGCAAAGAGCGCAGTATTCATTACCAGCCACAGGGCGAAGATTTTGTATGCACCAATGGCACACACCGCTTTAACAGGACTTTATATGGCACCAATACCGCCTTTCGCGTTGAGGCAGGTGACCTTCCCGAATTTGCCATGTACTTGCCAGGCATGGGTGGTAATTTAAAGTTTGGGCTGATAGCAGGCAATCAAAGTAAGCAAATGGTAGCACGCAAACCCATCATTGTAGGCAATGAGTTAAACACAACCATTAACAACCAGGATGGAAACAAAACCCTTTTTGTACGTTTAAAACAGGGGCATTTTACCTGGTGGCAGCCAATCTGTTTTACAGTGCTTCAGCCATCAAACAACATCACCAAAAAAGAACCCAAAGGCAGTTATGAAAAAGTAAACCTTGCACCTTATTTTAACGATAAGGTAACGCACATATTTACCAATAAGTATCTAAGCCCAAGGCCCACAAGCACCACGCTGCAACTGCCAACACAGGGTATAGGTAACTGGTGCTATCTTTTAACAATGGCAACTATTGATGATACTGGTTTACGTAAACTCGCAGGCAGCAAGGATGAAATCACCCTTCCCAATGGTGTGCCTTTTACAACACCCAATGACAGCAATAAAAACAATATACTGTTCACCTCACAATGGGATAATTACCCCAATGAAAAAACAATAACCCTTGCAGATTGTTTCATCAACTGAAATAAGCAGCCCAACTATGGTTCGTTTTGCATGGCACGAAACAGCAATGCCCAACTTTGTAAATTAGGAAGGTTTGCCTGCTCAACCTTTTAGAACGGACAAATAACTACCTGTTGCCTAGTTCAATAATCTCGCAGTTTTTCATATTTGTGCCATCAATATCAAGGCGAATTAAAGTGCGCACTTTGTGCCAGCCATGTTTACCTGCGGCACCAGGGTTTATATGCAGGCAATTGAGCTTATCATCAAACATTACTTTTAAAATATGCGAATGGCCACTAATAAAAAGCTGTGGCCTGTACTGAAGAATGAGAGGTTTACTTTCAGCATTATATTTTGGTGGATAGCCGCCAATATGTGTCATTAATACTTTAACACCTTCACTTTGCCAGTGCAGTTCTAGCGGGTATTCACTTCTTATATCCTGCGCATCTATATTACCATACACACCTTTTAATGGTTTAAAAGCTTTAAGCTTATCTGCAACTTCAGCAGGGCCAAAATCGCCTGCATGCCATATTTCATCGCATGTATCAAAATGCCTGAAAACTGCGTCATCAAGGTAACCATGTGTATCTGCTATTAATCCCACCTTCATATAAACTGCCTTTATTTTGAGGGCATAATTTTAGTGCTTATAATCAAACATAAAGCTTCTTTAAAATTGATAAAGAGAAATACTTGCATTTTTTAAAAATAGCTGTATCTTATCACTCTAAAAACGATAGCGGTATGATTAAGTTCAATGAAATTAAAGTTGGCGACTTTGTAAACGCCGAATACGAAGGGCAACTTTGGCAAGGCGAAGTAACCCGTTTAAATGGTGATGAAAAACAGGTTTGTGTACAAACATCTGTACAGGAATTCTGGTTTGAATGTAACCATCTGTACCCCATTGCTTTAACAGATGAAGTATTGCAAAGCCTCAATTTTACCAAGCAGGAAAACCTTGATGGCAGCATCAAGTATATGAAAGGATCTTTCAGGCTGGTAATACCAAAAGCAGATGATTTTTCAACACTTGAAATGTGGTACAGAGAAGACAGGCGCCACCACCCCAACGTACATTACCTGCACCAATTACAGAACCATTACCTTGATATGACAAAAATTACACTCACCAGGCAACTGGTATAAGAATCACATAAAGACTAAAAGAGGAAGTATCATAAATAAAACTATGCCCCATAGAATCCCATAAACGACGGCAAGTCTCCATCAGCTGTCCGAAATAAAAGAGGCTATCTCATACTTTTGAAAAGCCTCTTTTTCTATTTACCCCGCTCCTGTTTTACGCAGAAGCAGCATTATTAATTAATACAGATTTAGAAGTATAATATTTAACAGGGCTGTACATAAATAAGCAGCTTCCGTTTTTTATTTTATTAATAATTGGCTTATACAAAAGAGGTGATACTGCAGGGCAACCCAAGCTTCTGCCAATATAACCCTGTGAGCGTATAAGGTTTTCGTTTACATAATCTGCACTGTGCATTACAATACCACGGTCAAGTGCATTATCATTAATACCCTTTTCTTCACCTTCTAAACGCATTGAGTAACCATGCTTACCCATGTAAGTATCTGTAGTAACATAAAAGCCAAGGCTGCTTTTAAAACTTTCAGCACTGTTTGAAAACTCGCTGGCCATTGTAACACCAGAATTTCTGCCATGCGAAACATATGTGTTAAACAAAACTTCTACACGTTTCAGATCAATAACAAACAACCTTTTTGAGGTAGAAGGCAGGCTAAAATCAATGATACTCAATGTTTCAGTATTCCTTAATTTACCATTATGCAATAAAGTGTTGTATCCTTTTAAAGCATAATTAAATGCTTGTTTAGATAAACCAAGATCACTTAAATGCAGACTGTCATAAATTCCCCATTTTGAGGAATCAATTACGTGTTTTGCTTCACCAACAACTTTTCTATTTGTAGAAGCCGTATTTGTAGAAGCTGGATGGAGAAAAGAAACAAGTGCCAAAGAAAGCAGTCCTGATACAGGTAATGCAATTTTTTTCAAGATCGGTTTAATCATGTAGCTCGCTTTAAACTTTATGTGTTACAAATAACTTTCAGCAAGCAGATTTGGATTGGATTTTCTATTTAAATGAAACTGTTAGTAAAGACCAGTGCTTCATTTAGTAGAACGCGAATATAGCCATAGAAAGGGGCTAAACAACCGTTTAACTGAATAAGTAAGTAATTTTTAACATGCCACCTATAGTAGGTTGAGAATATTTTAACAAGCTTGAATAATTATTTACACGTTTGACAGGCATTCGTTAAAAATTAAAAAGTATTCGCTGGAACACAGATTATCCAGATTAAAAGGATTTAATTATGGATAAATTTGATAATCACTCTAAAATGGAATAGACACAAGACTAAACCCCACCTCGCAGGAAAAAATATTGAAATACCCAACAATTTTCTGAAAAGCAAAAAAATCTATTTTCATCTGTTAACCTGAGTCATTCGTGTTCCAATTATCAAGGCTGTTCTAAAAAAAATATATGATAATAAAAAACTAACGATTGTTAGTATATATTTGTTTCAAATATTTACCAATGAATTTTGAACTGAGCGAAGAGCAATTGATGATACAGCAGGCAGCACGCGACTTTGCAAAAAATGAATGCCTTCCAGGCGTGATTGACAGGGATGAACACCAGCGTTTTCCTAAAGAACAAATAGAAAAACTTGCAGACTTGGGCTTTATGGGTATGATGGTAAAACCTGAATATGGCGGCAGTGGCCTTGATACGGTAAGCTATGTGTTGGCAATGGAAGAAATAAGTAAAATTGATGCAAGCGTAAGTGTTTGCATGAGCGTAAACAACAGCCTTGTTTGTTATGGCTTACAGGAATATGGAACCGAAGAACAAAAGCAGCAATACCTTACCCCGCTTGCACAGGGGCGCAAAGATGGCGAACTGTATATAGGTGCATTTTTGTTAAGCGAACCAGAGGCAGGCAGTGACGCAACATCACAAAAAACTACCGCCATAGATATGGGTGACCATTACCTGCTGAATGGTACCAAAAACTGGATTACCAATGGCTCTTCAGCATCTGTATATCTTGTAATGGCACAAACAGACGCCACCAAAGGTTCTCGCGGCATTAATACTTTAATAGTTGAGAAGCAATGGCCAGGCGTTACCGTTGGTGCTAAAGAAAACAAGCTTGGCATAAGGGGCAGCGACACCCATACCATTATGTTTACCGATGTAAAAGTGCCTAAAGAAAACCGTATTGGCAACGATGGCTTTGGTTTTACGTTTGCCATGAAAACCTTAGCTGGAGGCCGTATTGGTATTGCATCTCAGGCACTTGGCATTGCAAGCGGCGCTTATGAACTTGCATTACAATACAGCAAACAGCGCAAAGCATTTGGTAAAGAAATTTCGCAACACCAGATCATACAATTTAAACTGGCAGATATGGCTACCCGCATTAATGCCGCACGTTTGCTATGCCTTAAAGCTGCCTGGGAAAAAGACAATGGTTTAAACTATGACCTGAGCAGTTCGATGGCCAAAGTTTTTGCCAGCGAAACTGCTATGTGGGTTACTACAGAAGCAGTGCAGGTGCATGGCGGCTATGGTTTTGTAAAAGAATATCATGTAGAACGTTTAATGCGCGATGCAAAGATTACACAGATTTATGAAGGCACCAGCGAAGTACAAAGGATTGTAATAAGCAGGGCTGTTTTAAAGTAAAATTTATGATGAAATGACAAATTATGCGTAAATGAAAAATCTTCATTTACGCATTTTTATTTATGATAGTTAAGTTTGCAACATGGCCATCAATACCGCGAATTATCAAACTATTATAAAAGAACTTTCAGCAAATAAAATAACCCTGGTTGCTGTTAGTAAAATAAAACCACCAGAAGACATACAGGCTTTATATAATCTTGGTCAAAGAGATTTTGGCGAGAACTATGTACAGGAAGTGGTTGACAAACAAACCAAATTACCTGCCGATATACACTGGCATTTTATAGGCCACTTGCAAAGCAATAAGGTAAAATACATCGCACCATTTATTCATTTAATACATGGGATTGACAGTTTTAAACTATTACAGGAAATTAATAAACAGGCTGCAAAAAACAACCGCGTAATCAACTGCCTTTTACAAGTGCATATTGCTGAAGAAGAAACAAAATTTGGTTTTAATGAAGAAGAGCTGCACCAATTATTCAGCACACAATTGCCGCAGTTAGAAGCATTAAAAAATATCCGCATTGCGGGAATGATGGGCATGGCAAGCTTTAGTGATGATAATGAAAAAGTAGAACGTGAGTTTAAAACACTAAAAGCACTGTTTGATAAATATGCCCAACAAAGTATTTCAAATTGTCAACTATCAACTCTTTCTATGGGCATGAGTGGTGATTATAAAACAGCCATTGCAGCAGGAAGTAATATGGTTCGCATTGGTAGTTTACTATTTGGCGCAAGGTTGTAAAAACAATCAGTCTGCATTTTTTCCAACACATAGACACATAGGTTAAAACTCTTTACCAACGTGACTTTCCTATGTGTCTATGTGCCTATGTGGTTCGATATTTTTTATTGCAAATTTGTTTCAATCGCCATGAATTTGTCAAGTATATTTCTGAGAAGCAACTATAAATCAACTGCAATAACAGTGAATGAATAACCTTTCAGTGTCATTTGCAAACTGTTATCAACAACCCGCACAGCCTCTTTTACAGGTACCACTGCGTTGGCATTTTCTATAGAATTAAAAGCCTTTACGTCGGCAGATGAAATCACTTCTATGTCAGCGTTTGGTTTTGCAGCAACACCTTTTAAATTAAATAGTACAAGTTTGCCTTCGGCAGAAGTGTTAGCAATTTTTATGTACAGCTTATTCGCTATTTTTTCAATTACAGTACTTGCATAAAGGCTGTCATTACCGGCCATAATTTACCAACTCGGCATACAACCCGCCATCGGCGCTAAAGTTTATATCTTGAAAAAAATACCCCACATACTTGGCGGCACATCAACGATTGGCTTATAAGCAAGAATAGAAATTTGCCTGGCAGGCTTTGCGTTAGAGTAATTATTACTGACCAATAAAAAAGCCATACAAAAGGTAAGGGTCGTAAGTTTCATACAGCAATGATTAAGATTTTTTATCGGGATAAAAAAATTAAGTGTTTCTTATACACTTGTACGCTTTTTTTGTTTCTTTTGCTTGGTAACGCTTGGTTGCCCTGTAATAGATTTATCGTAATTACACTATACATTGCAATCTCGCAGCACTCATTTCATTATCAAGATTTCTACCAATGTTTGATTTAAAGGAACATCCCCACCGGAGACAAAATATACTTACAGGCGAATGGATACTGGTTTCACCGCACCGCAGCAAAAGGCCGTGGCAGGGTAAGGTAGAAAAAGCGGCCACGGAACAACGTCCTTCCTACGACCCTACCTGTTATTTGTGTGCCGGTAATACACGTATGGACGGCAGTGTTAACCCAGACTACAAGGGTGCTTATTCTTTTGTAAATGATTTTTCTTCACTGTTAAAAGATACACCACAAGGTGAAGTGAACATAGATAATTTACTGGTGGCACAAAGCGAAAAAGGCATTTGTAAAGTGATTTGCTTTTCACCTGACCATGCACGTACATTGCCGCAGATGGAAGTAGAAGCCATTGAAAAAGTGGTTGACGTTTGGCAACAGGAATATGCAGAGATTGCATTAAACCCTTCCATTAAATACATACAGATATTTGAGAACAAAGGCGAACTGATGGGTTGCAGTAACCCCCACCCTCATGGTCAAATCTGGAGCCAGAGCCATGTGCCCATGGAGCCGCTGAAAGAAACAATTCAACAGCAGCAATACTTTAAAGTCAATGGCAAAAGCTTATTAAGTGCTTACCTGGCTACTGAACTGAAACAGGAGGAACGCATTATTGCAGACAATGCACATTTTGCGGCACTGGTTCCTTTCTGGGCTATATGGCCTTATGAAGCAATGATCATCAGCAAGCGCCACGTAACAAATATTCTTGAATTTACTACAGAAGAAAAGAAATCATTCGCTGAAATATTGAAAGTATTAACCACCAAATACGATAACCTTTTCAGTACTTCATTTCCTTATTCTGCGGGTATGCACCAGGCACCTGTAAACGATGGCGAACACCCTGAATGGCACTGGCATATGCACTTTTATCCACCATTATTACGCAGCGCCACGGTAAAGAAATTTATGGTGGGCTACGAAATGCTTGCAAATGCACAAAGGGATATTACACCTGAATTTGCAGCACAACAGTTAAAACAATTATCAAATATTCATTATCTGCAACAATAAACAAATAATACTTGCCTTATGAAAAGAATCATCCTTCCTTTTTGCGTAGCAGTTGCGGTGTTAGCTGCATCATGCAATAACAGTACAACAGAAACAAAAAAAAACATGCAAGACAGTACAACAACGGTAGCATTGCCAGATGCGAAAACTTACCAGCAAACCATTGATGGTAAACAAACCAATCTTTATGTGTTAAAGAACAAAAACAATGTACAGGTAGCTATAAGCAATTATGGTGGCCGTATTGTAAGTGCTTTGGTGCCTGATAAAGAAGGCAAACTGAGAGATGTAGTAGTTGGTTTCGACAGTCTGCAGGGTTTTGTAACCAGCACTGATGGTTATTATGGAGCCACCATTGGCCGTTTTGGTAACCGAATTGGCAAGGCGCAGTTTACACTTGATGGCAAAGTATATAAACTGGCTGTAAATAATCCACCCAACGCTTTGCATGGCGGCCCCAAAGGTTTTCACTATGCCGTATTTGATGCCAAACAAACAGGCGATACTACTGTTGAATTAACTTACCTGTCAAAAGATTTAGAAGAAGGTTACCCTGGCAACCTGAACGTTAAAGTAACTTTTACTTTAACTGATGAGAATGAAATAAAAATGACTTACGAGGCTACCACAGATAAGAAGACAGTTGTAAACCTTACCAACCACGCTTACTTTAACCTTAATGGCCAGGGCAGTGGTACTATCTTAAACCATACGCTTACAATTAATGCTGATAAGTACACACCAGTTGACAGCAATTTAATACCTACTGGCAAACTTGATCCTGTTGCAGGCACACCGTTTGACTTTACCAAATCAACTGCTATAGGTGCAAGAATTGATGAAGCCAATGAGCAGCTTAAGAACGGTAAAGGCTACGACCATAACTATGTGCTTAACGCAGGTCAAACACAAGACCTTCACCTTGCAGCAGAAGCTGTTGGAGACCAAAGCGGTATTGTATTACAGGTGTTAACACAGGAGCCTGGTATACAGTTTTACAGCGGCAACTTTATGAGTGGCAAGAACAAAATTAAAGGCGGCATTGCTGATGATTTAAGAACAGCTTTTTGTTTGGAAACACAGCACTATCCTGATTCACCTAACCAGCCTAATTTCCCTACCACTACTTTAGAACCAGGTAAAGCGTACAAAACAATTTCTATCTACAAGTTCTCTGTTAAGAAATAATACAGGTTCTTCTGTCAATAAAAAATGCCACCAGTTTTTAAGCTGGTGGCATTTTTTGTACCTTCTAAAAAAGAGCGTACCGTCTTTAAAAACAGCACGCTCCTTACTATCTCATGTATTCTTACTCTTTAATAATTTTCTGCGAAGCAATTTCTTTTGCCCCAGACAATAATTGTGCAGTATAAAAGCCTGCTGCTAACTTGCCTGTTGGCACGGTTATATTTCCTGCATTTATGTTACCTGCATCAACCCTTGCTACCACCTGCCCAAGACTATTAATAATCCTGATTACTTTGCTTTCAGCAGAAGCGGTTTTAAAGTTTACTTTCAGAATATTGACCATTGGATTTGGCCCCATTTTTACAAACAGGCTGCTGTTATCAACTGCATCTGTAATTATACTTTCTTTAGCAGTACTGCCAAGCACAATCATGAACCTGTTGTCTGAAAAAGAAGCATTGTCGCCATTTACTGTAAAACTGTAAGTGGTTTTTGCTGAGAGGTCAATTACCTGCTTCGTATTGTTGTAGTTATCAGTAAGCACAGCGTTTACGTCTTTAAAATGGCTGCCATCTATTGCTAAAGCATATTCTTTTTTAGCAAAACCTTGCAGGCTAAAGAATAGTGTATCGCTTTTTGTAACCAACGGTCTGCCTTCTATACTTAATAACTCGCTACCTCTTTTTAAAGAAAATGTTTCAGCAAAATTGTTCATCTTAACTGCATCTTCTGTAGCAATTGAATGCTTGTAATTTCTGTCAAACACAGCAACAACACCATCAGCAAAAGCACTGTCTGCCTTTTTGTAAACGTTAATATTAATACGCGGCCTTTCGGTTTCTGCACCAAAAACAGTATTGCCAGCAGCAGTAACCGTATTCACTTTAGCTACTTCCCTAAAAGTAACAGAAGGGTTGGCACCATTGGATCTTACAAAAAATGCCTGCCCGCTTTGAAGGTATTTGGTAGACTGTTTGCTATCGCTTGGCGAAAGCACATTTGTAACTGCATTGTAGCTTGCAAACGTACCAAGCGATGGATCGTACACATAAAATATATCATCAAGGTCTGTAAGCGTAATATCTCTTGTGGTACCATTAATGCGGCTAACCCAGTTTATAGCGGATGGATAAGGGTTAGAGATAAGGCTGAATTTACCAGTACCACCTGTTAAGCTGGCTGCTATTGTGGTATCGCCTGTTGTAATACTGCCTGTGGCACGCAAGGTAGTGTTATTGCCAGTTGGCGTGGTTGGCAGTACACTTCTGTCGCCCCTTACATAAATTAAAAAACCTTGCCCTGCTTTAAGTGTTGTGGCATTGGTATTGGTTAAGCCCACCCATTTGCTGCCGCTTACATTGTCATCATTATAAGTAAATATAGAAGCCAAACCAGAGTTGCTTTTTGAATCGAAACCATTGCCTGCAGCAGCACCTGTAATTTGAGTACCATAGCCTGTGCCTGCTAAAGAACCACCCTCCTGCCATGCGTTGTAAATAGTCGGGCCGCTTACAACACTGCTCATTAATACATAACTTTTACGGGTGTCGCTTGGTATGTAACGTTCAACAGTAATATTGCCACTTATAGCTGCACCTGACTGTACACTTGCTATTGAAGCTGTACCAAGTGCCGTAGATTTAAGCGTTAAATTACCATTGGTTGTAAAGGTACCTTGTGTGGGTATCAATGATCCCGTAACAGTAAGATGGCTGGCAGCACCTGCCTCAATTAACGCACCTGCTGCATTGTTAAGTGCAAGGTTTTCAATGGTGCCTTTACCTGTTATAGTTTGGGCAACACTATCTGCAAGTATCACCACACCAGTGCCATTAAAAGTACCATTATTATGAAGCTGACCATAAACTAACATGGTATCGTTTACAGTGATTACTGCGTTTGAATCAACTACAATATTCTTAAACAATACATTGCCTGTAACAGAAGGTGCTACAATACCAACAACAGAAGGTACAACAATATTGATGCTTTTATTTACTGGCGGGCAGCCTGACCAGTTGCTACTTAAAGTAAAGTCAGTACTTGAAGTGCTTTGCCATGTTCCTGTAAATGCGGTAAGTTTAACGGTATCTGAATATGCAGATGTGCCTGTTGAATTACTTGCTTTTACACGGTATTGCAAACCATTATTGGCTGCTGTAATGCCATTCAGCGAAAGTTTATTGCTGTTATATCCCGCATAAAAAGTACCTGCATTTGCTGCGCTGATGATATTCCATGTTGTATCGTTGGCAGAAAATTCCCAGGTATAAGATGTTGGAGTATGAGAAGCAGCAACGGTAAAAGAAGTATCTGTACCGCTGCATATTACAGTGTTAACAGGGTTTGCAGTAATAGAAGGTGCCACAAAAACACCTGATATAAATGTTTTAACGTTAGCTGGTGCATAGTTAATATTTTGTATGGGCGGGTTGCTTAACGCACCTGCACCACAGGGGTAAGAAGTTAGGTGATTGGCCGCATCCTGTGCTGCCACAAAATAAGCAATGGTATCACCACTGTTAATGCCACCACCAGTAAGCAGGGTATAATTAATGGTAAAGCTGTAAGGACTTGTGGTATTGGAAGCAGTTACATATTTCCAGCCGTTGGCTGCAGAAGTATTAAGACCAAACGTATCGGCTTCTGTTGTTTTCTTGTAGTAAAAACGTGGAATATTTGAACTTGCAGATACCCCAACATTATCAGTGATTGTAGCAAAGCTGCTTAAAACCATGGATGCTACATTTGAATAGGTTTGGTTGGCAATATCTGTAAACGTAACAGAAGGCGCAGCAATATCAGCATTGTTATAAGTAAAACTTCCTTCATCAGCACCAATGTCTGGCGTTGAAGCATTTCTTGTTACACCATCATAATCAAATGTTACATCAGCTATTGTAACACCTTTTGCCTCGCAGGGGTTTGAAGTTAATAGGTGCATGTTTACAGTAGCACTGTTACCTGTAACATTTGTGAATTTAGGGTCGGTTTCAGCACATTCAGCATCAAGCCCAGTTACACATTTCCATGCAGTAAAAGTTGCACAGGTAATACTATCGGCTTTTCCAAACAACATTCCCGTTCCTTCGTTCTGAACGATGTTATTGGTAAAAGTTAATAAAGGAGTAGAATAGTCGGTTGCTTTTGCCAGGTATATCACACCGTTTTTACCATTGCCTGAAGCATTGGATCTGTTATTTACAAAAATATTATTACGGTATGCCCTTGCCACAGGCAAAGCAGCGGCAGCATAAATGCTATACGTATTTGCCATAGAAGTAACGCCGCTACCACCAATATAAACTGAATTATTATACAGGTTAGCGCTGCTTACTTTATCATAAATACCATAAAAAGCAGCACCTGTTGTTATAGAAGTGCCATCTGGCTTTAACCCCAAATGAATAAAATTGTTTTTAAAACTGCACACGCCCTGGTTAAAATAAGCACCTGAAATGGCAGCATTTGGTGAAGCTGCAGTTAAATGGTGAATATAATTTTTTTCGATGACCGTTGTACCTGATGTACTGGTGTTGTATATTCCTATAACATTGTTGGCTGCTGTGGTTTCATTCTGGTAACAGTCTGTAACAGTATTAGATACAATTGAATCAACAAAATTGCCATAGATGCCTGTTAATGAGGCACTTGCCCCGGTACCAGCATTAGTGCTTACAGTAGTAAGTTTACTGATACTGTTGCCTGTTATGTTTATTGCAGTTGATGATGAGCCTGAAACATAAATTCCATAAGCCTGTGCTTTTTCACTAACAGTGTTGGTATTTAAATTGGCTATGGTGTTGTTTGAAATAATAGTACTTACTGACCCTGATGTATAATTTGCATGTATGCCATAAGTACCAAACAAGGTAGTAGTCTGCGTTGCACCGCTAAGGTTCTCTAAACTATTAGCTACTGTAGTACTGCCAATGGTATTGCCGCTGATGGTACATTTATCTTTTAACGTTGAAATACCATACAGGTTAACATACACAAGGTTTGTAGCGGGTAAAGCCACCTGCATACCCCCAATTTTATTGTTTTGAATATAAGTTTGGCTGCTATTTATATTATTTCTGATGCCATAAGCATGAAGGCCTGTAGATGCCGCTGTTGCAGTTGAGCGTATAATAATATTGCCCGCTGCGGTATTGCTGCCGATAATATTAGGGGTAGTAGTACCTACATTTATCGTACCTGTGGCACTTGTGTTGTTAAATATAAAAATGCCTGCAAAACAGCCCCCTATACTGCTGCTGCCTGTAGTTGCTGTTATATCAAGATTGGCAATAGTATTGCCTTGTATATTAAGTGTACCCGTACATGAACCCGAAAGTATTATTGGAGAAAACATATTGTTTGTAGTAGATAAAACTGCGGGTGTACCGCCGCATTGTGCAGCAGTACCACCAAAGTAGTTACCTGACACGGTTGTATTAAAAGTGTTACCTACCAATAGAGGTGCATATAGACCTGTACCGGAAAATACGCCTGTTGTCCAGTAAAAGCTGTTGCCGTTAAGCTGTACGTTATCACCACCCCTGTAATGGTAAATACCACATACACCAATGTTTTTAAACTCGTTATTGGTTATTGAAACATTGTCATCGGCAGAATTGGAATGAAAACCTATTTCAGCCACTCCATTACCATCAAATAAACAACGGTCAAAGCTGTTGTTATCGTTGCCTGTACCACCTGTTGCAGGGGTGTTTATAATAGCTATTCCGCAAGAACCATAAGATTGACTTCCATTGTTTGATTTTAACGTACAGTATTTTACCGTATTATTTTTTGCATCGTTTGTTAAACGAACGGCAAACACGTTTGAAGTTACAGTTGCGGCCGTAGTATTGGCGATAGTAAGCGATATAGTAGTGCCTGTACCACCAATGCGCCCATCAATAGTTACATTATCTGCACCGTTTAAAAATATGATGGATGATTTTGCATCAAGACTTGTAAGAGTGCTACTTCCATCAGAAAAAGCACCCGAAATAGTTCTTGCACCACCGCTCGGCATAATGGTTACCGAAGTGTAGCTGGCACTGCCAACACCACTGGCATTAAGTTTGGCAGAAGCAGTTTCAGTAATATTACTGGTAATATTAAGTGTTATGGCCCCTGTTAAAGTGCCCGCATTTATAGCATCAAAAGCACTTTTTAAAGTAGTATAGGTTTGCCCGGTACCTACATTGGTTCCAATTACAACGGCCGCTTTTACAAGCGAAAAAAATAATACAAAGGAGAGAGAGAAGGATAGTTTTTTCATTTTAAATTAGGATTTGGTGTGTAGATTTAGTGCTACAAAGAAAGCTAAGCACTTTTACAGCAACGATAGAGAAACATTTATTAAAATGTAGGGGATGATTGAAGACCCCAGTAGTTGTATTTCTACAAAACACTAATTATATACAAAACAAAAAGGCTTACTGCTGAATAAACAACAATAAGCCTTTTAAACTATTTAAAAAGTTGACTAAGCCAATTGACGGCTTGTTTCTCTTTGCTTTAGCAAATAATAACCCCCAAACAATACTGCTGAAAAGAACAGGGTTCCTGACAAACCACCATAATAAAACGGAAGTGCATCGGTATAGCATTGCAATAAGCCATCAAATGTTTTAGACCTATGCAAGCCGCCGCCGCCCATCCATACCATAAAATTAGATACCAGGAAAAACACAGTTGGTGCAGCCACTGCACCTGTAACAATACTTACAATTTTATTTGGCTTAACAGCAAAACCAATTACTGTTAATGCAGCAAACAACAGGTAGTTCTGCCATTGACCGCTATAAAAACCACGTATAGGCGTTAAGCCATTGGTATACAACACCTGGTATAAGGCATCACTTAAAAACATTGATAACAATGGCAAAGCAAAAGCCCATTTTTTATCGTTCACAAATAAACTGCCACCAAATAAGGCCATAGCAATTTGTGGTGCAAAGCCCCAGGGGCGACCTGGTATTGCACGATAAACAGATGCAATAACCACTAAAAGAACAAGAGAGATAACTACGTTTTTATTAAACTTCATGGTTGGATATTTCAATTTGTAAAAATAAGCCGAAAGATTTAGAAATGTCAATCGTTTATCGTCCATCGTTTATCGTCCATCGTTTATTGTCAATCGTCCATCGTAAGATTTACATATCCTATATTCACTATTGACCATTCACTATTCACTATTCACTATTCACCACTCACCACTCACCACGCACTATTCACAACTCACCACCTAAGGTACAAACGCTTTATACAGCACACATTTGCCCGATGCCTCAAACTTATATTCTTCGCCTGGTAACATTGCCACAACCTCGCCCTGCTTAATAACAGTGTTACGGCTGCTGTTAATAATGGCACCACCTTCTATAGCAATAAAAATTTCAAGCGAAGTTGCTGTTGCTTCATGGCTGTTGCCGTTCAGCTCAATTTTATAAATACCAAAATCGGGTACAGGGCATGGGTAATGAACGGCATTGTTGCCAATATCATTGCCCTTCATCACGTTTGGCTTAACCCCTTCAAACACCGTATGCTTCAACAATTCAGGCACATCAACATGCTTTGGTGTTAAACCACCGCGAAGTACATTATCGCTGTTGGCCATCAGTTCTACATTCTGTCCTTCAAGGTATGCATGCGGAATACCGGCACCCTGAAAAACCGCCTCACCTGCATTTACTTTAACGATATTAAAAAAGTAAATAGAGAACACGCCTTTATCAATATTCTTCACCTCTCCCCCATTTTCAAACAGCTTGGCTACCCACCAGCCCGGCTCGCCTTTGGCTAATTCATTATTACGTTTACGGCGTAACTCCCGCTTTACCAATGGCGCCAGCAGGTTATCAATATAGCTTTGTTCCATTTCCATCACCATTTGGTACAAACCTTTGTAACCTTCGGTTTTAAATAATGGCATCAGTATATTAAACTCCTGCACTTCAATCAATGTCTGCATCAGTTCATCCTTCTGCTTAAAGCCATGCAGCAGCCAAAACTCACTCAGGGCTACCATCACTTCAGGCTTATGGTTCCTGTCTTTATAATTACGGTGCGGTGCACTAATTGGTATACCCGCTTTTTCTTCCGCATCAAAACCCTTCTCTGCTTCTGTTTTGGTAGGATGTACCTGTATAGAAAGCATATCATTCACATCCAGTATTTTAAACAGGTAAGGCAGTTCTCCAAATTGCTGAAACACTTTATCAGTAATGGTTGCAGAAGGATCAGCCTTAATATATTCATTCAGTGAAACACTGTTCACATCATCACTTACAATTGAGGAAGCAGATGGGTGCGCGCCCATCCAATATTCGGCACAGGGCTTATGTTCTTCATTTTTAAAACCCAGCAAAGCAGGAATATACTGGTAGCCGCCCCATGCGTAGTTTTGCACCTTACCCTTAAGGTGAAATGTTTTTCCGTTCAATTGCATTATGGTAATTTAAGCCACGAATTTAAGTATGACGAACCATAAACGTACAGGAAATAAAGGCGAGACCATTGCCACTACTTACCTTGAAGAAAAAGGCTATACCATTATTGCCAAAAACTGGTGCCATAAACATTGGGAGGTAGATATTATTGCCGCCAAAAGCGGCCGTTTGCATTTTATAGAAGTTAAAACACGCACCAATACTAAGTTTGGTTTACCTGAACAAAGCATTGGCCAGGCCAAAATGGACTGCCTTAAAAAAGCCGCTGAACAATACCTGTACCAGCATACCCAATGGCTAAAAATTCAGTTTGATGTGGTGGCGATACAACTGAAAAAAGGCGAAGCAGAAGAAGTATTTATGATTGAGGATGTGTTTTTTTGAAGGAAGGGGTGGTGGCTCGCAGAAAGCGCGGAAAACGCAGAAAAAGTACCCCTCTTTATCACGAAGCTTTCATATCAATCCATAAGTCAATAAATTTGAATCATGAAGAGCATACTTGAACTTAGCGATAAAAAGATTCCTGTTGTTCGCATTGACAAATCACTGAACAAATACAGTAACGTTGTGCTTTTTCCTGAAAAGGTAGAAAAAGCGAAAAAAGCATTTGAGAAACTTGGGTTGCCAACCCTTGAAAAAAATCAATAAATAAAATAGACTTCAACGCGCTTCAGATATCTCTTTATTCTCTTGAGTTAAGTTTTATCAATCTGATAAAACACTTCTAAAAACCACGCACACACGCAAAATCACTCCTATGTGGGAACCCTACAAAAAAGGTTTTAAAGCTTACCTGCAATTAGAGAAATCGCTGGCCGATAATTCAGTAGAGGCATACCTGCGTGATATTGAAAAACTAACAGAATACCTGGCTGGTTCCAATACGCTTAAAACACCTGCTGAAATTGACCTGAACGATCTGCAAAGCTTTATAAAATGGATAGCAGAACTGGGTATGACATCTACCTCGCAGGCACGTATTATTTCAGGAATAAAAGGCTTTTATAAATATTGTCTGCAGGAACAAATAAGTACCAAAGACCCTTCTGCCCTTTTGGAAGCACCCAAAACAAAACGCATATTACCAGATGTTTTAAGTTTTGAGGAAATAGAAAATATGATTGGGCAGATTGACCTAAGCAAAACTGAAGGTGGCCGCAACAAAGCCATCTTAGAAACCATGTACAGTTGCGGTTTGCGTGTTAGTGAGACGGTGAATTTAAAGATCAGTTGCCTGTACCTTGATGTGGGTTTTATACGCGTGATTGGCAAAGGCAATAAGGAAAGGCTGGTGCCCATTGGGCGCGATGCCATTAAATACATCAAGCTGTATAAAGACCATATACGCAACCATCAAACCATACAAACCGGCTTTGAAGATTTTCTTTTTCTTAATAACCGTGGCAAACTTTTAAGCCGCGTAATGATCTTTTATATTATTAAAGAACTGGCGGCCAAAGCAAAAATCATCAAGACCATTTCGCCCCATACCCTGCGCCATTCTTTTGCCACGCATTTGGTAGAAGGCGGTGCAGACCTACGTGCCGTACAGGAAATGCTGGGGCATGAAAGCATTACCACCACTGAGATTTATACGCACTTAGACAGGGATTATTTAAGAAGTACGCTACAGCAATTTCATCCCGCATTTAAAAAGTAGTACAACCACAAACTTTATTTGCCAATACACAGTTGCTTATTCCTGCATCTATACTAAAATAACAAGGTCTGTACTCTTTAGCACAAACTGGTTGGCATTGCTTAAACCCTTTACCAGCTTTGCTTTCCTATTTATTTTTATACTATTTTTTTGATGCACTTACCGATGAATACAACGACACACAAAAAGGGGTGATATAGGTAAGTACAATCCGCAGTATATTTTTTTGCGTAAAGTTTCCTTCTGCAAACACATCGTAACTATTAATTAAGTTCAGCAAACTACCAACTATTACGGCTACTATTAAGGCACGGCGAATGTTCTTCCTGTTCAAAGCATTGTTTATGCAGTAGACTTAATTTGCCTGTTAACCTTACAAAATATCCTGGTAATTATATTGAATAAGTAGCAGCACCATTATTTCACTTCCACTGAATCAAAAAATTGTTGCTTCATTTTTTCATCAGCCTTGCCACCCCTGTTATTGAAGATGATATTATAACTAACGGTACCCTTTACAAAAATGAAAACAGTTAATGTATTCATGCCGCCTTTTTCATTCTTTCTGTCTATAATAAGTTTTAACGACTTAATGCCTTTTATCGTTGTCATTTCATCTTTAACCAAAGTTGCTGTGGCACCCATACTACCCATAAATGCAGTTTTGGCTTGTTCCCAGCTTTCTTCTTTATCCATTTCGGCACCTAATGTAGCTTCATCAATACCCATTGTAATACCTAAATCTGATGCTGCAATAATAAAGTTGGCAGTGCTGTCTGCGTGTTTTAAAATAAAAGTTTTTTGCCCTTTTGCAGGTTCACTTTTATTTGGCTTTGCAGGCAAAGAAATACTTATGCCAGGATTAATTTCTACTTTCTCCCAGGGGGTTTGTGCATTACATAAACCTGTAACTAACAGGGCAGCAATATTGAATGCTTGTTTCATACGAATGGTTTTATTTGTTTAAAATTTTTGTTTTTGCTGGATAATATTGTTACCTAAAAATCTTTACTAATCTTATGGAACCTTTTTCATTACATCTGCCTTATCAACTTTTAACTGGTACACATTAACACCTATAGCATATAGGCTAAGTGTTGTTTTGTTGAAGTCGTAGATTCTTATTTTATTGGCAGCCCTGCCAATGTTTACCTTGCTCCAGGTTTGTCCACCATCCATTGTTTCGTAACCACTGTTTATAGTGCCTGCATAACCATGCAGTTCGTTTATAAAACCTATACCAAACTGTCTTGCAGAGGCATCTTCACAAAGGTTTACTTCTTGCCAGGTTTTGCCGCCATCTGTTGTTTTGGCTACACGCTGTTGCTTTACAGTTGTATCGGGATTGTAAGATTGAATGGTTACATAACCCACTTTTCTTGTAGGGAAAGAAACCTTCCACGTAGTTTCAAACGGCCTTGTTGACTGGTATTTCTTTTCCCATGTTTTGCCACCATCTTTTGTAAATAAAATCAAAGCGTTGGAGGCTGCAATATCGTCGTTACTGGCAGCACAAACAAAGCCTTCTTTGGTGTTAAACATTTTTATATCAAACAGCATTTTGCAATCTTCATTCATACTCCATGAAGCAAAGGTTTTGCCTGCATCGTGCGATACCATTATGTTGGCAGGGGTACCTACCCTACCCACACCATAAACATGGTATTTGTAATCTATTGTACCATGATTAATATACTGCTCTTTTACAATATCAATGGCACACAGTCCTTTAACATAAGGGCCGCTGTAACCCACTGGTTTCCATGTTTTGCCACCATCTTCTGTTTGGTATAAAGGGATGGTATCTTTTACATTAGGAAAATAATCAGTACCTACATTGCCAGCAAAACCACGCAGTGTATCTATAAAGCCAATGCAGCGAAAAAAAGTTTCAGGCTGTTCAAATATTTTATCCCAGGTATTGCCACCATTGCTGGTGCGATAAATTTTGCCTTGCCCATTGCAGTACCAGCCATTGTTTTCATCTACAAAACAAATATCATCCTGCTTGCCAGGATAAGGCTGTGTTTGCTGTTTATTCCAAACCAGTGAAGCTGATTGCGCACTTGCTGCCAACATTAAACCTGAGAGAATGATTGTAAGAAAAATTGATTTCATATTGAGTTTTTATTTTTTAAGAAGCGGTAATAACCAATAATAATGACGCATCGTCGCTGGCATCATCTTCCTTAAAAAGGCATTGCACCATGATGAAACCCAGTGCTGCCAGTACCAGCAGCTTTTCTGCATCTACCATAGCTATACCAATGGAAAAAAAGGGAACAACATTTTTGTTTTCAATGCTTCTTCCATAGCTCAATATTTCATTGTCGCCATCCATAAAACGCATTGTTAAACCACCTTTATTTTTATAATCACAGGTATAAACAGTGCCATCATTAAAAACAATTTTTCCATTACTGCCCCAAAAGCTGTGAGATAATTTCAGAATTTCTTTTTCGTTGCTTTGAACGATGTAAACAGGACTAAAAAAGCCTTTATGAAATACTTGATATTGCTTGTTATCAATAACAAATGATGATGTATTTGAAGGGTTTACAGACAAATCAATCATCGTTGTCTCATCATTCTTTAGCAGGTACTTTTTATCTTCCCTTACCCATTTCAAATTTTTCATTTTGCTCATCTTCTTTTGTAACACAAAATTTGGTGTGAAAAAAAAGCAGGCAAAGCAGATTTACATTAGTGCATTTTTGCGGAGATAAGTGCAGGAAAATAGGTTGAAAGATGAAGTATAAGTGTCTGAGAAGCTTTATGAGATTGGGTTTCAAAAGATGTAAAGCATATTGATTGCTTAACAGCAATATAGTTTACAGGCGTACCCATCAACTAAGCGCATGATAAACTTGCCATTGTAGCTGATGGTTACAAAAGAGAAAAAAGTTAAACTAAAAAGTTAGAAAAACTAAATGCCCATCATATCCTTAAACTTAACTGACTGCCTTTGGCTGATATCAATCTTAGTTCCATTCTGCATTTCAACTTGCAATGCATTGTTGAAAAATGGACTGATATTTTTAATGAAATGTGTGTTGATGATGAACTGCCTGCCAGCCCTGAAAAAATGTGAATCAGGCAATTTTTCTTCTAAGTAGCTTAAAGATTTATGCAGTAAGGGCTTTTTGTTTTGGTAATAAATTCTTGCATAATTGCCCACACTTTCTATCAAAAAAATTTCTTCTAAGGGAACAAAAAAACAAAGCTCACCATCTTTAATAAAGATGCGTTTATCAATGGTGAGCTTATTTTCAGTGCTCTTTATATGGCTGATTTGTTTCTTTGCTTTTTCAATAGCTTCTGTTAATCTATCCGTATTTGCAGGCTTTAAAATATAGTCCAAAGCGTTTACTTCAAAGGCTTTGATGGCAAACTGGTCGTAAGCAGTTACAAAAATTACATAAGGTGCTTCATCTAAATCCTGCAACAAATCAAAACCAGATTTGCCAGGCATGTTGATGTCCAAAAAAATTAGCTGTGGCTTTTGCTCATTGATTTTTGTGGCTGCTTCCATAGCATTCAAAGCAGTATCCACCACTTCAATGTCTGCATGTTTTTTAAGCATGGTTTGCAGTTCAGCCAAAGCCAAATGTTCATCATCAACCAATATTGTTTTTATTGCCATGATACAGGGGTTTTGATGGTAGACAATACTTTATTATCCAATTGAGCTATAGAAAATATAGCTTGATTATGGTAAATTTCTTCCAATCTTTTATTGATATGTTTTAACCCAATACCAACAGATGCAGAGGGTTGATAAATGCCATTATTGCTTACTTCAATTTGCAATAAATCATTGTTAATGCTGGTATGTATATGAATGAAACCATCTTCCATTTGTTTTGCTACGCCATGCTTCACTGCATTTTCTGCAAGTGTTAAAACTATCGCTGGTGGCAATGTTTGGCTCAGTGTATTCTCATCAATATTATAGGTTACAGTTAGCCTTTTACCAAAACGCAACTGTTCCAGTTCCAGGTATTTTTTTACTTCTTCCATTTCATCTTTTACAGGAATAAGCCTCTCTTTTCCATATTGCAAAGTGAAGCGTAGCAACTCGCTCAGTTTAACAATAGCATCCCTGCTTTGTTCAGGATTTATGATCACCAATGCTTTGATACTATTGAGTGCATTGAACAAAAAATGTGGGTTCAACTGTGTTTTCAGCAGTTCAAGTTCAGTTGTTTTTGCAAGGTTTTCCAGCTTCAACTTTTCTTGCTGAATGGCACTGTTTTGCTGCAATATTTTGTACATAAAATAAATAATCACCCATACGCCCACATACCTGCACCAATTAATAATGCTGCCTGCAATATCTACAAACCTAACTTCTTTAATAAACCCAGAAAAGCTTTCCAGCATGGATGGCAGAAAACTAACCAACGACAGTGCAGCAGCAATAACAAGGGTTGAAAAGAAGGCATATAACCATAACTGGATAGTTTTCTTTTCAAAAAAATTGGTGCGTTTCAAAATGAACCTGTAAATATGGGTAGCTATAATACCTATCAGTGCACACTTAATAAACTCCCAAAAATAAACTGCACTAAACTTCCCCACTATAAAAAAAGTGTAGTTGATGGTTTCAATGGCTACCATACCAAACCATCCTGCCAATTGGCAAAGCCAGTATGTTTTTTTACTGTTCATTATTTGCAAAATAGCAATAACATGCTGTTTGCCAAACCCTTGTTTATATGAACGAAGTTTTTTTAGCTTGAACGCTACTACTCAATGTTTAACGCAATAATAAATATGCAGTATTCTTCTGCATACTTAAAAACCAAAAAAGTATCATGGGAAGTGTAACTGTTTCGCCATCATGAGATTACTTCAAACGGATTATATAACCTTCAGTAAAGCAGTTATAACAAGTGTCGTGTTTATAAAAAAGCTGCCGTAAATTAGAAATATTTTACTGCAAGCAAAAAACAACTGCATCATATTAAAAAATATAGATTAAAATAGCTTGTGCATTAAATTCCAGGTTTCACTATTATTTTGTGATAAGGTATATGTTTGCTCCCGCTATAGATGGTTTGTTCGCAGCCAATGATTTCTTTGCAGCTGTATACATAAAACACTAAAGAAAAAAGCAATAAAAATACCTGAGGACATTGCGGTGGTAGGTTTAAACGATGATACTATCAGCAAAGTGGTTGATCCAGAACTTACAACCATTGATTATCCGGGAAAAAGCATCGGCGAGATTGCTGCAGCCAGCTTACTCAATCAGCTACAGAATAAATCAAAATCTCAAGCAGATAAGACTGTTATTTTAAAAGCTTACCTTATTGTCAGGGGTTCTTCACTGCGGCTGGCAAAAATAACCCATTATAAATTAGTTGATTGCCCAACATCCTTTCCTGATTAGTTAAAAAGCATAAAAAAGCCTGCCGCAAAATGCGGCAGGCTTTTGTTTTATAGCAAAATTGAATGAGCGTGTGAGTTATTGAAGCGGAAATCCTGAACTTCAAGAGCAGAACGCTAAAACAATCGTAAAGAACTTACTTAAACTCGTAGGTAGCCTTAATTTCTACACGACGGTTTTCAGCTTTTCCTTTTGTAGTTTTATTGTCTGCAATTGGCTGCTCTGAACCAAAACCTGTTGCTTTAATTCTTTCTTCAGTAACACCTTTTTTAACAATGTATGCCTTAATAGCATCAGCTCTTTTTTGAGAAAGCGTTTTGTTTATTTTGGCACTGCCTACATTGTCGGTATGTCCTTCTACTTCAATGTTTGCATTTGGATATTTCTTCAATATTTCAATTACTTCATCCAAAGGTTTTGTAGATGCTGGTGTAACTTTTACACTGCCTGAAGTAAAGAATACACTTTTTGCAAGTGCTGCAATTTTAGTTTGAATTTCAGGGCAACCGCTGTTTGCTTTTGTACCTGCTTCAGTAGGGCATTTGTCTTCCTCATCATTAACGCCATCACCATCACCATCAGGAATTGGGCAACCCTGGTAACGTGCTACACCTGCAACAGTAGGGCATTTGTCGGTCTCATCATTAATGCCGTCTTTATCTGTATCAGGAATTGGACAACCATTGTATTTTGCAAGACCAGCAACAGTTATACATTTATCATTTTCGTCGTTAATACCATCGTTATCAGTATCTGGTACAGGGCAACCATCGTACTTGGCAGTACCTGCAACTGTAGGGCATTTGTCTTTACTGTCAACAATACCATCGTTATCAGTATCTTTTTCAACTTCAACTGGTGCTGGTGGTGGTGGTGGCGGTGCAACAACAACTGGTGCTTTTCTATCAACTATTGGCGATGCAAAACCTATTGAATAAGTAAAGTTTTCTTTTGCAAGATCAGATACACCAATTTTGTAAACTGCCTGTGTGTAAAGGAAAGAACCTTCACCCAATTTAAACTGGAAACCACCACCTACAGGTACATTAGCCATAAAGTAACTGCCTTTATACATTGAAGCACCTATACCAGCAGTTAAATAAGGAACGAAAAAGTATTTATCAGTAAGCAGCTTTGCATTAACCTGTGCATCAAGGTCTAATAAAAAAGACTCACTGCCAGTTAAGTTAACACCCCCTCTCTTATACTTGGTAAAGGTTCCACCCAATGTTGCCATAAAGTCAACATGATCTGTAAGCCCCTGCAAGTAAGTAATGCTTACGCCTGGTGCCATGTCTATTGGCTTACCGTAGGTTTTATTTACTAATACATTGCTTAGAGAAGTATTTTTAACTGCTTCTGCAGTTTTAAAATCCTTTAAAAAGAAGTTTATCCCAAGAGTTGGCAGCTTTTTTAAATCAGTAGTTTGTGCAAATAATGCTGATGCACCAAAAGAAAGAGTTAAGAGTAGCAGAATTTTCTTCATAATTTGTTATTTAAGTGTGCGGCAAAAATACAGTTACTGAGGCAATTCTATATTATTAAATATATAATTTACAAATAGCTAAACTATTTAATTTACGGGTTTGGCAACTTCGTAAACTTGTACGGTAGTAACCCCTTTTTTAATAAAATTTAGTTTTTTAGCAGCGGCACGGCTTAAATCTATAACTCGTCCTTTTTTTGCCATACGTTTATGCATTCGGTCTGTTATGCGCACAATAACTGATTTATTATTACTGAGGTTAATAACTTTAACCCATGTTCTTAGTTTAAAAGAATTGCTGGCAGCAGTCATTTCATTGTTATTGAATGTTTCGCCCGTTGCTGTTATTGTGCCAGTAAGGTTTGTGCTGTAAAAACTTGCGTTGCCTTCAACAATTCTTTTGTCAATGGATGTGGTTTTTGTTTTTTTTGGCTTTTGTTGCGCCGTTACATCTTTATAGAAGATAAAGAAAACGAGTAGGGTAATAAGAAGTTTCATAAGGGTTGTATATTAGTACGGCAATCGTAATAATTATGAAAAGTAAGCAAAACATTGTATTCGCAATTGCCTTTATTTTCCTAAACATAAGGTGCAGTGTGGCGCAGTTGCCAAATATCCTGCCAAAAAACAAATATGGGCTTGAAGTAATAGCTACAAAGTCTCAATACATGGCAAGTATTAAAGGCGACAGCAGCAAAAAAATAGTTAAAGTTGAAAGCTATATAAAGCCTTTGTTTTCAGATATAGTGTATGCCACAACGAATAATTTTACGCATAGTATTCTTTATAAAAAACCTGAATTGTATTTACGTTTACAAGCAGTAAATGCGTTAAAACAAGTTTATGAAGAATTAAAACTGAAGGGTATAGGTATTAAAATATTTGATGCTTACAGACCATACAGCGTTACAGAAAAGATGTGGGAGATAGTACCAGATGATAGATACGCTGCTAATCCTGCAAAAGGAAGCGGGCATAACAGAGGCACAGCTATTGACCTTACATTGGTAGATTTAAAAACCATGAAGGAATTGCAAATGCCTACCCTTTTTGATGACTTTACTGAAAAAGCACACCACAATTATATGGCATTAGATAGTATTGTTTTAGCTAACAGAACCTTATTGAGAAGTACTATGGAAAAATATGGATTTGTTGTTTTAGCAACAGAATGGTGGCACTATTATTTGCCAAATGCCACCACCAAATATGAGTTACTTGATATTGATTTCAACCAGATGAAGAAGATAGTTGCCGCAAGTAAGCGGCAACATCACTAATTTTTTATTGAAGATTTTGCTCTTTTTTCTTTCAATTTTTTAGCACCATAGCCAACACCTGCCGCAACCAAAAGACTTAAACCACCATCAATTGGGGCATCTGGCACAAGTGGCAGATCATCAACAGCCATTGCAAGATTAGGAAGAAGAAGTATTGTGAGCAGAACAAACGATGCTGTGATAATTTTTTTGTACTTAGCTGTTTCCATTTGATTGAAATTTTAAATTTTTATAGAGTTAAAAAAAACAAAAGGCCGACAAACTGTCGGCCTACGTTTTATTTTTTAATTATTTTTTGAGCAGCAATTTTTCTGTCGTTTCCAATTAGTTGTACAGTATAAAAACCTGGCGACAATGTTGCAACAGAAATAGTAATATTTCCTGCATTTACCTTACCAGCATTAACCGTTCTCACAATCTGTCCTAAACTATTTACTACATTTATTACAGTATTTTCAACACTTGCAGTTTTAAAATTAACCAACAACTGATCAATAACAGGGTTAGGACTTAACTTAACAAAAAGTCTGCTATCCGCTACATCATCAGATACTACAATTTGTGGTGCTGTATTTTCAAAAGTAATTAAGAACCTGTCACCTGTTGATTCTGTTTCACCGTTTACGGTAAAGTTATAAAGCGTGTTTCCTTCTACGTTTATAGGTTGTTTTGTTCCTGTGTACTTATCAACCAGCACAGCTTTAGTATCTTTAAAGTTATTGCCATCAATAGTCAAAGTATATTCTTTCTTACTAAAGTTGTTAAAAGAAAGATATAACGTATCATGTACTGCTGCAAATGGCCTTCCTTCAATGCTTAATTTTTCCCCGTTTCTTATCAAACAAATATTCTCATTAAAGTTATTAAACTTTGTCGCATCTTCTTTACCAATACCAGCTTTATATGAGTTGTTAAATACAGCTACAACACCGTCAGCAAATGCCTTTTCCTGCGTTTTTATAACGTTGATATTCAATTGAGATCTTTTGTTGTCTTCACTAAATACAGTTTGACTTATATCACTTGATGCAAGAGGTGCTTTACTTGCTTCTGTTATGGTTATTGAAGGATTTACGGCTGAACTTTTTATAAAGAAAGCTTGGCCTGATTGAATATACCTTGCATTCTGCTGTGAAATACCAGTACCGGAAAAAGGAGAGGTAGTAACACCATTGCATGTTACAAATACACCTAAGTTAGGGTCATAAACATAGAAAACATTCTCAATATTTGTTTTTGTAATGCCTGTCGTCCAATCTATAGTGCATGGATAAGGGTTGGCAACCAAACTATATTTACCAATTCCATCCACTAAAAATGGATTACTTGACGTATTATATGTTACATTACCAGTAACTACCGTACCTGTTGCACGTAAAGTAGTGTTGCTGCTATTGCCTGTTTCTGGCCTGTTTTCAGCACGGTCGCCACGCATATATAATAGATAACCAGTACCTGCAGAAATAGAGTTTGCGTTTGTACCACCACCGCCTAAAGTGATCCACTTGCTTCCTGGTAACGCATAATCATCATATTTAAAAATCGAAGCTGTAGATGTAAACAAACTATTAATATCATAACCAGAACCAGAACCTGTGATATGTGTACCATAACCAACTACTACATCACCGCCTTCCTGCCATGCACTTCTAATACTTGAGCCATTTACTGGGCTACTCACCAGTATGTAACTTTTTCTGTTATTAGAAGGAATATAACGCTCAACAGTTACACTGTTTGCGTTAACCAAATTACCTGATATTCTGCCAATGTTTGCAGTACCTGAAGCATCGCTTTTTAAAATAATTTGCCTATTATTAAAATCCGCAATAGCAGATGCACCGACTGTAAATATAGAAGCAGGATTTAGCTGAAGCGCTCCATTGGAAATTGTAAAACTCGTTCCATCACCACTACCACCAATATTTAACGCTACACCATTGGCTACAGTTAATGTAGGTACAAAAGACCCATTACCAATTATTAATGATGAACCTGTACCAGATATAGTCCAATTATTTAAAACGGCAGGAAATTCATTATTAATTTCATTGAACAATTGAAACTCAGACGTAAAATTAGTAGGAGAAGCACCCATACCATCAGGTGTTGTACTCCATGAATTTAGAAGACTGAGGTCAGAAGCTCCCGCTTTATCAAAATACCTTACAGCTTGCGTAAGTTTTACATCGTCAATTCTATATTGGGTAGAATTACCATTATTCGTCCAGCGGATGCGCAGGTTGCTTGTAAGTGGAAGATTACCAGAAGCAACAATATAACTCCAGCCAGCAACTCCGCTTAAAACAGAAGGTATCTTTATAGAAAAATAGGTTGTTCCATCAGTACTAACTTCAAGATTAAGATCAGTACCTGTACTTGATGCAGTACTTTTATAAAGCCCAAAACTTAAAACAACAGAGGCAAAACTAATAGTGTTAATATTTGAAATTTCAAACTTTTTACCAGTATTGGTAAGCAACACATTTCCACCCGCTGAAGCACTGCTATAGCTTGATGAAACATTGGCATTTGACACCTCGCCTGTACCAGAAAAGGTTAGAAACCCATTTTGCTGCCATCCCGTGTAAGATGCAATGGATGTAGAAGCGATTGCTGGACTCCCAATGTTTTCTGAAAAAACTGTTGTTTGTGAATTACCGCCAACTACAACTAACAGTAATACCCCGATAGAGAGTAAAATTTTTGACATAATAAAATATTTTAAATAACATTAATATAGCATTAATATCCTATTTCAAAAAATGAAGCAGGCTATAGATGCAAATAATTTCACAACTTTGGGGGAAGTTTGTTTTTTTCAACAGGAAGCAACCAGAATTTGCCAGATTGGGCTTAGTTTTTCGTAGGAGGGATATTTATACAAATATAACATAAAAATTTCAATACTTAAACTTTTTTTAATAGTAAATAAAAAAATAACGCACTATCCGTTTAAATGGCAGTGCGTTAATTAAAATATATAACAATTTATTCTTTTCTTCCTAAGCATCTATCCTTATAACCAACCACTTACTAGTAAAACATTTAAACCAAACTATTAATTCTTTGAGCGAAAGAAGCAAAGCCTTATTGATGTAGCAAAATTGAAAGTTTACTCTTTACCCTTTCTTTCCTTCAACTTTTTAGCCCCATACCCTACAGCTACCAGCAAACTCAGGCCACCATCAATGGGTGCATCAGGGTTGCCATTGTCGGGAAATGGATCAAACTGTGCTGAAGCAACCTTTGGAAATGCCATGATAACTATCAGCATGATTGCTACCATAAATGCACGATGTAATGACTTTTTTTATTGTTTTACTATCTTCTGCGTAGCTAATTTCTTATCACCGCTGATTAATTGTACAGTGTATAAACCTGCTGACAAACTGGTTGCCGGTATGGTAATACTGCCTGCATTTACTTTACCTGCATTAACAGTGCGTACTGTTTGGCCAAGGCTGTTGATTACTTTAATCACAGTGGTTTCTGTTGTAGCTGTTTTAAAGTTTACCATCAATTGATTGCTTACAGGGTTAGGGCCAACTTTTACAAACAGGTTACTGTTGTCTGTTGTTTCGCCTGCGGCAATGGTTGCCGTACTACCAAAAGTTATCATAAACCTGTCGCTGCCTGCTGAGGCTGCATCACCGTTTACAGTAAAGTTGTAAGTGGTAATTGATGCAAGGTCAAGGGCTGTTTTGGTGCCTGTATAGTTGTCAATTAAAGTGGCATTGGCTTCGCTGAAATTGCTGCCATCTATCTTTAACACATATTCTTTTTTGCTGAAGTTGTTCATGGCAAAGAACAGGGTGTCATTACCTTTTATTGTTGGCCTGCCTTCTATGCTTAACCTGTTGTTGTTTCTTGTTAAAGCGAAGGTTTCATTAAAGTTGTCCATCTTGCCTGCATCTTCTTTTGCTATGCCTGCTTTGTAGTTGTTGCCAAATATGGCCACAACACCATCTGCCAGTTCATTGCTTTTGTGGTAGATGTTGATGTTTAGTTGTGATGCTGGTGGTTCATTACCAAACACTGTTGTTGCTGAAGTAGTTGTTGCTGCTGTTGTTTTTGCGGCTTCTGTAAAAGTGATGGAAGGAACGCCTGATGCTTTTTGTATAAAGAAGGCCTGGCCGCTTTGTATTACATTGGCCTGCTGCTGCCCAACGTTGGGTGATTTGGTGGTACCATCTGAAGTTATGAATACACCAAGGTTTGGATCGTACACATAAAAACTTGCCGCAAGGTTTGCTTTTGTTATGCCAGTTGTCCAGTTAATGGCACAGGGGTATGGGTTAGCTAATAGGTTAAAGCTGCTGTCTTTGGTGGTAAGTACAGGGGTAAAATCTCCTGTAGTTAAAGTTCCTGTGGCTCGCAAAGTAGTGTTGCTGCTGTTACCTGTTGTATAACGGGCTTCGCTTCGGTCGCCACGTACATATAATAAATAACCTTTGCCTGGTGCCAAAGTATTAACATTGGTATTGTTTAATCCAACCCATTTGCTGCCTACCAAATTACCATCGTTGTAAGTAAAAATAGATGGAAACCCTGAAGCACTTGCTGCATCAAAACCATTGCCCGCTGCTGCACCTGTTATGTGAGTGCCATAGCCTGAAACTGTTGCATCACCTTCTTGCCAGGCAGCATTGATAGTTGGGCCGCTTACAGGGCTGGTTACCATAATATAGCTTTTGCGAGCAGAAGATGGGATGTAGCGCTCTACGGTTGCGTTGCCAGAGATTGCACCAGCATTATTGCCAATACTGGCAGTGCCGGAAGCATCTGATTGCAAGAGTATTGAGCTGGAAACGGTCAAAGTCTTCGATGCCTGTATTGTTATCGTTGACACAGGTGAAACAATCAAAACACCTGAAACATTTGTATTCTCTGCAAAGTTTTTTATTCCTGTACCCGTCACTTTAAGATGGCCATAAGTGCCAAAGCTGCTTTCAATATTTTGGTTGGCAGATGCACCATATTCAACAATTGACGCTGCATTAAAAAGCCATTTGTTTTTTGTGGTTGTAACGTCAACATTGATTGTTGGTGTTGCCCCTGAAAGTTTCAGCATACCACCAGCCTGTATTTGAAAATCAGCAGTGGCAGATGTTGTGGCCGTAGCACTATTACCTTTTAACTGGGCATTTACTTTTACCACACCTGTGCTGCCCACCAGATATTTGAATACATCGGTTGAAGTGGTACTTGTTGCAGCCATGTATAAATTATCACATTCCAGGTTACCATTAATGGTATATAAACCCTGCCTTCTTGAGGACCCGCCTGTGGTACCATTTAAACTGATGAAGCCTTCTGTACCCGCAAAACCAGTGGGGTTAGCAATTCCTATACATTTTAAGGTTTTATTCTGATTAACGGTGATGTTGAAGGTTGAAGTGTTTGATTATTGTAAATACAAGTAGTTCCAAAGCGAACATTTACATCCGCATCTATTATCAAATTTGTAACACTGTTGGTAGAGGCACCTTTACGTATACGCGAGCAGTCAATGCTTCCATTTCCACTAATGGTAACTAAAGCACCTTCGGGCTGAATCAATAAAGCATCATTGTTTGTTCCATCACCAATAATACCATTACATACCAACTGGCTACCATTGATACGTATAGTTTTTAAATTGCTGGCTCCTGTATTGACAGGGTCGTTGCCCCATAATTTACCACTACTATTTACTAATAAATTTTGTAAAGTAATACTGCTACCAGTACCTAAAAGTACAATACCACCATTTTCAACCGTTACATCACCTGTAAACGTAATTGCTGTACTTAATAAAGCCGTTGCCCCATTTTGCACAGTCATGTTTCTACAAGTATTTCCACTACCAAAAGTTACTGTACCACCTTGTATAACCACATCATCTGCACTTGTAATAACAGAACCCACAGTAGTATATGGCCCTGATGAAACAGCAGACCAAATGGCCCCACTAAATGCCCCACCTGCTGGGTTTGAGTAGTAAGTGGTTGCCAATAAACATATTGGCAGCCCCAGAAAACACAATGCTGTTAAAATTAATTTCATGATTACTTATTTTTTATTGGTATCATAGTATATCTATAAAAATTATTATCGCTTTAGATATATCCCAATAGCTATCGGGATAGCTCAATAATTTTCATAGATATTTCATGATTGCTTATTTAATAATGATAAATGAGGAGTGGGAATTGCTATAACCCAGCTTAAGCACATATGTACCAGATGGCAAATACTGGTAATCAATATTTACCATATTGCCTTTGCCTTGTTTTTGTAGTAATACCCGACCTTGTGTACTTAAAACCTGTAGCGTATAGTTGTCTTGACTTGAGAAAATAATGGTTGCCTTACCATTTAATTGTTGTTGTACAATTGGTGCTTTGCTAGTAGCGTTATTACAAACAATTACATCAGAATATTGAAAAGTACCATCAAGATTGATAGATTGTAAGCGATAATAGTTAACTGTGTTTATGGCATTTGCATCTACAAATTGGTAAATAGCACCTTGTAGTTTGTTGGCAGCTTTAACAGTAGCAATGTCAGTAAAGTTTCTGCCATCGGTACTTTTTTGAATGATAAAATGTAGCAGATTAATTTCTTGTGAACTTGCCCAGTTTAGCTGAACAGAAGAATGACCAATAGCTTTAGCTTTAAAATTGATAAGTGTTACTGGTAAAGGGTTTAGGGAAGAAGTGGTTCCAAATGTAAAAGTGCCTAAAGCGCTGGATGCACCTGTAACTGAGCCTGTTACTGCATTACCAGCATTAGCTGTTTGGCCTAAGTTGTTCCATTGGCTACCATCATAATATGCCAACGCTAGTTGCGAAGGTGAAGTGATGCCGCTTGCAGCGCCACTAGTGTAATTAAGGGTTATGCTTGAAGAAACTGAATTATTGGCACCTGTAATATCCCAATACTCAACCTTGCTTACTCTGAAGGGTAATGTGGTAGTGGTATTTGAAAAAGCGGAAACAAAATATTCGGCAGAAACATCAGTCGCTGCTGATACATTATTTACTGAAACATTGGCATACACTCCATTTTTGCCTACCGGGAAACGATAACTATTACTGCCAGTGGTTACAGCCCTTGTTAGTTTGCCATTTATAAAAGCTGTGGTACTGCCACCAGTTAAAGAAGAAACAGCGGTGCTGTTGATTTTTACATGGCTTCCGTTAGCAACCGTTACAATACCGCTATTTAAAGACAAAGTATTATTAACGTTGATATTGTTATCAACAGATACCCCATTACTATTATTGATAATTAAATTGCCATAACTACCAAACCTAGTTTCAATGGTTTGTGCTGCACCAGCATATTCAACAGTTGAACTTACATCAAACGTGAATAGGTTTTTTGTACCAGTACCATCAATATTAGCTGTTGGTACTGCACCCAATAGTTTTAATGTACCACCTGCTTGTATTTCTAAAGTCGCTGTTGCAGCTGTTGAGGCTGTTGCACTATTGCCTTTTAATTGTGTGTTTACTTGTAATACACCAGTGCTGCTAACTACATATTTAAATACATCTGTAGCCGTAGTACTAGTAGCTGCTAAATACATATTGTCGCATTCTAATGTACCGTTAATGGTGTACAAAGCCTGCCTGCGATTAGAACCGCCAGTAGTGCCATTTAAACTAATGCTGCCTTCTGTACCTGCAAAGCCAGTGGGGTTAGCAATGCCTAAACACTTTAAAGTTTTGCCTGCATTTATAGTGATGTTAAAGGTTGAATTGTTTTGGTTATTATAAATACAAGTTGTACCAAAACGGGTGGTAACATTGGCATCTACAATTAAAGTGGTAACAGGGTTTGTGGCTGCACCTTTTCTTATTCTACACACATCTATATTGCCAGTACCGCTAATGGTTACGGTTGCACCTTCTATTTGTAACAACAAGGCATCGCTATTGCTACCATCACCAATAACACCGTTACAAACTAATTGACTGCCATTAATACGAATGGTTTTTACATTTAATGCACCACTATTTACAGGATCATTACCCCAAACTTTACCACCTGCATTAACAAATAAATTTTGTACAAAAAGCGACCCTGTATTGCCGCCCAAAGGGCCAAGCAAAATGATACCACCGTTTTCAACTGTAACATCACCTGCAAATGATGCTTGTAAAATTGTAGCTACAGTTGCCCCACTTTTTACAGTCATATTGGTACAATACGTACTGCCATTAGTTAAGTTTAACGATACTATACCACCTTGTATCACAACATCATCTGTAGCTGTAATTGCTGTGCCAGCAATGGTAAAAGGACCAGCCGCATCAGTTGACCAAATGGTAGCATTAAAATTACCACCCGCAGGGGCAGAATAGTAAATTGTTGCCTGTGAAATAATAGCAACAAGCAAAAAAAGTGTTAGTGCGCATAGATGTTTTGTCATAAAAATTAATTGTGTTGTTGATTTTTATTTAAATAGTTGATGAGTAATTGTGGTCTATCGGTACAAATGATATTTGCCCCATGTTTTATTAACCAACCCCAGCCATTATCGGGGTTAATTGCAGAAGCATCATCATCGTGTTCGGCTGATGTTTCTGGCCAAAGCGAATTGGCCATTACAGATATTTCTTTCTTTCTTATCTCGGTTGAATAATAAATTCCTGGTGCATTTTCTTTGGTATAACTCAAAATAAATGTTGCCACTAGGCTTTTAGCATTGGCATAATCGTTTAGGTAATTAAGGGTTTCAATATTCTTTTTATCACCATTTAAACGTGGCATGTATTGTATTTTAGCAACTTGTTCTGGAAAATCTGTTTTTAGTTCTTGCAATGTGGCAGTGCCTTCAAACAATGCTTCTTTTTCTGTACCTGTTTTTTCAATTATTTTATAAGCTTCAGGAATATATTTATAGGCTTTATCAATAAACAAAAAGGCCTTACCCTTTACGGCAACCAATAAATCTTCTAATAAAGGCACTTTGTATCTGGTTACATAGCCGTAGCCATTTTTCAGGTTTAGTTTTTTAATATCATCTAGTGTTAAGTCGGCAATTTTTCCAGTACCATTGGTTGTTCTATCCACTGTTTTATCGTGCATAATTACCAATTGACCATCTTTTGTTTTTTGCACGTCTATCTCTACAATATCTACGCCCATATTCACACAACTAATAACACCTTCTAAAGAATTTTCAGGAAAATTTCGCCAGTCCGCTCTATGCGCTGCTACCAAAATATGCTTATCGGTTGGCTTTTTTAAATAGGTTATTAAGCTATCTATCCTAGTTGTGCTAGCCATTGCAGGTTGTATATTAATAAAAGAAATAGTTAGTACAGAAACGGACAAAGCAGTAGCTACAACTATGAACAAAAACTTCATAAAAGCATTATTTTTTCAGTGAAATGATTAAGGGTTTTGTAAAATGAGCCCAGGTTTTACATCAATCTGGCTTTGTGGTATTTGAAACAATAATTTATTTTGGTTTACTATAATAGGCCCATTGTCAGATGGTGTTGTAGTCATAACAGTTATCGCCCTATCAGCTCTCACTAAATCAAACCAGCGGTGGTTTTCAAAAGATAATTCATATTTCCGCTCTCTTTCAACAGCCAACCTAAAGGCATTTTGGTTTGGTGTTGTAGTTACTGTTAATGCTGCTAAACCCACCCTTGCTCTTATTTGATTGATATAAGTAAATGCACTGTTGTTGGCGGTGTAACTTATTTCATTCATAGCTTCTGCTAACATTAGCAACACATCGGCATATCGTAATACCATAAAATTATTTGCACCATCTAAATTTTGTGCAGGCTGTGGATCAATAAATTTTCTGCAATAGTTTTTTCCGTTAACAGTACCAACAGTTGCTGCCCTTCTACCATCATTTAATTGAAAAGAATCTATAAAGGCTTTGGTAGGTACATTATCGCCAAGTGCCTGGCCAATACCACTTACCAGTGATGGATCAGATGCAAATAAATTGGCAAAAGCACTACCTTCTCCATTACTTGCTTTTTTAAATTGTACTTCAAAAATGGATTCTTTATTGTTTTTATTGGTGGTTTTAAATACATCTGCATACACTGGCAATAGTTGATAGAACGCAGTGTTTACAATACTTTGCAACACCGTTACAGCAGCAGCATAATTTTTCTGCGTTAAATATACCTTACCAAGCAATACATGTGCTGCACCTTTTGTAACCCTCCCAGCATTGCTATTTAATTGTTCATTTGGCAATGCTGCGGCAGCTTCTGTAAGGTCTTTTATTATTTGGCTGTACACCACACTTACATCATCTCTACCATGGTTAAATTCGTTAAAAGGGTTGGTGGTTTCTTTGGTTACCAACGGTACAGCACCCCAAATACGCACCATATTAAAATAGGTTAAGGCTCGTATAAATTTGGCTTCGCCAATACGGTAGTTTTTGGTAGAATCTGCCATACCAATTGCACCAATTCTGTTTAAGACAATATTGCAGCGTTGAATACCCAAATAACAGGCTGCCCAGGTTTGATCTAATACTGCATTGTTGGCTGTAACACGAAACAAATCAAAATCACCATAAATACCACCACTGTTGGTAATGCTACTTGTTTTGGCATTGTCGCTACTTACTTCCATCAGGTACAAAAAGTTTTGCCCGTACTGCCCTTTGGCTTGTAAGGCATCGTAACAGGCTATTACCGCCTGCTCAATATCGCTTTCAGTTTTGTAAAAGTTACCTGATGTAACTTGTGAAACAGGACTTAGATCTAGTTGCTTATGGCAACCAGAACTGATAGAAACTAAAACAATGATTGCTATAAATACAGATTGTTGCTTCATCTTAAAAAGAGATTTTAGTACCAAATGAGATATTTTTTTCTACAGGATACACACCATAGTCAATGCCAGGGCTTAGTGCATCTGCGCCATTATTACTTACTTCAGGGTTATAGCCGCTGTAATTAGTAATGGTGAGTAAATTTTTGGCAGCTACAAATAGCATGGCCTTGTACTTTTTCTTAGTAAATGATTTTGGTACATTATAAGATAATGACACATTACGTAATCGTATAAAAGAGCCTTCTTCTAGCATAAGGTTCGAGTTTTCATACAGCTTATCACGTGGTCTTACATTAGGGGCTGCAAAGCCAGTTCCTGGATTTGTTTCTGATTTAAAATACCCATCATACAATGCTTTGGCACCATTACTCCACCCTTGTGCGTTGTAGGTAAAAGCACGTAACTGGTTGTAAATTTGATAGCCATAACTGCCTTGCAACAAAAAGCTGAACTCGAAGTTTTTATAATTAATGCTACTGGTAAACCCGAAAATATAATCTGGTTGAGATTTGCCAAGCACTACCCTATCCTTATCGGTAATATTGCCATCACCATTGTTATCTGCATATATATAATCTCCAATTCTGCTAGTACTTAAATGTGGGTACTTATTTAAGTCAGACTGGTTTTTAAAAACCCCCGTTATTTGATACCCATAAAAAGCACCCAATACACCACCAACCTTTGAAATATTGGTACCACTTGTTATTATTTCTGTTTGCTGAGGGCCTAATTCTAGCACTGTATTTTTATTGTTCGATACATTTAAAGAGGCGTTCCATATTACCTTACCAATTTTTAAAGAGCTAGAAATGGCTAGTTCAATACCTTGATTTTGAACCCTACCAAGATTTTGCAATGACCCTGTGTAGCCTGACTGTGCAGGTACAGGCACATCTAATAACAAAGCTTTGGTTTTTGAATTGTAATAGTCTACTGTAATTTTTAATTTGTTTTTAAAGAAAGCCATATCAATACCTGTATTAAACATATCTGTTTTCTCCCACGATAAATTATTGTTAGGCGATGTACTTGGCGCTAAACCAGTATTAACATTATTACCAAAGGGATAATTTGCGGCTGATAACAATGACAGAAACCCATAATTAGGAATAAAAAAGTTACCCGTACGGCCAAAGCTGGCTCTCACTTTCATATCTGTAACGGCATCAACAGATTTTAAAAACGGCTCTTCTTTAATGCGCCAACCCACTGAGTACGATGGAAAATAGCCCCAACGATTATCTGGTCCAAAACGGCTAGAACCATCTGCCCTAATGGAAACACCCAATAAATATTTAAGCTTGTAGTTATAATTTACCCTGGCTAAATAAGAGATTAAGGACCACTCCTCTATATTAGACCCACCAGTTGTAACTGTACCAGCGTTTAAAGTAGTTACTTGATTGCTTGGGTAGTTGGTGGCAGTAAGCGTATTGGTTTCAGCCCCTTCTTTTTGAAACGTGTAACCTGCTATAATATTGATATTATGGTTGCTGTTGAACGATTTTTTATACTCCAATGTATTTTCTGCCAGGTAATTATAAATACGCTGGGTAGATGATGTACCAGTTGCAATGGTAGGTGCAGCTACTGCATAAGCAGCTAAAAAACTTGGGTGAAATGTATTGGTACGGGTAGTATAATAATCACCAGAAAAAAAAGTTTTAAAAGTAAGGTTCTTGGCTACATCATACTCTGCAAATACACCACCCTGTAACCTTGCCAACTCTGCTTTGTTTTGGTTATAATTTGCAAGTGCCAATGGGTTTTCAACTGGTGCTACCCCATCTGCCAATGTTTGTTTTACCAAGTTTAATGCGATACTGCCATCGGCTGCATAGGGCGATTGGTGTGGATGCGATAATAAGGTGCTAAAGATGACCCCATCGTTTTTATGCGACCCTTGGTCTGCCCTTGCATATGAACTGAATGCAGGTGCAACATTTACCCCAACTCTTAGCTTTTCGGTAACACGGGTAGTAAAATTAAAACGTAGTGTATAGCGTTTAAAACCAGAATTAACAATAATACCATTTTGGTTAAGATAACTGCCAGATAAGTAAAACTGCGATTTTTCTGTACCACCACTAATAGCCAACTGGTAGTTTTCTATCGTTGCATTTCTATAAATAACATCCTGCCAGTTGGTATTGGTAAGCCCTTGTTGTTTGTTAATATATGGCAATGCAAATTCGGGTATTCTTGCAGCAGAACTACGAATAGTATTAGGGTCAGTGGGTTTATTAACCGCTGGGTTTAACGATACCCAATAATTATTTGCTGCGTCTTGCAAAATAGCAGCTCTTTCGTAAGCATCCATTAATGCCACTTGTTTTGTAACGCTTTGTACACCTATCGAGTTTTTAAATTCAACTTTTGTTTTACCCTCTTTACTACCCCTATTTGTGGTCAATAATACTACCCCATTAGCCCCACGAGACCCATAAATAGCCGTGGCATAAGCATCTTTTAAAATTTCAATGGACTCAATATCACCCAAATTAACTGCCGTTAAATTGCTACCATATATCTGCGGAAAACCATCAATTACTATTAATGGTTGGGTATTAGCAGTAATAGAACCTACACCACGTATTCTAAAATACGCATTGCTACCAGGTGCACCAGTACCTTGTGCTATTTGTACACCAGGGGCTTTGCCTGCTATAAATTGATCTATGGAAGTAACAGGAGAAGTAGCAATATCGTTGGTACTAATTTTTACAATGGCACCTGTTATTTCTTTTTGCTTTTGGGTACCATAAGCCACTACCACTACTTCATTTACCGCGGCGGCAGCTTCTAATAAGCGTATTAATAAAGATATTTTTTGGTTTTGATTGGTCAAATAAATACCTGTTTGTGCCATATCCTCAAACCCAATAGAACTGAAATTGAGTTTGTAAGGCCCACCCAATGGCATATTTGTAAATGAAAATACACCAAGGGCATTACTAGTGGTGCTTTGGTTAACCTTGCCCGCACTATCAGTTAATACCACTGTGGCTGAAGAAATGGTTTCATCGTTCTCTGTTTTAACTACACCAGAAATAGTATTTTGGGCAGAAGCAGTAGATAAGAGAACAAAAGCCGATATAAATAATAGTAAAAATCGCTGACGCATAAATGCAAGTATTATTTATGCACTATACGATTGTTGGTGCTTGAATACCTACTCTTAACAATTTGGTAACACAACACATGTGTTTAATAGATCAATTCATGTGAAACTAAGACGCTACCAGCGCATAAACACGTTTACTTTATTTATTTTCTGCAAAAACATCTTGCCCATGTGTCGTATAAAATGCAGCTTCTGCTCGTAGCAGTGCCATTTTTAGTAATACTTGTTGCTGTGCATCCCAGCCATTTTTCTGTATTTTTTGTTGGGCTTGGTAGGTTTGTTCATCTAGCCATCGTTGCTGTTTGGGTGTTGTAGGTGGGTAAATGCCCGCATAACTTTTTAAAAAAGCTTGCATATTATTCGCTTGCTGATAATGGGTTTGCATTTGTAGCAATTGCTTTTGCAAAGGTTGTAGCCTAGCCAAGCACCAAGTGGCTTGTTGCTGATAATTATTTAATGCTTCTTGCGTAGGTTGTGGTGCAGCAACTAATGGCAGTTTAGTAATAATTACATGCGCCCATGCCATTGCTGCTGTGGCTTTTAAAGGTAGTTGTCTTGTTCCAGCAACTATACGGGTAAATACACTATTATTTACACCTAATAAGGTAGCTAATGCCAACTTATTAATACCCAATTTTTCGGTAACACTATTTATTAAGCTATTATCAGTCATGTGTAAAAAAATAAGTTGTCAAATATAGTTTGTCAAAATTATAATTTTTGACAAATTTATTTTGACAACTAGTTTCTTCAAAAGATATAAAAAACGATTTTTTTTAAAGGCTTGGATATATTGAGCACAAAAAAGCCCCCACAACACCATGTTGCGGGGGCTTTTGTAAAGTCTCACATCTCAAATCTGTCATCTCACATCTATCATCTTCTATAACCTTATTGAATGATTAATTTTTGTGTACTACTTACACCATCTTTGGTAGTAACCCTTACTAGGTAAGTACCACTTGGCTTGCCAGCTATATTTATTACCCTTTGTAAGCCTGTTGTATTATCTGTAGCTACTGTAGTACCCAAGGCACTTACAATTGTAACCGTTGCTTTTTCCATACCTGCCGCTAACTGTACGGTTACTTTGTCATGTGCTGGGTTAGGGAATACTTTTACATTGTTTTCAACAAACTTTACAGCACTTTCTTCGGCAGTACTTGCTTGCACCGCATTGTCATCATTGGCCAGTTGGGTATCCTCTTCAAGTGGCGTACAGTCTTCTAATTTCCATATTTCGCCGTTTTGTTTGATACAAACAGCATGAGAAGCATGGGCTAATGAAATTTCTTTGTAAGCCCCATTGCAAGTATATACATTTTCCCATTTTTCTAATTCAGCATTATAACCCCAAAAATTGCCGTCCATACCTATTACCATTACACTACCATCGGTACCACAGGTTATCTTGGTACCTTTACCATTGGTATAAATAAGCGAATCGCCCCCTTCTATTTTGTAAACCTTGTTAGCATAGTCTATATACCAGGTATCACCCATATGGTCTACCGCTAATTCTTTGGCATTTGTGCCATTTACAGGCTGCCATGCTATACTATCTGTGGCAGTAGTATATATTTTATTATCAGTACCTATTATAGCCATAGTTTCAAAATTGGTGTTGTCATTATCATCTATCATGCCGCCAATAGCTACTTTTTTACAAAGTGGGCTTGCAATAAAGTTCCATACACTATCATACTCTCCATTATTCGCATATAGCTTATTATTTGTACCTACATGGTATATCGTGCCATTGTCGGTTACATCTAAATCTTCTGCAAGGCCGTAATTACTGCGGCTTAGGCTACGCCAAGTATTGGTGCTATCGTCTAATACATAAATAAATTTATTAGAACCGGCTACCACTGTACTAACCCCTTTGGCAGAAACCTTAGTAGCAGTACCTTGTATTCTTTCATAGCAATTTAATACTGGTACATTATAATAATAACTTTCATTAACAGCTAATGTATTAGCGGTATTAGAAGAAATATTTGGTAGTTCAGTTAAATTATAGCTGTCTGCATCAATCGTAGTTAAGCTACTATTTGTAGAACCAAGGGGCCTTAATCCCTTACTTTTTAACCAGTTGATGGTTGTTGTTGGTTCGTCTGTAGTTATCCAACGAAATTTCCAATCATTTATACTGCCATTCAAGCCGCCGAATATAAACTGTTTGTTCCACCTGTTATCTGTGTAATCCTGTCTAGGTCTACGAATTTTATCCCAATAGCTTTTTGCCCCTTTATATAATTTTTCATCTAATCCATAACAGCATTTACCATCTGTACCATTAAAGAATTTACCAGAAAAATTGGGTTCGCCTTTAGCGTCACGTACTGCATGAAAAATACCCATAAGCTCGGTATTCATATTTTTTGCTATGTCATCGATTTCCCATGCACGCCAAAGGCGAGTTTCCCCAATACCCCCTTCCTTTACATTGACTTCTGTGGTCATATACCAAGGTTGTTGTTTTATTCTTCTATAAGCATCAGTCATATTTATTTTATGCACCATATTAGTAGTGAAAATTGGTACTATGTTTAGATACTGTTTTTCGGAATAAGTTCTTTTTGCACCCGGTGAATAAATATCTTTAAAACCAACACCCTTTATAAAATCAACTAAAGGTTCTCTTTTGTTTGTTTTGCTATAAATAACATCAGCATTTATTTTAAAGATAACATAATCATAAGCTTGATATTTACGTACAACTTCTAGACATTTTTTAACATCTTTCAACTTTTTTATATCTAGAGACAGTGCGTATTTTATTCTATTTGTATTTATATAATTTAGAGCGTCATCCAAAGAAATCATTTTGTAGAAGCTTTCCTTGTATAAAGGATGATGACTATATTGGATTTTATAATTATTAGATCCATCAATATAAAAGCTTCTGCAAGTAAGAGTTTTTAATTCAGCTGCATTAAAATAAGCAACGTTTCTATTACCAGGTTGACCCCCTCTTGTAGGCCTTGCAGGATTAAAACCAAAATTAGTCATCCGTCCAAGCGTCCAATCATGACTAATCATCGGCACCCCGTCATGCGAAAGTTTAATGTCTAATTCGATCATTTCGACTTCTGTTTGTGCGGCACGAGCCATTGCTGCAATCGTATTCTCAGGAAAATAATAATTTGTGCCGCCCCAAAAAGAACTATTCGAAGAACCAAAAGCACCTCTATGGGCACAAACTATAACATGCTTTTGATATGATTGTGGATATCTAAGATATTCCATTGGAAAAGCTTGCAAATTATTGCATAGTTTACCAAAGTTACGATGTTGGGTATTTTGGCTATAAGTTTTAGCCCCTAGCATCGTTGTTGCAATAATTATTGTTATTGCAAAATTTAAATGTTTTTGAAATTTCATTGTTTTGTTTTTATTATTAATAATCATTAGATAAAGCAGTAGCTAGTAGTACACATTAAAATGTGTATTACTCTTAATTAAAGTAGTATTTTACAATTAGTTACTTGTAACCCATCTTGCTTTGTACAGGCGTATGGCAGGTACTGCCAATTGCTGTTTGGGGTTAAGGAATTTGATGTGAAAACTCCACCAACTTTCTTCAGATTTAATATACATGAGTTGTTGCGTAATAGGATGAAATGTAACACACTTTACATCCTTTTGCGCTTCCAAATCTTTAAAGGGGGCAAAGGATTTTGTGCTTGTGTTAAATGTAAACACCCCGAATTCAGTGGTAAAAATTAGGTGTTGTTTGTCGGGCATCCATTGCAAGTCGTGACCAGATCGGTCAGGTATTTTAAAGGTTTCTATTTTTTTTAACGATGGCTTATTTGTAGATAGATTGTTTATTTGGTATATCGTTAGCTCATCGTAATTTAAAGCGTATAACACCTGCTGCTTATCATCCCATATAACACCATGTGCCGAGAAAGAAAAATCGCTACATAAAATATGATCAGATTTATTAAGGTCGTAAATGCGTATGGCGTTGCCATTATCGGCGGTAGATAGAGCCACGGCCACTTTGTTATGGGGCAACAATTCTATAGAATGTGCATTTGGCGCTTGTGCATAAAATGTAACCTTATTTGTAACTATATTAACCATTGCTACACCTCCTTTAGATGATGCAATTAAAACATCTTTGCCACCATTAATGGGTTTACACTCATCTAAAGTTTGCAAATATTTTTGCCTGAATAATTGAGGCAACTCTGTAGCAAATACAGGCTGCCATTGCCATACAATAGTAGGTATGCTGTCTGCCAGTGTGTTATAAGTAGCCAATGTCAACTTATCGTCACCACAAAATACGATGGTATTTTTCGAGTTTTGCCCATAAGATATAAGAATACCTAACAGACAAATTAATAATAGATATTTTTTCATTTTGTATTAGTTTTTATGGGTCTAGTGGGTCTAAACTGTCCATATATAAAGCTGCTTTTGAACATAAAAATTCTGTTTCAAAAATGCCAAGGGGCTGTATAGCACCAAATGGCAAATACCCCAACTCGTTTAAGCAGCGTTGTTTAAATTTTTCACTTTGTATGGTTTTTGTTTGGTACATATCACTTATAATTAGTGTCGTTTTGAAAACTGGCATATTATAGCGATACATCAATCTTACAGTATTACGAAGATTGGTAGTTGTGTGCCTAGCGTGTGGCTCTACAATAATGCGTTCTTCTGGTATTTTAAACGCTTGCATTAGATATTTTTTCATTTCTAGAGCTTCGCAAAATGCGGTTTGAAATGGTTTTACAAAACCACCAGAAACAATAATTACAGGTGCTAGTTTTTTGTTAAACCTATCTACTGCAATTTGTAATCTACTTTTTGCCCAAGGGTCTATAGCCGCTTTTTCTATATCTGGCCCTGCGCCTGGCACCAATATGGCGTTGTATTTAAAGCTATCCCATTTTACTGTTTGTAAATAAGCTATCGCTTGTTTATTGATGTTTGTTAATGGCTCTAGTCTTGCGGCTTCATCGCGCATATTTATATCTAACAATTGTAACGAGAAGCTAAGTGATGGTAGATAAAATAATGGCAATTGATGGACCAACGCATTTAAAACAGTAACTATGATATTAATATTCTGTTTGTACATTAAGGACGATACATCATAACTAGCAGAGTCTATTGCGGGATATTTTGGTTTAGTACCCAACGCATAGGTTTTCATTATCAAGTTCATCCCATTAGCCGCATCCTGCCAAGCTTTTACCAACAGCACTTCATCATTTACGTCTTGGTATTTTTGATAATAGCCAGATGGGCGCATATGATTAGATACCATTTGCCTGATGGCTAATTGCTGCCTATATAGCCTTGCTAAAATATTGCTCACCTTGGTTACATCTGTATCTAACCATTGAAAGCTATTGACATGGCATGGCACATTTTCTTTACAAGTAGCTGCCGCAATTGATAGTTGTTTTAAACGGGTATTTGCAATGCCTGCTAAAGCTGTATCGGCATTAAAAACAGTAGTAACGCTTGGCAAATTTTCTATTAATGTAAACAGATAAAAATTTTTATCCTGTACATAAGATTTGCTTTTTACAAATTGATAACTGCTAGAAAAATTTTGCGTATAACTTTCATGTACTACTAGCAATAGCACCAATAAAAAACCAAGGGTGAGAATCGTTTTTTTTATTTGACTATCAACCATTGCATTATTTTGAGTTATTTAATGTTTTCTGCCACCCAATTACCTTTTTTTCAACCATTACCGATCTAAAAAAAACATCCTACAAGACAACGGAATCGGCATACACGCCGCAGAGTATGCCGTTTTTACCGCTTAGTTTTTTATAAATTGGCTATTTTGAACTAACCCATCTTTATTTACAAATTGTACCAAATACTTACCTGCACTAAAATTGCTCACATTAACCACCGTAGACGTGGCATTTACCAAACCATGTTTGGTAATCAACACTTTACCACTATTATTTACAATCATTATAGCTGATTGATGGGTTGCTTTTGGGTGGTTGATGGTAATAGTACTTGTTGTAGGGTTTGGGTAAATATGTAGTGTAACCGCTTTGCTTGGTGTTTCTATTTTAATAGTAGCACTATAGGTAAACTGTCCATCTTTATCTATCATTTTTAAGCGATAGAACTTTGTACCTTCCTTACTAGCCACATTGTATTGGTAGCTATTTAATTGAGTGGTATTTTTAGATACAATAGTGCCTACTGTATTGAAATCAACGCCATTGGTACTTTGTTGTACATCAAAAGCTGCTGTGTTTATTTCGTTACTCGTACTCCACCAAAGGTTTACTTGGCTAGCTGCTAGGTTACCATTAAAAGACAATAAGTTAAGTGGCAACGCTGTAGCAGATGGTGCAAAGCACACCCCTCTAAATGCAGTACCAGTAGGTGCAGAAGCAATAGCAGTAGGTGTTGCTGTAAAACTACCATTGTAGCCAGAGGCATCGGTAATGGCATATAAGGTATTGGCACTTTTTATAGCATATAAATTTACAGTATTGCCTGTAGCTACACCAGTAAGCCCACGGTATCCGGCTGTGGCATCTACCACACCATTACTTACCCATGTGCCAGCTACTAAAGAGAACTTATGTATGCCAGGAGTAGCATTAGTACCTGTACCATCATCTGTCACATACAATACATCGGGTCCATCTACTGTTGCATCTAAATCAAGCAATGTGAACTGATAAGGGCTTACTAAAGTAGTACTAGTAATGCCATTAAACAACGTTGCAGTTTGCCCAGATGTATTTGGCAGGCCTGTACCTATTGCTGCTAATCTTGTAGTGCCCGATGCAGTACCTATGTACAACTGTCCGTTAATGATATTAATTGTTCTTAAATTAGTTACACTATTAAAAACAGCTACAGATGGTGAAGTAGAGCCAATAGTATTATAAACAACACCCCCACCACCTCCAACGCACCAAATATTAGTGCCATCATCTGAAATGCAAGAACGAGCATTACCAGATGTAATATCTGCTATTGCGGTTGTAGTATTGATATCTTTTGCATTGTCTAATCTTGCAATTATACGATTAGTAGTAGCTGTAGCCGAACTTGATAAACTACTAGCGTGTGTACCAGAAGTGCCTAATGTAGCATCGTACCCTACTGCAAAAATGTATAAGCCGTTTACCGAACGTGTAATTTGTCCTTCGCTTGTGGAGGTACCACTTGTTAATATTCTTTTATTAGCACCTACAGTACTAGTAGGCAATGCTACACTCTGAACAAGCGTTCCATCCACAAAATACTCATCTAAAATAATAGGTGCAGCTACATTGGTAGTTATAGATGCTGTACCATCGCCAGCCCTAAAAACTACTAGGTTAGATGGGTTAAAGTTTTGAGCCATAGCATAACAGCCAATGCTACAACTAACAAAAAGTGTTACAATTTTTTTCATGTTTGTATGTTTATTGTTTTGTTTTGATTGTTTTGTTTTACAAATACGCTACATCTAATTATAGCCTTGGTTTTGCCCAAACAGGCCTGGATTATTGTATTTCTGTATTTCAGAGGAAGGAATGGGAAAAAGATTTTGATAATCTTGAATGGTAATCAATTCATTTAAGCCTATTTGCAATTTGGCAGTATTGGTGCGTACCATATCTAACCATCTTTGGCTTTCTAGGGCAAATTCTAAGCGGCGCTCTTGGTACACCGCATTTCTAAAACTCAATTGGTCGGGTAAATTGGTACTAGTGTAAGCAGGCAATCCAGCTCTTGACCGTACAGCATTTAGCGATTGAAAAGCAACACCATTAGCTGCATAGCCAAGTTCGTTTAGCACTTCTGCTTGCATCAATAACACATCTGCATAACGTAGCAATATATAATCGTTGCCAGCGTTACGCGTAGTAGTAGATAGTACATCATTAAACTTATTTAATGCAAACACATTACCTTGTTTGGTAAACCTTATTAAATTTCGTCTATTATCGGTATTGCTATAAGCACTAATTAACGATTTAGAAATACCAGTAGCCGATACCGTATCAGTAGTAGACAGCCACAAGCCGTGACCATTACCTGCAGATTCTTTATTGTATCTTATAGCATAAATAACTTCCTTATTCAATTTATTGTTGGCATCAAAAACTGCGGCCGTGGTAGGTAGTAATTGGTAAGTATTTTTTGCAATGAGGTTATTTAATACCTCGTTGACTAGTGTATATTTTTTTTGCAATAAATATACTTTAGTAAGCAAGGCCTGTGCAGCGCCATTTGTAGCTCTACCAACATCGCTACCTGTATAGCTAACTGGTAAATACTGTGATGCAGTTATTAAATCTTGCTCAATAAAATTATACACCTGTGTTACATCGGCTCTACCAATGGTTAGTGCAACAGAAGGACTTATAGGCTCAGCAATAATAGGTGCATTGCCCCAAAACTGAGCAATATAGTAGTAGTTTAAGGCACGTAAAAATTTGGCTTCGCCTTCATACCTTTTTTTTAGGCTATCTGAGAATGTGGCGTTATTAATGCGGCTGGTAATTTCGTTGCAACGTTCTATACCACGGTAAAAAACAGTCCAAGCATTTGTTATAATCGTATTAGCTGGCTTATCTACAAATTTATCAATATCATATCTATCTTGTGTGCCAGCGGTAGGTGAAATAAGTGACAGTTCATCAGAACGATAACCCATCATTTCAATTAAAATATTGAAATAATCTTTAGTAGTAGCATAGCAACCAGTGAGTGCTGCACTATAATCTGCCGAAGTGGTGTAAAAAGTTTCAGCATTGGCCGAAGACTGTGGTGCAATGTCTAAAAAAGATTTATTACAACTATTAAATACAACTATTAAAAAAAAACCTTTGATGATACTATGTTTCATATTGTTTACTATTAGAAATTAATATTTGTACCGAATACAATTGTTTTTGAAAGTGGATAAGCACCATAATCTACACCTGGTGTTAGGGCATCATTGTTGCCATACAAATTCACTTCTGGGTTGTAGCCAGAGTAATTTGTCCACGTATATAAATTCTGACCACTTACATAAAATTTGAGGTTGGATATACCAAGTTTACTGCATATTTTTAGTGGTAGTGTATAAGAAACATTGATATTTTGTAGCCTTACATAGGATCCATCTTCTACATGATAGGTGGATGTTCGGCCATTATTACCTGTAGATTTTCTATTAGCTCTGTTTAAAATACCATTACCTTGTTCAGTTTCAGAGCGCCACCTTTTAATGCCATCTACTGTGTTATTAAAATTACCTTCTAAGTTAGAGATGTAGCGTTTTTGAAGATTTACTATTTGATAACCTTGAGAACCCTGAAACGTTGCAGTCACATCAAAACCCTTATAATTAATTGAAATATTACCCCCAAACGTATAATCTGGGAAATATTTACCTACAATTTTTCGGTCTTTGTCTACATCTAACATTCCATCACCATTTACATCTTCAAATCTAAAATCACCTGCTATAGAACTTGTAAATGCGGGATATTTTGCTACATCTGCGGCAGTATTATAAATACCAACTTTATTTAGTAAATAGTAAGAGCCAATAGCACTGCCAACTTGCGTAATAAAATAAGTATTACTTGTACCTGCTGTTTGAATAATGGGTGTATTATTTGGACCTAAGGAAGTTACCTCATTAGTATTAGCAGAAATATTTGCATTCACTTTTACATGAAAATTACCAATATTGTGGTTAGTTGTTACCGAAGCTTCAATACCCTTATTTACAACGCTACCTACATTTTGCCTTGCTGTTAGAAAACCTGTAGTTGCTGGTATTGGTGTGTTAAGTAATAAATCTTTGGTAGTACCATGATAGTAGTTTAACTCTAAGGTTAGTTTCTGCCCCCAAAAACCTGCATCTAAACCTGCATTAAACATATAGTTTTTCTCCCAGCCTAAGTTTTTGTTAGTAACGTTATTGGTAACCAACCCAATAGTAGATGCACCGTTACCATTGCCTAAAATATAATTAGCATTTGTAAGCAAACTAATGGACTCGTAGTTGCCTATATTGAAATTACCAGTAAGGCCATAACTAGCTCTCAGTTTAAGGTTGCTTAAAAAAGTGATATTACGCAGTAATTTTTCGTTATTAACTTTCCATGCAGCAGATACAGATGGGAAATTACCCCACTTATTATCTGCACCAAACCTCGAAGAACCATCAGTTCTAGTAGAGGCTGTAACAAAATATTTGCCTGCATAATCGTACTGTAAACGCAATAAATAAGAAACCAGCGACCACTCGTTGATAGAACCACCTACACCAGAGGGCTGCCCTGCACTTACCGCTGTTATTAAATCGTTAGGAAAATTAGTGGCACTAACATTATAACTATTTATGTAATCTCTTTGAGAAGTAAAGCCTGCCAAACCCGTAAAGGTATGACGCTTATATTTATTTTTATAATTAAGCGTTTGCTCTATCACCCAATTATAATTTAAGTTAGAGCTTGATCGTGCCGAAGGATTAGAAGCAGATATATAATTGGCAGCACCTAATATTGGCAGAGTTGATGGGCGATAAAAATCATTTCTTGAACTTGAAAATACGCCACCTAGTGACACGTTATAATGTAATTTTTTAAAAACTTCGTAATCCCCATAGATTTTACCAATAACATTGATATTAAAAATATCATCTTTAATTAAATTAGCTACAGCAACTGGGTTTAAAATTTCGTTGTGTTGATAGTCAGTACCAATACGCCAATACCCATTGCCATTAAAATTATAAGTGCCATCGGGATTGTAAACCGACCAAGTTGGTGACATTTGCAAAGCAGATGCAACAATACCCAGATTAGAATATGTGTCATCGGCATTTACTCTTTTTCTTGTAGAGATGGATGGGCTAAAATTGATGCCGAACTTAAATTTGTTGGATTTAATATCAAGATTGGTTCTTAAAGAATAGCGTTTGTACCCTGAGTTAATGATAACACCCTCTTGACTTAAGTAATTGCCCGATACAAAGTATTTTACGTTTTGATTTCCACCCGATAAACTTAATGTATGGTTAGTGGTAAATGCCTTAGTAAAAATTTCATCTTGCCAGTTGGTATTAGTTAAGCCTTGTACACCTTGTAAGTATGGGTACAGTTCTATGGGCGTTCGCATAAATCCTTGGGGTCTAGTATTGTCTGGGTCTGCCGCAGAGCCACCAAGCGTTAAGTCTAAATAAGCATTATCGTGACCATCTTTAGAAAGTGCAGCGTACTGATAAGCATCCATCATTGAGATTTTTTTGGTTACTGCTTGATAACCGGCAAAGGCGTTATAACTAATTTTCAACTTACCCACTTCGCCTTGCTTGGTTGTAATAAGTAATACACCGTTAGAACCTCTAGAACCGTAAATGGCTGCTGCAGCAGCATCCTTCAATACTTCTATAGATGCAATATCGTTTTGGTTAATAGTTTCAAAAGCAATGCTTAATCTGTCTAAGGGTACACCGTCCACTACTACTAAGGGGTCGTTACCTGCTGTTATTGAACCAGTACCGCGTATTCTAATAGTAGCACTGGTACCAGGTGTACCATTACTTTGCAATATTTGTACACCTGCAACCTTGCCTGCTATGGCTTTATCAAATCCAGTAACTGGCTGCCCCAAAATATCATCGCCTTTTATAGTGCCAATAGCGCCTGAAACGGCATTTTTTTGTTGAGACCCATAACCAACCACTACCACATCTGAGAGATTATCTACCGCTTCCTTCATTTTTACTATCAAGGTAATCGTCTCGCCTTCTTTTACTTGATACCCAGTAAACTCTTGCGATTGGTAATTAACGTTTGAAAAACTGAAGGTAAAACCAGTGCCTATGGGCAGTTTTATAAACTTAAACATCCCTTTTTCATCTGTAGTAGTGGTGGCACTAAACTTTGTTTTGTTGTTTTTCACCGTTACGTTAATGGATGGCAATACTGTATCTGCTTCATTTTTAACTAACCCAATTGCTGCATTACCACTTTGCGCTTTGCCTACGCTAGCAATACACATTATTGCAAGTAGCAAGCAAGCGATTCTATTGCATACTGTTATTATATACTTTTTACCCTTAACCCTTTTTGTCATTTTATTTACGCGTTTCATTTACTACTTGCTTTTTTATTTAATAATATAAGTATTGCCTTGTTGGGTTACAGATAACCCGTTGATACCACATATTGTATTTAAAATATCAATCAACTTATCAGTTTCTGTAAATTCCGCAGTTACATTAATTGTATTTACAGTTAAAGCCTCGATTGTTATGGTAGTGTTGTATTGTTTTTCTAACTGTGCAATTACTTCTGTAAAAGGTTGGGCTTTAAATAATAGCGATTTAGCAGCCTTATTTGCAGGTTGTAGTTTGCTATTTGTTTTAGCTGTCGTACTATTTGCAAGTGGCAATGTTGTAGTGCTGATAGTAGTAATTGTTGCTACATCTGTTGTAAGATTGTACACTAGCTGCTGATTGGGTAATAGATATTTTTCTATACCAACTACACCTATTTTCTGTATCACTACATTACCTTCAAATAGTTGCACATTTACAGATGCCTGATTAGCAACAACTTTAAATGTGGTACCTAATGCCGTTGTGGCTATTCCATTTGCATGTACAGTAAAAGGCTTTGTTTTATCTTTTGCTACTTTAAAAATGGCAGTACCTACTAAATTGATGTCTCTTTTGTTATTGGTAAATGGCTGATTGTAGGATACAGCGCTTTTAGGATACAGCACTATCACAGAACCATCTGCAAGTAGTACCTCTTGCTTGGCATTGGTACTATTCACTTTATTAACCAAACCTTGAGGAACTAACCGCGAAGCTTTAGCTGCATCTGTTAGCTTTTGTGATTGTTGATTAACTACTGAAAATATACCAACAATTAATATGGCACATGCGGCAACAGCCCCTGCCACACCATACCAATATTTTATTGATACCAATTTAGATGGTGCTTTGGTTTTAGTTTCTGCTAATTGCTCTATTTTGTAATGGATGCTATCTAGTAATTCTGATGCACGCTGTTGGGTGATGCGTTCAGTAACTTGCTCATCAATAATGGAGTACTGATTAGTAAAATAAGCTTCAAAATCTTGCCTATGAAGATGTAATAAGCGCTGTAACGTTTGCAGTTCGGCGGTTGTTGCCGTATTGTTCCAAAATTTTTCAATCAATTGTACTATTTCTTCCATGGTCTAAGTGTATATACTGAATACAGGACCAAGAAACAATAGTAGGGTATAGAAATGTTATGTAATTGTTACCAAAATTTATTTGAACAATGTATACACTAAAAAAGCGGTGCAAGCACTATTAAGCGATGCTTTTTGGGAATAAGCCTTTATTAATCTTAATGCAAAATGCACATGTTCTTTTACGGTATTGCTAGATATACCAAGAATATTTGCGGCTTCCTCGTAAGATTTGCCCTCAAGTTTACATAGAATGAATGCTTGCCTTTTCCGTAACGGCAAATTTTCAACCGCTTCATTAAAAATAACTAGCTGTTGTTCCACAATTTCATGTTCAATATTAATTACTTCGCTTTGGTTAATGGGTAAATTATCAGAAGTAGCCGTTAGTTTTATTTGTAAACGTTTTTCCAAAAAATTGATTGATTTGTTGTAGCTAACCACTATTAACCAGCCTAATAATGGTTGCGAAGCATTTATCTTATCTTTATTTTGCCATAGGGCAACAAACACATCTTGTAGTATTTCCTCCGCTTCGCTTTGATCCTTAACTAATTTAAAAATATTTGCAAAAACAATTTTGTAATACTCGTAGTATAGTTTATTAAAGGCTTGAACGTCCCCTAATTGTAGGCACTTAATAAGTTCTATTTGTGTTTGATGATTAATAGCGCAGGATTTAAATCTAATCAAAAGTAAAATAGCAGTATCTGTAAAAATGTTTTTCCGGATTATAAAATCATTAACACCTTCTAAAACTGTTCATTGGTTTAATATTTTGTAGGTATAACAGATGAAAGTATGCACATTTTAATATCTATTATTTACTAGATGCTTAATGCAATTTGTAAACTAGTTGATTTATCCACTACTAATTGATTGATGGAAGCAAATGGCTAAGTAGCAATATAATTAGTACTAATTCTTTCAATGACATCAGCTATTTCTTTTTGCCATTGCGTGCGATATGCTACAACCTCACTTATTATAACAGCAGCTATTGTAAGCATATCAATAAAAATATTTATTGATTTTGAATGATAAAGTACATGCCTGTTTGAACCATATCCTTAAACCATAGAAGGCACTGAAACATAAAACATATAAGTTTTGCGCGTATGAAAATATTTTTTCGAATCAGCATTAAAAAAGCCGCCTTAGCAATCTTACTTTGGCGGCTTTCATCAAATAGTTGAATGTTTTTACAAAGTAGCTTTGTGCGCTGCAATAGCTGCTAGGTACGCATCAATCGCTGTAATTTGTGCTACTAATAAGGCAGCATCTAACTCAGTATCTAGCAAGGCAGCAGTACCACCCTTTCTCAACCGCTCTTCCAAATTCTCCTTACGGTCATTTAAGCGGCGTAGCTTATCTGTATAATTTACTTTCTGCTCGCCATCTGGCATACCAGCAATAGCAGCTTCGGTACCTGTAATCTCCGCCTTTACCGTAATTAAGTTAATGTTGGTTTGCTGTACCACTTTCTCTTGGTCGGTTAAATCTTTACCCGCTAGCGTTTGCTCAAATTGTAAATTGGTTTTACGCTCGGTAGCCAATGCGGTGGCTTTGTCGCATTCAGCTAAGGTGGTTAGTTTGCTTACACTGAAACTCATAATTTTTTGTTTTTAATTTAATATTTTAATACCAGAGCTAAAATAATAAACGCACTATTTACTACATGTGAAAGAAAACACAATACCGTAATTAAACATTCGTTTTTAACATTGCTTTAAAGCACCAACTGTATTTGAGTGCGATAAAAAGCTGCTTCTGCTTGTAATAATGCCATTTTTAGTAGCACTTTTTGTTGTGCTTGCCAGCCATTTTTCTGCATTTTTTGTTGGGCATGGTAAGCTTGCCCATCTAGCCAGCGCTATTGTTTTGGGGTTGCAGGTGGGTTACTGATAGCATATTTATCTAAAAAAGCCAACATAGTAGCGCCTTGTTGATAGGTAACCTGCATTTGTTGTAGTTGCTTTTGCAAAGGTTGCAATTGCACCTCGCACCAAGCGGCTTGTTGCTGATGATTGGCTATTTCTGCATCGGTAGGTTGTGGTAAGCCTGGCGCTGGTAGGCTTGCAATAATAGCATGTACGCCAGCCGAAGCTGCTGTGGCTTTTAAGGGCAATGGCCGCGTGCCAGCATCAATGCGTGTAAATACACTATTATTTACACCTAATAAGCTAGCTAAAGCCAATTTATTGATGCCCAATTTTTTAGTAATACTGTTTACTAAGCCACTATCAGTCATGATTAAAAATTTAAGTTGTCAAATACACTCTGTCAAATTTATTTTTTTTGACAACCTTATTTTGACAACTAGTTTTTTATACTGCTGATTAAATGATGGGGGCTATTAAGGCTTAGTTAGATGCTTCCACGAAAACGTGGCGGGCTGTTCCTAATCAGCGTAAAAAAAACATCCGCTGTGGCGGATGGTTTTTTTAAGCCTTGCCAACCTTTAAAGACTGGCAAGGCTATTTTTTAAAAGAGGCTGTCTCGTACTTTTGAGACAGCCTCTTGTTGGTTTTTCTAGGATTGCTTAAATGGCCATTTATTTTGCAAGAAATTGTGTGGTATTGTGATAATCTAATCCTGTTATACTTAGACTATAAATACCTTTTGCATTAATAGGCATTTGCAGCGTATAAGTACTGCTGCCACCCAAATGATTGATAGTTGTGGTATAAATGGTTCTACCAGTGGCATCTTTAACCGAAGCTTGATACTTAGTAGGTTTTAATTTCAGTAGTTGCACATTAATTTGTCCATTTATAACTGGGTTAGGCGATACTTGAATTTTTGAAGCATTGGTGCCTGAAATAGTTACAATTTTAGAGTATTGCACTTTACCATCATTGTCAATACTTTTAATACGGTAGTAATTATGATTGGCATTGGGTAACACATCTAGCCAAGTGTACACATTACTAGTACCAGTTTTTGCGACCATTTGCCCCACATTATAAAAACTAATCCCGTTGGTACTACGTTCTATTTCGTACTGTTTTACATTGGTTTCGTTAGCAGTTTGCCAAGTAAGAAGGGTATTGTTGTTTTGCAGCTCTGCATTTACCAATATAAACGTTACAGGCAATGGTATATCTAAAGTCAAGGTGCTAGTTTCGGTACAACTTCCAGAAGTACCTACTACTTTGTAAATACCTGATTTAGTGATGGTTAATTGTGCATTTATGCCTTGGGGTGCAGCAATTAATGTATCGTTTAAATACCACTGATATTGCAATGCACCTTCTGCAGTTAAGATATTACTATTGCGAGCAATGCTTACTTGTGGCTGCGGATGAATGACGATATCAAAGCCATTATTACCCCCCAATAAATTGGGTGCAGTACTATTAAACCTTACACGGTATTTAGTACCAGCAAATAGTGTAGGTACTTTAATACTATTGGCATTGGCTGCAAGTGTAGCTTGGTAAGAAGGCAATGCGAAACTGCCTAAGCTATCGCTTACTTGCAATACAAAATTGTTAGCTGCATCAAATTGCCCAAATTTATTGAGTTGCACCAAAATACTGTCGCTTACGCAATAGCCAGTATTGATAACTGAAGCATTGGTATAAGTAAGTTGACTGCTATCTGCTACGCTAACACTATAGCCACTGGTATAAGGCAACTCTTCTTTAAATTGAGACACGGTACCTGTAACACTAAACTGCCCACGTGGCATTAGCTGTGTGGCAATAGTTAAGCCGTTTTCAAGCTTAATTGTTACGGGATTTGCTTTTGCGTTATACGCTAATACTTCATTACCTAAATAGCTATCGTTGGCTACCCATGCGGTACTATCTTGCGTAGTAAGTGGGCTTGTAAATACGGTAGCAGATTCAAGATTTTCCTGTAATGAGTCGGCCATAGTTGGTATTACCAGCGGTTTGGCATTTGCAATGGCAATAATAGTATCTGGTACTATTCTTATTAATCCAAAAAATTGCCTTAAAAAGCCACGTACTACAATAGAATCACCAGCAACTATATTCACAAAAGGTGCGGTTGCATTGGTATTATACACTTGTATACCGCCAGTGGTATCTTGTAAAACAAAATCGTAGCCATTGTTTGCAGCACGTTTGTTTTTGGTTTGTACAGTACCTGTAAGCCTACAATAAACACCTATAGAATCTGCCACACCATTTGGTTGTACACCCTTCACTTGTTTGATATTGTACAATGGTGCATTAGTTGGTGGCAAATTGCCAACAGTGTTAGTATTAGGTATATGGTATTTATACAATTTAAAACTACCCATAGATGCTACATAAAAAGTATCTCCTGATACATTCATAGATAAGCCACGCAAATCACTTGCTTCTGCCGCTATATCAGTCAATGGGAAGCTCCAAGATTTTATTTGTGTGGTATCGCTAAAATCTCTGTATTCTAATATAGGTGGTGTGTTGCCAGATTTATTGCTCACCACATACATTTTATTACCCGGTTTTACATGGATGGAATTACAAGTACCTTGTAGGTTTATTTTACGGTCGAAAATAAAATTAAGACCATCGGTAGAAACATACCTGTTTACAAAACTACCACCAGCAGAAGGTAAATACAAAGACTTACCATCGTAACCTATTGCAGAAGACCTAGTAGTACCAGGATATTGATCTACAGCAAATTGACTCATTAAAGTATCGTAACCAGTAGGTCTGGTAATACTTTCTTTTAAAATAAAACTTTGATTGTTAAGTACCCTTGTTACAAACACTCTACCCAAGCTATCTACCGTAGGGTTAGATAAACCTGTGCTACCCAACTGCACATAACGCATTGGTTCGCCCGTTACCGCATTTAATTTTATTAATGCACTTGAAGATGCCAGTAAGATATTACCATCATTATCTAGCCCTATACCTGTAACTAAATTAATGGTGTAATTGGTGCTATTGATGGTTATTTGGCGTAAGTAAGCCCCTGGCTCCCAAGCTACTAACAATACAGATGGTGCCGAAGGACGTGCAAATTTTATATTAGATGAAGTCAACTGGTAAAAACTGCCATCTGCATTTTTAACCGTAACGCCGCCAGAATAAGGGTGATACCACACTTTGCCCAACTTATCTACCACAGTGCCATGCCCTGCCACATTATTGCCAAAGGTTTCTACACAGTTGCCATCACCATCTTTTTTGGCACATTCGTACACAAAGCTTGGTGCTTGCAATTCTACATTACCAGATATAGGCACATCCGTTTTTTTCAATCGTAATGCAACGGGATTATTGATGGTTACTTGCCTACCATCGCTGGTAACAATGCGGTGAAAGTATTTTTTCTCTGTATTAATTGCTACCGTATCTAATAGTTTCCAAATATCGCTCTGGGTTAAACCAAGTGTGTTATTGATGCCAGATGATTTTTCAAAAACAATTTGCGTAAACAAAGAATCTGCTGCCAATTGGTACGTGTAAATAGCCGCATCTAAATCTTTATCTGTCGCCTTGGTCCAATCTATTTTAAAAAATGCATCTATATTTCTTACTAAGTAAATGCTATCTGCACTTTGGCTAGTAATCACTGGTTTAGAGAGTGCTTCATTATCAGTTTGGTACAATTGGGCTCTCCATTCACCATTAGGGAAAGAGTCGGTTTTTGCCAATACATACAACGCACCAGCACTTATTAATTCTAGTATTTCCTTACGGTTATCAATAGCAACCAATCCTTTAAATGTGCCAGATTTACCATTAACAGATGTTACTTTTAATGCTTTTATTAAATCACCTTGTTGTGGAAATACGCTTTTATACACACCAATAGCATCTTTGGTTGTAATTAATTTACCCGATAAATTATTGAAAGTGCCGCTAACCGCTAAGGCATTGCCTTGTTGCGTTACTGTAATAGTGCCTGTAGCATTAGAAACAATATTTTCTGCAATATGGTACTTACTAACAATACCAGTAGCTGCTGCTGAAACTTGTAAGTTTCTGTTTCTGGTAAAGCCATTATAACCAAATACGGCTTTGGGTAATCGTTTTTCGTTAAATACCGTCATATCATCGGCATTCTGCTTTAATATTTCGTAGGTAGTATAAATTAATGTATCGCGGTCGCTAAAAAAGTCAATCAATGTAACAGTATTTGGAGCTGTTTCATTGCCAAATACCCATTTACGAGGGCCGCTTCCTGCTGCGCCTGAATTTAACAAATCAATACTACCACGACGACCAGGGTAATACGCATGGTGGTGACCACTGATGTACATTTTAACTCCTAAATCTTCCATACGCTTACGTAATGCATCACCATTGGTTAAAATATTGCCAGGTCCATCACGTTCTTGCGCCACCCCATAAAAAGGCATGTGACCAATTAGTATTTTATATTTAGCTGCTTGGGCTGCTGGGCTTTTAAATTGTTGCTCCGTCCAATCTATATCTGCTTGAGATAAATTGGCATCGCTTGCTTCCCAGCTTACAAAAAAGAAATCGCCATTTGGTTTTTCGGTAAATGAATGGTAGTATGGATAATGCGTAGTATCAATTGGGTACCAACCAGGAAATTTACCAGGGGTATTCCAATAATTTTTAGCACCTACCCTATCTACATTAAACCCAACAGCAGCATCGTGATTACCCATAGTAAAAGCATGAGGGATATTATTATCACGTAGTGGCTTGGCAATTTTTTGGTCAAAAGCATTCCACATAGCCACTACCCTAGCAGAGTCGTATGTAGTAGATTGACCTGCAATTAAGTCGCCACCACTTACCACCAAATCTGGTTTCCAAAGGCGAGGTATGCGTTGCATAATACTATCTACTTGCCACTCGTAAGATGCTTCTCCATAACCTGAATTAAGATCAGAAATAACTGCTATTCTAAAATTGCCTCTTGTAGGCACAACCGTACCAAAAAAAGTTTTAGTAGCAGTATCGTTGTTGGTATCTGTTAATTCAAAATTGTAGGTAATTTTTTCCTTTATATTTTCTGTAATAGAATCTGATAAAAGGTAATTTCTATTGGATGCATTGATATTGATGATACTATCGAACAGATTTTTAGTACCCGTACCAATTGTTTTATAGACCCTGAAATTCTTTAATAATACAGTTGCACTGCGACTATCTAATTCAGTTTGTAATAAAAAACGCTTGTTTCTCTCTATGTCTTTTCGGTTTACATCTGGTACAAACCTAATTTCTGCAAGTGGTGTTACTTTATATTTATAACTGGTATCAAAACGCCTTCCTGTACTATCTTGTATAGAGAAATTGATGGTTACTAATTGCCCAATTGGTTCGTTGGCAATAGTATTGATGTTGTATACTATTGAATCTGTGTTTAAAAATGAAAGACTATCTAATAAAGTACTAGTACCATTACCAAACTGCTTTTTTACTATCAGTTTAGTTAAAGCCACCCCGCTATTTATAGATTTTACAGTAGTTGTAAATTGTATATTATTATCCTTTACATATTCACCATAGTTTCCTTTTGATAACGTAAATGCAGGATTAGATTCGGTATATTTTACTAATTGAATAGCATCGCTAGTAACAAAAGCACCTGCCTGGCCTGCACCGGATACTTCAATAGTATCGCCAGCACTTAATTGATACGAACCTAACAAATTCCATTTAGCACCATTGGCTGTTTGGTTTACAAATACTGTATCAGGTGCTGCACCTCTTCTTCTAATAATATATGGTGTTTTATTACTTCTATTAGAAGCAGCTACCCACCAAGCAGATAAGCGATAGCCAGCCGGCGGCAGATTTTTAAGTATATAATACGCTTTTCTACTAGCATTGGTGGTTACAAACCTAGCTTTACTAGGTCCAAAAAAGCCTGTGTTGCTGGTTTCGCTCCACGCACTACCAATTTCTTTATAGGTATCAGAAAATTCAGTATCATAAATCCAGTTTTTTTGTTTGATAAAAACTACTGAAGATACAGACCTTACACCAGCGGCATCGCTAGGTACGTTTGCCAGGTTATCATTTACAAACATCGCAGAAGACCCACCACCATCTAAGTTAACAGCATTAGTGCAGCCAAGCGATAAAAAAATATCAGCAAGCATACTAGCAGAGGCACCTGGGTAAGAAGACGAACGACCATCAACTACTAACAAGTAATATTTGCCTGAAGCTGTATAACCAATAGCCGTACGTGGTGCTAAACCCGAGGGATCCACACCACTTGTTGCATCAAACATTTCTGCAGTGTCAGTAATATTTTTAGCACCGTTTTTTAACAACATTGGGCCACCACCAATAGCAGTATAGGCATCCCAAACAACAGCAGTTGTAGGAAATGTACTAGTAGGCACTGCCTGTGGGGCTTGCAATATATTGTTAGGGCTTGGGGAAGTATAGGTATTTGGCACATTGGTAGTACCAATATTATATAACCAATTTACAGATGGCACACCTGCTGCATTAATACCAAAAGCAGCCCTTGTGGGGTAGTAAGTAGTGCTATTACGACTTAGCGACTTTACGTTTGCTGAAAGCACCACACCATCTTTAGTAATATGGCTGTTACTTGCTGTGCCTCCAAAAAAACCGCCGTTTGTAGTAATCCACACCTTTTCACTTTCTAGTGCCGCAAATTGTTGTGGTGTGCGCAACACATTGTTGCCCATTGCTAAGTCTAGTTCAAGTTGAGGATTAGCTGCTGGATCAAAAACAGTGTACACTGCCCGAATATTGGTAGCGCCAAGCGTTCCCGTACCTCGGTACACTTCAATGCCTATAGGCAGACCTTGGTTTAAAAGTGCGTCTTTTTGCCAGTTTATTTGTGCATTTAAAGTATTAAAACCTGCAAAAAAAAGCAAGAAAACAAAAAGACAACGTGTAAAAAAGTAGTGCATTAGACTATTTGTTGTTGAGGGCGCAAGGTGCATTTTGTATTCAATAGTATCAAAATCCACCGATTAAGTAATTGTTATTAGTAGATGATTGAAAATAATGAACAACGCGATTTGAAAAAACAACTTGCGTTTTTTTGCAGTAATATAAAAATAATTATATGTTTTTTGTTGCTACGCAAAAAATAATAATTTACTTTTTAGATTCTTACATCTGAAAAGTAAATTGGCACAAATAATTTGGCACACAATTATTTTGTGCCAAAATATTTGTGACGGCTTTTTTTAAATGATATTAAGCATACAGGTATTTTGGAGGACTTAGTTTAGATGTTTCTTACCTAGTCAGCAAAAAAAAATCCGCCGTGGCGGATTTTTTTTTGTCAATATTTAAAGCTCCTAGTAATAACCAATTAGTCTTTTGCAATTTTAAAGTGCATGCTACCACTTTTAAGCAACGTAAGTTTATTAATAGTGGTAATGGTTGCTAACATATTTTGGGGTTCGTCTGTTTTTTTAAATGTACCTGTAAATACCATACCCTTAATAGCAGTTGCGTTGTATTTTATACTAACACCATATTGATGTTCTAATACTGCAAACACATCTGTTAAAGGTGTATTAGCAAATTGTATGTGCGTATCAGTGATATACTCATCCCAATCACGTGCTTGTTTAGAGGTGGATTTTTCGGCTAATGCTATTTTGTTAGTATGGGTATTAATATTAGTAATATTGGTATTGAGATTATCTGTATTAAGTACCAATTGCTGGTTTGGCATTAAAAATACATTTTTAAAGTTAGCCACATTATCAGTTTGTTTAATCACCACTTTGCCTGTGTACAATTGCACGGTAAGTATATTGCTAGTTCGCGAAGCTATTACCCTAAATGATGTACCCAATGCAATGGTAGAAAAACCTGCTGTTTGTACTTCAAAAGGGCGATTTTTATCTTTGGCAACCTTAAAAAATGCGGTACCGGTTAAACCTATAACCCTCTGGTTTACAGGAAATTTTTTGAGGTATGTTACCGCGCTTTTAGGGTTTAATTCAATAGCAGAACCATCTTCTAAAACTAAGAGTTGAACTGTATCAGAACTGTTTTGATGTATTAGTGTATCGGAGATTTTATTAAAAGAAGCAGTTTGGTTTTTATTTCCACTATCTGCGGAAATCAGACCGCCAACATAAACAAATACCATTACCGCCGCAGCTACTGATGCGGCCGCAATGGCCATATAAATAATTTTTGCGCTGCCAATTTTAGGCTTTTCATAAGTCCTGGCTTTAATCAGCAAAAGAGTATCCTGTAGTTTTTTATCGCCCAAACTTTCTGCCCCTTTCATACCCTCCCATTCTGCCTCGTTAAAATACTGGCTTGGCCAATCAGGGTTTTGGTCAAGAAGTTTTGCCACCTCTTTCGTATCTTTCATAGAAAGATTGCCCTGTAAATATTGTTGTATGATGGTTTCTGATAATTGCATTCCTGACTGCTATAAATTGCTACTACGATTTTTAACGGTGCTATACCTACTGTGCCTAAAAATATTTATTAATAAAATCATCACAAATTATTAATAAGATACTGCCTTGTGAAATAAGTTGTTTTAATTGTTTGATCGCTTTTGTAATATGGTTGTTGACGCTTTTTGGAGAGATGGCAAGCATTTGTGCAATTTCCTGGTGCGACATGCCGTTTTCCCTGCTTAACTTAAACACTTTCTTCCTGATGGGGGGCAAAGTTTCAATTGAATCACTTACCAATTTGGCAAACTCCCTTGTTGCCATCGTATCAAATTGCCCGCCGCCCTTATCAAAATTGTACACTTCTTCAATAGATATTATTTCGAGTTTCTTTTTTTTGAGTGTATCAATAAAAATGGTTTTAGCTATACGGAATATCTGCGCAGCTATGGGTACTTCTTCTGAAAGCGTTTTGCGGTAAATCCATAATTTAATAAAAGTCTCCTGGGCTAATTCTTCAGCAATAAATACTGACTGGGTTTTTCTTAAATAATAGCTGTACAATTTTTCATAATACTCAAAATAAACCTGCTCAAAAGCAGCAATATCATCATTTTTTATGGAAAGGATATATTTCACACTTGTTGCTGTTTAGAGGCTATATCAAACGCCGTAAGGTCTGTTAAAAATATTCAATGCAAGATTATGGTAATGTTAACGGCCATAAATAAAATGAGTTGCCGCAAAAAACAACCTAATTTAATTGTTATTGAGCTGCATTATTGGCACTTGTGGCACACAAATTTTTTCATCAATTGCATGTAGAAGAATAAGAATTATAAAGCCGCAACAATTGCTTTCACTTCTGCAATCATTGCAGCAGTAAATAGTACATGCTGCGTTTGCAGGCCATCATCTTCAGCAACAAGCCAGTAATGGTGAATGCCTTTGTTCTGCGTAAGCTGGTACATATCGCAAACATCTGTCAATCGCCGCGAAGCGGGAAAAATCTCTACTAATACAAGGCAGTTAACTGCAAACATTAGGTTAGCAAATGCTGCACCGTGAATTGCAATTACCATTTCAACACCTGCAAATATTTGTACCTGTTCTGCAAAAGAGAGCTCTTCAGTAAACACTACTTTAAAGCCAAACGGCATCAATTGCTTTTCTATTTCAGGCAGGTTTTGCCATTGTCTTTCTGACACATTTTTTCTTGCAATAATGATACGCTTTGACAGATGAGCCGTTGCATTTAACGAGGAAGAAAGAAGTTTAAAAACAGCAGAATGATACACATCAAGATGTGCAGTAGCAGCATTGCGCTGGTGCAGATAACTTATTAAAGTAACAGAACGGGCTTTGACTCTTTTGGTATTTAAGTACAGTATCTGTTGTTCATCAATACCAAAAAAAAGCTGTAGACTTTGCTTTACAAAAGGCGGGCTTACAGGCGATACAGCAATTATTTTTTCTTTAAAAAAATGGCCAGCCTGGTGGTAAGCAGCAAGCCGCGCCAAGCCTTCCATTACCCAGTGAAAGTAATTGGAAGAAAGGTAATCTGCCACAACAATTACCTCTTTATCAATAACCAACGGCTTTATCAAATGCCTTGTAACAACCAAATGAGTTTGCTTGAGCCTGTCAAGATATTCCTGCTGAAACACTGTGCTTTCCAGTTGCAGTGTACCATCCTTATCTACAACAATGCCATTGCCAATTATTTCAGCATCCTTAAAAGTTACTGCTGCGCAGGATGGTGTGCTTGTTTGGGTTTTAAAAATATCAAGCCATAAAAGTGAGTTATCAGCAGGCCTTGCAGCGGATTCAACAATGTGAAAAAGATGCGGCTGGTGTAACACTTTACTTTCTTTAACCAGCACTTCTGCAGCAGAATGCTGAGATAAACGCTGCCTGTTTATTTTAATAAAGAAAGACAGGAAGGCATGGTAATGCTCCCTTATATCTGACAGCCAGCTTCTTATCTTTCTTTTCATAAAGCACTGCTTGATGGCTTATATCTTCTGCCCTTTCATGGCACTGCTTACCGCCTGGTCCATTGCCCTTTCAGCAAAGGGGCGGGTAATTTCGTTCAGCTCTTCTATCTTGGCTTGAATCAGGTTTTTATCGTCCATTGTAAGTGCCAGTTGCAATGCCTGCAAGGCTTGCGCCGTTTGCAGCATCTCATCGTTACTAACAAGTGTAGTGTTTTTGGTAAGGAATTTTTCGGTCACTTCCAGTATCTGCTCACCTTCAGTTCTTGCTTCTACCAATGCCCTGGTTTTAATATCATCTTTTGCATGGGTAATACTGTCCATCAGCATTTTCTCAACATCTTCATCGCTTAAGCCATATTGTGGTTTTACTTCAATGGTTTGTTCTACACCGCTTCTTAGTTCTTTGGCTTTTACAACCAAAATACCATCTGCGTTCACCAAAAAACTTACTTCTACCTTGGGCAAACCTGCGGGCATGCCTGGTATTCCTGTAAGGTTAAATTCAGCCAGCTTACGGTTGTCTTTTACCAAATCCCTTTCCCCCTGGAAAACAGAAATACGCATACCGCTTTGCCCGTCTTTATAGGTCGTGTATTGCTTTGCAACTTTCGTGGGAATTTTTGAATTACGCGGTATCAGTACTTCCATTAAACCGCCCATTGTTTCAAGGCCAAGACTTAATGGAGTAATATCAAGCAGCAAAAAATCTTTATTGTTACCAGCCAAAATATCTGCCTGTACAGCAGCGCCAAGTGCCACTACCTCATCAGGATTAACGGTATCGTTAACGGGTTTACCAAAGAAATTGCTTACGGCATTTTTAACCGCAGGCACCCTTGTACTGCCGCCCACCATTACAATGGTATCAATTTCTTCTTTGGCAATTCCTCCATCTTTCAATGCATTGCTGCAACTGGTAATCGTCTTTTCAATCAAAGGCTGAATCAATAATTCAAATTCAGTTTTGGTAATGGTTAACACATCACCGTTCACTTCGGCAGTGAATGATTCGTTACTGCTTAAATGTTTCTTTGCTTCTTCAGCTTTTAAGCGCAGCGTTTGCGCCAATTGCTTATTGGTATGCAGCTCCGTTTCTGTTAAGCCCTGTTGTTGCAACCAGTGCTGTACCAGTACGCGGTCAAAATCATCACCACCTAAATAAGTATCGCCATTGGTGCTTAACACTTCAAAAATGCCGTTGGTAATTTTAAGAATGGATACATCAAAAGTGCCGCCACCAAGGTCGTACACGGCAATTGTTTTTTCTTCGTCTTTGTTCAGGCCAAGTCCATAAGCAAGACTTGCAGCAGTTGGCTCATTCACAATGCGCAGAACATCAAGGCCTGCTAGTCTTCCTGCATCGCGGGTAGCTTGTCTTTGCGCATCGTTAAAATATGCAGGCACTGTGATCACCGCTTTTGTAACGGGTGTTTTTAAAATATGCTCTGCCCTCTGTTTTAGTTCCTTTAAAATAAAAGAACTCAGTTCTATGGGCGAAAAGAATTGCTCACCCACCTGCACTTTTACCAGGCTTTCTGTATTATCGTCAATTACTTTATAGGTAAAGAAGTTTGCGTTGTTCTCGATGTCGTTAAAGCTTTTGCCCATTAAACGCTTGGCACTGAAGATGGTGTTTTGCGGTTCCGTTTCTAGGTATTGTTTGGCCGTTTCGCCAACAGTGGCATTGCCAAAGCCATCAAAGTGAATGATGCTTGGTACCAGGCTGCTGGTATTATGTTCGCGCAAGGCAACGGGCTGCTTTGTTTCAGGATGAATGATGGCCACAAGACTGTTGGTGGTGCCAAGATCAATACCCACAATCATTTCTGCCTGCTGTAAACTGCCTGTTGCTATGTTGATGCCGATTTTTGCCATGATAGTGAATGGTAAAAGTGAAAAGTAAAAAGTAAAATTGTTAAGGCGGCAAAAGTAAGTTAATGGGTAAAGAGTTTGGTTGCGAAAGGGGGAAAGACGAAAATTGGAACAAGGAATATACGATTGGAACACGGAATACGCGGATAGAAAGGGGGAAAGACGAAAATTGGAACACGGAATACACGATTGGAACACGGAATACGCGGATAGAAAGGATAAACACAGATTTTACATTTAAAGGGTTAGTGATGGTAATAACGAAACAGATGCTTACAGTTGCGAAATGATTTCTTACAGTGACGAAACTGCATCTTACAATCGCGAAACGATATCTTACAGTGACGAAATTGCATCTTACAATCGCGAAATGATAGCTTACAGTGACGAAATTGCATCTTACACTGACGCAATTTCATCTTACAACTGCGAAATCCCGTCTTACATACGCGAAATGGCATCTTACACCTGCGAAATGTGCACCCTCCTAAAAAAGCTTGACAGATTTTGGGGTTAAATAGTAAATGTGATTAACTTGTTTTTTGTTACTACTGCTACAAGGATACTGCTTTTATAGTTACAGGTACAACTTGTTTACACAGCTTTTGTTACTACTATT
>JANPIP010000031.1:0-38201 GCA_031424995.1 Chitinophagales bacterium | reverse complement strand
ATGTTAGACAAAAGCCGTTTTAACCGACGGTTGCATCAGTTAAGCGAGCTTCTTTTTTCTATGTTTTATCAAATTGGCCACTATCTTAAAAGCATGGCTGGTGCTTCAGAATATGTCATTGATTCTTTTCCGGTAGCTGTTTGTGATAATATTCGTATTAGCCGCTGCAAAATTTTAAAGGGTAAACAATGGAGGGGCAAACAAAGCAGTATGCGGAGATATTTTTATGGTGTAAAAGTACAAGTACTTGTTAATAGCGATGGGGTTCCTGTTGAATTTGGCTTTGTTCCCGGTTGTGAAAGCGATGTGCAGGCATTGAAGAAGCTGCCGTTGGCAGTAGCGGCAGAAAGCAAGATTTATGGAGATGCAGCTTATACAGATTATCAGACAGAAGATGATATGAGGGAAGCAGAATTAATTGAATTGATGATCCAGCGTAAAAGCAATTCACTGAGAAAAGATGAGCCTTGGATAAGATTCATTAAAGAACAAATGAGAAAGGGAATAGAAACTTGTTTCAGTGAAATAAAAGCTTTGTTCCTAAGAAAAATACATGCGGTGACCTTTAAAGGGTTTCTGTTAAAACTGGTGATGTTTATTTTAGCTTTTACCCTAAATAAAATCACTATTAACTAGCAACTTGAATTAATTAAAAAATAGAGCAATTAAAAATGTGCTGACATGTTGGGAAAAATGTCAGCACATTTCCATATAAATGTCAGGAGATTTTACCCAAAATGTCCTGACATTTTTTTGGCCCCTCATTTCGTCATATTAAAAATGCTTCCCTAAATGATAAAACCTACCCACGCACAATTGTAGAGACGCACCATTCATCCAACGCAGAGACGCACAATTCATACAACGTAGAGACGCACAATTCATTCAACGTAGAGACGCACAATTCATTCAACGTAGAGACGCACCATTCATCCAACGTAGAGACGCACAATTCATCCAACGTGGAGACGCACAATTCATTCAACGTAGAGACGCACAATTCATTCAACGTAGAGACGCACAATTCATTCAACGTAGAGACGCACAATTCATTCAACGTAGAGACGCACAATTGTGCGTCTCTACAAACAACAACGAAACAATCATTTGCAATGGCATTATACAAAAACACATACCGTATTGAACCTGCAAGGTTGGCAGGCTATGATTATGGTAGTAATGGTGCTTATTTTATAACCATCTGCACCAAAAACAGGGTCAATTATTTTGGTGAAATTATGGTAGAGAAGCACCATTGTGTGTTTCTACCAAATGGTAAAACCGTAGAGACGCATAATTATGCGTCTCTACAACAAACCGCCATAGGCACCATTGCAAAAGATTATTGGTTGCAAATACCACAACATTATCCATTTGTACAATTGGGCGGATTTGTGGTAATGCCCAATCATGTTCATGGCATTTTAATAATTGATAAATCCGTAGAGACGCACCATTCATCCAACGTAGAGACGCACAATTGTGCGTCTCTACAAACAAATGCACAAAACCAATTTGGGCCACAATCGCAAAATATACCAGCCATTATACGTGGCTATAAATCCTCGGTAAAAAGGTTTGCCAACTTACATAATATCGGGTTTCATTGGCAAAGCAGGTATTATGATAGGATTATCAGGGATTTTAACGAATACTGTAGCATAAAGCAATACATAAGTAACAACCCTGCCAATTGGTTGAACGATGAAAATTATAATCCGTAGAGACGCACAATTGTGCGTCTCTACATTGTGCGTCTCTACATTATGCATTAACGCTGCCCAGCAGCAGTACCACTAATGAACAGATCCTTCGTAGCTCAGGATGACACGTTACAGCTAAGATTTTAAACCAATCCTGCTTACTCTTTAAAACTATGAAAACAATGGTCGTAATAATATTGCCTGGGGGCAAAGCCATCTTTGCCCCAATTGGTGGCAAAAATATTAAGCAGCACTTTTTTTATTTCAGATAAACTTGGGGGCTTTACTATATAAGATGCAGCACCTGCCTTAAAAGCCTTGCTGATGCTTTCAGGATAGCTGGCACCTGTGTACATAATAACAGGCACATTGGCAAAAGCAGGATCTGCCTTAATTTGCTGTATGCCTGTATGACCAGATTCGTGGTTTATAAAAGAATCTATAAATAGCAAGTCGGGTACTTCTTTATTTAAATTTTCAAAAAGGGAATCTTTACTGTGTGCACATATTACTTCGATGGTAGGATCAATTTCATTTACAACAATCGAAAAAAATTCCGTATCCACTACATCATCATCTACAATAAGAATTTTATTGATGTTCATATCATTTACACTTTAATTACGTGAGTTATTTGATATGATCCCAACAAAAAACACTCCACCACTAATATGGTAGCAATAATACCCTTACTGTGTATTGTGAAGCATATTGTCTACAGTCTGGCACTGTATCAATAGGTTAGCGTTATCCCTGCCCCAAATCCCATATCGCTATCGTAATGGGTTGAAATATTAAAGTATTTAGTTACAATGTATCGTAACCCAGCCATATACTCTTTATCTGAATTGCCCATAAGGTTTAACCTTAGTCTTGCTGTAACAGGAATATCCTCCCGCATTAATTGGAAACGAAACTTCCCTTTGCTGTCTACTCTTGCTTCAGCATTTACTAACATGGGAAGTGTATATTGTATACCCGCAACAAATGCCGTTCTATTTGTTTGGTTGCTGATTTGCCCAAACATGTTTTTTTCGTCTGGTTCGTCATTAACATGATTGCGATGATAATCAAACCCAATAAAAGGAAACCACCACTGGTTCCTTCCTAAAAACCGTCCAAAATAAGTTTCACTTTCATTGCCATGTTTTGCATGTGAACCAAGCCGCCATTCTGTAGACAGCCGATAACGTGTATTTGCAAGCATCACTTCACCATCGCTGCCATTACTTTCTAGCCCAACAGAACCCATTACATGAAATTCCCTATCATCTGCGAATAATTTTCTTTGTGCCAGTTTAGGGTTGGGAACTTCAGGGTTGGGTGCCTGGTTTTCGTAGGTAAAAACCCTGCCCATGCCACTCATCATGTGGTACAAAATATGGCAATGAAAAAACCAATCACCTTCTACATTGGCATTAAATTCTAAAGTGTCCCTTTCCATTGGCATGATGTCTATAATGTTCTTTAAAGGTGCATATTCACCTTGCCCATTTAATAGTCTAAAGTCGTGACCATGCAAGTGCATAGGATGTCGCATCATAGAATTATTGTACAAAATGATGCGTATGTTTTCGCCTTTCTTTATTAGGATTTTATCGCTTTCAGAAACGACTTTATTGTTCAAGCTCCATACATAGCGGTTCATGTTGCCTGTAAGGTCAAACTTCAATTCCTTCCAAGGTCCAACTGGTAAAGTAGTTTTTTCGGGTGCTTTTAGCATGGTATAATTTAGTGATACTATATCGCCAGTTTCAGCTGCCATATTCATGCCCGCCATGTTATGCCCTTCGTGGCCTTTTGGTGTTTGAGCTTTCTGCTTTTTTGTTTTGGTTTCTTCCTCACCAGTAATTTCAGGATACATCACCGTGTTCATATCCATTATTTGGTTTTCCATTTTCATGCCTTCCATTTCTACCATGTTGCCCTTCATATCCATCATGTCGTTCATCATCTTCATGCCAGCAAAATACTTGGGGCGTTTTAGTTTAGTGGCTGCCACTTTTTCGCCACTGCCCAACCATAAGGACGCATGTTTGGTTCTGTCTTCTGGTGTTACTAAAAACTCATAACTTTTATTGTCAGGAATGGTTACTATCACATCGTAGGTTTCAGAAACAGCTATAATTAACCTGTCAACTTCTACAGGTTCTACATCGTTGCCATCAGTAGCTACTACTGTTATTTTTCCACCAGCGTAAGACAGCCAGAAATAGTCAGATGCCCCGCCATTGGCAATACGCAATCTTACTTTCGTGCCAGCCCCCCTGCCCCCCAAAGGGGGGTTCCATGAACTTTGATTTTGCCCATTGATAAGGAAGTTATCGTAATAAACATCGGTTAAATCCATTGCGTTCATACGCTTCCATTCGTTGGCAACTTTGGTTTTAAACCAGCCTTGCTTGATGGCTTCTGCATAGCTTTGTGTTGCCCCTTTTTGCACAGCAAACCAATCGGTAGCTGCATGTAAACTGCGGTGTACCTCCATTGGTTTCATGTCTATCCATTCGCTTAGCATTACAGGTATAGTTGGTATATCCAGTTCCTTTCTTTTGTTCATGATGAACATGCCATACATACCAATTTGTTCCTGCAAACCTGTGTGGCTGTGGTACCAATGTGTGCCATGCTGAATGATGGGAAACTTGTACAAATGTGTTGTGTGAGGTTTGATGGGCATTTGTGTAAGGTTAGGAACACCATCGTATTTGTTGGGCAAAAACAAGCCGTGCCAATGCAGGGATGTTTCCTCATTCAATTCGTTGTGTACATAAATTTCTGCTGTGTCACCTTCAGTAAAAGTGAGTGTGGGCATGGGTATTTGACCGTTAACTGCAATAGCCCTTTTAGGTTTTTTGCCAAAGTTTACGGTGGTATCTGTAATGTATAGATCGTACTTGACAGTACGTGGAGGTGTATTGTTAACGACTGTTTTTATGGGTTCATTTTTAATGACTGGCATATTCATATCACCCATATCGTGGTGGGGTACTTCTTTTTCAGGCTGCTTATTTGGTGCGGGTTGTGAGGTTGGTGCTTTTGATTTTTCTTCAACCAGTTTCATTCCACATTTTGGGCAGTTACCAGGTTTTGCTGCATGAATTTCTGGGTGCATGGGGCAGGTATAAGTGATAGATGCTTTCACCTCAGCTGCCTTTGGCTTTGTTGTATTCTCTTTGGGTGTTTGTTGTAATGCTGGCTTCTTTGTTGGTGTTTTTGATTTTTCCGCTATCAGTTTCATTCCACATTTAGGGCAGTTGCCAGGTTTTGCTTCATGAATTTCTGGGTGCATTGGGCAGGTGTAAGTTGTAGCACTTTGTACTGGTTGTTTTTTATCCATTACCATGCTTTTCATTTCCTGTGCTTGTGTAAAGAAAGCAGTGGTAAGAAGAAATATAATGGTGGTTATTTTTTTCATGTTACTCTTTATTTGCAACAGCCTTTCTTTCGCATCAAAACTGGTTTCAGTATTTGATATAAAACTGCACCAATGGTTTTTAATAATTGCTGCATAATCATAGAGGTAAAAACCAGAAGCTGTAACGCCTGTGGTTCTTATAAGATGATTGATTACAAGGTTGCTTTTACAGAACCACAAGTAAGCATGGCACTACCATAATAAGGATTTTTGATAGCTGCTTCGCTGCTTAACCAAGCTGCTTTTTTCATGGGGCAGTACTGTTGGTAAATAGGTTGTGCAGATAACTTAATAGCCTTTGCCAAAATGAAAAAGTTATCAGAGAAGTTTTTAAAATAGTCTCTTTGGGTTGCACTGTTTTTACTTTCTGCAATATGCACTGCATCAAAAGTCAGCTTTTCATTTACTAACATAAACGCTGTGTGGTCTACTTCTGATAAGGCTTTCATATCAATACCATTAATGGCTTTTACAAAAGCACTTGCATTAGTAGCTGCTACCTCTGCCTTGCCTGTAACCAACGCATCTTTAATGCTGTAATACAGAGGTAACAGTTGTGAAACAGATGCTGTTTTTGCGATGTTTGTGTGCGTAGTATCGTGATGGTTATGCTGTGCTTTAGCTGTGATGTTTACTATAGCTACTGCTATTAAAATGATGATGTACTTTTTCATTGTATAAAGTTGAGTGTTTAACAAAATAAATAATAACAAGATTGGAGGTACATGCTTAGAATAGCATCAGCACCATAACTATACTCATCGCAATCATCATACCGTCTTCAATAATAGTAACGGTACTCATGGGTAAATTAAATACTGCACCCAAGCAGGCGCATTTTATTTTACGCTTGTTAAGTACACTTTGCAACACACCAATAATGCTTACCGTCATTACTACCAATGTAATAATGTTTGTTGCCAATGGTTGAAAGTTAATGGCATAAGCAATACCCAAAGCCAATTCTACAAACGCATATATAAAACCCCAACTGTTTAGTTTTTTAGCCACTATATCGTACATGGCATAGCTTTCGGCAAAGCCTTTTAAATCAAGCATTTTAAAGAAGGAAAAGGTGAGAAAGAAACCTGCCATAAATAGTCTCATAGTATCCATCCAGTGAATAGTATTATGCTGATAAGATGCTATGAAAGATATTGTTGTGATGTAGGCGAAGATTAACAAAATGGGCTTATAAGTAGCCAACCAACTTTTGCTTTCTTCTTCTTCAATAAATGGAGTAAAATCAGGTTTGGTTTCAGCTTCTGTTATTTGATATTTTGGATAATCCTGCAAAGCAGTTTTAAAAGCACCCACTGAAATATGCTTTGCCATTTCAATATCGGCTGTAGCTTTTTGCAGGTTAATTACTACGCTTTTTACGCCATCAACTTTTGATAATAAGCTTTGCACTTTTGCTTGGCAACTTGTGCAGGTCATGCCTGTAACATTATAAGTATGTGTCATGGTTTTTAATTTGACACAAAACTACTTTGGCGTGTTGCTGGTGTTGTTACGCAATTATGGATAGGATTTGTAAGATTTATAGTTCCTCAATATTTCTGCACTTTTGTTCTTTAATAGATTTGAAATAAGTGGGTGTAAAGCCTGTTGTTTTTTTAAATTGGTTAGACAAATAAGCAACGCTGCTGTAACCTAACTGGTCGGCAATTTCAGATAAAGTTAGCTGGTTGTACACTAACAGTTCTTTTGCTCTTTCAATTCTTTGAGCGATAAAATATTTTTCTATTGTAGTGCCTTCTACCTCAGAAAACAGGTTACTCAAATAACTGTAATCGTGGTGTATTTGTGAGGTAATAAATTGAGAAAGATTGGTTTTTAGGTCGTCGTTTGAATGATGAACCAGTGTTACGATGGTGTTTTTTATCTTTTCAATTATCTGACTTTTGTGGTCGTCAATTATTTCAAAGCCCAGTTGTTTTAATGCAGCATCAAGTTGTTGCAATTGCTGTTTGGTTATTTGTTGCTTAAGTTCCACTTCACCTAATTCGATAGAGGCTGGCATTAAACCTTCTTTTTCAAGCACTGATTTAACAACCATTTTACAACGGCTGCAAACCATATTTTTTATATAGAGTTTCATTGGTTGCTTTTGTATTTGACAGTAAAATTACTCGCTGTTACTATCAGCCTTGCCTGATTTTGAAAATCCAGCAGTGATTTTGTAATTGAAATCTTTTGCAGGATTGGCCGCATGGCCAAAGCTGAACCGCCAGTTCTCATAAAAATTTATCTTTTTTCTTGCAAGCAACTGCGCCGTTACATGATTATAAAAGCAAAGGCAATAAGCAGGTTTAAGACGTAACATATCCGTTTCATAAAATATTTTCAGTAATAAAAAATCAGGGAATTCATATGACCGCCTTGCAAATAAAAGCTGTATATCAGCTTTGCAAAATTGGCTTTACCTATAAATGGCTTGCCGTTATTCCATAACATCAATGCCATGGGAAAGCTAAGGCATACTATCAATAGCAAGCTTTTTATTTTAAATTAATAAACAAGTAAAGTAAGTACACCTTATTTACGAAGGCGTAACAGAATAATTTTGAAAGATTGCTAAATTATTTTTGGTAGTAAAAACTGCACCCCTATATTTGCACTCCCAAAAACAAAGCATGGAGCGTTGGTCAAGGGGTTAAGACACCTCCCTTTCACGGAGGAATCACGGGTTCGATTCCCGTACGCTCTACAAGTAAAAAATAAAAACGCTGAAATTTATCAATTACAGCGTTTTTATTTTAAATCATCCGTTCCCCTTTTGTTACCCTTCTGTATTAAATCTTTCTTCCTGTGTTAATAACATTAATGCCTGTAAACTTTGTGGTGCTGCATCCATGAGACACAGCATTTACCTGGCCAGGCTGGCCCTTGCCATCGCTGAAAGAACCACCCAAACGAAAGTCTTCCTTGCCTGCAATGGCAGCGCAACTATTCCAAAATTCCTGTGTATTGCTTTGGTACGAAGCATCTTTCAACATGCCTACAATTTCACCGTTTTTAATTTCATAAGCAAGTTGGCTGCTGAACTGGAAATTGTATCGCTGCTGGTCAATAGAATAAGAATTGCGGCCAAGCATATAAATACCTTTCTCTGTGTTCTTTATCATGTCTGCCACTTTTGCATCGCCTGGCTGTAAAGACACATTCGGCATCCGCTGAAACGGTACACTGCTCCAGCTATCAGCATAACTGCAGCCCTGCGAAGCCTTTAGCCCAATAATATGTGCCTGGTCGCGTATGGTTTGGTAGTTAACCAAAATGCCATCCTTTATTATATCCCAATTACCACATTGCACACCATCATCATCATAACCAATGGTAGCAAGACCATAAGGCCGTGTTTTATCAGCAACAAAATTTACCAGCTTATTACCAAAATTGAATTTCTTAGAACGCCACTTATCAAGCGTTAAAAAACTGGTACCAGCATAATTGGCTTCATAACCAAGAACACGGTCCAGTTCTGTAGGGTGACCTACAGATTCATGTATGGTAAGAAACAGGTGCGAAGGGTCAAGTATTAAATCGTATTTACCTGGCTCAATAGATGTTGCTTTCAGTTTTTCTGCTACATGCGCAGCGGCGTCACGGGCATCGCCCAGTATATCATAACGGTTCCTGTAAAGCGTAAGCAGGTTGCTTTTTACTTTTTCATTATCATTTGGAATAAGGTATTCATACCCCATGCCCATCGGCGAACTCAGCGCATTGCGTGTTTCAAATTTACCTGATGCTTTGTCAATTTTAGTAATGGTAAAATTGGGCCATATACGATGAATATCCTGGTCAATATAAGAGCCATCTGTAGAGGCAAAATACTTTTGCTCATTCACCATAAAAATAGAGGAACTCATAAAGCTGGCACCATTGCTCAGCCCTTCATTATTTACACCAAGCAGCAGGTCTATCTTTTCTTTTATAGGCACTTCAAAAGCACTCTTTTCAATAGGTGTCTTCCAGCTTACTTCGCCGTAGCCCTTTTGCGGCGCAAGCTGTAGCGGCTCAGTAAATAATTTTGCATTGGCTTTTGCAACAGCTACGGCACGTTCAGCCGTTTTGGCAACGCCTTCTTTGGTAACATCGTTGGTGGCTGCAAAGCCCCAGCAACCGTTCGCTATTACACGCACGCCAACACCAAAAGATTCTGTATTGGAAACATTTTCAACACGCTTTTCACGTGTGGCTACCACCTGGTTTAAATACCTGTTAATACGTATATCGGCATAAGAAGCTCCTTTACTTTTTGCAGTGTTTAACGCTACATCTGCCAGCAACTTTTTGGCGGCAACATCAGGGCCAGCTTCCAGCAATTGAGAAGCATCAATGGTATTGGCAAACAGGGAAGTTTTGGGAATCATCAGGACACCAAAACCCATTGCAGAAAGCTGTAGAAAATCTTTACGTTTCAAGGCAGAATATTTTTTGTAAGGTATTGGATTAGTTAAAAGAACCAGAAGCCGCTTATCATAATTTTACCAGGAAAGAAAAGCCATGCAGCTATAAGTGTATCCACCACTTACAATACAGTTTTAAAAAACTTTGCAAAAAACAATAACTCGTAGCCTATGGCATTACTCCAGTATTCCCAGTTATGTGCGCCTGGCCTTATAATAAAATCGTGTGGAATTTTACTTTCTAAAAGTTTATTGTGCAGCTTAATATTTACATCATAAAAAAAGTCCGCAGTACCACAGTCAATGATGAGGGACAATGATTTTAAAGTAAGCAAATGCGTAAGATTAACCACACTGTTTTGTTCCCATCTTTCAGGGTAGTCTGTAATGGTACCAAGGCGTTTTGAAATTTCCCAATTGCGTGGAAACGGCCGCATGTCAACACCGCCGCTAGTACTGCCTGCTGCGCCAAAAACATCCTGGTGTTTAATAGCAAGGTATAAGGCACCATGCCCGCCCATACTAAAGCCTGTAATAGCCCTGCCACTGCTGTTGGCAATGGTTAAATAATGTGCATCAACCCAGCTCACAAGCTCTTTACTAATATAGGTTTCATACCTGTAAGAACTGTCAACAGGGCTATCAAAATACCAGCTCCCAATATTACCATCAGGGCAAACAATAATCATTTTAAGCTGGTCGGCATAATGGGTAATTGAACCAACATTTTTAACCCAGTGGCTGTAATTACCGCCATACCCATGCAGTAAATAAGTTACAGGATAAGCCGTTTGCCTGTTGTAACCCGCAGGTGTAATTACCACTGCTTTTATTTTTTTGTGCATAGATGGGCTTTCTGTAAGCACTGTATCTACAGTAGCTGCGTTAATAACAATGGCCGATGAAACAAGAATGGTAAAAAACAAAATGGTTATACAAAATTGACGCCTGTTTGAATAAACGATAGCCTGCATTGTGAATGTATTTATGTGTGCAACAAAATAAGTGCTAAAAGAATGTTGGTCAAATTTTTTTATATAGCACTATCGCTTTTAAAGTTTTCCAGGCATTAGCATATATTAATGATGATGCCGAACCATATACAGATAGCCTAAAAAAGGCCGCACCGTAAGTAGTGCAGCCATTGCGTGTTTTGTTTACCACTATCACAACACTGCCAGTTTTCTGATATAGGCACTGTTCGAAATCTCTTTACCGTCTTCTCTTGTAAAACCGTCGTGCGGTGCCCTTGCAGGTGGTATGTTGCTGCGCTTTGGCCTGCTGCGCAATAATCTATTCCTTTCCAGTTGCTTCCGATAAAACAGTACCTACCTGGCCTGAAAAGCCACCTAGTATCCCTTTGCGAATAATGCCCATGATTCTTAATTTTTGATGTAAATAATGATTGTTTAATGCAGCAACAGTTACACCCCCTAGTGCTTCGGCTTTGCCATGAATATAGACAATAGGCTTTTGCCCGAAAATTATCGAGTAGATGGGATTAATACAAAGTCAGAGACTTTGCTTAGCACAAACCATAACATAGAGGCAGCCAATTAGCTGCCTCTATCAACTCTTATAATTTGGTATTCTTTGCGAAAACCCTGCGGCCTTTGCGGTTTAGTTAACTCATCATCTTAAAACGTACGCTCTACTTCATTCCAGGTGCTGCCATCGTAACGCAATGAGATACTTTGGTTTTGTGGTACTGCTGCTGCATTGCCGCCGCGAAGCCTGATATTGTTTTCATTTCTTACATAAAATAGGTTACTGCTTTTCAACTTTACAATTCTGCCCGTCCAGCTTGGTATTAATTTTTTAACAGTGCCTGCGGCAAGTGAATAGCCTGAACGTACATTAAACATATTCAGATCATTGTAATTACCATAGTCGTCGGGGGCTGTGTTATAAGTGGTATCTGACGTGTAACGGTTGCCAGAAACTATTAGTTTAAAATTGTTATCGCCTGGGTAAGAGGCAGGAAAATAAGTTTGCGGCAGTGTATTGTTGGTTACATATACCGCTTTATCAAACACAGTATTGGTAGATTGTACCATACCATCGCCACAATTATTGGCGGTAATATTTATGTTCTCACACTTGCCATCAAACCTTATGGCAAAGCCCTTACCACATTTATCAATGGTGTTGTTGTTAATGGTACTATTTACCAGGTTTTTCATTGAAATACCGCCCCTGCCACCGTTAGCAAGTGCTGGACTTATGATGATGTTGTTGTTGACTGTAACATCTTTCGTAATCACATTTTCATCAGGAAAATTATTGATATTAATACCGTCTTCCTTAATATTATTAAGCCTGTTATTAGATACTACAGTACGGTCGCCCACGTAAATAATACCAAACCTGGTGTTATTAATGGCGTTGCTGTTGATCATAATATCTGTTGAATAACAGCCATGTTTTCCTGTAGAAACTGCATCGTAAAGCGTAATACCACCATCGCAATTCTCAATAGTATTATGCTCAATTTTTATGTTTTTTGCATAGGGAATATTGATGCCAAAGCTGGCTTTATTAAAGATCATATTGCTGTCTATCACAAAATTATGCGGCAACTTATCTTCCTTATAACCATACACGGTAATACCTTCTGAAGTGCCTTTGTTAATGATATTGCTGATGATATTTACATCATCATTTTCATTATTGGCATGTACCCCAGTATCCGTATTTTCAATGTAATTATGGTTGATGTTAATGTGGCTGTTGCCGCCAATCAGGCGGATGCCAACGTAGGTGTTATCGTGAATAAAACAGTTGTGAATATGCACATTGTAACAGTCTTTCAACTGCATGGCAGAAGTGCCTGCCCATATACTTCCCTGTATGCCATTCAATGCAATTTCAAGCCCTGAAATGTTTACATTACGCAAGCCTTTCAGGTTTATCATAATGTTATCAATACCCTTGCCCTGTATGTTGCGCAGCTTGGTGTTTTTACCAATAATTGTAATGTTTGAAATGATGTTAATGGTGCCAACAAAAAAGGTTCCCGCAGGCAGTACCAGGGTTTTGCCTTCATGTGCATCAATTGCTTTTTGCAGCGTTTTGGTTTCATCACTACCATCGCCTTTTAAGCCATAGGTTTCAATTGTTTGCAAAAGTAGTACGCTTTCATCCTGCACAGGCGTGGAAAAAACATCTACTTTTTTAGAACAGTTTACCAGTAAAACCATCATTGCAGGAAACAATAAGTTTCTTTTGAAAATTCTTCTCATTTTGTTGGTTGTTTATGTTTGATTAAAAGATTGAGACCTGGTGTTTAGGGTTAAAACACGCATTGCGTTCTTACAAAAAGCCATAGCGCTTCATGTGTAATCATCTTTCATTCAAACTGTTAAAACAACCGCATTTCTCTTACAGCAACAAGCAATGTTTCCGGCATTTTAAAGCGGGTAAGCAGTGCATCACATTTTACATTTCTCAAAGCCTTTATTTTCTCAACATGAACAAAAACCTGTACAACAGGCCGTACCAGAAATGTTTTTTAGGGGAAGTAGTGTGAAATGTAGAAAGAAGACCTCTTTCCATTTGTGGATGCCAAATTGTTAGCGAAAACCGTACCAAGTGTTAATTTTTATAAAAAATAAAAAGGGCGGATAAAAATCCGCCCCAGGGTAACTTGATAAATAAAATGGTGATGTATTCAGAGGGTTAGGGTTGTACGTTTATCAAGGAAGGATAGTGTTTTAAAAAAGGGCGATAATTACATGGCCTGAATACATCTACCATATTAAAAAGGGTAAATAAGGGTTTGATTTTTAATAGCTTCTTGCAATCTCATTCCATGTGCTGCCATCATATTTTAAAGAGATATTCTGGTTTTGAGGAACGTTGGTATCTGCTCCATTTTTTAGCCTGATATTGTTACCCTGTTTAACAGCAAAGGAATTGGTGCTTTTTAATTTAATTATCCTGCCTGTCCAGCTTGGTATTAAAGTTCGTATAGTGCCTGCGGCTAAAGAATAACCTGTGCGTACATTATACGTGTTAAGATCGTTGTAAGCACCCTGGTCGTTTGGTGCTGTATTAAATGCAGTATCAGATGTATAAGTATTGCCTGAAACTTCCAGTTTAAACACGTTGTTTGAAGGGAATACCGCAGGGAAATATGTTTGCGGAAGCTTATTGTTACTAATCACTACTTTTTTATCAAATACAGTATTGGTGGTTTGTACCATGCCATCGCCCATATTGTTTTCTGTGATAGTAAGATTATCGCACCCACCATTAAAACGTACTGAAAAAGCATTGCCACATTTGCTGATGGTGTTATGGTCGATGGTTGAATTGATTAGATTTTTAACTGAAATGCCACCCCTTCCACCACCTGCTATTGCAGGATGCACAATGTTGTTACCACTTATTTTTACGCCTGTGGTAATGATATCAGGATTATCGAAATTGTTTACGTTAATACCATCCTGCTGAATATTTTCAAGGTAGTTGTTGGTAACGGTAGTTCTGTCGCCAATGTACACAATACCAAAACCACAGTTGGCAATCATGTTGTTGTTGATAAGAATATCAGACGTATAATGGTTTTCTTCACCTACAGAAACTACATCGTGCAGCGTAATACCGCCAAGACAATTGGTAACGGTATTATGTGTAATGGTACCCAGTTTTGCATAAGGAATATTAATGCCAAAGCTGTTTAATTTGTACTGAATGATGTTGCTGTCAACAAGAAAATTGTAAGGGATATTCTGCTCGTTATAACCATAAATGGTGATACCTTCAGAAGTACCTTTTGAAATAATATTGCTGATGATATTTACGTTGGTATTGGTATTATTGGCATGCACGCCAGTATCAGTGTTCTCAATAAAATTGTTGTTTACACGTATGTTGTCGTTACCGCCTGTAAGCCTGATGCCCACATAAGTATTATCGTGCACAAAGCAGTGGTGAATATGTATGTTGCTACTATTTTGTATTTGTATGGCTGCAGTACCAGCCCAAATATCGCCGCGTATACCGTTTAAGGCCACTTCTAAACCAGTAATTTCTACATTGGTTAATGCCCAGAGACTTATAAAAATATTGTCAGTAGATTCCCCCTGTATGTTGCGAAGTTTTGTGTTGTTGCCTATAAGTTTAAGGTTGGATACCAGGCCAATTTTCCTGGCGAAAAAAGTACCTTCAGGTAACATTAACTTGTGGCCTGCACTTGCATTGATGGCTGCCTGCAAAGTGGCTGTTTCATCGCTGCCATTGCCTTTAAAGCCAAACCATGCACCGTAAACAACATCAGTACTTGCCAGTAATCTTTTTACCCTTTTACCTTCAAAAGTAACAACGGTTGTACCTGTGTTATCGGCACTTGAAAAATCTTTGGGGTCATATATCCAGGTACCGTTAAAATTGTTTTCTAATGTGGTATAAATAACTCCGGGCAATACTTTTTTCTGGCGCAATTGTGCTATAGAAATACCGGGGTTTAACTGTAATGCAAGCTCACTGTTAACTGCTGCTTCAGGAACTATAATATCTGCTTTTTTGCTGCAATAAGAGAAAAGAATTGCCAGCAAAGGAAAGATCAACTTTCTTTTGTTAGATAGTTTCATAATAAATGGAATTGGATAAAGTAGAACAGCCTTAGAAATACGCAGGTCAAAGCGATTTCAGATGACGGATTGCTTTAAAATAATAAATTGTGTTATTTGATTTTTTTGGCTGGTATTGTGTACCTGAGCCTTGTAAAGACGGCCTGTCTTTGTTCTTTAGAGGAAGAGGGCTGAAATATGAAAGTTCTAAAAGGTTTTTTTAGATACTTTCCCTTTGAAGACACAAGATTAGAACGAAAAAAAATCACAGTCAGTTAAGTTCAACTTAAGCAGGATTAATTTTGATTAAAAAAAAAGGCTGCCCGTTTGGACAGCCCTATAGTTTTTTAACTTTAAGCGTAAGCAGTGTATAAATACTTAAAACCCTATTTCCATAATACGTTCTGTTTAATAATTTTTGCAGGGTTGCCACCTATCAAAGCATTTTTTTCTGTAAAATTTCCACGTACTACAGAACCCGCTGCAATAACACAGCCATCGGGTATTACCGTGCCTTTGTAAATCTTCACATCGCATCCTACCCAAATATGGTTGCCCAGTTCAATTTCGTTGGGCTTGTCAACTTTCCCATCATATTCTATAGTATGAAAGTCTTCATCTAAAAACTGGCAGTTCCAGGATATAGCACAATCATCGCCAATAACCAATTTGTGGTTTATAATAAATGATGTATTGGCATTAATATAACCGTTACGCCCTACCACCATTTCTGCGCCCTGCGCAATATCAAAACGGCAGCCACGGCCAATAGTATGGTTGCCTTTAAAAAATAAGCTGCCGCTGATGTTTAAATAAGTTACATCATGCTCATGCACAAACTTTGCATTGCCCAAACCAACCTGTAATACCGTATTGCTTTTAATATTTTTTGCGCCGTAAATAATTACCCTTTCGTGTGCAAGAATATTTTTACGGTATTTGATTTTGTAGCGTAAAAAATTGAACAATACAATGTAAAAATTACTGTCTGACTCTTTACAGATTTTATAAATCCTTGCAATCCTGCTAAAAATTCCGTCGCTGTGTTCTGTTTGGGCAACTACAGCATTATTACTTAATGAAGTATCAAAATGTTGCGTCATCGCATAACCCGCCTTTAATGTTTGATCAGTAAGCATTTTCTTCTCCTTTAATTGCGTTATGCACTGTTTTAAAAATAATTTTTATGTCAAGCGGAATGCTCCAATTTTCCATGTACCATACATCATACTCAACACGTTTTTGCATTTGATGTATGTTTTGTGTTTCGCCCCTGTAGCCGCTTACCTGCGCCCAGCCTGTAATGCCTGGTTTTAAAAACTGGCGCACCATATATTTTTCAATCAGTTTTGAGTATTCGTCTGTATGTTTCAACATATGCGGCCTTGGCCCCACAATACTCATATCGCCTTTTAACACATTTAAAAACTGTGGAAATTCATCAAGGCTGGTACGCCTTAAAAACTTACCAATTTTTGTTATGCGTTTATCGCCTTTGGTAGCCTGCACACTGTTAGAATCGTTATTTACACGCATACTCCTAAACTTTAAAACATAAAAAGGAACATTGTTTTCACCGCTTCTTTCCTGCATAAAAAAAATGGGGCCTTTAGATTCAAGTTTGATAAGCAGACCAATTAAAGGTATTAGCCATGAGTTGATAAATATTAAAACACCTACACTAAACACAATATCAAAAGCCCGTTTAATGATCCTGTTATTAATAGATTCCAAAGGTTCGCGGTGCTGAGAGATCACAGGAATCTCATCAACAAAATGTACCTGCGTATGATTGTTAAGGTATAAACCAAGATTTGGCACCAACCTAAAACGGATACAGTTTTGTTCAGCAGACTGAATAAGATCTTGAATGTTTTCGTTTTTATCAGGCGTAATGGTAGAATAAATTTCTGTTGCGTGGTATTTGGTGCAGATGCTCATGGCATCTTTAATATTTCCAAGAATGGGATGTTTAGAAAGTTCGTGTACATTCTCTTCTTCCTCGCAATAGCCAATTATTTTTTTATTGATGCCATCTACTTCAAGATGCTCTGCAAGTTTTATAGAAAGATTGTTATAGCCAATCATTAAAACGCGGTGCGAATCAAAATAACTTTTTTTATAAATATTATTGATGTAGCCAAATACCACACGATTTACCAGCAGGGCGCAAAGAATAAAAAGTATTATGGCACCCGTGTATGCATTGCCCAATGTGGCATTAAAAAAGTAAAACATAATGGAGGTAAAGAATAACATGCAAAATCCCCATGACTCCCTTGAACATCTTAAAAAGCCTGAAGACAAAATGTATTTTTCGTTATAAACACCACAAATCATTGCAGATAAAAGCCAGGCCAGGTTTAGTGTGATAACCAGCGACAAATACTGGAGATCAGACTCATAAAGCATTTCTTGCCAGAAGTAGAAAATGAAGGCAAAAAAAGTGAAGTTGATTAAAACGAAATCTAACACTGCCAACAGCAATTTCAAATTTCTTGTAAATTTCGTATTCATACACACAGATTATAACAGGAAAACAACAAGCGTTTGTTACGCGGCATTAGCAGCAAGTGATGGGTTTAGCTTAAAAATTTTTGTTCTTATCATTTCAGAAACCAGCAGGTAAATAAATGTAGAATTGGTGGAGGCATAGCGGTGAAACAATCTTTTTGGTTCCTGGCTAAAACGGTAAAACCATTCCATACCCGCTTTTTGAACCCATAACGGTGCTCTTTTCTGTATACCAAGCATCATTGGTAAAGCTCCGCCAATACCAAGCATCACAGCAGGTATTTTGCCTTTCATTTCATGCATCCACGACTCTTGTTTGGGGCATCCCAAAACAACAAACACAATCACAGCACCTGAAGCTTTTATCTGCTCAACCACACCTTCTTTTTCTTCTTTGCTTAATACCCTGAAGGGTGGTGCATACATACCTGAAACGTTAAGCCCTGGATAATTGGATTGCAAATAGGGGGTTGTTTTATCAAGCATTTCCTGCGTGCCACCATAGAAGAAGACTTTCTTTCCATTAACTGCACAATCCCTCATTACCTTCTTCATTATACTGGTACCATCAATTCTTTTTTGTGAGGTATTGTACAATAAGCTAAAACTTTTTGCCACAGGCAAACCATCAGGTGCCACTATATCTGCACTGTTTACCACGGTGCTGAAAGCAGGTGAATTATAAGCTTCTACAAGCATGTGTACGTTGGCAAAACATACATAAGCCGATTGTTTATTTTCAGCGTATTTAAAAATAGAATCTACAAAATCCTGGTGAGAACCGTTGGATACATTTATAGAAAGTATACGTTTTTTGATAAGCATTTTTTTGATTTTAAGTTTACACAATAAAGCATTACTACACATGTAAAACACTTGTGTATCAATGCGGCTAATAAGTTTTAATGGGAATCGTCAGATAAAGAATACAAAAGAAAATGCCGCTGTTACATGAGGTTTATAATTCTCATATACAGGCATTTATGCTACAGATGATTTGTAGAAAGCATTAAGGGAACTGATGTATTTTTTCACCGAAAAACGTGTTTGAGCAAATGCTTTCGCGTTTTGAGAAACAGTTTGAATTATTTGGGGATTGGCTGCTAAATAAGCCAATTGTGCTGTTAATGAAGCTGTGCTGTTCTTTTCTACAATAAATCCGTTATCCTCATGCTGTACTATGGCTTTCATAGAGCCATCAGTAGTAACAACAGGCACTAATCCTGCTGCCATAGCTTCAATTAAAGACATGGGCAAACCTTCGCCATATAAAGATGGGAGTACAAAAATATGCGCAGCAGCAAGCATTTTGTTTTTCTCTTCGCCGCCTACAACGCCCATGTAGATTACGTTTGATGGATATGTTTTTGTAACCTGTAATAATTCTTCCAACAAAGGGCCTGCACCACAAAAAATAAATTTAAGATGGCTGTTACCGTTTTGCATTAAGTGTTTTATAGAATCAAGCAATACATGTACGCCTTTTGATTCATGAAGCCTGCCTAAGAAAAGAACCTTAAGGTCGTTACTATTTTCTTCCTTGTTTGTAAGCGTTAAATAAAGATCATCTACTGTATTTTCAAGTACCTGTACGCCTTTTAAATGGTAGGCCTTTTCTATAATCTCTTTTTCTATTTCACTTAAACAAACAACCATTTCACTTCTTACATACATACGGTTTATAAGTGTGTTTAACAGTTTGTTATCTGGTTGCTGCAACAGGTATTTACCACCGTGAAGATGCAACAGCACCTTTTTGCCAAATAGTTTTGCTATAGTAAAAACAAGGTAATCTCTGTATATAGATTTTGGATTGAGTGGCAGGTTAAGATGTACCAGGTCAATACTTTTTTTAAGAAATGTTTTTATAAGCGATGTATAACTTTTGCCAAGGGCAGCTATTCGTTGTGAAGTACTGCTATCTCCATCTTCCCTGCCTGCAACAAAGTGATGATAAGTGATCTCGCTATTGTTTTGTATAATGGTACCAACTACAGAGGAGATGCCACTCACATTCCTGTTTACGTTTAAACTTGGCGCGGTAATTAAAACATTCATTTCAGTAAAATTTAGTCATTTCATAAACACATTTCCAATTTTCAAATGGCAATTTTTACAACCGCATCTGCAGAAGCCAATTTTGGCTTTCCCAAAGTTTTTATCACCCTTGCAGGGTTACCAATAGCCACAGAATCAGGCGGAATATTTTTAGTAACCACAGCACCTGCACCTATCTTAACATTATCGCCTATAACAATGTCCCCTATAATGCAAACATTACAGCCAACCTCAACATTATTGCCTATTACAGGGCATTTGCCACCTGGCTTTGCATTGCCAATGGTGGTTGACTGACGAAGAATACAATTGCTACCAATTACTGTATTTTCATGCACTACCAGTGCAAGGCCATGAAATACGGTAAAGCCTTCACCAATTATGGTTTGATAAGGCAACTCAATGGTAAAAAAAAATTGTGTGAAATATTTGTAAAACAACAGGTAGGGATATCCTATAACTTTTAAAATATGGTGCGAATAAACATAGTGCGCGATCCTGAACAAAAGGGCTATAGCCTTGCCCTTGGTGTTGCCTTTGTTTGATTCAGCATCTTGAGTTATGTAGGTAAAAAAGCCCATTCTTTTTTCAGAAGTATTTTGCAAAGAGTGTGCCTTTAAACCAACATTCCCAATCATAACTTTAATTTTATGCTACGGGGGCAAGTACGCGTTCATACTCAGAAAGATAATTTCCTGCACAGGCTGTCATTGAATATTTGGCTTCTATCTTAACCATTGATTCCATCATTAATTCGTTCATTTTTCCTTCCTGGTATAATTGTAACAGCCTGAATAATTCATTGGCGCAGTCTTCAACATTTCCATTCTCAAATAAAAAGCCACCAGGTATAGATTCTATAATTTCTTTAGGTCCATCAATATTGGATGCCAGTACAGGAAGCCCCGCAGCAAAGCCTTCTACAATGGTTAACCCAAATCCTTCGTAACGCGATGGTTGCACCAGCATATGATAATCACAAAGATTGTCCAATACCCATCCCCTGCTTTTTTCGCCAATTAAATTCACTTTGCCCTGAAGCTCTAAGTCATTAATCATTTGCTGCAGGTAAGCTTCAGAACTGCCTGAACCAACAAGGTCAAGCGTAAAATTGGTACATCCATACTCTTTAACAATAAGGCTTAATGCCTGCAGCAAAATATCCTGCCCCTTCTTTTCATGCACGAGCCTGCTTACTTGTACCAGTTTTAAAGGCGTGCCGTTTACAGTGGCATAATTGGTGCGGCGCTTAAAAGAAGTAATAGGAATGCCGTTATAAATTTTACTTACAGGCACAAGGCACTTTGCAGTGATGTCGTTATACACTGCATCAGAGATTGCTACCAGTGAATCGTACTTATGATAAAATGAAATTGGAATACCTACATCATGCACCGTATGAAACAGTTTTGCTTTCTTTTTTGTCTTGATAATCTTTACCATATTAGGCTCATGGCAATGAATAATATCAGCATTTGAACGCATTAATAAAAGATTGAGTTTTATTAATGGCAACGGACTTCTGGCACCCTCTTTACGGTTAATATACCAAACCTTTATTTTGGGATCAAGCTGTTTCAAAAGCTCAGGATTCCAGGTGTTTACAATAATCAGTTCTACCTCGTTATCGCGACACATTTCATTTAATAAACCAACTGTAAGAACCTGTGCCCCTGCGGCTTCCATGGTAAAAAGGCAATGCACTATTTTCATTTTCCACTGGTTAAAAAGTTAAGAGATAACAGTGAAACAAGCAATGGAAAAGAATGCTGAAAATAGTTTACAACCCTTTTCTGTTTTGCTATCATTCCTTTTATTGTTGCCTTAAACATATACCAGTGTAAACGTTGGTTATTGGGTGAGAAAGCCTGCATATTGTGCATACGCAGGGTTTGCTTTATGTCTTTAAAAAATTTCAATCCCCCTGTGGAAGTCTTTGAGTCTTCCCACATTCTGAAGGCAGCCAGTGAAGTTTTATCGTAATAATAAATATTACCGTGATCCAGTAGTTTTAGCCACAGATCAAGATCCATACAATAGTGCTTCTTCTCATCCAGGAAATTTACTTTACGCACGGCTTCTGTTCGATAAAAAGAACCCTGCTGAATAAGATCGTAATCTTTTTGTGTGAGTGTTGATTTACCTGTGATATACTTTTCTATAGTGCCTGTTACTTTATCGTTTGCATCAATTAAATTAATCATTGCAGGGTAATAAATACAGCCATCAGGCTTTTCAGTTGCCAACGCAACAATGTTCTCAACACAGTCAGAAAAAAGGATATCATCAGAATTGATCCATCCTACCAAATCGCCTGTAGCGAGTTTAAACCCTTTGTTAATAGCATCAGACTGACCTTTGTCTTTTTCATGAACAACAATATCAATCCTATCGCGGTAACGTTCTACTACATCCATGGTTTCATCGGTTGAACCACCATCAATAATAATGTATTCAATGTTTTTATAGGTTTGGTTTAATACCGATAAAATAGTTCGTTCAATAAATTTTCCCTGGTTATAAGAAGGGGTAATAACAGATACTTTCATCATGCAAATGTTTTAGTAAAACGATAAGAAGGTGAGGACAAATATTCAAAGCTGTCTGCCTGCTTCAGCACAAATGTGTATGCTGCAAACAGCATTACCATGCAGGTAGTATAAGGCTGCAGCATGGCAGTACCATAAAAGGATGTGATGAATAAAATGACTATAAACAAAATGCCTGACTGCGCAATTGCATCCTGTTTAAAAGCAAGGAATTTTATGATAAATGAAACATAGTAAATGATAAAGAACAGGATACCCGCGAGGCCAAAATGCAGCACCATCACAGACCATATAATATCACCTGTATCTACCTGCGTGGGATTGTTGGCTTCATCAGGCAACCCAATATTAAAACGCAGCAGGCTTGTTAAATGAGAATCCTCCGTCAAAAAACCAATACCAAAAAGAGTGGTTACAGGATGAAGCATAATGTACTGCAAACGCTCAACAAACAGGTACCAGCGAAATTCTGTAGTTGATAAATCGCTTGCTGATAAAGCATTTAACGTTGTTGGAGATACACTTACTGATGCACCTGACAAATCTTTAAAACCATCAGAAAAACGGTTGCCCAAAAGACCATCCACAACATTAAAAGATAACAGTGCTATAAAAACGTACACAAATAATTTAACCGGTTTAATTTTTTTGCTAAGGAAGAGGTGCAGAAAATAACAGCATACAATAGCAAGTAAAAGGTTGCGGTGCTGAGATAAAATGATTGCCAGCGAATTGATGCCAATAATAAAATTCCTAAACTTTAAAGGCAAGGCATCTTTTGAAAAGAAGAAGAAAAAAACCACGGGAAAAAGGAATACGGGAAGGTTGTAATAACGTGTTAAACTGGCATCATCATTAGTGGTAACCATATCGCTGCCCACAGTGTTTAATAACGCTTTACCAACCACCAACTGCAAACAATACACAACAGAGGCAATGGTTGTAGCGTAAACAATCAATCTGAATATTTTTGTAAAATCGTCCAGTGAAATATTTACAAAGAGAAACAGGGTAAGAAAGAAGATAAAGTTTCTGAATACACGTATGCTTATAGAAACCTCAACATGCCTGTAAAAAATACTGTAGCAAAGCAGGCCAACCAGCACCAAACCAAAAAGGGTAATATTGCGGTAATTACTCCACGCAGGGTTTTGTATAAAAACTTTTGGGAAGAACAAAAATACCATGGCGCAAAAAATGAGCAGCCAGTCGTAAGGCTTTGAGATACCCGCAGGCGCAAGGGTTACAAGTTCAACAGGTATTAACTGAAAGCCTGCTGTAGCAATGGTAAACAATAAAAATACTGAGAGGTATCTTTTTTCATCGCTTAAATAAAAGTAAGCCGCAAGTATAAAAAGTAATAGTCCTATCATACGGCTATCAGTTTATTCTTGTGTTCAATTTTTTTTATAAAACGTGCGGGGTTGCCCGCCCATATTTCATCTTCGGGAATGCTTTTAGTTACTACACTTCCTGCACCAATAATACTTCTGTCACCAATTTTTACACCCTTTAATATCATGGCGTTTGCCCCAATAAAAACATCATCGCCAATAACTATAGGCAACGATTTTATTCTGTTCTCATTATGTACACGCCTGTCTTCAAAATCAAGCGGATGAAAGTCGGTATCCCAAACACAAACATTGCCGCCAAAGTTTACATAGCGGCCAATGGTAATTGAGTTTGCACAATAAATAGTGGTTCCTGAAAGGCCAGCATTATCGCCAATAACCAGTTTTGCACCAGCCTCAACAAACAGTGAACATTTTTTTGTAAGCCCTACATAATTGGAAGAAGTACTGCTGCGGAAAATAAGGTTATCACCTAACTGGCAAACACCGTTATTCTTTAAAATGATAGTTCCATAAATCAGGGGAAAAGATTTGTATATAACCCTTCCGCGTTTTAAGCTTATATAGTTGGCTATATCGTTCACCGCCTTTACGGGTGCATTTATAACTGTAGATATTGCTGCCATAATAATTTCTTTAGTGAACCATTTTTCCCAACAAGTACTATCCGTTAACTTTTACGGTTCGTGCATGCAAAAAGCGGGAACTGATATTCCCCAAACCTTTTACAGCTAACTCCTTAAAATAATTGTACCTGAAATATTCTCCTTTAAATAAGTTGATAGACATGCGCTTAAGTGTGATGTAAAACATAATGCAATTGCAGCCTTCAGCTATCAACCATGAAAAGGCCCCGCCTTTTATTCCAAAGAAATAACCCAACACAAATGCTGATGCAAGACCTGCCGCTGAACTGATAAGCGTGATGCGGAAGAACTTTTTATCCATCTTTAAATTAAGCAAAGCATGCACCCCTAAAAACGAATTAATGCTTACTAAAAAAGGCACAATGCTCAGTATCCTGAACACTGCAATGGCAGGATAAAAACTTTGTCCGTAAAAGAGTTGTATGATAAATGGGGCAAGTAAAAAAAACGTAAGACTGTATAAAAAACTAAAGAGCAAACACACGGGCATAATACTCTGCAGATCTTGTATCCCTTTGTTTTTATCTACACTAAAAGAGCCTGATATAAAAGGAAACAATGCCTGGTTTAAAGGAATAGAAAGTACAGTGATTGCAGTAATTATTAAACGGTATGCTGCTGAATAATAGCCTACCTGCGTAACTGATAAAAACACTCCCAAAACAATTATAGTAGTGTTTGAATAGAGGTTGATGGTAACCATTGAGAAGAAGAGTTCCTTTCCTTCTTTCAATACCTTAACAACACTTGCCCATTGAAATTTTACAAACTTTATATGAAAAGTAGTGCAGGCTAGAATAAAAGAAACAGCGCCTACAGCAATCTGAGATATACTTAAAATAAATGGCTGCCATACATACTCATCTTTATTATGTATAAACACAAATACAGATAGCGTAAACAGAATTTTTGCAACAAGATTAAACAGCGCGATTTTGCTTAACTGCTGCTTGCCCTGGTACAACCAGTTTGGTGTAAACACCCAGCCGATAAGTATTAAAAAGGAGTAAAACGCAACCTCCTTTTCATTCTGTAATTGGGGCAAAAAATTAAGGAGTAATAAAAAGCTTACGGCACAGGTTATGAACAGTAAAACCTTTGTATAAAATACATCACTGAAGATTTTATTAAGGAAAGGCTGATCATCAGGATTTTGAGCTACAGCCCTTGAAGCCTGCATATCAAAACTAAAATTAACAATCAAAACAAAGTAGGTTACAATAGCAGTGCAATAGTTAATAACCCCAAATTTATCAGGACCAATAATTTTAGTTATATAAGGTATTGTAAGAAACGGCAACACCAGGTTTGCCACCTGGAGCATTGACTGTGAAGCCACATTTTTTACAAGGGTATTTATGCGCATAGACTTTGTTGGATATTCTTTTTTATTTAATTGTACAGGCAACAGGCGTATAGCTAACAGCTCTTATTCAATCCCTCCTTTTATATACCTGTATGCCTGTATAGTTAATTGTTATTACCACATTTCTACATCGGCATATTCAACGCCAGACCTGTATAATTCAAGGTCATTGGACATCATTTCTTTTACAAGAGAATCAAGATTATATTGAGGCTGCCAGCCTAGTTTTTCCATAGCTTTTGTCAGGTCACCAATCAACAATTCCACCTCTGTTGGCCTGAAATATGCTTTATCAACTGCCACTACGGTTTGCCCGATTTCCACCTGATATTCTTCATTGTTACATGCGGTAACAACAGCTTTTTCATTAATGCCTTCGCCAACAAATTCTACTTCAATTCCTGCTTCGCCAAAGGCAAGGCGAACAAAATCACGCACCGTAGTGGTAACACCTGTAGCAATCACAAAATCTTCAGGCAAACGCTGCTGCAGTATGCGCCACATAGCTTCTACATAATCTTTTGCATGGCCCCAATCGCGCTTTGAGTCCATGTTTCCGAGATATAAACAATCCTGTAGTTTGTGTGCAATTGCGGCTACGCCGCGTGTAATTTTTCTTGTTACAAATGTTTCACCGCGCCTTGGGCTTTCGTGGTTAAAAAGTATACCATTGCAGGCATACATGTTATACGCTTCACGATAATTAACCGTTATCCAGTAAGCATATAATTTAGCTACCGCATAAGGTGAACGAGGATAGAAAGGAGTGGTTTCTCTTTGCGGAACTTCCTGTACCAAACCATATAATTCTGAGGTAGAAGCCTGGTAAATTCTTACCTTATGTTCCATCTTTAAAAGACGTACTGCTTCAAGTATGCGCAGCGTACCAATACCATCTGCGTTGGCAGTATATTCAGGTGTATCAAAACTTACTTTAACATGGCTCATGGCTGCCAGGTTATATATTTCGTCAGGCTGTGTTTCCTGTATAATTCTTATAATATTGGTACTGTCAGTAAGGTCACCGTAATGAAGTTTGAAGCGAATATTCTTCTCATGCTGATCCTGGTAAAGGTGGTTAATACGCTGGGTATTTATTAATGATGACCTGCGTTTGATGCCATGCACCATATACCCTTTTTCCAATAATAATTCTGCAAGATAAGCACCGTCCTGGCCGGTAACACCTGTGATTAAAGCTGTCTTCATAATGAATGTGTGAGTTGGTTATGTAATGAATGATTGTCTGTTTTAGTAGAATTGTTGCTTAGATAATCTTCATATGTCAATGCAATGCCCTGTTCAAGTTCAATCGTGTGTTTCCATCCCAATGAATGTAGTTTTGATACATCCAGTAATTTGCGTGGCGTACCATCAGGCTTGGAAGTATCAAAATTCAGCGCACCTTCAAAACCAACTATTTTCTTTATTAATTCTGCCAGCTCTTTAATGCTAACATCAGTGCCAAGACCAACGTTTACAGTTGCAGCTTCATTATAGTTTTCCATCAAAAACATACAGGCATAGGCAAGGTCATCCACATGTAAAAACTCACGTTTTGGATTACCACTGCCCCATACTGTTACTTCATTTTCACCTTCCTGTTTTGCAGTAATTATCTTTCTTAATAAAGCAGGCAACACATGCGAATTGGTAAGATCATAACTATCATTAGGCCCATACAAGTTGGTAGGCATAGCAGAGATAAAATTGCAGTCGTATTGCTCCCTGTAAGAGTCGCACATTTTAATGCCGGCAATTTTTGCAATGGCATAGGCATCATTGGTTTCTTCCAGCAAACCCGTTAATAAATAGTCTTCTTTTATAGGCTGTTGTGCAAGCTTTGGATAGATGCAGGACGAGCCAAGAAACAGTAGTTTTTTAACGCCATGTTTATACGACTGATGAATAACATTGTTTTGTATCATCAGGTTATCGTAAATAAAATCGGCCTTGAAAAGCTTGTTGGCAAGTATGCCCCCAACCTTTGCGGCAGCCAAAAAAACATAGTCTGGCTTCTCTTCTACAAAAAATTTTTCAACGGCTTTTGTATCTTTTAAATCAAGTTCTTTTGATGTTCTCACAATTAAATTGTAATAGCCTTCTTTGTTAAGTTTACGAACTATTGCACTGCCCACCATGCCTCTGTGACCTGCAACAAAAATTTTATCTGAAGTTTGCATGTAACAGGTTTTTATAGTTTACGTTATTAAAAAGTTGTTTTGATTTTTCGCGCAGATTGGTGAATGTGCTTACAGTAGTTTTAACAACTTCAGTCACGTTATTTTCAACTGCTATAAGGGCATAACCAAGTGTTGGAAGATGTATTTTTAAAGACTTTTCTTTCACCTCAATTACATCACCTTCCTGCTGCATTACTGGTCCTGCTGTGACGCGTACAATGCCATTTATATCTACATTTATTTTTTCAAGGCTAAGTGTGTACGATTCATTAAGATAACGCCTAACAGCAGCTATTTCTTCTTCTTTAATAACGGCGGGCTTTCCCAGCCAGTACACAAAATTTACAACGCCTTCTGTATGTTGTATATGCTTATACTGCTCTTCTGTTGCATTAACAAAAACATAAGAATTAAAAAGAGGCGTTGCGGCAGTTGCAATAATGGTTGACTGTTTTGCCTGTTTTGTTAAAGGGCAATACGTTTCTATTTTCTTTTTAGAAAGCAGATCAGCCACTTTCGTTTCCAATTTGGGTTTGGTATGTATAACACACCATTTTTTTTCCGTATTCATAAATTGAAATTTTAAAATAAGCTTCGCTAATACGGTTAGCAGCCAGGGATGTTAATCGTTATTAGTTTACATAAATTGTTTGCTTTTTAGTTACCCTGTAACACTTTTAGTACTACCCTCTATGGTTGATTTAACCAATCTTACTTTACTTTTTTTTGGTCTTTTTTCGTTGTATGCATAGCCATATCCATAACCAAAACCATAGCTTTTTTTACCAAAGCCCCTTGCCTTAATTCCGTTGAAAACAATGGCTATATTGTTAAGGCGGCTTATTTTATTATTGCCATCAATACGTTGTACAAAAACTTTTGCAGTATAATTGTGCCTTACTACATACAGTGTAATATCGCAGCAGGCAGAAAGTATGTAAGCATCTGTTACAAGGCTTACAGGGGCTGTATCAATAATTACATAGTCAAATTCTTCTTCCAGTTTCATTATCAAATCCTCAATCTTGCCGTTGGTTAAAAGTTCAGATGAATTTTTAACTCGTGTACCAGCAGACACAAGAAACAAGTTGGGATTAACTTCAGTTGGTGTGATGATTTCTTCTGCGGAAGCATCGCCCATTAAATAATCTGTAATGCCTTTACTGTTAGGCGCTTCAAACTTATCGCTAATGCTTGGGTTGATAAGATCAAGCTCAAGCAAGGCAACTCTTTTATTGGTAAGCGCAATAGTTAACGCAAGGTTTAAAGAAATAAAACTCTTGCCTTCACCAGCAATGGATGAGGTTACCAGAATCTTCTTTTTCTTTACTTCTTTTTTTAAGAAGGCAAGTGCAATCCGCAACTGCCTGAACTGTTCTGCTATAAAAGTTTCTTTACCATCACCTGCCACAAAAGGATTGTTTGATTTTTCATAAATCACTTCGCCAACAATTGGTCTTCTTGTTAATGATTCAATTTCCTGCCTGTACAAAACTTTGTTATTAAAGGTTTCTTTTGCTGTGATGACTGAAATTCCTATCAGTAAAGCAAATACAATGCAACCTGCATACACTACTTTGTTATTGGGGCTAATTGGCAGTACAGAAGATTCTGCTTTATCTACAAGCCTGTTATCAGGCACCGCTGAAGAGTGCGCCAATGCTGTTTCTTCGCGCTTTTGCAGTAGGAAGGCATAGGTGTTATACTTGATCCCTTTTTCACGGTTTATTTCAATTAATTCACGCTCTTTTTCGGGTATGGTTTGTAAGCCCTGTGCATAGTTATTGTTGGTGCTTACCAGGTTCGATCTACTAGCCTCAAGGCTTTTGCGCTGGCTTTGAATATTTTGAATGATAGCAGGTTTCAGCTTTGCTATCTGGTCATTAAGAGCAACAACACTTGGGTAATTGGCGGCTTCTGTACTTTTCAGTTTCTCTGCTTCCATTTCACTTTCGTACAGCTTGTTTAAAAGCCCCGTAAGTATACCATCATTCATACCCAAAGTGGATGGGACGATAGCACCTTTATTACTGTTTGAAAACGCATAATTCTGTACCTGGTCAAGCACTGCAAGCTGCATGTTTATCTCGCTTAGCTTCTGGTCGTTAGAACTAACATTTTCAAGATAAAGCCTGCCCTGTGTGCCAATATCAATGGCCCTGTTGCCCGCTTTGTATTGCTGGCTTTTTTGTTCAATTGCGTTAAGATCTCCAGTAACATTGTTCAATCTTTCCTGCACAAATGCAAGGGTGTTTTTTGCGATTATATTTCTATCAGTAAGTATTGCCCTGTTATATTCATTTATTAGCCCGTTTAAAATATCTTCTCCTCTTTCAGGTACTGCATCTTTAAAAGATAAAGTAATGATTGATGAAAGCTTACTTGATGAAGCCACTTTAAGCCTCGATTGAATATCGGCAGTTACTTTTTTTGGGTTCACCAGCTTAAAGAAATAAGTGCCTGTGGCAGCACCATGAAATTTTTCGTTAGGAATAAATTTCAACTGACCATAGTTTGTATTAACCCATTCATTTACTGCATATTGTTTACCTGCAACAATTACATTTTGCCTGTTTACATCTGTGGTAAATGCTATTTCTTTTGTATCAACTATTGATGATGGATCTTTGCTTTCTATTTTAATGGGTGAATTATTATAGGCTGGAACATAACGCAGGCGTGCCTTTTCAAACATGGGTGCATACAGGTACAGGTTTTTAGAAACACCTTCCACCAGTGTTCTTGACTGCACCACTTCCATTTCATTCTCTATAATCTTCTTGGTGTTAAGTGTATTAAACACTTCCCTTTCTTTAGAATCTTCTGCACCTTTCTTTTCATCATTAATCAAAATTTTTGCATTGCTTTCATACTGTGGTATGGCATACCAGGTATAAAATTTTGCAGCAGCTACAGCAAGTACTATAAGCAGTACAAACAGTGGCCAGTAGGCTACATATCTTAACCATAACTGGTTAAACGTAAGTATGTTTTTTGAGCTTTCAGGCATTGTGCCTGTTTTATGTGTAACGTGCATAAAAATGTTTTTATCTGGTAAAACGATCTACAACAATTGCAAAGAATGAAAGGCCACTTAAAATGATTGGTAACAGTTGCTGGCTTCTTCCTGAAGAGGCCACTTTTGCTTTGTTTGGTTCAGCGTATATAATATCATTTGATTTTAAATAGTAGTAAGGCGATGTTAAAAAACTGCTTGAATTAAGGTTTATTCTTCGCACCACTTTCTTATTATTTTCCTCACGTATCAACAATAAATTATCACGTTTGGCATATATTGTTAAATCGCCTGCAAGGCCCAAAGCTTCTAAAAACGATATTTTTTCACTCGCTACTTTTAATACGGCAGGATGGTTTACCTCGCCAAGTACTGTTACTTTAAAATTTAGATGGCGCACTGTTACTATAGGATCCAGTAATAATTTTTTATCAAGCAACTGCCTGGTAATTGTGTCTTCAAGCTGTTGTTCTGTTAAGCCGCTTACCTGCATTCTTCCTAAAAAAGGAAACTTAATAAACCCCTCTTTATTTACCAGGTAACCACTTGGCTGCAGCACATTTTCGCTTTGGTTTATTGAACCCATTCCTGCACTGTTGGCACTGTTAAAAACAGCCGATGCCTGGTTGCTTAAACTGCTAACCGTAATACTTAACAAGTCATTACTTATAATTACTGCTGTTGGTGCTGTGTTTGAACTTGTTAATGAGGTATCCTGCTGGTTAAGAAAGTACGCAACCTTTTTTGTGTTTGTACACGAGCTGATAAAGAGGCTACTAATGATTATAACACCCAATAACATTCTGCAAATTTGTTTGCTGTAAATTTTTGTCATAATACCTTTCTCTTGTTTATTTATTAATTCAAATTCCTTTTAACCAATTACTATATTAATATTACCATTACCCCAATCTTTAAAAGATGGGCTAATTGTTAATGGCAACCGTTTGGATTGAAACAGGGTTAAGTTTTAATAACCCAAAAAGATTTTTTACGAACCAGGATAGTGTTATCTCTCAGGAGTGCTTTCATCTCATTATCTTTTATACACTTCGGTAACCTCCTATAACAAAACTGTTCCGTTGTATGTGTAAGTTTGATTAATTAAGGTTACCCATAATACTCTACATAGTAGTAGCTTGTTGTAAAGCAGTTTCTACACATTACTATAGATAAAAAAAATTTATTTTTTTTGGGAAAACCGAAAGTTAAAAAAGGGGAAAAATCAACACAACATAGAACGTAGTGTAAACACAGAACTTGTTGCAACTACCTGATTATCATTACAGAACCCTGTAATTTTATATTATCTGTCTTAATATCTATAACGTAATAATAAGTACCAGCAGGCAAGGAATTGCCATTGTAAGTGCCGTTCCAGGGCAAATTATAACCGCGGCTTGCATATATTTTTTGGCCATAACGGTCAAATACAAATACTTCTGCTGTATTGTATGCCTGTAGATTTTTAATAATCCAGGTATCATTAATACCATCGCTATTGGGAGAAAACACATTGGGAACTTCTACTTTTTTAAGCACCGTTACAGCAACCTCATCTTTTGCTGAACCGCAGGCAGAAACTGCATTGATAACAAACACAGTATTATCAGCAGGATTTACCATTGGCTGCAAAGAATTAGGATCGCTTAATGAAGAATTTGGCGACCAGTAATAATCTATATCCGATCCTGAAATATTACCATCAAGCCTTACAAAGCTGCCCTGCATTATTTTTTTATCACTGCCCGCATTAACCCTTGGCTTTTTAATAATGTTGATGGCTATAGATGCTGTATCTGTGCAACCAAACTTATTGGTAACTTTTAAAGTATACATAGTAGTATCTACAGGCCATGCATAAGGATTTGAAACAGTTACACTACTTAATCCTTTTGCAGGCGACCATAAATAAGTACCATCACCATTGCCCTGCAACTGCGTTGCCTTGCCTTCGCAAAAACTGGTATCAATGCCTGCAAATGCCTTTGGTTTAGGATGGATGGTTACTTGTAAACTATCAAAAGCAAAACAACCATAAGGCGAAATAACCTTTACCATGTATTGCCCGCTATCTTTTAAAGGGATATTATTATACGAAAGAGGATTACCAGAAGCCATATAGCCATTAGGCCCCATCCAGTTATACTGGCTGCCACCTGCTGCAGTAAGCTGCAATGTGCTTCCTTCACAAACAGGTGCATTACTTGAGAAAACAGGAACGGGTTCAGGAACACTTCTAATAGTATCAACGTTTGAATAAGCAATACACTGCGGAATATTCATGTTATCTACCTCCGCAACCATTAACCTGTACAAATAAACTACTTCATCCTGGGTTGAGGGCAGGACTTGCGTTAATGCATTTTTATTGGCATTGGGAATAGGAGTCCAACTTGCACCATTAGTGGTACTGGTTTCCCAAACATAAGCGGGGTTAATGTACATGCCAAAATTACTACTGAAGCTAAAAGAAGTATCCTTGCTTTTACAGTGGTAAGCAATACTTTGTAAAATACTGTTATCAATAGTTGCTTTCACATCAGGATTACAGGGCTGGAGTGTTATATCATCCAGTGCAAAATCGCCCCCACATCCACCAATGGCATTAGTTTTCATACGTAATACCACGCTTGTTTCTTCAGTTGAAAAATAAAAAGCGTACTGCTTCCATTGTGGTGTACCCGTTACATCAATTTCATTGGTAGTAAAGCTTTGCAGCACAGTACCATCGGTTTTTTCAACACTAAAAGTAACATCTGGACGAAGGCCGCCATTACCACATTTGCCAGGCTTCATCATATTTAATATCCAAGCACCAAATTGATAGGTAGTTTTTGAACAGAGGTTTTGTATAGTATCCAGATAAAAATCATTGGATGTAAAAGATGCATTCACCAGAAGAAAGTAACCATTTTCATTACCTGTATGATCTTTTGTAACTGAATGCCAGTCGCCATAAAAACAATCTTCCGTTTTATTTCTTATGGTATAAAATCCATCTTTTGGACAATCAGCCGCAGTATATTGATAAGTAGAAGTTGCCGCAGTAACAGGCTGACCAGGATTAGCACCTGCCCCAAAACTGATATTTATTAAAGGTTTACCAAGTGTACCCTGGCATTTGGTTTGAGAAAATAGCGGGTACGAAAAAATGACCACAAAAGTGAAAACAACAAATGATTTTAAAGTAAATGAGTAATTCAAAGCCCTTGGTTAAATATTAGTACAATAACATACACTGTATTGCTTAACACAGTATTCATGCTATTTAGCCAATACCATTCCAAAAAAGGATTTGGTTTTAGAATTGCTTACAATTATTTAGAAGCACATTTAAATGATTAAATGTGGGGCAGTCTTTCAACAAGTTTAATTACAATAACAACAGATAAATGAAGGAATTGGGGTTGAATTCAGAACAAATTATGCACTGATTCTTAAGGGTAGGATAAAGGAACAATAAATTAAAAGGGGCAACTAAACTGTAGCAGGTTTTCTGGTCTCGATGCGAACTTGTTTTACAGTAGATTCTGATATTTCAGATGCACCACCCTGGGTATCAACAACAGTAAATTTTTCTCTTTTGTCTTTCCAAAGGGTGTAAAGAACCACTATGATCCCACCGATAACTGTTAAAAGTATTTTCATATTATTAAAATTGATGAAAAAATATGCTTGTAAAGCGGGGGAACTTAGAAGCCTAACAAATATAAAGACATTTTTTGTAAAATCATACTTATAAATTATCAATGCTATAATAATTTAATAAGCAAGTACTTTACTATATTCCATCATGTTCCGTTTTTAAAAGAGCTGTTAAACTTATCTTTAGGCTTAGCAATTGAGCTAAAAAAAAGGGTCTTTCTGTAGAAACAGAACGACCTCTAACGATTGCTTGCCATATGAAAAGTTCTTAGAATAATTTTGTGCTGTTTACAGCTTCTTTTTAATGTTAGTTTTAATAATAACTAACTTTTTGTTTTGCTTACGTTCCCCGCTTGCAGTACAAACATACTTTACAGTGTAGGTTATTTTACAACAACTTATGGAAGATTTTATTATCACAAAACCTGATTAAAAACTTGTAACGCCTTTATACAAAGCAATACAACGTTTATAAACAATCATGGCCAAAGCACAAATCCGCTTAATTTATTTTACAAATGCTTTATAGCATGGTAGAATTTCTTTCTATAAAATCTCCTTTAACTGCACGCCTTCACCTGTTACCCTTAGTTCATGTTTTACCCCAACTTTCAATGCCACATTTTCTGTATCGTGGCTTACAGGAAAGCCATAACAAACTGGAAATTTATACGCTTTAATATGGTAATTGATAAGGTTATAAACATCAGTACCAAATGGTATCACAGTATCCTTCATATCACTAAAACCGCCAATAATCAAACCTTTTAAATGCTTGAATATTTCAGCCCTTTCTAGTTGTATCATCATTCTGTCAATATTGTACAGGTATTCGCCAATATCTTCTAAAAATAATAGCTTATGCCTTGTTTTAAAGGCAGAATGCGAGCCAATCAAATGGGCAACCATCGAGAGATTACCTCCAATAAGATCACCTTCTGCAATACCCGTTTTATTTAAGGTATGGGCGGCGCAATCATACGCCGCTACAGTGCCGCTAAGTGCATCTTTCAGCGAAGCTATATATGGGTTTTTATACCCCTCATTATTAAACGCTGCGGCCATAGGTGCATGTAGTGTTGCTATTTGATAATGCTGGTAAATATGGGCGTGCAGTACTGTAATATCACTAAACCCAATAATCCATTTTGGGTTCTTTTTAAATTTTTGAAAGTCAAGCTGATCAATAATACGACTAAGGCCATAACCGCCACGACCACATAAAATGGCTTTAATACTGCTATCATTCAGCATCTTTTGTAAGTCTTGTGTACGTTGCTTATCAGTACCGCTGAAATAATGAAACTGGCTGCCCAAAGTACTGCCAACCTTCACTCTATAACCCCAGCTTTCAAGCGTTGCAATACAGGTGGCTGCATTTTCAGCAGGCATATAACCAGATGGACAAACAATACCAATAGTATCGCCTTTTTTAAGATAGGGAGGAACAGTTATCATGGGGGCAATATTAAATTATATTTATAAAAAGAGCAGGCTATTACTGGCCTGCTCTTTACTACTTTGTTGTTGCTGTTATTTATGATGCCACCAGCCTAAAGCCGTTACCATGTATATTAACAATCTCTATTTTTGGATCATCCTTTAAATACTTGCGCAGCTTGGCAATATACACATCCATACTGCGACCATTAAAATAAGTATCGCTGCCCCAAATTTTCTTTAACGCACGTTCACGTGGTAAAAGATCGTTTTTATGTTCAGACAGCATTTTTAAAAGTTCGTTTTCTTTTGGTGACAAGGTTTGTGTGCCACCTTCAAAAGCAAGCTGCCTTAGCTTAGGGTTAAAATGGTAAATACCAAGATCAAACTCAATATTTTCACTAATGCGGTTTTCTTCCTCGTTACGTTTTAAAATAGCTTTTATTTTAAGCAGCAATACTTCACTGTCAAAAGGCTTGGTAATATAATCATCGGCACCAAGGTTGTAGCCTTTAATTACATCGTCCTTCATGGTTTTTGCGCTTAAAAAGAATAATGGAATATCTGGATCTATATCACGAATATCCGCTGCAAGCGTAAATCCGTCAACATGCGGCATCATTACATCCAGCAGGCAAATGTCAAACTTCTCACGCTGAAAAGCGGCCAGCCCCATTCTTCCATCACGCTCAAGCGTAACTTCATAATCGTTCAGTTCAAGATAGTTTTTTAAAACCATTCCAAGGTTGGTATCATCTTCACATAGCAGTATGCGATATTTTCTTTCCATAATTTATTTTTTTACAGTTGAATAAAGATATATATAGATTGACAGAACCCTAACAGTTTATAGCAAGGTTTTGTTAAAAGCGGTAATAAGTAGTTTAAAAGAGATGAAAAGTTGAATTGTTTTAAACATAAAGATTGTTTTTTACAACTTTGCAGCATGAATTATTTTCAACTTTTTGAAATCCCTATTACGTTACAGGTTGATGCAGCAGCTTTAAAGAAGAAGTTTTATGAATTGAGTAGAAAATACCACCCCGACTTTTACTCACAAGCCACTGAAGATGAGCAGGATGAAGCCCTGGAAAAATCATCTATACTAAACAAGGCTTTTAAAACCTTCAGTAATAAAGACGAAACCATTAAATATGTTTTAAAAGAAAAAGGGCTGTTGCAGGAAGAAGAAAAGTACCAGCTTTCGCCTGATTTTTTAATGGAAATGATGGAACTGAATGAAGCTGTGATGGATGCAAAAATGGAAGGCGATACCGCAAAAGAAATGCAGGTACACACATCCATCCAAAAACTTGAAAATGAATTATATGCACCAGTTAAAACAATTGTGGAAGATTATAAAGAAGGTATTACTACCAAAGAAGAGCTGCTGCAGGTAAAGGAATATTATTACCGCAAAAAATACTTACAGCGTATTTTGGCTGGTTCGCATTGATGCCCCTATATTTGCAGCCCAATTTGCATGTGCGCCCAGATGGCGGAATTGGTAGACGCAGCAGACTCAAAATCTGCCGTTCGCAAGGATGTGCAGGTTCGATTCCTGTTCTGGGCACAATCTTAAAAAGGCAATCCACAAAAAGGATTGCCTTTTTATTTTACACGCAATCAAACATGACTAAAGCACAGTTTCATTTTATGAAACGACTTGTTTTATCAACTCTGTATTGTTTTACTATTACCTTTTGTATAGCACAATCACAAGGGCAGATGACTCAGGATGCAATTAAGAATTATAAAAAAGTAGATCAGGAGCTTAATATAGTTTACCAGAAAATTTTAACCGAATACAAAGAAGATACTGCATTTATTAAGAATTTCAAGGCGGCACAAAGACTGTGGGTGCAATTTCGTGATGCAGAAATGAAAGCAAAATATCCTGATAGAGAAGAGGGTTACTATGGCAGTGTTCAGCCAATGTGCTGGTATATGCATTTATCTTACCTTACTGAAGAAAGACGAAAGGCTATAGAAATTTGGTTAACAGGTATTGAAGAAGGCGATGTATGTTCAGGTTCAGTAAAAACCAAAGGTTGATAAAATGTTATAGTAAAAGAACTACCATATACCCGTTCGCCGCCAACAACCATCCATCCACCACGTACAATTAAGCATACATAACCAGTAAATAACCATACGCCGCTCGCAAGTAAGCGTACACCGCAGGAATGTAAGCGTACACCGCCAGCAACCAACCATACACCACGGGAAAGTAAGCGTACACCACCAGCAAACGACCATACACCACGGGAAAGTAAGCGTACACCACCAGCAAACGACCATACACCACGGGAA
>JANPIP010000030.1:0-120055 GCA_031424995.1 Chitinophagales bacterium | reverse complement strand
CATCAGGACGAAAAAAACGTAAACCACCTTTTTTGCTTTTTGCAACGGCGGTACGGTAACCTGCAACTATATATGCTTCCTGCATGGCAACAATTTTAAGAACTCAAATATAAATAAAAGTTGTTTATGCAACTAATTGTAAAGAATTACCAAAAATAAAAGCAGACCCCGTTAGGCGCCTGCTTTTAATAAATAGGGAAAGCAAATTTGAATAGAATTAGCTGAAGTTATTTACCACAGCTTCTTGTTTTTTAGCGAATACGTCTTTAACATTTGATGGAATATAATCATCATAAAGCTTTTGACCTTTCTCTTTTAATCCGCTTACCATACTGTCTTTTTCTTGTGCACTCATTTTTGAGTATTTGTAATAAGCAAAGGCTGCAAGGCCTGCTATAATTAAAGCACCTTTTTTCGGGAACATAATTGTGTATTTAAATGGTTAATTAATATTTATATCAAGCAAGTAAAATATCATACCAGATTAAAAAGTGTAACGGCAAATGGTTTTTTATTTTTGTGTTGATGGAAAGAAAGGTTCAGCTTACCGATGATGGCAGCCATACAGTAGCAATACCACAAATGGATGTTACTTATCACAGCAGGTTTGGCGCTTTGCGCGAAAGCAGGCATGTGTTCATTAAAGAAGGGCTGGAATATTTTCTAAACAATTCAAATACCAATTCTATTTCAATATTTGAAATGGGTTTTGGAACAGGATTAAATGCGTTGCTTACCATGCAGTTTGCACAACAAAACAAACAAAAAATATATTACCAGTCAATAGAGTTATACCCCTTAACCATTGAGGAAAGCCAGGCTTTAAATTATGGCGAACAACTGAATGCCTCCAAACAACTTCAGTTGCTTCATGATGCAAAATGGGAAGAAGATGTTGTGCTGGATGAATATTTTACACTGCATAAAACCAACCAATCGTTGGTAAATTTTACTGCTGCTGAAAAGAAATTTGATGTGGTTTATTATGATGCTTTTGCTCCTGATGCGCAGCCTGAATTATGGACGAAGACAATTTTTGACAAAATATTCTCAATGATGTCGCAAGGTGGTGTGCTTGCCACTTATTGCAGCAAAGGCGATGTAAGGCGTGCCATGCTCGCAGCAGGATTTAAAGCTAAAAAGCTGGCGGGGCCACCAGGTAAAATTCATATATTGAGGGCGGTAAAGGCATGAAACAATCACGGTAATTCACGCACCATAAACACATTTACATGAAACCATTTTCACTGGTATTAATTGCCCTTTTGTTTGGTGTTTTTTTAAAAGCGCAGGATAAAGATGCACAAGCCATAAGAACCATTTTAGACAAACAACAGGCGCAATGGAACCTTGGTAACCTTGATGGTTTTATGAAAGGTTATTGGGAAAGTGACAGCCTTTTGTTTATTGGCAGCAAAGGCCCTAAATATGGGTACAAACCTACACTTGAGGGCTACAAAAAAAGCTACCCTGATTCTGCACATATGGGTAAGTTCACTTCAACCGTGGTGAGTATAAAAAGACTTTCGCCTGAATATTATTTTGTAGTAGGCAAATGGCATTTAAAGCGTTCAATTAAAGAGGGTGATGCTTCAGGTTCCTATACTTTACTGTTCAGGAAAATAAAAGGGCAATGGGTAATTATTGCAGACCATAGTTCGTAAAGCCTGTAACACAAAAAACTTACATAAAATAATTTAGCTTTCCTTCAATGCAGCAAACCTGCCAACCAGCCAGCTTTCTTTTGCAGCAACAATCCACTTGGTCAGCAACTCATTTTTGGTTGCCACGAGGTTGTTAAAGTATAAAGTTTCGGGGGCAATAAAACCATTTTCAATGGCGTGGGTTATATGCGTTAAGGGCAATAATTGCACTTTGTCTTTAACAACAAATGCAAGGTTTTGGCGGTTAAACATATCTACCTTAAAACGTTGCTCAATGTCTTTAATTAAACGCACGCTGCTGTCGGTACTGCAACCGCTAACACCAGCCGCAGTTTCATCAGCCATTATGATGATAAACTGCCCAAAAAAAAGGTTGGCATAACCTTTTACAGGTGTGCCATGGCTCTTCCAGTTGGTAACAAATTCTTCAAACAGCGGTTTCATTTCTAAGGCTTCGCCAATACCAAAAAGGCGGCTGCTCTGGTACACCCAAACTTTGCTGGTGCCATCAAAATTCTGTGGAAGTATATGTTGGTAATCAAGATTCATCTCTAAAAAATTACGCGTTGTTCTCTTTCTTATCGTTATTAAAAGTACTTGCAAAATAGGCACCCACAAGTGCAGCAAGCAACTTAAAGAAAAGGTTTTTCATGGCCCATATTTCATCCCATTTTATAGGGCCGCTTATGGCATCGCTAATTACATCTACCAATAATAAAACGGGTAAAAGTATAACAAAGAACAGGATGAATTTTTTCCAGTTTATCTTTTCTTTCATGGTATATTTTATGAAATGTTATGCAAGGCTTTCAGCAATCATTTCTGCTACATCAAGCACTTTAACTTCGTTTTCTTTTTCGCGGTTTTTAACACCATCACTCAGCATCGTATTGCAAAAAGGGCAGGAAGATGCAATAATAGAAGCACCCGTTTCCAGTGCTTCATCAGTACGTTCAATATTAATTCTTTTATTGCCAGGCTCATCTTCTTTAAACATTTGCGCACCACCTGCACCACAACACAAACCGTTGCTACGGCAGCGTTTCATTTCAATAAGTTCAGTATCAAGAGCCTCTAAAACCTGGCGTGGGGCTTCATAAATATTATTGGAACGGCCAAGGTAACAGCTATCATGAAAAGCTATTTTTTTCCCTTTAAAAGCACCGCCGCCCTGCAATACAATTTTGCCTTCATTAATCAAACCCTGTAAAAAAGTAGTGTGATGTATCACCTCGTAATTGCCACCAAGTTCAGGGTATTCGTTCTTTAAAGTATTAAAGCAATGGGGGCAGGTGGTAACAATTTTTTTAATGCCGTAACCATTCAAAACCTGTATGTTCTGGTACGCCATCATCTGAAAAAGAAACTCGTTACCAGCCCTTCTTGCAGGGTCGCCCGTACAGGCTTCTTCCTTACCAAGAATAGCGTAGTTAACGCCTACTTTATCTAAAATAGTAGCAAAAGCCTTTGTAATTTTTTGTGCCCGCTGATCAAAACTTCCTGCACAGCCCACCCAAAACAAAACATCAGGCGTAGTGCCGTTCATCATCATTTCAGCCATTGTATTCACCTTCATCCACTAAAGTATTTACTGCGAATATATAATTTAATAAAGAGGGGTAGAAATTTTTGGGGACGGGCTGCATTGCTGCTATGATGCTTTTGTTGCGTCGCACACTGGAACGTTCATAACCATGTTGAACTTTTTACTGCATTGGTAGTAATGTTTATTTTTTACTTCACAGAAATGTAGTCGGCAGGAATGATTTTTATCACCAATCCTAAGCACAGTATCGCATTTTAATTACTTTTCCGCAATGAATACCTCAGCTCCTTTAGCAGAAAGAATACGCCCTGAAACACTGGACGAACTCGTCGGTCAGCAACACCTTACAGGCAAAGGAAGTATACTTCGCAATGCCATTGAACAGGGGCATATTCCTTCTATGATATTATGGGGGCCGCCAGGCGTGGGTAAAACAACCATTGCCAATATTATTGCGCATACCCTTAATGCCACTTACTTTCAGTTAAGTGCCATAAGCAGTGGTGTTAAAGAAGTGCGTGAGGTAATTGAACAAGCAAAAAAGACTACCAAAGCCATTTTGTTTATTGATGAGATACACCGTTTTAATAAAGGCCAGCAGGATGCATTGCTTGGTGCAGTTGAAAAAGGAACCATCACCCTAATTGGTGCTACTACTGAAAATCCTTCCTTTGAAGTGAACAGTGCCCTGCTTAGCCGCAGCCAGGTATATGTGCTGAAAGCCCTGCAGGAAAAGGATTTAACTGAACTATTGCAACATGCGCTTACTAAGGATGAAGTGTTGAAGCAATATGATATTCAACTAAAAGAAACTACTGCATTAATAAACATAAGTGGCGGCGATGCAAGAAAATTGCTAAACCTTTTTGAACTGGTAGTTACCCAGCAATCAAAGCAAAAACTCATTACCATTACTGATGATCTGGTAATGAAAATTGCCCAGCAAAAGATAGCCTTGTATGATAAAAAAGGTGAGCAGCATTATGATATTATTTCGGCCTTTGTAAAAAGCATGAGAGGTAGCGACCCCAATGGTGCTGTGTACTGGCTGGCACGTATGATAGAGGGTGGGGAAGATGTAAAATTCATCGCAAGGCGTATGCTTATTTTTGCCAGTGAAGATGTTGGTAATGCCAATCCCAACGCTCTTCTTTTAGCCAATGCAACTTTTGATGCGGTAAGTAAAATTGGGTATCCTGAAAGCCGTATTATTCTTTCTCAATGTGCTACTTACCTTGCTTCTTCTGCAAAAAGCAATGCTTCTTATGAGGCCATTGGCAATGCGTTACAAGCTGTAAAACAGCATGGTGACCTGCCTGTGCCTTTGCATATACGCAATGCGCCAACCAAATTGATGAAAGACATGGACTATGGTAAAAACTACCAGTACTCTCACATGGGCGAAAACAATTTTATTGAGCAGGAATACCTTCCTGAAAACATAGCTGGTACCCCTTTTTACCAACCAGGCAACAATGCCAGGGAAAACGAATTACGCAAGTTTTTAAAAGACAGATGGAAAGGGAAATATGGGTATTAGAACATTCTAAAGTGTAAACCACTGATTTTGTGTATTAATTAGCTTCTGTGCAGGTCTGCATTGCTTCTCTGTAGGTCTACATTGTTCCTTTGCAGGGTTGCAAAGCTTCTCTGCAGGTCTACAATGCTTCTGTGCAGGACTTCATTGCTTCTCTGTAGGTTTACATTGCTTCTTTGTAGGGTTGCAGAGCTTCTCTGTAGGGTTAGATTGTTCCTTTGCAGGGTTACATTGTTCTTTTGCAGGCACACATCAATTAAATGTAAATACTACTTTTTTATTAAGCGGTTCTTATTTTTTTAAAGTTACCAGTGGCAATAGCAAAACCAGTAAAGCGTTTTATAAATTTTAGGTGTCCGCTCATAATAGTGTAGCAAATACCTGTTGCGGTTGGCAGCAGGTATTTTGTTTTTGGAAGAAGATTTTAAAATTGTGCTTTTGCATTTTTTGGTACGAAACTTGCCTTTAGCGGCAGAAAAACAAAAGATACTGCGGAAAAAGCTGAACAAAGTATCTGAACGTTGCAGTGTGCGACGCGGTAAAAGCCAAATAGTGGTTCCAACGCTCACCAACAAAATTTTTTGATACCGTTTTAAGGAATGTTTGTGAATATTAACGTCAATCCGCATAAAATAGCAAGTTTGTACGTTGTTAATTCCAGTTATTTCTTTCACTTTTGCAGCTATTCATAATTTGATTCAAAGACCCTCTATATAATGGCAGTATTTAATTTTTTTACCCAGGAAATAGCGATTGATCTCGGCACAGCTAATACCCTGATTATACATAACGACGAAATTGTTGTAAACGAACCTTCTATAATTGCATTAAACCGTAATAACCCCAAAGAAGTATTGGCAGTAGGCAAAAAAGCACTGTTAATGCACGAAAAAACCCACGAAAGCATACGCACTGTAAGGCCATTGAAAGATGGTGTGATAGCAGATTTTAACGCGGCTGAATTGATGATTCGTGAGTTGATTAAACTGGTTTACCCCAAAAAACCTTTGTTTCCCCCAAGCTGGAGGATGCTAATATGTATTCCATCATCTATTACTGAGGTAGAAAAACGTGCCGTACGTGACAGTGCTGAACAGGCTGGCGCGAAGGAAGTATATATGATACATGAACCTATGGCCGCTGCGCTTGGTATTGGTATTGATGTGGAAGAACCTGTGGGCAACATGATTATTGATATTGGGGGTGGTACCACTGGTATAACCGTAATTGCCCTTGCGGGGATTGTTTGTGACCAGAGTATACGTATTGCAGGTGATGAATTTACTGCTGATATCATGGAAGCCCTGCGCCGTTACCACAGTTTATTAATTGGTGAGCGTACTGCAGAGCAGATTAAAATAAATATTGGCGCGGCGATGAAAGACCTTGACAACCCGCCTGATGATTTGCCAGTAAATGGTCGTGACCTTGTAACTGGTATCCCTAAACAAATTATGGTAAGCTATCAGGAAATTGCAGAAGCATTGGATAAAAGCATTTTTAAAATTGAGGAAGCAATACTAAAGGCTTTGGAAACAACACCGCCTGAACTTGCATCTGATATTTACAAACGCGGCCTGTATTTAACAGGTGGTGGCGCATTGCTGCGTGGCCTTGATAAGCGTTTGAGCGCTAAAATTAAACTGCCTGTTCACATTGCTGAAGACCCGCTGAAAAGTGTGGTACGCGGTACTGGCCTTGGTTTAAAAAATTACCAACGTTTTCCTTTTATAATGAAGTAGGGCTTATGGTGTGGGGTTTAAGGTGTAAGAATAAGCACCTTAAACCTTAGGCCTTAAACCTCAAACCTTTTAGTTTATACCTTTCTTTCGTGAAGAATATCTTTCTTTTCATTCGTAACTCTTTTACGTTTATCTGCTTTATTCTATTGCAGATATTTTGTATTGTGATGCTTATGAAGAGCAGCAGTAGCCATGATGCTTTTTTTTCAAATGCGGCCAATGAGGCTACGGGAAAGATAAATAAGCAATACAATAATTTCTACTCTTACTTTACTTTACAGCAAATAAACAAGCAACTGGCGGAAGAAAATGCAAAGCTCAGAAATGAGTTGCGTAGCAATGCCACAGCACCAGACAGTTCAGTAAAAACTGTGATTGATACCACGCTAAAGGATACGCTTAACCGTTACCGCAAGTTTACTTACCTGCCTGCCAAAGTGGTGTCAAATACAGTTACATCTGAAACCAATTACCTTACTTTAGAACGTGGTGCTTTGCAGGGTGTAAAAAAAGATATGAGCGTGATTGGTCCACAGGGTGTGGTAGGTACCGTGATTGATGTAAGCGATAATTTTTGCCGTGTGATGAGTTTATTGAACCGTAAGAGCAGTGTAAGTGCCATGCTTAAAAAAGACAATCTTGCAGGTAGTATTGATTGGGATGGAAAAGACGCACAGTTTGTAACACTTAAAAATATTCCTAAAAGTTCAAAGGTTGTAAAAGGCGATACGGTGCTGACGAGTAATTATTCTGCCAAGTTCCCATCGCATATTCCCATTGGTACTATTGAAAGTTTTAACGCTGATCCATCCAGTAATTTTTATACCATAAAAGTAAAAACGGCCACCAACTTTTTCAGTATTGAATACGTGTACCTGGTACAGAATGTTCGTTATGCTGAGCAGGTAGCCATAGAAACTAAAGTACAGTCAACCAATGAGTAGTTTATTAAAAAACATACTTCGTTTTATGCTGTTTATACTGGTACAGGTATTTGTGCTTAACCGTGTGCCGCCATTACACCAGTTTATTGTGCCTTATTTGTATTTTCTTTTTATACTCTGGTTACCATTTAATATCAACCGTTTTTTATTGCTGGCCGTTGGCTTTTTATTTGGGCTAACGCTTGATTATTTTACAGGCACGCCTGGTCTTCATGCAGCACCCTGCGCTTTAATTGCCTACCTGCGCCCTTTTTTGTTAAACTTGTTAATACCGCAAGATGCAATAGAACAGAGTTACAGCGAACCAGGTATTAAGAGTATGGGTTTTGCGCCTTATGCTTTATACATTGCGTTATTTACCTTCATTCACCATTTTTATCTTGTGGTAATTGAGTGGACGCAGTTTGGCGATATTCTTTACCTACTTGCAAAAGTAGGCGGCACTACAGCCATTAGTTTACTGCTGGTTGCCATCACCGAAATGCTCCTTTTCCGTAAAGGGAAGTATAGAACCAATGCTGCTTAATTGCGCTTTTTTTACCTGAAATTTCTTCTCAGGTTTTGCACCATTCTTTGCACACTGTTCACATCTTTTTCAAATGCAATTAAATTTTCAAGATTAGCAGTTTTGGATGCAGATTTTCTTTTGGCATCCGCAACAAATCAGCACCTTTGTGCCTCTCACAAAATTACATTTCACATCCTTATATATGTCGGTATTTAATCAAAGCCGCAGTGGCGTTATTCAAATTATTTTTGGAACTGTTTTTCTTGTAATCATAGGCCAGTTAATACACTTGCAGGTATTTTCTGACGAGTACAAAATAATGGCTGATAATAATGCCATTTACCGTAAAATTATTTATCCTGAAAGGGGAATTATTTATGACAGGAAAAAGAAGGCACTTCTTGAAAACACGGTAATGTATGATCTTGTAGTTACCCCTTCTGAAGCAAAAGGTATAGACACGCTTTCCCTGTGTAACCTGCTGGGTATTGATACTGCGCAGTTTCGCAAGAAAATGATAGAAGTGATAGTACGGAATGGCCGTGTTAAACCAAGCGTGTTTGAGGCATTGCTTTCGCCTGAAATGTATGCCCGTTTAAACGAGAATATGTACAAGTTTCCAGGCTTTATGCTGAATGACAGAAGTGCAAGAATTTATCCTTTTGATGCTGCAGGTAATGTGTTGGGTTATATCGCGTCAGTTGATACAGGCTTCCTTCGCAGGCACAGTGATGAGGGTTACGAAAGTGGCGATTATGCTGGGATGACGGGTCTTGAACGTAGTTATGAAAAAGTGTTGATGGGCAATAGAGGGGTGCAGCGTTTGATACGTGATAACAAAGGCCGTTTACAGGGGCCTTTTGAAAATAAGGCTTACGATACAACTGCTATTGCAGGTAAAAGCCTGTACTCAAGCATTGATGTGGAACTACAGTTATTGGGCGAAAAATTAATGACTAATAAAGTAGGAAGCATTGTAGCTATTGACCCAAAAACGGGTGGGATACTTTGTATGGTTAGTGCGCCAAATTACAATCCAAATTTTTTAACGGGTAATCAACGGCAAAAACGTTTTGCAGAATTATATAAAGATCCCCGTTTGCCCTTGCTAAACCGAACTTTAGGTACTTACTACGCTCCTGGTTCAACCTTTAAAACTTTTGTAGGTATTGTAGGTATGGCTGAAGGATCTATTGACGATAAAATGACCGTTGGATGCGGTGGCGCATATTATGGCTGTGGACGCAGGATGGGTTGCCATGCCAGGGGTACTTTTACCCTTAAACCTGCCATTGCCCAATCATGCAACAGTTATTTTGCAGTAGCATTTCGCCGTACAATAGAGTTTGATAAATATCCTTCTTACGACAGTGCCCTAAACCGATTTAATCAGTATGCTTATTCTTTTGGGATGGGCAGAAAATTGGGGGTAGACCTTCCTTCAGAAAAACGTGGTAATATACCTACCGTAAAAGACTACCGTAAAATATTTGGCCCAAAATGGAAGTCATGCAATATTGTTTCAAACAGTATTGGGCAGGGAGAAGTGTTAACCACCCTTACACAACTGGCAAATGTGATGGCAACCATTGCCAATAAAGGCTGGTATTATACACCGCATTTAATAGATTCAATTGAGGGTGGCGATGTTTACAACCTGTTAGATTCTTTTAAAATAAAGCACCACACTTTAGATGTACCGGAAAGTGTTTTTGAAGAAGTGCATGATGGTATGCAGGGCACCATGGAGTTTGGTACTGGTGCGGCTGCTGCGGTGCCGGGAATTGTAGTATGCGGCAAAACGGGTACTGTTGAAAACGCTGACCATGGCGTTAAACAGGCAGATCATGCTTTCTTCGGTGCTTTTGCACCAAGAGACAATCCACGTATAGCTATTGCTGTAATGTGCGAAAATGCAGGGTATGGTGCCACTTCTGCTGCGCCAATTGCAAGCCTGTTGATTGAGAAATATTTGAAAGATTCTATTGCAGGAAAAGAACGTCAGAATAAAGTAGAATCGTTGGCGAAGATGAACCTGATACCTAAAAGGATGAAGGTTGCAATGGCTGTAATGGATTCAATACAACGGATGAAAGACCTTGAAATGCAGATACAAAAGGCAGCAAAGGAAGCAGAAGATACTACGCAGGAAGAAGGGTATATACCGGTAATAGACACTGCAAAAAGAAATATTCCTAAGCCTGTAAAATCAAAGCCATTAAAAGATACATCTAAAAGGGCAGGGGCTGTCGCCATATTGAATGACGAACGCAAACATTCATCAAAGAAAAATACAAAGGCATAAACTATATGGCTAAAAGCTATAACAAAGAGGTTTCAAAAGGCGTTGACTGGGTAGTGGTATGGTTGTATGCCTTGCTGGTTGCTATTGGTATACTGTGCATTTTTATGGTTGGGTATAAACCCTCTGCCGGCTTTAATACCGTTACTACTTTTTTAAGCGGCAAAACCAACTACAGCAAGCAGTTTATTTTTTTTGGGGTTTGTATTACTATGGCCACTTTTATTTTACTGGCCGATAGTAAATTATTCACTGCTTTTGCCAACCTTTTTTATGCCTTTGGCATACTGTTAATGCTGGCCACTTTTGTGCTTGGTAAAAATATTAATGGTTCAAGAAGCTGGATACCTATGGGGGGAGGGTTTAACTTACAACCTGCAGAACTATGTAAAGTATTTGCTGCGTTAGCATTGGCCAAATTTCTCTCGCGGCAGGAAACTGATTTTACAAAAGTTAAGTCGCAGGTAATTGCTGTAGTCATTGCCCTTACACCTGCGGTATTATCTATTGCACAAAACGAAACAGGCCTTGCACTGGTTTATTTTTCCTTTTTTATTGTAATGTACCGCGAAGGTTTACCGCCCGCTTTGCTTATTATAGGATTTTCATTTGGGGTATTGGTGGTAGCTACTTTGTTAATTGAAAAAAACGTGCTTGCTTTATCGTTAACAGCTATTACGGCTGCTGTAATTTATTTTATGCGCAGGCAGGTAAAAAGGAGCAAGCCATTACTGGTAATGATACTTTCTATATGGGTGATTTGCGTTGGCATACAAAGGTTTGCGGTACCTTATATTTTTAACAATGTGTTTCAATGTTACCAAAGTACACGCATTTACAGCATGGTGGGTAAAGAGTACGATTGCAGCCAAAACCGCAGTGCCATTAAACGCATTAACGAAAAAGAAAAAGCAGCAAAAAAACCAGACGATTATAATGTACGCCAAAGTAAAATTGCCATTGGTTCAGGTGGGTGGAACGGTAAAGGTTTTTTAAAAGGCACACAAACAAGGGGCAAGTATGTACCTGCGCAGGATACCGACTTTATTTTCACCAGCCTTGGTGAGGCTTTTGGCCTTGCAGGATGCGCTGCCTTTTTAGGCATTTACCTGTTTTTATTATTGCGAATTGTGCGTATTGCAGAAAGGCAACGAAGTACTTTTAGCCGTGTGTATGCTTACAGCGTAGCCAGCATTATTTTCTTTCACCTTGTAGTTAATGTTTGCATGACGATAGGTCTTTTCCCCATCATTGGTATTCCTTTACCTTTAATAAGCTATGGCGGTTCTTCTTTATTAGGATTTACAATATTGATATTTATTATGGTAAGATTAGATGCCGACAGGCAGATGGTTTTGCGATAGAAGACCCAAAAGCCCCAGCCCCTAAAGGGGAGTAAAGAAACCCCTTACCCCTGAAGGGGAATAAAGAAACCCCATAACAATTAAAAACGCGATTATGACAGAAGATAATACTATACACAATAACCCTCCTTTAGGGGCGGGGGGCATCATCCCACTTTCAGAAGGTTCTTTTACCATAGATAAAACCAAAATATTTGTTCCTTTTGACCTTGAAGATGATGACCTGCAAAAGAGGCCCATTGGCAGTTTGCTGGTAGAAGTACAACCTTTTTGTATTGTTACTGACAAGGATATTATTTTAATAGATACAGGTCTTGGATTTAGTAAGAACAACCAGTTACAACTTCACACCAACCTTATAAATAACGGTATACAACTAGAAAAAGTAACCAAAGTTTTGATGAGTCACCTGCATAAAGACCATGCTGGTGGTGTGAGTAAAAGAGATAGCAGGGGCAATTATCACCTGTCATTTCCTAATGCTGTTTATTATGTACAGCGCAAAGAATTTGACTTTGCGATGGATAAAGGGTTCCCTTCATACATGTCGGAAGAATTAATGGTGCTGCATAATAACCTACAGGTAGAATGGCTTGATGGTGATGGTGTGATTGATGGCTGGATACATCATGAAATTACAGGGGGGCATAGTCCCTATCACCAGGTGTTTTGGCTGAAGAAAGACAGTGAGATTATCTTTTTTGGTGGGGATGACGCACCACAATTACAGCAAATGAAAAGCAGATTTGTTGCCAAGTACGATTTTGATGGAAAGAAGTGCATGGAACTGCGTCAGAAATGGTGGCAAAAAGGCCAGGAAGAAAACTGGAAATTTTTATTTTATCATGATATTAAAATGCCTGTGTGGCCTGTTTGATGGGAACACGGATGACACAGATTGAGCGGATTTTTCTGATTTTAGAATCGTCTTCTTTTCTTCAACCAGTTTAATGGGCACTAGCTGCACTCTTATTATTTAAACACTTCATCGCTCACGCCTTTATTAATAATGTAGTTGGTATAAATAATTTCTACCCTGCCTTTTTTACCTTTTAGTTTTTCATCTTCGGTTTGTGGTTTTTCATCTTCAAATTCAAGGGTAATGCCTTTAGGCAGTTTGTAATCTTTTGTATTGAAACTAAAAATTACTTTGTCAGGCAGGCTGTATGCGGCAAACTTTCCATAGGTCATTTCTACATCGTAAGTGCCATTTTCTTTGGTAGTTGTTACTGCTTTCTTAATCAACAGGTTGGCTTCATCAATGTACATGGTTGAAAGAACTATATCGCTGTTTTCACTTGATGGAAGCAGCTTTACCACTTTTACTTTTGTTCCGTTTAAAACGGTTTCGCCTGCAAGAATGGCCATGTAATTATTAGTGGTTATTAACGAACCCATGTTTACAGATACACCACCTTTTGGCAGTAAGGAAATGCCGCCATCTTTCTTTAAGCGAAACCTGTTTGGTTTTTTAAAATACACTTTCACTTTGCCTAAGGGCGCTTTGATGAAGGCAACATCTGTCTTCATTTTACCTTCTGCTTCGTAGTCGTTTACAAGGTCCAGCTTGGCCTTTACTTTGTTTACAAGGGCTGTCATGTCCTGTGAGATGCCTTTTAGCTGTAAGCCAGTGATGGCAAGTATTACAAGGGATAATTTTATAGTAAGTAGTTTCATATTGTGTAGTGTTTTTAAAGTGGGCCACTCTCAAAGAGTGGCTCACTTTTTTGCTGAATAAAGAACAAAGCGTACCAGTGAGTGACGCTCACAGAGTCCCGTGGACAACGATGCTCAATTAATAACCCAAAGCCCGTTCCCCAAAAAATTACATACCAGTGGTTAACTGAGTATATCTTTTTTTCTGAACACTAGTATTGACGCACCAAGAAAACCAATAATATGCAGGAACAAAACAAATGAAGATGTTATAATGCGCTGCGGGTTTTGTATGGAACCTATAATGGCTTCGTTATTGATGTTTACTTTGATGTCGAAAAATTCTTTCCAGCCAATCATATGCGTGGTGAAAAGAAATGGTTTAATGATATTGAAAACGGGTATGTTGAGTGTACTTAAAATAGTGAAAAATATAATGACACTCATAGTTGCAACAATGGGGCCAATGGAATTTTCTGCAAAAAGCGAAAGGAAAAAGCCAAGTGCCGCAACCGTTGTCATGGCCAATGCCGCAAAGCCAAATGCACCAATATAACGCCAGAAAATATCGTCTTTTTTAAGCAGTACCACGTACTGTGATTTCATGAGAAACAAATCATCTACACCAAAAATGAGCATGTTTAAAAATAACGCCATTACTGCCAGCCAAATGAGCAATAATATGGTGTAAACCATACTGGCAGTGAATTTGGCGATAAGAAATTGTGAGCGGCTGATAGGCTTGGTAAGCATTAGTCTCAAGGTACCCATGTTGGCCTCGCCACTGATCATGTCTGCCGCAACAAGGGCAATAAGCAATGGTACATGCACCAGTAAAACCTGTAGTGTAATGTAGCAAACCTGGTAGCCGTTGAGTATTTTTCCTTCAACGGTGATGGATGAATTGATGTCGCGCATCATAAACTCTAAATAGCTTTCGCCATCCAGTTTTAGCCCGAACTGTATTACGCCAATTAGGGCAGTAATGGCAAGAAAAGAAATGTAGGTTCTTGGCCTGCGGAAAATTTTAAATAACTCAATTTGTATAAGCTTGTACATGTTGGTTGTTGGAGGTGATCTGTAAAAAATAATCTTCTAAACTATGGCGCGGCTGCAGCGACACCAACTGCACGTTCATTCCCACAAGATCTTTGTGTAATTGAGGGATGGATTGTTTGTTTATTTTCAATAACACATTACTGTTTCGTTGCGGCTGTAAGTATTGCTGCCATTGGCTTTGCTGCAATTGATGCAGTGCGAAATGGTTATCGGTAGAGTCTATTTCAACAATCGTTTCAGAGGGGTCAAAAAGTTCTGTTGCGGTACCTTCTACCAGTTTTTTGCCTTTGTCGATAATAAGTACACGTGTAGCGATTTGTTCTATTTCGCTTAATAAGTGAGAGGATACCAGTACCGTTTTCTTTAAATCACGGCTAAGATGCAGGATAAGGTTACGTATGTCTGCAATTCCCTGTGGGTCTAAGCCATTGGTGGGTTCATCAAGCACAATCAATTTAGGATCGTGCACCAGTGCAATCGCAATGCCCAGCCTTTGCTTCATACCCTGTGAAAAAGTTTTAACGGTGTCTTTAGCACGTTGTGCGAGGCCCACCATTTCTAATTGATCCATGATGAGTTTATCTGTAACCTTTACCCCGCTTAGTTTTGCAAAGAGTTTTACGTTCTCGTAAGCGGATAAATATTTATAAACATCAGGCTTTTCAATCACCGCACCTACCTGTTTTAATATTTCTGTTCTGTGTGTTTTAATGTTCATGCCAAAAAGTTCAATTTCACCTGAAGAAGGCTCAATCAATGTCATCAGCATTCTTATAGTGGTACTTTTTCCTGCGCCGTTTTGACCAAGAAAGCCATATACATCGCCTTCATTTACATTAAATGAAAGGTCGCTTACGGCATTAAAATCTTTGAATTTTTTTGAGAGATGGTCAACCTTTATCACCTGTTGCATAGGCCTATAACAATAAGTGGCAAAAGTAGTTGAATGAAAGGCGTAAAATAGTATTAAAGAAAGAATTACCATATCATTTTAATTATAAAACAAAGTATTTTTTAGCATGAAAATGGATATTCAATACATAAGTGACAGCGCTGGTAAAACCCAGTCTATCATTTTACCAATAAGCCATTGGGAAAAAGTAGTAAAAAAGATGGAAAAATATGAGCAGGCACTTAAAATAAAAGCTGACTTAATAGAGGGTTTTGTGCAAGTAGAAAAACTGCGGAGCTCAAAAACAAAAAAGCAAACCTTATCCGATTTTTTGCTTGAGATATAGATCATCTGTACATTACTTATCATTTTAATCAGCGGTTAACACTTTCCTCATGGCTGCTGCTTTAAGTAAACATTCTTCATATTCGCTTTCTGCATCGCTGTTAAAGGTGATACCACCACCAACATGGTATGAAAGGTATTTGTTGGTTGCATTGTAAAGAATGCTTCTTATCACTACGTTAAAATCAAAATTTTTATTGGGTGATATATAGCCAACGGCACCGGAATAAAGGCCGCGGGGGCTTTGTTCATATTCATTAATCAGCTGCATTACGCGCTTTTTGGGTGCGCCAGTCATACTGCCCATTGGGAAAGTGGCTTCCAGAATATCTGCAAAATCATTAGCGTCATCCAGTTCACCTGCAATGGTTGAAATCATCTGGTGCACCTGTGGAAATGTGTAAATGCCAAACAATTCTTCTACCTCTACAGTACCTTCTTTACAAATTTTACTTAGGTCGTTACGTACAAGATCAACAATCATTACATTTTCTGTACGGTCTTTATGGCTTGCAAACAGTTGCTGTTTAAGACTTTCATCAGCTTCTGTACTTTCAGTACTGCGTTTAAAAGTGCCTTTAATTGGTTGCGAAATAAGGCGGCTTCCATCCTTTTTTATATAACGTTCTGGGCTGGCGCAAAGCAGGTATTTGTCTTGTAACTTATAGTAACACGAAAATGGGTTTGGTGAAATTTGTGTGAGTTGCTGGTAAATGTTAAGCGTATCAATTACAGCATCTTCTGCATAAAATTCCTGGCAATAATTAAGCTCATAACAATCACCACGAAGAATGTGGTTTTTTAACTGCTGAATGGTTTGCAGGTAGCTTTGTTTTGAGATGCGTTGGTTAATAGTGAAAGGTGAAAGGTGAAAAGTAAAAGGTGAAAGGTGAGAAATAGCTAAAATTTGATTAAATACTTCCTGCGGTGATAAGGTAAGACTTTCAATAATCATTTCATTTTTAGAAAGTTGTACTACCACTTCAGGCTGAAAGAAATAGATCTTCTCAAAACCAATATTATCAATGCTTTCAGTGTTAAGTGAAGGTTCTAAAACATCCTTATAATCATAACTAACATGCCCAAACAGCCAGTCGTTGGTTTCCTTTAAAAAGGCTTTCAACTTCTGTTGTTCATCTGCCGTAGGCGAAAATATTTTTACAGCACCAGCACCCACCAAACATTCAATACTGCTGTGCAGGGAATGGTATTGGTTATTGTCTAAAAAAGAGCAGCTATTGTACTGGTTGGCCCAGTGCAATAGCTGCTGCTTTATTGTTGTAACATCTGTAATTAAAAATGTTGCTGTTTGTCTTTGCACTAAAAGATGCATTTACATGAGATGACTAAAAATCATCGTCATCATCATCAAAACCGCCGCCCTTGGTATTAAACAAGTCAAACTCTTTAAAATCTTCATCAAGTTTAAAGTCATCATCTTCGTCTTTACCTTTTTTAGCACCTGCTGCCGGCTTTTTAGCAGCACCACCTTTAGATTTTGGAAGGTCAAACTCATCAAAATCAGGATCCCAGTCGTCGTCGTCACTCTTGTTCCAGTCATCCTCTTTTTCTTCAACTTCTGCATCGTCATCTTCGTCATCGTCGTCACCCTTGCTTTTTTTAGAAGAAGCTTTGGCACCTTTTTTTGCAGGCGTTACATCATCGTCGTCATCTTCCAAATCGTCGTCGTCATCATCTTCCAATTGCTTTTTGCTTTTTGTAGATGCTTTTGCTGCAGGTGTTACTGCTGTTGTCTTCTTTGCTGTGGATTTTGCATCCTTATCAGATTTCGCTGCCATGTTCTAATAAGATTTTAGTAAGGTAAAAATTCAACTGAAAATTATATTAACCAAAAATATTTTTGTTATTATTTACTTATATTCCTAGCATTATAAAGCAACTATCTGGTCCCTTCCAGGGCCATTGCTTACATACTTAACAGGCGCACCAGCATAGCCATTTATAAAGTCAATATAAGTTGACATGTTGGCTGGTAAATCTGCTGCATTTTTTATTTTAGAAGTATCACAATTCCAGCCTGCATAAGATTCCAGCACAGGGTCTATTTTAACTTTAGAAATAGCAAAAGGTACTTCCTGTGTTCTGCTACCATTAATATCGTAAGCAGTACACACTTTTAATTCTTCAAAGCTATCAAGAATATCGGCCTTGGTCATAATTATTTTGGTTACACCATTAATCATGCAGGTATATTTCAACGCCACAAGGTCAATCCAGCCACAACGGCGCGGACGGCCTGTGGTTGCACCAAACTCGCTGCCCAGTTTTCTTAATTCTTCGCCTGTAGCATCTTCCAACTCAGTAGGAAAGGGACCACTACCTACCCTTGTACAATAAGCTTTTGTAACACCAAGTACATCGTTTATCAACTTTGGCGAAACTCCCAAACCTGTACAAACGCCTGCAGAAATTGTGTTGGATGAAGTAACAAAAGGGAAAGTACCAAAATCAATATCAAGCATACTGCCTTGTGCGCCTTCGGCCAACACTTTTTTACCTGCGGTGATTTGATTGTTAATGAAGTATTCGCTGTTAACAACATTGAGTGTTCTAAGGAATTCCAGTGCTTCAAAAAACTCATCTTCCCAGCTTGAAATATCTTCTATAAAGTGAAAATTATCCAGCAATTTCTGGTGCTTTAAACGAAGTTTTATGTATTGAGAAGTAAAGCTCTTATCCAGCAAATCGCCCACCCTTATTGCATTACGGCCTGTTTTGTCCATATAAGCAGGGCCAATACCTTTAAGCGTACTGCCTATTTTGCTATCGCCTTTTGATAGTTCGCTGGCTTTATCAAGTGCACGGTGCGTAGGCACAATAATATTGGTGCGTTCGCTTATAAAAAGGTGCTTTTTTACATCAATACCAAACGATGCAACAATATCGCATTCGCGTTTTAAAGTAACGGGGTCAAGCACTACGCCACCGCCAATAATATTAGTGGTATGCTGGTGAAAAATACCTGAAGGTATTTGGTGCAACACTACTTTTTTATCGCCAACATACAATGTATGGCCTGCATTTGGGCCGCCCTGAAAGCGTGCCACAACATCGTAACCAGGAGCAAAATAGTCTACTATTTTTCCTTTTCCTTCGTCGCCCCATTGCAAACCAAGAATAACATCAACCATAGTTTTTTATTAAGACCGCAAATGTAAGTGTTGCGTTTATGTAAAATGGCTTTTGGTTTTGGCAAATTATTTTGCAGTTTATAAAATTTGTGGAAAAGAAAAGTGGGGTGTTGTACTTGATACAAAGGAAAGATATGGTGGCCTTTCGTTCTCTGAAACAAAAGATGTGCCCTAAAAGACGCACCTAAAAAACTGGTATGCTATTGCAAATAAGGTTTTAAATTTGTTTAATTCCCAGCTATAAAATTATATGCCAACACTCTCCATGTTTTTCGGGCTGATAATAAGGATGTATTATGGCCCTAAAGAGCATAACCCACCACATATACATGCGTATTACCAGGATTTTTCTGCAACAGTAAACATACATACCTGCGATATTTTGGAAGGTGTGTTGCCGCCTAAACAACTGAGGCTGGTAGTTGCCTGGATAGAAATACACAGAGACGAGCTGCTGGCTGATTGGGCTTTATGCCAAAATGGTGAAAAGCCTTTTACCATTGAACCATTAAAATGAACGATATGTATTTTGCAGTAACCCGCGTACAACCATTAAGCGGTTATATATTAAGCCTCACCTTTAAAAATGGTGCTCAAAAGCTTTTTGACATGAAGCCTTACCTGGAAACAGGAATTTTTAAAGCATTAAAGGATGAAGCCCTTTTTAATACAGTAAGAATAAGTTTTGATACCATTGAATGGGCTAATGAAGCTGATATTGACCCCGAAACTTTATATGCCGATGGTTACACACCAGCATAAAAGGGTTGAAGCAAAGAAGGCTGAATGCAAAAAATGCAGAGGTGCAAAGGATACAACTGTCATCCTGACGAAGGAAGGATCTGCCTTGTAGGTTGTCATCCTGAGGCACGAAGGATCTGCCCCATTACAGCACAGCAGCAGATCCTTCGTGCCTCAGGATGACAAACCCGTTTAATAATTGTTTTTTAAAAAGCCCCAGTTACGCAGTTCACTTTGCCAGGTGGTGGGGTAGTTGGCTTTTACAAGATGTATAATAGCTTCTAGATGCGCTTCAATAGCTGCACGCAATGTTTTTTTATCAGCTACTTCTTTGTTAATGTCTTTTACCACTTTAGTAGTGCTGCCCGTAGCAGTATCAAAATCGGCAATGGCGGCATCCCAAAAAGCGGTGCCATATTTTTCGGTGGCAAAACCATCTTCTGCAATGGCGGCCTTCATAAGCGGTAAGGCTTTTTTGCGGTCATCGTTGTCGCGTGGTATTATATAGGTATCGTTTTTTTTAAGTATACCATACCGTGCATATTGCGGCAGGGCAGCGGCCTCTGTCTCAAACTTTTTTATAATATAGCCCTTTACAATTTTTACGGCCTCATCAATACGGGCATTTATGTTTTTTAAGGTTACCGTTTTGGCAGGGCGGCTGCCGCCCGCCTTTCACCTGGCCGATAAGGTAGCTGAAAAACTTTTTGCCAGCGTATCAAAAGCGGGCTGCGTTGTCCACAAAAGGGTTAGTTGCGGCAGGGTTTTCCATTGTTTTGCAGCGTCGGTGGCCAGCGTTTCTACATCAGCATCTTTACGTGGAATGTACATTACTGTTTTTTTTGTTTTGGTAACGGGTGCTGCCCCGGCAGCAGTGCCCTCAGTAGGGCTGAGTTGTTTGGTAGCCATGATTGTTAGTTTTAAATAAATGATATGACTAATGTAACAATTTTAGTAATTGATACCTTTTGGGGTGCATAAATTTTTTTCCACGTAGAGACGCACAATTGTGCGTCTCTACAATACCACCAATTGTGCGTCTCTACAATACAAACAATATTAAAAGGTGGAAAATTATTTATGCACCCCCTTTTGTACAAATATTTATGGTGAATTATTTGCGAAACGGAAGCGAAACGCACAACGTGTAGGAAATTACAAGGGCATATTCAATGGCAAATGTGTACGTGTAGGAAAGTACGGGGGCATATTCAATGGCAAATATGTACGTGTAGAAAATTACAAGGGCATATTCAATGGCAAATATGTACGTGTAGGAAATTACAAGGGTATATTCAATGGCAAATGTGTATGTGTAGAAAAGTACAAGGGCATATTCAATGGCAAATGTGTACGTGTAGAAAATTACAAGGGCATATTCAATGGCAAATGTGAATGTGTAGAAAAGTACGGTGACTATGTGGTTTGTCATCCTGACGAATGAAGGATCTGCTGCCGTGCTGTAATGGGGCAGATCCTTAGTACCAGCCAATGACAATAGGCGTTGTGTTTAAAGAAGGGATGATTGTATTGATGAAATAAATTAATTTGCTGACTTAGTTGCAACACATAGTTTTATTTTAAATTATTCCACGTTCTTATGAAACTTTTTACCAAACGCTGCCTTTTTATACTGGCAATATTTGTTTCCCCCATTTTCTTAAATGCCCAAATGCCACTCTTTGATTCTTTTTCTCCAGAGAGCGGTGCTATTGGTACATTAATAACCATTAAAGGAACCAATTTCAATAATGCTACTAATGTTGCTGTTGGCGATAAGGCTGCAATTATTGTTTCAAGAAAAGACACTCAGGTAATAATAATGGTGATGCCTGGTACGCCAACTGGGTTAATATCAATGAATTATACAACAGGCGTTACAACTGGAAAGACCACTTTTTACAAGACTTTCAATGTAACATCTACTGGCTACCCAAGCATTGAGAAAAGCAGAATGGGTTCTACAAATCTGGGCTTTGGCGTATCTATAAGTGCAGACATGAAAACGGCAATAACCGGGGATGACACTGATAATAGTAATAAAGGTGCCGCATGGGTTTATAACCGCACTGGCGATAGTTGGGTGCAACAGGGTAATAAACTGGTAGGTTCTAATGCCTTTGTTGCTTCTGCACAAGGGTATGCAGTAGCTATTAGTGCCGATGGAAACACCGCAGTTGTTGGTGGACGCAATGATGGGCCTTCCATTGGTGCTGTATGGATATATGTACGAACAGGCAATACTTGGACACAACAGGGGGAAAAATTAGTTGGAACCGGCAGTGTTGGTGAATTTGTTTACCAAGGTAAATCAGTAGCTATTAGTGCAGATGGCAATACGGTGATAGTAGGCGCCCCGAGTGATAATGTAAGTGGTGCAGTTTGGGTCTTTGTTCGGGATGATAACACATGGAAACAACTGGGAGATAAAATAACTACGATTAAAGGTAGTTTTTTAGGTTGGTCGGTAGCTATAAGTGCAGATGGCAATACTTTTATTGCTGGCGGATACCTGGACAATGGCGACCAGGGTGCTGCATGGGTTTATAACAAAATAGGAAATAAGTGGATAGAGCAGGCAAAATTGGTGGGTAAGGGAAACATAGGTGGTGCGCAGCAAGGGTTCTCGGTAGCTATAAGTGCAGATGGCAATACTGCTGTGGTTGGTGGAAATCGCGATAATAACAATGTAGGCGCCGTCTGGATATTTGTGAGGGATGGCAATACCTGGACACAACAAGGTAATAAATTATTTTCTAATGATTATTATTACACATCTCGTCAGGGTGCTTCAGTTGCTATTAGTGCGGATGGTAATACTGTTGTTATTGGGGGTGATTATGACAACAATATTCAGGGTGCTGCATGGGCTTATACCCGTTTAGATAACAAGTGGACAGAACGGGCTACTCTTCGAAATTACTCCTCGCATCGTTTAGGTTTTTCAATATCTTTAAGTGCAGATGGTTCTACCGCAGTAATAGGTGCACTTCAGCAACATACATCATTTGCAGCTTTGGTATTTGCACCTTCATCTACTCTCCCCCTACAACTTATTGATTTTAATGCTGCAATTAAAAATAATCAATCCAACCTCAACTGGCAAACCGCCCAGGAAGTCAACGTTTCCCATTTCAACATTCAACGCAGTACAGATGGGGTAATCTTTAGCAGTATTGGTAAAATGACCGCCAAAGGCGATGGCAGTTACAGTTATAGTGATGACCTGTCATCTATCATCCCACAGCCATCAACTTTGTATTACCGTTTGCAAATGGTAGATAAGGATGGCAGTATTGCTTACAGCAAAATAGTTATTGTAACCCTCACCACTAATTACGCACAACTCAGCATCTTCCCCAATCCTGTAAAAGAAATACTAACCGCACAAATCACATCTGCGAAAGCAGAAAAAGCAACGCTGCAAATAACAGATATGCAGGGTAAGGTTTTGCAGCAAAAGGAAGTGGTTTTAAAAGCAGGTAGTAATAATTTGCCTGTAAATACAGCAGCCTTAACTAAGGGTACTTATGTGCTGGTGGTAAAAGGAAAAGTAGTAAATGAACAAAGACAGTTTGTGAAGGAATAGTGCAAAGAATAGTAGCATTTGCAAAATAAAAAGCGGGACTTGCCTCAACAGCAGTCCCGCTTTTTGTATAAATATTTACCGCTTATACTGCGGCCTGTTCTGCAATTTCATCCATCATAATAGCGTGATGGCTTTCATCAAATACACAATTGCCATTTTTAATTACCAATACCTGTGGGCTTTCGTGATGTACGTTAAATTTTTCAGCTACAGCGTTTGAAACAGATCTGTAACGCAATAAATCAAGGTAATAAAAATCAATACCGCCAGGGGCATCCGCACGTTCCAGCCTGCTTAAAACCATTTTACTGGTACTACAAGATGTGCTGTGCTTTAGTATTACCTGTGGCTTGCCGGACGATTTTTCGCTAATGGCATTCAGTTCTTCTTCTGTTGTAAGTGGTATCCAGTTCATAGTTTCCTTTCTGTCAAAAACGTTGCCACTATCCCCTGAAATAATTTTTATTGGTTGCAGGGCAGCCTTTGCGGCCAGAAGCACATGATGTTAAAACTGCTGAAACGATAGCAAAGCATACTATGCCTGCAATAATTTTTTTCATAATTAAACGTTTTTTAAATGACTGGATACTGGTAGTGTTATGTAACGAAGATATGGGTTTGGATTAAAATGTTGCTTAAACGATGCTTAAACATTATTTTGTTTTTACAAGTGGCTAATTGCTGTACAAAACTGTTTAAGACAAAACAGGGTGGAAACATGGATATACTTACTTTCGCGCAGTTAGTTAAACAAAACTGCTTACAAAACCCCCATCCAAATGAAGCTTCAGTTAACCCGTCCTATTGCATTTATTGATCTTGAAACTACTGGCATAAATATAAGTGCAGACAGGATTGTGGAAATTGCTGTGGTTAAAATACAGGTAGATGGTACCAAGCAGGTAAAAAGAAAACTCATTAACCCATTAATTCCTATACCTGCATCATCAAGCGATATACATGGCATTACTGATGAAATGGTAAAAGATGCCCCTAATTTTAAAGCGGTGGCAAATGAAATAAAACAATTTCTCGACCCCTGCGATTTGGGTGGTTACAACAGCAACCGTTTTGATTTGCCTATGCTGATTGAAGAATTTTCAAGAGCTGGTTTAGATTTTAATATAGAAGGAAAGAAGTTACTGGATGTACAGAAAGTGTTTCATTTAATGGAACAACGTACCCTTGGTGCGGCCTATAAATTTTATTGCAATAAAACCCTGGAAGGTGCGCATGGCGCAGAAGCTGACGCTACTGCCACATGGGAAGTACTGGAAGCCCAGGTAGAACGTTACCCCAATATTGGTAACACTATTGAAAGCATTGTTAAATTTACGGGTGAAGATGATATTGTTGACTTTGCACGCCGTTTTATACGTGTAAACGGCATTGAAATCTTTAACTTTGGCAAGCATAAAGGAAAACCTGTAACACAGGTTTTAAAAGAAGAACCCCAGTATTATGACTGGATGATGAAAGGTGATTTTGCAGTTAACACCAAACAAAAATTTACCGAAATACTTAACCGCACCCTATTAAAGAAAGGGTAATTGAGCGATTGTAAATATTAGTTTGCCTAAAACATGCCCATCACTGAAATATATTATTTAGTTTAGAGTAATTATACCCCTTTACGTTGGAAAAAATTGTTATTATACCTACTTATAATGAGAAGGAAAATATCTCAGCTATCCTTCATGCCGTGTTTAATTTAAACCACGGCTTTCACGTTTTGGTGATAGATGATGGCTCACCTGATGGCACTGCTGCTATTGTTAAAGACCTGATGGTAAAATTTCCTAACCAGTTATTTATTGAAGAACGTAAGGGCAAACTTGGCCTTGGTACCGCTTATATACTTGGTTTTAAATGGGCACTTAAAAACGAATACCAGTATATTTTTGAAATGGATGCCGATTTTTCGCATAACCCTGTTGACCTTCAGCGGCTTTACACTGCCTGCAAATACGAAGGGGCAGATGTAGCGGTGGGCAGCCGTTATACTAAAGGTGGCAAGGTAGTTGACTGGCCGCTTGACCGTCATTTTTATTCACGTGGTGGTGCTTTATACACTAAAATAATTACCTGGTTACCTGTTAAAGACCCCACTGCCGGCTTTGTTTGCTACTCAAACAAAGTACTTGAAGCTATTAATTTAGACGAGATCAATTTTATAGGTTATGCCTTTCAGATAGCCATGAAATTTGTAAGCTGGAAACTTGGCTTCGCCATAAAAGAGGTACCCATTACTTTCCAGGACAGAAAAAATGGTGTAAGTAAAATGAGTGCCAAAATTTTAAAAGAAGGTATGGTTGGCGTACTAAGACTGCAATGGCAGAGCATGTTTAAAGGGTACAAAAAAAAAGTAAATGCCAATCATAACAGTACCACAAAAATTGCTGGCAGCTTAAATAAAAAATTCGCTGCTGAAAACAAGTAGTACCAATTTGGCAGCTTAGTAACAATAAATATTTCAGCCGCTACATTCTTCTACAAGTATTTACATTTCAAGTAGTTCACTGTAAGTATATTAATTCTCATCGCCACCACTTTTTATAAAAAGAGGAAGTGAAAACCTGATGCCCGTTGTGTTTGTACCATTGTTGTAAAAGCCTTTTACAACATCAACACGAATAATTTTAAAGATATTTTCTACACCTATAAATGCCTCGTAGTAGCCAGCATTTTTGTTAATGTATAAAGCATTGGCTCCTGTAACAATAAAGCAGTTAAGTGTGCGTACAAAAGGAATTTTATTGGTAAGCAAGCCATTGAGATGATACTCTGCATGACCTTCAAAATAGGTTTTTTCTGTGTTACTAAACTGGTAGTAAGGTAATAGTTGAAAGCTGCCCATATAGCGGCTGGCCACTGCTGTTTGGTTGCCAAGAAAATGATTGTAATCCTGTATAAAAGTCTTGTTGTTATTGATAAAACCGCCTGTGGCAAGGCTGTAACTGAAGCGGCCGCCTATTTTAAAATCGAGGTTGTCATTAACAGAAAAACGCCATTTGGTATAATCTACATCACTGCCAAAAACACCATCAATACCTTGTGTAACAGATAGGTTAAAAGTCGGATATTTTGAACGCAGGGCAATCTTTCTGTCTGGCAGTTCAGCATACTTGGTGCCAGGGCGCCAACTGATATTAAAGCTTGCTGTAAGTGCCTGGTGACGTATAAAATTTGAGTTGGTAATTTCTTCAGGATAGTTAGGTTCAAGTGCTTTGCCCTTTAGGCTGTCAATTGTATTATTAAGCGGTTTTCTATCCTGGTATTGCGCATTAAGGTTTATAGAAAATCCATCACCAAGGGCTTTACTAAAACCTGCTCTGCCAAATATGGCTTCATAAATTTTCATGTGGCTGTGCTGCCAGTAATAAGTGCTTATTGAGTTGTTTAAAGGATCAATAGGCCCTGCATTATTTAATTGCCGCACCCTTGTACCACCGCTTAGCGAAAAGCTATTGAGGTATTTTTTACCGTAATTGTAATTGCCGCTAACATACGCGTTAAAGTGCCTGTTGCTGTAACCATAGCGCAAAACAGGACTAATGAAAAGTGTTTTTCTACCCTCATATTGTTTAAAATACCTGGCACTAAAATTACTTACGCGGCCTTCCACAGGATTGTAATTAATACCTATTAAAGAAATTAAAGGGTCGATGGAAATATTTACTTTACGCTTTTCTTTACTGAAATTCAAGCCACGCAAAACCAATTTACTAAAGGTTATCTTGTTACGCACCTTATCAAGGCTGTCAAGATATCGTGGATCTTTTCTTGCCTGTTCCAGGCTGTCTTTTTTCTTATAATCTTTTGCCTCTGCATCAAGCAAGGGAATGGGGCGTATACTATCCCAATAACTCATTGGCTTTTTGTTGGTGCTGTCGTAAAATTTTATAAGTGTATTATCAAAAAACTTTTTAGAGAACTTAGGGTCAAGATCAAAATTTTCATATACCTGTAAAAAGCCGCCAAAGAAATCGAAAGCAAAAATCTTTCCCGCAGGCTCTATTACCTGCTGTTTTATTACCCATGTGTTCTGCAAAGGCACATATAATTGCTCTACAGTAAGCGTATCTAAAAACTGCATCTGTTGCTCTTTAAGTACGGTGAGTTTTACACTTTGCAAGCGCCATTCGTTTTCTATAATGTTGATGTAGCCTAAAAATAAAGGCTCGTATTTGCGTTTGGGAATTACTTTAATGCGGCTGATTTCTTTACCATTTTCAAAAAAGGAACCCTCAAACTTGTACTTGTAATAATTAAGTGCGTTACTGGCTATGGGCGATATAAAACCACGTGGGTTAAGATTACGACCAAGATTAATGATGTTGCTGTAAAAAGAAATAATCTGTGGGCTGCTGAAGCCAAGGCCATTGCTGTTGCCGCTTACCTTGGTAGAGAGTACTTCTATCTTCCTGTCGCTATTGTTTACAGAATATTTCGCTACAGTTTCAGAAAGAAAAAGCATCTTCCTTTTGCTGGTATCGCCGTCTTCAAAATCTACTTTTTCGCCCATAAACTTTTTAGGATAATTACGCAACTGCATTTGCCCTTTAATGTACACCTGGCATTCAAATTTTTTATTCTCATCCTCATAGTAACTGCGTTTTTTTATCGCTGCGCGGATAATGGCATAGGCGGGATCTTCACCACCATTCTTCACTACCACATCATTCAATTTGTACTGTTGTTCTTCAAGAATAAAATCAAACTCAGTATTGCCCTTAACAACCACTGTTTGTTCTACTGTTTTATAACCTACATGCTGACAAACAATGGTATAACTGCCATCATTCAACATAAGGTTATACCTGCCTTTGCTATTGGCTGTAGTGCCTTTGGCAGAGCCTTTTATTAACAGCGAAGAATAAGAAAGAATATTGCCTTTATTATCTTTTACAATACCTGAAATATTGCCTGCAAAAACTAAAAATGGAAGCAGTGTAAACAGAAGAGTGGTTGCTTGTTTCATAATCAGTAGGTTGTAACGAATATAATATTTGATATGTTACAAACATGTTAGAAAAGCAATAAACAAATAAAATAAAAGTTTAGTTCAAAAGCATCATTTCTGCCCAATTGATGCCAGCAGGTAAATTGCTTTTTGAAAACTCAATATGTACAACCCTTCTTTTACGGTTATTGATGGTTCTTGAAGAGCTATGCATGAGCAAAGGTTTCATAATCATTATGCCTCCTTTTTCAACACAGCAAGCTGTTTCTTTATCCTGTGTAAAATCAATGTTTTCTGCACGATAAATACCTTTTAAGTGCGAAGCTGAAATTACTTTTAAAGCACCATTATTTTCATCTGTATCATCTAAATGTACTCTTATTGTAAAGTTGTTTTGAAGAACAGCAATAGGTGGTTGTACTGCATACTGGTTTTGCTTTACCGTCCAGTTAACAAAGCCATCTTCTTCCTGTTTTTTATCAACTGAAATGGTAAGGTCCTGGTGATAAGACACAAACCAGTTAGAATTTCCTGGCTTATCAAAATAAATAGATTTTACAACGAAATAGCCAGCACCAAAAACATCATGAACCAGTTGGTTTAGTTTAGGTGTTAACAGTAATTCATTAGCATTGGAAACTTCTTTAAAAAACTGTCTTATGGCAAACAGGTCAGCTGATTTTCTGAAAGTTGGATTAGTGGTTTCCACATTTTCAATTGCCTGTACTATGCTGTTTATTTCTGCATCAGAATAGATACTTTCAATGATGGCAAATCCATCAGCAGCCACTTTTTCCTGAATATTGAACGCGTTGTAATACAAAGCAATTATTACTTTAAGCTTAGTTGAGCATAATAAGGATGTTCAGGATTTACAATCAGCTCCTGCCGCCGTGGATGAATCAGCACATCCATTTCTTCCATAGGTATTGCACCAAGTAAGGGTTCACTATCACCAGGAAGTACCATGGCACTGCAAATAGCGGTACGGTTAGCGAATTTTACCATAAGCGGGCCAACAACATCATATTCTTCAATCCTCCCATCTGCAAGTACACCTTTTCTTTTTTCTACAAAAGAGAGGTTTAACTGTTCCTGTATGGTTTCATTAATGGCCAGCATATAAGCACCGCTATCCACTATCATAGAAACAGTCATTTGCTTTATTTCATCTTCACCAATAATATGGCGTTTGGCCATTTCAATATCGCCAGCATTTATCAATGTAATATCTGCATGAACCAGTCCCATAGTTGTGTGTTTAGTAAATCAAAGATACTCAAAAAAACTAAGGTTACAATGCAGGCAGCCATCCATCACCACCTGTAAAAATGTTTGCCAGTGTATATTTTTTTGCTTCTTTTTTGATTAGCTGTTTGCTCCATGCTACACGATTTGCTGTTGCAGCACCTTCACCTGTATTGTTGTATTCTGCATAGTATGCAGTGGTTTCATTTTCCTTTTTGCTCCAGTTATGCCAGCCCTCTGGGCGAATATGTTTGCCCAGTTTGCAGCCTATAAAAACGGTTTTGGCATAAGCACGCCATGGCCTGCCCAAGTATTCCTGCTTTACCTTATCATCAGCTATAAGTTTGCAGTTAAAGAACACATAACCAAACTTTTGTTGCTGTGTGGTGGAAGCCGCGGTTACATAAGAATCCTGGAGGCTTTTAATAGTACAATCCTGGAACACCGCTGTGGCAGCACCAAAAATAAAGTCAGTAGTACCTTCAATATAACAGTTGCCATAATACTGCCTTGCCCTGTCGCCGGCGGTAAGCAAAGTATCCTGGTTGCCCAGCAGGTTACAGTTCTTTACCACAAACCTGTCGCCATCTGAATGCAGTGCAACGGCCTGCCCAACACGGCCTGCGGTGTTCTTTATCGTAAGGTTCTCAATGGTAATATCATTACCTGCCACGTACATGGTAAAAGTTGTAAAAGTGGTAAACTTCTTTTTGTTATTTACCGTATCAGCGCTCAAAAACTTGCCTGAATAATCTTCACAGGTAATCACAACACCTTCCCTGCTTTCGCCAATAAACGTAACATTGGTAACCCATGCAGGCACCGTTACTTTCTCGTGGTACACCCCATTTTTTATAGTAACGGTAATATGTTCAGGCGAGTAAGCTCTTATGGCATCAATGGCAGACTGTATGGTTTTATAGTGGCCACTACCATCCTGAGACACTGTAATTTGTGGTGGTGTAGCAGTTTGTGCTTTTGTAAAGTTTGCTACAATTATTAACCACAACAGCAATGAAAGTTTTTTTTTTATGAGGCCGGTTGTAGCAGTCCCATTGAACTTCGTTGTCCGCAGGACTCTGTGAGCGTCGCACTGCCAATAGCTATCGGCAGGTACGCTTTGTTCTTTATTCATCATGGCAAGTAGTATTATTTTATTATGATTGAACTTTCAACAGCGCCGTTGCTAAATTCTATTTTTTTCTTAGCTAAAGACGCATCTGTATTTGTTATTTTTATTGACTTAGTTCTGTCGCCATAAACATTAAACAACAGCTCAGCATCTTTATTATACTTCAATCCATCAATAGAAACTTTGCTGCTGTTTTCTATATAAACAACAGGGTTTGTTTTCTTAACATCCAGTTGAATATTTTTAAGATTGATATTCTCTGCTTCAATAATTTCAACACCGTTATTTGTTTTTAAAACAAGGTTGGTAAGGTTGATATTCTTCACACTCATTTCAGGAAGTCCTCTTATAAAAACGACTTTTTCCGCACCATTACAGGCAATATCCTGTATGTAAAAATTCTGGAACTGTGGCGTAGCTTCACTTACAGCAGGTACTTCTACTTTCTCACCTGGTTTTGGTGGCTTGGTAAAATAGTACATATCAAAATAAATGGCCTCAGTTACAATGTCTTTCATGTAAATATTCCTGCAATAAATATTTTCTACCATGCCGCCCCTGCCTCTTGCAGTTTTAAAGCGCAGACCTTTATCTGTACCCATAAAAGAACAGTCGTACACAAATATATTCCTGGCACCACCACTCATTTCGCTGCCAATAACAAAGCCACCATGTGCATGGTACACCGTACTGTTTTTTACTACTACATTCTCTGTTGGCTTGCCGCGTTTACGGCCTTGTTCATCGCGGCCGCTTTTAATACAAATGCCATCGTCGCCAACATCAAAAGTGCACCCGTCAATCAATACATTTTTACAGCTTTCAATGTCAACACCATCGCCATTCTGTGCATATTCAGGGTTCTTTACAAAAAGGTTGCGAAGTGTTAAGTCCTCGCATAAAATGGGGTGCAGGCACCACGCGGCAGAATTTTGAAACGTAACACCATCAAGTAATATTCTTTTGCAGTTGGTCAGCACCAAAAGATTGGGTCTCAGGTAATCTTTAATGTGTTCAAAATCTTTTAATGTTTTACCATTTTCAATCACGCCATTAATGCGCTCTTCATGTGCCTTTTTTGTTTTAAGGGATGGGTACCAAAGTTTGCCATCAGCACTTACTGAACCACCTGAAGCAACTTTTTTTGCCCAGGCCCTTTCTGTAAGCCTGTCTTTACCCACCATGCGCCAACCATCGCCATTGCCATCAACAATACCATTGCCTGTAATAGCTATGTTTACAAGATTTTCGCCAGATATAGGTGACTGGTTCCTTGCCTGTTTTTTGCCTTCCCAGTTGCCTTCAACCAAAGGGTACTGGTTAAAATCATCACTGAATAAAAGTATAGCAGCACTGTTTAAATGAAGGTTCACATTGCTCTGCATAACCACAGGGCCTGTAAGCCACAAACCCGCAGGTACCAGTACTACACCGCCACCTTTTTTACTGCATGCAGCAATAGCATCGTTAATGCTTTTGGTGTTAAGGGTTACACCATCTGGCTTTGCGCCAAATTTTATAATACTGATAGTATCTTTTTTAAAAGTTGGCACTGCTGCCTTTGGAAGATTGTTCCAGAAAAACTGTGTAATGCCTGATATACTAATAAGTAAGAAGCACGCTACCACTGTGCTACAACGAAAAAATGGGTTCATTTTCATTTAAATTGATTAACTATAAATCAGCAGTATTTATAAGATTGTAAAGCAAACAACTACCGCCAACTTCAATACATAAAGGGGCAATGCTATGCAGAATATTGCTGACAAGATAAGTTAGGCAATGTTATTTACGCACACGTTCCCAATGATGGAATGTGTAGTGATTGAGACAAAAAAATTAACCACCAGAACAACTTTTATTTATGCGTTTTTGTGGCCGTGGCCTTTACTATTTTACTTACACGGTATAGCAAAAAAATACAGATAAGTGTAATAATCACTATTACATAACCAAGCGTATCGTAATGTTCCAGCGGGCTTGTTTTTGTTTTTTGTACCACAATCAATCCTCCAATACCTGCTGCCACACCACCTGCAATTTGTTGCAAGGATGAATTAATGCTCATAAAAGCACCACGATCCTGCATTACGGGCAGGGATGATGTTAATGCCATTGCAGGCACCATGCGGCTCATGATACCCATCATAAAAAGCATGTTCAGTAATACAATTATCCAGAAAGGTGCAGGCGTAAGATTCGTATAAATTACCACCATTACACACATCCATAACGATGCAATTACAAATAGTTTAAACTTATCAATCTTATCACTCAGTTTGCCAATAATAGGCATTACTATAAGAGAACTTATACCTGAAACCATGAATAATGTTGGCAACTGCTGTTGTGTAACATGCAGGTTGTTAATAGAAAAGGCACTTCCCCAGGGCATCATCATAAAACCACCAATAGATAAAAATGCTGTTGCTAAAAAACCTGTACGATAGTGTGGCTTTGCCACTGTGTGCCATAAATGAACAAAAGCATTTTTATCATTTTGCGCAGCAAGATGTTTATTTACAGGTTCCATTTTTAGCAGTAAAAACAGCCATATAAAAAACGATAAACCAACGATCATTATAAACGGTGATTGCCAACCCCATACATTGGCTATATACAGGCTGATGGGAATGCCAAGCACCTGGCTGGCACCAAAACCCATTTGCATAAAGCTCATTACCCTTCCTCTTTGTTCTAATAAAAAAAGGTCGGCTACAATAGCCAGCGAAATAGAACCAATGACCCCACCAAACAAACCAGTAACAATACGTGCTGCCATTAGTAAAGGATAAGAGTTGGCAAGGCCACAAAATAATGTACCAAGAATAAACCCTATGTAAAAGAAGAGCAATAGTTTTTTACGGTCAAATCTATCAGCAAAGCCTGCGGTTAGCAAACCTGAAATGCCTGCGCTAAAAGCGTAGCCTGATACTGCAAAACCAAATTGTGTGGTAGAAAGGTTCATGGATTTCATTAGCATATCGCCTAATGGTGACATTACCATAAAATCAAGCACTACACTAAACTGCGTAAGTGCCAGCAGTATTATTACTAACACCTGGTAGGCGGTGAATTTATTTTTAACGGGAGGACTGCCTGTAGCCATTGTGTGAATAATTTGAGCATTAGTGGCTTACGCATTATTTCATTATACAAAGCCTTTAAACGCTAACAAAACTATTCCACAGATACGCCTTAAAATATTATTTTATTAAAAGGGGGCGAGATTATAAAATTCATCTCTTTCAACAAAGCCGCATATAAGGTTTTCAATTGTTCAGTAGAGTCTGGATTGTTATTTACGCCAATAGATCGGTCGTTTACAACACTGTCTTTTATTGCAAGCCCTTTGGTATTGGGCATTTTGCCTTTTGGCCAAAGGGGTATAAATTTCTGTGCATGGGTTTAAAAAATAAAACCACAGAGGACAATTACAATAAATGAATTTAGATTGTTATAAAACGGTGAGTGAATTGTTGATAAAAGAACAAAGCGCCGCTTCCGATAGTTATCGTAAGTGCTACGCAACCATGTTCCATTATTATTCATAAGCCTGGCTCATAAAAAATCTACTTCACTTCTTCTACCCTAAACCAATCGTAATCAGCATAACCAGAATCGTTGATCTGCGAGATGCGTGTGCAAAAGATACCCACTTTGGCACCTTTCCAGCGGCCAACTTCAGCGGTAAATTCATCACCAGTATCTGTGAAGTTATTGCCATCAAAACTGTAACTAAACCTGCATTTACCACCTTTTGTAACTTTTACCCGGAAGTAAATAGTTGAACTCGTAGCCTTCGTGATTTCGGTTTCCTTTTCAGCGTTTCCTTTTTCCGCATCCTTACCCAATGTGTACACCAGGTAAATGCCATCCTTCTTGCTTTTAAGGGCAAGGTTTGCATAGCTGAAACCCATGATTGTTAAGCCAGTCTTTTCATTTTCAAGCTTTGTATTATTGGGTTTGAAAGTGAGTTTTGTGGTTACCAAAAACTCATCGGCAGGAAATTTTTGTAACAATACATTTGGTGCCATCCAAAGATTAGCAACACTGTCTATTCTGTCAGAATACAGTCGTAGTGAGCCGTTGGAAGGATTAAGAAAACTCCAGGTAGCTTTTGGATTAGCCATCCACTGCCATTGCAAGCCCATAGTAGTACCGTTAAATTCATCACTTTCTACAGGGGTTTGTACGGGATACGTTTTACCAACATTTGGTTTTTTGTAAACAAGAACTGGCTCACCTTTTCCATCACCGTCTTTGTCAATACCAATCACAGGTCAGTCGTTTACCCACTTCATTGGCTGCAGGTGTACCACACGCCCATAGGCCTCTTTATCCTGAAAATGCAGAAACCAATCTTCACCTGTTTGTGTATTTACCCATGCACCCTGGTGAGGGCCGTTAACAGGAGATTTGCCCTGATCCATGGCTACTTTTCTTTCATACGGGCCATAAATATTTTTTGAGCGAAGCACCAACTGCCAGCCTGTAGGCACGCCACCTGCAGGCGCGAAAATGTAATAGAAATTATTACGTTTATAAATTTTGGGGCCTTCAATAGTGGCGTCAGTTTCGTGGCCATCATATACCAGTTTACCCTCATCAAGCACTTTGGTGCCTTCAGCATTCATCTTCTTCACTACAATAATACTCTTGATGCCTGCGCGGCTGCCTGCATAAGCATGTACCAGGTAAGTTTGGCCATTATCATCCCACAAAGGGCAGGGGTCTATTAAGCCTTTACCACCTTCTACAAGTACAGGATTACTCCATGGGCCTGCGGCATTTTTAGCTTTAACTACGTAAATACCAAAATCAGGATCGGGATAATAAATGTAAAATTCGTTGTTATGGTAACGTATGGCGGGCGCCCAAACGCCATTGCCATGCTGCGTTTTAGAGAAATGTTCAAAAGGCGGCTGGCGCTTTAAGGCATGTGTAAGAAGGGTCCAGTTAACCAGGTCTTTTGAGTGAAGAATGGGAAGGCCTGGAACATCTTCAAAGGAAGAAGACACCATATAAAAATCATCGCCTACACGTACGGCGTCAGGGTCAGAATAATCGGCATTTAAAACCGGGTTTTTATAAGTGCCGTTGCCCTTATCAGCCACCCATACTTTTGAAATATAAATGTTGGATGTAGGGGCTTGTGCATTTACTATGTTGCATACAGCACCTGCCAAAAAGGTGATGAGAATTTTTTTATACATGCTTGTGGTAGATTTAGCTTACCCGTGTGGCTAATAAGCTATGGTATTAACCTGTTTTGCTCATGTTTGAATGTTTTTTTACAAAAAGTTGTAACACAAGTAAGGGGTTTTTGGTATGAGGAAAAGCATAAAATAAAATCGGTTTGATGCTATTAAGTGATAAAGAGCGATCAAACCGATTTTAAATTGAAAAGATTAATACCTTAATAATTTGGATTCTGGGGCATATTTGCTGCAAAGCCACCATAGGCCGTAATAGCATCTATTGGAATTGGCAGTAATTCGGATTTTAATGTTTGGAAACCATTAGCAAAGTGGTTTAAAGTAACACTTGCTGCAGTGCCTGTACTAATACCGCTGGTTACCCAATTTACCCGTACAGTTCCGGTAGGTGTACTGGTGGGGGCTGTTTTATATAAGGAATTTACAACCATACCACCATTGATACTTAAATCATCTGCGGTTGTTCTTTTAAAATACAGTGCATTGGGAAGATTGGTGGCTACCATAACATAAGATGGATAACCTGCCATATAGGTTGGTGCAGTCATATTAGTCAATCCTCCCATTTTCGCGAGGTTGGCTTTTGTTTCATTAATGGCATCAGCCAATTTGTTCCATCTAATTAGGTCATATTTTCTTACGCCTTCACCACCCAGTTCTAAGGCTCTTTCTCTTATGATAGCTTTTTGTAAATCCTCTTTTCCTAACCCTGCAAGGTCAACTGTTGGGTCGGCAACATCAATCGGCTTACCATAGCCTCTTCTTCTTACGGTATTGATAGCCTTATATGCTCCGGTTGGTCCATTCAATTCATTTTCAGCTTCTGCAAACATTAACAATACATCTGAATAACGTAGTATTTGCCATTTTGATCCTGCAAAATTAATTCCATAAGTACCTACAGGAATAGTTGGGGTTAGCCAGTCTCTTCGGTATTTTCCATCAAAAATTCCAGTGATGGCAGCACCTCTTTTGTAAAAAGTAATACCGTCTGCGGCTGCAGTATCGCCATAAGCGGCACAGGTAACATCCCTGCGTGTATCTAACGAATCAAACAAATAAAAATAAGTGGGTAATATAAACATGCCGCTGGTGCCTGTTGATGCGCCTGCATCAATAACCGTAGGGCCATTGTAAAACCCAATTTTTGTATCAGTGCTGGCAGTTTTGCCAATACCTGTTACCTGAAACATCAATTCGCCGTGAGGATCATTTGCTACACGTTTACCAACCTGGTTTTTCCATAAATCTTTATAACTAGGATTTAAATTGTGTTTGCCAGAAGTGATAATATCATTTGTCTCTGTTTTGGCTATTTGATAATATGTTTGATGGTCTGTACCTCTTTTTATTGTACCATCCTGCCTTAAAGAAAAGCCACCCCTAAACAAAGCTATTCTTGCACGCAAACCTTTCACAACACCTTTAGTTATACGCTCATCCTGTTCATCACCCATGGCTGAAACTTCATCAAGCCAGGGTACCATGTCTGCTGCTGTTTTCAAATCATTCAGCAGCCTGTTATATAATGTATCCCTGTCTGTTCTTTTGGGAAATGGATCTTTTGCCGCAAGAACTTCTGCAGATTCAAAGTGTGCAGGTAAATCGCCCCAGTTACGGATGGCTTCAAAATAAAACTGTGCTCTTAACGTCAAAGCTTCACCAACCATTCTGCGCAACTGCTTTTTTTCCTGATCGCTGCCACTATTGTAAATGCCCATTGCAGGTATGTTGGCAATGCAGGTATTGGCATTTTGTATACCCTTAAAAATTTGGTTGTAAGGGTTATTAGATCCGTTAATTTGTGTATTGCTTGGGGTAGTAGCATAAAGAGGAAAATCCCTTCTTCCTGCATCTGCTGCACCTGTGGGACCCTGGGTTTCATCTGAACCGTTGGCAATATAAAGGCTTAATCGTAAGCCATATCCCATATCGCCGGTTAGCTGCTGGTAAACACCTGCCAAGGCACTTCTTGCAGTAGTAACATCACTAAAAACCAAATCGGGCCCTACTGATGTAATTGGTTGCTGGTCAAGATATTTTTTACAGGAAACTGTTGTTAATAGTAATACGGCCGAAACAATACTTATAATTTTATTGATACTCTTCTTCATTGTGTAGCAAGTTTAACTTTATTAGAATGATGCATTGATACCAAAAATGAACGTGCGGCTTTTTGGATATGCTGAATAGTCAAGACCTGGTGTAAGGCCACTGTTCCTTACACTAACCTCAGGATCGTAACCTGAATACTTTGTAATAACCGCAAGGTTATTGGCTGTTACATAAAAACGCAATTTGGTCATGTGTAATTTTGCCATTGTTTTAACAGGTAAGCTATAACCAATGGTAATATTGTTAATACGCAGGAAAGACCCATCTTCTATTGCCCATGAATGGGGATAATAGCTATAGTTGCCGCCACCTGAACCAAAGGTTCCATTAACTCCTGAGGGCATCCACAAAGTGGCATTTGCATTTGCGGCAGCCAATACATTTGGTGCTGCGCCAAAAGCATAGGCTTTGCCACCAACCATCTGAAAGCTTTGAATTGAGTTACCGTTTGCATCAATTGTTCTCCAACGGTCTTTCATAACATCTAAAAAGTTGGCTGTTACATTGTATCCACTGGTGAACTCCAGTTTATTGGCGTTATAAATATCGTTGCCTATAGAAAAGTTCATGAATATACTGGCATCCCAATTTTTATACGTGAATTGCTGGTTAAGACCACCAGAAAATTTAGGTGTTGGGGTGCCGATAATTGTTTTGTCAAAATCATCAATAATGCCATCTGGCTTACCTGCGGGTCCGCTAATATCTTTAAAGCGAAGGCCGCCTGGTACTACATATGACCCTGCAACCCTCATATCTGCCACACCCTGTTTTAACGTGTACCTTGTTGTAGTGGTGTTATAATCAAAATCATCTACTTTATAAAAGCCATCAGTTTCCCATCCATACATAGAGCCAACAGGGCTACCTATTCTTACTAAATAATCATTGGGCTGCCCGGCTATACCCCAGGCCGGACCGCCAGGAAACTCAGTTTGGCCTAAGGTTAAGGCATCTACTATGTTTTGGTTATGGGCAATGTTGAAATTTGCTGTCCAGTTTAACCCTTTAGGATTTCTTAGTATGATTGCACTTAATTGCACTTCATAGCCTTTATTGCTGGTGGCACCTACATTTTGTAATTGGCTGGAAAAACCATAAGTAGGGGCCGTTTTTGCACTGAGCAGTAAGTTTTCTGAAGTGTTGTAATAAACATCTACACTTAGGTCTATTCTGCCTTTAAACAAAGAAACATCCATTCCATAGTTCCTGTTAACCAGGCTTTCCCACTGCAGGTTGGCATTGGCAAGGGCGTTTTGTGTATAAGCACTTACTACCTGGTTGTTTAATCCATAAGAACCGTTTCCATAATTAAATGTTGACAGGTACAGATAATCATCAATTCTGTTATTACCAATTTTACCATAACCAACCCTGAATTTAAGATCAGAAATAAAGTTCACGTTCTCCATGAACTTTTCCTTTTTTACACGCCATGCTACAGATCCTCCTGGAAAAGTTCCCCAACGCATTTCAGGGGCAAATTTGGATGCTCCATCACCCCTAACATTTATTGAAAGCAGGTACTTATCATTGTAGTTGTAGTTAAATCTTCCAAAGAAAGAAAGGCTGGTGTACCTTGTTTTTAAGTAAACAGGAAAGCCAAGTTGTGTGGTGCCTAAACCAGGATTTTCAAAAGCTACATCAAATGGCGTAAATCTTGGAATACTTCTAACATCAGATATGCGGGAATCTAATCTTGCGTCGAAAGTTTCCTGGCCTATCAAAACATCAAAATTGTGCTTGCCTTTAAAATTTTTAACTGAGTAAGTTAATACGTTTGAGTTGTTGAATATTTTTCTGTAAACACTATCCAAACGCATGATAGGTTTTTTATCTGAGTTTCTTGGGATACCAGAAATAGAGTCATAGAATTGCCTGTCTACATAATCATTTACATCGTACCCAAAAGTGGAACGGAAGCTAAGGTTTTTGGTAATTGTATATGAAACGTTTGCATTTAAATTATAGGCAATAGTAGTTTTTCTCCTGTATTCAGCATCTGCAAGAGCCACAGGATTAACAAGACCTACATTGTTTCCTGGGTCAACCGCCAAAGGATCTGGATCATCTATGTCCATATTGGCAGATAAAAATGGCCTGTACTTAATAGCGTTTCTTAAACGGCCAAAAGATGCACCTGTATTATTTTCGCCAGAAACACCTGCACCAACAACATCTTGATGTGTAAAACGACCACCAACACCTACTTTAATTTTTTTGGTGATTTTGTAATCGCCCTTCAAATTAAAAATATGGCGGTTAAAGCTTGAGTTTGTTACAATTGGTTTTTCATTGTTAAATGTGTAACCCATATTAAATGTGGCTTTTTTGCTGCCACCAGAAGCAGATATACTATGTCTTGTGCTAATGCCTGTTCTTCCCAATACCAGCTCCTGCCAATCTACTGGCTCAATATTTTTATAAACATTCAGGGTATCCCATGTGGTACCAAAAGAAAAACCAGTAGGGTCTAATCTTGTTCTCTCCCATTGAAATACCACATAATCATACGGGCTTAATACATCCAATTTTTTGGCCAGGGTTTTTACACCTACAAATCCATCATAGTTTATATAAGTGCGACCAGGCTTACCTGTTTTGGTAGTTATAACGATTACGCCATTTGCGCCCCTGGCACCATAAATGGCAGTGGCTGATGCATCTTTCAGCACATCAACAGATTGGATATCCTGTGGCGCAATTACATTTAAAGCATTTTCTACCTGAACACCATCTACCACATATAATGGATCATTATTTTGCGTGATGGAGATTCCCCCACGTACCCTAACTTTTACTGCCGCATCCGGCGACCCTTCTGATGTGGTGGCTGTTACACCCGCCAGGCGGCCATTCAACATTTCTGCAGCGGAAATTACAGGAACATCCTTTAGTTCTTTTGCCCCAACAGATGCAACAGATGCAAGTAGATCTTTTCGTTTCACCGTCTGGTAGCCAATAACAACAACTTCATCTGCTGCGGCATCAATAGATTCCCGCTTCAATTGCACAGTTATATCTGCCCCTCTAACTGCAACAACTTCGGCAGTATGGCCTACATAGCTTACAGTTAACGTACGCGCTTTGTTATCTTCAGGAAACCTGATAGTAAAATTACCCTGAGCATCAGACTGAACACCAATTTTTGTTCCTGTAACCAATACACTAGCGCCCTGTAGGGCTTTACCAGTACTATCAAGTACTTTACCTTTTACTGTTTTTGTGGTTTGGGAAAAAAGGTACGTAGTACCCAGGCATAGCAGCAATAACACAATCGTTATTCTTTTCATATAGCAAAATTCAATTTAAAGAAAATAAATCCACCAGGCAGGCTTAGTGGAAGGATTATTTGAGACGTCAATATTAGACAGTAAAAGGCTGCCCGACATGCATGACAGTAGTTTTTTACGCAATCGTTCCCGATTTATACCATTTATTAAATAGCCGTTAATTTATACTTATAAATCCGCAGAAAAATTATCATGTGATAAAATTTGCGGATGCTTTAAATACTGATTATGAAACGCAAAACCCTACCTTTAACCCATAAGAAAACCGCCCTGCTGTATGAAATTTGAAGCCGTTACCATTAAAGATATTGCTAAAGCCCTCAGCCTTTCTACTTCCACCGTTTCAAGAGCCTTACGCGACAGCTACGAAATAAGTGCCGAAACAAAAAAACTAGTACTGGAATACGCACGTGAAATAAATTACCGCCCCAACCCCATAGCACTAAGTTTAAAAGAAAAACGCAGCAGGTCTATCGGGGTTATTGTTTGCGAAATAGCCAACACCTTTTTTTCCCAAACCATTAACGGTATTGAGTCTGTGGCTTATGATAAAGGCTATAATGTAATCATTTCGCAAAGCCATGAATCGTATGTGCGGGAAGTAATAGACCTGCAATACCTTGCTTCAAGGTCTATTGACGGGCTGCTGATTTCTGTAACCACTGAAACCAAAGATTTTTCACATCTTAGAGAATTGCATGAAAGAGGTTTTCCTATTGTATTTTTTGACCGTGTGGTTGATGAAATAAAAACGCATAAAGTGGTTGCCAATAACCATAAAGCTGCTTTTGAAGCTGCCAGCCATTTAATAAGAAAGGGGTATAAAAATATTGCCAATCTTGCAAATGCACCTAACCTGCGCATAACACAAGAACGTGTAGAAGGTTACAGAAAGGCACTCTCAGGTAATGGCCTTAAAGTAGAAGAATCATTGATACAGTATTGCGAGCATGGAGGCCTTATTTATGAAGAAGTGGAAGAAGCACTTGATAAGCTGTATAACCAAAAGCCATTGCCTGATGCTATTATTGCCACTGCCGATAAACTAACAACAAGCTGTCTGCGGTATTTTGCAAAGAAAGGTTTAAAGGTTCCTGATGATGTGGCACTGATAGGCTTCTCAAATTCAGACCTTACAGAATTGCTTAACCCGCCATTAACTGTTATAAGGCAGCATGCTTTTAAAATGGGAGAAATTGCAACACAATTGTTGTTAAGCCAAATAGAAAGTAAACGCCCCGTAGTTGATTTTGAAACTATAGTACTTGATACAGAACTGATCATACGCCAGTCATCAAGATAAATTGCTATCGCAAAAATCTACACTTTACAAAATACTTCATCATTCAAAATGCTTTTCCTCAAAAGGCGGGTAAGTAACTTCTACTAAAAACAAACCATTTGCTGGAGTTATAAAATTCGCTTTGGTGCAGTCTTTGGCTTCTATAATTTTTTTAAAATCTTCTATTGAAGTTATACCACGGCCTACTTTTAACATGGTGCCTACAAGGCCGCGAACCATGCCACGTAAAAAGCGATTGGCTTTTACATGGTACACCAGGCAATCATTTTCATAAAACCATTCTGATGTTTCAATATCGCAGTTAAAAGTTTTAACCTGTGTGTTACGTTTTGAAAAGCTGGTAAAGTCTGTATATTCTTTTAAAACGCTGGCAGCTTCTTGCAGCAAATCAATAGATAATGCATAAGGATAGTGCCATGCCGTTTCAATTAAAAAAGCATTTTTTTGTTGGGTGATATAATACTTGTATTCCCTGTGCGTAGCAGTAAAACGTGCATGATCACTGTCTTTTACAGGAAAGATGCGTTTAACTACAATGTCTTTTGGAAGCACAGCATTAAGATTATACACTTTTGCTGGTTCAATGCTAATATCACTATCAACGTGAAAGAAATTTTGCAGTGCATGTACCCCTGCATCAGTACGTGAAGAACAGGTAAGTTGGAAAGATTGCTTAAATAAAACCTGCAATGCATCCTCTACTTTTGACTGTATGGTAACTGCATTCTGCTGCACCTGAAAGCCGCTGTAAGCCGTGCCTTTGTAGGCCACTTCTATAAAATAACGGGGCATTATTTTGCCGCAGTTTTAAACTGTTGTAAAACGGCTTCTTTTGTAAATTGAGATTGTAGAGTTTTGAAATTTTTTGCATCATACACATTACTTTTGGCAGCAATAAAAAGTGTAAGCCTGTTTTCTTCAGTTAGTATTAAAGCACCTAGATTTTTTACCTGCTCAGTTGAAAAACATTTTTCTTTAAAAACATTTTTTGCCACCTGCAGCATATCAGCTTCGTTGGTTGCACCAGCCATTTGAAGGCGTGTTTTTAAAAAGTCATCATTGGTAGCAATAACGCAACTTTTAATAGCATCAACCGGCTTAATTACCTTAGCAGCTTTGGGTATAAAAATGGCAATAGTATCTGCCTTTGTACCTGTTGTTTTATCAATATATATTTCTTCAAGCCCTTCTGCCGAAGGCTTGCTTAAAGCTTTGGTAATTACAGGCGCAATTTTTTCTTCAACGAAAACAGTATTCGTTTTTGCAGCAGCCTCAGGTGCAGGTTCTGCTACCTTTACCACAGGCTTGCCGCCTGCATTAATGGTAGCATTGTCTTTAAGGTTTACCAGCGCAAAGCTTTTCGCATCCAGTTGTTTTAAAGTAAAGCCAGCATCTTTATTGTTAATGGTATAACTGAAGTTTTGTTCAGGATATTTATCTCTTGCAAAACCAATAGTCAAATCATAAGCACCATCTTTAAGTTTTGATAAGATGAGGTAACCATTGGGCGATGAGCTGTAATGTCCGCCATTCACTTCAACATAAAAAGGTTCCCTGGTTTCAGATTGTATATAAATAAAATGGTTCTGCTGCGCTTTTACTAAAAAGCAGTTCATCGTAAAAAAACATATCAAAAACAAACTTGCAAAAGTCTTCATTACTATAAAATTCGTTGCGGCAAACTTATGCTAAAAAGTGCTTGTTTGCCATTTGTAAAAGGCTGGTGCTTTTATTTCTTATGCCGTTATCTTTACCCCAATAAAATTCTGCATATTTAAGCCATGAGAAAATGTATTACCCTACGGTGATATCTTTTGTGGTGCACGCTATGCAGCGAATGAAAACTGTAAAACAAATAACCTAGCACATGAAACAATTATTACTGCTGCTTTCTTTGGCAACAGGTATTACTGCCATTGCGCAGCCACCTGCCAAAGACACATCCTGGAAGAAACAATACCGTTCCTTCTACCCCAAAACAAACGAACTGGTACACACTAAAGTAGAAGCCAAATTTGATTATGCCAAATCGTATATGTACGGCAAAGCATGGATTACTTTAAAACCGCATTTCTACAGTACAGACAGTTTGTTGCTTGATGCCAAAGGCATGAACATTAATAAAGTAGAAGTTGTAAAAGCTGGCAAAAATATTCCGCTAAAATATTTTTACGATAGTATGCAACTGAATATTACACTTGATAAAGTGTACAAAGGCGGTGAGGCTTACACCATTTACATTGATTATGTGGCAAAGCCTGATGAATACACTTCACAGGGCAGTGCAGCCATCAGCGATGCAAAAGGCCTGTACTTCATCAACCCAAAGGGTGAAGACAAAAACAAGCCTACACAAATTTGGACACAGGGCGAAACAGAAGCCAACTCTGTATGGGTACCCACTATTGACAAGCCCAACCAAAAAACTACTAACGAGATTTACATGACCGTGCCTGACAAGTATGTTACTTTAAGTAATGGCAGGCTGGTATCTAAAATAAAAAATGCCGATGGCACCAGAACAGATTACTGGAAAATGGATCTGCCACACGCACCCTATTTAATGTTTATGGGCGTGGGAGATTTTGCTATTGTTAAAGACAGTTACAAGGGCAAAGAAGTTAGCTACTACGTAGAAAAAGAATACGAAAAAGTAGCACGCAAAATATTTGGCTTAACACCAGAAATGATAAAATTCTTCAGCGAAAAAGTTACAGGCGTTGATTATCCATGGGCCAAATATTCACAAATGGTAGCACGCGATTATGTAAGCGGTGCTATGGAAAATACTACAGCTACTTTACATGGCGAACGTGCGCAACAAAATGCACGTGAACTGATGGATGGCATTGGTTGGGAAAGCACCATTGCACATGAGCTTTTTCACCAATGGTTTGGCGATTATGTAACTGCTGAAAGCTGGAGCAATATTACCGTGAACGAAAGCTTTGCTGACTACAGTGAATACTTATGGTTTGAATATAAATATGGTAAAGACGCTGCGCTTGAAGACAACTACACACAAACCTACCGATACTTAAACAACCCTGCCGATGCAAGGAAAGACCTGGTGCGTTATTACTACGCTGATAAGGAAGATGTGTTTGATAATGTAAGCTATCCTAAAGGTGGCCGTGTACTAAACATGCTTCGCCATTATATTGGTGATAGTGCCTTTTTTAAATCGCTTAATTATTATCTTACTACCAACAAGTTTGGCAATGGTAATGCACATAAACTGCGCCTTGCTTTTGAAACAGTTACAGGTACTGATCTTAACTGGTTCTTTAACCAATGGTACTTTGGCAGTGGCCACCCTAAAGTTGATATTACTTATGCTTACGATGCAGAAAGCAAGCTGGCAAAGGTTTTTATAAAACAAACACAGGTAGGCGACAAGGTATTTAAATTGCCTATTGACATTGATATTTACAAAGGCTTTGAAAAGAAAAGGCATAAAGTGTGGATGAATAACAGGGCCGATACTTTTTCTTTCAGCGTAACTTCTAAACCAGATTTGATTAATGTAGATGGTGATAAATTTTTACTGTGGGATAAGAGAGATAACAAAACCACATCTGAATTTGTACACCAGTTTAAATACGCTAAAAACTTTGTTGACAGGCGCGAAGCCATTGACTACGCAAGCAGGCACAAAAACGAAGCTGCTGCTTTTGCATTGCTGAAAGATGGTTTAAACGATCCTTACTATAAACTGCGTAACCGCTCATTATTAAACATTAGCGATACCACACTTGATGCTGCAACGCTGGCAAAAATTGAGGCCCTAGCAAAAACAGATGTGAACAGAACTGTTCGCTCTTATGCTATTGATGCCCTTGCAAAAACAAAAGATAAAAAATACCTGCCGCTGTTCTTAACGTCTGTAAAAGACAGCTCTTACAGTGTTGCAGGCGCTGCGCTTGATGCTGTTGCTGCGCTTGATGAAGAAAAAGCCATCAGCCTGTTACCTGAGTTGAAAAAAGACAACAAAGGCCGCCTGCAAATCTCAGTTAAAGCAGTTGATATTTTAACCAAAGGCGATAAAGACTTTGATGAAATGTACACAGAGTTTAACGGCATTACTGGCCTGCAGGAGAAGTTCACTGCGCTTGGTAATTTTGTAGATTACCTGGCCAAAGTAAACAACACGGCCAACTTTAAAAAGGGTCTTGATGCAGTAATTGCCTTCCGTGAGAAGGTGGCACAATATGGTGTGGCGCCGCAAATAAACACTGCTATTAAAGCAATGGCCAAAAAGAAAGAAGACAAAAAAGCCAAAGCACCAGATGCGTCAGAAATAGATAAACAACTGGATTATGTGAATGAGAAACTGAAATAGTTTTTTTAGACAATAGTTGTATAGAAAATAAAAAGGAGCAATTAGATTATCTTGATTAAAAAGAGAGGCTGTTCAAAAGGACAGCCTCTCTTTTTATGCTTATAGCTTCTTCCCTTTTTTATACCGCGCTAGCACATCAACTACCTGGCTGTTTTGTAGAATGGATGGATTTAGTTCTATAAACTTTTTTAACAGCTTGGGACTCTTTTCCATTCCTTTTTCAAGTTGAAGAATGGCTTCCTTAAACTTGCCCATAAAAAATAGAATAGCACTGTAATAAAATATGAAGATGGGTTTATTTACTGTTAAATTCATAGCAGTAAGGCATTGTTCAGCCGCTTCTTCCATGAAATCTGCCTCCATAAGGCAACGTATCAAAGCCTCCCAACCTGCCTGGTTTTTAGGTTTGCTGCGCACCACATTGCTAAAGTATTGTATAGCATCTTTTATCTTGTTTAAATGCAGCATACACTCGCCCATCGCCAAATTGTAGTCTGGCACATTGCGGTGTATTCGCATTGCATTTTCAAGATGTTTTACTGCAGGATTGTATTGCTTTTCAAGCATGTAAGTAACAGCAACTTTGTAGTGTAGTTTACTGTCGTCAGGGTTTAAATGCGTTGCTTTTTTATAGTTGAACCTTGCCTGCGCAAAATTGCCCATACGGTGGTAACAATGGCCAATGGCTTCGTAAATCACATCTTCTGGCCGTGATAATTCCAGTACTTTTTCAAGTGCTTCTATGGCATCTTTATACTTGCGTAAACGCAGGTACGCGTCGCCCATATTGCGGTAAGCGTAATCAAATTTTTCTTCAATTACAATAGCGTATTTATAGGCGTCAATTGCTTTTTCGTAAAGCTTTAAACCCTGGTAAGCGGCAGCTAGGTTAAACCATGCAATTTCGTTGTAAGGAAAATCATCAATAATATTTTGATGCAATTTTATACCTTCTTCATTGCGGCCTGTAAAATCTGTCCAAAAGCAAATTTTATACAATGCTTCTTCGTTGTTGGGATCTTCTTCAAGTATCAGTTTTAAGCAATCAAATACTTTATCAAACTCTTCGTAATCATCATACACATCTGCAAGTTCAAACAATAATTCAAGTCGTTCTTCACCTTCAAATTGCTGTAGTGCAGCTTCTAATATTTCAACAGCTTTTTCCTGTTTATCCAATGCTAAATAAGCATCCGTTTTTAATATAAAAAGATTGATGTCGTTACTATCGTACAACTCTGCATTTTCCAGTATTTCAAGTGCTTCGCTGTACTTGCGGGTGGCAAGTAACAAGTCTGCCTTGCGTATCATTAATTGAGAGGAATAGGGGAATTGCTCCAGTCCGTTTTCTGCGGCATTAAGGGCTTCGTTCAGGTCATCTTTATCATCATAATAGTCTATGATGCGCTCAAAATCTTCTTCCTCAATAAAAGAATGACTGCGGCCAACTTTTAAATTTTGGTACTGCCTTAAGAGTTCTCTTAATTCTTCCCTGTCTTCGTGGTAAGGATTCTCCTTCATAGGCTAGAAGTTTGCTAAATCTAAGATGAATAATAATACCATGCAAATCACATTCCATCTTAATTATTAACGTATTGTTGATAAGGATGGTTTGAGGTAAGAGCTAATGAAGCAATTATGAGGTAAAGATGAACACTGGATTTTATAACGCTTCTCTTTTGCAGACAGCTTTTTTACAAAACTGGCTGCATGAAAAAGCAGGAAATCTACAGTTGAATATGTAAAAACATACAGGCAATTGGCACTCATAGAGTTTAGCGGGTAAACAAAACTTCATAGCATTACTGGAGTCTGTTCTCAAAAAAGAACGCAGGCAAATCTCTTTGCCTGCGTTACAAAAATTTATGTAGAGTAAATTATTATTAAGAAATTAAACCTGCAAAGTGTTTAACTGTACGTACCAGTTGACTTACATAGCTCATTTCGTTATCGTACCAGCTAACAGTTTTAACCAGTTGTGTATCGCCAACAGTTAATACTTTAGTTTGAGTAGCATCGTATAAAGAACCGAAATGCGTACCAATAATATCGCTGCTTACAATTTCATCTTCAGTATAACCAAAGCTTTCGTTGCTTGCTGCTTTCATAGCTGTATTAATTTCTTCAACAGTTACTTTTTTAGCAAGAATTGAAGTTAATTCAGTGATAGAACCTGTAATGGTTGGTACACGTTGTGCACTACCATCAAGTTTACCTTTTAACTCAGGCAATACCAAACCAATTGCTTTTGCAGCACCTGTACTGTTAGGTACAATGTTGGCAGCAGCAGCACGTGCACGGCGTAGATCGCCTTTGGCATGCGGTGCATCCAGCGTGTTTTGGTCGTTGGTATAAGCGTGAATAGTTGTCATTATACCAGAAACGATACCATAAGAATCATTCAATACTTTAGCCATTGGGGCCAAACAGTTGGTTGTACAGCTTGCACAAGAAATGATGGTTTCGCTGCCATCCAATATTTCGTGGTTTACGTTAAAAACAACAGTTTTAAGATCGCCTGTGGCTGGTGCAGAAATTACAACGCGTTTTGCGCCTGCAGTAATGTGTGCCTCAGCTTTTGCTTTATCGGTAAAGAAACCAGTGCTTTCAATCACTACATCAACACCATGGTTGCCCCATGGAATTTGTGCAGGATCTTTTTGTGCATATATTTTTACTTCGTGACCGTTTACCAGAATTGAATTTTCAGTAGCAGTAACCTCGGCATTAAAGCGGCCTTGTGCACTGTCGTACTTTAAAAGATGTGCCAATACAGCAGGGCTGGTAAGATCGTTGATTGCAACAACATCTATGCCTTCCATATTAGAAATCTGACGGTACACCAAACGGCCAATGCGTCCGAAACCATTGATAGCAACTTTAACCATGACTAATGTTTTTTAATGTTTTAAACTTTTAAATAGAGGCAGCGAAGGTAAAGTTTTGCGCAATATCATGTTACCGCGTTAAGAAAGAATAATGTAGCCAGCTTTGGTACCTGTGATCGGGCTTCGTTTGTTAGTAATGCTTTGTGAGTTATTGTAAGATTCTAATATTGTTTCTTATTAAATAGTGACTTGTCCTAAAATGGATTTTATAGATAAAAAGTATAAAATTATTACAAGGCTGCTTAGCATCTATAATTTAATAAATGCAACAACTTGCAACTAGCGAAAAAAACCAGATAAAGAGTGGCATTTTTGTTCATGTATTTGCAGCATTTTTGCTTAAAAAAATTAACATTAGTAAAAACTAAAATTAAATTTTGCACTACACCACATTGTAGTAGTTTTACTACATATTTATGTTAATATTGCATTAACAATTTGCAGCCACTATCCCTTCTAAAGCCACCAATCACACTGTTTTAACCAACCCAACCATGAAACAATTAATTGTTCTGAGCTTTATTTTTTTGTCATTATGTGTAGCTGCTTCGCCAAAAGATAAAGGCGAAAAAAACAAAAATGTTTATACAAGATTTTCAACACCAAAATCTACAGGTGTTATAGATCTTGCTGATGTTGAACTTGCTTCAAATAAGTATTTGCCCAAAAATTATATTTATACTTACAAAGAAGCCATTACTACTAAAAAGAAACTGGAAGATCAATTAAGCACAGAGCCAAGTTCGCTTGGTATACGCTGGGCGTTAATGCGTTATTATGTAAGTGCTTCAAATTTTGTTGGTGGTTCAAGTGCAAAAGCAATAGAACAGGCAAGGCATATTTATGAGGTTGATGATTATATTGGCTGCATGGCATTTGAATTTGTTTATACGCGCCTTCATAAGTTTGATAAAGCAGAAGAATGGTACAGGCGTTCACTTATTATTACACAGCAACGCCCTAATGTAGATTTGATGGACATCACCTATAATAAAACTGTATTGTTAAACGTTAAAGCTTCTGGTAGTTTTAACAGCGATGAACCGAATCATTTGTATGAAGGTAATGATGGTTCTTACAGCAGGCGGGTGATGATGGCAAAGAATAAAAGCACTGCTTATAAATTGCTGGTAGATTACAGAACCACTGTAGAAAGAAACTAATATACCAGTTGCTCATTCGCATTTTGTAACATATTTTTTTAAAAAGGTATGAATATAATGAAATGTATATTTTGATATAAGCAAGCGATAAACAATACATTATTATAGGTGTAAATAGAAACTCAACACAAAAAGAGGTTGCCTAAAAAGGCGGCCTCTTTTATTTATTATTATTGAGAGAATTTATATTTCGAATATGGATTTTTTTAAGCTCTTCTTGTGACTTTTAAACAGCCTTTCTTTATTTAAGCAAGGCATCATTGTTTTAAGAAATTTACCAAATAATCCTTTTTTCTTTTGCTGAGCAGCTTTTTTTGTTAAAATATGTCTATATTTCGGGTGAAATTATAAATCCCCAGAATGACGGAACAATCCATAATACAAGGTTGTTTGCAAAACGATGTTATAGCACAAAGGGAGTTGTACAATACATACAGCCCCAAAATGTTGAGCGTTTGTTATCGTTTTGCACTAAACCGGGAAGATGCAGAAGATATGCTGCAGGAAGGTTTTATAAAAGTATTTACCCAAATGCACACCTTTCAATACAAGGGTGCATTTGAAGGATGGATACGCAGAATTGTGGTACATACCTGTATCAATTTTCTGAAAAAGTATAAAAAATTCTCTGAACATATTGATGTAGATCACGCCAATGTTGTACAGGTGAAAGAGGAAACTATTCCTTCTATTATGCAGGCAAAACAGGTGGTTGAATGTATAAGGTTATTGCCCGTTGGATACAGAACAGTGCTAAATCTTTATGCCATTGAAGGTTACAGTCATAAAGAAGTTGGCGACATGCTGGAGATAGGGGAGAGCACCAGCAGAAGCCAGTACACCAGGGCAAAAGCAATGCTGGAAACAATATTGGTAAAGAAGAAGATTATAGAAAATCCAAACAAACCAGCATTCAACTGGATGGTTGCTTTTAAAAATAAATGATGATGAGCAGGTTATGAACAACCATGACAACCATAGAGACGAATTTGAGCAGTTTATTGCTGACGAAGTAAACAGGCATGAGATGTTTGCCTCTGATGCAGTTTGGGCAAAAATTAATAAGCAAGTTCAAACACCAAAATCCTGGCCAGCATTAACTATTATTGCCTTTTTAATTATCGTTTCTTTAAGTATTGCCACTGCCTTAAATTATCCTCCTGATAATATTCTTGCTAAAATTCAATATAACGATAGCGTAATTTTTGCACAACAAAAACAACAGCAAGCCATAATAAAGGCCGCATCTAAAAATGATAATTTAGAAAAAAGAATTGCAGTTGAAGTAATAACTGCAAAAACTTTTAGTGATATTGAAAAACGAAACAAGGCTTCTGTACCTGTTACAACTACCTCTTCTTTACCTGAAATAGTTGCTAAAAAATCTGTTGACCCAAGCATTATTGTTAGACAGCAGACTACACAAAAAAATTTATTACAACAACTTGTTGTAATAAATATTGCTAAGGCTGCGCCTGAAGTAATTATTGCTGATGATATTGTTTTGAAAAAATTTGTAGCCGATTCTGCCGAAACAAAAACTGAAAGTGATAAAGAAACTGAAAGGGCTACAGATAATAAATACAAAGATTTTTATGCATCACTTTTAAGAAAGAAATTAAAACCAAGAATTAACCGCTGGAGCTACGAAATATATGCCACTCCTTCTCAAAGTTTCAGGAATCTAAGTGATGACAAAATACGTGATGCGTACACGGCTTCTCAAACAACCAATTCTTTAGACAATGCAGTAAAACACAAGCCTGCCTTAGGTTTGGAAGCAGGATTTGCTATTATGTATAACCTTACTAATCATCTTAAATTCAAAGCAGGTATTCAGTTTAATGCAAGGCAATATTATATTGATGCCTATAAAACCTATGGCATAGCAACGGTTACTATTATTCAAAATAACCGCATTGATTCTTTAAGCTTTTATTCACGTTATGGAAGTGTAGGAAGCAGCTACGCAGAAACCAAGCTGGATAACCGTTTGTACCAGGTGTCAATTCCTTTGGGTTTTCAGTGGGATGCATTACAAACAAAACGTTTTGGGGTAAGTATTGGCGGTACAATACAACCAACATTTACGCTTAACAAAAATGTTTATTTAATTTCTACTGATTATAAATACTACGCCAACGGCGAATCCTTCTTTAGAAAATGGAATATCAACACTGCAGTTGATATTAATTTCAGTTACCAGTTTAACAAAGCCAAACTCTACATTGGTCCGCAGGTTCGTTATCAGCATTTACCTACGTATACTGATGCCTACCCAATTAAAGAATACCGCCTTGATTATGGTATTAAAATAGGCATCATTAAACCATTATAACTTTCTTTACAGCAATTTGCTTCTGTTTCATTGGTAAATTTGCACCATGAAAAATGTTGTGCTGTATTCCCTTTTCTTTGTCGTTATTGCTTCTGTTGGTTGTAAAAACAATAACCCTCAGCAGGTTGCTACTATTACAGATACGACCAGTTTTTTTTCTACCCGTGATTTTTTCAGCAACGAAATAAAACAGGTACAATCTACCCCATATTTTATGTACAAAATTGTTACAGGTGCAGATGGAAAGAAAGATTCTGTAGTTTGTTCTGTTGATGTTTTTACAGCTCTTGCACAACAATTTACTGCATGTGATATTGCTGAAAAGGGAGTAAAAGAAAACTATAAAGAAAGTGTTTTTAAAGATAATTCAACCAAGAGCATTACCCTCAATTATACTGCACTAAATAAAGCTTTGCCTGTTCAAAATATTGATGTTTTATTAAATGATGAAACCAATAAAGTAAAGCGGGTATTTATACGTAAAGCAGAGGATAAACAAGATTCGCTGGTTACCACTAATTACAGCTGGAAAGCAGGAAAAAGTTTTATGATTAATAAAAGTGTAGAAAAGAATGATGGTACAAAATATACCGTTCAAACTTTGGTAGACTGGAACGACAAGGATAAGTAATGACGCAACAGGAATTTCAGAATATATCGCATACCATACCACATCAACCAGGTATTTATAAATACTTTGATGCAGGTAATGAGCTTTTGTATGTGGGTAAGGCAAAAAGCCTTCGTAAAAGGGTAAGCTCCTATTTTTCAAAAACATTTAGCAGCTATAAAACGCATGAACTCGTTCAGCGAATTCATCATGTTGAATTTACTATTGTTGATAGTGAACAGGATGCTTTTTTGCTTGAAAATGCGCTGATAAAACAATTTCAGCCAAGGTTCAATATCAATTTAAAAGACGATAAAACCTATCCTTATATCGTTATAAAAAAAGAACCTTTTCCACGCATTTTTTTAACAAGGCAAAAATGGAATGATGGCTCTGAATACCTTGGCCCGTTTACCTCTTCAGGTAAAGTAAGGGAACTCATCAGCTTTATTAAACAGTATATTCCATTACGTACCTGCAAGCTAAATCTTACTGAAGCAAACATTAATAAAGGTAAGTTTAAAGTATGCCTTGAGTATCATTTAGGTAATTGTAAAGGCCCATGTGAAGGATTACAAACCTTACAGGATTACAACGAAGGCATACAGCAAATGCGCGACCTTTTAAAAGGAAATCTCGGCTCAGTGATTAACCGTTATAAAGCGCAGATGATTGATTTTGCCACCAACATGCAGTTTGAAAAAGCTGAAATGGTGCGTAAAAAAATTGAACATCTTGAAAGCTACCAGGCAAAGAGTGTAGTAGTTAGCAAGCACCTCACAAACCTTGATGTGTTCTCTATTTTAAAAGATGAAAAAACGGCTTACGTTAATTACTTGATGGTACAGGCAGGTACCATTGTACAAACGCATACGGTGCAATTAGAACCCAAACTTGATGAAAATGAAGCTGAGGTATTAAGCTTTGCCATCGCCAGTTTGCGTGAGACTTTTAACAGCCTGAGCAATGAAATTATTGTGCCTTTTGAAGTGGAAGTAATTGACCCAAATATTGTTGTAACCATACCAAAAGCAGGCGACAAAAAGAAACTGCTTGACCTTTCTTTAAAGAATGTAAATTATTACCAGGAAGAAATACGCAAGAAGAAAATACTGCACCTTGAAGGCAAGAGTGATATGGAGAAAAAGAATGTGCTGTACGAGTTGCAGGAATACCTGCAACTGCCTGTGGCACCTGTGCATATTGAGTGTTTCGATAACTCAAATTTCCAGGGAAGTTACCCAGTAAGTGCAATGGTGTGTTTTAAAGATGGGATGCCAAGCAATAAAGATTACCGTCATTATAACGTAAAAACTGTGCAGGGCATCAATGACTTTGCAACGATGAAAGAAGTTGTTTTTCGCCGTTACAGGCGTTTAACAACTGAAGGCCAAAGTTTGCCGCAACTGGTAATTATTGATGGTGGTAAAGGCCAGTTAAGCAGTGCTATGGAAGCCATAAAAGAACTAAACCTTGTGGGCGAAATGGTGGTGGTTGGGCTTGCAAAAAACGAAGAAGAAATATTCTTTCCAGGTGATACAGAATCTAAAAAATTGCCATGGGATAGTGACAGCCTCAAGTTGATAAGAAGAGTGCGTGATGAAGTACACCGCTTTGGCATTACCTTTCACAGAAACCAGCGCAGTAAAGGCACTTTTAAAAACGAATTAGAAGGGATAAAAGGAATTGGCAAGCAAACTGCTGCTGAACTTTTAAAGACCTTTAAGTCGGTTAAAAACGTTAAAGAAAAAACAGAGGCAGAGCTCTCAGCAGTGGTAGGATTATCAAGGGCTAAACTTATAAAAAATCATTTTGCGCCTGTACCAAGCGATGAAATACAGGAGGTAAAATAAAGCGTTTACTGCATCCTTTTTTATGCAGATCAAAGTTAATTTTAATCAGTAATGGAATACATTAACATTGGGAAAATAGTGGCCACTTTTGGCGTTAAAGGTGAGTTGATTTTAAAACACGGCCTTAATAAAAAACTGGTACTTAAAAATGTAGAGGCTGTTTTTATTGAAGAAATAAAAGGAAGTTACCTGCCTTATTTTTTAAGTTTATCAAAGGCTAAAACCCACGATGAAACTTATATTGAAGTAGAAGGAATTGCCACCAAAGAACAGGCGCAGAAACTGGTGCAAAAGCAAGTTTGGTTATTAGACGCAGACTTTAGACGATTGGCAGGAAATGCAAGCCCCATCTCGCTTTTAGGCTATCAATTGTTTAATGAAGGCGAAGCCTTAGGGGTCATTGAAGAAGTGATAGAACAGCCACACCAGGTATTACTACGCATTACTTACAAAGGCAATGAAGCATTAATACCCTTGCATGAGGAAACATTGGATAAGGTTGATAGAAAGAAGCAGCAGGTACATGTTATTTTGCCTGATGGCCTACTTGAAATTTATGTATAAGCTGTTTTCTTGAGTTAATAAAAATGCCTGTAAGCAAAAGTTTACAGGCATTTTTATTGATAGAAAAATTGTTTTAAAATGGTGCATCACCTTCAATACCATCATCAAAATTCCCAGTATTCATTTTACTTCCCTGCACAAAAAATCTTCCGCCACTTTCACCACCACCTGGCCCTTGTGGTGTGGCAGGGCTTGGTGTAATAGGTTTCCAGTTACCGCTTCCTCCACTATTACCAGGGAAACCACCTGTTTCATCAATTTCTTCAAAACGCTGAATATGAAGATGTGCCCTCAATCGTAAATTTTCCAGCGAACCATTACGGTGCTTGGCTATACGAATATGCGTTTCACCCTTAGTACTTTCACCATTCTCATTATTATGAATTTCGTGGTATTCAGGGCGATAAATAAACATTACCATATCGGCATCTTGCTCAATGGCACCCGACTCACGTAAATCGCTCAATTGCGGCATCTTGCTTTCTTTACGTGTTTCTACCGCACGGCTTAACTGGCTTAATGCAATAATCGGAATTCCAAGTTCTTTTGCAAGTGCCTTCAGGTTCCGGGAAATATTACTGATTTCCTGTTCGCGGTTACCGCCTTTGTCGTTGCTGCCGCTCATTAACTGCAGGTAGTCAATAATGATGATGCCAACATTATGTTTGTTCACCAAACGCCTTGCTTTTGCACGGAATTCAAAGATGTTCAATGCCGCCGTATCATCAATATAAATAGGTGCAGTTTCAAGCCTTTTAATACCTTTTGTATGCAATTGCTGGTACTCATAATCTTCCATCTTACCACGACTGATCTTCTCTAAAGGAATCTCACTTTCAGCACTTAAAATACGCTGCACCAATTGTGCAGCACTCATTTCAAGACTAAAGAAACCAACAGCAGTAGGTTTTACAGCGCTAAGTGCTGCATTCCTTGCAAGGTTAAGTGCAAAAGCAGTTTTACCAACTGATGGGCGTGCTGCCAGGATAATAAGATCCGTTGGCTGCCATCCATAAGTAATCTTGTCTAAAGTTGGGAACCCTGTTGGCACACCAGAAATATCTTCTGTTTTGTTACGCATTTCATCAATACGCGTAACGGCTTGTGCCAAAGCCGTACTCATCTCTTTATAATCAGCCTTTAAAAAGTGCTTGGTTACATTGAATATCTTTTCTTCTGAATCGTTTAAAAGGTCAAAAACATCCGTACTGTCTTCATAAGCGTCGCCAATAATTTCGCTGCTTATTCTTATCAGCTCGCGCTGAATAAATTTTTGCAGCACAATCCTTGCGTGTGCATCAATGTTTGCTGTACTTACAACTGAGTTGGTAAGTTTTGTTACAAAATAAGGGCCACCAACAGCTTCCAGTAATTCTTTAAAACGCAGTTCTTCAACTACGGTTAAAATATCAATAGGCTGGCTTTTTTGCTGCAGGCTCATCATGCACCTGAAAATGTGTTCATGTGCTTCTACATAAAAACATTCAGGTTTTAAAATTTCACTTACGGTGTCAAAAGCACTTTTCTCAAGCATAATAGCACCAAGCACTGCCTCTTCAAGTTCACGTGCCTGTGGTGGTATTTTGCCAAACGACATTGACCCAAGGTCAACGGTGCTTTTACGGCGTTTGCGATCTTTATTTAACGAAGTGAAATCCATTTAGTTCTTTAAAATTATGGCTTAGAAATGTTGCTTGCTTTTAATAAGAATCTGTGTTACCAAATTGTTACGGGGGAGCGAATATGGGTCAAGAAATTGTCAACTAAAAATAATATCCCATTAATTTTAATGCACACTGGTTTAACAGTGTAACCACAAGTTACTACCAGATATCCACACTAAAACAAAAGCTTATACACTAAAAGCAAAAGTTTTGCGCTTTTTACACATGACAATCCACATTGGCTTGTGTAGAAAAGTTTATCCCTGAAAAGTTGTTTTTTGGTGCTTAAATCGGTAACTGTATTGAAGGAAAATGACACTTTTAAATAGCTTTTGCATCGGCAAAAATGGTGTATCTGTTTGCTGTAAAGGGTTTGAGGTATACGGAGTTAACAAAGGTACTTGAAAGTATGCTTTGAGGGATGATTTAGGTTCAGTTATCCCTGTTAACAGAATGATTGAGTGTTTACAAATACTACGCGTTTTAGGCGTTTAGAAAACGGCAATGTGTAAAAGAGAGGCCTGACATCAATTGTACAAGAATAAAAAATCCCAGGCTTTAGGCCTGGGATTTCACAAAGTTTATCTTATAATCTTACATAGCTGCCAACTGCACTTTTTGTGTAAGTTCCATTACATTCTCACGGAAGATAGAATCAGTATCCATTAAATCTTTTACTGTTTGGCAAGAGTGGATAACGGTAGTATGGTCGCGGCCCCCAAAATGCTCACCAATTGTTTTTAAAGAGTTTTTGGTAAAAGCTTTTGAAAGATACATGGTTATCTGCCGTGCCTGCACAATCTCGCGTTTGCGGGTCTTTTGCAGCAACTTATCATAGCTCACAGCAAAGTACTCACAAACCATTTTTTGTATAGCATCAATAGTAATTTCTTTACTGCTTGTTTTTACAAAATTGCGCAATACTTTTTTGGCAAGTTCCAGGTCAATTTCTTTCTTGTTTAATGATGATTGCGCTAACAAAGAAATCAATGCACCTTCCAGTTCACGAACATTGGTGTTAATATTATAAGCTACGTATTTCACAACTTCCTTACTCATTTCAAGGCCGTCATTCTTCATTTTCTTTTCAAGAATTTCAATCCTTGTTTCGTAGTCAGGCAATTGAATATCTGCGCTTAAACCCCAGCGAAAACGGCTTAGCAAACGCTCCTGTAAACCATCAAGGTCTTTAGGTGGTTTATCGCTGGTAAGCACCAATTGTTTACCACTTTGGTGCAGATGATTGAAGATAGCAAAGAACGCATCCTGGCTCTTTTCTGCACGTGCAAAAAACTGTACATCATCAATCATCAACACATCTATCAATTGATAAAAATGTATGAAGTCGTTAATTGCATTGTTGCGGCTATGGTCCTGAAACTGGTTAATGAATTTTTCACTGCTTACATATAAAACAACTTTATTGGGGTGCAGTCTTTTTACCTCGTTTCCAATAGCCTGTGCAAGGTGGGTTTTGCCCAAACCAACACCACCGTATATTACCAAAGGATTAAAAGAATTGGCGCCTGGCTTTTCAGCAACAGTTTTACCTGCGCGGCGTGCTACACGATTGCTGTCACCTTCAACATAACTATCAAAAGTGTAGTTGTGGTTAAGCTGCGGGTCAATCTGCATCTTTTTTAAGCCTGGTATCACAAACGGATTTTTAACAGGATTATCAATCACCAATGGAAAATTCATTTCATTGTGACTAAAAGTTTTTTGGTTGCTGGCAGGTATATCCATGCTGCCATTGCGGCCATTGCCACTGTCAACCATAATACGGTATTCAAGCCTTGCATCTTTGCCAAGTTCGCGTTTAAGCGTTTTTGCCAAAAGGTTTACATAATGCTCCTCAAGATATTCATAAAAGAACTGGCTTGGCACCTGTATCATTAAAACATTGCCTTTAATTTCTACAGGATTAATAGGTTCGAACCATGTTTTAAAATGCTGCCATTCCACAATATCCTTAATGATTTTTAAGCAATTGCTCCATACATTTTCTGCGGTTTTAGCAACGGTGTTCGACATTTTAATTAATCAGTTTTTATAGTTAGTTAAGCGTATCCTCAGTTTAAAATTTAAAATAAGTGTTCACAACTTTACAGTAATAAAAAAGTTATACAGGGCTGCGAATATGTACACTTTATGTTGAAAAAAAAATTTTTTATTCTCTTGTTTTTATCATCATTAATACAGTGTTGACTTTCAAGAGATTTTTATTTTTTCAGCGTCTCGTTTATCGTGCAAACAGCTCATATATGTACGCATGTAGCTATATATTCGGCTTCCACTTTTCACCATTCTCTCAACATGCTTAACATTTAAAGTTTACATCTTGTGGCTATTTACCTAATTGCCTTTCTTCAATACTTCAATTAAATTTCAAAAACCTTACCAACAGCCTGTTTGTATCACTAAGCCATGGTTAATATTCTTTAAAAGCCTTGCTGCTAAAGCATTTGAGGCAGTGTTATTTTTTTTATTACTGAAGATTAATGTACATCGTTTATAAAATTCCCCACTGCATTTATTAAAATGATTTATAGAGGCTAAGGTAAAACTGCTTATTAAAAAAGCATTACATTTTAATATAAAATGGTACAACGCTTTTAACAACATTGCAATTAAAAAAAACAGCAGTACATAATAAGCGTAAAGCAGCATAGTAGACTCTTTTGCAGGATGGTAAGATACAATTTTTATGATGTAAATATTTATTTTTTTGAAGGGCTTTGGCGCAGTCAAAACATTACTTTTGCCGCTTAAAAATATTGGGTATGAGTTACGAAATAACAGGAAAGCTTGCAGCTAAATTTGATACTGTACAACGCACAGAAAGCTTTAAAACAAGGGAATTTGTGATTGAAAAAAGTGAGGATATTGGCGGCAGAATGATTACCAATTATATTAAGCTACAAAGCGTGCAGGATAAGACCGCAATGCTTGACCGTTATAATGTTGGTAATGAAGTAAAAGTGCAGTTTAACCTTAAAGGAAGTAAATGGGTGAAGGATGGTCGTGAAGGATATATTACCAACCTGGATGCATGGAGAATTGAAGCCGTAAAACTTGGCCAGCAGGATGGCAGTGCAGACAATGTAAACTACAATGATATTCCGCCTGCGGCAGAAAATGTTGATGATCTGCCATTTTAATACCGCATTGTACATTAATTAAGTAAGAATAATTACCACGTTGTTTTTAGGCTAAATACCTAACACATTATGCAACAGCAACTCTCTCTTAAACTAAAGCCCCACGAGGCTTCGGATGAAGCAACTGTAAAAAAATATATTGCTGCTTCGCTGAATAAAAATGAAAACACTGTAACTGGTTTTCATAAAGTTAAACAATCTATCGACGCAAGAAGCAGGCAGCAAATATGGATAAATATTACGCTGAAAGCTTTTATTGATGAGCCTTTTACTGAAAGGCATGTTAACGAAGTTGGCTATGCAGATGTAACAAAAGCAAGTAAAAAAGTTATTGTTATTGGTGCAGGTCCTGCAGGTTTATTTGCTGCGCTGAAGTTGATGGAAGAAGGTATACAGCCCATTATTTTAGAACGCGGTAAAGATGTAAGGGCAAGAAGAAGGGATCTTGCCATGCTGAATAAAGAAGGCATTGTTAACCCTGAAAGCAACTACTGTTTTGGCGAAGGTGGGGCAGGTACTTACAGCGATGGTAAACTATATACCCGCAGTACAAAGCGTGGCGATATCAATCGCATATTAAACTTGTTTGTACAATTTGGTGCTGAAGAAAAAATTTTATACGAAGCACATCCGCATATTGGTACCAATAAATTACCGCATATTATTACTGCCATGCGCGAAGCTATTATTGGCTTTGGTGGGCAGTTTTTATTTGAGCAAAAAGTAGTTGATTTTATTGTTGAGGATAATATACTTAAAGGCGTTAAAACCCTTGATGGTAGTATGTTTGAAGCTGATGCAGCCATACTTGCCACAGGCCATAGTGCTAGGGATATTTTTGAACTGCTGCACACAAAAAATATTTTGATTGAAGCCAAGCCTTTTGCACTTGGCGTACGTATTGAACATCCACAGAGTTTAATTGACAGTATACAATACCATGACCCTGTGCGCAGTGATGATTTACCGCCTTCTTCTTACAGCCTTGTTGAGCAGGCCAATGGCAGGGGCGTGTTTAGCTTTTGTATGTGCCCTGGTGGCATTATTGCACCAGCAGCCACCAATCCAAATGAGCTTGTTGTAAATGGCTGGAGTCCCAGCAAACGCAATAATCCTTATGCCAATAGCGGCATGGTGGTAACTGTTGAAGAGAAAGATGCGTTGGAGTATTTTAAAGATAAGGCTGACCGTCAACCGTCAACCGTCAACCGTCAACTATCAAGTAGCGATCCCCTCACTTTAATGCATTTTCAGGCGGTTATAGAACAGCAAGCATTTAATGCTGGCGGCGGTGGCTTTGTGGCACCTGCACAACGTATGGTTGATTTTTGTGAGCATAAAACTTCATCATCTTTACCTGCGTGCAGTTATTTGCCAGGCCTTGCTTCCTGTGGGTTGAATGAAGTTTTGCCGCCTTTTATACATGCCGCTTTGCAGCAGGGTTTTAAGGCTTTTGGTAAAAGAATGCGTGGTTATTATACCAATGATGCGGTGGTGGTTGCTACTGAAAGCAGAACATCATCGTCGGTGCGTGTGCCAAGAGATAATGATACCTTACAGCACCCGCAGGTGAAAAACCTTTATCCCTGTGGCGAAGGTGCAGGGTATGCAGGGGGCATTGTAAGTGCTGCAATGGATGGTGAAAGGGTTGCTGCAATGATTGCTGCTGTGCTGTTAAAGAAGCATTAACCTGAAAATTGATAAAAGCTCAATAATGTACAAAGCGTACAAGGGTGGGACGCTCACAGAGCCCTGCGGGCAACGATGGAATAGCAATGAACTTAAAGCCCGTCCTATAAAACCTTGCGTATATTTTTTTGTTAATACAAACGCAGAAACATTCACCAAATTATTGCAATAGCCTGCAACCCCCTTATATTCACGAATAATTTAGTTTTAATGCCCTCTATTTTAGAATTACATAACCTGCAAAAATTCTACGCCACCCAAAAGGCAGTTGATGACATCAGTTTAAATATAGAACAGGGCAGCATTTTTGGTTTGCTGGGCCCCAATGGTGCTGGTAAAACCACATTGCTGCGCATGATTACAGGGATTTTTTTTCCTGACAATGGTGAGATTATTTTTGATGGTAAGAAGTTTGACCCCCTGAACGATATTATTAAAATTGGCTACATGCCTGAAGAACGCGGCCTGTATAAAAAAATGAAAATTGGCGAGCAGGCCTTATACCTGGCACAATTAAAGGGGTTGAGCAAGGGCGAGGCCATGGAAAAGATAAAGTACTGGTTTAAGCGCCTTGAAATGGAAACCTGGTGGAATAAAAAAGTAGAGGATTTGAGTAAGGGGATGAGCCAGAAATTACAGTTTGTTATTACTGTATTGCACGAACCAAAACTGATTATACTTGACGAACCTTTCAGCGGCCTTGACCCTGTAAATGCCAGCCTTATAAAAGATGAAATTTACAACCTTGCAAAGCGTGGCAGTACTGTTATTTTTAGTACGCACCGTATGGAGCAGGTAGAGGAAATATGCAACCATATTGTACTGGTAAACCTTGGTAAAAAAATATTGGATGGCACTGTTAATGAAGTAAAGCAACAGTTTAAAGAAAATAAATTCCGCATTAAAATTGATGGTTTACAAGGGGCTGAAACCAGTACTGTATTTGAGGTGATTGATCAAAAAGAAGGTAACCTTGTAGTTAAAATTAATGAGGGTTATAAAAGCAACGATGTGCTGCAGCATTTTATTCAGCAGGGTGTTAGTATTGAATCCTTCAACGAAATACTGCCATCGCTTAATGATATTTTTATTGACCTGGTGCATGGAACAAAATCTGTAACAAGAGCTTTTCAACCAGTGGGATAAAGGGTACAATTACGGGCGGGAAAAATTATACAACCCTTGCCTGTAGCCAATCTTAAACAAACACAACTTCTTGTATGAATAAAATATGGATTGTTGCAAGGCGTGAATTTTTAAGCCGTGTGCAGAAAAAAACCTTCCTGCTTACCACCATTTTACTGCCTGTGATCATTTTTGTTTTTTATGCGATGATCATTTATTTTTCTATTAAAACATCTGATGATTTTCGTATTGCTGTAGTAGACAAAGCAGATGTTTTTGGTGGTAAAATTGAAACCAAAGAAGACATCAAATTCACCTTTGTAAAAGATGAAACCGTAGCCTCTTTAAAGGCAAAAGTGGCTAAAAAAGAACTGGATGGTTATGTAATTGTTGATGATAGTTTTAATACTGAAAAAGGCGACAGCTTACAGTTTGTTTCTGGCAAAACGGTTGGTATGATGACGAGGGGCCAGATACAGAAACGTATTAACAATGCTTTGGAAGAACACCGCCTGCTTACCACCATGCACATAACAAAAGCCAAGCTTGACAGTATGCAGCGTGGTAACGAAATAAAATTCTCTACACTGGAAGGCAAGGAAGAAAATGATACCAAGGCGGGTATAAGTTTTGGTGTTGGTTATGCCGCAGGGTTTCTTATCTATATCATCCTGTTTATTTATGGTACCATGGTAATGCGTGGTGTAATGGAAGAAAAAACAAACCGTATTGCAGAAGTAATCATTAGCAGTGTAAAGCCTTTTCAGTTAATGATGGGCAAGATAACAGGCATTGGTGCAGTGGGGCTTTTGCAGTTTATTATATGGATTGTTTTAATGACAGGCCTGCAATTTCTGTTACCCATTATTTTTCCGCAAATGCTTGATCAAATGGCATCTCAACCCATACAGCCAGGCGGCATGGCCGCAGTTAACGCCGCTAAAAGCAGTGGTATGTTAACAGGGCTGGTTAGTGCCATGCACGATATTAATGTAACTACCATTGTAGCCTGTTTTATATTTTATTTTTTAGGTGGTTACCTGTTATATTCCTCTTTATTTGCAGCCGTTGGCAGCACGGTTAATGATGATATACAAGATGCGCAAAGCCTGCTGTTGCCCATTACTATGCCTATTATTTTTGGTATTGTAATTATGACCAAAGCAGTAAATGACCCCACCAGCGGCATTGCGGTTTTTGGCAGTTTATTCCCACTAACCTCACCCATTGTAATGATGGCGCGCATACCTTTTGGTGTACCCAACACCGTACCTTACTGGCAATTAATTACCAGCATGTTATTGCTGGTGCTGGGCTTTTTAGGCACTACCTGGCTAAGTGGTAAAATTTACCGTGTAGGTATTTTAATGTATGGCAAAAAAGCCACCTGGAAAGAAATGTGGAAGTGGGCAATGCGAAAGAATTAAGGGATAATTGTAATTGATGAAAGTAAGTAAGGTCATTAAATTATTTAATGACCTTACTTACAAAATAAATAAAGGGATTTAATTAGCGATCGACCATTTAACCTTCATAGTACTATCGATAATATTATGATCATATTTTTTATTCATTCCACCTAAATCATTGTAATAATATTGCCCTGCTATAGTTTTTGCATTTATATAGATATAAGGTAATAGTGTTACTGAATGTTCAACATTTACAGAATCAATAGGAAAATATAGCTCCAAAGATTTTTCTGAATTTAATTTTGTAAAGTTCAATTTAAAGCTATTTATATAAACAGTAATACTATCAATCTCTTTCCCTGAATTGTTATTTACTATAATTGAATGACTTTCTGAGCATCCTGTTATACAAATTAGCAGAACAAAATATAAAAAAAGTGATTTCATATTATTGATTTGTGGGTGTTAATACGGTTGCAGAAGTAATACCGTGAGTTGCAGTTGCATTATTTTGTATGCCGTTGGTTTTGCCCAACGGCATCTAAAACTAATCCTGTTCTACTGGCTGAAATTCAATACCTATCCAACCCGCTTCGTCTTATTTTTATTTGTGCATTACCAATTTTTAAAATATTTAAAATAATAATACTACTCAAATATTAATTTTCATTACTTTGAAAAAACATGAATGATTTATTTATGAGATTTATTTTAACAATGCCGCTTCTTATGCCGATAAAAATATTTTCATCATCGAAATATGCAATTGAATTAGGATTTAAATCTTCCCAAAATAAATTATCAAAAATAATTGTTTGCTTAAAATTTTCAACCACAATAAATTTATTGGAGGTTGCAACAAAAAGGCGGTTATCATGTTTTTTAAAAGCGAATGGCGTATCATCAAACTTCAAAATTAATGTGTAGTTAAATTGATTGTTTATCCTATTTAGTTGGTACAAGTTTCCGTATTTAAATACTTTTCCTTCTGGCGGTTCAACAGGTTTAAAATAATTTCCGTTCGGTTCTATTTCTTCATATAAATATTTATGTTCACGTAAATCTTTTTCTTGCGATTCAACAAAAAAAATATCACCATCATCTTCATATATAAATAAAACACTACAGTTGATTATTTTTATCTCTTTTAAAGTGCTATTTGTAGGTTGAAAAACAAAGCAAATATCTTCACTTGGGTATGAAGCTCCAATGAGTTTTCCATCAGGAATTAAAAAGTAGCAATTATCCACAATTTTATTTAACGTAATCTCAAGTTTGCCATTTATATTCTCAACCCAATATTCAAAATTAGATGCGTTCAAAAAAAACCAATCCCCACTAAACACTAAAGGCGGTTTTGTTAATTCAAATTTCGGGGGTATCGTAATTTTCTGTTTCATATTTTAAGCTTGCTTAATAGGCTAGAATTAAATTCCAGTACAACCATCTTTGTCAAATTCTTTTAGCCTTTTGGTGTTTTTTTACCAACAACTGCGTAAAGTGTATTGGTAAGCAATACAAAATAATAATTAAGTTTAAAAGAAGCAGAACGCCGTTATTTTTGTTAATAACGGCGTTAACTTCTTTTAAATACTATCCCTGTTCAACAGGTTCAAACTCAATACCTGTGCAGCCAGCCTCTTCTATTTCAGCTTTCAATTTTTCTGAAACATAATACCCAACACCACCATACACATTATCAAGAACAATAAAATTCTCTAATAAATCTGACATTAAAACTATTTTTCTTACGTACAAACTATAAGGGTATTCTGTTAAAGATTTTTGTTTTTGATATTCCGAATAATTATTAACATCAATTATAAATCCATTATTTAGTGGATAGTTCCTTTTAACAATTTCAGCCTTTAAATAATTGATTTTATCATTGTCAAAATCTAAAATATTAGTTAACCAATAACCTTTTCTTTTCTTTTCCTTATGTTGTACGGTGATAGGTAGATATTGTAGTTTGTCACGGCTATATTTTTCAATGATTACTTTTAGTTTATCACTGATAGTAAGCTTAAAACTACTTCCAGTAAAAGAAACAGACATCAAATCTGTAAATTTAGCCTTAGCTTTTACTTTTGGTATAGGAATAACAACATAATCTGGTATATACTTAAAATTCCATTTCCGAATATGTAAGGGGTCGTCAAAATCAACAGGATTAAGGGCGGTTTCCGCCTGGCTGCCGTTTATTCCTGTAATTTTTTCATCAAATATTGGCCGAATTCTATAAAACATAGTTCACTTCTTAAAATATTAAATTATCAACATGAACACCAGGGTTAGCATCAATGGCGGCTTAAATGGTGTTTATTAAATCTATTACTTTTTGTTTTGCATTTGTAGGATTGAAGTCGCCTGGTGGTGAATTTTGTTCAATTGCATTTAAAGCTGCCTCAATTTTATCTGCATATGGCCCATGGTTACCACTATTTAAAGCCGCATCAATAGCTTTACCATTAACAGCCGCATTATTAGGTACAAACCCTGCCTTAAATGCCCGTTGTATAATAAAATTATTGAAAAAAAAGCCGTTGGGTAAAACCAACGGCTTTTTAAACCCTAAGCTTGTTCAACAAGTTCAAACTCAATGCCTGTGCAACCTGCTTCTTCTATTTCAGTTTTTAGTTTTTCTGAAACATAATAACCTACTCCGCCATTAGTTATAAAATTAATTATAGCAATATTATTGATGATATTGCTTTTGAAAATTAATTCGTGAATGTAAATTGAACGGTATCCTTCTAAATAAGTGTCTCTATCTTTTCGTCTTTCAAATAGATGTTCTTCGTAATTATTTATGTTTAATTTGGTATATTCTTTATATCCTGTACCCTCCAGAAAAACATTACTTAGTTCATAATTAACAGCTTCTTCGTTATCAAACTTAATAATGTTGGTAAGCCAGTAATTTTTTATGCTTTTACTTTTATGAGATAGCGTAAGAGGTAGAAATTGAATATTGCCATGCTGATTCCTATCTAAAATTTCTTTAAGCTTGTTGCTGATAGTAAGCCTAAAGCTGCTGCCATTAAAATACACGGCCATTAAATCGGTTAATTTGGCTTTAGCTTTTACTTTAGGTATAGGAATAACTACATAATCTGGTACCACTTTAAAACTCCATCGCCCAATATGTAATGGATCCCAAATATTTATAGGGTAAATGGCGGTTTCGGCTTGAGCCCCACTATCTGTTCCTATTACCTTTACATCTGTCGATGCTTTTATTTTATAAAACATTAATAATTATTTAAAATGGTAAATTGTCTACATGTATGCCTGGGTTAGCATCAATTGCGGCTTTTATTTTATCAATTAATTCTATAACTTTTTGCTTGGCTTGTGGCGGTGTTAGATTAGGGAAGTCGGTGGCGATTTTGTTCAATTCTGCAACAATTTTATTAGCATAAGCAGTATGGTTCCCTGAGTTTAAAGCACCCTCAATAGCTTTACCGTTAACCGCTGCGTCGTTGGGGTTAAACCCTGCTTTAAAAGCTAACTGCATAATATCGTGTTCCTGTACCCTTGTGTGAAACGTAATTATATGGTGCCCCACCTGGCTGCCCACGGCCCCGCAGGCTTTTCTAAAAACATGCGGGAGTACCCTGGGGGCTACAAACTTGCCTGATTTGCCTATTACCGCAATTATTACATGACCAGCTTTAATAGCTTTTACTGTTGTGGCAGCATAACCTGCAAATGGCACCGCAGACGCGTAACTAAGGTAGGCATTGGTTCTGTCGCCCTCTAAATGATACGTAAAACCATTAATTACATCAAACACCTCACCACCAACGGGTATCAGCCCCAGTAAATCAAGCGCCACATGCATGGCATCGCTAAAGGTAAGGTATAACAGTTTTATATTACTTTTTTGCTGGCTTGCAGGTAACTGGCTGTTTTCGTGCTTTAAAACAGCATGCTTTACCGTAAAATATTGGATAAGCATTTGTATTACTATCGGGTCTGTAATAGTTTGCCCTTGTGCGTTCCCCACTTCGTTAACAATGTCTGCATCAACAAAGTCGTTGTTCATCATGGTGACAATTGCCAACCTTGCGGCGGCTTTCACTTCATCGCCCTGTCCATCCTCCATAATCAAGGCGTGTAATTCATTAGTGCTGACAGGGTCATTAAACAAAAAATCAACTTGGTGCTCGGTTAAGCTTAGTAAGTTAACTAACCCAACCAATTGCGGGGAGAAAGGCAATACCAGGCTAATCGGCATTCCTGTTATTCCTGACCACCAGGCGTTTAAACCTAATTCATTTGTGGTGGAGTAGTTTGTGCTTCCTCCAACAGTTTGCCCAAAACCAGTACCTGAATCCCACCAGTTTGTGCCACCTGTTACAAATGACCCCCCGGTATTATTGCTGCCATATTGTGTGCCGCCACAGGAAATAGAAATTGTGATGGTAAGGTTTGGTACAGCAACTTCTCTATAAGCACCCCCATCTAAAACGCCATAATAAGTGTATGAAATTTCTTCTCTAATATGGGTTATACATGTTGATAATGTAGTCTTTTCAGTTGAATTGGTTTGTTTACTATTTTGCTGTTGCGGATTATTGTTATGCACTTCTTTGGCATTTTTAATAACGCCCGTAATGCCCCCAGTAAGTTCTATGCTATCTAATAAGTTTATTTTTTTTTCAAAAATGCCAAACATTGAAAGGGCTGTTATTAAATTGCCTTTATCGCTTTTAGTTTTAGGTTGCAGGTTCTGCAAAGAATCACGATTATAAAGGCTGTAAGTATATGTTGTATCATTATGTTTATTGGCAACTATGTAGCTTTTTATCCTGGTGCCCCCTATTTCTTGAAGTGGGATAAATAAAACCCCTTTATTTTGATTTGCATCACTACTAAGCGTCTGCTTTGATTCAAAATCTTCTGTTGTTAAACCCTGTGTTGCTGTTCTTAAAAGGATATGTTGCCAAACAGGTATTCCATTTTTATACACAAAATTTTTTATAAACCCTGTTTGTTCATTTAATTTTTGCAGATCTTTTGTAACACCTTGTACATTGCTATTTAAATTCGACCCCTTAAAAAAAAGATGTGTCGCTTCTTTGTCGGTTAACCGCGGTACTTGTTTTTGTACGTCGTTTTTTGTGCAACTATTCGTTATAATTACAATGCTGAAGAGAATCAGGATTTTCATCCTGCTAAAAAGTTTTCTTTTTAAAATGCTGTTCAACAATTTAGAAAGCTGCTGTTTTGATTGCATGATTTGATTTGTTTTAATTAAAAAATACTTAATAAAGTGAAAATATGTCTTTGAATGATACTAAAATCATCTACCCAAAATCTTAACCATATGGTTAATTTCTCCCTTTTCCTATCTAAAACATGCTTTAGGCTATCTTTTACTTAGCTGTGGCTATGTTTTAGTTAGCCCTTTTTATCTGCAACATGCAAAAGGCTATCTTGTACATAGCTCTTTTTATCTTAAACATAGCTTGGGCTACCTAAAAGATAGCCCCGGCTATGTTTTATTTAGCCCTTTGCATGTATAAGTTAGCCGCAGCCATCTTATACTTAGCTTTTGGGTGCTTCTGGTGCAGGCGTTACTGTTGGTTTTACACCACGTGGAAACTGGGTTTTAAGATCGTTATAAATAGCCGCCGCACCAGGCAGGTTACTGCGCTGTGCACCCTTAACGGCACTATAAAAAATCAATGCGGCATCGTAAGCTTCACCGCCTGCTACCATCATGGCATCTTCTACCGATTTTAACAGGGTGTTCAGTTGCTGGTAAACCAGGTTCAGCTCTTTGGCAAGCTGGTAATCTTTATTGGCTTCTGCAATGTTAAGAAAGGCAGGTACCAAGGCAGGGTTTTGGCCTGCATAGGTTAAAGCATTGTTTACAAACGAGAAAGTTTTGTCGCCCATTTTGGCAATTTCAAGCCTTTGCTGTGCAGTAAGGTTTACAATTAGCACATTTACAAGTGTAGCTTTAATAGCGTCAATAGCATTTGTAATAGCTGTTTGATTGGCTGCTGTAATTGCGGCAGAAATCTGATTGTTTTGTGACATGATTTTTTAATTTTAAAAGGTTTTTTTAATAAGCAAGAATATTTAATATTTCAATACCAAATAATTGTGATTTCTCCATATTTCTATAGGTGATTTCTCCATCAAAACTGGAGAAATCACCTATAAACTTTATTTCCACCACCACTTATCCAAAACCCAGTTGCCACAAAACCCTATTCCTTATCTTCAAGCCATAACATGTATTTTATGCTAAAACAATGCTGTGCTGCTTTACTGGCCTGTGTATTTTTAAATACACTTAATGCGCAAACTATTATTAACCGCGATGCGGAGATTGATAAAATGGTGAAGGAAATTTCTGCTGATTCCCTGCAATCGTACATAAAACAAATGGTGGCTTTTGGCACGCGCAATACGTTAAGCAGTTATACCAACCCTTCGCGTGGTATTGGTGCTGCACGTAAATGGGTATTGGGCAAGTTTAATGCGTTTGCCAAAGAAAGTAATGGCAGGCTTACTGCCATTATTGATACCGTTACCTATTTGCCTGATGGCAAGAGGGTAGACCATCCCATTATTCTTGGTAATGTAGTGGCCACTTTAAAAGGTACCGATCCTGATGATAAACGCATTTTCCTCATCAGTGGTCATCTTGATAATATGCGTACCAGTGTAATGGACAGCACCAACGATGCACCTGGTGCCAATGACGATGCCAGTGGCAGTGCTGCTGTAATTGAATGTGCAAGAATTATGAGCAAGCACAGTTTCCCTGCAACCATTGTATTTATTACCGTAGCGGGCGAAGAGCAGGGTCTGCTTGGCGCTTACTATAATGCCAAAAAAGCAAAGGCACAAAATGTAAATATTGAAGCCGTGCTGAACAACGATATTATGGGCAGCAATAACAGCAACGAAACCAATATTATAGACAATACCCGTATACGCGTTTTTAGTGAAGGCCTGCCTTTTTACGAACTTAATGAGAAGGGCAAAATGATTCGCCAGCTTGGCTTAGAGAACGACGGCAAAGCAAGGCAACTGGCACGTTATGTAAAAGAAGTGGGCGAGCGTTATGTTGAAAATTTGGAAGTGGTAATGGTGTACCGTAACGACCGCTTTTTACGAGGTGGCGACCATACCCCTTATGTTGAAAATGGTTTTGCTGCAGTTCGTTTTACAGAAATGAATGAAAATTTTTACCACCAGCACCAGGATGTGCGTAAAGAAAATGGCATACAGTATGGCGATTTACCTGAGTTTATGGACTTTGAATATTTAAGAAAGAACACAGGCGTAAACCTTGCCAACCTTGCAAATCTTGCCAAAGCACCTGCCATGCCTGAGGCTGTAACGGTTAATATTAAAAGACTTGGCAACAGCACCTACTTGTCTTGGAAACAACCTAAAACGGGTAAGGTAAAAGGGTATTATGTAATGATGCGGGAAACCACCAGTGCTTTTTGGCAGAAGAAGTTTTTTACAGAAGCAACAGAAATGAAACTGCCTTACAGTAAAGACAATTACTTTTTTGCAGTACAGTCAGTTGGCGAAACTGGTAACGAAAGTTTACCTGTGGTACCTGCTGTAGGAAGATAAAACCATCATATTTACTTGTATGTTATAAAAAAGTTTGGTGATATTAGCACCAAACTTTTTTTATGCGTGGAATTGAGAAGCTTTTGATTGTACTTTTTTTTGTTAGTGTGTTTTCCTGTAAAAAGGAAAGTGCAGCTCCCGCTGCGCCTTTAACAGCCATGGAACTAAAGGATGTTGCTTACGGTACTGATGCTTTGCAAAAAATGGATGTTTCATTACCTGCCGGCAGGAATACAACTGATACCAAAGTGCTTGTGCTGATACATGGCGGCAGTTGGATAAGTGGCGACAAAAGTGAATTTACCGGCATTGTTGATGCGCTTAAAGCACAGTTTCCAGATTATGCAATTCTTAATATCAATTACAGGCTTGCAAATTTAGCAGGGGGCAATATTTGGCCCGCACAATTAAACGATGTAAATGCAGCCTTAACTTACCTGCAAACCAATGCTGCTACTTATGCCGTTAATACCAATAAAATAGCAGTGTTTGGTGCCAGTGCCGGTGCGCAGTTGGCATTGTTAAAAGCCTATAGAGACAATGCCGACAATAGTATTAAAGTAGTGGTAGACTTGTTTGGCCCAACGGATCTTATTGATATGTACAATCAACCTACCGACCCTACTTACCCTGCACTCTTAAATGTTTTTTTAAAGGGTACGCCCATTACCAACAATGCAGGTTATGTAAGTGCAAGCCCATTGTTTTTTGTTAGTAATAAAGTGCCGCCAACTATCATCTTTCATGGCACTGCTGATAATATAGTGCATATACGCCAAAGCGATAGTTTAAACCTGCGCTTAACAAATGCTGGTGTATTGCACGAATACACACGTTATACAAACGAAGGGCATGGTTGGGCAGGCAGTAACTTGCTTGATACTTATGCAAAAGCCATTGCTTTTGTAAAGAAAGTAATGCCATAGAACGAACTTTTGCCGCAGGCAAATTGTAATTACGCATATGCAGCACATTTCAATTTCAACCATTAAAACCTGGGAACGTTTTTACAGGGCCAATTTTATAAACTGCTTAACGGGTTTTAAAGCGGTAAGCCTAATTGCTACTGTAAATGATGAAGGGCAGCCAAACCTTGCCGTTTTTAGCAGTGTGGTACACCTTGGTTCAGATCCGGCACTGATTGGTTTTATTAACCGCCCGCTTGCCGCTGCACCACACACTATTGATAACATACAATCAACGGGTGTTTATACCATTAATCATATTCATCCTGCAATAGCAGCAAAGGCACACCAAAGCAGTGCTAAATATGATGTGGGGGTTAATGAATTTAAAGAAGTAGGATTGACTGAAATGTTTATTAATTCAGTGAAAGCACCTTTTGTAGAAGAAAGCCGTGTTAAATATGCCTTGCAACTGGTAGAAATTGTACCCATTACCCATAACAATACCTTTTTAGTAATAGGTACTGTAACAGATGTTATCATTGATAGTAATCTTGTTCAGCCTGATGGTTTTCTTACATTAGAAGAAGCTGAAAGTCTCGCCAGTCTTGGTGTTGATGCGTACTATACCAATCAAAAACTAGCAAGGTTTGGTTATGCAAAACCATAATTTTATGGCAGAAGGTACCAGTATAAAACGTATAAACCTATCTTCTAAAATCCTTTCAATCCGGTCTGTCTGCGTTTCTGTACACTTATGCTTTCTTCCACTTTCTCAACTGCTGTAACAAAGCCCGCAAATCCTTTGGTGGTTCGGCTTCCAGGTTAAACTGTTCACCGCGGAACTCAAATTGCAGTTGGTAAGAATGCAGCCCCAAACGGCCAAGCATTGGTTTTTCTTCCTCTTCTTTTTTGGCAAGATTGTATTTCTTTTTTATGGCTGATATAAGTACAGGCTTACCATCGCCATACAGCTCATCGCAGGCAATGCTGTGGCCAATATATTTCATGTGTACGCGTATCTGGTGGGTACGCCCTGTATGTATCTGGAATTTTACCCAACTATAAATTTTAAAATTTTCCAGCACTTCATAATCCGTTACCGATGCTTTGCCTTTTACATTGGTAACCATGGTGCCATTCTTTGCAGGATGTTCCATTATGGCGGCATCAATGGTTCCTGTTTCGTTGATCATGGTGCCGTTAACCAAACCCAGGTAAAACTTTTTTACCTCGCGGTTCTCAAACATTTGAGACAGGTCTTTATGCGTGTCTTCATCTTTTGCAAAAACGATAATGCCACTTGTATCTCTGTCTAAACGGTGTACCGTAAATATGTTTCCATATTTGGCAATCAATAAATCCTTCAGCGATACTTCGCTTTGCATTCTGTCGGGCACAGAAAGCATACCTGATGGTTTGCTTATTACAACAAAAAAATCATTTTCAAACAGTATATCCAACTTCATACAATCATCAACTTTTATTCCGGCAAATTATTTTCCTGTGAGTTGTCGCCTGTTTTATTCTTTTTAAGAAAACTCTGGTTCATGTATTTCAATAACCGTATTTCTTTTTCATTTAAAAAACGCCATTTGCTGCGCTCTACATTTTTCTTGGTAAGGTTGGCAAACATCACGCGGTCAAGCGTTTTTACTTCGTAGCCTAAATGCTCAAATATGCGGCGTACAATGCGGTTGCGGCCGCTGTGTATTTCAATGCCTACCTGTGTTTTATCCTTTGCATCAGCGTAAGCAAGTGTGTCTGCATGTACTTCTCCATCTTCTAAAGTGATGCCGTTAACTATGGCTTCAAAATCTTTTTTGGTCAAAGGTTTATCAAGCTTTACAGCATATACTTTTTTTATCTGGAAGCTTGGGTGTGTAAGCTTTTGCGCCAGTTCGCCATCGTTGGTAAGCAGTAGTACACCAGTAGTATTTCTATCTAAACGGCCCACAGGATAAATGCGTTCAGGCGTTGCGCCTTTTAATAAATCAAGAACGGTTTTACGGCCATCGGGGTCTGCTGACGTAGTTAAAAAATCTTTGGGTTTGTTAAGCAGTATGTAAACAAGGTTCTTTTGTAAATGAATGAGTTTGCCTTTTACTTTAACCTCGTCGCTTTTTAAAACTTTATAGCCTGGCTCATAAACAATATCGCCGTTAACGGTTACCAGTTTTTGCCTTACCAATTCAGCAGCTTCGCGCCTGCCACAAACACCTGAGTGTGCTATGTATTTGTTTAAAGGCATTTCATCGCTGGCTACAGGTACACCTGTAGCAGCAGCTTTTGCAGTGTGATTTTTAACCTTTGCGGCCGATTCTTTTTCTGAAGTAAAATATTTGTCGCTATTGCTGCGTATGTATTTTTTAGAGTATTTTTTGCTTTCACCTCCTTCTGCTTTGGCTGGTGGAGGAGTAGGTGTACTTTCTCTTTTTGCAGCAGGTACATCTTCCCTTTTTTTAAAGGCTGGCCTTTTAGGTCCTGTGGTTTCTTTGGGTTCTGTTACAATGCCATGAAGTTTCTCGTACTTTTCCCTTCTTTTCTGTTCACCTACAGCGCGGGCTTCCTGTTTGGCTTTGCGTTTTTCAACACGTACCATTTCTTTTTTCTTAGCGCCTTTTGGTTCATTGTTCATGAACTTGTCAAATGCATGTTTTGCCATAAATATATCGTTTGCTGTTTTTCAACAGGTGCAACAAAGGTAAGGCTTTGAGGCGAAGGAATAGTTTGCCGCAAGATGCCCAAAAAGGTGGTAATGGGGATTGTTAAGATGCTGATTTTTAAAGCGTAATTTTCGCTTTATTCTTAAGCAAATAAAACCAGGTTCTAACTTGTTTTAGTGTGAAGTAAAAAATCATCTTCAAAAAATCGCTGTTAGTTTTAGCTTTTTTAAATGGCATTAACTGTGTTTACTATTACTAAAATAACCGCTTTAAAATGGCTGCATAACATCAGTTACTAAAACACAAAAAGCAGTAAAAATTTATACCCTTGCTGAAAGGTGATTATAATCGCTAAGGATGGCATATAAAAAAGTTACTGGCTCGTGCTGGCTTTTGATATTAAGCACTTGTTCTATTTTATTCATGGTATTATATGCAAGCATGGTATTGCCGCTTTTTTGCACATTCATCAATACTTCTTTAACCAGTTGCATATCACTGTCTTTTAAATGCTCTACTTCAGGATACGTTAATTTGTAATTATTCTCTGCAACAGGTGCATAAATGGTTTGCTGAATGTAAGTACGTGGTGTTGTTTTTATTAAGGTGGTGTTGGCTACCAAATCGCCAAGGCGCTGGTGTTTTTCAGTAACAGCAATCATTATAATTGCAAGCAGATAACTTGATATCCATAAATCTATTAATCTAAATAACCATCTTATGAGATATTGTGAAATTGAGGGCTGATTACCTGTAAGGCTTATGACTTTAATTTTCATTACACGCTTGCCCACGGTTTGACCATTCATTAATATTTCACTCAAGAGTGAATAAAAAATAACGGGCATATACAAGAGAAAGAAAATTATTATACTAACTATATCGTTAATATTTAATGACAATGATCCAAAAAAAAGGGCGACCATAATAATGCAGTACGCTGTAATAATTGCATAGTCAATTAAACCTGCCACAATCCTGTCGCCAACGCTTGCCAGCTCGTATTCAAGATCAATATTTTGGGGTGTAGTTATAGAAATGATACTCATAAGAAAAGGTTGATAGCAAATAAATTTCAATTTAATCATCAATCATATATCATCAACCATTATTTTTAGTAAGTAGTATTTATAATGCTGATGAGAGAAGCCCTTTTTTTAAAACAGAATGCAGAGAAGTGGAAGGAGTATGAAGTTGCTGTGCATAACAGTTTGCCTGCCGATACTTTGGCTGCCTGTTTTGTTGAATTGACGGATGACCTTAGTTATGCCAAAACGTTTTACCCCAAAAGCAATACCGTTAAGTACCTGAACGGCCTGGCAGCGCAGTTTCACCAGAAAATATATAAAAACAAAAAAGAAAAAAAAGGCCGTATCTGGTGGTTTTGGCAGTACGAATTGCCCTGGCTTTTTAAAGTGTACCACAAGCAATTTTTGTATGCATTTTTATTTTTTACTGCCTTTTGTTTAATGGGTGCTTTAAGTGCCAAATATGATGAGAACTTTATAAGGTTGATTTTGGGCGATGCCTATGTAAACACAACCCTTGATAATATTGAACGCGGCGACCCTTTTGGCGTATACAGCCGCAGCAGCCAGGTGCCTATGTTTATTGGCATTGCATTTAATAATATTAAAGTATCGTTTATTACCTATGTAATGGGCATCTTTTTTTCGCTTGGTACTGTATGGATCATGTTTAGCAATGGTTTAATGCTTGGTTCTTTTCAGTATTTTTTTATTTCAAAAGGATTGGGAACAAAGTTTATACTGGTGGTTTTTATACATGGTACTTTAGAAATATGGAGCCTTGTTATTGCAGGTGCTGCAGGGCTTATTGTTGGTAATAGTTTTTTATTTCCCGGCACTTATAAAAGAATGGAAAGTCTTATAAGGTGTGGAAAAGACGGCCTGAAAATAGTATTTGGGCTGGTACCACTTTTTCTTGCAGCCGCTTTTTTAGAAAGCTTTGTAACACGTTACAGCAATATGCCTGTGTGGAAGAGCATTCTTATCCTTTCCTCTTCTTTTATATTTCTTGTTTGGTATTTTATTATTTATCCCATCCGTTTGCATAAAGAGGTAACAGAAGTAAAAGAGCAGCCAAACAATCAATCAAACAACAAAAACTTTAACGCATGGATGAGCAAAAAATGGAGCTTAGAAAACTGAGGGATTTTAGCCAGAACATAAGCGATACTTTTAAATTCATTAAGCAGGAACTAAAACCACTGCTATTGTGTTTTCTTGCCATTTGCGGCGTGTTTGTATTGGCTCATGGCATACTCAGTGGTATTTACAACGATAATACTTTCAGCGAAATTTTTGGCAGCATATATGGCGGCAGGTTGCGTACAGGTGGGTTAGGCGATATGTTCAATGGCCTGTATTTTCTTGTGGTATTTCTTTCGCTTTTTAACTGGGTACTTATGAATGTTGTTTTAGCCGTGTACCTGAAGTTATATAACACAAACAATAATATATCGCCTGACATTGATGAAGTTTGGAAGACCAGTATTAAATATATAGTTCCATCATTTTTTTATTCCATTCCTTATTTTGTTATAGTAGTTGCAGGCACTTTATGCTGTTTTGCACCTGGTATTTATTTTGCAGTTGTGTTTGCCCCCTGGGCTATAATAACAGTTATTGAAGATGTTTCGTTTGGAAGAGGTTTCAGCAGGTGTTTTGAGTTGATAAGAGAAAACTTCTGGAACTCTTTTGCCATTTATGTTGTTGTAGGAATAATTTATGTAGTCAGCTCAATGCTAATCGCTTCTTTAGTGGGTGGTGTAACAGGTATAGCCTCATATTTAAGTACAAACGATATTGATAAAACTGCTGCTATTGTTGGCGGCATTTTTGAAATTTTTGAGTATGTGTTTTACATCATCCTGTTTATCTCAGTAGCACTGAATTATTTTAATTTACGTGAGCAGGCAGATGGGGATGGGCTACTAAGACGTATAGAAACCCTTGGCAGCAATAACAGCAACCAACCAGAAGAACAGTATTAAGACATCATGAAATTACTATTAAGCATCGTCATATTTTTTATTTCTACCACTGCATTTGCACAGAAGAAAACTGTAGCAAATGACAGCAGCAATGTGCAGGTGCGCAACATTAATGTATCTGCGTATTTAAACGACAGTGCATTTAAATATGATGTTGATACTGTTCATGTTGATTCGTGGTGGGATAAATTCTGGCGTTGGTTCTGGAACGCTATAGGTGCTCTTTTTAGTAATAGTGCCACAGGTAATCTTCTCAATACCATAATAATTATACTTGCAATAGCAGCCATTGTTTTTTTTGTATGGAAAGTTACGGGTATGAACCGTATGGGTATGTTTAGTAAAAACAATGAAGAAGGCATTGCTTATGATGTTGCTAATGATGACATACATGGTATTGATTTTAATACCGCTATTGACAATGCCATTGCAAAAAATAATTACCGCTTGGCCGTTCGCCTGCTGTACTTGCAAACACTAAAATTATTAACAGACAAGAATTTTATTGACTGGAAAATAAACAAGACCAATGCAGCTTATGTAAGTGAATTAAGCAATCATCCGCAACAAAATGCTTTTGCACAGCTTACCCGTTTTTTTGATAAAACCTGGTATGGCGAAGGAAAGGTTGACTTTGAACAATTTGTTCAACTGAAACAATCATTCACTCAATTTCAACAACAGGTACGCTGATGAAAACATACAAAATTTTTGTTGGCTTGTTTGTATTGCTGCTGGTTATTTATATAGTAGCTGAGGTGAATAAACCAGTACCTAAAAACTGGACAATAACCTTGTCAAAAACTGATAAAAACCCTTACGGTGCTTACATTTTATTCAATAGGTTAAAAGACATATTTCCTTCAGCAAACATTAACTCTTACAGGGAGCCAATTTATAACCGTTTGCACGAAAACGAGTATTATAACACAGCCTATATTTTACTTGCACCACAAATTACCACAGATACATTAGATGTTGCAGATGCCTGTAAATATGTGGAAGATGGTAACTACATGTTCATTTCTGCGTACCAGTTAAGCAAAAAAATGATGGATACTTTGGGCATTTCTTTAAACAATGCATTTGGCTTTAATCCTAAAGATTCTACAGTTGTAAATTTTACCAACAGTACACTTAAAACCAGTAAAGGCTTCTCTGCGGGAAGCACTGACATCAACGGCTATTTCGACTCTTTAAAAAAGCCTGACAGCACTACCATACTTGGCGTTAACAATCATTCAAAGCCCAACTTTATACGGGTAGATACAGGCGAAGGTGCTTTTTTTATACATACCGCACCTTTATGTTTCAGCAACTATTTTATGCTGCAGAACAACAATGTTGCTTACACATCCAAAGCACTTAGTTACCTGCCAAAAGATGTTGAATCTGTAATGTGGGATGAATATTACAAAGCAGGCCGTGGCGGCCCCGCAACACCATTGCGTTTCTTTTTAACCAATACATGGCTGCGTTGGGCTTTATGGCTTTCAGTAGGCGGCATGGTGCTTTTTGTTTTGTTTGATATGAAACGCCGCCAGCGCATTATACCTGTTGTTTTGCCACTGCGTAATGCTACACTTGATTTTGTAAAAACCATTGCTGGTGTGTATTACAATCAAAAAGACAATAAGGCCATTGCTGAAAAGAAAATTCATTACTGGCTTGAATTTATAAGGCAGCGCTTCTACATTTCAACACAATACCTTAACCAGGAATTTGTGGAAACAGTAGCAAAGAAAAGTGGTGTATCAACCATAGCTATTGAAGCAATTATTAACTATGCGGCAATTATACAAAGCAGCAATGTGCCTAATAAACTCTTAATAGAAATTAACGCAGCAATAGATGAATTTTATAAACAGGCCAAATAGTTACATCAATTTTTAAATAAACGGTTACATGGAAAATATAGAAAACAACAGCATAGATACTACATCATTACAGCAGGCAATAGCCAATGTAAAAGCAGAGATTGCAAAAGTGCTTGTAGGGCAGGATACAATGATAGAACTGCTGTTAACCGCCATTCTTGCCGAAGGGCATGTACTGATTGAAGGTGTACCAGGCGTTGCAAAAACGCTTGCAGCCAAACTGATCGCACGCTGTATCAGCGCACCTTTTAGCCGTATACAGTTTACACCAGATTTAATGCCAAGTGATGTACTCGGAACAAATGTTTTCAATCCGCAAACGGGTTATTTTAATTACAAACAGGGACCTATTTTTAGCAGTATTGTTTTGATAGATGAGATAAACCGTTCGCCTGCAAAAACACAGGCTGCCTTATTTGAAGTAATGGAAGAAAGACAGGTAAGCAATGACGGGCAAACCTTTTTTATGCAGGAACCTTTTATTGTACTTGCAACACAAAACCCTGTAGAACAGGAAGGTACTTACCGCTTACCTGAAGCACAGTTAGACAGGTTTTTGTTTAAGATCGAAGTTGGTTACCCATCGTTAAGCGAAGAGATATTGATACTGCAAAATGCTGATAAAGGCATTACCACGCACTTTACCAATGCGGTACAAAGTGTGTTAAGCGGAAATGATATTCAGGAGTTCAGGCAGTTGGTTGGTAATGTGCATATTGAAGAAAAAGTACTGCATTTTATTGCTGAGTTGGTGCAGGGTACGCGCAATAACAAGTCATTGTTTTTAGGTGCTTCGCCACGTGCAAGTGTAGCCGTGTTAAAAGCTTCAAAAGCAATGGCAGCAATGGCTGGCCGTGATTTTGTTACACCAGATGATGTGATTAAAGTGGTACACCCTGTACTATGCCACCGTATTATTTTAACCCCTGAAAAAGAAATGGAAGGTGCTACCCCTGCTGAAGTAATTGCAGAACTGATGAAGAAGGTGGAAGTACCACGATAGAGAAGCAATTGCTGATTTTGGGATTTTGATATTTACTGATAAAAGTTCATAAATACCAAAATCCCTCAATTCGAAAATCAGAAATCTTTTCGTATTGCTGGTTATACTTCTCAAAATCCCTCAATCATTAAATCAGAAATTAAAGAATGGCTTTACTCAAAACATACCTGTCGCCGCTTTACATCAGCAGTCGCTTTTATACAGCGGTGGCAGCGTGTGTGTTTCTTTTTTTAACCAGGTTTTTTGTACCATGGCTTGGTATTATTCCTTATGCGGCAGCATTGATTTTATTGGTACTGAGCGTAATGGATTACATTCTGCTGTTTGCCAAAAAGAATGCAATAAAAGCAAGGCGCACCATGGCGGAACGCTTTAGCAATGGTGATGATAATGATATAAGAATTGATTTTGAAAACAACTATGGTTTTGCCGTACAGCTTGAAGTGATAGATGAGATACCGCACCAGTTTCAGCGCAGGGATATTTTGTTTACACTGTCGCTTAATCCCAATGAGCAAAAGCATTTAACTTACCAGCTTCGGCCTGTAAAAAGAGGTGTTTACGAGTTTGGTTTTGTAAGGGTTTTTGCAGCATCACCTATTTACTTTTTTACAAGAAAATTTACGCTTGATGAAGCCGTGAATGTGCCTGTATATCCATCTTACCTGCAGTTGCGCAAATACCAGCTCATGGCCATCAGTAACAGGCTTAACGAAGCAGGTATAAAAAAGATAAGACGCTTTGGCCACAGCATGGAGTTTGAGCAGATAAAGGAATATGTGCAGGGCGATGATTACAGAACACTGAACTGGAAAGCCACTGCAAGACGTGGCCAATTAATGGTAAATACTTACAGTGATGAAAAGAGTCAGCAGGTGTATTGTGTAATTGATAAAGGCCGTGTAATGAAGATGCCTTTTGAAGAATTAAGCCTGCTGGATTATTCCATCAATGCATCGCTGGTGCTAAGCAATGTAGCGTTGATGAAGCAGGATAAAGCAGGACTTGTAACCTTTTCTGATGGCATTGGTGCATTTATAAAGGCAGATAAAAAAGCCCTGCAAATGCAGGTGATTCTGGAGACCTTATACCACCAGAAAACACGCTATTTAGAAACAGATTTTGAACGCCTGTACACTGTTCTTAAAACAAAAGCAACGCATCGCAGCCTGGTAGTTTTATTTACCAATTTTGAGAGCCTTAGTGCGATGAGAAGGCAGTTGCCTTACCTGCGCAAGATAGCTGCGCAACATTTGCTGGTAGTTGTTTTTTTTGAAAATACAGAACTGAAAAGCGTTTTGGAAAATACTGCTGAAAATATAGAAGCAGTGTACACCAAAACCATAGCTGAACAATTTGCATCAGAGAAAAAGCAGATAGTAAAAGAGCTGAACCGTTATGGGATTATGAGCATACTTACTGCGCCTAAAGACCTTACCGTTAATACGCTTAACAAGTACCTTGAAATAAAAGCGAGGAACCTGATTTAGTAATAAAACAGCCATGCAGATTTTCATCATTCTGATGGTATTGCTGTGTTGCTAACCATTACAATAATGATAATCTGCATTCTGTTATACTGTGTGCAGGAAAGCTGAAAAGGTTATGAACGTACAAGCCGATAACTATCGGCAGTGCGACGCTCACAGAGTCCTGCGGACAACAGGGGCTCAATAGCAGTACCAAAGCTGGTTACATAAAAAGTTCTATCATATTCTAAAATGATAAACCTGCTATTAAAGCCCAACGCCTGTAATGGTGGGTGTTTTGGACAAGTGCATTTATATCAACCCCAGCAGGCCTGAAAGAAGACCACATTGTATATGGCTCTGACCAATTGAATTGCTTGTAACTGTAACCTGCGGTTATTATAAAGCTTTTTTTTTTGCTGATGGATGTTGTGAGGCCAATACCAGCACCACCGTAAAAACCGTTGTTAAGACTGTATTCGTTAAACTGTGGTTTTGGATATTTTTCAGAGTACACATTAAAATTGATACCCGCATCTGCATATAGCAATGGCTTCCATTTTGCGTTGCCAAAACTGCGCCTTACATCAACAAAAACAGGGATGCTTTTATTGGCATAATTATCAAGTGCAACGCCAATACCTGCACTCCATTTATCCCACTTTACACCATTAATGGTTTGCACAGTAAAACTATTTTGCTGCTGGCCGCTTAGTATGCCAATGCCTGTAGTATTTAAGTAACTAATTTTCGTTTTCTTTTGTGCATTTAATGAAATGCTTGCCGCAAAAACAAAACCAGCTATCATTATTTTCTTCTTCATGGCTATTTGCTTTGTAATGCTATTTTGCTTAAAAATGTTGCTTTATAATTGCTGTAGCTATACTGGTATAATCCATCTTTTGCACTTACATAGGCATTGCCATTAAATGCAATCACATCATAGGTTTCAGCAATGTTGATGGTTTGTTTGAGGACAATATTTGCCGCATCTGTGGCATCAAAAATTTTAAGTGCATTGCCATCGCAAATCATTAACGTATTGCCATCTTTACTTAAACCCTTGGGGCTTGTAAGGGCATAGGTTTTAACCATTTTTGGCTGACTTATATTCTGTATATCAAGCACATCCATCTGGTTCATTGTTCCCATACATCTTGTGGCATTTGAATGCAGGGTAACATACGCAAAATTGTTATCGGCAATTACAGGATCGCACAAACGGGCATGAGAAAACTGGCCAGTCATTGTTGGCTTTACAGGATTAGTTGTTGTGTAAATAAACATACCTGTTGTTGAGCCAAGAAACAGTTTGTCTTTAAAAGGAAAGATGGTTTCAATAAAAGCATTGGTGCTTTGTTTGCCTGCAAGCTGTGGTGCGGCGGCATTGGCAATATCTACTGCATTTAAAGTAGAAGGTGTTACTGCGTAAAGATAATTTTGCAGCACCGCAAACCTTGACATAGAACCTGTTACCCCAACAGAACTCTTACCAATTGCGCTTTGCATTGATGAAGCTGATGCAAAAGCCCATCCTCCCCACATCCATGTTCCATCTGCCACATCAACAGAAAAAGTAGTATCAGAAATATTCCAGTCAACCACAACTTTACCTGTTTCAATAATATATCCGTTAATATACTTACGCTCAGGAAAAATATTTTTAATAGTATCTTTTAGTACAGCGTTTGCTGGGTTTGAAATATCAATTGCAAAAAGATCGGTGTAGCAATCAGCATATAAAATATTGTCTTTAATGGCAACATCTTCATTGCCAGGTATTGGTATAAATGCTTTGTTTACCGGGCTTGCTGGATTGGTGTTATCAATTACATGAACCCCTTTGCCTACTTCGTTTAAATAAATGTAGTTGTTAAGTATCACCATTTTCCCAGCCTCTGAAACAGGTTTGGCCACATCGCTTTTTACAGATGCCATTACCTGTTGCGTGGTTGCATAAACGGGCCTGTATAGCTTGTAGGTTCTGGTAGCTGTATCTTTTAAACAGCCGCTTAAAAACACTGTAATGGTTACTGTAAAGGCAAGCAGTTTTACTGCCAGCATTTTCTTTTTCATATGGTTTATTTTATGTGTTATACATCACATGCAATAGCCCTTAAACAATATTTTACAATGGTTATTACAGGTGTTATTTTTTAGTGGATGATTTATGAAGAAGTTTATTAAAACTGATTGGTTTGCTTAGTTGTATGGTGTACTGTGTGTAATAGAATTTGTCTGTTGTGTTTTTATGAATGGGCGTAAGGCTTTGCTGTGCCATACATGCGATTTGAAGTTTGCTGTTCATATCAAGTGAAAGGCCCGCATTAACATTAAACAACAGCTTATTGTTAAGCGATGTATTGTAATAAAAATTGCTATTGGCAGCATCACTAATCAACCATTTTTCTGCAAAAGCCCATGCCACAGCACCACCAGCAATAAGGCTTACCCTGTTTTTGGAGGTTGGATTGAGGGCATAACTGAAGGTTAACGGTACTTCAAGCCAGTGAGCATGGTTGGTAACTGTTACAATTTTGCCTGAAGTATTTGAAAAGGATGATACAAACCTGTCAACCACACCTAACGACTGAAAAAATGGTGTGGTATCATTTTTAACCAGTTGTTTGTTTTGCAAATAGCGGTACTGTAAGCCTGTATTCAGCTTCCATCTTTTGCTTAGTAACTGCTGGTATTGCATGCCTGTAGTTAATTGAAATCCATTTGTTGGTGCAGCAAGCGGGTAAACATTCTGCCCAGCCGCAACACCCAAACCACCACCTGGTGGTTGTACGTTTGAATTGGAAGATGCAAATGCCTTCTCTGCACTATTATTGTTAAATAAAGTATTCTCGCCTACATGTAAAGCCCCGCTCCCTGCCGTAACAAGCCATTGGTGTTTTTTGGTGTTGCTTATTTTAGTAATTGTTTTCTTTGTTGCAGCAGTAAGTGAATCCACTTTTTTAAGTGTTGCTATTGGTGTTTTTAAAGCGTCTGCAACGTTAATTGCTGCTGCTGATTTGGTTGTTGTATGGTTTGTTTTATCAGTAGTGGTTGGCCTGTTAGTACCCTTAGTATCTTCTGCAAATTTTGTTGCTTCATTTATTCCAGCCTGTTGTTGAAGGGTTCTTACACCATCGTTTACTGCACCATTTGTACCAAATTTATTTTCAGGTACACCGTTTTGTAAAGTTTTTTGTTTGGTAAATGATTGTTTGTGCGTGGCAGTGTTGGTATTGCTAAGCTTTGCAATAAGTGCTGCCATTTTGGTTGCTTCGTTTTTTGTAATCAACATTTTTAAGTGTTGCTGCGCAGATGATTTTGTAAGTTTTGCTATTTGCGCAGTTACTTTTTGTGCAGGTTGATGTGGTAAATTATTGTTGTTACCAGTAATGCTATTATTGTTTGTTTTTTTATTGTTTACGGCTACCTGGTTTTTGGCAGGCATTTCTTTTCCATTATACAAAAACAAATAACCTGTACTGCCTGCAAGTAATAACAGCAAAGGCATAAGCCACCAAATTGCCAGCCTGCGCTTACGTTCAGGGCGCAATGCAGCGTCTACTTCCTTCCATACCATGGGCGAAGGCTGCAGGCTAAAATTGCCTAAGTGCTGTTCCATATTTTTTTCAAACTCTTCCTGCATAATTCATCTGTTGTTGGGGGAAATCAGTTTTTTTCAATGCAAGTATCAACATACTTCTTGCCCTGCTGTACTGGCTGCGCACCGTGTTAATGTTTATGTTTAACAGTTCTGATACTTCTATATGGTTAAACCCTTCTACCGCCACAAGGTTAAAAATGGTTTGGTAACCTGTTGGTAATTGCCTTATCAGGTCAACCAACTGTTTGGTTTCCATTTTTATTTCCGGGTTATCATCTGTTACAGGGTGCAAAGGCACATCATCCAGTTGCATGTCTTTTTTGTAGCGGGTATGTTTTTGCAGGTAGGTGATAGAGCAGTTTACCATAATGCGCCTTATCCATGCGCCAAGGTCGCCCTCTTGTTTAAACTGGTGCAGTTTGGTAAAAACTCGTATAAAGCCTTCCTGTAAAATATCTTCAGCATCTTCTATGCTTTTAGTGTACCTGTAGCAAACACCCAGCATTACGGGTGCATACTGGTTATAAAGTTCCAGTTGTGCATCACGCTTGCCTTTTAAACAGGCTTTTATTAGTTGCTGCTCGTTAACCATAAATGTGTTACTACCCTTGACTGCACAATTATACATTTCATTGCGGGGAAGCAAAATATTTTTTACACGGAGAATATTGCCGGCAAAGGAGGCAATGAAAAATACCTAAAATGTAATGAAAGCTCAATAAATTTATGAACGCAGCAGTGAGTGACACTCACAGAGTCCTGCGGACAACAGACGTTGAAAAAAATTACAAAAGCCCGTCAACAAAAAACTATGCTTCCTCAAAAAGGTAGCTGTATACTTTTACATAACGGAAAGTGAAAATGATGTGAGCCAAGAGTATTAGTGAAAAGGGGAACATGAAGGAAGTGAAAACCTTCATTATCTGTAATACCTGTGCCCCATTTAATTGTGGCATACCGGGCATTTGCTGAGACGGCATCTTACTCATTACGTCTTTTAAAATAGTTGGATTGGTTAGGAGGAAAAAAAATACAAAACAGCAAAGCAACATAAAGGTAATAAACACCACTGACACAAAGGCATTTACTTTAATCCAGTCTTTTAACGAAGGTTTACATTTTTTGTCTTTACGTATACCATTAAAGAAAAACCAACTGCTTGCAAAAATATAAACAGGGGCGCCTGCCATAATAAATGTAACAAGCAAAAGCAATGGATTGCCCAAAGAAGTAAGCAAACTGCCAATGAGGTTTAACGCCAATAATGCCCCAAAAGGCAACAGTATAAAACTTAATATTCTGTATATTTTTAAACCTAGCATAGCTACAATTTGTGTGGTGCAAGATGCAATATTTTTTTAGTACCGCAGGGCAAATTGTAACACATACAAAAAGCTATTGCTGCTGTTGTTTTTGCTGTATCAAAAGGTCCGTAGGGGTTATGTCTTTTTTTATGGTGGGGGTAAACTCCATATTAATATTGTTTACATCTTGAAATATTTTACCATCCTCATAACCAATAGAAACAAACACAGAAAGGTGCTGTTTGCCCAGCCCTTTAAAAGTGCCTTTTATAGGCGTACAATCTGTGAAGTGTTTGCCCACAGCAAGTTTTACATGGTTATTGGTTACCCAAATATTGTTGGTAGGGTCAATACCAGCCCAGCCATTTTGAGGAATATACGCTTCTACCCAGGCATGTGTAGCGCCCTCGCCACGCATACCATTTTTGTTAGGGCAGATGTAGCCGCTTACATAACGTGATGGTATTTTTAAAGTGCGCAGAATTTGTAGCAGCAGGTGGGCAAAATCCTGGCAAACGCCGGCTTTTACGTTCAATATTTCATCTACAGTGGTTTCAACATCTGTAATCCCTTTTATATACTTAAAGTTGTTGAAAATATAAGAAGAGCATTCCTGCACAACCTGTGCTACAGGCTTTTCCAAAGGGTTTACAGAATTGATAATGTCCTGTATGGCCTGGTGGTTTTCAATAGTATCCACTACTGAAGTTTCAATTAGTTGAAAACTTTTCTTTACCTCGCTTTTCAGTTCATCCCAAGTAGAAATAAAGTTTACCTCCAGGTCATCAGGTGCTGTGGTGCGTATGGTTAAACGGCTTTCAATAATCAGTTCGCCATGCAATGGCAATACATTAAACAGGCCTGTTTTATTGCCCCAGTAATCAATAAACTCCTGCACATAGGGATTGCCGGCAATATGCAGTTCATGTTTTATAACTTCCTGCTCTGCACAGGAAAAAGGATATATTTTTATCTCGTTACAACTCTCTTTTACAGGCCTGTCGTATTCGTACTTTGTAACGTGCTGAATTTGGTAAATGGGCATAAACGTTAGTTAGCAGCAGTTGGCGCACACATCAATTACAACAAATAATCAACTGCCATAAATAAATAGGCGGCCAAAATAGCCATTCTGTTTATGAATAAGAAAAAAAGCATTGGCCAAACAGTTTGCTGAAATCGTGCAATTCCTGTTTTACCTCGCTTAAAAAATCGTGCAGATTATCTTTTTTAAGGCTTTCTACATCAGTAAATTTCACTTTGCTTAACAGCCTGCCAAAACGCCTCATCAATACTTCTTTCTGTTCCATATTGTTTTGGTACAGCACATCTTCTAAGTATTTTTCTATGCGGCTTAATGAGTATAAAACACTGCGTGTAAAATCCTGGTTAAACACTACCTGGTGCAGTGCATTCTCGTTACAACTGTTGCTGCGATAGGTTTTAAGGTGCAGTTCGTAGCCAGATAATGCCAGCAGCATAGGGCGCCATTGCAGAATATCTTTTTCATCATCAAGGTCATAATCAATAAACCCAAAAAATTTCTCAGCTACTTCTATGGTTATAAAACAACGCTCAATAAAGCGGCCAAGGTTCATAAAACTCCAGCTTAAACCACGCGGCATGGTAGTATCTACAACACCTGTGTACAACGTACATTCTTTAGAAAAATAATCAATGGTATTGAGGGCTTCGTTGCCATTCATCTTCTCGTACAAATCGTGTGCATTTACAGAGTGGTACATACCGTTTACCTGTTCCCACACTTCTTTGGTAATATTATCCTGTATACCACGTGCATTTTCGCGTGCCTTACTTAAAATAACACGCAGCGAGTTGATATTGGTGCCATCCAACAACAGCTTGTTCAATGCTTTTTCGCTGTTAAACTTCATTCCTTCAATTTCTGCTTCACTACAGTACGTAAACACTTCCAGAATATGCTGCCAGCTAAGGTTATTGTTAACACCCTTATCAAACATTAAAATATAATTGGTCATGGCACAGCGCAGCAGGCCATCGGCACGTTCCATATAACGGTTGGTCCAAAACAAAGAGTCTGCGATTCTACTAAGCATGTAAATTTTCTTTTTATTTTTTGGTGACCGGCTTTAGATTTTTTAATTGAGCATCGTTGCGTCGCACACTTGTACGTTTTACTCGCTATTGAGCTTTGAAAAAGTAATACAAAAGATATTACTCACCTTTGCAAGCAATTTATTCAATTACCCAGGTATCCTTACTTCCCCCACCCTGCGATGAATTTACCACGAGGCTTCCTTCTTTTAAAGCTACACGTGTTAAACCACCTGGAACAATCTGCACGCCATCAGGGCCGCATAAAGCATAAGGCCTTAAATCTACATGGCGCGGTACAAACTTGCCATCTATAAAACAAGGTACGGTAGAAAGTTTAATGATGGGCTGCGCAATAAAACTGCGTGGGTCTTCTTCAACAGCTTTTATAAATTCTTCAATTTCCGTTTCAGTTGCACTGTTACCCATCAACATACCATAACCGCCGCTTTGGTTGGTTCGTTTAATTACCATTTTGGTAATGTTTGCAAACACATGCCTGCGCTGCTCCTCATCACTCAGTTCGTAAGTAGGAATGTTGGGCAATATCGGCTCTTCATTCAGGTAGTATTTTATCATAGCAGGTACATATTTGTACACCGCTTTATCATCGGCAACGCCGTTACCTAAAGCATTTACAATGGCCACATTGCCTTTGCGGTAGGCGCCAATAAGGCCTGGTACGCCCAGCATACTGTCTGGCCTGAAAACCAGCGGATCCAAAAACTCATCATCTACCCTGCGGTAAATAACATGCACCTGTTTTAAGCCATTGGTGGTTTTGGTGTACACTTTATGATTGTCAACCACAAGGTCTCTTCCTTCTACCAGTTCAATACCCATACTTCTGGCTAAAAAAGTATGTTCGTAATATGCTGAATTATAAACGCCTGGAGTTAATAAAACCACATTTGGATTGCTTAATTGTGGAGGAGCCAGTTGCAGCAATATTTTATAGAGTAGTAAAGGGTAATTGCTTACCATTTTGGCCTTGCTGCTGTATAAAAGATCAGGAAAAAGACGCTTTGTAACCTCACGGTTTTCAAGCATATAGCTTACGCCGCTTGGTGTGCGAAGGTTATCTTCCAGAATGTAAAAAGTACCATCATCACCACGGATTAAATCTATACCACTTATGTGTACATAAATATCATGCGGTACCTGTATACCAAAAACCTCGCGGGTATAATGCGGACAAGAAGCGACTAACTCAGCAGGCACAATTCCATCATGCAGAATATTCTGATCATTATACACATCTTTTAAAAACATATTCAATGCTTTTAAACGCTGCTGAATACCTTTTTCTACATGCGCCCATTCTGCTGAAGTAATGATACGTGGAATAATATCAAAAGGGAAAATTCGCTCAATACCTGCGTTATCGCTGTACACGGTAAATGTAATTCCCTGGTTCATGAAAAGTTCACTTGCCAGTTTATCTTTTTGGTGCAAAGCTTCAACAGGTAAATGCTGTAATGCTTCAAAAACTTTGGTGTACTGTTCTCTTATAGAAGTGCCGGTATTCATTTCGTCCCAAATGCCCGGTTGTGCGATATATTGTTGCCATAATGCAGCACTGTTCATAGATTAATTGCAAGATTTTGGTCAGCAAAAGGGTTTAAATGCAAATGATGTATATAGTATTTATTACTGTCCGTAAGATAGGGATAAATGTGATAAATTGAATTATTTAACAGGTTTTCTGAATTTTTTTTTATAAAATCTACAGTTAAATGAATTTTATAAACATATATAATAATTATTAATAAATATTTTGACAACCATTTGATCAATAAAAAACCCTTCTTTATTAAGAGAAGGGTTAGATATTTAAATTATCAACGTTGTTTTATTATGCAACCTTTAGCAAACTCATCTTACTCTTACTAAACATACTTTCAGCGTAAGCAAGTGTAACATGCAGTTGCTTTTCGTTGGTGCCCGGCATTTCAAACATGGCATCAGTTAAAATACTTTCGCAAATACTGCGTAAACCTCTTGCACCAAGCTTGTATTCCATTGCTTTTGTTACCATAAAATCGTACACTTCATCATCAAAAGTTAAGGCAATGCCTTCCATTTCAAATAAACGTACAAACTGTTTGGCCACTGAATTTTTAGGTTCAGTTAAAATATTACGCAGTGTTATATTATCTAAAGGATTCAAATGTGTAATTACCGGCAAACGGCCCAACAATTCAGGAATTAATCCAAAACTTTTTAAATCCTGGGCATTTATAAATTGAAGCAGGTTTTTACGCTGGTATTCCTGGGTGTCTTTATTTACATTAAAACCAATAGCATTGGTATTTATGCGGCGGGCAATTACTTTATCAATGCCATCAAAAGCACCACCACATATAAACAGGATATTCTTGGTATCCATCTTCACCATTTTCTGGTCAGGATGTTTACGGCCACCCTGTGGCGGAACCAAAACTTCAGTTCCTTCCAGCATTTTTAAAAGCCCCTGCTGAACACCTTCGCCACTAACATCTCTTGTTATTGATGGATTATCGCATTTACGCGCTATTTTATCAATTTCATCAACGTAAACAATTCCACGTTCTGCGGCAGCTACATCATAATCGCAGTTTTGTAAAAGGCGGGTAAGCATACTTTCTACATCTTCACCAACATAACCAGCTTCTGTAAAAACGGTTGCGTCAACAATAGCAAAAGGCACGTTTAATAAACGGGCAACTGTTTTTGCAATAAGGGTTTTACCAGTACCAGTTTCACCCACCATTACAATATTGCTCTTCTCAATCTCAACATCATCATTTTTATAACGCTGGTTAATTCGTTTAAAGTGATTGTAAACGGCAACGGTAATTACTTTCTTGGCATCGTCCTGGCCAATAATATATTCGTCAAGAAACTTTTTAATTTCCTGTGGCTTGCGAACGTTCAATTTAAAACCAGCCTGTGATGAATTGCCGCTAACAGTATTACCAAGCGTATTGGAGGTAGGAGTTACAAACGCATCTTCATGCTTAAGTCCTAATTCTTGCGCTATTATATCCTGGGCATGTTCTACACAGTTTTCGCAAATATGTCCTTCCTGGCCGGCTATCAGAATCTTCACTTCATCTCTGCCACGGCCACAAAACGAACAATGCAAATGACTTTGTTTGGGCATTTTTATATTTTTAGTCTTCTTCAAAAAGGGGTATGATTATTAAAAGTACAGCTTTTTGTGTTTTTTATTGATGTCTAATGACAAAAATACACTTCCCAATTTGTTAAAAGGAAGTGTATCTCATGTAAAACCGTAATTGAAAATCCTGAAAGGTTAAAACGCTATTCATTATAACTTATCCAAAACCGCATCTACAATGCCGTAAGCTTTTGCTTCCTGCGCATTCATCCAGTAATCACGATCAAAATCTTTCATTATCTGCTCTACCGTTTTACCACAATTTTCTGCCAGTATTTGTGCACCCATTTCTTTCGTCTTTCTTATCTGCTCTGCTTGAATTTCAATATCAGCCTGCGTTGCCTGGAAATATCCACCAATACTTGGCTGGTGAATCATCACTTCGCCATGAGGATAGATATAACGTTTGCCTTTGGTACCAACACTTAATAATATAGAACCCATACTTGCTGCAAGACCCATGCAAATAGTACTTACCGGGCTTTCAATTAATTTAATGGTGTCGTACAAAACCATACCACTGGTAACCACGCCACCAGGGCTATTGATGTACAGCTTAATTTCTTCGCCAGGTTTGTCAGCATCTAGTAATAGCAATTTAGATACCGCTTCGCGAACCGTTTTGTCTTCTACAACACCCCAAAAATAAATGGCACGTTTTTCAAAGAACATTTTTTCCATCTTCTTCATCATCAAAGCACCCATTTGTTCAGGTTGCTTTTCTTCTTTTGGAGCTTCTTCTTCCTCTTCCATTAAATATGGATTTACGATATATTTCGATTGTATCATTTTGATATGATTGTATTGTTTTGAAATAATAAATAATGATGGCTGAGACCAGTATTATTTAACTTGTTTGACCTGCCTTGCGTGGATTCATAAATAAAACCTCATCCACTAATCCATACTCTTTTGCTTCAGTTGAAGTAAGCCAGTAATCGCGGTCGCTGTCTTTTGCAATTTCTTCTACTGTTTTACCCGTATGAAAAGCGGTTACTTCATACAATTCCTGCTTTAGTTTTTTAATTTCCCTTGCAGTAATTTCAATATCTGTAGCCTGGCCACCAATACCGCCACTTGGCTGGTGCATCATAATACGGCTGTGTTTTAAAGCGGTACGCTTGCCTTTAACACCTGCGCAAAGCAATACCTGACCCATACTCGCTGCAATACCTGTACAAATGGTACTAACATCAGGACCAATGAACTGCATGGTATCATAAACGCCCAAACCTGCGTAAACGCTCCCTCCCGGACTGTTAATATACATTTGAATATCGCGTGTTCTGTCTACACTTTCCATAAACAAAAGCTGTGCAGTAATAATATTTGCCACATAGTCGTTAATGCCTTCACCAAGAAAAATGATCCTGTCCATCATTAAACGGCTGAACACATCCATTTGGGCAATGTTCAACGGCCTTTCTTCTATAATATATGGGGTTAGACTGGTTGGGTTAAAATGGCCCTGGTAATTGTGCAGTGTAGCACTGCTAATGCCCTGATGCTTTACGGCATATTTTTCAAACTCTTTTCCAAAATTCATCTGCTATTATTTTGCGTTGAAGATAAGTGATTTGATAAATGTAAATTATCAAATAGCTTTTCAAATTCTGTGCAAAGAAATAATTGCGCCATTGTGGCGGATGTCTCGCGCAGAAAACGCGGAAAGCGCAGAAAAGAGGGAATCAGAAAGGTGGAATAAAGTCTTAAAAGGCAGATGAAGATTTCTCGTGGAGGGAATTTCTCGCGGAAAGCGAAGAAAGCGCGGAAGAAAATATGAAGTGTGATTTTTAGCAAGATTTTCCTTTAGGATTTTCTGCTTCATAAAGTTATAAACGTACATCCCGATAGCTATCGGGAGAGCGACGCAACTAAAGCTCAATAGCAGTAAAGTCGCTGGTGACCAAAAGCCTTTTAAAACGAAAGCCCCGCAATGCGGGGCTTACTATAGAAAAACTTGGTTGCAGAAAACTAGTGGTGATGGTGATGCAATTTTTTTGCAAAATCTTCTGCACTTATAGACTCTTCTTTGGCAGTAACACGGCTTTCAAGGGTGCTGAATATTTTTTCTGTACTAATGCGCTGGTAGCTGTCTTCAACAAACTTCTTGTCCTGCATCATTTTGTTGGCATAATCGTCTACCCATTGGTTGTTTTCGCCCATCATGTTCATTTGGCCACCCATGTACTGGAACAACTGCGCTTTAGCAAACTCTTTAATATCATCAGGCAACACTTGAATATTGTTGTCTTCAATTATTTTAGAACTGATTAAAGTCCATTTTAGCTGGTTGCTGAAATGGGGAAACTCAGCTTCTGCTTCTTCAGCAGATTTTGGTTTTTCGCCGCCAACCTGCAACCAACGCTTAAGAAAAGGCGCAGGAAATTCCATAGTTGTATGGTCAACCAGTGCGTGATAAATCTGGTCGTGCATTTGGTTACGGCTTTGCGCATCAAAATAGCCATCTACTTCTTCTTTAATCGCAGCCCTTAATTCTTCTTCTGTTTTAACCTCTTTTGAAGGATATGCCTGCGCAAAAAATTCTTCGTTCAGTTCAGCTTTTTCAACTAACCCAATTTTGGTGATGGTCATTTTAAAAGTCCTGTCTGCACTTGCAGCTTCATTTTTATCAAGGCCAAGGTCTTCTAAAATAGCAGCCCTTTCAGTATCTTTAAAAGAGGTGGCAAGATGCACATCAAGTACATCATCTTTCTTTAAACCAATTACTTTAGGTTTAAATTCATCGGTAAAATATTTTACCAGCACGCTGTTGGCTTTGTTAATACCGCCTTCAGGTACATTGCCGTCCGCATCCACTTCAGTAAAAGTTACATTCAATGCATCTTCATCTGTGCTAACCGTTTCAGGTTCCGTCATTTTACCAAAACGTGTTTGTAAACGTGCCAGTTCATCATCAATCATGGCATCGGTTACTTCAACCTTGTATTTGGTAACGTTTATATTTTTGGTATCAAGCTCAAAAGAAGGTTTTAAACCAATCTCAAACGCAAAAGCATAATCTTTTGGATTGTTGAGGTCAAGCATTCTTGCATCATTGTCTAAAGGCAATGGCTGTGCAAAAATGTCAAGCTTTTCGTTGGTAAGGTAAGTGTTCATTTCCTTTTCAACGGTTTTCAGCACTTCGTCCTGAAAAACGCCCTGGCCATACATTTTACGGATAAGGCCAGCGGGGACCATTCCTTTACGGAAGCCCGGAATATTTGCAGTTTTGGCGTATTGTTTAAGGTTTTTTTCAAAAGCGGGTTGGTAATCGTTTGTTGTTACGGTAACGGTAAGCTTTTCGGTTAGCGTACCTACATTCTCTCTGGTAACTGTTGCCATCGTAAAAGTAGCCCCCATCCCCTGAAGGGGTGTATTTAGGTGAATTAAAAAAGCCCCTTCAGGGGTTGGGGCTTTTGTTTTTTGTGTGCGGATGATAGGGGTCGAACCTACATGCCTCGCGGCGCTAGATCCTAAGTCTAGTGCGTCTGCCAATTTCGCCACATCCGCAATTCGGGCTGCAAATGTATGGGTTTGATTTAAATTTAAAGAAAAATATGAAAATGATTTTTTGGAGACAGTTATCTATAAATTAATAGACATGCCTGATTGATATAGACAGCTAATTTATATCCTAAGGCAATATGCTATCCAACTTTTAATTTAAAGACGTGGGGGGTCACCTTTTACACCTGGTGATTCTCTCAAGGGTTGTTCTCTCCGAAAAGGTTCAGGCCTAGGCTGTGGTTGAGGCGTTGGTTTTGGCTGTGGTTGAGGCGTTGGTTTTGGTTGCGGCTGTGGTGTTGGTTTCGGCTGTTGGTGAGAAAAGGTTTTCATAATTATTTTTTAAATTTTATTATCAGACTATCGCTAGTCATTATTGTAGTGCTACTTTTATTAATTTCTGGTTTATGAGTATTCTGATAATTTAAATTTATCCAAACGAAAAATGAAAGAAATCCAATTCCAACTAAAAAGGATACAATAGCACCTTTGCGTAAATTTTTTAAAGACTTCTTACACTTATTTATTGTAGTTCCAACTTTGCTTTTTATATCATCAATATGAACTTCTTGGAGTAAAACAGCGTCGTCATGATACCTATTGACTGATAAAAAATTATCCACAATATCCCATAATTCATCACAAGTAGAAGATGATTTTAAATAAGTCAACATCATTAATGTGATTGATGAAACAATCGATATCAAAGAAATCAGCAATAAAGACAAATACTTTGCATCTTCAATTTTTACGATATCCTTTATAAATGTGATTGTAAAAGCTAAAACACCAGTAGATATAAAAAGAAAGTTCTTTTCAAACTCTGATAAATCCCTTGATAAGGCAGAATATAAACTTTCTTGATACTTTTTTAAATGCTCAACAGTCATAAGCTCATCTTAATTACACGATAGTAATGTCGTAACTGAAACAGTTTTGATTTTAACAAAGGACAAGATAATCTTTAGTCTGTAAAGGTGTAGCTACGACAACATAGAGTGTTGATAACTTATTATCAACACTACTTTATAAACTTTCCAATCACCGGCATTTGCTTAAACTCTTTCTTTTCCACCAGCAAAATAAACCAGCAATATATAAATACAAGAAGTGTTGCAATGGAATGTGAGAACCACACATTGCCCCATAAAAGGGTAACACCTTTATGAATAAAAAATATCAGCGCCACAATTACCATATAAGCCACCAGTTTTTTCCAGGCATAAGGGATGCGGTATTCGCGCTGGCCCCATACAAAACTTAATACCATCATACTACCATAGCAGAAAAACGTGGCCCAGGCACAGGCCATGTAGCTGTAGTAGCGTATAAAAATACCGTTGATAATTAAGGTGATAGCTGCACCCACAAGGGTTATATACGCACCAGCAATGGTTTTGTTGCCCAGCTTGTACCAAACGCTGAGGTTGTAATAAATACCAAGAAAAATATTTGCCCAAAGCAGGATGGGAACCACTTTAAGCCCGCTGTGCATTTTGCTGTCAATAAAACCTTTCCATATATTAAGGTAAAGGGCAACGCTTAAGAACATTAAACATAGCACGATCACAAAAAATTTCATAACCCGCGCATATATTTTACGGGCATTATTTTCCTGCGCCTGCTTAAAAAAGAAAGGCTCTGCACCCATGCGGAATGCCTGCACGCCAAGGCTTATTAATATGGATAATTTGTAACAGGCCGAATAAATACCCACCTCTGCTTTTGCAGCTTCTTCACTGGCTACCGGTGCCCACCAGCCAAGCATTATCCTGTCAAAAGTTTCGTTGATCATACCTGCAAAACCAGCTAATATTAATGGCAGGCCATAAACCATCATTTCTCTCCAAAGCTTCACATCAAATTTTAACTGAAAGCCGAGGAATTCTTTTGCTAACAGCAACAAGGTAGCGGCAGACTGTATTAAATTGGCTAACAGAACATAACCCACCGCCCAATCTTTATTAAAGTATTTGCCTGCCCAATGATCTGGGTTTTCTTTTAGCAGCGAAGGGCAAACGCTTAAAAAAAAGTAAATGCTGATAATATTGATAAGGATGCCGCCAATTTTAATGGCGGCAAATTTCATAGGGCGAGCATCCTGGCGCAGCTTTGCAAATGGAATGGTAGAAAGTGCGTCCAGCCCAATAATGGCGGCACATAGCGACAAATATTCAGGATGCTTTTGTATCTGCAGCAAGCTTGCCAAAGGCACCTGTAATAAGATTAATAAAATAGAAAAAAGTATGGTGGCGGTAACCATTGAAATACTGGTGTTGCTATGTACCGCTTTTTTATCGTGGTGGTTTCCATACCGGAAAAAAGCAGTCTCCATGCCATGCGTAACCAGCACGTTCATAAACGGAAGAAACGAATACACCGTACTCATTTCACCATACTGTGCGTTGCTGAACTTGAACGTAAGGTATGGCGTTAACAGGTAATTGATAAACCGTGCAGCTATGGAACTTACCCCATACCACATGGTTTGCGATGCCAGTTTTTTTATGCTGCTCAATACTTTTAGAGATTTTTAGAGTGGGTCACTTTTTAAAAGTGGCTCACTCTGGTTAGGCTGCTAAAGTAACAAATGTGCCGTTAGTGCAGGTGAATGAATGAAGGGATTGTGTTTTGGGTTCCAGGTTCTGCAAAACGCTTATCCTTTAAAAACGTTGTGTCACTAAGGGTATAGAGGAATGCCGTTAACTGGCCAATTTCATAATTTGATAAGGGTAGGCCTTTTTTTAACAAACTATCCGTAGTTGGGCCATTAATGGTGTGGCTGCGGTAATGCTCAAACACATTCATCAAGCTAAAAAAACGGCCATCGTGGCCATAAGGCGCCGTGTAGGCAACATTGCGTAAGCTGGGCACCCTGAACTTTAAAGAATCTTCTTTTTTATTGGTAATCTTCATCCGTCCATAATCGTTTAAAAAAGTATCAACTGCAATACCAATATTACGGTAAGTATAGTCTGTAAACATGGGTTCTGCGTGGCAGCTAACACATTTCTTTTTAAAAATATCATAGCCCAGTTGCTCAGGTAAAATAAAACTGGCATCGCCGCGCATCACCTTATCGTACTTGCTGTTGCTGCTTAACATCATTACCAAAAACTGACTAAGAGCTCTTGTTATTTTTTGTGTATTGATGTTTATATCGCCAAAGGCGGCTTTAAACATTCTTTTATAAGCAGTATCAGTTTTAATTTTCTTAACCACATTTTCCAGTGACTCTGCCATTTCGTTTTGTGCAGTAATGGGCGCCAGGGGCTGAAGGTCTAAATGGTTAATGCCACCATCTGCCATAAACTCTTTTGTCCATGCAAGGTTAAAAAGGCCATTGGCATTACGTGTAGTTTGAGAATTATTAAAGCCGTGGCTAAGGTTGTGATCGTAGGTGCTGAAGGCAGCAAACTGCTGGTGGCAACTGCCGCAACTGATGCTGTTGTCTTTGCTTAAACGAGCATCATAAAATAATTTTCTGCCAAGGGCAAACCCTTCTTTGGTTGGTGGATTGTTCTTAAAATCATACACAGGCTGTGGCCATCCTTTTGGTACCGAAAAAAGCAAAGGCGTACCAATTATTTTCTGCCGTGCATCCCTTGAAACCCAGGCTGTACCTGCTATTACAAGAAACAACAACAATAATATTGTAATGAAGTGGCGCACTATTTTATGGAAGCGATTTTAAACATGGTGGCATAATTATCAGCCAGTTTAACAGCCAGTTCGCCTGGAGAATGGCAAACAGGATTATCTGCAATAGTGATACTGTTTTTTGACTGAAACCATTTATTAATATCAGCTTCAATGGTAACTACATCCTGCTCTGCTACCTGCCAGTCGCCTGTGGCGAGTTTAATCTTTCTTGCAGTATTCTCCCCCGTTTTAAAACCGCCTACGTCTTGTGTAAACAAATTTCCAGGCACTTTTGCAAAGGTGGAAGTGCCTTCTATTTTCGCCATCACATAACCACTGTTCCATGTCCAGAACATGCCGTTCATAGGGTCTAAAGCATCAGTTTGTACGCCGCTTACATTGTGTATGCTATCAACACCCAGCAAAAATTGAATAGACATCACCTTATCAACATTGGCAGAAAACTGTATGGTAGCAGTGGTGCTGTCAGCAGCATCTATCAAATAAGTGTCAGACGAAACTTTTATTACTTTTCCTTTATCTGTTACCAAGTAAATATGAGAGACATAATACTTAAACTTGTTGATAATCATGTCTTCACCAAAAGGGTTTTTATACTGGGTACTCAATTGCAAATCTGCTTTACCCACCTTATTTTTAAAAGTGAATGTGAAGTGATGCACCGTATTATTTTTTTCAGCAGGAAGCCATGAAACACATGCCATGCTTATCATACAGACGAAAACGAAGACTTTGTTCATTTAATATTATTGAGTTTTACTTTGCCTCTGTGCGCTTTTGTAAAGCCATCCTTCTTCTTTGATTCTATGCGCTTCTCTTTGGCTGCTTTTGAAGGTTTGGTAGCTATTCTTGCTTTCTTTTTTACCAGTGCAAGGTTTATAAGGCTGTTTATTTTTTCAACTACAGTATCCTTATTTTCCAACTGTGTTCTGGCTGTTTGCGCCTTTACCAGCAGGTTGCCTTCACCTGTAATTTTATTGGCCAGTTTCGCGAAAAGAATGGTTTTTTGCTCATCGTTTACACGCCTTGACTCTACAATATTCCAGCGCCCTTCTACCATCGTTTCAACCTTGTTCACATTCTGGCCGCCACTGCCACCGCTGCGTGCGGTTTGAAACTGTATTTCGGGCCTAACATCTATCTTCATCCGATAAAATTATGCGATAAATTGTTAAGGCAATATGAGAGTTGTAATACAAAGGGTTTCTGAGGCTGCTGTAACCATTGAGGGTACGGTAAAAGGCAGCATAGAACTGGGTTTGCTTATATTAATTGGTATTGAAGATGCAGATACTTTAGAAGACGTTTTATGGTTAAGTAATAAAATATGCAACCTGCGCATTTTTAATGATGAAGTAGGTGTAATGAATAAAAGCATTATTGAGGTTGATGGAAATATCCTTTTAATAAGCCAGTTTACTTTACATGCCAGTACTAAAAAAGGAAATCGTCCATCTTATATAAAAGCCAGCAAACCACTAGTAGCAGTGCCTTTGTATGAGGCTATGATACAGCAATTGCAAAATGATTTGGGCAAACCCATTGCCACAGGAATATTTGGTGCCGATATGAAAGTGAGGCTATTGAATGATGGACCTGTGACGATCATAATTGATAGCAAGAACAGGGAATAATTAAAAGAACGTAGTGATGGATGCAGTCATGTTGCCAACTTGCCGCATATTTACTTTACACAAAAAAATTATTGACAGTCTACAATTTTACCTGTATTTGTTCGTCATTATAAAACAGAAAAGCTTTGTAAGCTTTATAAATAGTACATTCAAATGCCAATGCGAACTAATTAATAAACGTTACAATACCAAAGCATGTTTGAGAAAATTAAGGCTTATCATTTTAACCTGTTGCCCCAACTTACCAACCAGGAATGGCAGGCCTACGAAGATTGCCTTACAGTAAAAAAATACGCTAAGGGCGAGTTGATAGTTAAGGAAGGCGAAATATGCAATTATGTATATTTTGTAAATAGTGGGCTTACACGGTTTTACCTTGATGCAGATGGGCGGGAGGTGTCGCTTGAGTTTATTGGCGATAATGAGTATGTTTCTGCCTACGAAAGTTTTTTAACACGTATGCCAGCCTGCGAAAACCTTGAAGCACTAAAGGAAACAGAATTAATGCAGCTTTCTTTTGATGACTTGCAGATGCTTTATCATCTGTATCCTGCATTTCAAATAATTGGCAGGATAGTGGCAGAGCAGTTATTTATCTGCATCAGCCGTCATTCTAACGCACTAATGCTGCTTACCCCTGAACAGCGTTACCAGCAGTTAATTGCCAACGGCTCACCACTACTGCAACAGGTGCCCCAATACATGCTGGCATCCTATATTGGCGTTACACCAGAACATTTAAGCAGGATTAGAAAGAAGATTATGAAACCTGTTTTGGTGGCCGTTTATTGATATTTATCAAGAAATAAACTGCATCGGTTTTCTTAACATACATCAATAAGAAATAAACTTTACTGTGTCATGTTTGCAACCAAATTAACAAGCAAATGAAGCAGCTTTTATTTATGATGGCATGTGTATTTTTTTACATTACCGCCATCTCTCAAAACATTTCTCAAACAGTTAAGGGTACTATTACAGACAGGGTTAGCGAAAAGCCGCTGGCTGGTGCAGTAGTTAGTATTGCAGACCAAAAAACAGTTACAGGTGCCGATGGAAAGTTTTACCTGAAAAAAATTGTTACTGGTCGCGTTACCATTAACATAAGTATGGTAGGCTATAAACCCACTGCCATACCAGAAGTATTGGTAACTGCAGGTAAAGAAGTAATTGCAGATGTGGCTATGGAACAGGACATAAAAAAACTGGACGATGTTACCGTTACAGGCAGCCGTATAAAAAAAGGCAATGCCAGCAATGAGTTTGCTGGTGCCAGCAGCCGCAGCTTTAGCATGGAAGAAGTAACCCGCTTTGCTGGTGGCCGCAACGATCCATCAAAACTGGTAAGCAGCTTTGCAGGCGTAATTTCAAACAGCGATAGCCGCAACGATATTGTGGTACGCGGCAACTCGCCAACTGGTGTGTTGTGGCGGCTGGAAGGTGTGCCAACAGCCAATCCCAACCATTTTGCTACATCAGGTACCACAGGTGGCCCTATATCTGCACTCAACACCAATGCACTTAAAACCTCTGACTTTTATACCGGTGCTTTTCCGGCAGAATATGGCAATGCAACTGCCGCAGTGTTTGATATTCAACTGCGTACAGGTAATGCCGATAAGCATGAAAAAACTTTTCAGTTAAACTTGTTTTCAGGCTTTGAGGCTATGGCAGAAGGGCCGTTGAGTAAAAAGAAAAATGGTGCTTCGTATCTTGTTGGTTACAGGTATTCTTTTGTGCAGATTGCACAGGGGCTTGGTATTAGCGTTGGTACAAAGGCTATCCCCAAATACCAGGATTGGGTGTATAATATTCAGTTTGCCAAAGGAAAGGCAGGCAAGCTTAATTTATTTGGTATGGGTGGTATTAGCAAAATAGATTTTTTGGGTAAAGACATTGATACCACTGATTTTTATTCACAAAAAGACCAGGATGCCAACAATAACAATAACCTGCTGGTGTTTGGTGCCAAGCATACGATAGATGTGGGCAACAAATCTTACCTGCGTTCTGTGGTTTCTTATGCATCTACCAAAAGTAATTACGATCAGTACCAGTACCCATTGCCTTTAAATTATACCAATAGTTGGTTGGTTATTCAGTCGCTCAATAAAACAAGTACGCTTCGTTTTTCTTCTTACCTGAACACAAAATTTAATGCAAAATTCAGTTGGCGTAATGGGGTTTTGGTAGAAGCATTCAATACCACCTCTAATGTTTTATCCCGCGAAGGCAAACCCAGTACTGCCATATTTGATGTGCAGCAGGATTACGATGGCAGCAGTGCTTTAATACAGGCGTACAGCCAGGTACGTTATAAACCCAGCAATGCGGTTACGCTTACAGGTGGCCTGCACAACATGTATTACAGCTTTAATAAAAAGAATATTCTTGAGCCAAGGGCAGGAATCACTTATCAGCCAGATAACAATAATACTTTCATGTTTAACTATGGGCTGCATGGGCAACTGCAACCTTTGCCCGTTTATTTTTACCAGCAGCAAATGGCAGATGGCAGTGTTAACAAAACCAACCGTAACCTTGATTATACCAAGGCACACCATTTTGTAGCTGGTTACGAAAGAAGGCTAAAAAATAACTGGCGTATAAAAACTGAGGCGTATTATCAATATCTTTTTGATGTACCTGTAGAAAATACAGCAAGCGGCTTTAGTATGCTGAATGCGGGTTCTGATTTTGTTTTTCCTGATAAAGCAGGTTTGGTAAACAATGGAAGCGGTAAGAATATTGGTGCTGAATTAACCATAGAAAAATTTTTGAACCAAGGGTTTTATGTACTTACAACAGTATCTGTTTTCGATTCAAAATATAAAGGGAGTGATGGGGTAGAACGTAATACCACTTTTAACTATGGCTATGCAGGCAATATACTTGCAGGTAAAGAATGGAAGATGGGCAAAGCAAAAAATAACGCTTTTACATTTGATGTAAAGCTTACCAATATTGGCGGCAGGTATGTCACTCCTGTTAATTTGGCCGCATCAATAGCAGCTAAAAAAGAAGTGCTTGATGAAACGAGGTACAATGCAGACAAGCTAACAGGTTACTTTAGGCTGGATACCAAATTTGGTTTTCGCATTAACAGCAGCAAAAGAAAACTAAGCCACACTTTTTACCTTGATTTGCAGAATGTAACCAATAACAACAATATTTTCCTTCGCCGTTACAACCCTGAAAGGCAAAAAATTGGTGAGGTAAACCAGATTGGTTTCTTTCCCGATATATTGTACAGGATACAGTTTTAGGTTGATGGGATTTATTAAAATTGAACGTAGGTTATCATGATTTATCTTGAAAATAATGATAACCTGCGTTTTTATTTTTCAGCGTTTTCAGCGAGCGAAAATTCTTCCGCAAAAATCCCCGCAATCTGCGGGCAACCCTTTAAACCGCAGGTGCAAACAAAGCCTTTAATTCCAATGCATCATCGGCTTTCATTTTGCCCGCCAATACCAACCGCAATTGCCTTCTTCGCAAAGCCCCATGGAACAATGCCTCTTCTTCTTTGGTTTCTGTTACCAATCCTGGTACGTTGCGCGGCTTACCATTGGGATCCAGTGCCACAAACGTAAAATAAGCCTCGTTGCTCTCGTAGGTATATTGGTGCAGGCTGTCCTCGCCCCAAACCTTTAAATGTATTTCCATTGAAGTGGTAAATGCACGGGAAACCTTGGCTTCTATACGCACAATATTGCCTAACTTAATGGGATTTTTAAAACTCAGGTTATCAACAGAAGCCGTCATACATGGGCTGTTGCAATGTTTGCTGGCAGCAATGGCAGCGGCAATATCCATCCAGTACATTAGCCTGCCACCCATTAAATTACCAAACACGTTGGTATCGTTTGGTAATACCATTTCATTCATTACAATAAAACTATCGCTTGTTTTTTTGGCTTCCATAAGTAAATATTACCTGTGTTATTTTGTTTGAGTGATTATTACGAAGATAAGCGTGGCAGGTGATAACTTTTGTAAGATGCACGGTGCCTTATGTTCCTGAACCCAGAAATATCATAAAAACATTTTCACATTGCATTCCTGAATTGAGGAACATAACAAAAACATTTTCACATGACATTCATGAGTTCAGTAACATCATAAAAACATTTTTATATGGCATTCCTGAATTGAGGAACATAACAAAAACATTTTCACATGACATTCCTGAATTGAGGAACGTAACAAAAACATTTTCACATGATATTCCTGAGTTCAGGAACATCATAAAAACATTTTCACATGACATTCCTGAATTGAGGAACATAACAAAAACATTTTCACATGACATTCATGAGTTCAGGTACATCATAAAAACATTTTTACATGGCATTCCTGAATTGAGGAACACAACAAAAACATTTTCACATGACATTCCTGGGTTCAGGATGCTAATGAAAATTAAAAAATTACTTTTTCCAGTGTTTGCAGGTAGGCATCATCAACATCTGCACCAATGCCAATAGCATCACTTAGTTGAAGGTGCATGCCCTTATAAGTAACACCACCAATTACAGAATCCTGTTTATGGCCTAGCAGGCAGGTATCAAGGTCATAGAATTTGATATTATCATTAGCCATAGCAAAATGCACTTTGGCCGTAAGGGCGACACGACTTTCCAGCATGCCGCCCATCATGCACCGCACACCACTTTTTTCTGCCACCTCATTAATTTTTATTGCCTCTAAAATGCCACCGCTTTTAGAGAATTTTATGTTGATGTATTTGGCTGCCTTGTTACGTATAATCCTTTCAGCGTCATGATGCGTAAATACGCTTTCGTCAGCCATGATTGCAATAGGAGAGATAGTACAAAGCTGTGGCAAGAACTCATCGTTGTGCTTACGCATCGGCTGCTCACAAAATTCAATAGCATATTTTGCAAGACCAGTTAAAGCTATTACGGCATCATCATAAGTCCAGCCCTGGTTGGCATCAATGCGCAGTTTTATATCATAACCAATGGCTTCACGAATTTGCTTTATCCTTTCAATATCATCTACAGGTGCTTTGCCCAGTTTTACTTTAATGATGTTTACACCTTTGTTTTTAAATTCAATGGCTTGTGCAGCCATAGTTTCAGGTGTACCAATACCAATAGTCAAATCGCTTTCAATCTCTTTTTTTGTTCCACCTAAAAATTGGTACAAGGGTTTGTTGGCGTGCTTTGCAGCAATATCGAACAAGGCAATATCAAAGGCACTTTTGGCGGTATAATTACCTGCGGTGAAAAGATGCAGTTCATTCATTCTTGCTTCAATATCCAGTGCATCTTTTCCTTTCCAGATGGCAGCAAAATCCTTTGCCATTTCAAAGCAGGTGGCCTGTGTTTCACCAACAATCATAGGAAAGGCTGAACATTCACCCACACCAATAATTCCTTCATTGGTATGTAGTCTTATAAAAATATTTTGTGCATAGTGCATAGTGCCTGTAGCAATTGTAAAGGGCACCATGGGTATTGAGTATTTGTAAATCTCGAACTTTGTAAGAAGCATGAAAGTGATTTGCGGAAAGATAAAGTAATCGGGCAAATCTTATGCAGGTTGTTGCAGGAAAAGAGGCTTATTCCTCTGTTGTATCATCCTCTTTCTTCACCTCAAGCTCACCATCTTCATTAATGATGATATCTGATACTTCATCAAGCGAGTCTGCAGGATTCTCTTCTTCAGCAGGTAACATAGTAGTGGCAAAATCTTCAGGGGTAACAATGGTTCCTTCTACCAGTTGTTCCGCCAGTACTTCTCTTATTTTAGGCAAATCGGCAGCAGAGTTGATGCCAAAATAATCCATGAAGTTTTTGGTGGTATTATAGATCAATGGATGGCCAGGCAACTTTTCATTACGGCCACCAATTTGTATCAGTTCTTTTTCAAGTAATTTCTGAACACTGTAATCGCTGTTCACACCACGTATTGCTTCTATCTCACCTTTGGTGATGGGTTGCTTATAAGCTATAATAGCAAGGGTTTCTAAAGCTGCATTTGACAAGCGCTTTAAAAACTTATCGCCATTTAACTGTGCAATGGTTTTATGAAAAGTGGCTTTGGTTAAAAACTGTAAACCACCTCCGCTTTCTTTTACCTCAAAAGGGTAAAATTCAGAACTGTATTTTTCTTTTATACCGTTGATGCAACTTTCCACTTGGTCAAGCGAAACCCTTTCTTCCATAAACCCAAAGGCATTGTTTATCAGCTCTACTATTTCCAAAGCCGTTAAAGGCTTCTCGCTTGCAAAGATGAGTACTTCAATATGTGGTATGAGGAAAGACAATTCCATAGTCATTTAGTCATTAGGTCAGTGAAGTGATTAAGGTTGAAGAGGTGGATTGCTTTTGCCGATAGATTTAATATATGGGTTCATCAATTTAAGGTAGAAGCTTAGTTTCACTTGAAGGAGGTTATACTCATCATCTGAAATAAGGTTGCGCTTTTTTGCTTTATTAATAGCAGTGGCGGTTTCATAAGCAGAACCACGGCTATAGTAACAAAAGCTTCTGTTCTCTGCGTAATGAAATCTTCCGTAACCTTCGCTGATATTGAATCCTATGGAATCTGCGGCACGTACAAACTGTTTTCCTAAAGTATCTTTTTCAAAGAAAGTCCATTTCTCAACAATTTCCCAAGCGAGGTCGCCAATTTCCATTGCCACTTTATAAACCTCTAAGTCTTCCAACTTAATCATGCTTTATAAATTTCAATGACTTTTGACTTAATGACTTCCTGACCTCTGGGCTTTTTACCCCTGCAATGCTGCTGCGCCACTTACAATTTCTGTAAGTTCTGTGGTAATGGCTGCCTGCCTTGCACGGTTATAGCTTATTTTTAATGATTTCAACAACTCATTAGCATTTTCACTTGCCTTATCCATTGCCGTCATCCTTGCGCCATGCTCACTTGCATTTGCATCAAGCACAGCTTTGTATAGCTGGGTGTTTAATATTTTGGGCATCAATTCAGCAATCAAAATATCCTGTGCCGGTTCAAATATAAAGTCAGCTTTAGCTCCGCCTTCTTTTCTTGCAACTTTAGGAATTGGTAAGAATTGTTCAGCCACAAAACGTTGGGTAGCAGCATTTTTAAATTCGCTGTAAATAATTTCTACTGCATCAAACTCATTATTCTCAAAGGCTTTAACGGCAGCCTGTGCAGCTACCTGTACATTTTCAAAAGTGAGGTTAAGAAACATATCTTTATGGGTAGCAACAGTGTTAAAGCCAGATTTGGTAAGGCTTTCGTAACCTTTTTTACCAATATTCCAGATAGTGATACTGCCTTTGGTGTACTGGGCTTTGTATTTATCTTCAATAACCTGTTTGGCAAGTTTTACCACGTTGGCATTATAGGCGCCTGCAAGGCCACGATCGCTGGTAATTACAATTAAAAGTACCTTTTCTACAGCACGATCTTCTGCAAGTTTAATGCTCATGTCACTGTCAATATTGCTAACAATATTACTCAGCATTTCCTGTAGTTTTTGAGCATAAGGACGCATTTGTATAATGGCATCCTGCGCACGGCGAAGCTTTGCAGCGCTCACCATTTTCATTGCTTTGGTAATTTGTTGTGTGCTTTGTACGCTTTTTATCCTGTTTCGGACTTCTTTTAACTGACCTGCCATAATTATTGTTTAAATTTCCCTGGCGGGATTTTTATTTGGTGCGCAAAAGTAACAGAAATGGGGCAAATTGAATAGGGCAATTTATTTTACATTTCACGCAAAAGAAACAAAGAAGACAAAGCAAAAAATAAGTTGTAACGCGGATGCATTTTGCATAACACAATTTTAACCAAACATTTCTGACTGTTCTTTGCTTCTCTTCCCCTTTGCGTGGATTCTCCAACTGTCATACTAAAGTAATTTTTAAAACAAGGCATTTAACATTGTTAAATAATTCGACCAAATACCTAGTATATTTGCATATACAAACATTTTCTACATGCAACAGGTACTTGACATTTTAAAACTGGCCCATCGCGGTGGTGTAGAACCAAGTATGGACCTGTTATATCATAAAGAACAACATATTCCCGGCTCTATCAGCTATAATATTAACCGTTACTATGCGCAAAGCCCATGGGTAGCTGAGGATGCAGCCATGATGGTGTACCATTACAACGCAAAAAATCCATCAGAAAATTACCTGGAACTTCGTTATTGCGCTACAGGTAATAAATATTGTTACGAAAAAAGCTGTTCTTTTTGTAAAGAACAACCCACCAATTGCATGGGTACACAAGTTACAGTAGATGTTTTTACCTTTCATTTTTCAGCTACCTTTCTTAACCAGTTTACGCATAACGTAAAGCTGAGTAACCGTAAAGATGAAGTACTAGCTTTTAAACATCCACATGCTTTTACCAAAGTGATTCCTATCTGCAATAAAAAACGCAATATTTTAGACGGTTTATTAAATCATAGCTACACTGGCGCAATGGAAAATATTTTCATCAACGCAAAAGTACACGAACTTTTATTGTATAGTCTTGATTGCCTGGTAGATGAAAAAGAAGAAGGCTTTACCTGCAAGTTTCTGGAAGATGAGCGCAGCCGTGAAGGAATTTACAAAGCCAGAGAAATTCTTTTACAGCATATTGGCGACCCAATTACCATTAAAGAATTGAGCCGTAAAGTAGCTATGAATGAGTGCTACGTTAAAAAGGGTTTCAAAGAAATATTTGGTACTACCATCTTCGATTTTTATCAACAGCAAAGAATGGAGCACGCCAAATATTTGTTGTACGAAAAATCTTTAAGCGTTACAGATGTTTCAGCTTTATTGGGTTATTCATCAATCTCACATTTTTCAGCCGCATTTAAAAAACACACTGGTATTAAACCATGTGAGTTATTAAAATAATCATTAAAACTTAGTTAACTGGCCCTGCAATTATTTGCAGGGTTTTTTGTGCAGAAAAGTCAGTGGGATACATAGAGAATGCTATAACTATTGGAAAAAGTAAAAGCAATTTGCATGGATGGCTATTTTTGCGGCATGAGCAATAGTTTTCATGCAAATAAAATAGTTGCACTAATTAAAAAAGACTTGTTACTGGAACTAAGGCAACAGTACACGCTTTATGGAATTTTACTGTACATCGCTTCTACCATATTTGTAATTTATCTTTCTATGGGGCAGCCAGAAAGCCAGGTGTGGAATGGTTTATTCTGGATAACACAACTTTTTGTTTGCATAAATGCTGTTGCTAAAAGTTTTTTGCAGGAAAATAGAGGAAGAATGCTTTACTTCTACTCCATTGCAGGTGCCAAAGATTTTATAATTGCCAAGTTACTGTTTAACCTGCTGCTGATGGTAGCAATGAGTTTGGTTAGCCTTGCGGTGTTTACACTTTTGCTGGGCAACCCCATCAATAACCTGTTTAAATTTTTGTTGATTACCATTTTAGGTGGGGCAGGTTTAAGTTTGGTATTTACTTTTTTAGCAGCTATTGCTGCAAAAGCGCAGCAGTCTGCAGCGTTAATGGCAATCATGGGTTTCCCCATTATTATCCCTCAAATTTTATTACTGATGAAAACTTCCATTCCTGCATTTAGTGCTGTTATTATGGAAGGCTGGCTGCAACTTGTATTTTTATTAACTGGGCTTGATGTTTTAATTGTTGCCCTTGCGGTTATTTTATTCCCCTTTTTGTGGAAGGACTAATTTTTGTTATGGTAAAACCAAGTGGTGTAATGTTCCGTACCTACAGGTTTTATAAAGATCAGGTGGGTCTTAGATATTAATTTATTGTATTCTTATTAAAATAAAGGCGTAAATTACAGTTTTTGCCCTATTTTAGTACTACCGTTACCCATACTCCTGAATTGTAAAACAAAAGTTGTTCAAGACAACATTTTGCACATTTTATGTGTCTTTAAACAATAAAACGAACAGACTGCATTTCAAAAATGTAGTGTTTTGATTAGATATCCTATATTTTCGCAAGATAGTTGAACTTGCAACGATAGCCGCCAGACTGAAAAAGATATTTAATTATATTTTTATATAAATCTTATGAATAAAAGTTTACGCTTAACCATTATTGTACTTTTTGTTTTTTTGGGTGGATTGAAAGCCCAGGTGCCAATTGTGTATTATGATTTTGAAGATAATACTGCAAGAAATAGTACCATACAAACAACACCTGAGTTAGTTATGTCAACTGTGGGTTCACCCACGTTTACTGCAAATTCAATCACTTCTTCCAACGGAACAGGTAACGGGGGTGCTTATACACCATCAGGCGGTACAGGTTTTGGATTAGGTTATACTGGCTTTACTACAGCAGCTTCTACAACAAACGCAACTGCTAATAATCTTGTATTAGGTGCTATGTCATTTACAGGTTATTCAGGCATAACCTTACGATTTGATGCGAGGAGGGATTCGATTAGCGCTACCTCTGGTGGTGCAAGAAATATTGATATTTACTATAGTACTACAGGTACATTAAATGCAAATTTTACAAAAGCAACAGGTACTATTTCTGTTTCAGCTTCTTATCTTACAAAAACCTTTACATTGCCTGCGGCGTTAAATGGTGCAGGTACCGTCTATCTTAGATTTGTTGGGTATAATACACCTGCAACGGGAAGTTTTTTACGGATCGACAATCTAACTATTTCTGCAGATTCTTATACTGGCACAGCTGATATAAATTTATTCAATACTACCACCCACGGTGAAGGGTTATCGTCAGGCGGCACCCATGTACCTGTATACAGGAATATGACTATAAACGCTGGTGCAAACGCAACAAATGTAGTTGCTACGAGCAATATGTTTTACGATGGTACAATCGCATTAACACGTGGTATATTTAAAATTGGTAACGCTAATTCAGATGCTTACACGCTTACGATGTATGATGCTGCTGTGCCTTTCACAAGAACAAATAATGGAAGTCTGATAATAGTTGACAGTTCCTCTCTTTCGTTTGGTTCACCAACACGTAAATCTACAGGTGCATCATACAATATACCAAATAACTTGTTTGCTTCGGCAAAAGCACTATATATCAACCGTGCCAATCCGCTTATACTGGGTAATAATAATAATAACTCACAATATACAGTATCCTTAAGAAGGAACTTAACCCTTGATTCAGGCGTTTTTGTAACTAATAATTCCATAACATTAGAAGTTAATGGCAATATCTTAGGTAATGCGGGTTCGCATCAAAGCGTGTCATCTGGCAAGATTTCTGTAATTGCTGGCGGTACCATAGTAGCTGGCCTTTCTTACGGAAGTATAGAGATTAGTCCTGTTAATGGTGAGTTTACAGTTGCAGCAGGTGGTGATGTGACTTTAAATGGTACTTTGTATTTAAAAAATGACGGAATTTTTGACATTAGGAACCGTACAGTGAGGTTTATTTCAAGCGATATATTAATTGAAAATAACACTTTTGGTTCGCGATTGCAAACCAATTCATCTACCAATCTAGTTTTTGGCACTACGGATAGTACTGGTGGTGCTGCATTTGGATTTCCAAACGATATATTTTTTGATTCGCCTTCCTATGATATAGGATCCATTACTGTTAATAGAGACAATGTACTTACGTTTAACAATCAATCAATGAACCTTTTTGGGACATTAACTTTAACAGCAGGGGAGGTACACGTAGGTGCAAATACAACGTTAACCTTCCAAACTGGTAATACACCAATAGTTAGAGCAGCAGGAACATTAGGATTAGATATTAATGGAACCAATAGTCTTGCCTTTGGTGCAGATGGAAATATTGGTGGCGATGCTTTTACCATACCTGACGATGTGTTTACAACCACACCTGCACTTACCAATTTTTCAATTAACAGAACCAACCCACTTACATTAAATAACCAGGATATCACACTTACGGGATTGTTAACCTTAACATCTGGTACATTGGTACTTGCTGATAATAATACTTTTACACTTAAATCTACCTCTATTGTTAATACAGCATTAGTTAATGTAGTAGGTTCTTCTGCAGGTATTGCCTATGGTACAGGCGCAAACTTTTTAATTGAAAGATATATCCCTGCAGGATTAAGGGCTTTCCGTTTAATAGCGCCTGCTGTAAATAGCGGTACAGGAACATTTTTTACCAACTGGCAAGAAAGTGGGGTAAATGACAATGGATATGGTATACAAATTACTGGTAAAAAAGGAACTATTGGCGAAAATGATGCCACCACAGGATTGGATATGACTGCGAGCGGAAACGCCTCTCTTTTTGACTATAAAGTAAATACAGGTACTGGTAATGCAAGTTATATTGCTTATACTACAACCAAGGCAACCAACGATACTATATCAGCTTATAAAGCGTATCTTTTAACGGTAAGGGGTAATAGGCAAAACGACTTGGCAGTAGATCTCACCAACATGACTTCGGATGCTACCTTTAGAACAAGAGGTCAATTAGTGACAGGTACTGTAAATTATTCTACTACAGGTATTAGTAATGGCGGCAACAACAATACCGACATAAGGTTAAATTTCGGTTCTAATACAGGTTTTACATTATTAGGTAATCCTTATTTTGCCCCTATTGATTGGGTGTCTATTGCAAACAATGGGGTAAATTCAAGTGTACAGGGTACCTACTGGTTGTATGATCCAACACTTGGTACTAATGGTGCGTATGTTACCTATAATTACCTTACTGGTTCCAATAATGGAAGTTCAGCAATAAACCAGTATATCCAGCCAGGACAAGGTTTTTTTATCCAAAACAACGCAACAACCTCACCTCTTTTCCAGATACGTGAATCTGATAAAGCAGCATCTACCAGTAACCTTACTACAACGTTTAGTACGCCACCTGTTGCATTATCAAAAATAAAATTGTTGTTTAAAAAGCAGGTAAGTGCCAATGTTGTAAATATGGATGGATGTGTAGTTGCTTACAGCAATACCTTTTCTAATGGCCTTGGTAGAGAAGATGGTACAAAGTTTACAAACAGTACCGAAAACATATCTATTTCAAATAATAATATTCAAATGAGTATTGACGGCAGAAAAGAGCCGACAGTAAAAGATTCAATAAAATTGAGGGTTGCGCAGGTTGTTAATGGCGGCACTTATCAACTAAATATTGATTTATCAACTTTTGCTGCAAATGGTTTAAAAGCATATTTGAATGACAGGTTTGCAACCGTTAAAAAAATTGCTTTAAATATGGGGGCGGAAAATATTTATCCATTTACTACAAGGGTAACTAACGCTGCCGATACTTTATCATTCAATAACAGGTTTACGATTTCTTTTGAATCCGCTGTGTTACCTGTAAGCTTTGTAAGCATAAACGCTTATAAATATAACAATGGCATTAATATTGATTGGTCAGTGTTCGAAAATAATACTTACGGTTATGAAGTTGAGTATTCTGCTAATGGAACAAGTTTTACTAAAATTGGTACTGTAAATTCAAAAGGCACTAATAGCAACAGTGAACAGAAGTACACTTGGTTTGATAATAAAAGTGGCGGTGTGCATTATTATCGCATTAAGGGAATTGATATTGATGGAAGTATACAGTATAGCTCAATGGTTATGGTTACCATAGCTGAAACAGTAGCTTCTTATGTTTCTATATATCCAAATCCTGTTAAGGAGAACAAAGCAAATGTTGAGTTTAAAAACATTGAAAAAGGTAATTATAATGTTTTGATTTACAATTCTTTGGGTCAGATGATATACAATAAATTGGTTCAGCACGCTGGTAGTTCAATGGTTTATTCTTTACAATTGCCTGCTGCTTTAAGTAAAGGTGATTATAAGATGTATATAATTTCTGGTAATAACCAGTCAAAAACGCTTTCATTTATAATAGAATAAGTTTTAGTTAAATTTAAACCAGGTCTTTTGATTTCTTAATACCTGAATAATGATAATGATGATGATTAGATTAAGAAGTTTAATGATAGTTGTATTTATGCTATCAATAGGTGCAACAGTAAAATCTCAAACTGCAAATGGCAGTTCAGCAAGTAGTGGTGGTCTCGTACCTTCTAATAATTCTACTTACCCTGAAAGTTCATTGAATCCTCCGCCAGCGGTAAATAATGAAAATAGTCCTCTTGAGGGGTCTGGCGGCGGCGAAATGACCACATTTGATGATCCAGGTTTACCTGGAGATGGATCAGGTGATACACCTGATCAGGAAACAGTTCCCATTGATGGGGGAGTCACAATTCTACTTGCAATTGGTATTGGTTTAGGTATTAAATCATATAGAAACAGAAAGCAAATAAACAATCTACCAAATACTTTAGCTTTAAGCTAATAAAAAAGCCTCCGAAAGGGGGCTTTTTATTTTTGGTGGATTGTTTAGTTCTGAAATAAATTATCTGCTAAAATTACCGTCAACTAATTGTAACCATTGTTCCACCTTTTCTTTTAAAAACAAGTTGTTATAATTAAATCCAGCTTCATTTATAAGCCCTTTCATGGCAACCACTAATATTTTCATTTGCAATTCTAAGGCTTGGGAAGAAATATGCTTGTTTACAAGAATTGTATTTTTTTCAACAACAAACAATCCATTATCAGCCGTATTAACATGCTTTAAAAATGCTGTAGTGCATGTGTTAAAAACCTGTTTTGCCACCGCAATAATTTCTTCAGCTTGTTTTAATGAGTTGTCTTTTAGTATTATTTTATCACTTAATTGTTCCTCTTTTTCATTAACAGCAACAAGTTGATTTTCGATTTCAGCTAATAAAATTTCTGTTTTAATTAAAATGTATAAACCATATGCTGTTGTAAACTGGCTACCCTTGCATAATGTATATTTTTCTTCAGGCGTAAGCGTAGTTTGGCTGTTGGCCTCAATAAATTTATACAATGCAAATAATCCATTTTTAGAAAAATCAATCTCAGGAAATCTTCCCTGATTGTATAACTCCATCATTGTTTTTATCGTCTCAATCTGTACACAGCCAGTACCATAACTCAAGCTTTTAATTTTAAGCATTAAAAGCAGTTTAATAACTTCTAAAGGAACTTTTGCTGATGTTTCGCTTTTTTCAGTCACCACTATTTCAGGTAAACAGGATTGGAAATTAATACCCCTGATGTGTTCTATATTTTCAATAATGCGCTCATGCGCTGTAAAAGTTATTGATACCAGTTGGTTATAGTCAAGAAGGTTTTTTATTTGCTGAAAATGAAGTGGTTTATGATCAAGGGGTAAATAATTATAGCTCATGTTTACTGTTTAATTTTAAAAGTAATTATTTCCGTTGTAAATATTAAGGCTTTAATCAAAATGAGAGTTGTTGAACTGCGCGAAAATTCTTTAATTTGCAGCCCTATACGAATCGGTAGCTCAGCTGGATAGAGCAGCTGCCTTCTAAGCAGCAGGTCGGAGGTTCGAGTCCTCCCAGCATCGCCATTTTTTCTTGGTCCAGACCGGGGCTCTTCTCGGCTCTTCTCACTTAAACGTTTATCACTCAGCGCAACCTAGAAAAAATATGCATTTAGAGTTTTCAGTCGATAGTTTACGAAGTTTCTAAAGCCTCTGGCCCTTGGCCATGGTCAGTGGAAGCCAGACTTAATTTAATCGTAAATTTTTCTGGAGCTGTTTGGCTAATCTCAACAAATAAATCTTTTTGCTGAGCAAAGCGAGCTACAAAGGCGTTCTTAACACTTTGTTGGGTTGCGGCCCCAGGACAACGAATTTGCAGCATGATCTCAGTTGGTCATCGGGCATTGCGGGGCTCTGAAGCGGCTCTTACTTGAATTCTGTTCGACACTGCTGCCGGTACCGAAACCGATTATGGGCTCCGCAAAGCAATTGCAGGTTTTCAAATTCATCATCACCGCCAGCCCAAACCGGAGTCAGATGATCAATTTCCAAGAAAATGCGCGATTCGCATTTCTGTCCCGTCGTTTGATCAACAAATTGGCAGCACTTGTCCCGCGCAAAGACTTTGCGCCGAATAGAAATCTTGATGGGCCTTCGTTGAGCCGCGTGACGCGGACTTCCTTCCGCTACGGAAGGAGATCGGGGTTTTTCTTTTTGCGATTTGCATGAGCTTTGATCTTTGAGGTGGGTTTGACCTTTGTTCTGAGTTTGGACTGCGCTTTGATCCTGACCATGAATTTGGCTGAGATCGTCAGTTTGTGCCCGTGTTCGGGCGGCGGCCGAGTTCTGAGTTTTGGTTTTATCTTGAGCCTTTGCTCGGCCATCTTTTTTCACCACACCCAATTTGGACTTCAAATTTTTCTCGACCAAGTAAAGCAAAAGTTCTTTCAGATTCAGGTTCGGCAAGGCATGGCTATTTAGTTCAAGACACTGTTGAACAAGGGCAGATTCGGCTTCCGTCAGAGTGAGAAATTCAGTTTTTGATCCATCGTGGTGCTGAACTGTTTTTGCCTCAGGCTTGAAATCAATTTGGAGAGCTTGACCCAAAATTGATTCAGTTTTCTGGCAGGATTGTCCTTCGATTTTTTCAAGTAATTCCTTTTTCTTTTCCGGTGTGATCGCTTGCCCCTGTGTTTTTTCAGAAATTTTGGCTGCCCACTGAACCTTGGCCATCTGAGACAGATTGATTTTCCCGTCTGTGATTTTTTGGGCCACTTCGGGCACCTGCTCAAGCAAGCGGGCTGCCTCGATTCTTCTCATGGCCGAAGCATTTTCGTAACCACAGTGCTTGGTGAGGTAATCAAAAAGGCTGGGATAACCAAGTCCCAGATAAGCTCGGCGACGACTGACCTCGGCAATCGTTTCGATCACAGCGCGAGAGATCTTTCTTTCAGTTGCAACGATCCGGTCCATTCTTTCGATCAGCAAGGGTGAAGAGAGTTTGCGTAGATCGAGCGATTGCGATGATTGATGCAACATTTGAAAAACCTCCGTGAACAAAACTTGTATTTTTCTAGCACGGCTTTTTTAGATCGAAATTCAAGACTGTCCGAGCTCGCTTTTTGGTTGGGGTTTTGGCTGAGCCATCAGCCTTCAGTTCCTTGTCGATCTGAAGAAATGAATTTCTCAGATCTAGGGGCCGCTGACACGCCGTCAAGAGCACACAGGGGATCCAAAAATCACGTCAACAGAAATGTTATGGAGTTCTTCAAATGGAGTGAAGACTCAAAACCTTGATAGGAAAGTTCTCCTCTACTATCGGCAACCAATCGGCCCGTCTTGCCGAGGACCCACTAAGTGTCAGAAGAGCGGTTTCCTAATATTTTCTCTTTTCTCAGTTCAAATTTGGGCTGAACCAATGATGTTGACTCTCAAATTCGGGGCAAACAAGGCTTCTTAAAATCGGTTTTCTTAACGGATCGTCGAGTCTTCTTCACATGAAAGGGGTCCGAACAAAGACCATTTCGACTTCATAAAAAATCCGCCTGTAGGCCCGGTGTCGAGTCCCGGGATTTCGTAAAAGCCAGCAAGCGGCACTGCAATCTGT
>JANPIP010000029.1:0-178142 GCA_031424995.1 Chitinophagales bacterium | reverse complement strand
GGACAACTTTAATGAAACCTTCGCTTTAACAAGAAACAACAACAGGTTAAGTATAGAAGGCAGGCCAACAATAAAAGGCAACGACACCCTGTTCTTTGCCATGAACAATTTCAGCAAAAAAGAATATGTTTTAAAGATAGATGGCAGCAATTTCAGCGAAGCCAATGCCACTTTAATTGACAACTACACAGGCACCAAAACAGCGATTGACCTTGCAGCCATCAACACTTACAACTTCACTGTAAATGGTGATGCAGCATCGGCAGGCAACGACAGGTTTATGATAACTTTTGGTAGCACAGCAAGCATCGCCGCAGGCGAAACAACAGACAACAACAACCTGTTTGTAAAACTAAGCCCCAACCCTGTAAGCAATCAGCTACAAGTAAACTTTAAAACTGCAACAACAGCAAACACGGTTATTAAAGTGATCAACAGCCTTGGCCAAACAGTAAAAACGGTAAATGCAGGTAAAGTAAATACAGGCAATATCAGTATACCAACAGGCAGTCTTGCAGATGGTTTGTACACGGTACAATTGATTAGTGGCAATAAAAATATTGCTACGCAGAAGATAGTAAAACAATAAAAAAGTCATTGAGTCAAAAGTCAGTAAGTCATTGGTAGTAAAGTTGCCAATGGCTTGCTGAAATGGCCAATAAGAACAAACATTTAAACCATCAAACCATTAAACAAAATGAAGTCAATATATAAACACCGTGCTGCGTTAGCAGTATATCTACTACTACTACTTGTAATTGCTTTTCCTTCACTTGCCTCTGCACAGTTTGATACATTTCCTGATGGTGGCAACCCAGATGCACCTATAGATGGTGGCCTTAGTTTACTGGTAGCCGCAGGCGTAGGGTATGGGGCTAAAAAGTTGAAAGAAAGAAAAAGCAGCAAATAATCACTTAATAAACTAAAATATATATCATGAAAAAGATTTTACCATTTTTTACACTTCTTATCATTCTTAATTGTAAGGCACAGTACGTACCAGGAAACTTAGTTGCATTAAAAGTTGGTGATGGTACAACCGCTTTGAGTGCTAATGCAACAAATGTAACGTTAGTACAAATAAGCACAAATGGCACTCGTGTAGATTCTACACTAATTCCCTCAACGGGCACTAATAAATTAGTTCTTCAAGGGAATAGTTACCTCAATGGGGCATTACGTTTGTCAAATAATAAGCAATATTTGACTTTTGCAGGTTATGATGCCAATGCCAATGCTACTAGTGCAGAAACATTAGATAATACTAATAAAGTAATTGCAAGAGTAGGAACTAATGGTGTAGTTGATTTATCTACCAAAATAATTCAAACAGGAACCGGTGTAAGAATTGGTTCTGCTATAATGGATGATAGTACAGGGTTATGGTTCACTTTATCAAATTCCAACGGAACGACCACTTACCCCATTAGTTATGCCCCTTTCGGAACAGTAAGTGTACCAACTGCTGTAAATGATGCTAGATCTAACTGGCGTTCTGTAAATATTTTCGGTGGGCAATTAATGGCCAATGTTAGTAACGTAGTTTTTTCTATTGGGGCCACCTTGACTGATGTAACAAATCCATCAAGCCCCGTTGCTAGTACTACTTTGTTTACAAACAACTCAAGCCCAAGCCCAACATTTAATGGTTATGGCTTTATAATGTTTGATTTAGATCCTACTGAGCCTGGTTATGATGTTGCCTATGTGTTATCACAAGGTAGTAATACCACTAGAGGCATCGTTAAAAGTATTAAGGTTGGCGGTGTGTGGAATACCGGTGGAACACTTACAAATACGGATGTTAGAGCTGTAGCTGGGGCACCTGCAACAAACCCTGGTGGGCTAATAGATATTACTGGAACAATTGTTTCAGGTAGGCCGATGTTATATATTACTCGTGGTACTGGTGCGAATAATTCAATACTTTCTATATCGGATGCTGGTGGTTATAGTGCTACTTTTACGCCAACCTATGCTACAGTTGCAAATGCTGGTGATAATTATAGCTTTATTGGTATTTCTTTTACGCCTGGTACAACAACAAATCTTGTATTGCCACTTAACCTTCTATCTTTTAATGGTGTTTTGAAAAGTGAGAGCGTTTTTTTAAAATGGACTACTAATAATGAAATAAATACGCAGTCTTTTACTGTTGAAAAAAGTAAAGATGCTGTCAACTACACATCTATTGGGGTAGTGCCGTCAAAAAATTTGCCTTCTACTAATTATTACGAGTACACTGATAAAACAGTTAATGGAACTGTCTTTTACCGCTTAAAAATGACTGATAAAGATGGGTCTATTACTTACAGTTCGGTTATAAGTATTAATAATAGTTTGCTTTCATCAAAGTTGGTTGCCTACCCAAATCCTTTTACAGAAAACGTAACAATTAATCATACAAAATCAAGTGCTAATGATTTTATTAGAATTTTAAATATAGATGGACGAATTATTAATTCCTATAGGGTTGAACCAGATGCAAAACAAACTACTATCAATGTAAGTGAACTTATCAGGTCACAATATTTGTTACAATATGTAGGAAAAGAAGGTACATCAACTATCCTGATTAACAAAAAATAGTATGAATTTTTGTTTTGTAAAATCAGACTCTCCTAATTTAAATAGCATTATAAAGCTTCGCAGAAGCTTTATAATGCTATTATGCTTTTTTAGTTTACCAGTTTGTTTGCTTGCAACAAACGTAACAACTGATACGCTGGTTAAAAAAGTAAACCTTAACAGTAAACAAGTAAGTTTATTACGAAAAGAGCTGAAGCGTTTGGAGGTAAATTACGATAGATCTGCACATATGCTTAGTCAATCCTTTAAGAGTCCAGGTTATCATACTACTTTAAGTACAGGTACCGTACATTCTACTTTTTCATCTCTAAGCTACGCACTTAATCTATTAGATGCCGATGTGGATTCTTTATCACAAAGAGCAGGAATAATAATAGATACCGTTCTGGCTTTACAAGAGAAAAACCCATTGAGTAAATACTTTGGAATTTGGCCTTGGTATTTAGAAGAACCAATTGAAAAAATGTCACCCCCTGATTTAAACTGGGCGGACTTTTGTGGTAAGAAGCTACTAGAAATTATCATTGATCATAGAGCCAAATTAACCAAAGAATTAGCTGTTAAAGTCGATTCTGCAATTCTATTTGCAGCACGTGCCATACAAAATAGAAATGTAGGGCCTAGTTATACCAATATTGCTGTGATGGGAACATTTGTAACGCTGGTTGCTGGTGAATACTATAAAATGCCTTCATTGTACAACTACGGTATGCAACGTTTGCAGCGATTTTATAACTATACAGAACAAGAAGGTGGCTTCACTGAGTTTAACAGTCCTACTTACAACATGGTAGCCGTGGATGAACTTAACAGAATGCGTTTTTATGTAAAAAACGCTGAAGCCTTGGTTTTGGTAAACAGTTTATATAGTAGGTTATGGCGAGAAATAGCAATACATTTTCATGTGCCAACTCAACAATGGGCAGGGCCACATAGCAGGAGTTACAATAGTTTCTTACAGCAATCAACTGTTGAACTATTTAAAAATGCTTTTGCAAAGGAAAATGATAAATCTTTTTTGCTAGACGATTATAGGTATAGCAATAAAATGCCAGATAGTTTAAAGTATTACTTTACTGATAGTAAACAATTAAGAAATGTTATAGATACTTTTAAAAGAAATCAACCAACTTCTATTGGAACCACTTATATATCACCAGATTTTGCCATTGGGTCTATTAATCAAAGTGATATGTGGAATCAACGTAGAAATCTTATTGCCTATTGGGGCGAAGAATCACAAGTTTCTATGATGTACGTAAGACTTATGCATGATTTTTATGATTTTTCTTCGGGTGTGTTTAGAAGTGTTCAACAAGACAATAAAGTGCTTGCTGGTATTAGTTTTATAACTGATGGTGGCGATAAACATCCAAGTTTAGACAAAGTAAAAAATGCTACTATCAAAGCAAAGGATATAAGGCTTCGATTTGAGTTTAATGGGTATGGTTTGTCAAATTTTAATTTGAAGAAATTGGGCGAATTCTCAGACTATACCCATATTAGCTTAAATGATATGAATATTTCTCTAATTGTACCTTATGCTGTTTTTGGTAATAATACTGTTTCTTGGGAATATGGTACTTCAAAAAATGCTGCTTGGGTAGATGTTGTACTTTATAAAGGTAGTATTACAGATATTAATTTAGAACAGATTGAAAAAGCAGCAGCAGTAATTGCTCTTTCAATAGCAAAAAAAACTGAAACTATTTTTCCCGAATTTTCTATTAAAAATATTGGTAATCAACTTGACATCTCCTGGGGAAGTATGAAACTTTTATCACCATTAAAAACTTATAAATCAAAATAAATAATATGTTCGGTAGGATTTTTTTCAGAATTCGCATATACATGCTTTTTGTTCTTTTAACTATTATCAGTTCAAATTTATTAGCTCAAAGTAATTCACCTGAAATGGTTATTAGAGCTGTTGCAAAAAAAGCTATAGAATCAACTTCAAGGCAATTCATTAATGCAAAAACTAAAGAAAGGATTATATCAGTAGAAAATATTTCTATTAATAGTGACATTAGAGTAGAAAGCGTTTATAATCGTTGGGAATACGTAAATGGTGTTTTTACAATGGCACTAGCTCGCATGGCACAAGTATTAAACGATACGATTTACACCAATTATGCCAATACAAATTTTGACTTTTGTTTTAACAACTTAGCATCTTTTAAAAACTTATACCAATCAGGTAAGCCTGCTGAATGGGAAGCATTTTACAGAATGGATAGGTTGGATGATTGTGGTGCTATTGCTGCTGGGTTAGCCGATTTAAATTACATCAAAAGCAATAAAAATTACGAAGCATATTTAAAGCGTACAGCTAATTATATTCTAAAAAAGCAGTCACGTTTAAAAGACGGTACATTAAGCCGTAAAGAGCCGCATGATATGACCTTATGGGCAGATGATTTATTTATGAGTGTGCCTTTTTTAGCACGAATGGGAAAATATACAGGCGAACCTAAATATTTTGATGATGCTATAAAACAAGTAGAGAATTTCAATAAATATTTATATGATAGTGCTTCTGGCTTATATTGGCATTGCTGGTATCAACCAGAAAAAATGAATGGTGTAGCCCATTGGTCTAGGTGTAATGGTTGGGTTGCCATGGCACAAGCAGAATTGCTGAATTGTTTACCCAAAAATCATCCAAAGAGAAATGTGCTTATTTATTATTTGCAAAGGCAGATAACTGGTTTTTCGCATTATCAAGATATTTCGGGTTTATGGCGTCAAGTGCTTGATAGGCAAGATTCCTATTTGGAAACTTCTGGTACTGCTATGTTTGTGTATGCAGTTGCGAAAGCTGTAAATGAGGGATGGATTAATTCATCTTATTTATCCATAGCAGAAAATGGCTGGCAAGGTTTAACATCAAAAATTACTTCAGATGGGCAAGTACAAGACGTTTGTGTAGGTACTAATATAAAAGATGATATTAGGTTTTACTTAACTAGGCCTAAGAAATTAAATGATAATCATGCTTTAGGTGCTGTTTTGCTAGCAGGAATTGAAATGATGAGGATTAAGAAGAATTAAACTTGATAACCAATTAAATTTTATTGATGGCATTTATAAATAAATTGTCCAAGCTAAAAAAAGGCACTTTGTTACGTAAGAATAGTTTCATAATAGTCCTATTTTTTATAGTGCCATCTCTAAATTTATTTTCCCAGAAACCTATTACAGATTGGCCAATACTCAAATCTTACGATCAAGAGCATTTACTAAATATAGCTTTACCATTAGGTGGTATTGGTACAGGTACTGTATCGCTAGGTGGGCGGGGCGAATTGCGTGACTGGCAAATTATGAACATCCCGGGAATCGGTTTTAGTACCGTTACAAAGGGTAATAATGCCCCTTTTTTCTCAATTTTTATACAAAATGGAAAATCGAAGCCTGTAACAAGGGCATTAATAGGGCCACTTCATTCTACCGAATACCAGCATTGGGACGTTCAGTTAACAATCATGGTATGCCACGTTTTTCAAACGCAAGTTTTGATGCCGCTTACCCTGTAGGTATTGTTCATTTGTCAGATGAAAGTCTACCTGTAAAAGTTAAATTAACTGGCTTCAATCCTTTTATACCTGGCGATGCAGATGCAAGCGGCTTGCCTGTTGCAGTGCTTACATATGAAGTAAAAAACCTCACTAATAATCCAATAGACGTAGCGGTTTGTGGTAGTATACGCAATTTTGTAGGAATGGATGGCAGCAAGTACAAAATGAAAAATGGTGACGTGATACCAGTAGGCGCTAAGCAAAATCAGAATGTGTTTAAAACGGAAAATGGAATTTCAGGATTATATATGTATTCTGATAGTGTTAATAAATCAAATGCCGCGTATGGTACTATTGCTTTATCTACAGAAGCGAAATCTGGAATTACTTACCGTCGCTCATCTGAAAAAAATTACTGGGAAAAAGGCACATTGGATTTTTGGGATGATTTTAGTAAGGATGGCGAATTGACCGATAAGGAAACTTTGAACGATGATAACCCAATGGGGTCACTTGCTGTAAAACAAACACTTGCACCCAATGCTACTGCAATTTTTCGTTTTTATATTACATGGAATTTCCCGAATAGATATGCTTGGTCTAAAACTATCGTAGGTAACTATTACAGTACAAAGTATACAGATGCGTGGGATGCTGCTCTGAAAATTATACCAACCATTCCTGATTTGGAAATAAGAACTAGAGATTTTTTGAAAGCATTTACTAGTGCCACAATTCCATCAGTACTAAAAGAAGCAGCATTATTTAATGTTAGTACCCTTCGCTCACAAACAGTATTTCGCTTGCCTACAGGCGAAATGATGGGTTGGGAAGGGATGGCAGATGTAGTAGGTTCTTGTTGGGGAAGTTGCACCCATGTTTGGAATTATGACTTAGCCACTCCTTATCTATTTGGTAATCTGGCACGTACAATGCGAGATGTAGAAATGAACCATGCCACAGGTGCTAACGGTAAAATGTGTTTTCGAACTGGATTACCTTTGTCTGAGGCCTGTAAAGGTGACGGTGTTGCTGCTGCAGACGGACAAATGGGTTGTATTATAAAAATGTATCGTGAATGGCAGTTATCAGGCGATGATAATTTTTTAAGTAAAAACTGGGGGCCACTAAAATCGGCACTTTCTTTTGCATGGGTTAAAGGTGGTTGGGATGGTGATCAAGATGGTGTGATGGAAGGTTGTCAGCACAATACTATGGATGTAGAATATTTTGGGCCTAATCCTCAAATGCAGTTCTGGTATTTGGGTGCGTTAAGGGCAGCACAACAAATGGCTTTATATCTCGGAGATAAAGTATTTGCAAGCAAATGTGAAAAGCTATACGTTTCAGGAAAAGCATGGACAGAGGCGAATTTGTTTAATGGCGAATATTTTATCCAAAAAATAAAACCTGCCAAACAAGAGTCTGATATCTATCCAGGACTAAGACTTGGTATTGGGGCTAAAAATCTTGCCAATCCTGATTTTCAGCTTGGTACGGGTTGTTTGGTTGATCAATTGGTAGGGCAGATGTTGGCCCATAGTTCTGGGCTGGGATACTTAGCTAATCAGCAAGCGATAAAAACTACGCTTAAATCCGTAATGAAATATAATTACGTTAAAGATTTCTCGGGTGAATTTAACAATATGCGATCTTTTGTTATGGGTAAAGAAAGTGGTTTAATTATGGCAAAATGGCCTTTGGACAGACCCAAAGTTCCATTTCCTTATTTTGCTGAGGCTATGACGGGTTTTGAATATACAGCTGCTGTTGGTATGTTGTACGAAGGGCAAACAGAAAATGCAATCAAATGTATAAGTAGTATTCGGGATAGATACGATGGTTTAAAAAGAAATCCCTATGATGAACCTGAATGTGGTCATCATTATGCACGTTCTATGGCTAGCTGGGGTGCAATATTGGCAACATCAGGATTTCAATATTCTGCAGTTTATCAAGAGATCACTTTTACTTCAAAGCCGGGTATTTATTTCTGGAGTAATGGATACGCCTGGGGTACTTGTGAAGTTAGCAATAACAAAACACTTATAAAAGTTCTAGCGGGCAAGGTGGGCATTAAAAAATTACATCTCATTGGCAAAGGAACATTCAATGTAACCGAAAAAAATTATGACACAGCTAATCCACTGGTTGTTAAATTAAAATAACCTAGTTGTGAGAAATATTTTAACGATTTGCTTTTTTCTTTCAATTTTTGGATGTAATTCACAACATTGAAAATAAGGAGGAAGTAGTGATAAGTTGGAAAAAAACAATAGAAAGATGTTTTGCCATTTTTAGGTCATCGTAACTGGATATTAATAAACAAAAGAAAATGCACACAGTAAATTGACCACAGGAAGGAGATGTCTAATTTTAAAAGTAAAAGTTATTTTAAGAAATTATATCTCGCTTTAATATATATGGTATTAACGTGCGAAAGAGTACAAAATGGGGCTTAATCCCATTTGTACTCTTTTTATTTTATAATTTGATAGAAATCCGCTCTATTTTATCTCATTACCACATTCTTTTCCGTTTTCAAAACAGTCAAGGTTAAAAATGGTGGTATCTGCAATATTTTCAAGGGCAGTTTGTGTAAGAAATGCCTGGTGGCTGGTAATGAGAACATTGTTAAACGTCATCAATCTGGAGATGGTATCATCCTGTAAAACATCTTCTGAATGGTCTTCAAAAAATAAGCCTGCTTCTTCCTCATACACATCCAAACCCAGGTAGCCAATTTTGCCATTTTTTAATCCTGTAATCACATCTTTTGTATTTATCAATGCGCCGCGGCTGGTATTAATAAGCATCACGCCCGTTTTCATTTTATTGATAGCGGCCTCATTAATAAGGTAACGTGTAGCAGGTGAAAGCAGCACATGAAGCGATATAATATCTGATTGACTATACAAGGTATCAAGACTGGTATAAGTAACACCGTATTTTTCTTTCAGCACTGTATCTTCCACCTCATCAACAGCAAGTACTTTACAGCCAAAACCATACAGTATTTTTGCTGTGATAGCACCAATTTTACCCGCACCTATAATGCCAACAGTTTTACCGTTCATGTCAAAGCCTGTTAAACCATCCAAAGAAAAATTAAGTTCCCGCACACGGTTATGGGCTTTTATTAATCTACGGTTTAATGCCATTATTAAAGCAACAGCATGTTCTGCAACTGCATAGGGCGAATAAGCGGGTACCCTTGCAATACGCATTTTCAGCGCAGCCGCCTTTTTCAGGTCAACATTATTGTAACCTGCTGAACGTAAAGCAATAAAAGTTACACCAAGGTCATGCAGCTTTTCAAGCACTGCCGCTGAGGCATCGTCATTTACAAATATGGATATTGCTTTTGCGCCTGCGGCGAGATGTACTGTATCAATATTAAGTGGCATTTCCAGCAATTTTAATTGATGTTTATCACTGTTTGATGCGATGAGAAACTCTTTCTCAAACTTATGTGTGCTGAATACGGTGGTTTGCATTGATGTAATATTTATGCTGAAAAATAAAAATGTAAATACTAAAATTGAGGGTGGATGAACCGCTACACCACTTGTTTTTTCTGCCTTTTTTGCTTTACCCATTTCTCTAATTCTACTGCGTGAAATACAATAGCAGAAGCGCCGATACAAATAAGCAATTCGTACACACTTAAAGGCTGTGTTTTAAAAATGGTGTTGGCAAATGGCAGGTAAATAACAGCCATCTGCAACAAAAAGGTTAAGCCAATAATCCATAGTAAAGGCATGTTGGTAAACACGCCCTGTGCATATAAAAGTTCTTTTTCGCTTCTTACTGCAAACGCCTGCCCCAGTTGCGAAAGAGAAAGAACTGTAAACACCATTGTTTGCCAGTGTGCTATTTTATTGTGTACTGCCCAGCCTTCAATGCCCAGGGTTACTGCTGCCATTAATAAGCCTACCCAAATTATATGTATGCCTACACCACCTGAAAAAAGGCTTTCATCGGCCTTACGCGGCGGCCTTTTCATGATATCCTTTTCTGCTTTTTCACCGGCAAGTGCAAGCCCTGGTAAACCATCTGTAACAAGGTTTATCCAGAGTATATGTATGGGCAAAAGAGGTATAGGGAGACCAATAATTGTTGCCAAGAAAATAGTCCATATTTCTGCACTATTGCAGGTCATGATGTACTTTACAAACTTGCGTATATTATCATAAATGCGCCTGCCTTCTTTTACCGCTTTTACAATGGTGGCAAAATTGTCATCCAGTAAAATCATATGCGCCGCTTCCTTGGTTACATCTGTACCATTAATGCCCATGGCAACACCAATATTGGCAGTCTTTAATGCAGGCGCATCGTTAACACCATCACCCGTCATAGAAACAAAATGTTTTTTATGCTGCAGGGCTTTTACAATATTCAATTTTTGTTCAGGTGATACTCTTGCATATACCCTTACCTGCTCTACTTTTTTATTAAACTCTTCGTCTGATAAAGCTTCCAGTTCTTTGCCTGTAAGAACCATATCTTTTTCTTCAAGAATACCAATTTGTTTTGCAATAGATGAAGCTGTTGCAGGATGGTCGCCCGTTATCATTACCACATTTATTCCTGCTGCCTTACATTCTTCAATGGCCAGTTTTGCTTCATTGCGTGGTGGGTCAATCATCCCGGCAAAGCCGGCAAAAACCAATTCTTTCTCAATGTTTTCGCTGGTAAATGGTTCAGGTAAAGTGTCTGTTATTTTATAAGCAAATGCCAGTACGCGCATACCATTGGCAGCCATTTGCTGCGCTTTATCAATAATTTCATCAGCATTACTGGCCTGTACCAGTTTTCCAGCAATTGACTCTGCCGCGCCTTTTGTAAACACAATGTATTTATCATTAAAGCGGTGTATGGTACTCATACATTTTCTTACAGAATCAAAAGGTAATTCCTGTTCACGAGTAAGAAATTTGCGCACCAGATCCAGTTCTTCTAATGAATAGTGGCCAATAAAATAAGCAACCAGTGCTGTTTCTGTAGGGTCGCCAACCAGTTGATTGTCATCGCCCAGCTTTACATCGTTGTTTAAAGCCATGGCACATGCAAGCACTGAGAAATTTTTAAAAATATTGTTCTCTGTTGGGGCAGCATCTACCTGCTCTACTTTCATTTTATTTTCTGTGAGTGTACCTGTTTTATCGGTACAGATAAAGGTTACAGAACCCAGTGTTTCTACGGCATACAGCTTACGTATCAGTGCGTTTTTAATTACCAGCCGTTGTGCGCCTTTAGCCAGTGCAATGGTAATTAATGCGGGCAAAGCCTCTGGTATGGCAGCCACGGCCAGCGAAATAGAAAGCAGCAGCATTGTCATTGGCTCTTCACCACGAAGCAGCCCTGTGCCAAACAAAAGCACACAAATGCCAAGTACAATGTAAGAGAGTTTTTTACCAAAATCCGTCATACGTTTTTGCAGTGGCGTTACTGTTTCATCTTGCTGTAGCATACGGGCAATGGCACCAATCTCAGTGTTCATACCAATTGCAGTAACAATGCCTTTTGCCCTGCCATTGGTTACCAGCGTACTTTTATATGCCATGTTCAACCTATCCCCCAAAGGCAATTCTGCAGCTTCTATTATTTGTTCGTTTTTATCCGCTGCTACCGACTCGCCTGTTAAGGCAGATTCATCAATTTGCAGGCTGTGCGTTTCTATTAGGCGCAGGTCGGCAGGCACTACATTGCCTGCTTCCAGCATCACAATATCTCCCGCTACAATTTCTCTTGAAGGGATGCTAACAGGCTTGTCATCACGCATAACACTGGCCTGCGTTGCCGCCATTTTTTTCAATGCTTCCATCGCTTTTTCTGCACGGTATTCCTGCACAAAACCCACAATGGCGTTGAGAAGTACAATAATTAATATAATGATGGTATCAGTTATATCTCCCGCAAAACCAGATACAACTGCAGCAGCCACCAATACCAAAATCATAAAGTCTTTAAACTGGTGAACAAACAAAAGCCAGGCAGGTTTTTTCTTTTTCTCTTCCAGTTCGTTAGCACCATTTTCAGCCAGTCTTGCGGCGGCTGTTTGGTTGGTCAATCCCTGCGGGGTTGAGGCCGTGGTTTCCAGTATGTTTTCAACGCTAATGTTATGAAAGGTCATGTATTTATTTTTATTAAGTTCAACTTTTATAGCGGGAAGAAAGATGCTGTTGCAGCCTTATAATAAAATGTTCTTTTTTTACTGTTTCAATTTCGCCAATCAAAAAACCATAGGGCTTCATAGGCTCTACATTGTCGCAAACAATTTTAAACATGGCAGTAAGTGGAATGGCGAGAACCATACCAGGTATTCCCCAAATCAGCTCGCCAAGTACCAGTGCAATAATGGTAAACAGCGGGTTTATTTTAACCTGCGGCCCCAAAATTAAAGGCTCTAACACCCAGCCCTGAAAAACCTGTACTACCCCGTAAACAACAACAATACCAACAAGCACAGAAGGCGGCGCACCATGCATTGCAGCAATTAAAAGTGTAAGTGCCGAACCTGTAATATTGCCTATGTAAGGTACTACTTCAAGCAGGCCACAAAGTATGGCAAAGAAAATGGCATTTTTTACACCCACTATACTAAAGCCAATACCATACAGCACCCATAAACAGAGTATTATTTTTGAAAGACCCAGCAGGTATTGCTGAGATATCCGTGCAACGCCATAAATAACCTTCTCCATCTCATTTTCCTGGAGAGGTTTTGAAAGTTTAAGAAAGAATTTTTTGAGGTGGGAACGATAGTACATAAGGAAAATAAAATAGATTAATACCAAAACAAGGTTGGTAAAAATATATGAGACAGAACCCAGCATGGTTTGCATCATACCGCCAAAGGATGGCTGCTCTTCCTTTATTATTTTAGTTTGCTTTGCAATAGAAATGCCGAGATGCTTAAATATATATTCTTGTGCAAGCCTGCTGGTTTCTGTTGCCCTTTCTTTTATCTGCCCAAAATCGCTGACAAGCTCTGATACCTTCCACCCTACCAATGCGCCAATGCCTGCCATAACGGTTAACAATGCTAAAAAACAAATACAAACGGCAATAATTTTCGGTAGTTTTTTCTTCTCCATCCAATGGCAAAACGGGAAAAAAAGGGTAGCCAGAATGCCGCCAATACAAAGCGGCATTAGAAATGCTTTGGCATAATACAGGCCTGCCACTGCAAGAAACAGCAGCAATAATTTTTTTATGGTAGATGTGTCGGTAATGGTCATATCCTCCGCTTTTTCACAGACAGTTAGTTATGATGATGTGAAGCTTATGGCTAATTGCTTACTGTATTTGCCCTAATGAGGGTATGAGCATCCTCCGTTCATCCTCCGTTCATCTTCCGTTCATCCTCCGTTATTGGTATAGCCTTCTTTTTATGTACCTGTAGTGAAAGATTAGCCAGAAAAGAACAGAAATGGACGGAAGCCTGGTTTGTTGAAAGCAGTAACCAATACCTTTTTATTTATGTGTAATAAACAGCGACGCATTTGTTTCTGTAATAACAGGCTGGGCCATACTCTTTAAAAACAATCTTGAAATAGAAGAACCACTGTAAGCACCCATTACAATAACGCTGTTTTCTGAACCATGCCTTATATAATCTATAAGTTCTTTTCTTGTGTTTCCAGACAAGAGCTTAAAATCGATATTGGTAAAATGCGTGGCAGCCCAGGTTTTTATTTCATCCAGTTGTGGTATTTCACCTACATCGCCAGCCACATGAAAAAAGTGTGTGGGAAGATCTTTATACTCAGGAAAAATGTAACTGAACATTTTTATGGCGTACATGCTTGAATTACTGCCATCGTAGGCAAGAAATAATGTTTTTACTTCTTCTGCCAATCGTGATACAAGCAGCAAAGGGCAATGCGCATCTGTAAGCAGGTCTTTAATGTCATAATCATCTGAAGCAGATCTTGCATCAGCAATAATTAAATCAGCAAAAAGGCTTAACTCAATCAGGTGCTTTATAGATGCTGAAGTTTCTATATCAACTTTGTAGTCAACTTTATATTCTTCACAGGCATCTTTAAAAAGCTTCACATCATTCTCAATGGCATTCATTGCTTCCTCATTCCGGCTTTCTAAAGATGCTTCAGTTCCTGTAAAATGCAGGTCGTTTGGAAAAGGATAATCGCCGTTTAAAGAACTGGAATCATTCATGAAAACAGCTTCCAGCAATGAATTGGTTTGTTTGGCAATACCTACAGCACTTTTTATTAAATGCTGTGGAATGCGGCTTTCGTTTAAGATGATGAGGATTCTTTTCATGGTAAAAAATTTAAATAGAAGAAGATGTGTTAGGGGCTTTTATGTTACAGTTTAAGTGAACACAAAAACATTATATACTGTGTGATAAAACTATACAGGCAATGTTGCGGTTACAATGATCCAGGTAAGCAAAGCGAATCAGATTCATTATTACCAGCAGCATTAATATATAGAAGGAAACGGTTTGGGTACTCGCCATTTCCAGTTAAGTATTTCCGGCATATCTTCTCCATGCATGCGTATGTATGCTTTATGCTCCTCTAATTTTTTATCTAAATATTCCAGCGCATGGCCACCCTTTGCACCATGGTTTGGTACACGGGCAATTACATCTTTCACCAAATGAAACCTATCTAAATCGTTCAATACCACCATATCAAAAGGGGTAGTGGTAGTACCCTCACCTTTATAACCGCGTACGTGCAGGTTTTTATGATTGGTTCTGCGGTATGTAAGGCGGTGAATTAATAAAGGATACCCATGAAAAGCGAAGATGATGGGTTTGTCTTTAGTAAAAAGTTTATCAAATGCAGTGTCGCTCCAGCCATGCGGGTGTTCACTTTCAGGCTGCAGAGACATTAGGTCAACCACATTTATTACACGCACTTTTATATCTGGCAACAGCTCTCTTAAAAGTTGAACCGCAGCAATAGTTTCCAGTGTAGGTACATCGCCTGCGCAGGCCATAACCACATCAGGTTCACCGCCATTAACATTGCTGGCCCATTCCCATACCCCAAGCCCTGCTGTACAATGTTTTATGGCAGCATCCATATCAAGCCACTGCATTTCAGGCTGCTTGCCCGCTACAATAACGTTTACATAATTGCGGCTTCTTAAACAATGGTCTGTAACTGATAAAAGGGTATTGGCATCGGGCGGTAAATAGATGCGGACAATGTCAGAAGTTTTATTTGCCACAAGATCCAGAAAGCCGGGATCCTGGTGGCTGTTGCCGTTATGATCCTGCCGCCACACATGCGAGGTAAGCAGGTAATTAAGCGATGCAACAGGTTTGCGCCAGGGTATATCATTACACACTTTAAGCCATTTGGCGTGCTGGTTAAACATAGAACCTACGATATGTATAAATGCCTCGTAACAGGAAAAAAGGCCATGCCTGCCTGTGAGCAAATACCCTTCAAGCCAGCCCTGGCAAAGGTGTTCACTCAATACTTCCATTACGCGGCCATCAGCAGAAATATGGTCATCAGTTTGCCATATTTCAGCCGTACTAACACGCGCGGTAACCTCAAATACTTTTGAGAGACGGTTGGAAGAAGTTTCATCAGGCCCAAATATTCTGAAATTTTTATTGTCCCAATTCAACTTCATTACATCCCTTACAAATGCACCCATAATTACCGTTGCTTCTGCAAGTTTATTACCAGGCATTGGTACTTCTACGGCATACGCTCTAAAAGATGGCATTTGTAGGTCTTTAAGCAATAAACCACCATTGGCATAAAGGCTAGCGCCCATACGCTTTGTACCTGTTGTTGCCAATGCTGCCAGTTCGCTATTTAATGTTCCGTTTTCATTAAACAACTCCTCTGGTTTATAGCTTTTCATCCATTCTTCCAGCAAACCTATATGCCATGGTTTTGTGGCCAGTTCTGCCAGCGGTACCTGGTGCGAACGCCATGTATTTTCTACCTGTATATCATCTACCTGTGCAGGGCCTGTCCATCCTTTTGGGGTGCGAAGTATAATCATGGGCCACTTGACCCTTTTGGTAAAGCCATTGGTACGGGCTTGCTGCTGTATTTGTTTTATTTCTTTAATTACCCTGTTAAGTGTTACTGCCATTAGCTGGTGCATTTCTTCAGGGTCATTGCCTTCTACAAAATTGGGTTCGTAGCCATACCCTAAAAAAAGTTGTTCCAATTCTATTCTTGGTATTCTTGCAAGAACGGTTGGGTTAGCAATTTTATAACCATTTAAATGCAGTATGGGCAACACTGCGCCATCATGTACAGGGTTTAAAAATTTATTGGAATGCCAGCCCGCAGCAAGTGCGCCAGTTTCTGCTTCGCCATCGCCAACAACACAGGCAACAATTAAATCAGGATTGTCAAACGCGGCACCATAAGCATGTATCAGCGAGTAACCCAGCTCGCCGCCTTCATTAATAGAACCGGGCGTTTCAGGAGATACATGGCTTGGTATACCGCCAGGAAAAGAGAACTGTTTAAACAGCTTTTGCATGCCAGTTTCATCAAAAGAAATTTCAGGATAAAATTCACTGTAAGTACCTTCCAGGTAAGTATTGGCAACAATGCCCGGGCCACCGTGGCCCGGACCTGTTATATAAATCATATCAACATCATACTCCTTTATAATCCTGTTAAGGTGTACGTAAATAAAATTCAAGCCTGGCGTAGTACCCCAATGCCCCAGCAGCCTTGGTTTGATATGGTTTATGGTAAGTGGTTGTTTAAGCAGGGGATTATCGTACAGGTATATCTGCCCTACGGATAAATAATTGGCAGCACGCCAGTAAGCATTCATTTTGCTAAGTAACTCACCTGTTAAGGGTGCTGAAACTTCGGCGCTTGAAACGTGGGCTTCAATGGTTGTATCCATAATAATTATTAGTTAGACAGCCTGCTTTTAGGGCTTTTGTTTATGATGACTTATGACTGCTTAAAAAAGTCGCGCACTTTGGCAATCATCTGTGGGTTGGTAAGATGTTCTGTATTGTCAACAGTAATTTTACATTTAGAAAACTGCGCATCTTCTTTAAGAAAATTCTGTAACTGTTCCTGCGATTTGCCTGTGCCAAAAAGTAATAAGTCATCAAATGCGTGCAATTCGGCTGCAATGGCTTTTAAATATTTATGACTGTCAGCCTGTTTTGCATTGTGCATAGTATGCTCGCTACCGCTGTTAAAACTTGCAGGTGCTTTTATGGTTTGGTGTACTGTGTAGCCACTTTCTGCTTCTGTATTTTCTGTAAAAATGATTGCCTTTTCATTATCTATCCATACCCCGGCGTGTTGTTTTTGTGTGTTGTTTTTCATGTGTTTTTTTTGTTATTTTTTTGGATCAACTAATGTTCCTGGTTGTTTACCAAAAGATATCATACCATTTATTATCCAGTTTTGCCCCTGTATATATTTAGAGGCCAACTTTTTTAGAGCTTTTATTGGCATAAAACTATACAGCTTCTTTGTGACTATAGATGACACTGCTCATGCCAAATAATGATATCAGTCATTACATAAGTCTATAATCAATAAGTGTAAGTACAGCTGTTGCAAGGGTTTGAAGTATCAGCGATGTTATACGCTAAACTGTGCAATTTTCATACCCTGTCTAACTTCGCAATTTTTATTGCGAAGTATAGTTTTTGTGTAAGGTGTAGAATCTACCCTGTGGACACATCTTTGATGTGTAAAATTGGAACACGGATGACACGGGTTTGACGGATGAAAACGGATTTTTTCTGCTTTGCAGATTTTCTTTTTTGGTATTTCGGCAATCCTTTATCCTGCGAAGCAGGATTATACCTGTGTTTACTCCTTTTTTAAAAGTGGTTATTAGGCTAGTGATCAGTTAAAACATTATAGTATCCTGTAAAATCCATTTAATTCGGGTCATCCGTGTTCCAATTGTAGAGAATGAAATTATTTTATGGTCAATTAAAGCCCCGTATTTAATACTGCGAGAACATACTTTGCAATCATCAGCTCTTCATTTGTATTAATTACACGTGTGGTTACTTTGGCCGAAGGAAGCGAAATGACAGACTTATTGTTTTCATTAAGCCCTTCATCTAATTCAATACCTAAAAACCCAAGTGTACTGCAAATGCGTTTGCGGATTTCTTGCGAATGTTCGCCTATGCCACCAGAAAATATAAGTGTGTTTACACCGCCAAGTACTGCGGCTAATGCGCCAATATGTTTTTTTACCTGGTAGCAAAACAATTCAATGGCTTCGGCAGCACGGTAATCTGTTTTTTCAATGGCAAGCAGTTGCCGCATATCGGCACTAGTTTCTGAAATGCCCAGCATGCCAGACAGGTGATTAACAAGATGATTAAACTGTTCAGGGTTTAATTTTTCTTCTGCCATTAAATACCATGCAATACCAGGGTCAATATCACCGCTGCGTGTACCCATAACAACGCCAGATGCAGGCGTAAAGCCCATGGTGGTGTCTATGCTTTTGCCATCTTTTATTGCTGCAAGGCTGGAGCCGTTACCAAGGTGCGCTATAATTATTTTGCCACCTGCTGCTTCCTTTCCCGCAACACGGTACAATTCTTCCATTAGCCATGCGTAGGAGAGGCCATGAAAACCGTAACGTTTAATTCCCTTTGCCGCAAACCTGCGTGGGATGGGCAACAGCTTGGCAACTGCCGGCATGGAAGCATGAAATGAAGTATCGAAACAAGCCACCTGTACTAATGCAGGATAGTATTTTGCAAAAATTTCTATTAAATCAATTTCGCCGGGTAAATGTTCAGGATCGTAAGGGATAATTGTCTTTAGCTCCTGCAATAATTCAGCGGTAATTATTTCTGGTTCTGTATGATTCCATCCCTGTACAATTCTGTGGCCAATGGCCATTACCTGCGGGAAGAAAGAAAGTTTTTCTAACCGTTTAAGAAGGTTTTCTGCGGGTGAAATATTAACAGAGGTATGAAATGGTATTTTTTCAGAAGCACCTGTAACAGCATCCCTGAAACTGAATATTGCTGCATTTGTGTTAACAGCATCAGCCATGCCATGCAACACCAGTGTGGGTGTAGTTTCAATACTGTAAACGGCAAACTTTATACTTGAGGAACCGCCATTAATGATAAGTACACATTTTTTTACGGGATTCATATTGGTGAAGGTTTGTAGTAACGCGAAGGTCAGGACGAACGCATTTAAATTTATTTGAAGAAGAAGCGGTTAGCCTGTTTGCGGGAAGGCTCAATTCATAGCTTTTGCCTCAAGCCGGCTGGCTTCGTTGCTGCAACACCGCTCCTTTCGCTCCTTAGCAGAAAATATCCTGCGGATTTTCTGCTATTCCAGCTTCGCTGAAACCGTACCGAAAGATGCGGCTTTTGCAGCAACTGGTGAATCACGCGAAGATTGCAGCGAGACAGAACACACAAGCCTTAGAGATTTATATCTGTTTGACTTGCCGAAAGGTTTTTAATTTATAAACCTTTACTCAGGAATATAAATATCAAATGCAGCACCCTGGCCAGTGGCACCAGTTGCTGTAATACAGCCATTGTGGTTTTCTACAATTCTTTTTACAATGGCCAGTCCTATGCCTGTGCCTTCAAACTCTTCTTTATCGTGCAGCCTTTGAAATACTTCAAATATTCTGTTGGCATAAACAGGATCAAAACCAATACCGTTGTCTTTAAAATTAATATGACAATAAGTAGTTTCGGGCAATAAATTACCTGCTGTTAATGCAGGATTTTTACTCAGTAGTTTATTTCCTGTAGCACGTGTACTGGTTATGTTTATAAGTGTTGCAATGCCGGGCTTTGAAAATTTAATAGCATTTACGGTAAGGTTGCTGAGTACCTGTTTAAACCTTGTCATGTTTACCCTGAGATCGCACAGTTTTCCGCATTTTATAGCTGCCCCTTTCTCCTGCATCAGTTCAGCAAGTTCCTCTTTCACTTCCTCTACAATTGCTTTTAAATTAACCGAATCATATTTACGTTTATCATTTACATTGGCATGAGAATAGGCAAGAAGATCGAGCAGTAATGTTTGCATCTGGCCTGCCGATTTATTAATGCGCGTAAAGTAATCTTTTACTTTGGGGGAAAGGCCTTCCAACTCTCTGTCAAGTATCAGCGATGTAAAGGTTTGCAGTTTACGTAAGGGTTCCTGTAGGTCGTGGCTGGATATATAGGTAAACGATTCCAGTTCATGATTACTTTTAATAAGTGCTTCATTTTTTTGCTGTAACAGGGCATTGGTCACACTCAATTCATGTGTACGCTGCAATACTTTATCTTCCAGTTCTAGCTGCCGGTGCATCCTTTCTGTAATATCTTTTATGGCCAGCAATATCAACTTTTCGCCATCTTTTTTACTGGGCATTTCACGTGCATTCAACAGCATTACCTGCTCGCCCTTTACGGGAAAATGGTGGCTGAGCTCAAAATCTATAATGTTTTTATTCTGCGGCAGCAACTCCTCCAGCAGGGTGCGTAAGGCCGGTATATTCCATTGTTTATTGTCCAGGTCATAAATCAGTACCCCTTCAGTATTGCTTTTGGTTACATTATAAGCAGTATAAAAGGCTTCGTTGGCGGTTTTAATCCGCAACTGTTTATCAAGCACCAGCAGTGGCTCACGTATAGTAGCTACAATAGATTCGGCAAAATATTTTGCACTGGTTACCTGCTCATTAAGGTTGGTCAATTCTTCGTTGGTACTAAGCAGTTCTTCTTTGCTTGTTTCCAGTTCTTCGTTCAGGCTTTGCAGCTCCTCGCTGCCGCTCAGTAATTCTTCATTGGCACTCTGCAGTTCTTCGTTGGCGGCTTCCTGGTCTTCGGCAATGCTGCGCATATCTTCCCGCGCCTGCGACAGTTCTTTTTCAAGCTCAGTAATTCGCAATTCTTTTTTATCCTTTTTTGCAGAGGCAGAAATTTTAGTAACTGCATTTTTAGTACCCGCGGTTTCGTGAAAAAGTACTAGGTAATGCGGTTCAACAATATTGGGCAGCGGAATAACTTCTATACCAATGCTGCGCTGTATATTACCCTCCCTTATATGCAGGTTATCTTTTGTAAGTGTGGTGTTTTCTTTTTTTACTTTCAGTAAAATGTTGCGCAGCTCAAATGCCAGGCCATTTTTGGCCATTTTTATTAAATTATGGCTGGGCTTGCCGGCTGCTTGCTCAAGGTAATTGACTGTGCTGCCGCGAAACTGTACAATATCCATGGCCTCATTTACCACAACCCCTGCGGGTGTGTATTTGCTGAGTATAATATCATCAGTGGTTTTTTTAAAGTCGGTGTTCATTTTTTCATTTCTAAGGTTTGTAATTTTTTCTTTCAAACTTTTTTCGTCCGGTAAAATGTCCTTATGCAAAAAATTGCCCGGCACATCTTTGCGGTTAAATAATTTATCGCTACCGCCCGCAGATGCAAAAAGATCAGGCACTGTGGTACCTGTCTCTGACTTGCCCAGCAACAGCATGCCCTTTGGGTTTAAGGCATAATGAAAACTGGTTAATGCTTTTTTTTGAAGGTAGGGCTGTAAATAAATGAGCACGTTACGGCAGGTAACAAAATCTATTTTAATAAAGGGTGGATCTTTTAAAAAGTTATGTACAGCAAACACGCACATATCCCTTACCTGTTTATTTACTTTATAGCTTTCGCCCGATTTTGTAAAGAAAGTTTTTAACCTGTGTGGCGAAAGGCCCTGTACCTCATTTGCTGAATAAATGCCAAGTCTTGCCTTTTCAATGGCAGGCTCACTTATATCAGTAGCAAATACCTGTACTTTTTTATCGCCCACAATTTCGTTAAGGCATATTGCTATAGAGTAGGCTTCTTCGCCTGTACTGCAGGCGGCTACCCATATGCGGATAGCCTGTTCCTCCTGCGCAGCAGTTGCAGAAATATTCTTTATCATTTGGGGGAACACCGTCTTGCATAAATTTTCGAACACTTTCTGGTCACGAAAAAAACCGGTTACAGGTATCAGCAGGTCCTGGTACAAAGCATCCTGCTCTGCTTTATGTTCCCACAGGTAAGCAAGGTACAATGCCGGCGATTTCATTTTCAGCAATGCAATCCTGCGGTCTATACGGCGGCGTATGGTAGTTTGTTTGTAAAAGGTAAAATCGGTGCCTTTACGCAAAAGCAGCAGGTGAAGCATTTGTTTAAAAACATCTTCTTCCTGTTTGGGAATATTTTGCTGGTCTTCTTCTTTCCTTGATATGTCCTGCTTTATCTCCAATAATTTACCGGGCATTTGTTCCGGCGAAAGTATAAAATCAACCACACCCGCAGCTACGGCGCTTTTGGGCATACTGTCAGAAACAGATGATGCTTCGTCTTGTGTAAAAGTGGTACCCTGGTGTTCTTTAATGGCTTTTAAACCCTCTGTACCATCACTGCCATTGCCGGTTAAAACAATGCCAATGGCGTGTGAACGATGAACCTCCGCAAGCGACGTAAAAAACAGGTCAATAGGATTGTTCTGTTTGCTTAGCCTAGGGCCCAATTGTAATATGCCATCATTTGCAAGCAATATTTTATTACTGGGTATAATGTAAATATGGTCTGGCTGCACCTTCATATCGTGCGAAATTTCAAGTACTGGTATCATGGTAACTTTCTGTAACAGTTCAGGTAAAATGCTTTCATGCTTAGGGTCTAAATGCTGTACCAGCACATAGGCCATTCCTGAGTTTTCGGGTATCGCTTTCAGGAATTTTTTAAAAGCATTTAACCCACCAACAGATGCCCCAATGCCCACTACAGGAAAAAGGTTAGAAGAAAGTATTTTATTGCCTTCAGTTTTTGGTTTCATGTAATAACTTTGATTTTGATTAACTCTGGCTGCCCATTGCTGCTGTTTATTCCCTGCCTGTTCCCTGCTTCTTTGCGGGCAATATGAAGCATCCACATAAATAAGCGCCCTTTACTGGGTTCGTAATTATCAATACCACGCCAAATTTGTATAAACACATCTACCAATATTTTTTCTGCCTGTTGCCTGTTGTTTGTTACCTGCAAAATGATACCGTATAAGGCACCCGCATACCTATCGTACAGGCAACTAAATGAGGGCATGTCACTCGCTTTTATTAACTGAACTAAGTCTCTTTCTGCGTACAGTTCTGTCATAGGGTTTCAGTTATTCGTAACCACTTTTAATTACTGTTGAAACCATTTTAAACTGCTCGCTGGCATTAAAACAATGTACGGTATGTGCTGGTATTATAATGCCTTCACCTAAACCAAGTTTATAGTTGGTGTTGTTAATTCTAACATCAGCAGCACCATCAATTATTTGAATGTAGATGTCAAATGGCGAGGTTTTTTCGCCCAGTTCTCCCCCTACAGCAAAAGAAGAAACAGTGATATTGCCCGTTGTTTTTTTTATGATGGTTTTGCTAACTACGGCATTAGGTACATACTCAATAATTTCAACAATAATGTGTGATTTTGCTTTTTCCATTTCTGCATCTGCCAGGCTACCGTGTTTCTTTTTAAGATCCATAATTAGCTTTTTAAAACCGTGAATGTATAAGTAAGGTTTTCCGCGGGCGATGACCTATTGGGCTATAAATCTTCAAGCATTGAGCGCCTGATATTTTTTAGTTTTTTAAAATGCGATGGTGTAAGGCCAGTGACTTTGTGAAACTGTGCTGATAAATGCTGCACACTGCTATAGTGCATACGCTGTGCAATTTCTGTAAGGTTAAGCTCGTTGTACACCAGTAATTCTTTAACACATTCAATTTTGTGTGTGATAATGAATTTTTCAATAGTTATACCCTGCACCTCAGAAAAAAGATTGGCGAGGTAGGTATAATCGTGGTGCAGTTTTTCGCTTAAAAAAAAAGAAAAATTAACCATCAGTGGCTCTTCAGCATAATGGATATGGTCAATGATTACGTTCTTTATTTTTTCAATCAAAAGGCTTTTTTTGTCATCCATCAGCTCAAGGCCCCACTTTAGCAAAGCTTGTTTTAAAGCCAAATGCTGGGCTGCCAAAAGTGGCACCTGTAGTTTGGCTTCACCAAGCATTACTTCAAACGGAAACACTTCCAGTTTTTCAAGTTCATCAGCAACAATCATTTTGCAGCGAATGCAGACCATATTTTTGATATACAATTTCAAATGCGCTTTTTTTAAAGCAACCTTTGCTTTGTAATTGATGCAGTTACTTATATATCCGCAAAAAAATGTACAATGCCTCAGGTTACTTTTAATGTAAGATAGAGTTAAGCTTTTGCAAAGCGGTAAAATGTGTGAATGATATAAAGAGTTAATGGGATTTTGTAAAGGCGCGTGAAAAGCTGGAACGTTAATGTTTCATCATAAGACTGTTGTAAATAAAAACGACAGGTTGTCCCCTCACTGTTTACAAGTTTATGCAACAGTACATGGCAGCAATATTACCCTAAATGGCACGGCATGTTAAAGGGTTGGTATTGTGGTAATGGCATTTTACCAATTTCGTAATCTATTTTCCCGATTGCAAGGCAGAAATCATAGACCAGTAGTTAATGTTGCAGCTTAAATAATATCATGCCGTAAAGGCAGGCAAATTATATATCATGAAATATCTATTAGCGGGCATTTTAACCGTACTTACCTTTTCGCTACAGGCGCAAAAAAATTCTTTTTTAGACCCTTCTTTCTGGAAAAACAATCCTGACCTTGCTACAGTCAAAGCTGAAATGGAAAAAGGCAGTAATCCATCAGAACTAAACAGAACAAGTTTTGATGCAGTGGTGTATGCCATTAATGCACAGGCTTCTACAGAAGTGATTAAATTTTTGATAGATCAAAAAGGCAATGATGCCAACAAATTAACCCACGATGCACGTACCTATATTTTTTGGGCTTCTGCAAGGGGCAATGCAGATGTAGTGGAATACCTGTTAAGCAAAGGCGCTAAGGTTAATATTATGGACAGCCACAGTGCAACGCCCATCAGCTTTGCAGCATCTGGTGGGCAGCAAAACACAAAAGTGTATGATGCATTGATAAAAGCTGGTGCTGATGTAAAACAAAAAAACGAGGAAGGTGCCAACCTGCTGTTGATGGCCATTGCCAGCGACAAAGATTTTGCACTAACCAACTACTTTATATCAAAAGGGCTTTCCTTAAAAGATGTTGATGCCGCAGGCAATACTGCCTTTAACTATGTAGCAAAAACAGGTAATATACAATTGATGAAAACGCTGGTTGAGAAAGGTGTTAAATACAATAACAATGCAATTGTAATGGCAGCGCAGGGAACAAGAAGCGCTACAAATGGTATTGAAGTGTATCAATACCTTGAAAGCCTGAATCTTACACCTGCAGCCGTAAATAAAAATGGTGAGAATGCGTTGCATCACCTTGCACGTAAACCCAACCAGCAAACTGTAATTAACTATTTTATTTCAAAAGGTGCAGACGTAAACCACGCAGATAATGATGGCAATACTCCATATATGATTGCTGCTGGTTTTAACAGGGATACAGCTACAGTTACCTTGCTTTTATCCAAAGCAAAAAACATCAATCAATCAAATAAAAAAGGGGTTACCTCATTGGCAATGGCTGTAAAAAACAACTCGCCTGAGGTGGTTCAATTCTTAATAAATAAAGGTGCCAATGTAAACGTTGCAGATGTTGAAGGAAATAACTTTGCTTACTATCTTTTACAATCTAACATACAAGAAGGTGGAAGGCAAGGCGGTGGGGGGCCACAAAGGGATAAGCCTGATGCATTTACTGCCAAAATGAAGATTCTGCAAGAAAATGGTTTTAATTTAACTTCGCCCCAAAAAGATGGGAATACATTGTACCATCTTGCTGTAGTTAAAAATGACCTGTTATTATTAAAGAAGATTGAGAACTTGAATGTTGATGTAAATGCAAAAAACAAAGAAGGTTTAACGCCTTTGCAGAAAGCTGCGATGGTTGCAAAAGACGATAGCATTCTTAAATATCTTTTATCTATTGGTGCTAAAAAAGAACTGACAACTGAGTTTAAAGAAACAGCCTATGATATGGCTAAAGAAAATGAGTTTCTTACAAAGAACAATATTGCTGTAGATTTTCTAAAATAACATAATGAAAAGAATATATAAATTAAGCCTGGTACTCGCATTATTTCTTTTGCAGGTGGCTACAGTTTTTGCGCAAAAAACGGCTACAACCAAGTATAAATGTATGCTGCAAATGAGCAATTATATGGGCGATGGTGCTTACCTGGTAGTTTCACTTGTGGATAGTAAAGGCGCTTATGAAAAGACATTGTATGTAATGGGCTCAGATAAAAAATGGTATCCCAATCTTAAAGAATGGCATAAATTTCATGCTAAAAAACCTGCCAATATAAGTGCCATTACGGGCGCTTCTGCTGCAAGCGGAGATCGTAGTGTAACAGTGCTGGAAATTGAAAATTCTAAAATAAATGCAGGCTACAAACTGCGTTTTGAAACATCAGTAGAAGACAAAAAATATTACGAAAAAGACCTTGAAGTTGATTTAACCACTGTAGGCATTGCAGCAAAAACAGAAGGCACAGGATATATACGTTACGTGAGGCTTAGCCCCAATTTATAATACATTGATATGACGATTTCTGTTTGGAGATATAGCCACTTAGCCCTGGCTGTATCTTCTTTTGTTTTTATAGCCCTTGCTGCTGTTACAGGTATCATACTTTCATTTGCTGCTGTTAAAGAACAAATACCATATTACCGTTCTGATGATTTTAAACATATAACCCTTTCTGCCGCACTTCCCGCCATTGCCAAAAACTTTGAAGAAGTTACAGAAATAAGTGTTGATGCCAACCAGTTTGTAACCGTTAAAGGCATTGATAGCACAGGCAAAACAGTGTCTGCATTTGTTGATCCTGTCACGGGCAGAATATTGGGAACGCCAGTTAAACAAAGCGAGTTTTTTCAATGGGTTACCGCCCTGCACCGTTCTTTATTTCTGCATGAGGCAGGACGTTTTTTTGTTGGCCTCGCTTGCTTTCTTTTACTCCTGATTACTGTATCTGGCAGCGTGCTTATTATTCAGCGCCAGCGTGGCATCAAACGCTTTTTTACTAAGATTGTAAAAGAAAATTTTGCGCAGTATTATCATGTGGTGCTTGGCCGTTTATCGCTCATTTTTATTATAATTATTGCCCTTACGGGAACGTATTTATCATTGGTGAGGTTTGGCGTTTTCCCTGAAAAAAAGATAACACACAAAATTGATTTTGATAAACTAAGCACCGAACCCAAAAAGAAGATTGCTGATTTTGCAGTATTTAAAGAAGTACTTTTATCACAGGTGCAAACCATAGAATACCCGTTTGCAGATGACCCTGAAGAGTACTATATGCTTAAGCTGAAAGACCGTGAAATTGCGGTTAACCAGTTTACAGGCGAAAAACTCAGCGAGGTACTTTATCCAACGACTGTTATTTTAACCAGCCTGAGCCTTGACCTTCATACAGGCCGTGGAAGCATCATCTGGGCAATTGTACTGGCTGCTGCATCCGTAAATATCCTGTTCTTTATTTACTCTGGTTTTGCTATTACGCTTAAGCGTACAGCAAACAAAATCAAGAACAAATACGAAGCCGGCGAAAGCAAATTCATCATTCTTGTTGGGTCTGAAAATGGCAGCACATTACGATTTGCCAATGCTGTTCACCAGCAATTAATAAGCAACGGGCAAACCTCTTTTTTAACTGAAATGAATAATTACAAAGCTTTTGCAAAAGCTGAACATATTGTTGTAATTACAGCTACTTATGGGCTTGGCGATGCACCATCCAATGCCGTTAAATTTCCAGCTTTGCTGGAAAAATATCCGCAAACGCATCCTGTGCATTTTTCAGTGGTTGGCTTTGGCTCGCATGCCTATCCTGATTTTTGCATGTTTGCTTTTCACGTCAATAACCTTTTGTCAAAACAAAGCTGGGCTGAGCCTTTGCTTGAAATTCATACAGTAAATGATAAGTCGCCACAGCAGTTTGGCCTTTGGTTTGAAACATGGTCGCAGCATATTAATTTGCCAAACATGGCACTGTCACAAGACCTCAATCAAAAACCTTCAGGCCTACGGGAGTTAACGGTAACAGGAAAAACAGCCGTTACGCATACAGAAGATGCCTTCATTGTACACCTGCAAACAAATTGGTGGACAAGGTTTAATTCAGGCGATTTATTGGCAATTTATCCTGCAAATGACCATAGAGAAAGATTATATTCTATTGGCAAAATCGGCAAAGAAATTCAGTTAAGTGTGAAGCTGCACGAGCATGGCCTTGGCTCAAATTATTTGTACCATCTTGCGCAGGGAAGCACCATTAAAGCAAGGATTATTTCAAACGAACATTTCCAGTTTCCTCAAAAAGCTTCAACGGTAATTATGATTGCCAACGGCACTGGCATAGCGCCGTTTCTTGGCATGATAGACCAAAATAATAAGAATGTGAGTTGCCATTTATACTGCGGTTTTCGCGGGCAGTCTTCCTTTGACCTTTACAGGGAAGCACTGGCTGAAAATATGGAGTTGCAAAAACTGCAGCAACTGCATGTAGCTTATTCAAGAGAAGGCGAGAAGCAGTATGTAAAAGACTTGCTTGCAAGGGATGCGGATTTTATAACAAAAACACTTAAAGAAGAAGGTGTAGTAATGTTGTGCGGCTCTTTGGCTATGCAGAATAATGTGATTGAATTACTGGAAATTATTTGCACTGAAAGGAACGGCAAAAGCATCAGCTTTTACCAATCACGCGGCCAGGTATTGATGGATTGTTATTGATGTTTTCGTTGTTATATACTTAACGAATCTGATAGCTATCAGATCGGGTTTACAATAAAAAATATGGAAACACATAGGCACATAGACACATAGGAAAGCCACACTGGTAAAGGGTTTTAACTATGTGCCTATGTGTCTATGTGGTAAAAAAATTAGACCTTATTGTTTTAGTTTAAATGCCGCTGATATTTCTTTATATTCAGGTTTTTAGAAGTAACCACTTTGCCTTCATCAGTAACCATGATGCAACTATATCTTGGGTATTTGGCAAGCAAAGCAAGGCCAGCCTGTTTTCCTAAAACCATTAAAGAAGTGCTGAACCCATTGGCCATTTCTGCGCTTGGGCCAAACACAGTAACACTGCAAAGCCCTGTTGCAGGATAACCTGTAGAAGGGTTGATAATATGCGAATAACGTTTGCCATTAAACACCACAAATTTTTCATAGCTGCCAGAGGTGACAACGGCACCCTGTTTTAAAGGAACAACTGCAAAAAGTTTGTCTTTGCGCAAGGGGTTGGTAATGCCAATATTCCAGTACTTGCCACCAGGTTGTTTGCCCCAGGTATTCATATCGCCTGAGCCATTTACAATGCCTGCTTTTATGCCTCTTGCAAGCATCATTTCTTTGCAGCGATCAGCCGCGTAGCCTTCGCCCAAAGCACCAAAGCCAATCTTCATACCAGGCAGTTTTAAAAATATGGTTAACTGTACACTATCAAGCACAATGTTTTTATAGCCCACTTTTGCTACAGATTTTTTTATAGCTTCAGGGGTTGGCATGGCCGTCATAGAGCCATCAAATTTCCATATCCTGTCCATCGCTGCAAAGCTGATATCAAAAGCGCCATTGGTTATTTGTGAGAAATGAATCGCTCTTTTCGTCAGTTCAAAAACTTCCTTATCTACCTTAATGGGTTGTATGCCTGCATTGCTGTTTACCTGCGACACCTGTGATGCAGGTATCCAGTCAGATATTAAATTTTCTATCCTTGCTACTTCGTTGATAACGGTATCTATATATTTTTCTGCTGCCGCAGCATCTTTTGCTACAATGGTAATATCAAACCTGCTGCCCATCAATTTTATAGTTCTTTTTCGCAGTACCTGCGATAAACAAACCATATGCAGCAACAGCAATACTGCGGTGAAGGAATATTTTAATGATGACCAATGATTACGATCCATGAATGGCTTTTTGTTATGCAGTTTACCGTTGAAGAAAACACTTCAATAGTTATCTTATGAATTCCAAGCTTGCGAAAATAATTGTGCGTAAGGAACAAAACAGCTAACCTGAAATTATCTTTTACGTAACAGGGAAATAGTAAACGAGGTAATTCTATGTGATCTCATTCATCACCATGCAACGATGTGTTTAAACCGATTTTTCTTCCCAAACCTTCACCAGCTCTACCAGCATTTCTACTGCTTTTTCCATATCCTTCACGCCAATCCATTCATGTTTGCTGTGTATGGCCTGCATGCCTGTAAACAGGTTGGGGCAGGGCAGGCCCATAAAGCTAAGGCGGCTGCCATCAGTACCACCACGTATAGGTTCATTATGCGGTGTAAGGCCAACACGCTGGTAGGCTTCTTCTGCGTAAGCCGTTACCTGCGGGTGTTTTACCAGCACTTCTTTCATGTTGCGGTACTGTTCATGCACTTCAAAGTCAAGCGTTGTTTTTGGGTAATGTGATACAATTTTAGCAGCAAGTGCATGTAAACGGTTTTCGTGTTCTTTAAGCTTGGCAGTTTCAAAATCGCGGATAATAAAATCAATCGTTGCTTTTTCTGCCACACCATTCATGCCTACAGGGTGAACAAAGCCCTGCCTTTTGCTGGTAGCTTCAGGGCACCATTCTTCTTTGGGCAAGGCAGCGAGGATTTCGCCTGCAATCTTCATGGCATTTACCATTTTGCCTTTGGCATTGCCAGGGTGTGCAATTACCCCATTAATGGTAATTTTTACACCATCAGCGCTAAAGGTTTCATCTTCCAAAGTGCCGCTTTCGCCACCATCCAAAGTATAACCAAAATCTGCCCCAAGCTTTTGCAGATCAAGCTTTGCAGTACCCTGACCAACTTCTTCATCAGGCGTAAATAATATTTTTATGGTGCCATGTTTTATTTCAGGATGAAGCATCAGGTAATTAGCAAGATCCATAATTTCTGCAACGCCGGCTTTATCATCGCTTCCAAGTAAAGTAAATCCGCTTGCGGTAATAATATCGTGGCCAATATGTTCTTTTAAGTAGTTGTAGGCTTCTGTAGTAATTACCTGCGTGTCATCATCAGGTAGAATAATATCCTGGCCTTTGTAATCCTTATGCAGCAATGGTTTTACATTGGTACCACTGCAATCAGGCGCTGTATCAACATGACTGCAAAAGCATATTACAGGTACTTTTTTTTCTGTGTTTGATGGAATGGTGGCGTATACGTAACCATACGCATCGGTATGTACATCTGCAATGCCAATGGCAAGTAATTCTGCTGCCAGAATTTTAGAAAGATCTTTTTGTTTTTCTGTTGTAGGATGGGTATTGCTGTGCGGGTCGCTTTGTGTGTCAACCTGTACATAACGCATAAAACGTTCAGCCGCTGTATATGTATAATTGCCGAGCATAAAATTATTTTGCAGCAATATTAGAGATGTTTTGAAGAAAATGGAGTTGTGATTTGTGTTGCCCGCTGATAATGCAGATATGCGCAGAAAGAATAATCAGTTTAAGGAATTGTATCAGCGAAAATCCGCGCAATTTGCGGGAAATATTTTCAACTAAGTATGTTTCGCAGAATGCACAGAAAGCGCGGAAACTTCTTTAAATGACCAACAATACTTCCTGAATTATTTCACTATAACCCGAAATTGCTATTGTTAATACAAAAGCAGTTCACTATTTTACCGTCTCAAACTAAACTCACCACTTATGAAGAAAATTATTATCGGCGGTATTGTAGGCGGTATCTTGATTTTTATATGGCAATCGCTGTCATGGATGGCTTTGGATCTGCACCGTCCATCGCAGCAATACACTGCAAAGCAAGACACTATTATGGCTGCGCTTAATGCGCACCTTACCGAAACAGGCGGTTATTTATTGCCTACCATACCCAAGGGGGCTTCAATGGAAGAATGGGAAAAATCTGATGCAAAAGCAAAAGGCAAGCCATGGGCGCAAATCTCTTACCACAAATCTTTTGAAATGAATATGGGCAAAAGCATGGCGATGAACATAGCAGGTGATATACTTGCTGCGATGCTGCTTTGTTGGATTGTTACTATGTTTAAGGCGCCTGCCTTTGGTAATGTTTTTGCCACCTCTTTGGCAGTGGGGGTACTGGCTTTCTTGTTTGAACCTTTTACTACCCATGCCTGGTATCCTATTATTGATATTGCCATATACTTTGTTGATGCCCTAGCTGCATGGGGGCTTGCAGGTATTTGGTTTGGCTGGTATTTGCCGAAGAAATAAGAGCCACAAATTATAAAGCAATAGATGAACTAAAAAGTCCGTAAGTCAATTGTTGACTACGGGCTTTTATCTATAACAAACCGGGGCAATTAATTAGTGGTTTTCTTCAGCTTATTCTTAAACACTTTTTCCAGCTTATCAACTTTTGGTTTTATAACAAAGTAGCAATAGCCCTGCTGCTGGTTATCGTTATAATAATTCTGATGATAACTTTCTGCCGCGTAATAATTTTTAAAAGGCTCAATGGTGGTTACGATTGGCTTGGCAAAAGCATGGCTTTTATCAAGTTCTGCTTTGTAATGTTCTGCCTTTTGTTTTTGTTCAGGGCTGTGATAAAATATCACGCTCCTATATTGTGGACCTGCATCATTGCCTTGCCTGTTTAAAGTAGTGGGATCATGCGTTTGCCAGAAAATTTCCAGCAGTTCATCATAGGTCACTTTGGCTGGATCATAAGTAATTCTAACAATTTCTGCATGACCAGTGGTCTTGTCACAAACTTGCTCGTACGTTGGGTTTTCAACATGACCGCCGCCATAACCGCTACGTACACTTAATACACCTTCAATGCGCTGAAACACAGCCTCTACGCACCAAAAGCAACCTGCGCCAAAATCGGCAATTTCTGTTTTTACTGAGTCATTAATTTTTACTGAATCGCTTGTTTTTACGTTATCGTTCATTTGTTTTCCTTTTTTATTTTGTGCACAGGCCGTAATGGTAACCAGTAGCCCGCAGCATAACATCAATTTTTGAATGGTTCTTTTCATTGTACTATTAACAAAGGTTAAGAGAATTGGTTTTATTAAGTGACGAAGTTATAAACGTAACCTTACACCTGCGGGGATAGGCAATACTGTTAAAGTTTTTAAAATGCCTTGTTATTAGTGATGCCGTATTATCGATACCTAACTTAGCAGCAAGTAAATTCAGCTTATGCAATTCTTTGTTCAAAAAGATTCTGTTGTTAGAAAAATATGGGGCAAGAGCGATACCGTGCTTTTTACTTTTGCAGGTGCCGCCGCTGAGTTTGCCCTTAATAAGGCGGTGGACTGGTTGTACTTTACAGGCAGGCTTCCTGCCGATCCCTTAGGCCGGCTGTTCTCTACCGTAAGGTATGCGAGAAGGATTGTTTTTTCGCCCATGGAAGATGCCCACAAAGCCATTGATACCATGCGCCACATACATACTGCTGTGGAACAAAACCGTGGTGCCAGCATACCCGATTGGGCTTACCGCGATGTGCTGTTTATGCTGATACATTATTCCATTGCAGCTTACGAATTGCTGGAACAAAAATTAAGCGATGAAGAAAAAGAAGAAGTGCACAATGTGTTTTACCGTGTTGGCGCAAGAATGGGGTTAAAGGAATTGCCGCTTACTTACAAAGACTGGCTGCCTGTACGCGAAGCCCATTTAATCGCCGATCTGCAAAAAAGTGACTACACTGCCGACCTGTTTAACCAGTATAAAAAACACCTCGGCGCCATGCGCTTTAAAGTATTGATAGCAGGCCAGAAACTGGTGGTTCCCGCCAGGGTAAAAGAGTTGCTACAGTTTAGTGATTTTTCTATGCTTACGCCTGTAATGCCGGTGTATAAAATCAGCCGCCTGATGAAGATGGACTGGCTGCTAAAAAACATTCTGCTACCAAGCGATTATAGAGATGAAATAAATGAGCTGGATGTGGAGCCGGGGTAGGTTGAGATGTAGCTGATGCAAGTAACTTAATATGTCTGAGGAACTAAATTGTATTTACGGTCTATTCTGCGACTGATACTTATCCCACGCATCTTTAAAATAATACAGATTTGAACCTTGTTCTTTTATGATACCGCCTGCATTTTTCTTAACCCATTTAACCACTTCATCATAAATAATCCCGAATTCTAAAATATTATACTCAGGATTGCCAGAGAAATATTTACTCCAGTAAAGCCTGCCATTCGTTTTCTCTGCCAGGTTCGACTTTGTAAATTCAATGATAGGAGCTATAGATTTGTTAGTAATATAGTACAGCTTCTCTTTGGTTGAGGTTTGTGCATATTCAGGAAGCCATTCAAAGGCTTTAAAGTGAATATAGATATTTGAATAGGGATAAAAAGTACTGTTAAAAGAATCTAAATACACTGGTCTTTGGTGGGGGAAAAACTCTGAAAAAATTGACAATCATAGTTTGCCTTTAAAAAGTCACGAAAAATATCATTATCTACTTCTGAAGTGAATATTTGTATTTGTTTTCCCATTGCTATTTATCAAAATGTAATTCACACAAATATCGTAGAACAGATGTTAGTTTCTATAATAGAATTCGCCTGTTCAATATTCAATAGATTTAATGAATCATCCCTTAAAACTTTACCTTCAACCTCTTTCAGGAACAATATTTTCAATACGCTTTACATGGTGCTTCAACAAACCAAAGGATACAAGATAGTGAACAGTTGGCTGGAAGGCAAAGGGTTTCATGCCTTTGCTTTTCAAACCCAAACATGGCAGCACATTATTAATGGCCAGAGCGGTTTGGTAAACGCACCTACCGGCTGCGGCAAAACATTCTCAGTGTATTTGGGTGCCGTTATACAATTCATCAATTCCTATCCCGAAACATACAAAACCAAAAAGAATAATGGCCTGCAGTTATTATGGATCACCCCCTTGCGTGCCCTGGCCAAAGACATTGGCCGTGCCATGGAAGAAGTGATTGAAGAACTGGGCATGCAGTGGAAAGTAGGCATCCGCAATGGTGATACTACCACCAGCGAAAGGCAAAAACAGAAACGAAGTTTGCCTGAAGTATTAATAATTACCCCTGAAAGCCTGCAACTATTGCTGGCACAAAAAGACAACAGCAGCATCTTCACTACCCTTAAAGTATTTGCAGTAGATGAATGGCATGAATTGGTAGGAAGTAAACGTGGTGTACAGGTAGAGTTGGCTGTTAGCAGGATTGTCAATGTGGTGAATAGTCAATCGCTAATCGTCAATCGTCAATCGTTAGTCCCCGATGGTCAATCGTCGATGGACGATGGTCAACTTTCAACCATCAACCGTCAACTTTCTCTCTGGGGTATCTCCGCTACCATCGGCAATCTCGAAGAAGCAAGGGATGTACTGTTAAGTCCTTTGCAAACTGAAGGAGTGATTGTAAAGGCGAACCTTGATAAGCAAATAGAAGTATTATCCATCATCCCCGATGAAATAGAAAAATATCCCTGGGCCGGGCACCTGGGTATTAAGCTGGCAGAACAGATTGTACCCATTATAGAAGCCAGTACCACTACGCTTATTTTCATTAATACCCGTGGCATGAGTGAACGCTGGTACCAAACACTGCTGGATATTGCACCCCAGTTTGCAGGTGCCATTGCACTTCACCATGGCAGTATTGAACAGGAGTTAAGAATGTGGGTAGAAGAGTCGCTGCATACCCAAAGGTTAAAGGCTGTAGTATGTACGGCAAGCCTTGATCTTGGTGTTGATTTTCGCCCTGTAGATACGGTAATACAGGTAGGCAGCCCCAAAGGTGTATCAAGGTTTTTACAACGTGCAGGGCGCAGTGGCCACAGGCCTGGTGACGTTAGCCGCATCTATTTTTTACCAACCCATACACTTGAACTGGTAGAAGCTGCTGCTTTAAAAGATGCCATCAAACAAAATCAAATTGAAAGCCGCGAACCCATGCTGCTTTGCTTTGATGTACTAACGCAGTACCTGTGTACACTGGCGGTTGGTGAGGGTTTCAGGCCGGAAGAAATATTTAATGAAGTAAGAACTACCTACTGTTTTAGGGAGATAACGGCAGACGAATTTCAGCAGGTGTTGTACCATATAACCGTTGGAGGAAATGCCTTACAGCAATATGATGAATATAAGAAAGTAGAGATTGAAGACGGCGTGTACAAGATAAAAAACCGCCGTACAGCCATGCGCCACCGTATGCATATTGGCACCATTGTAAGCAGCCCCATGATGAAGGTGAAGTTTATGAGTGGTGGTTATATTGGCGTGATTGAAGAATGGTTTGTAAGCCGTTTAGAGCCAGGCGATGTGTTTACCCTTGCAGGTAAAAATGTAGAACTGGTGATGATAAAAGAGATGACCGCCATGGTAAAGAAATCGAACAGTAAAAAGTCGATAGTGCCAAGCTGGATGGGGGGAAGGATGAGCCTTACAGCAAACCTGGGGCATGTATTAAGACAAACGTTCAGTAAAGCAGAATGGTTGTTTGAGGAAGAACGGTCAACGGTCAACGGTCAACCGTCAACCGGTAACACTGCATCAGCGGCCTTCTCTGTCGACGGTCAACGGTCAGCGGTTGACGGCATCGCTCCCGAACTGCTGGCATTAAAACCATTATTTCAATTGCAAGCAGAACTGTCTCATATTCCTAAAGCCACTGAATTACTGGTAGAATCTATTGAAGCAAAAGATGGTTATCATTTAATTGTGTACCCTTTTGAAGGGCGGCAGGTACATGAAGCCATGAGCGCTTTAATGGCTTTCAGAATTGGGCAGATGACTCCCATCACATTCTCCATTTCAATGAATGATTATGGCTTTGAGTTATTGAGCGATCAGCCTATTCCTGTAGATGACAGTAATATCTATGAACTGTTTACTACAGATGATTTGATTGCAGATATACAACGCAGCGTGAACAGTGTTGAGATGGCCTCACGAAAATTCAGGGATATTGCCGTGATAGGTGGATTGATATTCCAGGGCATGCCTGGCGAGCAGAAAAAAGCGAGGCATTTGCAGTCATCTGCTTCTTTGCTGTTTAAAGTATTTAGTGAATATGATCCTGACAATTTGTTGTTAAGACAAGCCTATAACGAAGTATTTGCGCAGCAGATGGAAGAACAACGGTTACGTGCCGCACTGCAAAGGATACAGCACAGTAAAATTGTGTTACAATTTCCTGTAAGGTTCACGCCGCTTAGTTTTCCCATAGTGGTAGATGGGTTGAACAGGATTAATTTGTCTTCAGAAAAACTGGAAGACAGGGTGCGGAAAATGCAACAACAATTGAATGATGATTAATAGGAACACTGTTGACACGGATGGAGCGGATAAAAACGGATTTATTATGGCCCGCTGATGGCACAGATATAAGCAGAAGAATAGTAACACTGATGACACGAATGGAGCGGATGAAAACGGATTTATTATTGCTGTAGGTAAGACAGTTAATGCAGAAAAATATCAAATCATTCAACAAAAACATCTGCGTAAATCAGCGAAATCCGCGCGACACATTCTGCGAAGCAGAATTAATCCGATGGCTATCGGATCCGTTTTAATCCGCTCTACCCGTGTCATCCGTGTTCCCCTAAAAATCGAAAGCTGTACTTGTTTTAGGGTTATCCAGCTTATAGCTCTTTTCCGTACCATTCACTTTGGTGTGAAAAATATTGGTTTGCTTTGGGTCAAACTCATACAGCAGGTTACAGTTCACATCTACCTTTTTAACGGCGGGGATATTCTCAACTTCAAGATAAGCCCAAATGCTTTCCAGCCTCTGTTCATAACCAATATAGTGCATAGCCGCAGGCTTGCCGTTAAGGTTAAGATGAAGTTTGCCCTGTATATAACTGTTCAGCAGTTTATCCATGGCGGCTTTATCTGCTGGGTGTGCAAGGTCAACCTTGGTATTGCCATATTTTCGCAGGGCAGCTTCAAGGTCCTCAGTAAAAATCCGCACACTTATTTCTACTGATTTTTCTTTGGTATTATGATTAATATCTATCACTGAAACATAGAATGGGTGCAGCATTGCCGCTATTGAAGTAACCAACCACCTAACCATAATATTTGCCATTCAGCCTTTGCTTTTGTTGTTTGCAAAAGTGCTGATTAATTTCCAACTTTTACCCTGATGAATAATTTTGGATTATATTTTACTTTAGGAAGGGAGCACATTGCAGACTGGCAGGGTATAGATCATATACTGTTTATCATGGCCCTGTGTTTGCGTTACCAGTTTACGGACTGGCGTAAGATACTGGTGCTTATAACAGCATTCACCATTGGCCATTCTGTAACCCTGGCCTTAAGTGTGTTAAACCTGTTACATTTTTCAACAAAATGGATTGAGTTTTTAATACCAGTAACCATTGTTATTACTGCGATAAGCAATGTATTTGTAAAGAAGTTTGTATTTAAAAGCAAGTTCCCGCTCATTTACTTTTTTGCTTCCTTTTTTGGGTTAATACATGGCCTGGGCTTTAGTAATTACCTGAAAAGCCTGCTGGGTAAGGACGAAGGCATATTTACACAATTGCTGGCATTCAACCTGGGATTGGAAGTTGGACAGTTAATAATTGTTGCAGCGGTTTTATTGTTATCTTTCGTTTTAACAGGATTGATAAAAGTGAGCCGCCGCGAATATATTTTATATGCAAGCGGTGGTGTATTTGCACTGGCTTTGCAAATGGCTATACAGCGCTGGCCTTAGTGAAACAGATAGGTAAATTAGTTAAGAATGAGAACGAGAACACATAGTAAGGCAGTGAGTAATTAATGATGACGAGGTAATGAAACGGGGAAGTATACAAGAAAAGCAAAAATTCTATGTTCTCTTTTCTTCACTATGTCTCTAAGTGTTAAAAAAACGAACACACATTGAGAGCACTGGTAGAAAAAACGTAGAAAGCATAAGTTAAGAAAAGCAAAAATTCTATGTTCTCTTTTCTTCCCTATGTCTCTATGTGTTAAAAAAAACGAACACACATTGCGGGCGCTGGTATAAAAAACGTAGAAAGTATAGATTAAGAAAATCAAGAACTTCTATGTTCTCTTTTCTTCCCTATGTTTTATGAATAAAAAAACAAAAACACAAACAAATATAGCAAATGAGAAAACTACTACTAAGCGGCTTCCTAGCCTCCTGTTGTTTTGCCAACGCACAAAACATCATGAACAATCCTGGTTCTAATCATGGTAACAAGTTTGAACAGTTGGGTACTATGCTGCCTACCCCCAACGAGTACCGTACAGCGAGTGGCGCACCAGGCCCAAAGTATTGGCAGCAGCGTGCCGATTATGACATTAAATGTAGCCTTGATGAAAAGAAGTTAACACTTACAGGAAGTGAAACCATCAGCTATTACAACAACAGCCCCGATGTACTTACTTACCTGTGGTTGCAGTTAGATGAAAATGAACACAGCACTGTATTTAACTCAGGCTACCAAACCAGTAGTGCTATGGGCAGAACTATTACCACCACTGCTTTAGACAGGATGGCAGAAGCTAAAACTGATAATGGCTATGGCGATAAAATAACAAAAATCACCAACGCTTTAACAGGCGCAGCGTTAAAATATACCATCAATAAAACCATGATGCGTATTGATTTGCCAACGCCCTTAAAGCCAGGCCAGAATTTTAAAATGAATATTGACTGGAGCTATAAAATAAGCGACAGGTTAAACATGGGCGGCCGTGGTGGTTACGAATATTTTCCTGAAGATGGCAACTACATCTTTACAATGACACAGTGGTACCCGCGCCTTTGTGTGTACAGCGATTTTCAGGGCTGGCAAAACCACCAGTTTGCGGGCAGCGGTGAGTTTGCACTTACTTTTGGAAATTTCAATGTACAAATGACTGTTCCTGCAGACCATGTGATCATGTCAACAGGTGAAGGCCAAAACTATGCAAGCGTTTTAAGTGCTGCACAGCAGGCACGTTGGGCAACTGCAAAAAATGCTAAAGAACCCGTTGAAGTGGTAACACTTGAAGAAGCAAAAAAGGCTGAGAAAGCACCTGCATCAGGTACAAAAACATGGGTATTTAAAGCAGAGAATGTACGTGACTTTGCATGGGGCTCTTCGCGTAAATTTGTGTGGGATGCAATGCCTGCCTATGTAGAAGGCAAGAAGGTAATGTGCATGAGCGCTTATGGTAAAGAAGCCTATGGTTTGTACAGACCTTATTCTACAAAAGCAGTAGCACACACCATTAAAACCTATTCTAAATTTTCTATTCCTTATCCTTACCCTGTAGCACAAAGCCTTGAAGCAAGCAATGGTATGGAGTATCCAATGATTTGCTTTAATTATGGCAGAACTGAAAAAGATGGTACCTATACAGAAGCCAGTAAAAATGGTATGCTGGGTGTAATCATCCATGAAGTGGGGCATAACTTTTTCCCTATGATCGTTAACAGCGATGAGCGCCAATGGACATGGATGGATGAAGGGTTGAACAGCTTTGTAGAATACCTTACTGAAGAATTGTGGGATAATAAATTTCCTTCTCGTAAAGGCGCTGCATGGACAATTGCTGATTACATGCGTTTACCAAAAGATCAGTTAGAGCCAATCATGACCAACAGTGAAAACATTATCAACTTTGGTCCAAACGCTTACACTAAACCTGCTACAGGTTTAAATATTTTACGCGAAACCATTATTGGCCGCGAACTGTTTGACTTTGCTTTTAAAGAATATGCACGCCGCTGGGCATTCAAGCATCCAACACCGGGCGATCTTTTCCGCACTATGGAAGATGCAAGTGGCGAAGACCTTGACTGGTTCTGGCGTGGATGGTTTTACAGTACAGATCCCTGCGATATTTCAATGGATAGCGTAAAACATGCAGTGTACGATCCTAATGCAACTGCTGAAATGGGCCGAGCAGGCGGAGGACGTGGTGGTGCAGGCGGTGGCAACGGTGCTGTTGCAAAGCCATCAGTTCCTTTGTTTGATGATATTTCAAAAATCAGGAACCGTGAAGACAAAAAGGTAGTTTTTCAGGTAGATGCTGATACATCTTTGAGGGATTTTTACTGGAGGTACGACAGGGGCATTGAGCCTTATGACAGTACTGTAAAAGCAACTTTACCAGCTGCACCACCAACACCTGCTGAAGTAATGACTGCTGCCGATAAATCAAAATATGCCAATACGCATTTGTATGAAATTTCTTTCACTAACAAAGGCGGCCTTGTAATGCCTATTATTGTTGAGTTTAAGTTTGAAGACGGTACCTCTCAAATTGAGCGTATACCTGCACAAATCTGGCGCAAGAATGAAAATCATGTAACTAAAGTTTTCATGACAACTAAAAAAGCAGTAAGTATTAAGTTAGACCCATTACGTGAAACTGCCGATATAAACGAAGGCAATAACGTATGGGGCAAAGCAGATGAAGAGCCAAGCAAGTTTGCCTTATTTAAGGCAGGTGCAGGTAACAGGCGCAACCCTTCTGCAACAACAAAAAACCCAATGCAGGTAGCCAACGAAAAGAAAGGAAAATAGTTGTTGACTATTTGACAAGCAGTTATCAATCATTTAAAAAACGTTCGATATTTTTATCGGGCGTTTTTTTTGTACAACTTAGCAGCAAAGTAGCAAAGCGGATGATACCGATGATATAGATTCACATAACGTAATTGGTCGTTGCTCTATGTGCATCTGCGGAGTGTGCACGACACAATAAATCCGTTTTCATCCACCCAATCCGCGTAATCCGTGTTCCCATTTTTCTGCGTTTTTCGCGCATTCTGCAAGACACAAAATACCTGCTTTCATTCGTCCAACCCGTATCATCCGTGTTCCCATCTTCTGCGTCTTCAGCGCTTTCAGCTACACATAAAATATCCGGTTTCATCCGCCCGATTCGCGTCCTCCGTGCTCCCATTTTTCTGCGTTTTTCGCGCATTCTGCGAGACACAAAATATCAGTTTTCCTCCGCCCAATCCGCGTTATCCGTGTTCCCGTTTTTTCTGCGTATATCTGCGCTATCTGCGGGACACAATAAATCCGTTTTTATCCCACCATCCGTGTTATCCGTGTTCCCATTCTGTTTCCTATTCCAAAACATAATATTCTCTTAACACACAAACATCAACTTTGTACAAACTTTATCTATTGTACGCTACTACTTTGCAATCAAAGCATTTTGGGAACGATTTTTTGTGGGGTGTTGCCATCTCAGCATTACAAAACGAAGGTGCAAATACCGCTGATGGCCGTGGGCTTTCCATTTGGGAAGTATTTGCCAGGCGGCAGGGTAAAATAAAAGGTGGCGATAAACCATATCCCGGCTGCGACTTTTACTACCGTTATAAGGATGACCTGTTACTGGTTAAAGCACTGGGCTTTAAAGTGTTCCGCTTTTCCATTTCATGGAGCCGTATACTGCCTGAGGGTATGGGTCGTGTAAATAAAGAGGGTATTGCTTTTTACCATAAAGTAATTGATGAATGCCTGAAGCTTGGCCTTACACCGTACATTACTTTATACCACTGGGATTTGCCGCATGAACTTGAAAAAGATGGTGGCTGGGCAAGTCACCAAATGCTGCGTTGGTTTAGCCGTTTTGTAACCCTTTGTGCAGAAGAATTTGGCGATAAAGTAAAAGACTGGATAGTTTTAAACGAGCCGATGGGCTTTACCAGTTTGGGCTATATGCTGGGCAAACATGCTCCTGGTAAAATAAGTTTAGACCTCTTTATGTCTGCTGTACACAATGCAGCAATGGCGCAGGCCGAAGGTGGCAGGATACTGCGCAACCTTGTGCCAAAAGCACATATAGGCACCTGCTTCAGTTGCAGTGAAGTGATACCTTACACGCAAAAAGAAACAGATATTGCTGCCGCTAAACGCGCTGATATTCTTTTGAATCGCCTTTTTTTAGAACCAGCCCTTGGCCGTGGCTACCCACAGGAAGACGGGTTTCCGTTTTTGGATAAACTGCAACTGCACAACAAAGCCTGGAAGTTTACAGAAAGGATGACTTTTAATTTTGATTTTATAGGGGTACAAAACTACTTTTCTTTAACGGTAAGGCATAACCCTTTGATACCTTACCTACAGGCCAGTGAGGTAAAAGCAAGCACACGAAAAGTGCCGCATACTGCCATGGGTTGGGAGATTAATGGCGACAGTTTTTACCGTATGCTGAAACGCTTTTGGCTGTATGGCAGCGTTAAAGAAATTATTGTTACTGAAGGTGGTGCTTACTTTAAAGATGAACTGGTTAATGGTGTGGTGAACGATGCGCACCGTATTCAATATTTTCAGGATTATTTGCAGGCCATGCACCGCGCCAAGCAGGAAGGCGTAAATGTGAAGGGCTATTTTGCCTGGACGTTGACAGATAATTTTGAATGGTCAGAAGGTTATAAGGCACGTTTTGGCCTGGTGCATGTTGACTTTAAAACGCAATTGCGTACCATTAAAAACTCAGGCTACTGGTGGCGGGATTTTTTGAGGCAGTAGGGTTTTGTTATTTGTTTTGTAAAGTTGAGTAACGAGAAAAGCGCCGCAGTGTGCGACGCAACGAAGTTGATATCCATTCCAAAAGCTGGTAACCAAAAGTTTATAAAACAGCGAAGCGTTTTACTTACGCTTTCTTAAATAACTGCCTGTGAGCGCACCAAAACCTGCTACCAGCGCGCCAATTAATGCAGTAATAATTACAAGCGTAACTGATGAACCGTTGAGGGGAAGTATTTGTGCTACTTTAACTGAAAGGATATGATTGTTGGCTACGTCCTGCATTACGGCGAGGATGCCCCATAATAAGAACAATGCAATAAAGCCTGCAATAAAGGCTTTGAAGGGTTTTTGATGAATGGCCACCGCTACCGCAAGCGCACAAAAAACAAAGCTGAACCATGGGAGTACGGTAAATAAACCAACTGTATAGCTAAGTAAAGCGGTGAGTATAATGGCAGATAGAAATTTCATGAGGTGAATAGTGAGTTGTGAATGATTTATCGACCATCGTTTATCGACCATCGAGGGACAATTGACGGTAAACGATGGACGACAATTTATGAATTTATAAAAGCCGTATGCCATTTAATGTGGTTGCTGTGGCGGGCTTCCTGCCTTTTATAAAAGTGCAAGGAGTAATATTTGCCAGCCGACCAACTATCTATAAAAGTATCGTAATACCTGCTGCCAGGGTTACCGCTTTGGCCACCCGGGTACACGCCGTAAGCTTCAATTTTATCTGTCAGTTGAACAATCATGCGCCAGCTTGGCCCGTGGTCGCTTTTGGTGGCGTTAATGCTGTAACTGCCGCCGCCATTAATATTGTGCAGGCGGCTAAGTGCATCTATTTTTGTAAAGTGCGCTATTTTGGAGTCTTTAAAAATACCCCATTCCAGCTTTTTGTCTTTATCAAGTTGAGCGGCAAAAGCGGCTGCTTTTTTAAAGGCAAGCAGGGTAATATCAAACATGGTTTCTTTCTTATCTTTTGTATTGATGTTGTCGCAAAAAATACGCACACTATCTCTTAGTAAAGCCTCAAGTAAAGTGCTTTCATACGGCTTACGCAAAGGCAGTTTGCTAAGTGCATATTCATCTTCAAAAACCAGCTTCTGGGTACTGTCCCACCAGGCTTTAAAAACCGTAGCACCTTTTGAGGAGGGGTCATTTACCATGTTCCAGTTCTTAACTATATCAAGATACTTTTTCTCATCGCCGGATAATTGTGTTTCATCAATATAGCTCAACAATACAGGCTTTGCCATAGTGGCGAATATATTGTCGTTATTGGTTTGCATGGCCTGCATATCATCTACAGTAATATTGCTCATGGCGGCGAGTTTTTTGTTAATGATGAGGCCGCGGTACAAAGGGAAATTACCTGCTACTCCAAGATAATAGGGATAAGTTGAATCTACCGCCATTTGATTGGCACTGCTTACAAAGCCGCGTTCAGGATCTGTTTGCAGCGGATTTTCTTTTGATGGTATATAGCCCTGCCACATGTAAGAAGAATCAGTACCAGGCATTACAAACTCGCCCTGGTGTTTCCACTTGGCAGCAAACTCACCCTGTTGTTTTATGGCAATGTCGCCACTTTTAGAGGCAAACACAAAGTTTTGACCAGGGCATTGGTAAGTGCTTATGGCATCTATATAGTCCACATAATTTTTAGCACGGTTCAATTTAAAAAAAGTCATCAGCTCGTTACTGGCATCGTGTGCTTTCCAGCGTACTGCGTAGCATTTATTGTTTTTATTTAAGGCTTTATAAGTATGATCGTACATGACAGGTCCAAACACAGTAATGGCAATCGTTTCAATATTATCAGGCTGGCCTTTTACCTTAATAATTTCTTTACGTAGTTCGCTTTTTTTCCACTCGCCATTAAACCAGTACTCCTGCATGGTGGTATCCCTGAACTTTATTTCGTAAAAGTCTTCCACATCACGGCCTGCATTGGTTACACCCCATGCAAGGCTGTCATTAAAACCAATAATAACGGCAGGTGCGCCGGGAAAAGAAGCCCCGTAGGTACTGTGCGTTGGCGTGGTAATTTGTACCTCGTACCAAAGCGATGGAAGGTTTAAGCCAAGATGCGGATCGTTGCATAAAATGGGCCTGCCACTTTTTGTTTTGGTACCGTTAACAGCCCAGTTATTGCTGCCATTGTCTTTGTCAGGGATTAATGGGGAAGCAATATGAAAAGAGTCGCTGTTGCCAATATATAATGAGTCGTAAGAAGCAGGAACTATGGGTGCTTTGGCAACGGTATCAAACAGTGTTCCTTTAGGAATGATGGGGTCTAAAGAATCCATCACCGCAGGAAATAATTTCCTGTACGTATCTATACCAAAAAAATTCTTTGTATTGGTTTGCAGAAAATCATCATCGCCATCGGCGGCAAGGTCAAAGCTCATCAGCTTTAAAAAAAGAGCACTTTTAAGGTTGGTCCATGCTTCAGGTTTGTAATCCATCAGCTTATATTCAAAAGGAATTTCGTTGGGTTTTAGCTGGCTGATGTACGCATTGATACCTAATGTATAAGCATCCAGCATTTGTTTGGTTTCAGGATCTTTTTCCATCGCTTCAAGACTGCGTTCTGCACCGTACAACAGGCCAAGGCGACGTAAATATTTATCTGTTTTAAGGTTGTCTGCACCAGTCACCTCACTCAGTCTGCCACCGGCTATATAGGTTTGAAATTCCATTTGCCACAAACGGAATTTAGCATGCAGGTAACCCTGAACAAAGTACGCATCTGCATCGTTTTCGGCATAAATATGTGGCACCAGTCGTTCATCAAAATACACATCAGTAATAGCTGAAATGCCTTTTACTTTTAAATCCACATCAAAGGAGATATCTGTTGGTTCGGCATTTTGCCAAAAGCCTGTTTGCGGCGACAGAAAATAGCCCAGCCTTGGCGTTTTTGTTTTGCCCGCAGGTAGTTGTACGCTCAGGGCTGTTACCAAAGCGATAGTAATAATAGCGGAAATGGATAAAGGGATATAACGCATAACAAACGTTTGAGGATTGAAAAGTACAAATTAACTGGTTGTATAACGTAATGATTTTATTATGGCGTACCGCTTTGCGGCGGGCTATCCATTCCTACTACGCCACAGCCCTTTACACAAAGGCCTCAGCGGGGTATCCATTGCTATCCCTTACGCAATAGTGCAGTCACGCCATAGGCATTTAATCATACCCAATGCGGCTGAATTTTCCTTAGCGGCGGATGTCTTCACCCGCCGCTAAATTGAAAAGTACTGATTAAATTGTATTAAGGCAATCCGTTAGTGTATCTACTTCTGCTATTGTATTAAAACTATGCAGTACAATGCGCAACCTTTCTTTACCCTTTGGTACGGTAGGGTAGAGGATAGGGCGAACATCAAGCCCGTTTTTCTGTAACATATCAGCTACCTTTTTTACTGCGTCATTACCTTCAATAATAACAACCTGTATGGGCGTTGTTGAGGGCAGTTTTTGATACTTGATTGTTGCTGACTGAAAATGTTGTATCAACTGTTGCAGGTGCTGCCTTTCCTCCATCATAAAAGGAAAAGTTTCATAACTCTGTTTAATAACAGCAACTGCATGTGGCGGCAAAGAAGTAGAATAAATTAAACTACGTGCAAAGTTGATGAGGTAATCACGCAAAGTGGTAGAACCCAATACCACAGCACCGTGGCAGCCACAAGCTTTGCCAAAAGTGTGCACCCTTGCAAACACATAATCCTGTAGGTTCAGGTGCTGCACCAATCCCTCGCCTTTGTTGCCCACAACACCTGTGGCATGGGCTTCATCAATACTTAAATGGGCTTTGTAATGCTGGCATAGGGCAACTATTTCCTGTAAAGGGCAAAAGTCGCCATCCATGCTAAATACGGATTCTGTAACCACGAAAATGTTACCTGTGGCCTGCTGCAGCCTTCGCTCAAGGTGCTGCATATCATTGTGTAAAAAAGAAAAGGACTGTGCATTGCTTAAGCGTATGCCATCGCGTAAAGAAGCATGGCAAAGAAAATCATAAATGACGGTATCGCCTTTCTGTGGAACGCAGGAAAGCAAACCAATATTGGCATCGTAGCCTGAATTAAATAGTAAGGCCGCTTCGCTTTGATGAAAAGCTGCCATCTGCTGTTCTGTTTCTTCAATTAGTGGGTAATTGCCTGCAAGAAGGCGTGAGCCTGCGGAGCCTGTGGGGTGAGTGGTGAGTTGTGAGTTGTGAATAGTGAATGGTGAAACGGTTGACGGTAAACGGTCAACGGACCCTACCTTCTTCGCCAGCCCCAAATAATCATTGCTGCAAAAATCAATTTTATTATTGGGTAAACGTAAAGTTCTAAAAGCATTTTGCTGCTTTCTTTCTTCCAGTTTTTTATGTAAAAAAGATTCATCCATATCTTGCATTGTTAAATAGCTTTCTAAATCCATTCAACTACAAATATCTTGGTTACTACAGATGATGTAAAAAACATTCTTGGGCTGCAGTTGCCAACAGATTCGCGCTGGGTAAATCTTGCTGCCATAAGCCTTGAGGCAATACTTACAGACCATGCCTATTGTGAGCAAAAAGCTGCGCTTACCTGTATATCATTAATTCAACGCTACTCAAACCGCGAAGAGTTGGTGGAAGAACTGGCACCCATTGTTACAGAAGAATGGGGGCATTTTCGTTTGGTGCTGAACGAGTTAAAAAAGCGTAACCTTAAACTTGGGCCGCAACGCAAGGATGTTTACGTAAACAGGCTGATTGAATTTCAGCAACGTGGTGGCAGCGAAGAAGGCCGTATGCTTGACCAGTTGCTTTGTATGGCATTGGTAGAAGCCCGTAGTTGTGAGCGTTTCAAGCGTTTAAGCGAGGGGTTGGAGGATGAATACCTGCGTAATTTTTACCGCCGTTTTATGGAAAGTGAAGCGGGGCATTACACCCTTTTTATTGATTTAGCTGAAACCTATTTTGACAAAGAAAAAGTACGCAAACGCTGGCAGGAATGGCTGGATTATGAAGCTGAAGTAATTAAAGATGTAGAAGTAAGGGGCGACAGGATACATTGATGATAAAAAAAATGCCTGTTTTGCATAAACCACTATCATCATTTTTTGCAAAACAGGCAAGTTGCTATCTATTTTCTTCTTCCAAATAGTAATGCCACATAGGCATTAAAAAAAAACTTTTTATCTGTATTCACACCTACCATAACCGGCATTGCCTGGCTAAAATATTCTGCATTTACACCAACTTCAATAGCGGTGATGGTTTCGTTATAGTGGCCATAATCAAAGCGCAGTGCACCCCTTACATGTGCACCTGGAACATATTTCATTTCGCTAAAACCCTTGCCAAAAGCTGAACCGCCAATAATTACATTTGGATCAAGAAAAACATTGTCGTTATTATCGTACTTAATATCTTTTGCCTGGCCGTTTTCCTGTATTTGTACATAATAAGGCTTTAGCATTCCAAGGGTAAGGCCTCCGCCATAAATAGCAGAAACGGCTACGCCGTTTTTATTTCCCTTACCGCCAATTACTTTTTGCTGGCCTAAACCAAAGCGCAGGTAATAAAGATTATTTTGTTTACCATAAATATAACCATTGCCTTGTACCACAATTGGCGAGCCTGAAACCCCCAAAAGGTTACTTTGCTTGTATTGTTTAGGGTCTTTTCGTTCTCCAAGGTCTACCCACCACAAACTGGTTTTTGTAATGGTTTTGTATTTGCCATGCTCATAAAAAACATTAAAGCCGTCGGTGTTGAATTTAAAACCAAATGCGCTTTGTTTCTGAAAAATCATAGCACCTTCTTCTTCCTGCTTAATCAACTGCTTTACGCGTTCATTACGGGCTTCTTTCTTTTGCTTTCTTTCCTGGCTTTTTGTTTGCGCCATAAGGCCTAACGGAATGCTTATAATAGCTAATAAAAATATCTTCTTCACGTGTATATATTTGTGCTTGTAAATTTATATAAAATATACTCACATGACATCAACCGTAATTTATAAAGGCGCGTTAAGAACTGAAATGAAACACGTGCAGAGTGGAAGTATTATTGAAAATGATGCTCCCACTGATAATATGGGCAAAGGCGAACGTTTTAGCCCTACCGATATGGTGGCTACCGCGTTGGGCAGTTGTATGCTTACCACCATGGGTATTAAGGCAAACAGCATGAATATTGACCTTACGGAAGCCTCTGTAGAAATTACCAAGATTATGAAGCCTGACCCACGCCGTATTGGTGGTATTAAAGCCCATTTAACTATTCCTGCTATTGGGCTTGACGATAAATCGAAAGAGATTTTAGAGCGTGTGGCAAGAACCTGCCCTGTAGAAAGAAGCCTGCATCCTGATATGGAGCTTGATATTACGTTTGACTGGGGATAGTGAGTGGTGAGAAGTGAGTTGTGAGAAAAAATGGAATCGATTTAAAGTCCAGTATTTCAACTCTATAAATTTATTCATCTTTTTGTAAGAATTTTTTAGCAGGTGGCTAAAACCACCTGCTTTTTATCCTTTCAAAATTTTATTGCCAACTGCACATTCAAGGCAGCGTTTGTTAATGCAATAATTATTTGTTAGCTCAATAAAAGCCTGCGAGTCAAATGCAGTAAGGTTTTGCTGGCCATATTCTTTCCAGTCACTGATAATATTGTTTACCTCGTTCTTTGTTTGAGTTAGCCATTGTATGGCTTTGTGTTTATATTTTTCCTGCTGCGTAAAGCTGCCGTAAGCAAATAAAATGGGTACAATGGTATTAATGATGATATTATCAACTGTACTGTTACCCAACCGCTTGGGCTGGTAAGCCTGCGCATCATCAAACCTGTAATGGTAATGCCAGTAATCGTTGGCCGTAACTGCAAACAACAATTTCAATTCTTTTACCGATTCCAGTTCTTTAACATGTACAAAAAGGTGTGTAGATTGTTTTATCAGCATGGCAAGTTGTGCCAGCCTTATTGCAGGAAAATTTGCAGGCCGCATTCTTAAATAATCAGGCTGAATCGTAATGCGTTGCAGTTTGTATTTCTTTTGTAAAAAAGCATATTCTTTTTGTAACAGAATTGCATAGTCATCTTCAAAATCATCTTCCAGCAAATTGGCCTGGCCAAGCAATAATGCTTCCAGTTGATGGATTTGGTTTTTATGTTTTGCAAGAATATTTACAGAGATGGATTGCGCTACTTGCTCAAAAAGTTCGCTGTTTACTTTCATGCCAAAATTGGCGGCAAGCAGCCACCAGAAAACTTCTTCCCAATGCTGTTTTGTTTGTTCAAGATAAGCAAGCACTTTGGTTGCTTTTCTTGTAAGGCGTTCAGCTACAAGCCTTTCTTTCCATGAGGTCCAGCCTAATTCGCTTAAGGCAGGCAAGGTTTGCTGCTGGCAAAGTATTACAGGCGATGCCATCATCATGGTATAACGTTCCAGCAAAACTTTTGCAATCCTGTCTTGTAAAACCAGTGTTGGTATTTGCCTGCCATTGTTGTCATTTATCTGTACATCATTTTCCCAAACTACATGCAGGATGATGTTTTTGTAATGACCATCACCAGTATGGTTATGCCTGTGCCAGTCAGATGATTTTATATGTATTTCAATGTTTCCAGCAAGTATAATATTGTCAATCTTAACTGATGCGTCAGCAAAGTCGGGGCCCTGATTGTCGTTTAAACTGCCGTGTTTTAAAATAACAAGCTGTTCACCGTTTGCGGTGGTTAATTCGTTTTTATTAAAGTATTGAAACTGCCAGATGAATTGCAATAGTTTTTCGTTCATTGCAGGGTGTTTTGGGAATTGGTTACAGGCTTAAAGCTACTGGTTTAGCTGAAAAAAACAAACAATTATAAAAATTATATGATGTAAGTTGGATGCGTGTTGTTGCAATAAATTAATTTTCTTAAACTAATTGCTGTAAAGCTTTAACCACGCGGCTTACAGGTAAACCCATTACGTTGTAAAAATCACCTTCTACAGATTTGATTCCCACAACGCCAATCCATTCCTGTATGGCATAGGCACCAGCTTTATCGTAAGGTTCGTATTTGTCAACATAAAAAATAATCTGTTCTTCTGTTAATTCATGAAAAGTAACATGGGTAATATCTGCGAAGCTTATTTCCTGTTCGGTCTTTAAAATTACTACACCTGTAATAACCCTGTGCTGCTTTCCTGATAAGGATTTCAGGGTTTCAATAGCATCCTTTCTGTCAATGGGTTTGCCTATGATTTTATCGCCTAAAACAACAACTGTATCTGCGGCAATAATTGTTTGATGGTTGTGCTGCGCATGGTAAGCCGTTGCTGTAAACTCTTTAACTGCCAATGCTTTTTGTTTGGCAATATGCACAGGAATGTCTTCAGTAGAAAGATTTGCAGGGTAACTTTCATCTGTAGGCTTTATCACTACTTCAAATGCAATTTCAGCCCATTCAAGCAGGAGTTTTCTGCGTGGCGATTGCGAAGCTAAAATAACAGGTGCAGCCATAATTATAAGGTTGGTTATGTATAAAATTTAAAGAATAGCATTGATAAAATTCCTGTGAACATTACCAGTTTTATTGTGGTGCTTAGCTTATGAAAATGCTGTGGTGTTGATGCTGTAAAAAGCTGTTTAAAAATATAACAAAGCGGTGCAATAATAAGCAGTATTGAATAGGTAATGCTTGCCCACCAACCAAACTGTATAACGTAAAACTGAGCAATAGATAAAGTGCCTATTAAAACAATCAACCACACGGCTACAAACACTTTGGTGGCATTGATGCCCCAAACAATGGGCATGGTTTTGCAGCTAAATTTCATATCGCCATCAATATCTTCCATGTCTTTTACTACTTCTCTTATCAGTGAAATAATAAAGGCAAAACCAGTGTATAAAAAGGTAAGGCGAATGAGTTTTTCCCTATCAAAACTTTGTGGAATATTGTTTAATAGAAATACATGGTTTACCTCGTATAAAGTAAGTATGGGCATTACCCAACTTGTAATGGCGGCTACTAAAACATTGCCTATCAGAAACTTCTTTTTTAATGTGGTTGAATAGAAGAATAACAACACTACACATATAAAAGCCGCAATCCCTGCAAAGGGCTTTGTGTTGGCTTTATAATCAACATATACACTCATTAAAATGGCAATAAGGCTAAGGCCAATATGCCATAATAATACCCAGCGCCTGTTAATTACCTTGGCTACAATTACTTTATCAGGCTTGTTAACCTGGTCAATATTAAGGTCAAAATAATCGTTGATGATATAACCTGCCGCAGCTATAAAAACATAAGAAAGTACCAGCAGTAAAAAGTAAATACCGTGTATGTTGGTTTGTATTCCTGCACTGCCAAAAATGGGTTGTATAACAGCATACTCAAACATTACCTGTGTTAAGGCAATGAACAGGAGGTTTGGCCACCGTACCAAACGAAAAAAAGCTGTTACTAATTTCAATAGCTGAGTTTGTGCTGCAATATATACCAACAGGTGCAAATGCTGTATTTGTTGGGTATTATCTTATTTTAATAATTCAGCAGCAATATGGCTTGCGGTTATTTTTGGTTGTCGCGCCATTCGTACACCCATGTGCTTTGTATCATTTCCAGATGTCCTTCTGTGCTTTGTTCACGGGTTCCTTGAAAATTTGGAATTTGTAAAATCCATTCCAGCAAATCAGTAAAGCGGATACGATAGATTTTACCTTCATTAAAATCATCCCCAAAACGCTCATACAGTTTCATTGCAATGTCTTCGTGGTCGTTCCAGTGTATAGGGGGCTCAAAATGGCTCATTGATATAAATTTGAAAATTAAGAAAATTTGAAGATTTGAAAATGGTTAAATACCCTGATTTACACATTTTCAAATTTCCCAATTGGCACATTGTTTAATTATGGTCTTATTCTCCAAGAAACTGTGTTTGATCGGGCAAAGTAATGGTAAGCTCACCGCCTGCTGTTTCGTGCAATACGCACTGGCAACCAAGGCGGCTGGTAAGACGTGGATTCACAGCCCTGTCTATAAAATCTTCTTCTTTATCGCTTAGTTCTTCTACAAAATCTTCGCCTTTTTCAAGGTATAAGTGGCAGGTGCTGCATGCACAAACACCACCACAATTATGATGAAGTTCAATATTATTATCCAGCAAAACCTCCAGCAAACTATCGCCAGCCCCAATATTGGTAAGGGTTAAGGGCAATTTACCTTTTTCTTCAAACTTTATATTTATTGTGTACATCACTTTGGTTTTGGGCTGCAAAAGTATTTGAAACCATATGAATAACCTGCACTATTTACGAAATACTGCATTAGTATAAAATCGTACTCCTTAAACAACCTTAATTTTTCCATAAAAAGTAATCTCTTTTGTTGCGTATGGAAAATGTTATCTACTTTGCGCAAACGTTTGCGGGAATTGCCCACAAAACCAGGCCTCTAACGATTTTACTTACGAAGTAAGAAAACATAGTTTCTCTATTTGCTTGCTAATAAATAATCCCCGTTTGATTCCCCATACGGGGATTTACTTTTTATTGCTACTAATCAGAATGCTTTCGCTAATTTTTTTATAGATATTATTTAGAGTAGGATAATTTTCCAGTAACGATATATGTTTATTCATGGTCAGTATATCGTTACGTATAGCAGGCCCTGTTTGTACTTCCTTTGGCGAATGATAGTTGGTGCGTTGTACGGTTTCTTCCATTAAGGGAAATAGCAGATTAAAATCAAGCCCCTCGTTCATGCAGTAATCTTCTGCCAAAGCGTATAAATGGTTGGTAAAATTAGATACTACAACAGCGCTCACATGCAGCTTTACACGCTCTTCATCGTTTGCGTTTGAAACCTGTTGTGATAAACTTTTTGCGAAGCTTTCAATAGTTGCCAAAGTATCCTTATCACTACCATCAATAACCAATGGAATACTCAGTTGATGCGCCGTTTCTTTTCGCAGTGTTTGCAATGGCCACAGTACACCATAAGTACTGGTAAGGCTTTGCAGTAAATGTTTGGTTGATGCGCCTGCGGTATGAATAACAAGTTTATCCTGTAAATGTAATTGATGAATAACGGCTTTAATAGCATCGTCATTAACTGCAATAATATAAATGTCAGCAGTCTTATCAATGGCAGAAAAATCGCTGGTTGCTATTGCATTTAATGGCTGCGCTATCTGCAATGCATGGTCGTAATTTCTTCCTGCAACTTCAAGTAAGGTGTGTCCTTTTGCTACTATCAATTTACTTAATACCGTAGCCACATTACCTGTACCAATCATTACAACCTGCATATATTTGGGCATTAATTCAGCGCATGAAATTAATACAGAAACTGGCAATCAATTATTATAAAGCAAAAATCAGATCGCTTGCCCTGCTTTCATCCCGCAAAGCGGCCAAGTATGCGTTTAAAGTTTTCTGTACGCCTTATAGTGGAAAGCCTGTAAGGTCAATCCCCCCCATCTTTCAAAAAGCAATACCTGTAAGTGTTTTACTTGATAAGCTAACCATACGCGGCTGGCACTGGAAACCTGAAAAAAACAATGGTAAAAAAATACTCATCGCACATGGCTTTGATAGTTTCAGCTACCGCTTTGAAAAATACATAAGGTCTTTATTGAAAGAAGGTTTTGAATTATATGCTTTTGATGGCCCTGCACATGGCATCAGCGATGGCAAGCTGATCAATGCGCTGTTATACAGCCAGGCCATGCGTAAAATAGATGAAACCTTTGGTGCTTTTTATGGTATCATGGCGCATAGTATTGGTGGCCTTGCTGCTTCACTGGCTGCTGAACATTTGCCCAATCTTAAAAAGCTTGTGTTGATTGCCCCTGCAGTTGAAACCACCACTGCGGTACACCATTTTGCAAAATTTATCGGCCTCTCAACTGCAATGAAAAATGCACTTATAAATTATATAGTTGATTTTTCCGGGCAGCCAATTACATATTTTGCTACAAGCACGGCCATACAAAAAGTAAACGTGCCAACGCTTTGGCTGCACGATATGGAAGATACCATTTGCCCCTTCAGCGATGTGATTCCTGTGCAACAGCTTAACCTGCCGCATATTGAGTTTTACATTACCACAGGTCTTGGTCACAGTAAAATTTATAGAGAGCCTGCCACCATTAAAACCATTGTCAGCTTCTTTAAAAAATAAAAAAGGGCCGCTTTTAAAAAGCGGCCCTTTACATGTATCATTGAGGGGAAATTGTTTAAAACCTTCTGTTCACGCGCCTTTGCGGCTCTACAATTACTACTTTTTGTGCTGGCCTGTAAGCCTGTACATGGTTTCTGTTATAGTTCCATATAGCTTCATTGTCGTTACAGTACACCTGTGAGTAAGGCTCGTTCACATACATGCCGCGTGGCAGCCTTCTTTCAGCAACCCAGCCACCATTACGCATGTAATAATAACTTCTTGCAGATGGATTGTAGTAAACGTTGGCCTGTGGATAGTAGTAATAATCTACCCTGTGTGGTGCCACATAAACACGGCGGTCATTACGGTAATCACGCCTGTCATCATAACGCTTATTTTGGCCATTGGCCCTTGCCCAGGGTGGTTGTGCGCTGGCATTTAAAGTAGTAAAACTTACGGTAAGCAATACTGCGAGTGTAAATAACTTTTTCATGGTTTGTAATTTTTATTTGCCTTCCATAATTCCAATTGCGTGCCAATAAATAAAAAATTAAAACCTACGCATTTTCTTAACATTTTTTGTGGTTTCAACGTTTAAAGTAATATTGCAACGGTCAGCCATGCAGTATTTACAGTAGCAGCAGTAAAATAAATCTGCAGGCTAAAAACGCTCAAAGTGTTGCAGGTATTGGGTTGTATCAGTAGGGCATCACAGTTGTAATCAAGGGTTTCTTTTTTTTGTTAACGGTCTTTATAACCCTAATGTAGCTGTTGTTGCGTCGCACACTGGGGCTTTTTGCAGCTTTTTTCAGCAATTAAAAGGTAACACGGCAATATATAAATCAGGGGTCAGATAAAAATATAAGCAAGCAAAATGAGTAAGAATCTGTTAATAGTAGAGTCACCGGCAAAAGCCAAAACCATTGAAAAAATTCTTGGTGGCGACTTTGATGTGCGAAGTTGCTATGGCCATATACGCGATCTTGAAAAAGATGATATGGGCATTGACCTTAATAACCATTATGCCCCGCGTTATAAAGTACCCGATGATAAATTAAAAGTGGTAAGTGAACTGAAGAGCCTTGCAAAAAAATCCAAAGAGGTTTGGCTCGCATCGGATGAGGACCGTGAAGGAGAGAGCATTAGCTGGCACCTTGCAGAAGTACTTGGTTTAGACCCCAAAGAAACCAAGCGAATTGTGTTTCATGAGATTACTGCACCCGCAATAAAAAAGGCAGTAGCCAACCCACGTAAAATAAATATGGATCTTGTAAATGCACAGCAGGCAAGGCGTGTATTAGACAGGCTGGTTGGTTTTGAACTAAGCCCTGTATTGTGGAAAAAGGTACAGCCAAGCTTAAGTGCAGGCCGCGTACAAAGTGTGGCAGTTCGTTTAATAGTAGACAGGGAAAGAGAAATCAATCATTTTACAAGCGAAAGCAGTTATAAAGTAGAAGCTTTTTTTGCAGCAAAAGACATCAACAGCAAGCCTGTTACTTTTAAAGCAGAAGGCCCATCTAAGCTTGCAGAACTGCAGAATGCACAGGCGTTTTTAAACAGTTGCATCAATGCAAAATATAGTGTTGCAGATATACAGGTTAAACCTGCCAAACGTACACCAGCTGCGCCTTTCACCACATCAACACTGCAACAGGAAGCTTCACGTAAATTAGGTTATGGCGTAAGTAAAACCATGCTTATTGCGCAGAAGCTATACGAAAGCGGTAAGATTACTTACATGCGTACTGATAGTATCAACCTTAGTGATACTGCCCTTGAAGACATCAGTAAAGAAATAAATACTGCCTTTGGAAGCAAGTATCATCAGCCACGCAAATTCAAGAATAAAAACGAAAGTGCACAAGAAGCACACGAAGCCATTCGCCCTACTTACATGAGCAGTCATACAGTAAATGACGATGATGGAAGAAGATTGTATGAGCTTATCTGGAAACGTACTATTGCTTCGCAAATGAGCGATGCAGAATTTGAAAAAACGACTGCCAAAATAAACATATCAACCAACAAAGAACAGCTTGCCGCCACAGGTGAAGTGATGAAGTTTGACGGCTTCTTAAAAGTATATCTTGAAGGACATGATGATGAAGACGATGAAGACACAGAGGGTATGTTGCCGCCTTTAACTATTGGCCAGTCGCTTGATTTTAAAGAGATGACAGCCACTGAAAAATTCACCCGCGCCAATGCACGTTATACAGAAGCTTCGCTGGTTAAAAAGATGGAAGAGCTGGGTATAGGAAGGCCATCTACTTATGCGCCAACCATATCAACCATTATAAAGAGAAATTATGTAGAAAAACGTGACAAGGAAGGTGTAAAAAGGCAAGTGAATTTGTTACGCCTCACAGCAGCTAACAATATAGAAAAAGAGATGCTGATGGAGAACACGGGTGCTGAAAAATCGAAGCTGTTTCCTACAGATTTGGGCATGGTGGTAACCGACTTTTTAAAGCAGCATTTCACCAAGGTGATGGACTTTAGTTTTACTGCTAAAATTGAAGAAGAATTTGATGAAATTGCCTTAGGTAAAATAAAATGGAGCAATATGATTGACGGGTTTTATAAACCCTTTCATATAAATATTCAAACCACGCTTGACACTGCCGACCGCGCCAAGGGTGAGCGTGAACTTGGCTTTGATGCTGAAAGCGGAAAACCAGTGATAGCAAGGATGGGAAGGTTTGGGCCCATGGTGCAGATAGGTAAGGTGGAAGATGAGGAAAAACCAAGGTTTGCCAAATTAAAATCAAGCCAGAGCATAGAAACCATTACCATGAACGAGGCAATGGATTTATTTAAATTGCCACGCAGTATTGGTGAATATAATGGCGAAGAAATTATTGTAAGTGCAGGCCGTTTTGGTCCGTATATAAAGTATAAAGAGCAGTTTATTTCCCTCGCAAAAACGGATGAACCTTTAGAGATAGAACTTGACCGTGCCATTGAACTCATCAACCAAAAAAATGCTGCTGATGCGCCCATAGGTTTTTACGAAGAAAAACCTGTTACTAAGGGCAAGGGGCGTTTTGGGCCATTTATTAAATGGGATGATTTGTATATCAATATTCCTAAAGGGTACGATTACGATAATCTTTCTCAAACCGACATCAATGCGTTGGTTGAGAAAAAAATGGAAAAAGAAGCCAACCGTTTTATACAGCAATGGCCTGCTGAAAAGATTACTATTGAGAATGGACGTTGGGGCCCCTTCCTTCGTTTTGGTAAAAAGATGCTGAAATTAACGGGCAAAAAATATACCGCCGAAGAAGCAGCAACCATACCTTTAGAGGAAGTGAAAAAGATGATAGAAACCCAGGTACCAGGGGCATTTGCAAAGAAAGCACCCGCTAAAAAAGCAGCACCTAAAAAGGCCGTGGTGAAGAAGAAATAGTGTCATCCTGAGGTACGAAGGATCTGCCTTGTAGGTTGTCATCCTGAGGCACGAAGGATCTGCCCCATTACGGTACTTCAGCAGATCCTTCCTTCGTCAGGATGACAAATAAAAAGAGCAGGCCAAAAGCCTGCTCTTTTTGTTTGCTGCCCATCTTCAAATTTTCAAATCCCTCTCTTATTCCCTTTCCTTATTTTTAATGCCTTATGACCATTTCCAGCTACTTAGACAATATCAGCAACCGCTACAGGCAAGGCAATGCTACTGAACATACCTTTCGCGGGGCTTTAGAACAGTTAATTGAAAGCCTGGTACCCGATGTAAAAGCCACCAACGAACCCAAACGCCAAACCTGCGGCGCACCAGATTATATACTTACCAAAAAAGAAATACCCGTAGGCTTTATTGAAGCCAAAGACATTGGCGATAAAGACCTGGACGGGCTGAAGAAGACAGGCAATAAAGAACAGTTTGATCGTTACAAAGCATCTCTGAGCAATATTATTTTTACTGATTACCTGCACTTTCATTTATACCGCGATGGGCTACTGGTAACCACTATATCTATTGCAGAGATTGCCCCCACAGGTATTGTACCCCTGCCACAAAACTTTGCTGCATTCACCAACCTTATTAAAGATTTTTGCACCCATATAAGCCAAACCATTAAAAGCAGCAAACGCCTTGCAGAGATGATGGCAGGCAAAGCAAGATTACTGGCAGATGTGATAGAAAAGGCTTTAAACAGCGATGAGGCCACACAGGAAAACAGTACCCTTAAAGAGCAGATGCTGGCCTTTAAAGAAATACTGATACACGATATTACACCCAAGGCTTTTGCCGATGTATATGCCCAAACCATTGCCTACGGTATGTTTGCCGCAAGATTGCATGACCCAACCCTGCCCACTTTTAGCAGGCAGGAAGCTGCCGAACTGATACCCAAAAGCAACCCCTTTTTGCGCAAACTGTTTGGCTATATTGCAGGCCCTGATATTGATGACAGGATTAAATGGATTGTAGACAGTTTGATAGAAGTGTTTTTGGCCTGCAATGTGGCAGAATTGTTAAAAAACTATGGCAAAAGCACCAAGACAGAAGACCCCATTATACACTTTTACGAAACCTTTTTAAGTGAGTACGATGCCAGCCTGCGCAAAGCCCGTGGCGTTTGGTACACGCCGCACCCAGTGGTAAACTTTATTGTACGTGCCGTTGATGATATTTTAAAAACAGAGTTTAACCTGCCGCAGGGTTTGGCCGATACCAGCAAAACCAAAATAAAAGTAAACCTGCAGGCCACCGATAAACGCTATACCAACAATATAAAAACCATTGAAGAAGAAGTGCACCGTGTGCAGATACTTGACCCCGCCACAGGCACGGGTACTTTTTTGGCCGAAGTGGTAAAGCATATACATAAAAAGTTTGCAGGGCAGCAGGGTATATGGAGCAGTTATGTTGAGAAGCAGTTACTGCCACGCTTAAATGGTTTTGAACTGCTGATGGCCAGCTATGCCATGGCACATTTGCAGTTAGATTTACTGTTAACCGAAACTGGCTACAAACCCACTACCAGCCAGCGTTTTAAAATATACCTTACCAATAGTTTAGAGGAAAGCCACCCCGATACAGGCACCCTGTTTGCCAACTGGCTTAGCAGCGAAGCCAACGAGGCCAACCAGATAAAAAGAGATACACCTGTAATGTGTATTATTGGTAACCCACCTTATTCGGTAAGTAGTACCAACAAGGGAGAATGGATACAAGGATTAGTTACAGACTATAAAGCTAAAGTTGAAGAGCAAAACCTGAATGCTCTTTCAGATGACTATGTAAAATTTATAAGATTCTCACAGCATTTTATTGATAAAACTGGAGCTGGTATTGTTGCAATGATTACTAATAACTCTTTCATTGACGGTATTACTCAACGACAAATGAGAAAATCCCTTTTAGATTCTTTCGATACGATTTATATATATGATTTACATGGTAGTGGAAAGCGGAAAGAAAAGGCGTTGGACGGTTCAAAGGATGAAAATGTTTTTGACATTCAACAGGGGGTTTCAATAAATATATTTATAAAAAAGCCAGGAAATTCTAATCAAAAAAGAATTTTTCATTTTGACCAATTGGGGGTACGTAGCTCGAAGTATGATTACTTGTTGGTAAATAATATTCAAACAATAAATTGGAAACCGATTAATCCCATAGCACCATACTGGTTTTTTGTACCCAAAGATGACGTTGGTATACATGAATACGAATCTGGATTTAGCGTAAATGACATATTTAGCATTTCTGGGAACGGCATAAAATTTAGAAAAGATAACTTATTAGTGAAGTATATGTTCTCGCAAGCTGATGTTTTACAAATGCTCGAAGATTTAAACACTCTTGGTGAAGGTGAGATTTACCAGAAGTATGATTTTGAAGCTACACCCGACTGGCAAATTGAAGATAAAAAGGCCTTATTCTTAGTAAATGATGTTGAAAGTGTAATAAAAGTTGATTACAGGCAATTTGATAATCGTTACACTTATTATCCATTAAAGACAATTAACCAAATTATTGTAAGAGGTGATTCACGTAAGAACTTAATGCGTAATTATATTGATGGGGGTAATATAGGTTTGGTAATAGGCCGACAGGGACAGGTTGTTGGTGATATGCAATGGAACTTAGCCTTTGTTAGCAATAAGCCAACAGACATGAATATTTTTTATAGAGGCGGTGGGATAAATTTCCCTCTCTACCTCTACCCGGAAACCACCACTCAAATAAGTACAGAAGAACAACCCACAAGAGTAGCCAATTTAAATGAAGCCATTGTAAATACAATAGCCAACCAACTCAACTATGCTTTTGTAGAAGATGATAATTTGGTGGTAGATCTTGCTGCTGGAATTGATGGGCTTTTGTATCCAAGGTATTTATTAGCATACATTTATGCAGTACTGCACAGCCCCACTTACCGAGAAAAGTACAAGGAGTTTTTAAAGATAGATTTTCCGCGTGTGCCTTATCCTAAAAATGTCAAAACATTTGATAAGCTGGTTGAATTAGGTGAGCAGTTAATGCAAATACATTTATTGGAAAGCCCTGTGGTAGAAAACTATATTACCCAATACCCCATTGATGGCGATAATAAAGTAGGTAAAATAAGGTTTGAACAAAGGAATTATGTTACTGAAGAAATTACTGGTAGCGATTTAATCAATATCATCAATAATGATACGCTTGAACCAATTGGCAGGGTTTACATCAACAACGTTCAATATTTTGACAACGTACCACAAGTAGCCTGGCAGTTTTATATTGGTGGTTACCAGCCCGCCCAAAAATGGTTAAAAGACCGTAAAGACAGGGTACTCCAGTTTGATGATATTCTGCATTACCAGAAAATAATAGCCGCCCTTACTGAAACAGACAGGCTAATGAAAGAGATTGATACTGTGTTGGTTTTTTAATGTCATCCTGCGTAGCGATGTCATCCTGAGGCACGAAGGATCTGCCCCTCTTTTCTGTCATCCTGAGGTACGAAGGATCTGCCCCATTACAGCACAGCAGCAGATCCTTCCTTCGTCAGGATGACAACTGCCCATGTATTTTCCGCCGCGTACAGTGCCACGGTGGCACTGCTCATGTATTTTCTGCCGCGTGTATTGCCACGGTGGCACTGCCCTTGTTTTTTTCGCCGCGTACAGTGCCACGGCGGCATTGCTCTTGTATTTTTCGCCGCGTACTGTGCCATACCAACACTGCCCTTGTACTTTTCGCCGCATACACTATTATCTTAACGCTAACCTTTAACTAATAATTCCTAAAAAAAATACATATACAAAAGGGATAAATAAAAAAAATTGTTACATTAGCCATATCATTCATTTAAAACTAACAATTATGGCTACTAAACAACTCAGCCCTACTGAGGGTACTGCTGCCGGGGCAGCACCTGTTACCAAAACAAAAAACACCGTTAAGCTTATTCCGCGTAAAGATGCCGATGTAGAAACGCTTGCAACAGCAGCGGCAACACAATGGAAAACCCTGCCACAACTAACCCTTTTATGGACTACGCAGGCAAAGTTTGACACGCTGGCAAAAAGTTTTGCAAGCACTTTATCGGCCAGGTTACAGGCTGGTGGCAGCCGCCCTGCCAAAACGGTAACCTTAAAAACGGTAAATGCCAATATTAATGCTGCGGTAACGGTAGTAAAAAGCTACATTATTAAAAAATTTGAAACTGAAACTGCCGCACTGCCACAATATGCACGCTATGGTATGGTAAAACAAGGCGCCTATAAACTGCCCCGCGATAATGATGACCGTAAAAAAGCCTTACAGTTAATGAAAGCTGCCATTGCAGAAGATGGTTTTGCCACCGAAAAATATGGTACCGCTTTTTGGGAGGCCGCCATTGCAGATTTTGATACCGCAACAGGCAGTACTGCTAAAGCAGCAAAAGACATAAGTAAAGAAGTATCTGGTAAAAACGAACTGCGTACAGCTATTGAATTACACCTTGAAGCCATTATAAATCTTGTAAAGGCAAACTACCCCACCACCTGGCAAAGTGAACTGCGCAACTGGGGCTTTTTAAAAAATAATTATTAAAGAGTATGGTCATCCTGCAGTACCCACTGTCATCCTGACGAAGGAAGGATCTGCTTCTCTTTTCTGTCATCCTGAGGCACGAAGGATCTGCCTGGTCACAGTACTTCAGCAGATCCTTCCTTCGTCAGGATGACAACCTGCAAGGCAGATCCTTTGTCAGGATGACATGCTTACAGTTACTTCAGCGCATCTTCAGGGGCTACATGAAATTGCTTTTTAAAAGCACGTGTAAAGTTAGATGTGTTGTGGTAGCCAATAGCCTCAGCTACCTGTTTTATGTTGGTGGTATTGTACAGCAGTTCCCTGGCTTTTTCAAGTCTTACTTTTTGGTAGTAAGCATAAATACTGTCGCCAAATAATTCTTTAAACTTCTTTTTTAAATTGGTAGGGCTCATAGAAGCTATTTTACTAAAAGCTTCAATGGTGGGTGGTGGTTCCGAAAGGTCTTTTAATAAAGTAGTTTTTACGCGTACCAGTTTTTCAATTTCAGCGGGCGAGAGGGTAAATTTACCTTCCAGCAAACCAGCTTTTTGCATCAACCTTGTAAAAAAACGTTCAATTAATAAGGTAGTACGGTTTTGCAGGTGAAATAATGGGAGTGGTTGCGTGGTGTCGCCTTCCCATATTTCGTTAAGCAGTTTACGGTATTCTGCGTCCAGTGGCTCCATATCGCAATTCTCAGTTTTTAACGAAAGATATTTTTGCAGCACACTGTCTTTATTGTTCAGCCCCATATATTTTTTAAGCCATTGCTTATTAAATAACACTTTTACTGATTGTACCTGTAGCCCCGCAGGAAGTATTTCAGTATTGGTAAACATGTTGCAGGTAAGTCTTGCTGCGGCATGCCTTGTGTTACGCTTGGTAAGTGCTTCATTCTCAATCAGCACTTTTACAGGGTCAGTAATAAATACATCATCAAAGTGTAATACAAAATAGTCGTTCGTGTCTTTTTGCCTTGTTTGCATTAAGGGCTGGTGCAGCGTGGCGTAAATTAACAGTACCTGCAGTTCATCAAACAGTTTAAAGCATTTGTACCAACCTTTACCAACAGGTGGTTGCAACTCAACCATATTGTTATCAAAAGGCAACTGGAGTAAATCTGCAAAATCTTTTAAAAGAAGGGAGTAATCGGTATGGCTGAAGTTAAAAACAAGCATACACGAACTTTTTAATGGTTACAGGTAACGCAGCGGGTTTCTTTTAGCTGAAAGAATGTAGCGCTTCATATTAAGCCAAAAAGCAAGGATCATGTAAACAATAACAGGAGAACCAGCCGTAAGAAAGGAGATATAAATAAACCACATTCTTATACGCGATGTGGCAATGCCCAGCTTTTCGCCCAAGGCAGAGCAAACCCCAAAAGCCCTTACTTCTACAAATTCTCTTATTTTTTTCATAACAGTGGTAATTATTTCAGGTTGCCGGGGTATAGCAATCTTCCTGCAATTTATACAAAGTCTTTAAATATAAAAACTATATTTTTTCACCTCTTCCCGCAGGTTTCTTGGCTTTTTAATACTTTGTGACTTCTCGTGTTCTTTTCAACACATATAACTTTTTTAAAAAGGCAATTAAATTAAAACACTTTTTCGTAGGGTTTTGTTTTACCGTAATTTTGCAGCGCAATCAGAGCGCAGATTATAGTGGTTTAACTGTATATGGCGGTTAAAATGCTTACTTCAGTTTAATCAGTGTTATCTACGTTCCGCTTTTACATCATCCAACGTAAATTCAAAAAATACCGTTTATGGCTTTTGACATTGAAATGATCAGGAAGGTTTATGCCGAAATGCCTGCCAAAGTTGAGGCAGCACGTAAAGCATTGGGCCGCCCCTTAACGCTCTCTGAGAAAATTTTATTCTCGCATTTGCATGCCAATCAAAAATTAACCAACTTTGAAAGAGGTAAATCTTATGTAGATTTTGCCCCAGACAGGGTTGCTATGCAGGATGCAACCGCCCAGATGGCTTTATTGCAGTTTATGCAGGCAGGCAGGCCAAAAGTAGCAGTGCCAAGTACAGTGCATTGCGATCACCTGATTACAGCAAAAACAGAAGCAAAACAGGATTTGGTTGTTGCAAATACAGAAAGTAAAGAGGTATATGATTTTCTTGCCTCTGTTTCAAATAAATATGGCATTGGTTTCTGGAAACCAGGCGCTGGTATTATTCACCAGGTTGTGTTAGAAAACTATGCTTTTCCTGGCGGGATGATGATTGGTACTGATAGCCACACTGTAAATGCAGGTGGCCTTGGTATGATTGCCATTGGTGTTGGTGGTGCTGATGCCTGTGATGTAATGGCAGGTTTGCCATGGGAACTGAAATGGCCTAAACTTATCGGTATTAAATTAACCGGTAAATTAAATGGCTGGACTGCCCCTAAAGATGTGATTTTAAAAGTAGCTGGTATTTTAACCGTAAAAGGTGGTACAGGTGCTATTGTTGAATATTTTGGTGAAGGTGCCAACGCAATAAGTGGTACAGGTAAAGGAACTATTTGTAATATGGGTGCCGAAATTGGTGCAACCACATCAACTTTTGGATACGATAAAAGCATGTCTCGTTACCTTGCTTCTACAGGCCGTGCCGATGTTGCAGAAGCTGCTGATGCAGTTAAAGCATACCTGAATGCTGACCCTGAAGTATATGAAGATCCTGAAAAATATTTTGACCAGGTAATTGAGATTAACCTGAGCGAACTGGAGCCACATTTAAATGGTCCCTTTACTCCAGATTTGGCCACCCCTATTTCTAAGATGAAAGCTGCTGCTGCCGCCAATGGCTGGCCAACCAAAATTGAAGTTGGTTTAATTGGTAGCTGTACCAACAGTTCTTACGAAGATATCAGCCGTGCAGTTTCTCTTGCAAAACAGGTAGCAGCTAAAGGCTTAAAAACAAAAGCAGAATATACCATTACACCAGGTAGTGAACTTGTACGCTATACTATTGAGCGTGACGGTTTTCTTGAAACTTTTGCACAAATTGGTGCGACTGTTTTTGCCAATGCCTGTGGGCCTTGTATAGGTATGTGGGACAGGGTTGGTGCTGAAAAGAAAGAAAAGAACACCATTGTTCACAGCTTCAACAGAAATTTTGCAAAACGTGCAGATGGTAACCCAAATACATATGCATTCGTTGGCTCACCTGAATTGGTAACTGCTTTGGCTATTGCTGGCGACCTAACTTTTAACCCGCTTACAGATTCATTAACCAATGAAAAGGGCGAAAAAGTAATGTTGGACGCTCCAAGTGGTGATGAATTACCTGTACGTGGTTTTGCAGTAGAAGATGCCGGCTACCAGGCACCTGCCGCTGACGGAAGTGGTGTAAATATTCTGGTTGATCCTGCAAGCAAACGCTTACAATTATTGGATCCATTTGCAGAATGGGAAGGTACAGACCTTAAAGGTTTAAAGCTTTTAATTAAAGCAAAAGGCAAGTGTACTACTGACCATATTTCTATGGCTGGACCATGGTTAAAGTTTCGTGGGCACCTGGATAATATCTCTAATAACATGCTGATTGGTGCTGTTAACTTCTATAACGAAAAAACAGACAATATTAAAAACCAGGTAACTGGCGAATATGGTACTGTGCCAAACACCCAACGAGCATACAAAGCCGTAGGTATTGGAACTATAGTTGTTGGTGATGAAAATTATGGTGAAGGAAGCAGCCGTGAACACGCAGCAATGGAACCACGTCACCTTGGCGTACGTGTGGTACTTACCAAGTCTTTTGCACGTATTCACGAAACCAACCTGAAAAAGCAAGGTATGCTGGCATTAACTTTTGCCGACAAAGCAGACTACGATAAAATTCAGGAAGATGATACTATTGATGTTGTTGGCCTTACCCATTTTACACCTGGTAAACCTTTAACATTGGTATTACACCACCGTAATGGAACAAGCGATGAAGTTATAGCCAATCATACTTACAACGAACAGCAAATTGAATGGTTTAAAGCAGGTGCTGCGCTGAACATCATCAGGAAGCAAGTTGCTGGAAACTAAGAAAGTGAGTGGTGAGTAGTGAATGGTGAGAAGTGAGTATATAAAATGATAATTAAAACCCGCCCCAAAGGCGGGATTTTTTATTTACGTATTACTTATTTTACTATTTTACAATCATGAAAAAACTACTGCCAACTACAATATTAACCGCACTGTTGCTTAACCTACAAGTTATTAAAGGGCAACAGGAAAATACCATCTCTCATTTTGTTAAACGCGCCAAAGAAAAAATACATGAAAAGGATTATGAGGAAGCTTTTGCGGCTGCTGATGTAGCCATTGCTGCCTGCCCTAGTTGCTATGAAGCATATATGGTTAAAGGAGATGTGTTTGCGGAATCTGGTGAGTTAAAAAAGGCTATTCCATTGTATAAAAAGGCATACGCTATTTGTAAATGCATATATCCTTATCTTATGATGGCTAATTATAAAGCAAAGGCAGGTTTGTATGATGAGGCATATAAAGACCTGGATGAGTTATTGAAAAAAGATTCTGTAAAGAACGCCGCAGAAGTATATGGCATGAAGGCGCATTTACTTGGGTTGCAGAAAAGATATGAAGAATCTTACTATAACTTTTGTAGTGCTTATAAGTTGAAGAAAGAACTGTTTACCCTCTACAGAATGATGTTGAACGAAGTGCATACCAACCGTATAGACCTTTTAGATGAACACCTGAAAGCTTATATAATACAAGATGCTGACCGTAATGCTGACCTTGATTATGGGCGAAGGGGGGATGTATATAGTTATATGCGTAAATATGATTTGGCGTTTACAGACTATGATAAAAGTTTACGGCTTAACCCCAAAAATGTTTTTTCTTATATTTGTCGCAGCATTGCTGCGGCAAATACAGGCAAAATGAATCTTGCCCTGCAGGACGCCGAAAAGGCAATTGCTTTAGCACCTTTAAGCAAAGAGGCTTTAAACAACCGCGCCCTTATTTATATTCATCTTGAAAAATATGATGAAGCTATGCGGGACCTGGAAAATGTAATAGCAGCAGACAGTAAAATGTATTATGCCTATAATAACCTTGGTTATATCTATTATAAACTTGGCGGCGCAGCAAACTATAAAAAAGCCTTGTACAACTACGATAAAGCTTTTGAAATTGCAGGCCCAAGCTATATGCCTTACTGGAAATACCGGGAGGCGGTTGCTGCTGCAAAATAAATCAGGTGCAATTATATTTCTGTTAAAGCCCTTTTCTTCAAAGTCAATAGGCATAGCTTTACTAACGCGTTAAAAAAAGCTGTTTCTGTAATGCTCTATAAAATATTAACCGTGGCTGGCCTTGCCACTTTTGAAGTATATGCTGCCATCCCTGCGGGATTTGCTTTACACTTATCGCCCTGGGTTATTTTTCTTGCAAGCGCTACAGGTGGTATTGTTGGTGTTTTTGTAGCTGCTTTTTTGGGCGAAAAAATTGAAAAATTTATTGCCAGATATCGCAAACCAAAACCTGTTGATGTAAACAAAAAGCCAAGTCTTGCGCATAAACTAATGGAAAAATATGGTTTAATAGGTCTTGGCTTTTTAGGTACTATGACGGTTGGCGCACCTGTAAGTATTGCCGTTGGTGTTGGTTTTAATGTACCTATGCACAAGCTTGCTGCATGGTGTTGTGTAGGGGTAATTACCCGCTGTGCTTTATTTACAGCTATTGGCTATTATGGTATACAAATGTTTTAAAAAACTTTTTAGTATTGTTGCTTTATGCTGAAATTGCAGCAACAGAAATAAAAAAATCTATTATGCGTAAATGTTCTTTTCTTATCGCTTTATTAACCGTTGTTTCGTTTTCATTATCTGCACAAACAAAAATTACTGCTGAGGAAGCGGCCAAACATATTGGCGATAGCGTTACAGTATGTGCAAAAATATTTGGTGGCAGGTATTTTGAAAAGAAGGTAACCCTGTTAAATGTAGGTGCTGCTTTTCCAAATTCGCCTTTAACTATTGTAATAGAAGATGTCAGCCGTGGCAACTTTAGCCAAAAGCCTGAAGAGTTTTATGTAAACAAAGAAGTTTGCGTAACTGGTGTAGTTAAAGATTACAAAGGCAAACCACAAATTGTAATAAGCAAAGAAGCCGAAATAGTAATAAAGAAATAGAGCCTTACAGCCTTATAATTTTAGTTATAAACACAGGAGGATCAAAGTATTGGTTCTCTTCGTTGTGTTTATATACCTGCCTTACAATATTCATCCCTTTAACTACTTTGCCAAAAGCGGCATAGCCCTGTTTATCTTCAATATTTTCGCCGCCAAAATCAAGCCCCGGCTGCTCATCAATACAAATAAAAAACTCTGTACCTGCGGTGCCAGGTGCAAGCCTTGCCAACGATATAGTGCCACTTGTATGCAGTATGCCAGTTTGCTTTGTGGTTTCGTGTGGAATGCCTGCTACTGAAGCCGCTTTTTTATTATTGCTGCGCCAAATGCCACCCTGTATTAACTGTGTTTTTGGTGCATTGGATGGTTGGTTTTCAATATTTAGTACACGGTAAAAACTACAGTCTTTGTAAAAGCCTGAATCAATATAACTAAGAAAAGCGGCTACGGTTTTCGGTGCCTGTTTGGGATATAATTCCAGTTCAATATCGCCGTATTGTGTTTTAATTTCAATATGCGGATTATCATATTTTTTTGTTTTGCAGGAAATAAAAACAATGGATATGAGTAAGTATAACAATGGTTTCATGCGAAAAAATTAGGAATGTAAGGTACATCTTAGGAAAGTTACATACAGGGTATTTTGTATAACATATTGGAACACAGATAATGCAGATAAAACGGATACTTTCTACTGCAAAGTCTGTGACTATCCGATAAATCCGTGTTATCTCTATTCCCATTACTTTTACTTTCCAAACCAACTTGCCCTTATCTTCTTCATGTCTTCAGTAACTTCTTTGCCTGATTTTTCGTAAGGTACCAATGCAGGAAATAATTGTTCTTTTAATACAAGCATTGTCTTTCTTTCAATGCCCCTGTGTTTATAAGTTACTGCAATGGTTTCGCCTGGTTTTTTGGTGGCAAGATAGGCGGTAAGGTCTTCAGGTTTTTTAACGGTAGTGGTATCAAGCTGCAGCAGTTCGTCATTTACATCAAGCCCTGCCTCATAAGCCGCTGAACCTTTTTGTGTATTGAATGAAATAACGAATTTCCCTTCCACCAGTCTTGTATTAACCCCCATTGATGGCTTGCCTTCATTGGCTTTTTTTAGCTCATAACCAGCCTTGCTTAAAAGCGTAGCATAATCAATCGTTTCATGTCCATTAATGTATTTGGTAAAGAAGTCAGCCGCAAATGTGTTATCAGTAATAGATGCCAGTGCATCCTGTAACGTAGCAACAGTATAAGGTATTTCTGTCTTCCCAAAACGTTGCCACAACACCTGCATGTAGGCATCAAGTGTTTTATTATAACGGGTTTGCAATTCTAAATCAAGTGCTAATGCAATGGCTGCACCGTAAGGGTAATAAGAGCTGTACATGTTGGTGTAATTGTTCTTGTCAATTGATACAGCAGCATCTACAAAAACAGCGTGGTTGCTGGCTTGTACAGGGGTGTAGTATTTGCCGCCTGGTGTGTTTGATTTTGTATTGATGAGGCCTGCAAGTACAGACAGGTATGTTTTTTCATCCATTAATCCTGCACGGGCAAGGTTAAGGTTGCCGTAGTATTGAGTAAAACCTTCGGCACACCATAGTTCATTACTCATATTGCTCTTCTCAAAGTTGAAAGGTTCCAGCGTTTTGGGCCTGATACGTTCTACGTTCCAGCAATGAAAAAATTCGTGGGCAAAAACATCCAGCAAGTCTTCAGAAAAAGCAAACTGCATAGGTATGGAAATCATAGTGCTGTTGCGGTGTTCCATGCCATCACCATATACATAAGGATTAATGCTGGCGATAAAAGTGTAAGTGCCATAGTCATAATCAGGATAAGATCCATATACTTCTTTGGTTTTGGCAACTATTTTCTTAACCACATCTGCAAGGCTGTCCACTGCACTTTCTGTTGCCCTTGCTTCCAGTGCCAAACGGAAAGTGATGTTTTTACCGTTGGTATTGGTAACCTGCCATTGCCTCATTTTTATATCGCCAATTTTTGTAGGACTATCCATAAAATACTGCAAGCCTGGTGCCGTAAAAGTATTTGGCTTTGCTGTTGGTACTAATTGCGTGGCAATAATGCCTTTGTTTTCTTTGGGCAGGTCAAAGCTTATTTCAATGGGTGCTTCATCCATTCCTTTCATCCACATAAAAGTGGCAGGCATGTTAAAATGTATGCTTTCTGGGTCAATACCCGTATAAGTACCATCGCCATAATTGCCATATAAAGTGTAGGTTAGTTTAACATAGCCGCTGTGTTTTGGCACTTCGTAAATATCACCATCAACGCGACTAACCGCGAGTGGTTGTTTGTTTTTGTCGAAGGCTTTAACATCATACACATTCTTTCCAAATTCATGCGTAGCATAACGGCCAGGGGAGGAGCGGCTCATTTTAAAAACGGCTGGTCTTAATGCTATGCCGCTTGCTGTAACATTTATCACCGCCTCGTGGTGTATGGCATTGGGAAAGGAAACATGGTACTGAATTTTTTGTGCTTTAACAGTAAATACAATAACTAAAAGCAGGAGCGTGCTTATTGTTTTTCTCATAAATAGGTACTTGTATGTTTAAGCGGTAAGATAAGCGTTTTGCTTTGACGGTTACTTTTGAAACTAAGATTGCTTAAGTGACTGATTTGAAATGAAAATTTATTTTTAGCCGCTATCCTTTGCTATGATTGACTTTTATCAAATCAGGTATACATATTTTTTATTTTATTTAGAATAAGTTTTGGCTGCTATCAATTGTACCCCTACATTTGCATTCCAAATAAATCGCGAGATAGAGCAGCGGTAGCTCGTCGGGCTCATAACCCGAAGGTCAGAGGTTCGAACCCTCTTCTCGCAACAGATATAAAAAGAGCCTCGTTGAGAGGCTTTTTTATTTCAAAGTTCTTTTTAAATAGATTTAGTAAGTGGGCTCATATCCGCCACGGCGGACAGAGGTTCGAACCCTCTTCTCGCAACAGATATAAAAAGAGCCTCGTTCAGAGGCTTTTTCTTTTTAACGAAGATGTTATTGATTAAAAAATATTCTTAGCAAGATGGTTCATGTTTTTTGAAATTTTTTCTTTTAAGATGGATTATAATAATTTTAAACTTTATGTTTAAGGTTTACATTCTTCAGTCTGTTCAGTTTGATAAAATATACATTGGATTTACTTCAAACCTAGATCAGCGCTTATTATCACATAATGTACTCGGCGTTAAGGGTTGGACAATAAAATTCAGACCCTGGACTTTAATATACCTAGAAGATTTTGACTTGAAAGAAGAGGCAATGGCAAGAGAAAAGGAGTTGAAGTCAGGCAAAGGGCGTGAATGGATCAGAAAAGTTCTTATTAATAAAAATGGTTAGCAAGTGGGCTCATATCCGCCGCGGCGGACAGAGGTTCGAACCCTCTTCTCGCAACAGATAAAAAAGAAGCCTCGTTCCGAGGCTTTTTTTATTGGAACACGGATAACACGGATTATCAGGATTAAGAGGATTTGATTATAGAACGCTGATTACGGCGATGTTAATGATAAAAGAAAATAGCATCATATAGTCAATCTGAACCTGCGTTATTTAAAAAAGGGTTTTCTCTTTTTTTCTTTGCGAAAAACCTTTGCGTACTTTGCGGTTAAAGAAATCCGCATAATCTGTGTTCTCATCAATTACAAACAATGAAAGCAGGCTTTGTAAACATATTCGGTAAACCCAATGCAGGCAAAAGCACTTTGCTTAATGCGCTGATGGGCGAAAAAATGGCGATCGTTTCACCGAAGGTGCAAACCACGAGGCACCGTATAAAAGCTTTTTTAAATAAGCCAGGCGAATATCAAATTATATTTTCTGATACTCCAGGTATTATAGAATCGAAGTATAAGCTGCATGAGAAAATGATGGGTGCTGTAAAAAGTGCTCTTGAAGATGCCGATGTTGCTTTACTGATTGTTGATGCCAACGATAATTTTGAAGAGTGCGACCATATCTTTCAATCATTGAAATTGAAAGTACCCTGTTTACTGGTGCTGAATAAAATTGATATTGCAAAGAATGGCAAGATTGCTGAAGCAGAGGCCTTCTTTACCACAAAACCATATTGCAAACAACTTATTAAAATCTCAGCTTTAGAACAGCATCACCTGCAAAAATTGCTTGATATCATCATTGCATTGATACCTGAAAGCGATGCGTTTTACAGTGATGAAGATTTGAGTGACCTGCCTACGAAATTTTTTGTAAGCGAAATAATTCGTGAAAAGATTTACGAACTATTTGGCGATGAAATTCCTTACCACACAGCGGTACTTATTAACGAATACAAAGAGCGCGACCTGATTACTAAAATTCAGGCTGATATAGTGGTGAACCGTGATACGCAGAAATCGATTATTATTGGTGAGCGTGGCAAAATGATACGTGAAATTGGTACCAGGGCAAGGACTGACATTGAAGCCTTTGTGCAGCAAAAAGTATTTTTAGAATTGTTTGTAAAAGTAAAACCCAAATGGCGCGATAATGAGTTGCGTTTAAGGGAGTATGGGTATCATTAACCCCCAGCCCCTAAAGGGGAGTAAGGGTGTTAAGATAAATATTTTTCATTGACCATTTACATGTTGTATTTGGTTTTAAATTTCCCCTTCAGGGGACCAAGGGTATGAGTTATACAGTAGCAATAGTAGGCAGGCCAAACGTGGGTAAAAGCACTTTATTTAACCGTTGTTTGGAACAGCGCAAAGCCATTGTGGATGATGAGAGCGGCGTTACACGCGACAGGCAGTATGGCATTGCAGAATGGAACGGTAAGCCTTTTAATTTAATTGATACTGGTGGTTTTGTTCCCAACAGTATTGATGTTTTTGAAACAGAGATACGCAAGCAGGTTAAAATAGCCATTGACGAGGCGAATGCCATTATTTTTATGGTAGATGTGGCCACAGGCATTACTGACCTCGATGATGCGATGGCAAATATTCTTCGCCGCAGTCCAAAGCCGGTTTATGTAGTGGTTAACAAGGTAGATAATAGCGGCCGCGAACTTGATGCCACTGAATTTTACAGTCTTGGTTTTGAAACGATTTACACCGTAAGCAGCATGAGCGGCCAGGGAACGGGTGAGTTACTGGATGCGGTAGTAGAACCTATTACACAGGCAGATATTGACGGTCTTTTATCAACTGAAGAACTTCCTAAGTTTGCTATTATTGGTCAGCCCAATGTTGGTAAATCATCTTTATTAAATGCGTTGGTTGGTAGTGAAAGAACGATTGTAAGCGATATTGCCGGTACTACAAGAGATACCATTCACACCCGTTACAATCTTTTTCAAAAAGATTTTATATTGATTGATACTGCAGGACTTCGTAAAAAAACAAAAGAAAAAGAAGACCTTGAATTTTATTCAGTGATACGTGCTATTCGTGCCGTTGATGAGGCAGATGTTTGTTTGCTTGTAATTGATGCCGAGAATGGTATTACTGCGCAAGATGTAAACATTTTTGGCCTTGCAACACGTAAAGGAAAAGGCATTGTGGTTTTGGTAAACAAGTGGGATTTGATGGATAAGGAAACCAACACTGCCCGTGACTATGAAGCCAAGCTGAAACAAAAAATTGCACCGTTTACTGATGTGCCGATTATATTTATATCTGCCAAAGAAAAAGTAAGAATTTTAAAGGGAATTGAAGTTGGACTTGAAGTGTATGAAAACAGGAAAAGGCGTATACCTACTTCTCAACTGAATGAAGTAATGCTGAAGGCAATTGAATCTTACAATGCACCTGTGGTGCGTGGTAATTCTATCAAGATAAAATTTGTAACGCAAATACCTACGCATGTACCGTCATTTGCGTTTTTTGCCAATTATCCAGATGATATTAAACTTCCTTATAAGAATTATCTTGAAAACCAGTTGCGGTCAAAATTTAACTTTAAAGGTGTGCCAGTAAGAATATTTTTCAGGAAGAAGTAAAAATAATTTGCTAAAATTTGGTTAATTCATGCCGAAATATATCTTTGCCGCCATTAACCAATCAAAACCAATCAAAAAATGAAAAAATTATTCGCAATCCTTGCTGTAGGAGTTGTTTTCGCTTCATGCGGTAATGCTGAAACTACAACCAGCACAACTGATTCTTTAAGGATCGCTGATTCTACAAAAGCTGCTGATTCTGCTGCTGCAGCTGCAAGCGCAATGGACACTGCAAAAGCTGCAATGGACACTGCAAAAAAAATGTAGTATCTGCTGTAAGGCATTCAATGCCTGACGCTTACAAATAAATAGCCCCGAAATTAAATTTCGGGGCTATTTTATTATTAAAGCCTTTGTGCAAAATCTTTGTTTTACTTTGTTTTTGCTTTTGCCACTTCTACTTCGCCATTAATAATCAATATGGTTGGCTCTGGTATGTTTGCAAATTTTACAGTTACATTCTTTTTAAAAGTACCAGGGTTAGCGGCATTATAAGTAACCTTAATCTTAGCTTCTTTACCCTTTGCAATTGGTTCTTTTGGATATTCTGGTGTGGTGCAGCCACATTCTGCAGTTGCAGTTTCAATTACCAGTGGTTTGGCACCTGTATTTTTTAAAACAAAAAAATAAGTTACAGGAACATCTTTCTTAATTTTTCCAAAGTCGTGTTTTACTTTAGTAAAAGTTACGGGGCTTTGTGCAAATAGGGCAGCACTGAAAAACAATGCCGCAATAACAAGTAATTGTTTCATAATTATAAGATCACGTTTATTAATTAGCCTTCATTTTTTGTGTAGTTGTATTTGCTGGTGCAGCATTTTCAGGTACCTGGAACGCATCGCCTTTAAAAGTTACCTGCTTGCTTACGTCATCATTAAAAAACAAGGTAACTGCTTTGGTAAAAGTACCATTGGCGTTACCGCTAAAGCCTAAGGTTACTGTAATAGTTTCACCAGGGCCAAAACGTTTGTCTTTATCATATTTTGGCGTAGTGCAACCACAACCCACCTGTACGTTTTTTAAAGTAACGGTATCAGAGCTTATGTTCTTAATGCTCACCTGGTATTCTGTTGGTTTACCGGCAGGTATTTTTCCAAAATCGTAGTTGTCGTTGGTAAATGCAAGCACTTTGGCAACATCTTTAGGTGCTGGTGCTATCTGCGGTTGCAATACTTGTGGTTGAACAGATGTTTGTGCCTTTGTTGCAGTAAAACCTATAGCAAGTAGTGCTGTTAACAGGTAAGTCATTTTTTTCATAACGTAAATAAATTTTAGAAAGTAAAAATATTAATTATAATCATCCCATCCGCTAAACATCGTACCAAGTTTTGCTAAAATTATTTTTTAAGGTTTGTTTAAATTACCACATTTTAATAAAACAGAATTTGCTAACGCATTGCACCAGCTTCCAGCTCATCAATCATAACTGCCAGTTGCTCCTTTTCATACTTTAAAGTATTTATTTTAAGCATTGCATATTGCTGCACGCTAATACCGCACGGTTTTAACTTGGGCAGTGTAAGATGATGCAAATAGTCAGTCCACCCAAGGTATGGTATTACACCTGCCTTGTCGGCAAATAAAGTTGCGGCTGTATCTTGAATATTGCCTGCAACCTGCAGCGCATTGATACAGTATTCAAACTGCAGTTTAAGCTTAGCCAGTTTTCGTTCTTCCCTTTCAATTAAAAAATCACATTCCTCGCTTCTTTTCTTAAAACTAGCAATAGCTTCCTGTTTTTGCTGCGCCAGTATTGCCGTAGTTGCTGCCGCTTCTTCTTTTTTTTGCAGGCAAATTTCCATTAGCCCAACAATAATCGAAGTATTGCCAGGCAAAGACCGCTGATTTATCTCCGCCATGCTTACCGCGCTCTCGCTTGTTTGCAGCATCAGCGCAAACTCTTCCTGTGTTACGCCAATCCGTTCACGTACCGATGGCTCCCTGTATCTTCTGCGCATAGTGTATGTTATAATTCTTCACTAAAGTAAAGTTTTTTTTTGTGGGGATTTTTCAGCCCGCTACTATTTTACCACAAGTTTGTGAGCATTTTTTTGTGGGGATATAAAACCCACAAAAAAATCCCCACAAAAACTAATGTGCTTTTACAACAATCAAAACCAGCTATCAAAAAATCTTAATTTTCGTATTCGAAACTGTTTAATATATTACACTTTAACTGTGCCTCACAATCCTTCCCTGAAAAACCATAAAACTAATACCTGTAACAAAATTTAATTATACTACTACTTATGCCAAAGCCTGACTGCAAACAACTGTTAAGCAAAACCGCAGAGGACATATCTGATATTTTAAGGAATAATATGCAAGAAATGGCTGACGGTATACTAGCCTGCATGTACCATTGTTTCAGGCAGGTATTTATAAAATGGGCATTTGTTTTTTATCATCAGTACCCAAAAGAACTGCTAACAGATATAAGTAATAACGCTTTTACTGATGGCCTTTTAAAGTTTAAAGAAACTGCAACTGATAAAGGTTTTTACAACAGCAGTGCCACCCTTAAAACAATTATTTTTTCTTTTTGCAAAAATACCCTCAGAGAAAACCTTCAAAAAGAAAAGCGTTTTTTAGAAAAGAAGAAGCAATTGGCAACTGTGTACCAAAACGAAACAATATTTTCAAATGATGAAGAAATTACAACTCCTGATGAAGACTACTATCTGCTTATTGAACAGGCACTGTTAAAAATGGAGGAGGCCGACAGGCAGATAATTATATGGCGGCACCTGTACCAAAAAACAAATATAGAAATTGCCGAAATATTGGGCATTGCAGTACCATCGGCCACTAACCGTATTTACAGGTGTATGCAGCGTTTGAAACAACTTACCGAAAACAATAGTAATAACTAAAACATGGCTTTAAACCAATTGCAATACGAGCGGTTGATGCGGTTTTTAGATGCCGACATGACTCTTGAAGAAATGGAGGCCTTTGAAAAAGAGCTGGCTGCCAACTCTGAAATGCGGCAACAGCTTACGTTTGAGCAGGCTGCTAGAGAAAGTTTGACCAAAGAAAAAAATGCTGAACCCTGGTTTAACCAAAGCAACCCATACAGTACCAATGGCAAAGTACATGCTGCGCCATTTAAACCGTTGGTACAAAAAAAGTGGCTGGCTTTTGCGGTAGCAGCTTCAGTATTGGTTATTGCTGCAACTTATATGCTGTTTAAAAATAACACTGCCAGCCCCCCGCTTGTAATACATAGTATTGATACAGGCGCAACGCAAAAAACTGTAGTACCACAGCCTGTAAAAACACAGCCTGTTGATAGCAGCATTTTATTATGCCTTTATAAAAAATATTTTATAAAAGATACTTTACCAGATGCCCACCCCATGTTGCTAGCCGATGCTCTGAACGGTTATGATAATGGCAATTACACCGCACTGCAAAAATTTGACCTTAGCAACCTGCCGCAAACGCGGGGTAGTGCAGATGAGAACCAGGAAATTTTACAATTGGCGCACTATTATAAAGGCATTGCTTTTTTAGAAACAGCGAACGATACCAAAGCGATAGAACACCTGCAATGGATGGTTGGAAAAAGTACAGATAAAAACTATAAACAAAAAAGCAGGTGGTATTTGGCATTGGCGTATTTAAAAATAGGCGATAAGGCAAATGCAGTTGAGCAGCTTAAACGACTAACAAATACCGTCAATACCTATACAACAAGAGCAAAGAAATTGATGGAGAAAATGTCACAGATAAATCTGTAGATTGATTCAAACCAATAAAAACCAAACATATCAAATACTAAATACTGACTTATGCAAAAGAAACACACCCTTTTATTAATGTTGCTTTTTTACGGTGCAAATATTTGTGCACAGATGAATAATTATAAAGATTCTGCTACATTTTATTTTACCAAAAGTGATTATAACAAGGCAATCTATTTTGGCGAGATGTCGTTAGCAGAAAACAGGAAAAAAGCAAATGGTATTATTGACACGGCATTGTGTGTTGCTGCCAGCGATTTGGCGTTTTTTTATGTATTGGCTGAAAAGTATCAGTTAGCAGAACCAAGGTTTTTAGAGGCATTGCAGTTTGCAGAAAAAGTATACGGGAAAGATAATTATAACTATGCGGCAATATTGAACAATTACGGCAGGTTGAAACGGGAAACTGGCAGGTATAGCGAAGCTGAGGGTTTAATAAAAAAAGCAATTTTTATAACTAAAAATAAATCAGGAAAAGACCTTGAGAAAAACCTGGTTTTTGAAAATGACTTAGGCCATATGTACCTTTCTATGGGCAACTACAATGGAGCCGAAATACAATTTCTTAATGTATTGGATGCCAGAAAAAAAATGATGAATGATAAAGGCGATGATTATGCTATAAACCTGAACAATCTTGCAGTTTGCTATAATTACATGGGCAATTTTTCTGAATCTGAAAGAATATTTGGGCAAGTGGTTGATTTGTTTACAACGAATAAAGGCACTCAACATTCAATCACTGCAACTGCTATAAGCAATTTGGGGATAGTGTCTATATCAAGTGGAAATTATGAAAGGGCTGACTCACTATTGAAAAAATCACTGCAAATAAAGGAGAAGATATTTGGGCGGGAGAGCGACCAATATGCTTTAGCTCTAAATTCATTAGGAAAACTATACAGTAAAACCGAAAATTATGCTGAGGCTGAGCAGGCATATTTAAAAGCCCTTGAAATCCGTAAAAGAGTATACGGCCAATCACATCCAAATTATGCTGTTACTGTTGGTGATTTAGGATCCTTTTACTTCAATTCAAAAAACTATTTAAAATCAGAGTTATATTTAAATGAAGCAATTGCACTTACAAAAAATAATATTGGAGAAGAAAATACTGCCTTCTTAAATATGTCTTACAACCTTGCCAATCTTTATCGGCAAAATGGTAAGGTTATCACCTCCGACTCAATTTTCATCAAGAACGCTTCAATTGAAAAAAAATTGCTTTTTAATTCCTTAGAATTTTTATCTGAAAAGGAATTGTTGGCTTATATAAAGAATAAGGAAATATCTGTTGGTTATCCATTTTCTTTGCTATGGAATTTTAATTCCTCCCAACTTATACAAACAACCTTAAACAACTGTCTTACCTATAAAGGTATCGCCATCCAAAACACCACCGCCCTTTCCAAACAAATGCAGCAATCAAAGGATACTGTATTGGCAAGCCTTTGGAAAGATTATAAGTCTGGCAAGGCGCTTCTTAATAAAACATTGGCCTTGCCTATTGTAAAAAGAACCGTTAACACAGACTCGTTAACCAGCATTACCAACCAACAGGAAAAAGAATTGTTGCGCCAGTCGGCCAGTTACCGCGACATGAAAAACAAATTGAATACTACCTGGCAGGATGTTCGCAACAATCTTACCACCAATGAAGCTGCTGTAGAATTTGTAAAGTTCAACTACTTTTCAAAAAACCAAACAGATACGGTGTATTATGCTGCCATGCTGCTGCGCCCAAAAGACACCGTGCCTGTGTTTATAAAATTGTTTCAAGAAAAGCAACTTAAAGCTGCCCTTAAAAGCTTTGCCTACACAGCTTCGCCACAAAACAGGGGCAGTAGTTCAATTGCGTTTACTGGCAATAAAACCACTAACAAAACCACTACTATATTGTATAACCTTTTGTGGCAGCCCTTAGAACCTTACCTAAAACAAACAAAAACCGTTTATTTTTCGCCCGATGGGCTGCTGCACCAATTGGCTTTTGCCGCTATTTCTTATAAAAAAGATAGTTTGCTTTGCGATAAATACAAGCTGGTACAAGTGGCATCTATCCGCCAGGTTGCAACTGACAAACAAAATAAAATAATCCCACCATCTTCTATTGCGCTTTTCGGCGGCATCAATTACAACAGTCAACAAACAGATACCGCGAAGCAAACCACTGCAGACCCCTATGCTTATGTGTACCAGCAAAACCGCGGCACCACTGGTGTAGATTCATTTGCGTACCTGCCCCATACGCTTACCGAGATAGAAAGTATAAAAAAAAGCATGGAAGCAAAAAAGGGTAAAGTAGTGTTTTTAAATGGCGATAAAGCAACAGAAGCAGCTTACCGTAATTTGGGCGGCGCATCCTCGCCCGATGTGGTACATTTTGCCACCCATGGCTTTACATTGCCCGATACCTCAAAACAAAAAACAGGCATCATCAGTAATACATTCAAGGTATCCGACAATCCATTGCTGCGTAGCGGTCTGGTGTTGGCAGGGGGTAATAAAGGCTGGAAGGGAACAAGCCAGTTAAACGAAGATGATGGCATATTAACTGCTTTGGAAATAGCAGCTTTGCCCTTACAAAATACAAAACTGGCGGTACTCTCAGCCTGCGAAACAGGTGTGGGCGAACTGCGTGGAAGCGAAGGTGTATTTGGTTTGCAGCGGGCGTTTAAAATTGCTGGAGTTGAATATGTTATGGCTACTTTATGGCAGGTGCCTGATAAAGAAACCAAAGAATTTATGACCAGCTTTTACAGCCAATGGCTTAATGGAAAAACATTGCAGCAATCATTTGCATCTACACAACAAATAATGCGAAAAAAATACCCGCCCTATTATTGGGCTGGGTTTACGCTGGTGCATTAATATTCAGGCACAATAAGGGTTGCAACCTTTAAATATACTGCTGAGGCTGTTCCAAAAAGGGGCAGCCTCTTTTTTATTGCTGCATACAACAGAGATATTGTTTTTTAATTGTATGCCTACTGTAGGTACAAATGCCAATTACAGTGCTATTAGTTTTACGCAGCAACCTTACATATTTTAAAAAAATATAAAAAAGGGTGATGATAATACATGTATTACTGCTATTAATAAGTAGCAATCCTAAACCCATGTTTCAAATACCAAGCAATAAGCTACTAAATGAGGATACGGCCATTGCCCTGTTTATGCAGCAGTATTTGCCTGAAACAGGTACAGGTACTGCAAGCAGCGACAGTGGGATAGTTATACAGCAACCAAATACCAGTTTAAAAAATGAACAGTTCAGTTTTATTGTTAACACACAAAAAAATACCATTACGCACAGTAACGGCATTAACCGCTGGTTGGGCTATACCAATAGCCACTTTGCGGTTAAAAACTATATTGATATTATACATCCTGCACATGCCATTGTACAGGGGTTTTATACCATTGCCATTTTCGAACTTTTTGCAAAAGATAAAACCATAGCAGCAGAAATGATGAAGCTTACCTACGTATCGTTGCTGGCCTTACTGCACAAAAACGGCAGGTATATCTATTGTAAAAAAGAAACCCGGCCATTACAGGTAACCACTGAAGGAAGGATCATAGAATACTCCAACGAGTTTACTATAGTAAAAGATTTTAACAACGAGCACTATGCCTTCCGCATTTTTAGCGATGCAGGCGAGGAGCACATGATAGCCGAAAAAATAAAAACACTGGTTAAAAAATGGTTTGAAAAAAGGGCTGGATTTTCTGTACAGGAACTGCGCATACTTAAACGTTACGCCTCGTTAGGCAACCTGACGAGCGAAATGGTGGCCAACAGTTTTAAGATTGAAAAGTCCACCGTTTCTACCTACAACAAACGCATTTTAAATAAAGCAGAAGACATTTTTGATCACCGTTTTGACAATGCACAGAAAGTAGCGGAGTATTTTAAGGAGATGGATTTGATATGATTTTCTTAACAATATACCTAGTGAGGGTACAAAGTGAGAAATAACAAGACTTCAGTTGTGGCAAAAATTAACAATTATGATGAAAACAATCAAAACAATGGCTGCCATTATTATGATAGTAGGCACGCTAGCAAGCTGCTCAGTTATTTTACCGGTTAATGCAACTAGTAATCCAATTGGTTCTAAAGTAGGCACTTCAGTTGCCACTGGATATTTGGGACTGTTCTTTGACCAAGATGCAAGTATAAGAACTGCTGCAAGAAATAACTTATATGATGAAAGCTATCAACAACCCTTTATTTAAAGCTTCACAAGTACTCAAAGATTTTATTAATGGTAAATTAAATTATTCCCCATCAAACTTGAAAGTAATGATGCAAAACACTGTTAAGAATGTTGACTGCTTTAGTTATCAAGAAGAATGCTTTGCGATAAACAAAGCAATATCAAATCTATAATAGAATAGCATTTAGTTAATTTTTACAATCAAGTCTCAAAAGCCAAGCATTTCAAATTTTGTAACTCACATAAACTAGCAGAGAAGCTACTTAACAAGCAATCTTAAAAAATTCACCAATAAAAAATAACACATGAAAAAAATTACCAGTTACTTTTTAACCGCCACTTTAATTATACTCGCTTTTACAGGCTGTAGCAAAAATGATAGCGAGCCTGCACCTACCTATGCTGCTGGGCAAGGTAACGTTACAGGTACGGGTGGGCTTACCTTTAATATTAGTGGTACATCAACATCCTTCTTACGCCAAATAACAAGTGGACTAGATGTTGTAGCTATTGCGGCTGCTGGTATTGATGGCAATACTTCAAAATTTGTTGCACTTGGTTTTTCTAATATTAGCACAACTGGTACGTATCCATTTACAGTGGGTAGTGGTAGTGGTACGCAGATTATTTATATGTCTTATACTCCCGATGGAACTTCAGCATCACAATATTCATCTGGCTTTACCACTGTAAGCCAGGCTCTATTACTATTACGGCTATTTCTGCAACAACTATAAAGGGTACATATACGGCAAAGCTTACCAATACAGGTGGTGCAACCATATCGGTAAGTGGCACTTTTGATGGGAAGTTTTAGAAAAATGATGCTTTTGCAACTTCTCGAAAGTGTGTACACTTTCGAGAAGTTTTGTTTAACAAATGTTACAGCCCCGTTTACTTTAAACCAGAAACTTAAAATAACACTATCAGTATACGCTATAAAAAGCCGTTTTGCATGCAAATTAAACAAAATAAATAGGGGATACCCCTATTATTTACTAAACATTAACCGTATATTTTAAAAACTTTCTAAAAAGCGGGCTATAATTATGATACATCTAGCTGAGATTATTGAAAATGGCAGTAGGATTAGTGAGGATGACGGTAGGAACAAGCCTAATCACAACACCATTAAGCTTAATGACGGCAGGAATAAGCCTAATCACAACACCATTATGCTTAATGACGGTAGAAATAAGCTTAATGACAGCGGGATTAATGAAAATAGCATTTATAATTAACACAACATACATACTATTATTAATCACTAAATCAGTACATCTATGCCATTTCCAACTAAAGAAGCCGATTTAAACAATTATTTCCAAATTGCAGTAGCATTTGTAATTGCCAATGCTACCCGCTTACTGGTAAGTGCTGCCAATAAAACCAGCGTTGCTGCCAACTTAGCTGCTTGGAACACCACCTATCCCCTTACACAAAACCCCGACACAGCCACCACCACCGCCTATAACAATAAAGACAAAGCGAAGGCTGACTTGCTGGCTACCCTACGTGCCATTTATGCAGATATACCTGCCAGTGTATTAACGGCGCAAGACCGTAACACATTGGGTATTACCGAACGTAGCACCACCCGCACAGCACCACCCGTGCCGAGTACCAAACCCGCAGGCACTATAGATACCAGCAAGCGACTACAGCATACCATTAACTTTTACGATAGCGAAGGCACTGGCAAAGCTAAACCTGCTGGTGTACGTGGCTGCCAAATATGGCTAAAGATTGGTAGCCCTGCCCCTACCGACCCAGAAGAACTGGACTTTTTGGCCACCGATACCAAAACAACCCTATACCCACGAATTTGATGGTGAAGATGCCAGCAAGATGGTATACTACTGGCTACGCTGGGAAAACACCCGTGGCGAAACCGGCCCTTGGAGCGAACCGATACAGGCTACTGTAGTGGGGTAAACGGTTGTCATCCTAAGCGTAGCGAAGGAATTAATGTGCTTTGTACTAGTATTGTGAAGATGCTTCGTTCCTCAGATCCGATAGCGGATGACAAAGCCCTCGGCAGACCTTGCAAATCTGGACGAGTTGAATAACAACACTCTAAATTATTTAGATAATTAAACATGCAATTATGATTAAAACATTATTTTTTTTATCGCTCGGTTTTGTTTGTTGCAAGCTAAATGCGCAGATACCAGTACTAACTGCTACAACAACAGCACAAGCAATTGGGCAAACATTTGCTTACTCTGTACAATTTGTAGAAACGGGCAATGTAAGCATTGGAGTGGGTGGTGCAAATCAAGTATGGGATTACTCTGGATTGAAAGACTCTGGGGCTGCAATAAATGTATCTTCCAATATAATATCACCGTTAACAACCCCTTATTATGCAACACATTTTCCATCGGCAAATATTGCCAGCACTAGTGATGATAATTCGTATAGCTACAATGAAATTACTGCAAACTATAGTCATGTATTAGGGTCAGTTGATAGTTCAGGTTATATTACAAAGTACAGCCCCTATCGGGTAACGTTGCAATTTCCATTTACCTACAATAGTTCTTTTGTTTCTGATTATACTACCACTAGAACCACTACAACCAACCCAAACCCAAGTATAAAATATTATACAACGGATTCAGTTTTTGCCGAGGGATATGGAACTCTGCTACTGCCAGCTGGTAAATCGTATTCCAATGTCTTGAGGGTTAAAACGATCACCAATGATACACTTGTGATTGCTTCGGCAATTACTTTTATTACTAAGCGTACACTCATAGCATATTATAGCCCTAATTTCAAATATGGCTTAATGACTTTTGTTACTGCAACTCAAGAAGTACTTGGAACAACAACTTCAACAACTCTTGTGAGTTACACGAAAAATACTGCTTTACCAGTAACGCTGCTCAATTTTAATGCTATCCAGCAAAATAATCAAGTGTTTACTAACTGGCAAACCACCAACGAGGTAAATGCTTCACATTTTATAATTGAACGCAGCACAGATGGTAGCAGCTTTACAGCTATTGGCAAGGTAAATGCAAAAGGTGGTGGAGATTATAGCTATACCGATAATCAACTGCCAGCAGCTACCATCATTTACTACCGCCTACAAATGGTAGATAAAGATGGCAGCTATACTTATAGCAAAACCGTGGCGGTTCCCCTTATCATTCACCACTCACCACTCACTTTGTATCCTAATCCTGTAAAGGAAACCTTGTTTGTACAACTGACTGCTAATGCCGCAGAAACAGCCACTTTACAAATTACAGATATGCAGGGTAAAGTATTGCAACAACAAACACAGCGATTGGCTATTGGAACAACAAGTATTAGTGTAAACACCAGTAACCTGGCAAAGGGTAGTTATGTAATAGTAGTAAAAGGGCAAATTGTACAGCAAAAACAGTTTGTGAAGGAGTAAAAAGTATAAATAGCGTTACAACTAAAAACTAAATAAAAATGAGAAAAACAAAAAAAAGTACAACTATTGCCCTGCTATGTCTATTGCTTTTAGGGGGAAGATTATCAGCACAGAACAATGATAACAAAATAGCAATTGCTGTATTACCATTTCTTAGTAAAAGTGGTAAAAATATCAGTAATAAGCTACCAGTAATTACTGATATGGTTACAGCGGAATTTATTGGCAAGCAAAGATTTGCAATTATTGAAAGAGAAAAATTTGGCACATTAAAAACGGAAGTTTCTATACAAGGTGACCCTATGTATATAATGAGCAATGTAATTAACCAAGGTAGGCAGACTTCAGCAAAGTATTTTCTTACAGGTAATATTGTAGAGTATGGTACAAAAAAAGAAACTGTATCAAATTTTGGAAACATTAATTATTCAAACAATCAAGGTGGAACGCACTTAGAAGATCGTTTTTTTTTAGTGATGAGTTTTCAAATGACGGACATAGAAACTGGCGCAACCACTAAGTCAATACCAATTAGTGTTGAAAACGCAATAGATGAAAACACCTTAATGTGCAATGCAAGAAAAGAGGTAAGAAAAGCTATTAGAAGTTTGTTTCCTATTGAACTGAAAATAATAAAGGTAGAAAAAACAACCAAAAAGGGCTTGCCAGATCAAGTATTAATTACAGGCGGCGAAGAAATTTTTGGTGGTAAAAATAGCAATGAAAAATGTGGCGGTAGCGGTGGTGGACTTTCTTTGCCTTGGCCTACTGGCCCTGGTGCGGCAGTGATGCAAGTATATACAGAAGAAAAAGGTGATGGTTACACTCGCAAAAGCCCTGTAGGCGAAATTAAGCTTGACCATACGGAAGGCGATGTGGCAGTATGCGATGTTAAGAAAGGAGCACAAGAAATACAAAATAAACTAAATGAAGGCAAAAAATTATTACTTGAAATTATTAAAAACTAAATGACATGAAATATTTAATCATTATTAGTTGCTTCTTATTTGCAGCTTGTTCGGCACCAAAAAACACCTTTACATCATTAGTAAAAAATAACCCAGATACTGAGGAAGGTACCATTTTCTTAACTGTATCTGCTATTGGTAACACCAAAGAAAAAGCGATGGAGAATTGCGTACAAAATGCTTTTGAAACGTTGTTATTTAGAGGTGTGCCAGAATCTATACAAACACGCCCTATGATAGAAAACGAAAGTCAAGCGAAATCTAACAATCCTGCATTTTTCGATTGCTTCAAAAATGAAACTTGTTATAAGAAGTTTGTAACGTACATCAACTTTCAAGGCGATGGTATTAAAGTAGATAAAGGTGTAGGAATTAGCACTAGCCTAAAAATAAACATTAGGGCATTAAGAACTTATCTGGAACAAAATAATGTTGTTAGAAAGTTTGGGTTTTAAGATTAACTATAACTTAATTAATATAACAAATAAAAGAAAATATGAAAACAAAAAAAGGATTTCTGATAATGCTTAATTGCATTTTAGTAGTCAATGTTTTTTCTCAAAACAATACCAAGACAAACACTGTTCAACCCAAAATAATGGTTATCCCCTTTACAAAAGAGGGTGAGGATATTAGAACTGTTTTGGAGGCTGACTTTAATAAACGTGTTGCCGTAGCAAAAGTAAAAGAGGCTTTTGATAGTAGAGGTTTTACAACCGTTGACTTCAGAGCAAAATTAAAATCTGTGATTGATGGAGACATAATTAAAAGCAATACACAATCTAGTATAAAGGCAAAGCTTTTGGCAAGTAGTGGTGCAGATATTTATGTAGAAATAGATCTGCCGCCTATGATTAATGGTAATGGAGGTCTTAACTCTGTACAGTTGATTTTGAATGGTTATGACATAAGCACAGGCGGCGCACTTTCAAGTAAAACATGCGTTTCTTCTCCTTTCGCTACTAACGATTATGGCTCACTAATAATGAGAGCCTTAACAAAAGATAAAGCTTCTGGTAACGAAACGCAGTCGCCTTGTGCTGAGGAGTTTTTAAATACTTTACAAGATAAGTTTACAGACATTGTTGATAATGGCAGACCCTTAAATATTCAGTTTAATTTGTCCAACAGTAGTAAATATAAATTTTCAACTGAAATTAAAACCGACGATAATGAGCGGCTATCTAGCGTTATTACCAATTGGATGGGAAATAATACAGTCAAAAATAATTATCATGTACAGAGCGTCTCTGACGTTGAAATTATATTGGACGAAGTAAGAATTCCATTAAAAGATATAAATGGTCGAAATTTTAGTCCCTATGATTTTAGCAATTTGATATATAAATTCTTAAAATCAAAGAGTATTAATTCGTCCACAGATATTAAAAATGGCACCATATTCGTAACTATTAATTAAGTTAACATGACCTCAATAAAAATAATAACATTTTGCTTTTTAGCACTATGTATTTTAAGTTCAAAAGCTCAAGATGCAACCACAAAACTTTCTACCATTGCCTTTTCGGTTGTTGCGCCTACTAATGTAGATAAACTATCAGAAAGTCAATTATCAAAACTCGAATCTAAAGTTACTGATATTGTTACTGACAATGGCTTATCAGCCTCTGGTTATAACCAAAGTTTTATAATTCAGCCAAAGTTTGAAATAAATGATATAAAACAAACTGCTGGTGGCATGCAAAGAATAACGATTGCTGATTGTAGTTTTAGCTTAGTTGTAAAACAAGGCAGTAGTGGTACTATTTTTTCTTCCATTACAAAAACGGTTCAAGGTTCAGGTGTTTCTAAAGATGACGCTGTGAGCAATGCTTTACAACAAATAAATACCACAGATGAAGCTATACAGCAATTCATAGAAAAAGCTAAAACCAAAATTGTTGCTTACTATACTCAAAACTGCGAGAATCTATTAGCAAAAGCCGAAACTCAAAAAGGTTTAAAACAATATGGGTCAGCATTGGCTTTATTGCTCACTATACCAGAAGAGGCACAAGGCTGCTATACCAAAGCGCAAGGTAAAGCAGTTGCTTACTTTAATGAGTATCAAAAAGCCAATTGCGATAAATTGGTACAACAAGCAAAAGCCTTTGTAGCAGCAAACGACTATACCGATGCATTAATTACGTTGAGCCAAATAGACCCGAGCCAACCTTGTGCTAAAGAAGCCAATGCAGTATTAAAATCATTTGGCAATAAAATTGACGATGATAAAAAGAAAAATTGGGATTATACTTTTAAGGCCTTGAGCGGCGAAATAGATATTCAAAAAGCGAGTAGCCAAGCAATGACAAATCTCGCCATGGCTTATCTAAACGGTAAAGGTGGGAGTAATAATACAGGTGCAATTATTATAAAATAAAATATTACAGAGGCGTCAAAAAACCCTGCACCAGCAGCAAGTGCAATTGGTTAATGGTACTGTAAATGCAAAGTTTAATACTGCCAGCCTGGCCAAGGGCAGTTATATTATTGTTGTAAAAGGTAAATCAACACAACAAAAACAGTTTATTAAAGAATAGCCTGAAATAATTCTTGATTTTACATAACGTCGTCTGACAACAGGACGGCGTTATGTTTTATAAAATGCCTCGCAGTTTTTGTGGGGATTTTTCAGCCTGCTATTATTTTACCACAAGTTTGTGAGGATTTTTTTGTGGGGATATAAAACCCACAAAAAAATCCCCACAAAAAAGTAATGCGTTATGGTAAGCTTAGAAGAATGCTTAATTATTTATGTTGAATCCCATTTCATTAAAGAGCGCAGTTGCTTGTTTTTATTAACTGCCTCAAAGGGTTTTGCGGGTACTAAATTGTTTTGGTTTTTTATTTTGGTTTGCAAGTTCTACTATTTCAGTAATTCGTTTTTGTCTGGTTTCCTGCCGTTTGGCCATTGTAAGCCATTGCAAAATATTTCTTTTGTCTGATCGGCTGAGGCTTAAAAAATAGTCTTTTGCATGGGGCCTTTTTGTAAATTCATCTTCTAGGTCTTGAGGAATAATAAGGGCTTCTGCTTCATCCAATACTGTCCAGCAACCGTTTTGCTTTGCCGTTTCAATAATATCATAACCTGCCTTTGTCATCAGTCCTTCATTTATCAATCGCTCTACTTTTTGTTTGTTCACTTTAGACCAAACACTTTTTTCTTTTCGTTTACTAAAAAATTGCATAAACTTTTCATCGTTTAAAGGTTTTGCTTTGCTGTCTATCCACCCAAAACAAAGGGCTTCATCAACCGCTTCGCTGTAAATAACAGTTGGAGTATTTGATTTTTTTTTGAAATAGATAAGCCAGACCGATTGCTTTTTAGTATGATTTTCCTGCAGCCAATTGCGCCATTCCTGGCGGCTTTTTGGGTAAAAAGTTTCTATTTCATTTTCCAATTTCATTTTTGCTTTTAGGTTGTTACCAACTTTTGGGGATCTTTAAATATTTAAGCCTGCTAAAAATTATACAACGGTGACAAATTAAGCGTGCTGTTTACAGGGTTATTAATTCCAAATTTCATTCATCTCTGTTAGTATAATAGGTTTGGCGTCAGTAACAACAATGGTATGTTCGTGTTGTGCCATAAAACCACCTTTATTGCCAACCATTGTCCAGCCATCTTTAAGGGTTTCAGCATAGGTTGAAGTTGTTGTTATAAAAGTTTCAATGGCAACCACAGCATTTTTCTTAAATCTTGCAAGGTTGTAACGGTCTCTGTAATTGGCTATATGGCTTGGTGCTTCGTGAAGGCTTTTACCAACCCCATGCCCTGTAAGATTTTTGATCACTTTATAACCACGTTTTTTAGCTTCTGTTTCTATCAGGTACCCAATATCTGAAATACGCACCCCGCCTTTAATGTTGCAGATGGCTTTATATAAAATTTGTTTCGAAGCGTCTATTAATGTCTGGTGCTGGTTCACATCTTTGCCAAGTACAAATGAGCCTCCATTGTCTGACCAAAAACCATTCAACTCTGCTGAAACATCAATATTAATTAAATCACCTTCTTTTAATATTCTGCTGTTACTTGGTATACCATGGCAAAACTCATTGTTTACACTTATGCACGTATAACCAGGAAAACCATAGGTAATGTACGGCGCTGATTTTGCCCCAAAATTGGCGAGTATTTTTGCGCCATAACTGTCTAATTGTTTGGTTGTCATGCCAGGTTGCGCATAATTTCTCATTTCCTTTAAAGTGCATGCAACAGCTTCACTTGCTTTTTGCATTCCCGTTAGTTCGTCTTCTCTTGTTATTGACATGGTGGGTTGATTGGTTTGTTTGTGCTCGCCTTACACAAAACCTTGTGTTTATAGGCAAACATGCTTTGATTGCTATTTATTTTCTAGTTCAACAGACAGTCCCATTCCTTCAATTGCAAATTCAGGATAATCTTTTAAATCAGTGTTTGGTAAGAGGGCATTAAAATAAGTTTTGTTAATAAGGTGAAACTTCTCAATACTATATCTTTTAACCTTCTTATTTAGAGGGCTTAGGAAATTATCAATTTGTATGTTCAAACTTGACGTCAATAAGAATTTGTTTAGTTTTTGATAATTAATATTTTTTCTACCAAACTTTTGTTCATATTCCCTGGATAGCTCTATTGTCAAGTCTAAATAGTAAACAGGCGACTTTAAATATATTGAACGAAATTTTGCCATGTTGAAATCCTTTTTAATCAGCGGAAAACATTCATTTATGTAGTAGAGTAACATCTTAAAAAGGAGTGGTTTTTTATGATGAACGCTTACGCTAAAAGTGCTATCCTTTTCATATTCCGTTACATTTATTGTCAGGTCTAAAGTGTCTTTGCCTGCAAGCCAATAATAATAATAAGATCTTGAGTAAAACCCTACTTCAAACGATGCACTCAAAGGTTTTTGCTTTTTTATTAAAATTGTGTCCTTTATGTCTTCAGAAGATTGTGTATTCCCTGAATTTGTTTTTTTGTCTTGAACGCAAGAGCTAAAGACAAAAAAGGAAAATATAAAAAGATAAAACTTCATAAAAATTTCTGTTTAATCATTACAGGGGCTTGCAGTTACACATGTTCTGCAAGACATATCGAATTTAAGACGAGGTGGATTCAAATCCGCCTTTGCTGCTTAGGAATATCCTGCGGACATTCTCCAAAGCGGGCTTTTGTTTTCCAAATTCTGTATGTAATCTGTTGTTTTAAAATCTGCACCAGTTAGCGTTATTTATGTTTTAGTAACCATTTAATTAATTCATCATTGTTTGCTATGCTCCAGGAATGTGGGTGCCTTATATTGCCAGGCTTTCGGTATCCTTTGTTCTGTGTAGTAATTAATGTTGCATTTTCATTTCCAAGCTTCTTTAGCTCGTTAATTATGCAAGAACATTCTGTTGCATTCATATTTGTTACGTCTGCTCCCCGTTCTTTTATCCACCAGTTTATGTCAGGCTCAGTATAAATTAGCAGTGGTATTTTTATCAATTTCTTAATTGCAGTTTGTGTTGTATCTGAAAATGAGTAAGGCGAAAGCTTGTAATAATCAGCCAAGTTTGTTGCTGTACTTCCACCTGTTTCTTTTTCAAGCCTATTAATCATATATAGGTTTTCGTGGCTTACTTTTTTTTCTTTTGAGAGTCTGATATTTCTTTTTGCTGCATTGTAAAATCTTTCAAAATCAAGTGGTGGGTCAATTGCAAAAATTGCTGATGGTTTGATAGTTGCATCTTCTACATACTTAATTGCACAACTTCCCCCAATTGAAAATCCACCTACATAAAATCTTTGGTCAATAAGTTTGTGTTTAGATGTTACATCTTCTAGCATTTTTTTAAAAGCTTGTTGGCTTAAACTATCCACTCCAAAAGATAATACCCCATCTTGAAAAACAGGAATAATTGTCAAAATTCCATTTAAGGCTAATTTATAAGGAAGGTTAGTTTGTCTTAATACTTCCTCTGCCGTTTCTCCAAATCCCGGAACTAAAAATAAAAAACCTCTCCAGGGAAGTTTAGGTGGATAAATTATAGTGTAATTGTTTTTTGTTGAATCAACCTTATCAAGAAAAACTTTCTCAATTTTTAGGCTGCTCACTTTTTGCCCACTACAATTAATAGCAACAAGCAAAAAAGTTAAAATAGTAAAAGTCAATTTGTTTCCTTTCCCCATAATCCTGTAAAGCTAAGCCATAAAATTGGCTGAAGGTTATGCGAAGCCATGCCATATTGTAAACGTTTAACCTGCTATTAAAACAGGCCGAAACACCAATTGGCTTACATCAATACGCATCTATCTGTTAAGCCCTTGCCACTTACATTTGCAGGCATATGATAAGCTATAACCCCAAAGAGTTTGCACGTTTTATTGTAAGTCTTCCAAAGGCCGATACCATACGCAAAATGTTTCCGGTATTGGTTTTGGCAGCCCTGCACTCGTGGTTAATTGCTTGGCTTGAAATAGAATATTTTCATTTAAGCGATACCAGTAAAATAAAGAATGTATCGCTGCTGCATACCCTGCTTGGTTTTGCTATTTCTATGCTGCTGGTATTTCGTACCAATACGGCTTACGACCGCTGGTGGGAGGGGCGAAAACTTTGGGGTGCCCTGGTAAACAATAGCCGCAACCTGGCCATTAAACTAAATGCCATGCTGCCGCATGATGATGTAAAAAGCCGCAGCTTTTTCTCTAAAACACTTAGCCTTTTTTGTTTTGAAATGAAAGCCCATTTACAAAAAGAAGAAACACAGTATGCACTTGATACTGCAGCGCACCCTGAAATACCAAATTTTGACCGCAACAAACATGTACCTATACAGGTGGCTGGCCTTATGATGAGCCGTTTAAACATACTGCACAAGCAGCAGCATATAACGGGCGATCAATTTATTATACTCAATACTGAGATTACCTCTTTTTTAGACATTTGTGGTGGCTGTGAGCGTATTAAAAACACCCCCATACCATATTCTTACAGTGCGTTTATTAAAAAATTCTTGTTTCTGTACATGTTTACCCTGCCTGTTGGTTATGTGTTTAACCTTGGCTACCTGGTAATACCTGTGGTGGTGTTGGTGGTGTATGTATTGGGCAGCCTTGAACTGATTGCTGAAGAAATTGAAGACCCTTTTGGTAAAGACAGTAACGACTTACCCATGCAGCGCATTTGCGAGAATATTCAGAAGAATATGAAAGAGGTGCTGGAATATTAAACCGTTGTTTACCCAAACATCTTCTTTTCAGGTAAATATTTCCAGTACCTTTTTGGCATATGCTGAATATGTAGTTTGGTATTTTTTCTTGCAGCAATGTTTACACTCTTAAAATATTGTTTCCATAGGGTTTGGTAGAGCTCTTCTTTATCATCATAGATGCTTTCAGGAGTATTCCCAGCCTGCTCATTAAAAGTGATTTGAACGGTAGTTACAGTTTGCAGGTCATAGTAAATACCATAGCGGCGGCGGGCATCATATATCATCCAGCGCTGGTCGGCGTAGCGTTTTTCAAAATGGTTGCTTATTAAGGGAAGTACATTATAATCAGGTTCTATGATGGCGTAATATAAATTGTCTTTGGTTAGTTGAAAGCGTACAAAGGCCTCCATGCGGTGCTTTTCGCGGTGTACTTTTCTTGCAGTTTGTGCAATGGTTAATACATGCCGGTCGCTGAAGTTTTTTTCAACAGATGCTTTGCTGTTAAAGGTGGCCGTAACATAAGCAAGCATCGTATTTTCTATGCCCTTTATTTCTGAAAGGCTTGTGCAGTATAACTGGTGCAATGCTTCTTTTGAAAGGTATTGCTGCAATCCCTTGTACACTCGTTGTGCTTTTGCTTCCTCTGTAAGTACAGTATGTTCTTCTTCAAAAACAGAAGCCGTGCCTTGTATGGAAGTAATATTTACATCGCTGAATTTATATTCATACACTTCAAAAACAGCAGTAAGAAATCCGGCAAAGCTGCCATCGTATAATAATATCTTCATGTAATAATTTTATAGAAACACGGATAACACTGATACAAAGGATGTCCACGGATTTTTGTTTGTATCTCGCAAAAAGCATTAAATAGTAACACAGATAACACAGATAAAAAGGATGTTCACAGCTATTTCTATTCTAGCTTTTTTTAAATCCGTTTTTACCCGCCCAATCCGTGTCATCCGTGTTCCCATCCATCAAAACAATTTTAATTGTGGCGAAAAGTTGGGCTGGTATTTACTTTGTTGAATGGCTACAATTTGTTGCCTTATCTGCATAGCAGATAAATCTTTCAAAACAAAATCTTTGCTTTTACAGGTGATAAAATACTTTGCCCTGTTGTAGGAGATACCAATTTTTTGCAGGTGTTCAGCCGTAAGGGCTGTAAACCTTCTTGCAGCAACAATCTTGTTGGCAGAGCCAACACCAATGCCTGGCACACGCATAATGATTGATACATCTGCCCTGTTAATATCCACAGGAAAAAGATGCAGGTTGCGCAAAGCCCAGCCAAGTTTGGGGTCAATATCCATATCAAGCAAAGGCTCTTCAGGGGTAACAATTTCCTGCACAGTAAAACCATAAAAACGCATCAGCCAATCGGCCTGGTACAAACGGTTTTCACGTATCATTGGTACAGGTGTACCAATGGCTGGCAAGCGGTTATCGCTGCTTATTGGCACATAACCAGAATAGTACACCCGCTTTAAATTCATCTTTTTGTAAAACTGGTCGGCCATAAATAATATCTGCAAATCATTCTCAGGCGTAGCACCAATTACCATTTGTGTACTCTGGCCTGCAGGTGCAAACAATGGTACTTTTTTTAGAGTTTTCTTTTCCTCTTTATACTGTATAATTTCCTGTTTAAGGTAACGCATGGGTTGTATCATGTCCTCGCGTTTTTTATCAGGAGCCAATAGTTTAAGGCTTTGCTCAGTTGGCATTTCAACATTCACACTAAGGCGGTCAGAATACAGGCCAGCTTGGCGTAAGAGTTCATTACTTGCTCCCGGAATTGCCTTTAAGTGTATGTAGCCGTTGAAATTGTGTTCGGTCCGCAGCTTCTTTGCAATAAGCACCAGCCGCTCCATGGTATAATCTGCATTTGAGAAAATACCCGAGCTTAAAAATAAACCTTCAATATAGTTGCGGCGGTAAAAGTTAATGGTAAGGTCTACCACTTCCTGTACGGTAAAAGCCGCACGTTTTACATCGTTGCTTTTGCGGCTTACGCAATAAGCGCAATCATAAATACAGTGATTGGTCAGCAGAATTTTTAGTAGCGAAACACAGCGGCCGTCTTCTGTATAAGCGTGACAAATACCCATTCCTGTATCGCCCAAACCCTTGTTGCTGTTTTTTCTTGTGCTGCCGCTTGAGGCGCAGGAAACATCATATTTAGCAGCATCAGCAAGTATTCCCAGTTTCTCAATTATCCGCTCATTCATAACATAAAAATACTAACATGTTTAGTATTTGGTAAGATTGTTTAATTGATTGCCTGAGAATGAACATTTGTTTAAACAGCAGATTTTGTGTTTGTTTTAAAGTGGAGTATAAACCAGGTGAGTGTGAACGTTGGAATGATATCAGTAGCTGGCAAAAGTTCTTCTGCAAGGCTAAAGCCACCGCCAATAATACCGCGCCAGCCGCGAAAAAGATAGAAATAAATGATGCCTGAAATAGGCGCCCATGCTATATCAAAGGTTTCACCTAAACCGGGAATGATATAAGTGAGGTTGCCGATGATATCAAGGACAACACATATTGCGAGGGATGGTTTCTTTTGCATAGGTAAATTTACTACCAAAAGCCTGCCATGATAATTGGCTGTGTGCATGGCACAAAAAAGGGACTGTTTATTGCAGCCCCATTTTTATTAGTCTATTTTTCTTAACAACCTGGTTGTTCTTTTCCCCCTGTTTTCAGCCGCTGGAAATAATTGTTGATGCTGTTCATTAAGATGTTAACGCTGGTATTTTTAAGCGTAATTTCAATCACACCTTCCTTAGCATCATCACCATACTTATCAATTGCTTTTTGACCTTTAAGTATTGTGATAGCAGCAATTTGATTTGGCTGTATTTTTTCAAAGTCTGAATATTGAACCCTTTTGCCATCTATAATAAGTATAGTTTTTGCTAATTGGGCTTTTAAGCTGGTATCAGCTGTGTTTATGCTGGTATAGGTTTTACCGGTATCCTGCATGTTATTCATTACGCGCCATGGGCGTATTGCTTGTATTTCCTTTACAGCGGTAATAGTCTTGTTTTCTGCATTACCAAAGTAATTTTCAATACCACCTAAAATGCCGTTCGCAAGCTGCTGTTGGTAAGCACGGTCTTTTAAATTTTTCAAGTCATTACTGTTAGTGATATAACCCATTTCAATTAGGGTAGAGGGGAAGTTGTTATGGTCAATAATCCACACGCCAATCTGTCTTTTCTTCATGCTTATGTTTTTTTCAACTGGCTTTAAGCTTGTAGCAAGATTGTTAATCAGTGCAGTATTTTGTTGTGTATAATTGCTGTCTTTGGAAAGAATTATTTCTATGCCACTGGCGGGATTCTCTTTAAATGTATTACCCGTTTTAATTCTGGCTGCTGAATTGCAATGCAGTGTTATCAGCATATCGGGCTGTTTTTCTTTTGCAAAAGCAACCTTTTCAGTTGGGTGCTGGTATATATCCGTTTCCCTGGTCAAAACAATATTAATGTTGGTGTTTTTATTGCTTTGTTTTACCAGTTTGGCTATACTTAAATTAATATCTTTTTCAAAAGTTTTTCCATCAATTCCATCTACATCAGCACCGCCATCTTGTCCGCCATGGCCTGCATCAATTACAACGGTATATGATTTAATTAATTTTACTGACTTTGGTACTGTAGTTGGCGTTTCGTTTGTTACCACTGGCTTTTCTGTAAAGCCTGCAATTGACCCAGCTACTTTTTCAACGGCTGTTGCCAATGAAATGGTGACGGGTTTGTCTTCTTTTTTTCTGAAAGCAACTAATACAATTACTGTTGCCACTAATGGCAATACCAGTAATCTTCTTACATAAGAAAACCTTGGGTGTTTGTTGTTGGTAAGCATAGTAAGCCTGCGTTTTATGGGTGAATAAAAAAATGTATTGGTTAATGCAAACTGTTGTTTGGGATAAGCCGCTGTGAGCAGCATGTTTGCCAATGCAGAGGTATCGCCATCGGCTACAGCTTTATTATCTGCAATAAACTCATGTACCATATTCAGCTCACGTTTTACCAGCCAGAAAATGGGGTTAAACCAGCCTGCAATAATTACAAGTTGCATCACAATTTTATCGGTGCTGTGGCCTTCTTTTACGTGCGTTAATTCGTGCTGTAGTATTTGTTTGCCTGTAGGTGTGGCAGCGTCAATGGCGGTGTTCCAGAAAATGAATTTAAAGAAGGAGAAGGGTGTACCTTCTGCTTGCGTTAATACCAAATACACATCGTTAAATGTTTTGCAGCTATTGGTTTTTAACAGGCGGTATATTTTTAACAGCGCAATTAAAAATGCGATAAACAGAATACATGAAACGGTGAGGTAAAGCAGCGAAGCAGCGGCTTCCCAACTAAACTGGAAGCCCGGTTGTACAAAGGCTTCTTCAAACCTGGCATTGCTGTCGGCTATAATAGAGAACATCTGTACGGGCAGTATTTCTTCAGCCGCAGGCTTACTTATTTCAATTTTTATAAGCGGAATAAACCATGGCAGTACCGCAACGCTTAACAGGTAAAAACGGTTGTAGCCATGAAAGCGTTTGTTGCGCAGTGCAATACCATAGTAGGCCATCATTAAAGCACTGCAAAGTATTACCTGTAAAAAATAAAATACAATGGTTTGCATGGTTTTATTTTTTATTTTTTTTGATTTGTTGAAGCAGCAATTCCAGGTCTTTTATGCTTAGCTGCTTTTGTTCTACCATAAAAGAAACGGCACCGCTGAAGGAACCTTCAAAATAACTTTCCACCAAAGTGCCAATACTGCTGGAAGAATATTCCTGTTTAGAAACCAACGGATAATATTCATGTACCCTACCAATAACGTTAATGCCTACAAAACCTTTATCCACCAAAATTTTTACAATAGTTGCTACGGTATTAGTATGCGGTTTGGGGTCAGGCTGCGCTTCTAGAATATCTTTTAAAAATGCTTTTTCCAGTTTCCAGATGGTTTGCATAATCTGTTCTTCTGCTTTGGTGAGGGGCTTCATTTATCAACTAATTTTTTAGTTAAACAAATGTAACAACTATTTTTTTAGTTTTAAGAGAAAAACTTTTTTGGCTGGTTGTAAAATTTTAAACTCATGCCTGTGCATTTTAAGCGTCAATCTTACACTTATGTTAATTTGCTTCCTTCTATCTTCGTTTTATTGCCTGTGAAAAAAGTATTTAACAGGCCAGTTAAGTATTTATAAAAAATCAATCAAACTTATTAATGAAAAGAATTGTGTTAAAGAAAGCTTCTTTACTTGCTCTGGCCGTTGCTGTTATTGGTGGCAATGTTGCTGCGCAGGTTAATCCATCTGAAGAGGCTAAGATCAATACTCTTATCAAGAAAATGACTTTGAAGGAAAAGGTGGGTATGATACATGCCAACTCTTCTTTTACCTCTGCAGGCGTGCCGCGTTTGGGTATTCCTGAACTGGTTACTTCAGATGGGCCACATGGCGTACGTGTTGAGCATGGTCGTGGCTGGTCAGAGCAAAAAAATGTAAACGACTCAGGCACATATTTGCCTGTTGGTATTGCACTTGCATCTACTTGGAACACCAGCCTTGGTTATGCGTATGGAAAAGTATTGGGCAGCGAAGCAAAGTACCGTGGCAAAGATATAATTCTTGGTCCAGGCATCAATATCATGCGCTCGCCACTTAATGGTAGAAATTTTGAGTACCAGAGCGAAGATCCTTACCTGGTTTCAAGGATGGTGGTTGGCTATATTAAAGGCGTACAAAGCCAGGGAACATCAGCATGTGTAAAACATTTTATGGCCAATAACGAGGAGGTGGATAGAAATACCGTTGACGTTCAGATGAGTGATCGCGCAATGCGTGAAATTTATTTGCCCGCCTTTAAAGCTGCCATTACAGAAGCTGATGTAAATACCATAATGGGTGCTTACAACAGGTTTCGCGGACAGTTTTGTACGCACAGTTCTTACCTTGATAATATATTAAGAAAAGAGTGGGGCTTTAAAGGTGTGATGATAAGCGACTGGGGTGCGGTACATGGTGCCATGGATGGTTTGATGAATGGTACAGACCTTGAAATGGGTACAGACCTTGTTTTAAAAAGTAATGGTGTATCTCAGAGCAATGTTGGCGGTATGACTATTTCGCAAACAGTGTATGACCGCTTTTACATGGCAGATTCTGCCATCATGCTGGTAAAAGCAGGTAAAGTACCTGAGGCTGTAATAGATGAAAAAGTAAGAAGAATTTTAAGAGTGATGTATAAGACAAGCGTTTTCTCTAAAACATCACCTGGCGAATATGGGTCTGAAGCACATATTGCTACGGCAAAAAAAGTGGCACAGGAATCAATTGTGTTGCTAAAAAACGAAGGCAATATTCTGCCCTTAAATGCCACCAAAGTAAAGTCCATTGCCGTAATAGGTGCCAATGCTGACAGAATGAACTCAATGGGCGGCGGCAGCTCACAGGTAAAAGCATTGTATGAAGTAACGCCTTTTCAGGGCTTAAAGAATATAGCCAAAGAAGTAACCTTTAACTATGCGCAGGGCTATACTATTCAACGCAATGCAACTGCCAACCAGGCAATGATAAATGAAGCGGTAGAAGCTGCAAAAAAATCAGATGTAGCAATAGTTGTAGGCGGATGGACACATGGATACGATTACAACAAATGGGATGACAATGCCTACGATGCAGAGAGTGTTGACAAGCCAGATATGCACATGCCTTTTGGTCAGGATGAACTGATTAAAGCAGTAGTAAAAGCAAACCCAAATACCATAGTTGTTTTATTAGGTGGAGGCTCAATTGACATGACCCAATGGATTGGCGATACCAAAGGAATTATAGAAGCCTGGTATGGCGGTATGGAAGGTGGTAATGCGTTGGCAGAAGTAATTTTTGGTAAGATAAACCCCTCAGGTAAACTGCCTGTAACCTTTACGAAAATACTGGAAGATGTGCCTGCCCATAAGCTGGGCGATTTTCCCGGCAAGAACAATATAGCCGTTTATCGTGAAGATATTTTTGTAGGGTACCGCTATCACGATACTTACAAGGTAGCACCGCAGTTTGCATTTGGTCATGGCTTGTCATACACCAGTTTTGATTACAGCAATTTAAAACTGGCCAAAGCTGCCAATGGCAGTGTTACCGCTACTTTCACGCTAACTAATACAGGCAAAATATATGGTGGTGAAGTAGCACAACTGTACGTTCATAAAAACAATTCAGCGATTACAAGGGCAGAGAAAGAACTGAAAGGTTTTCAGAAAGTTTTCCTGCAGCCCAATGAATCAAAAACAGTTTCCATCACTCTTAATAAAGATGCTTTTCAATATTTTGATGAAAAGAAAAATGACTGGAACATAGAAAAAGGTGTGTATGAAATTCAGGCAGGCGGTGCATCTGACCAGGTTAAGCTGCGTGCAACTGTGAGTATGTAATTGTAACCAGCCAAAGCAGGATTTGTTGCCTCTGATGCTGCTGTATCATACTCATCAAACATGTGTGGCCTATAACACTGCTCTTGTAACTTTTACGGGTACACTGCTACTATAGCACTGCTCTTGTAATTTTCTACAGGTACATTGCTGCATTAGCAGTATTTTATAATTTTATACGGTTGTATTGCGACCATAGTATTCCTACTTCTTATAGTACTTGGCACATACAATTAATTAGGTGATAGACTTTTAGGTACAAGGTTCTTATCAATTTCTAATACCACCTTATTTCCGCATTTTGTTTATCTTTCCGCACTTCCTGAAATCGACTGTATTTTCGCAACGATTTAAATTATTTTTGAAGAATGGAACAAACAGCAAACCTGAATTACAAAGACGATATGCTGTCTTACGATGGCTTTAGAAATGAAGTGCTGAACGATTACCGTATGGCACTCATTAGCAGGGAAGCGAGCCTTTTGGGTCGCCGTGAGGTACTTACAGGCAAGGCCAAGTTTGGTATTTTTGGCGATGGAAAAGAACTTGCGCAGATTGCAATGGCCAAGTTTTTTATGGCGGGCGATTTCAGGGCAGGTTACTACCGCGACCAGACTTTTATGTTCGCCAGCGGACTGGCAAGTGTAGAGCAGTTTTTCTCACAGTTATATTCAGATCCTGATATAAAAAACGATCCTTTTAGTGGTGGCAGGCAAATGGTTTCACACTTTGCCACTAAAAATGTAGACGAAAATGGTAACTGGCTTGATCTCGCAAACCGCAAGAATGTAACCAGCGATATGGCGCCAACGGCATCACAAATGCCGCGGGCTTTGGGTTTGGCATTTGCTTCAAAATGTTTCCGTAATTCACCGCATCTGCAACGTTACGAGAACCTTAGTCATCATGGCAACGAGGTTTGTTTTTGCACCATTGGCGATGCCAGTACCAGTGAAGGTCATTTTTGGGAAGCTGTAAATGCAGCAGGTGTACTGCAGGTACCACTGGCAATTTTTGTATGGGATGATGGGTATGGCATCTCTGTTCCAAAATCACATCAAACAACAAAAGGTTCTATCTCAACTGCTTTAAAAGGCTTTCAAAAAATAGATGGCACCAATGGTATTCATATTTATAAAGTAAAAGCCTGGGATTATGCTGGCCTTTGCGAAGTGTTTGAAGAAGGTATACAGAAAACCCGCGAAACCCACGTTCCTGTTGTGTTTCATGTAGAAGATGTAACTCAGCCACAGGGCCACAGTACCAGCGGCAGCCATGAGCGCTACAAAAGCCCAGAGCGTTTGCAGTGGGAGAGGGATTGGGATTGTGTTAAAAAAATGCATGAATGGGTGATAGAAAATGGCCTTGCCAGCGAAGAAGAATTAAATGCTGTTGCGCACGAAGCAAAAGTGTTTGTTCGTGAAAGCAAAGTAAAGGCATGGCACAATTATCTTGAGCCAATAAAGCAACAGGTAAACACGGTAGCCGAATTGCTGAAGAACCTTGTGGTAAGCGATATGGAAACATATAATTACCTGCAAAAAATGGTACACGACCTGCAAACAAATCCTGAGCATTTACGCAAGGATGTATTAAAAACACTGTCACATGCCATAGATGCTGCACCTTATAGTCCAACTATTGATGAGGTTAAGAATTATTACCAATACTTGCTTGAGCAAAACAACAAACTATACAATACTTTTCTTTACAATGAAGGTGTGAAAAGTGCCCTGCGGGTAGAGGAACACAAGCCATTAATACCTTTTGATGCGCCTTTGGCGAATGGATACGAGATACTTAATAAATACTTTGATACACTGTTCACGCATAATCCATATGTATTTGCCTTTGGCGAAGATGTAGGTATGATTGGCGATGTAAACCAGGGCTTTGCAGGCTTGCAGGCAAAGCATGGTGAGAACAGAATTTTTGATACAGGTATACGTGAACTCACCATTATGGGGCAGGCGATAGGTATGGCGCTTCGCGGATTAAGACCAATTGCAGAAATACAATACCTTGATTACCTGGTGTATGGCTTACAACCGCTTACAGATGATGTAGCTACCCTGCATTTCCGTACAGTTGGGCAGCAAAGTTGCCCTGTAATTATACGCACACGCGGCCACCGTTTAGAGGGTATCTGGCATAGTGGCAGTCCAATGGGTATGATTATAAATGCACTGCGTGGAATGTATGTATGTGTGCCACGTAATATGGTGCAGGCCGTTGGTATTTACAATACGTTATTACGCAGTAACGACCCAGCTATTGTAATAGAATGTTTAAATGGTTACAGGCTTAAAGAAAAAATGCCTTCCAACCTACTGGATATTACAGTGCCATTGGGTGTGCCTGAAATTATACGTGAAGGCGATGATATTACCGTTGTTTCTTATGGTTCAACACTGCGTGTAATACACGATGCCGCAGAACGTTTGGCCAAAGAAGGTATTACCTGCGAAGTGATAGATGTGCAAACATTATTGCCTTTTGATATTCACCATATGATTGTTCAGTCATTAAAAAAGACTAACCGTATTGTGTTTATTGATGAAGATGTACCAGGCGGTGCAGCGGGTTATATGTACAATAAAGTAATGGAAGAACAAGGCGGTTACCAATGGCTGGATGTAGCTGCAAGAACCATTACAGGTAAAGAACACAGGCCAGGTTATGGCAGCGATGGTGATTATTTTAGCAAGCCTAATGCAGAACAGATCACAGCCGTTATAAGAGAAATGGTATCGGAATAATTAACGCAACTTTTTAATTAATTCTTTAAAAGGCCACTAACAATTCAATTGTTAGTGGCCTTTTAATTTCAAGCTTTTAAGGTTGATTATTTGTTTGAGAAACCCGTTTGAGCCATCCGGCTCACATACTTGCCTATAATATCAAACTCAATATTTACTTTATTGCCTTGCTTTAACTGTTTTATATTGGTATGCTCATAAGTGTAAGGGATGATGGCTACTGTACAGCAATTATCACCAACATTAAAGCAGGTAAGGCTGGTGCCATTTACTGATATGGAGCCTTTTTCTATCACCAGGTGGGCAAAGCTTTTATCAAATGCAAAGCTGTATTCCCAGCTTCCATCAAGCGCTTTAACCTCTGTGCAAGTAGCAGTGGTATCCACATGTCCCTGTACAATATGGCCATCAAGGCGGCCATGCATTTGCATGCATTGTTCAATATTCACTTCAGTGCCAATGGTCCAGTCTGCAAGGTTGGTTTTGCGAATGGTTTCTTCAATAGCTGTAACTCTGTGGCTGTTCTCTTTTACTTCTTCCACCGTAAGGCAAACCCCATTATGGCTTACGCTCTGGTCTATTTTAAACTGATGGGATAGGGGGGAACTTATCCAAAAGCTATGGTTGGTGCCATTAATGGTAATACTTTGTACAATACCTATGGTTTCTACAATTCCTGTAAACATGGGCGCAAGGTAAATAAAAGAAGTTTCGGGTTTCCAGTTTATAGTTTAAGTAGTTTTCAATTTGAGTAAGTTTAACTCATAACAACCCAACTAAATCTACCACACGGTCCACCGTAAACATACAAACCGGAAACAGAAAATAATTTCATTTGGTAGTTTAAATCTTTCCTTTATTTTTGCGATCCAATTTTTCACCAAAGGAGGTATATTACATCATGCTTATTATCGATTCAAAAGATTGCGAAAACATTGACAAGGCACTTAAAAAGTACAAGAAGAAGTTTGAAAAGAGCAAAACCTTGTTACAGTTAAGGGAACGTCAAACATTCACTAAACCAAGTGTTGTTCGTCGTGGCCAAGTGCTTAAAGCAATCTACAAGCAACAATTAGCTAGTGGAAAAATAGAAAGCTAGTAAGCTTTTTGTTACCAATTATATTTAAGTAGTTTAAGGTGTATAACTTTAGGCTACTTTTTTTATGCACATATCTCACGATCATTACCCGCAGTTACAGGCTTTTTTAAACTTTTTAAAGTTTGAGAAAAGATATTCTCAGCATACGGTTATCTCTTATCAAAATGATCTTGAGCAGTTCTTCACCTATCTTATAAGTCAATTTGATACACCGCCTTTAAAGACCATTAAACCAATGATGGTGCGTAGCTGGCTTGCAGAGCTGAAAGGCACAGAAAAATTAGAGGCAAAAAGTATTAACCGTAAAGCTTCTTCGCTAAAATCTTTCTTCAAGTTTCAGCTTAAGATGGGTTTGCTTGAAGCAAGCCCCATGACTACAATTACAGCCCTTAAAACCAGCAAGAGGCTGCCGCAATTTGTAGAAGAGAAGCATGTAAATACCCTGCTTACTCATGTTGAATTTACAGATGATTGGCAGGGAAAAACCCAGCATCTTGTAATAGCGCTTTTTTATAGTACGGGCATGCGTTTAAGCGAGTTGATTAATCTGAAAGAAAGTCACCTTGATCATTTTCATTCACAGGTAAAAGTGCTTGGCAAAGGCAATAAAGAACGTCTTATTCCCATTTCAAAAGAGCTATTGGAGCAACTGCAAAGTTATATTGCAGAAAGGCCCGCAAAACAGGAAGGTGTTGCAAACCTGTTCACTAACATTAAAGGAAAGCCTTTACAGCAAAGGATTGTGTACCAGTTTGTAAAAGATAAGCTGGGTGTCGTGACCACCATCAACAAAAAAAGCCCCCATATACTACGCCACAGTTTTGCTACCCATTTAATGAACCACGGTGCCGATTTAAATGCTGTAAAAGAGCTGCTTGGCCACAGCAGCCTTGCCGCTACACAGGTGTATACACACAATACTATTGAGAAATTAAAAGATGTGTACAAAAACGCTCATCCAAAAGCTTAAATTTTGCAAAAAATTGTACAAAAAAATTCTTTTTTTACAGAAATAGAATTTACATTTATATCCGATCTAAAAATCCAAAATAATGCCTATGCCATAATTCTTACCTGAAGTTCTTTCACAATTATTTTTTCATTTTAAAACGTGAGTTGTTATGAACGTAAACATTCAAACAGTGCGCTTTACCGCAGACGACAAATTGGTAGATTATGTTTCCCGTAAGTTAGAAAAGCTCAACACCTTTCACGACCGTATTGTAAAGGTTGATGTGTTTTTGAAATTAGATAACGTAGTTCACAACATTAAAGACAAAGTAGCAGAAATTAAAGTAAGCATTCCACGACACGAATTTTTTGTAAAATCATCCTCAAAATCATTCGAAGAATCTTTCGATTGTGCGCTTGAATCAATCGCCAATCAAATAAAAAGAAAAAAAGAAAAACTTGCAGCATAGTAAAAAAGTTGAAGGCTCCATACAGGGGCCTTTTTTATTTGGCTTCGCACATAAATTCTCCCTCAATCAATATCATTTTTCTTTTTGGTACCAGCTTCAGCCCATTATTCAGCAGCGGTGGCGTCGCACACTGCAACTTCAGGCTCTTTTATCATCTAAAAGAAAGTGGGTTTAAAAATATTTTACTTTTACTGATTCAATGAAAGTCTTTGCTGTAAAGGCTTTCAGCCTTTACAAAAAATATCTTCAAAACAAAACAAAAAAAATCTTTTCAAAATTTTGAAAAGTAAACTTTTCTCCTACCTTTGCCATCCCGAAAAAAAGGGCAGTTCTTAAAATAATACAAGCCGAAATAGCTCAGTTGGTAGAGCAACTGATTTGTAATCAGTAGGTCGCTGGTTCGACTCCAGTTTTCGGCTCTTGGTTTTAAAGTTAACCGTATGGATGCTTTAAAATTTGTTCTTTACAAATGGGTAGATGGCCGAGTGGTTAAAGGCGACAGACTGTAAATCTGTTCTCTCACGAGTACGTAGGTTCGAACCCTACTCTGCCCACGGATTTTAAATTTGAAGATATAAGAATTTTAGAATTTGAAAATGGATTAGATGTTCTTTGAGTTGAAAATTTGTTGCAGGTAATTATCCAATTATCTCATCTTCAAATTTTCAAATTAACAAGCGGAAGTAGCTCATTTGGTAGAGCGGTAGCCTTCCAAGCTTCAGGTGGCCAGTTCGAGCCTGGTCTTCCGCTCAGTAATGGAAGTCAAGTAGTCAATAAGTCATTGTTGTCATTTTAAGTAACAATGACTTATTGGCCTCTGACTCAATGACTTTACCAAAAGCCGTTGTAGCTCAGGGGTAGAGCACTTCCTTGGTAGGGAAGAGGTCGTGAGTTCGATTCTCACTAACGGCTCAAGGCTGTGAATTCGTTCCGATAGCTATCGGAACTCACTAACGGTCTTTAGGTTTTTTTAAAAGAACTGTGGTGACTGATTAACAGAACTGGGGTTGAAGAAATAACTTAAGATGCAGTGTGCGACGCAACAGAAGTTCAATAGAAATTCTTAGCTGACAACACAGAAAAGATATAGTTCACGTTATGTGAACTTTTTAAATTAAACACAAAATAAAAAACAAAATAAAATGGCAAAAGAAAGCTTCCAGAGGGATAAACCTCACGTTAACATCGGTACTATTGGCCACGTGGATCATGGAAAAACTACTTTGACTGCGGCCATTACAGTAATCCTATCTAGAGCGGGTATGGGTAATGTGGCTAAAAAGTATGATGAAATTGATGGAGCACCTGAGGAAAGAGAGCGTGGTATCACTATCAATACTGCACACGTTGAATATCAAACAACTAACCGTCACTATGCGCACGTTGACTGTCCAGGTCACGCTGACTATGTAAAAAATATGATTACTGGTGCTGCCCAAATGGATGGTGCAATACTTGTGGTTGCTGCTACTGATGGCCCTATGCCTCAAACACGTGAGCACATCCTTCTTGCACGCCAGGTTGGTGTACCAAGCATGGTTGTTTTCATGAATAAAGTTGATCTTGTTGACGATCCTGAATTATTGGAACTGGTTGAAATGGAAATTCGTGAGTTGTTAACTAAGAATGGTTTTGACGGTGACAACACCCCAATCATTCAAGGTTCTGCAACTGGTGCTCTTTCTGACGATCCACAATGGGTTGCTAAAGTTGAAGAACTTATGGCTGCTGTTGATAGCTATATTCCTTTACCTCCACGTCCGGTTGATATGCCGTTCCTAATGAGTGTTGAGGATGTATTCTCAATCACTGGTCGTGGTACTGTTGCTACTGGTCGTATTGAGCGTGGTATTGTTAAAGTTGGTGAAGGTGTTGAAATTGTAGGTTTAATGGAAACTGCTTTAACTTCTACTTGTACTGGTGTGGAAATGTTTAAGAAATTATTAGACGAAGGTCGTGCTGGTGATAACGCAGGTTTATTATTACGTGGTATTGAGAAATCTCAAATCCGTCGTGGTATGGTAATTTGCAAACCAAAATCAATCACTCCACACACTGAGTTTAAAGGTGAAGTTTACGTATTATCAAAAGACGAAGGTGGACGTCACACTCCATTCTTTAACAAATACCGTCCTCAGTTCTATTTCCGTACTACTGACGTAACTGGTGAAGTTGTTTTACCAGAAGGAACTGAAATGGTTATGCCTGGTGATAACGTTAGCATTACTGTTAAATTGATCCAACCAATTGCGATGGAGAAAGGTTTGAAGTTCGCTATTCGTGAAGGTGGCCGTACTGTAGGTGCTGGTCAGGTTACTGAAATCATAAAATAAGCTAAGCAATAGCTTTTAGCTTCCCGCAAATACTTATATATTTGCAACATATTCTAAAAGCTGTCCTGATTAACCTCGGGATAGCTTTTAGTTTTCTACGGGCATGGTGCAATGGTAGCATACGGGTCTCCAAAACCTTTGATCTGGGTTCGAATCCTAGTGCCCGTGCAAAGAAACCTGGTGGCAGGAAAAGAATTTGAAAATGGATATTACATTTTCAAATTCTTTGCGTTTAAAGTTTTAAATAAAAGAGCATGAACAAAGTTTCAACATACTTCAGAGACAGCTACCATGAACTGGTAGAAAAAGTAACCTGGCCATCGTGGATGCAGTTACAGCAAAGCACCCTGATTGTATTGGTAGCTACTGCTATTATTACTGTTATGGTTTTTGCAATGGATTTCAGCAGCCAACAATTATTAAAGCTGGTTTACTCATTATTTAAGTAAGGAAGATTATGGAAGAAGCACCAGTAGTTCAGCCAGTTGAAACACCGATAGTAGTTGAAGATAATACCAAGTATTACTCTTTACGTGTAGTAAGTGGTAAAGAGCGCAGCGTTAAAGAATATTTAGATAAAGACATCAGTCGTAGCGGATGGACGAATATAATTAAGCAAGTTTTTTTGCCAACTGAAAAAGTATACAAAGTTCAGAACGGTAAAAAAGTAATGCGTGAAAAGAACCTTTATCCTGGTTATATTTTTTTGGAAGTGTTTGATGGGAAATTAAATGATGATATTGTACAGCATATCAGCAACATCAGCAACGTAATGCACTTTTTAACTGATGGTAAGGGAAGCAAGGGCAATATTATTTCTTTACGTAAAAGTGAAGTAAATAAAATGCTTGGTAAGGTTGATGAGATGAACGATCAGGGCGGAAGTATGAGTGAGCCATTTATTATTGGTGAAACTATTAAAATTATTGAAGGGCCTTTCAATGACTTTAATGGTGTAATTGAAGAAGTGAATGATGAGAAGAAAAAATTGAAAGTAACTGTAAAAATATTCGGCCGCAGTACACCTGTAGAATTGAATTATATGCAGGTTGAAAAATTGGGATAGTTTATTTAATAATATTGAAAGCCATTGCGTAAGCAATGGCTTTTTTGTTGTCATTTTTCTTTAATTAAGTAGTATGTGTTTTTCGGCAACGGCAAGTTTTGGGGCAGGGGCAGCTTTATTGGTTGCAGGTACATTTATAGCAAGAAAGGCAGAGAAGCCTAATCAACTTGCGTTTGCAGGTATTCCACTGTTGTTTGCGGTACAGCAAATTGCTGAGGGTTTTGTATGGCTAAGTTTAACGCATGAAGAATATAGTACATGGAGTAAAATACCTGTTTATACCTTTTTGTTTTTTGCCCACATATTATGGCCTTCATGGATTTCTTTTTCCATGCTGCTGTTAGAAAAGAACCTGCTTCGCAGGAAGATTTTGTGCAGTATTTTAAGTATTGGATTAACGTTGTCGCTCAGCGAAATCTATTGTATATGGGCTTATCCATTACGGGTTTCTATAAGTGGTCATCATGTAGAATATGACATCAGCTTTCCGCCTATTTTTATTTCTATTACCAATATTCTTTATGGTGTAGTAACTTTTATTCCCTGTTTTATTTCTACTGTAAAAAAAATGTGGGTGTTTGGTGTAACTCTTATTGTATCCTTTATTGTAAGTAGAATATTTTATGCGCAATATGTAGTTTCTGTATGGTGCTTTTTTGCAGCTTTTTTAAGTGCTGTTATTTATTTTATTCTGCCATATTTTAAAAAAAATGCCAGTAATGCCATTATTTCTGTTGAATGATGCTGTTACATTCACCAATCATAAATTAAATAATCCACTTCTTTAAAAATTAATTTGTTATCAATACTTTTCATTATAGCTTTAAGCATTATTATAACAACATCTCATAAATAGTAAATCTTAAAATAAGCATATGAAAAAATCAATTTTACTTCTTACAGCTTTTACAGGTATTACAGCCGCAGCGCAAGGTCAAAGTAACAAGTTATTTGCTATTACAGGCGATACCAAGGGCAACACAAATTGGAATGCAGTTAGAGAAATAAACGCTTCTGACGGCATTATCAAAAACACCATTTATTCACCTTCAGCTAAAATGGCGGTAAGCTTACAGCCTGTATTTGAAAAGAACACCAATCCTTCATTGCAGCAAACTGAGCCAACAGTTGGTGGCGTTGCTGCTTCTGCATTTGATGCTGTAAACAACAGGCTTTATTATACCACTATGCGTGGTAACGAGTTAAGGTATTTTGATCTTAACAAACAATCAACCACCGTTGTGTTTAATGATGATGCTAATTTTAATACAGGAAATAAATACACCAGTGAAGCTGCGATTATTACACGTATGACTTTTGGCCTTGATGGCACTGGTTATGCACTAAGCAATGATGGCGACCATTTGGTACGTTTTACCACAGGTAAAAAACCAGTAATTACAGACCTTGGTAAATTAATTGATGGAAAAGCAAATGGCAATACATCTGTACACCAGCAATGTACAAGCTGGGGTGGCGATATGGTAGGTGATGCTTTTGGAAACCTATACCTGGTAACTATGCGCAGTTTTATTTACAAAATAAATCCTCAAACATTGGTAGCTGATTTGGTAGGCCAGATAAAAGGCTTGCCTGCTGATTTTACCAGCAATGGTGCTGCTGTAAATGAAGATGGTGATTTAGTTGTAAGCAGTGCCACTTATACAGAAAGCTATTTTAAGGTAAACATCAATACATTACAGGTAATGGGTGCTGTAAAAGGAAATGATGGCGTTTACAATGCTTCTGACCTTGCGAGTTCAAACCTTTTATATCAAACAAATGGTGCTTCTTTTGCTGTAGCCGCAACAGAAGTTTTAGGAAACGGCCAAATAAGTATTTACCCAAATCCTGTAATTTCAAAAACATTTAAAGTTAAGTTTGATAATGCCGTAAGCGGCGATTATTCAGTACAAATAAGTGATGCAAGCGGCAGGCTTATCAGTCAAAAAAACACATATATTTCTGGTAAAGGACAGGTAGAAAAAATAAGTTTGCCCATCGCAACAAGTGGTTTTTATCTTGTTAAAGTGCTTAGCAAAGACAAAAAAGTAATTTACAGCGATAAGATTTCAGTTCAGTAACTGTACTTTTTCCATTTAAATGGGTAAGAATAAAACAAATATTGTTTTGTTCTTACCCAATTTTATTTGCACAAACCTGCAATGTTTAAACATTAATTGCAGTTGTTTGCAATATTTTAACATTAAATTTTTAAAATCAAATATATCATTGAAATATTTGTATTTATTTTGCATTCCCCCACAAAATCTTTATCCACCTTATTCCTGCGAAATTCCCAAGATTAGCAATTATTAAAAAATACAAAATGAAACAAACGCTTATGCTTTTGATAGTAGTGGCCTCACTGCATCAAAAAGCGCATTCACAGGGCTTTCTTAAAAAAATGAAGGATAAAGCGCAAGCCGCTTTAGAAAGGAAAGCTGAACAAAAGGTAGAAGAAAAAGTAAATGGTACAACTCCTGCAAACACCAACGAAAATTCAACAGGCAGTACGCCTGCACAAGGCGGCGTAAATACAAGTAATAGTACAAATCGTGCAGGTAAGCCCACCAACAAAGGTGGCGAAGGTTTAAAAAATACAACCCCTCCAGATGTTGACCAGCAAATAACAGATGCAGAAGCTGCCTTTGCTGCTGCTAAATATGCTGATGCCAGATTCTCTGTTCAGCAGGCTTTATTGGGTGTTGAGTTGCAATTGGGCAAACAAATTATAGCCTCTTTACCAAAAGATGTTAGTGGCCTGCCAAAAGATACTTTGCAAGACCTTGTTACCAGCAGCCATTGGGGCTGGAGCAATCTTACCATGCAAAGAATTTATGTAAAAGATGATAAACAATTTTCTGTTTTAATTGGTAACAATGCAACATATGCAGGCATGATGGATATTCTTTTCAGCCCTAGTGTGGCGCAATCAAATGGGCAAACACAAAACTTTAAACAGGTGCGTGTAAAAGGTAACAGGGCTGTGATACAGTTTAATCAACATGATGGCTACACACTGCTTGTACAACTAGGCCAGGCTGGTATGATTACTTTTCAGGCAATAAATTTTGCTACTGAACAAGACGTAATGTCTGCTGCCAACAACTTTGATATTGACACTATTAAAAAAGCTTTAGGCGGCCAATAATTCAAACAACTAATAACTTATCAATCATGAAAAGAATAACTTTTACAATCCTATTTGCACTATTATTAAGTACTGTGGCTTTTGCGCAAGACTTTAAAAAAAGCACGGCTTCAGCTAAAACGGCTTACCAGGCAAAGAACCTTGAAGAAACCCATTTCGCTTTACAGCAAATGATACAGGATCTTGATATTTTAATAGGGCAGGAGGTGCTTAAACTGTTTCCTGCAAACCTTGACAGTTTAAAATCTTTAGCACAGGAAGACCATATTGGCGGCAATGTAAGTTTTGTTGGTGCTACCATACACCGTACTTACAACAGTGTATCAGGGGCTAAAAAAGCTGACCTTGAAGTAATTAATAACTCACCTTTACTGGCTACTTTAAATGCGTATTTAAGTTCACCTTATTTAAGCGCAATGGGTGGTGATGGCAAAACAAAAGTGATTAAAGTACAGGGTTATAAAGCAAGGCTTACCAAAGAAGAAAGCTATAACAACCAGCAAGGATATTCACTTGAAATACCATTAACCAATGCTATGGTTTCTTTAAAATTAAACAATACTACTGAACAGGAAATACTGGCGTTGTTTAACTTAGTGCCATTGGCTAAAATTGCCGACCTGATACAATAATTTATTTTTTTAACTACATACAAATGGCCAGCTTAAAGCTGGCCATTTGTATGTATAGTTTCAAGAGTATTTGCAGGTATCACTATTAGCCAATTATCAAAAAACTGGAGTAAATCTTTATTCTGCAAAGCAAAATTTTAAACTACACTTTCTATAAACTTTTTAAAATCCTGTATATCCTGCTTTACAATTACTTCAAACAATGGGTTTAAAAATGTAGCAATTCCTTCGCCTACTACGCCCAAAGGTGCACGGTAAGTAATCACTACTTCAAGTTCTGTAAGGTTAAGGCCACGTTCAATAAAAGTTACTTTGCCAGCATTTTCTACAGCGGCACCAGGTAATGAATTCCATGCTAAAAGGTAAGCATCTTCATCTTTTACAATTCTTGCCTTCCAGTCAATAGTACCAAGATTTGCGGGGATTTTTGCCTTCCAGGCAGATACGCCGTTACCTTCATCAATTACGCTTTCAAGATGACTCATAAATAACGGAAGGTTCTCGATATTTCGCCAAAAATTATATACTTCGCTGCGTGGTTTATTAACCAGTACTGATGTGCGGATGTTTACATTATGCACAGGATCGGGCAATTGTTTTTTGCCTAAAGCTTTATATGCTGGGCAATGGCCTGTAAATGCCCTGTACAATAAAAATCCACCTGCAAGGGCGCTGTGAAAACGGTAGTATTTACCATTTAGTGCATTCATTAAAAGAAGGTAACCAGCAACACCTGAAAGCGTACGTTCAGTTACTGGAACATTTATAACTGGCTTTGGGCCTACTAAAGAATTTTCGTTCATATAAGTTTGTTTTATGGTTGATGTGTAAAAATTGTACCCTGTTAAAAAATGAGGTTACTAATGAATTGCACATTTTAAAACCCGCATTCTCATTGGCTTTAAAGCAGCAAAATATTTTTGTAGAAAAAACCACACACTATTTATTAATACTTTAATTAAAGCATTGCCTGCATTTTCTTCATTGCTTTTGCCATAGCTATTCCTTTACCTATAACGGGTTTAAATATGTCGCCTTCTGCCTTTATCCTCTCCACTACATTTTTAATCGTAAAGTCTTTCATGGCCAGGCCTTTTTTTACTTCCTCCCAATGTAATGGAGTACTTACAGTGGCACCTGGTTTTGGCCTTGCTGAATAGACGGTTGCAATAGTAGCCTGCGGCCTGTTCTGCAAAAAATCAAGGTACATTTTGCCTTTACGGTTGGCTACCATACGTTCAAGGCTTGTGTAGCCAGGAATTTCTTTATGCACCAGTTTAACAATAAGCCTTGCAAATTCTTTTGATGCTTCGTAGGTATATTTTGCACCCAGCGGAATATAGATATGCAGGCCTGTAGAACCTGAAGTTTTGCAGTAACATGCAACATCCGCTGCATCAAGCACCTTCTTTGTAATATTGGCTGCCTCAATTACCTGGTTAAAAGAATTTTTATCAGGGTCAAGATCTATGATACAGAAATCAGGATTATCAGGCGTTTGTACACGGCTGCTCCAGGGGTTCATTTCTATACAACCCAAAGATGCGATGTACAACAAACTGGCTTCATCACTGCATACCAAAAAATTCTTTTGCTCGTCGTCCCCATCGCTTTTATAAGGAAAGGTTTCTATCCATTCAGGCACTTTGCCTGTAACATCTTTTTGGTAAAAACTTTGGCCTTTTATACCATGGGGGTGACGGTTTAAAGACTGTGGCCTGTCCTTCATATAAGGCAGCATATAAGGTGCTACCTGGTAATAATAATTCAGCAGTTCACGCTTGGTAATTTTTTCATCTGGCCAGAATATTTTGCTAAGATTGGTAAACTTTAATTTATGCCCGTTAATGCTCCTTTCCTGCGTTTCATCAGTTGGGTTCAGGAGGGTTTTACGCTCTTTTTTGGCAGGCGATTTTATGATTCTATTTTTTGTGATAGCATTCTCTTCTTCCAAAATATTTTCGGCATCTTCTTCTTTTTCCAGCAACACTTTCTCTGCACTTTTATCAACACGCATACCTTCAAATGAAGGATGGCGCATAACACCATCACTCGTCATTTCCCTGAAAGAAACCTCACAAACCAATTTTGGCTGTAGCCATGTAGCCTTTGCCTGCGGCGGATTTGAACGAAAACGGGAAGGTTTATTAATGTCAGGTTCTGTAGTAAAAGGCGATTGTTTTGCAATCAATGGCTTGAATTGCTCCATCATTTCCCGCTGCGTTTTTTCGTTAAAGCCTGTGCCTATTTTACCCGTGTATTGCAGTTTGCCCTTTTCAAACACACCTACCAGTAAAGAGCTGAAAAGTTTGCTGCTGCCATCATTATTTGTAAAGCCACCAATCACCACTTCCTGCCTTGATTGTGTTTTTATTTTAAGCCATTCTTTTGAGCGAATGCCAGCTCTATAAGTTGAGCTTGCTTTTTTTGCAATGATACCCTCTAAGCCCATTTTTTCTGCCACTGCATAAAACTCAGTACCAGAGGCTTCAAAAGCCTGGCTAAGATGAATATTATTACTTTCAGGAAGCAGGTTTTTAAGAATTTCCCTACGTTCAGTTAAGGTCAAATTCATTAAAGAATAGCCATCCAACCAAAGCACATCAAATACATAAAATTTCAAATCGCCATCAGCTTCGCTACGCCAGTTTTGCAGTTTGCCAAAGTCTGAAATGCCTTCATCATTTGCTACTATCACTTCTCCATCAAGCACCGCGTCTATCGTCCATTCTTTTAAGGTATTGTAAATGGAATAAAATTTTTTGTTGAAGGATTTATTGTTTCGTGAGCGCAGTTCTACTTCGCGTTTATTAAGATATGCCAGTGATCTGTAGCCATCCCATTTTATTTCGTACAGCCACCCATCTGCATCAAAAGGTCTATCTACCAATGTGGTAAGCATGGGTTCAATATCCGCAGGAAATTTTTCTTTTTTACCTTTATTAACAGTGACTTTTTTTACTGCGGCAGGCGTTTCTTCTGCGGCAACTTCTTCTGGCTGAATCGTTTCAGTAATTACTTTTTTTGCTGATGTTTTTTTAGCAGTGGTTTTCTTTTTTGCTGGTGCTTTTTTCTCTTTTACAGGCTTTTCCACCACAACATTTTCCTTCTTTGTTTGGCCGTAAATATTGGTAGAAGTTTTTTCAACCTGCGCTATTGTTTTGTTTGATTGAACAGATTTGTCTTTAAGAGTAATATCTTCTTTTGATACATATTCATCATTCAGTTTCATCAGCAGCCAGGCATTTTCGCCACGATTGGTAGACTTCACCAGTGCATATGCACCCTTTAATTTCTTGCCCTGCAGAATGATTTTTACTTTGCCGCTATGCAGTTGATGCAGCAAATGTTTTTCCTGCGCCTTTTTATCTTTTGTGTCAAACTCTGCGGCTTCGTAGGTGCCTTCATCCCACACAATTACAGTTCCGCCGCCATACTGCCCTTTGGGAATAATGCCTTCAAAATTTTTGTAATCGTAAGGATGATCTTCTACCATCATTGCCAGCCTTTTTACAGAAGTATCTGTTGACGGACCTTTTGGCACCGCCCAACTTTTTAAAACACCTTCCATCTCAAGCCTAAAATCGTAATGCAGGTGCGAGGCATCATGTTTCTGAATCACAAAATGTAATTGCTTGCCATCAGGTTTGCCGCCTGTGGGTTCAGGGGTTTTATCAAACGCGCGTTTCTTTTTATATGCTGCAAGTGCCATAAAAAAAACTATAAAAAATCTGTGCCTGAAAATTTTGATGATGGTTTCTAAGTAAGGCTATCAGATAAGTTTAGGGGTACGGTTTTTTTACAGAAAACTTAAACGAAAGAAGGTATGCCAGATACAACAACCGTAAATGCACATAAAAAAATATCGTTCAAAGGAATGTGGAAGGTGCTAAAAAATTCCTTTAGTGGTTTTTCTGATGATAAGGTAACCAAGCTTAGCGGCTCGTTGGCTTATTATACGGTATTTTCTATGGGGCCTTTACTGGTTGTTATTATCTCATTATGCAGTATTTTTTTAGGCCGCGAAGCAGTGGAAGGCCAGATTTACGGGCAGCTTGAGGGATTTGTGGGAAAGGATACTGCTTTGCAGTTGCAGCAGATAATTAAAAATGCAGCAATTAGTGGTAAAGGAACCATTGCTGCTATTATTGGGGGCGCTACTTTATTACTTGGTGCCACAACAGTTTTTGGTGAAATACAGGATTCCATCAACGGCATTTGGGGGTTGAAACCAAAGCCTAAAAGAGGCTGGCTAAAGATGCTGCAAAACAGGTTTTTATCTTTTTCTGTAATTGTTAGTTTAGGGTTTTTACTGCTGGTTTCACTTGGTATAAGCACATTGGTAGAGGCATTCAGCAACAGGTTAAAAGATGCACTGCCAGATGTAACCGTAGTTGTTTTTTACATCATCAACATCGTCATAACGCTTCTCGTTACCTCAACCATTTTTGCTGTGATATTTAAAGTGTTGCCAGATGCAGATATAAAATGGCGGGATGTAATTTCTGGTGCAGTGGCAACTGCATTGTTATTTATGCTGGGCAAATTTGCCATCTCAATCTATATAAGCAAAAGCAATGTGGGCAGTACTTACGGCACGGCTGGCTCACTTGTAGTATTACTTTTATGGGTGTATTATTCTTCCATCATTTTATACTTTGGCGCAGAGTTTACCAAAGCTTATGCGGTAGAATATGGATCAGAAATTCATCCTTCGCATTATGCTGTAACTACTAAAACAGTTGAAGTAGAAACCAATGGAAAATCAGTACAGGAAAAAGAAAATATGAGTGCAAACCAAGCTGTAGAAGTTGGAACTGCGACTTAAAGAGAATACAGCATTATTTAAGCTATCCCTTTAATTTATTTACAAGATCAATGTACTGCTGCATAGCAGTGTCTTTGGTCATGCCTTTCAGCTTTTCCCATGCACCATATTTAAACTTAGCTACAAAATCAAAACCACCGCCGCTGTATTCTCCAGCATCACCTTCTGTAGCCTGTTTGTATAGAGAATATAATTGCAAAAGAATTTCATTGTCTGGCTTTGCAGCAAACAGTTTGCTATTGGTAAGGGCTTCTAAAAATTGTTCCTGTAATTCCATTCCTTATAATTTATTGATGTTGAATTTTACTGGCTGGTGCCTTACCAGCCAGTAATTTTAATCGTTTATTGCATTGACTGTAGCAGCTTCTGCGCTTCTTCCTTCATAGCCACATCATCAAAAGTACGTGTGGGCAGTTTCACCATTCTGTTTAATACTTCTATTTGCTTTGCAGGCTTATCATCTTCTTTATATGCCTTGTTTAAGTAGTAGTAGTTAATCATGTAATAAGGGTCAATGCTTTTGCATTTTTCCATGTACATAATAGCATTTTCAAGCGAAGCTTCAGGCAAGCCACCATACAATACTTTAACAGCGGCTTTTTTAATGCCAGATAAAGTAACCATTTCATAATGCCACCTGCCTTCAGTAAAGTTTGCTTTGGCATGGTTGGCATTTATTGCAAGTGCCTTATCAACATAAGTTTTAGTATCCTTTACAAAGGCTACAATTTTTTTGTTCTCTGTTTCCACTTCTGTTAATTTACCGCTTACCATTGCCATGGCATAGTTAGCATCTGCACTTTTTTCATCAGCCTTTAAAGCACGCTGCGCAAAGGCAAGGCCGCTTTCAAAATATAAGCGCTTATCTTCTTTTTTAATGGCCCTGCCACCAATACTGCAACTAAGTTCAGCCGCTTTTACAAGTGCTTTTACATTAACTGCATCGCTTACCAGTATGTCTTTGTATTTATTTAAAGCTTCAGGCTCTTTAAAACCACGTTCCAGGTTTTCGGCTTCTTTAAACATGGTGGCATTATCCTGTGCGTTTACAATATTTACCAGGCATATCAATGCTAAAAACAAAATTTTTTTCATAATTATATTTCTGAACGTTTTAAACGGTAACTAACACCAACGCTTCCATCAAAATCTGCAATGGGTGGGGCCAGTTTTTTTATGGTGATAAAAACTTCTTCAGCAAGCGAGAATTGTGCCATTATTTTATTGGCAATATCCATTAATAATGTTTCCAGTAAAGGTGTGGCCTGCTGCATGCGTTTATACAGCAATTCGTACACTTCAACATAGTTAATGGTTTCGTGTATTTCTTCAATATGCTTTGGTGGTTGATAATTAATAGTCACTTCTACTTCAAAATTATTGCCGTTAATTTTTTCATGATCGTACAACCCATGATAAGCAAAGAAAGAAACGTTATGCAGGTGAATGGAAAGCATGAAATAGTTTAAGATTTGAAGTTAGTGCTTTTGAGTTTCCAGTTTCTGGGTTTTGGTTTCCATTTGCAAGTTTCCAGTTGATGGATTCCTCAACTTACTTCCTCATTAATCAATACAGGAAACTGGCAAAAAGTAACAGGTAGCTAACACCAACTAATACTTTCTCACCCTACCTGCACCAACATAGCGTGGCTGCCAGTATTTATCGTTAAGGTCTGTAATGGTTACGCCACTGCTGGTAGATGCCTGTAAAAATTTATTATTGGCTACATAAATGCCCACATGCGATACTTCTCTGCCAGAAGTATTAAAAAACACAAGGTCGCCTTCTTTTAAATCTTCCAGTGCAATGCGTTCACTCTGGTTGTACTGTTCCTGCGATGTACGCGGCAGGTTAATGCCATAGACATCACGCATAATGGTAAGGCTAAAGGCAGAGCAATCAATACAGTTTTTGGTACTGCCACCAAGACAATATTTTGTTCCCCACCATTCCTCTATTTTCTTAAAAAGGTCAAGGTTTATAAGGGTTTCAACGGCAGCATCCATTACAATAGCATACTTCAACTGCAGCCAGTCCATTTTTTCAATATTACTTGGTAAACCACCACTTGCTGCATACACCACAGGGCTGTTTTTCATGCCGCTGGTCTTGTGTTTTGAGGTAACAATCTGGCCAGGTTTTACTTCAATATTGTCTAAAAAAGTAATCTCGTGCTGCGGTACTTTTTTAGCAACTGGTTTATGTGCAGAAGCATCTTTTGAAGTTATTTTACGCAAAGTGCCGCAGCTTGAGAAAGCTGCCATGGCAATAATTGCTACTAAATAATGTTTCAAGGTAAATGTCATAACGGCAAAATAAGCTGCAACAGCAAATACAGCAAGCATCCTGCAAAACTTGTTACCAATTTGGTGGGTTTGAAAGAAATGGGGATAAGTGGGGATGTTAAAAATTAATGGGATTATCGCAGCAGGATACCTGATGTTTTTTTAGAATTGATAAAGAGGATTGCTTACCATGCTAAAAATTTCAGCTAGTTTACCAGCTTTTTTACTTTTGTGATAATCTTAAAAACCAAAAAAGAAACCATTGCAAATTATTTCTGTACTCTAATAACCTTAATAGTTTAATTAAATAATTCTGGTGTAGTCATAACCTCATTGCTTTTTTCTCTGTTTTAGCTGGCTAAGTAAACATCGCGGTCTATTATCTATGCCATAGTTGTTAACGGTGCTATGAACAATGTAACCCCGATAATATTTTTTTTGAAAGAAAGCAATCTGTGCAGAACGGGCATTTTTATGTGATTCAGGAGGGGCAAAATGGCTGAATTACGTAGGACAGTAAGAAGCAGAAAGGATTGATTATGCAAACGATGCCAGCTTAAAACCGCAAGTGACGCACAGTTAAAAATATTGCCATTACTGGTGAAGGTATTATTGATGGATCAGGCGAAAGCTGGCGGCCTGTGAAGAAAGAAAAATTTACTGCAAAGCAGTGGAAAGATTTAATTGGCAAAGGCGGCGTTGTAAGTAAAGATGGCAGCCTTTGGTGGCCCGGCAAAGAAGCGATGGAAGGCTAGGAGTAACTGAAACAATTAAAGAAACCCAAACCCAAACCTGAAGCTGCGGATTATCTTCCTGCACGTGTTTTTCTTCATCCCCCCTTTAGGGTTAGGGGCTAAAAATTCACCAGCGTAAGTACCTGCTCTAAATATTGCTGGTCCATTTCATCAAAATAGTCCAGGTGCTCGCTGTCAACATCAAACACACCAATCACCTCGCCATTCTTAAAAATAGGTAGCACAATTTCGCTTTTACTAAGGCTGCTGCAGGCAATATGGCCTGGAAATTTTTCAACATCAGGCACAATTAAAGTTTTTGCTTCTGCCCATGCTTTACCACAAACGCCACGGTCTTTTTTTATCCTGGTACAGGCCACTGGTCCTTGGAAAGGGCCCAGTACAAGTTCATCTTTTTTAACAAGATAAAAGCCCACCCAAAACCAGTTAAACTGTTCTTTTAAAGCGGCGGTTACATTCGCCATATTGGCTACCAGGTCTTCCTCGCCTTCAAGCAATGCTTTTACCTGCGGTAATAGTGCCTGGTATTGTTCTTCTTTACTTCCTGTTGCTACATGTAAGTCTTCTGCCATAAACTTTAATTATGCCACTAAGATAAAGGATGGTGAAATACGTACAGGCTTATAATAAAAAATGAAACCGTACAGGTATGCAGATATATTAAATGCACTGATGAGTAATTGTCCTCACTACACGTGTCCTCAATTAAAATGAGGACACGTGTAGTGAGGAAAAACACCAAATAAAACTAACCTGTATTCGCAACCAAAATACTGTAACGCAGCTTATATGCAGCAAAATCGGTCTTAGCCTGCGCAATCTGGCTGCATTAGTGGATGCTGAAGATGCTAACCAAAGCCTTTTAAGCAAATACGAATCGGATACCCCACTTACCCACCAATACCTTACTGTTGCAAGTACGTAAACAAGGCAAATAACAGCAGTATTGCCAATAATAGTATCCGTTCATTTAATATTTTAGGTTTGGTTATTGTTTAATCTTACAGATCATTTTCCGTTTTAATGGCATCTACAATATCCTGTAGCCGCGCACCCTCCCTGAACTCTTTTGCAAAAAGCCCATGGCTGTTGTAAATAGCTATATATGGTGTTACCCTGGCTTTGTAATAGGCAGGGATAAAAAACCGTGTATCCCTGCCCACTTTTACGTTGCTGCATGTAGCAAGGCCGTAAGTTTCTGCAAAGGCCTTTAATTCCGGCACGGAATGGTAACTGGCCCACACAAAAAAAATAGTACTAAGGCTATCTTTTTTATCATATAGTAACTGGGCTTTTGCTTTGCAATGCCCGCAATCGGGGCTGAAATAAATAATTACAATTGGTGTTTTATCTGGCAGGTTCTGCCTGCCGAACCATGTACTGTCTGTTGTTAAAAGGCTAAAAGAAGGGATTTCAGGATGCCTTATCCAAATTGGAACACTGTCTGCCTGTGGTTGTGAAAAAACAGAAGTATAAGCAAAAAAAGTAAAAAAAAACAAAATGTAATATTTCATAAAAAATGTATATATAGTGATTAATAAGTGGGTAAGCTTTACAGCTCCTTAACCTTTTGTTAAAAGGTTGTAAAACATCAAAGTATTAGCATAAATAGTAAGTTTTTCACTTTCCATTTTATTACAGCCTTATTTGTGCCACTGATAAACCTCCATTTTCTTCTACACCATGCTATGGTATATAATATTCAGAAATTATTCTTAAAATAAGGTTATTAAACAAACCAATTATAAAATATGTACAAGGTCAGTAACCATTATAAAAGAATTCCCTGTTAATAATATATCTGCCTTTATTGGCAATGAGCCAATTGCGTATGTCTATAATAAGTTCAGGTTTTGAGCGCAAAAAAATCGGCTCCGATTTACCAGGATTGTTGTAATAAAGTTTCTCTGCAATTTTCTTAAAATCTGCATTATTAATAAACGACCTGAGCTTATTAATAAGGGATGTAGATATAAATTCTGTATTGTTGTCTGGTTCCTGTCCACATGCTATTATGTAAGCCGTTCGCCTTATTGTATCCATCCACTCATATATATGAAACACACTTTTTTGGGTAGCGATATATGCAAGCTCTTCAAAACTTTTTTGGTATATACTGCGCCAATCCTGATAATCTATATTTGTACTTTGCCTTATTACCTGGTTTTTGTAGTTTGAAAAGTAGTTTTCATATGTTGTATCGCCCAACCTTGCAAGTGCGAGCCCGACAGCCTCCCGGTCATATTGATTTGTATTGCCTAGCAGTTTAACTTTTAAAAAAGGTATCAATTCTTTCATATCAAGCCAGGCCACGGTTTTTATTACTTCAGGGTCAACCCCACGATTGTTGATTTCATTGTTTACTTCCTGTAAAAATCTTTGTTGTACCTCTTTATTGACTATCAACATGACTGTATCGTAATTAAGGTCACCGATTAGCTTTTCTATTCCTTGTGTATTTCTTTGATAAAAACTGGCATATTCACGTTTGTGCCGTGAAGCTATATAGATTTCCTTTTCCGCATCCGTCCACTCATTCTTCAACAAACGCAGCAATGCCTGCCTTACCCTTTCACTTACATTGGCTTTGCTGTTGAACTCCATGTAATGGATACGGGAAACGGTAGAATCGGTACGGTAAGTTTTTAATTTACCGTACAATTCCTGCTCAGGAGGAAAATTATATCGTATCGGCTTTACATGAATTTGTTTATGTGGTTGCATAGAATCATTACCCTTTTGCGCATGTACATATCCAGTATGGGAATACAATAAAATAAATAACAAATATATTATTTTCATAATTTAAAATATTTCTTTCCATTGTTTAAAATAAAACATATTTCTTAAATCGGGTAATGCGCTGTAATCCATAAAATTTTGGGTGGTTTGTTGAGGAATATTGTAATAATCCGGGTTTGAGCCATCTGAAAATATATGCCTTAATCCTATGGTATGCCCGGATTCATGTGCTATGGAAGGTTCTTTGCCTAATATGGTTATCATGGAATATATACCTCTAAAATGACCAGCCCCTTTTGAAGTGCCACATAGTTTATCGGTAATAAATACTACCCTTTTTGTGTTTTGTTCTAAAACGCCATCAGGGTTTAGCTCCGGTAGCCCCTGAGCTATAAAGAGATCATCATAGGCAGCCTTTAACGGGTTTAATATTTGTTTGGCATCATCAGTTAAGGTGGTTCCAGACAAATCCATGAATTTCGGATAACTGTTTCCCGCACCGTCTTGAGCCAATACCCATTTTCTAAAAAATTGGTTATGCGAGTTTTTGTTCAAATAATCCAAAATAATCTGTTCGGGCAGTTCAGTGTCTCGGTAACTTCCGCCGGCAGTTGTTTTTACGTAAACAATAATTATTTTTTTCTCTACAGGGTTCTGGCAGCTTACATTCAAAGCGCCAATTTTATTGCCGCCGCTGTTCTTCACTACTACATTAGCCCTAAAATAATCTATTGGGTTTGCAGCCGACAGCGGTGCACTGCTTTCGATTGCCAATTTTTCATCATTGGCTATCATTGTTTGCAGTTCTGCCCTGGTTAACCTCAAGGTTGCGGTGGCGGCCCCTGAACTAGATGCACGTTTAAACAAAATATTACCATTGGCGGGTTCGGTTTTAATATCAACATAGTTTAAAGAAGAGGGGACTATGGAATTTTTAATGCTTACCAATGCAGAGGCATTGGAACTGTTTGCTTTGTTGATACTTAACCAGGGTACATGATAGTCAATACTATTCAGCGCAAAATCATTATCGTAATTGGCACTTATGGCCGGAAATTGCCAGCCAACATTGTCAAATCCAAACAACCCGTTATAATTACTTCCTTGTGTAAAAACCAGGGCTTCGCCTGAATAAATAGCAATATGTAATACGAGATCGCTCATACCAGTTTTAGAAACTTTTATTTTTATATTGCCCTGTGTATTTAAAACAAGGGAAATATGGTCGCCAGTTTCAGCACCAGGCGGGTTCATGAAAACTTCAGAGCCAAAAAACTTTTTATAACGTTTCCAGGTAAATTGAGAACCATTTACAGTAGCCCCACTTTCATCGTATAGGGTTATTACTTTATTATTCGTTTGTTCTTTTAGTGTAATGGTAGAGCTGCTGTAATATTTGGTATCATCTCCATCTATTTTAAAATAATAGGATTTGGGTTCCTCTGTTGAATTGGTGTAAGGGCATTGGTCTGCATTTGACGATCCGCCCCCTACACAAACACCACATTCGTTGTAATAGGCGCTGCCCCCAGGGTCTCCATTACAATCACATGGCAGGTTGCCTGTATTGCCATACACGCAATAGCCACAATCATCATAAACGGCGGTTCCGCCAGGCTCATTATTGCAATCCGTGATGCACCCCATGACGATGCCAGTAGAGCCGCCTACACAAATACCGCATTGGTCGTAATAGGCATTGCCCCCAGGGTCACCATTGCAATCCGGGCTGCATTCCACGAGGCCCGTATTGCCCCCTACACAAGTGCCGCAGTTGTCCTGGTATGCAGTACCGCCCCATTCGCCGTTACAGTCCATGCTGCATTCTAAAAGGCCTGTATTACCACCTACGCAAATACCGCAAGCGTCTATGAATGCACTGCCGCCCCATTCGCCTGCACAGTCCTGGCTGCACTCATAAAGCCCGGTGGTACCACCTACGCATATACCGCACTGGTCGGTGTAAGCACTGCCACCAAGCTCGCCTGCGCAATCGTTCGTACCACCATCCCCCACGCAGGACCTGCCTATCTCAGTTTCTACTTTATGAAAGTCAAAACACTCTATCAGGTATGTTACAATACAGTTGCCTTCTACTCTGTCAAACTCAGTACCGCAATCTCCCATGTCACCCTCATTACCGTAACTCTGTGCATTTACCTGCATTGTGGCAATGGTTAGCTTTCCCTGCTTAAAGCAGGGTAGTAAATTTAATAGTAGTATTATTAAAAATAATATCCGTTTCATATAAGTTAGGTTTTGGTTATTGTTTAATCATAATTGTACTTTTAACCTGTTTGCCATAATACAGTTTTACTATGTAGGCACCCGCGGCGAGGTTTACCTGTATGGGTAGCGTATAATTACCGGAAGTAAGCCGTACAGCAGGGTTACTGTATACCATTTTACCTTGCTGGGTAAAAATGGCGGTATGTACGTTACAGGTTTCGTTCAGGGCAAAATCTATGGTAAAACCGCTGGTAAAAGGGTTGGGATAGGCGCGGAGGGTATTGTTAACCAGCAGGCTGCCATCTTCGTTAGCAATGTTGATGAGGTTGCTGTTATTGCCTTTTAGTGTTTTTACAAGTGCCACATACTGTGGGCGTTCCGGCTCTTTACTGTGCCTGCCAAACATTTGTATATTACCCGCCAGATACACGGTGTCGTTGCTTTTAATAAGTTGCAGTTTTGCTTTTTCAAAAGTTAGCAGTTTGCGAATGCCAGGGTCATAATGTTCTGTTTTACTGTATTGCATGCCATTAAAAACCAATGCTTTTGGTGTAAGTATCGCGTTAAACGGTACAGTAAGGGAGTCATCTTCTATCCATGCCCCTTTAAGGGTATCATTTTCATATTTTATTGTTACCTGCAGCTTACAGGTTGCCGTTATATGCTGTCCACTCCAGTCATATCTAATTAAATACCCACTGTAACTACCTTCTATTTCAGCAGCAGGTACTGTGTTTTCAACTTTTGTGTACCTGTTAAATGGTGTGCCTGCGGGCATTGCTTTTTGGGCGGTTTTAATTTTTTGTGCCAGTGCCCCCACTAACTCTATGTTCTCTGGGTCTTTGGCCGCAAGTTCATCTGTTGCAAACTTGTAGCCCAGGGCCGATGATTTGGCCAGCCAAAATCTTGCACTGTCTGTATTAATAGCTGTACCATAACCATTGCGCATACACAAGCCCAACAAATACATACACGATGACCTGCCCGTATAGGCACCCTTTTTTAAAAGTGCCAATGCTTTTTCGTAATCCTGTTTACAACCAAGCCCTTTATACAACATATATGCCTGCCCATACCAGGCCATGGGTTCGTTCATTTCAGAGGCCTGGCTAAAATAATGATAAGCATTTTCAAAATCCATAGTATCCTTATACAAAAGTGCCAGGTTGTAAAAACCTTTTGCGTAACCTGCATTCCCGGCTTTGGCAAACCATTCTATAGCTTTAAGATGGTCGGCCTTTGTGCCTGAAGCTGTTTTGTACATGATACCAACTGCATTCATAGCCTTAGCATTGCCGTTTAAGGCAATGTTTAGGTAAGAAGAAAATGCCTTTGATGGGTCGTATTCTTTTGAAGACCGATTCAGATATTTTGAGGCAATAACGTTTAAAGTGTCTGGTTTTACAACCTGCGCACAGGCATAGTTAAAAGCAGTTACTAAAAAAAAGGCAGTGATTATTATTTTCATTTTTAAATTTTTTTTGTTGCAGAAGTAAAAATGGCTGTTGTTTTTACCATACATAGCCCGATTTATTAGTTGTGGTTTTGTTGGTGCCGGTTAACGTTTTTCTACTTTCCAAAAGTTCTTTCAAAGCATCAGGCATAAGACTTTCCTGACCCTTTAAAATCATTGCCTGTTTTGTTTTATCGTGGCCAAAGCGTTCCTGCACAACGTACCGCGCCATGTAGTACCTTTTAAGGCCCGCCAATGTGGTATCTCTGTTATATTTGGTGTCAAGCTCTTTTTGTTTCAGTTCGTACCAGTCATATTTAGCCTGTACTTCCGCCTTTTCTTTGTTTTTAAACATCAGCAGCGTACTGTATTGCTGCGGTGTAAGCAGCCTGCTCATATTTTCGCTTTCAAATGCAGCACGGTTAAAATAACCAGAATCTGGATTTGCTTTTACAAACGCCAGTTTGGCTTTCAGTTCCCGTGCTTTCATCATTAGGCTGTCTACCTGTCCGCCAGGCAGTGCGTTGAGCTTTAACTGCCGCTGGTATTTGATTGCTTCCCCAAATTGTGAATTTAGCTCTGCGGCATTCTCTACCTGTTCTTCAAAATAATTCCTTTCTTTGGCCGTTAGCAGTTGTTTAAGTTCAGCATTTATTGCAGTTGAAAGGCTGTCTGTATATTGTCGTATTTTTATAATGGAAGTTCCACGTTTAATTAGTTCCAGTACAAGGTTGTCCCTTTTTTCAAAATGTTCACCAAGCCAAAGCTGCCATTTTTCGCCAAGCCTCGCCTTTGCGGCCACATAAAATACATCTTTGGAAACAGAGGGGCTAAACCTGTTGTAAACTAATGGGGACAACTTTTGAGCATTGAGGTGCTGAACAGAAAATACAACACTTGCTGCTAATGCAATAAGAAAACTTTTTTTCATTGTCTTGACTTTTATTATTTGAATTTTTGTTTTATTTTTTGTTGATGCCTTTACCACCATATCCTTTGGTCCGCTTCCGTTACCATAAACGGGCGTTCCTTATGTTCACTGTTTTCTGGCACCAGCAACAGCAGGGCATTCTGCGGCACTTTGTTAAATACCATTTCCCTGGTACTGGCATTTGCCGTCTGGGTGGCCAGTAACCGCCAGTTGTTGTTCCAGTAAAAAAGGCTGTATTTTTTTGCGGCTTTGTAAATAAGATATTTGTCCTGTTCGGGTAAATGAATGGTATGCGTATGCAAAGTATCAGGTGCCAGTTGTAATATATGTTTATAGCCTAATGCCACGGGGTAACCCGCAGGCACCATTTTGCCCTGGCGGTAATACATGGGAAGGTATACAGCACCACTGCCCATTTTGGTAAACATTGCCGTATTGTTGTTTTTTATGCCCCACCATCCGGGCTTCCAGTTAAAATAATTAAAGACGCAGGCATATACCGTTTTTTCTGTACCGTTAGTTGTAAAAAGGCTTGTAGTAATATCCTGACACTCCCAATATTCTGCTGTTACATCTTTATAATTATACGCTCTTAAAATACCGGGCGGAATGTTTAGCTGTGGCTCAATACTGGCCAGTGTGCCATGTTGTTTAGAGTAGGTAAGGCGAAGTACTTTTGCAGGTTCGCGCGCAAGTCGGTAGCTGCCCACAGGTGATTTATTTATGGCATCGTAGTGCAAGGTTTTTTGCCTTGGTAGAATAACTGCATTTAAAAAATGTGCACCAGATGATGTGGCCCAAACAGGTACCACATCTACAGAAGCAGCGATGCCTTGGGAGCGGAGCCTGAAAACTTCGAGGTCGGCAATATCTTCGCAAGGCCCCTTTTTACGGTGCAGCAGTTGTAATGCCCCAAGCCTGGGTAAAGGCTCTTTGCGTGTTTCTGAATTAAAAGTATTGGTAAACCAGCTTCGCAGATCCGTGCCAAAAAAGTCGATAGTATTTTCAATAGGCTTTCCTTTTGCTGCTTCCTTTAGCCCTCCAAACCTGCTGGTGTAAATGCCGCGCCAATTTTGCAACGGTTCTACACTTATCCTGTAGGGCAGCAGGTATTCGCAAAAATCGCTGAACGAAAGTTGTTTTGCCTGCGGCTGTTTCCATGCAGTAAATGCTTTTTCAATATTATCTATCAGGTATGCCGCAGTAATGGTATCGGCATCTTTATAAACAATAGGTTGCGGATGTATACTATTTGTTCTGGCTTTTATGGCATCGAAGGCTTTTACCGATCTTGCCAAGTCAGGGTAATCCAATTCGTTAAAGGAAACGGCTTTGCCATTATTATCTGCCCAGTAATAATTTACAGATTGGTGTATGGACATATTGGCCAATAAAAAATACAGTGCCCTTAGCTGCAGACTATCATTTTTTTTCTGAAAATAGTTAATCGTTTTTACCAACTCTATTTTGTTTCGGCCAACGCTGCCTAACAAGCTGGCAACATTGGCAGGGTAAGGCTTTTGAGCAACTATAACTATCGGTAAAATGAGAAGGATTGTATTGGTAAAGAAACGATTCATACAAAATTAATATTATAACGGTTTGGCTTTTATTTTGGATATGATAGCACTAGCTTCTTGTTTATACAATACCACTTTATCTGAAGGTATTTTTGGGTTCATGGCTAGTATGCCAGTGGCTGTTTGCAGCAAACGGCCGGTGTCGTTTGTATTGGCATAAAGTTTCATCAGCGCATACTGCGGGGCAAACCTGTGCGGCTGTATATGTTTTGCAGTTAGGTAGGCCTGTTCTGCCTGTTTATAGTCGCCCATTTTTCTGTAACAGTTCCCTGTCAACAGGTATAGGTCGGGGTCTGATGTAATTGTTTTGGCCTTGTTTAACTTATCCAAAGCCAATGCAAATTTGTTATGTACATACAGAAGGTTGCCGTAATTCTGCCAGTATAAAGCAGACCCCGAAAGTTGTTGTTCTAAATCCTTTAATCTGTTAAGGGCGGCCTTAGTACCTATTTCTTTTGCAAGTTTTGGCAAATCTTTATTTTGGCGGTAAGCCTTTGCCATCAAAAGCACTGATAAGCAGGTGTATACAGCTGTACTGCATAATAAAGCAACCGAGGCGTGGGAAAAAAGTAAGCGGCCGGTGAAAAGAAAGAATGGAAGCTTGTTTTGTTCAGTAACCAGGGCACTGTTCATGCAATATGCCCCATAACACATCATTAAGCCCATTACAGGGATGGCCTGTACCGTAAAATTTAGCAGGCTCATTACCGTAAAGGCGGCAATGCCGCCATAGGCGCATGCATTTTCCAACCCTGTAAACGAGAAACGAAATTTACCCGCTTTCAATGGTGTTTTTAAGGGTAATAACAGCAATGCGGCAAGGAACGAAGAAAAAAGCAACAGACCCAATGCACCGCCTTCCACCATACTTTCCAAAAACTCATTGTAAGCCATGTGCACATACGAGGCATTTGTAATTTCCTGCGGCAATGCCTTTCCATGTGCAAAATACTGCGCCTGGGCCAGGTTATAGCCCTGCTCAAACCTGCCATACCCAATGCCTGTTATTGGGTTTTCCGGCACCATGGTCATACAAATTTTCCAGATAAATGCCCTGCCATCGGCAGAAGCCCGCTTAAGGTTGTAGAGATAAAAAACTGCATATGCCAGCAGGCATAACAGTATACCACCAAATATTAGTAGTAAAAACTTGCTCCACCTTTTTTTTGATTCTTTTAAAAGCTGGTACCTGTTGTTTAAAATAATACCCGTTGCAACCAGTCCACCAGCAAAAGCTGTTCTGCACCGTAACAATATAAGGGCCGCAATCATAAAAAACAATACGCCCAAGCTCAGCTTTTGGTAAACGGGGCTACTTTTAAATGTTACCAGCAGCACAGCTGGCAATGCCATAGCCAGGAACATCCCGGTAATATTGGGATTGGTGCCGCTGCCTGTTATTTTATATAAACTATCATGCACTGGCAGTAAACCAAAATATTGGGCCAGGCAAATAATGGCTTCGCCTCCGGCAATTATTGTAATAACGGTACAAACATTTTGAAAACTTATTTTTTGAGTGTTGTATAAAATGCAGTAAGAAAACAGTACAAAAAAATTTACCAGCAAAAACCAATGGCGGTTATTGAAGGAAGGGGACACTATAATAAGGCTTTGCAGCCAATAATAGACCCATAATACCCCGAACAATAAAATAGGTAAAGGAGCAGGAAATACTGCTTTTGTATTGCTTTTGAAATAAAAGATACAGGCAGTAATAAACAGCACTGTACCACATATGGAGTAACAAAAAAAAGCCGCTAAAGTAGGGTCCCCAAAAACATTAGCTGATATAAGTGCAGCTAGTGTCAATGCCATAACGGGCAAAATTGGTAGTTTAGTATGATACTTTAGTGGCAGCATCAGCAGTTGGAAATGTTTTTTTATTTTATATTTAATATTGTACCTGCTTAATGTAAAATGTTTTAAAAACATTTAAAGCACTACAAATTAAAGCTTAGATATAATAAATAGTGGCTTGTAAAGTCCCAACCTTCATACTTGTTGTTGCATGTTTAAAAGATTAATGCATTAACTGGTTCATAGATATTTTTTTAATGAAGCTGTTAAACTTTTAATTTCCTACAAAACCCTTCACTCGGCGTAGCTTCTCTACTCAGGGCATTGTAGCTTGGCAGGACTCTGCGGTTGATTAGGTGATGGTATTTAACAGGAAGGAATGTATAGTACAGAAATTAGCACGGCAAAGGGTTGGACTATATACATCTTAACCAATGCCGTTACAGGCACGTTGGTGGCATTGCCACAGGATTATATACACAGTTCGGCAACGCATTATGCTACAGGAAATCAGGCTTATACCTAGTAACAGGCTACTTGCAACTTGGTGATAGATTTGACGGCACTTGATTGATGCCGCTGGGTCTTGCCCCGTACACGATAACCGGGCATAGAGACTCTGCGAGGAAGAGCGAACGTAAACTGTTTCAATACTTAACTTTAATATACACATTTAACAGAATGTTTGCAAATCCGCGTTTGTTTTAACAAATTATAAGTAATAGTGATTAATATTTTTAGATGGTAATTTATTTTATCATTTAAAAAAACAAATCATGAGTTACAGCCTTGACAAACTGAAAACCATTGCTGAATGCAACGCTGCCGTTGATTTAGCATTGGCCCGTAAAGAAAACCTGTTATTTGAGCAAACCCTGCAGGGTAAAGAGTTACGCAGCCTGAAAAAAAATGCAGCGCAGAACAAAGCCAGCCTTATTGCAGTAAAAGCGCAGATAACAGGTGCCTCAGCCGGTATTACTGAACTGCCCGAAGGACCGGACAAAAAAGAAATGCAGAGTGATTTACGCCGCCTTAACAACCGTAAAGACAATCTTATTGAGCGGATTGAAAAAGGTGGCAGCCCCGCCCTGCTGGATACAGAGCTTGACGGAGCACTGCTGGTAATTCAAGTGGAAGCAATTGATGCTTACATTACTGCAATAACTGCACACAGAGCCACCCTTACCGCCTAAGCCTCAACCCCATTAGTTTGGGAAAGCCCCGTGCTACGGGGTTTTTTAAGGCGAACGTTGTCCTCATTATCAGTGTCCTCAATTTAAATGAGGACGGTGCCGTTGAGGACAAACCTGTCCTCACTGCCAGTGTCCTCAAACCGAATGAGGACAGCCATTATGAGGACAACACAAAAAAACTAACCTGTATGCGCAACCACAACAACAACTCTGTAACACAACGTATATGCGCCAAAACCGGCCTTAGCCTGAGAACGCTGGCTGCACTTGTAGACGCTGACCAAAGCCTTTTAAGCAAATACGAATTGGGTACCCGCACTTTACCTAGCGATGCCTTACTGCAACTGGTAAAACTAAGCACGCAATTAAATGCCCTGCCTGTTATTGAACCACCCGTTTTAACCACTGAAGAAAAAGAATACCTGCAGCAGCATGTACAAAACTGCCGTGTGCAAATAACACAATTGAAAAAGCAACTGAATGCTGTAAAAGAAAATTACCGGCACGCCACTACCATGCTAATGGTTTTACCGCTGCTTGCACAGAATGCTTTGTATACTACTACCAAAAAGCAAAGATGGATAGAAGAACAGCAGTACCAGGCCGAAAAGAAATTAAAAGCCAACGGGCCACTGCTGCAACGCAAACTGGAGATTGAAATTGGAGGATTGGAAGAAGTGGTGAGGATGTGCTAGAGTTAATAGATTTTAATTATATTCGGTAGCCAAATTCGACTATTTTTTGACATCTCTTGTTTACAGATTTAATAGCTGCCTTATGATTAAAAAATTCATTAAAATAAGTGGGACAGGGAAGTTTCTAAACTATAACCATAGCTCTGTCCCGGGTAATCATCGAACTACTGATTTTGAAAAAGTAAATCTTATATATGGAGAAAATGGCAGCGGCAAAACAACATTAGCTGTCATACTCAGCTCATTAAAAGGTGATAATAATTTACTTATCAAAAAAAGATCATTCAATAAGACAATTGCCCAAAACATAGAAGTATTGACTGATGTTTCTGCAAACCCAAAATCAACATTCGTCAATAACATATGGGACTTCCACTATAACAATATTGAAATCTTTGATATTCATTTTATTAACGATAACATTTATACAGGTTCTGAAATTCAAACTGCCCATAAAAAGAATCTATTTGAAGTGATTTTTGGGCAACAAGGCATAAGTCTTAAACTTGACATACAAACTATTAAGGACAGAATTCAAAAAGGCAACAAACTCATAAATGATACAAGTGAAAAAATTGAACTTGCTATCGATAAAGCCTACACAGCCGAAAATTTCTGCAAAGTGCCAGTTGACGCACTAATTGACACCAAAGTTGCAGCAAAAGAAGCAGATATTATTACTGCAAAAAGCTATCAATTAATTCAACAAAAAACATCAGTTTCATTAATTCCTCTTCTTACTTTACCTTTTAATATTCAAGGCGGGATAATTGCAATTGAAAAATCAATTGATAATATTTCAGAGCAATTTCTTTTAAAATTCAAGGCACACAAAGAATATCTTAAAATGGAAGGAAGTGAAGAATGGTTAAAACAAGGCTTTGAATCTATTAAAGAAGATTCTTGCCCTTTTTGCTTGAGACCATTTGACGAAACAGTTGAAATTGTAGAAGCTTATAAACAATACTTTAGTATAGAGTATAATCAACTTTTAGCTTCATTGGAAAAAATTCGTTTGGAGGCATCTGCTTATAATTTAGATTCTCAATTTCTTACAATTGAGAATGCCATTTCTACAAACAATAGTTTAATCGATTTTTGGAAACAGCATTTGCCAAATGAACCTCTTTTGACTTCTTTAAGTGGCGACAAAACTCAAATAGTTGAAGATTTCGAGAAAGTAAAAGACCTTATAAAATTAAAATCCGAAAACCCTATTCAAGGAAATAACTCTTCGACAATTTCTTCATTTGATTCAACGGTTCAAGTTTTTAATAAAAAGATCGAATCTTTTAATTTGGGCATTGATAACTATTCTCAAAGAATTACAACATTAAAAGCCTCAAGGCAACCTAATGTTCAACAGTTAGAAATCGAATTGAACCGATTAAAAGCAATCAGAAAACGTAATGACCCAACAATTAGTACTCTTTGTGCTAATCTTGTAACCTATAGCAGCGGAGTTCGAAATTTAAAAATAGATAAAGACAACAAGCAACAGTTACTTGACACTCATTCAGCGACAATATTTACAAATTATACTACAAAAATAAATTTGTACTTACGAGCATTTGCTCCTTATCTCGAAATCCGTGGTTTAGATAGTGTTTACATCGGAAGCAGTAAAGAGCCAATAATAAAATATGCTTTACACATTGACGGCAATGAAATAAAACAAGATGATAGCATAACACATCCTACTTTTAAATATTCATTAAGCGAAGGTGATAAAAGTGCTTTGGCTTTGGCATTCTTTCTAACCAAACTTGAAGTAGACGGTAATTTACAAAACAAGATAATTGTTTTTGACGACCCTGTTTCCAGTTTTGACCTAAATAGAAAAGCTACCACAATTTCAAAACTTCTTCATTTCGGACAGCAGGCAAAACAATTATTTGTACTAACTCACAACATCATTTTTGCAGGTGAATTTTGGAAAAGTGTTAATCAGTTGAGTTGTACAAGCCAATGTAGTAAAATAGAGTTCGTAACTAACAGCAGTTGTATTGTTGAGTTTCATATTGACAATGAAACATTATCAAGTGTTTTAAAAGACAGTTTAGCTATAAAGAATTATTTATTAAATGGCTGTTACTCTGACCAAGAAAGGAGAAGTGTTGCAAGATGTTTAAGACCAGCATTAGAAAGCTATTTTCACTTAAAATTCTTTGATATTGTTTCTGCGAATGAATGGTTTGGAAATTTTATTGACAAAGTAAGAAACTCAACAACAGCAGACCCTTTCCATAGGTTGGTTGGAGAAGTTCAAGAAATGACAGATATAAATGATTATTCCAAAAAGTACCATCATAGGTATAATACAAATGCAGACAGCGAACAAGTTAGCGATGCAGAATTGAGAAACTATTGTGAACGAACATTGAAATTAATTCAAATAATCTGATAGGCATCTTAATCGGTTTAACTTGTTTTCTATTATATAATGATCTTATTCTCTCACCCCATCCCATAAAACACCACACACAATAAAACCGCTACAAGCAAGGCTAGCAAAAGCTTGTACCTCTCCCAATAAAAATGCAGGCGCTGTTGTTTGGTTTGTTGGTTTACCTGTTGTATAAGTGTTTCATTATTTGCAGCAAGGCCAAGCAATAGGGTATGTACCTGTACTGCATCGCGGTACTGTAAAAACCTGGTGGTTGCCAATATGTTTTGTACCACAGCAGCAGTAAGTGCAGCATTGTTTAACTGCTGTAGTACCCTCACCGTACTGCCGTTTAATGCCTGCATTACATGGTAGTACAGTTTGTCAAAATCTAACCTGTGCGGGTCTAAAACGGCTACCAGTTTTGCAAGCTCACCTGTTTGCTGTACAATAATTTGTGGGGTAATTACCTGCGCTTTGTAAGCCTTGTTAAAGCGTTTGTAGTGGTATTCCTGCCGCTTTTTTGTGTTTGATAAAATGGTGTAGGCTTCCTGTATTTCCCTGAATTTTTCCTCATCAAAAGTTTCGTCGTTGGCAGTGTCAGGATGGTATTGTAAGGCAAGTTTACGGTACGCCTTTTTAATTTCTTCAAGGCTTGCTGTTGAGGAAATGTTTAAAACCTGGTAATAATCTTTAGAAGCCATGTTACGTTTCTGTTAACCGAAAATAATTGTTCTTGTATTAAGAAGCTGTTTGAGTTAATTATTTGATATTCCTTATCGCGCCTCTCTGGCTGCAACTGCGTTGGATTTTTCGCCTTAGGCGTTTAGACTATGGCTGCAAAATCCGCCTTGTTTCGCTCAAAAAACCGCAATAATGTATTCTAAACAATTAACTCAAACAGCTTCTAATACAATGATATAAACAGGGTAAACGCATGTAAGTTTTCATAAGACAGTTTAAGAAATTCTTCCTGGTATCTTCATATTATTCACCAATTGCTGCAAAAGCCGCAGGATATTTTCTGCCAGGCAGCTTGCAAAGCCAGCCTGAGGTAAAAGACATACGTTGAGTCTTCTTCAGCAAAATTTTACGCTATATCAAACAGAAGAAGGAATCTTCACTTTATCTTCTATCTTTCCCCTATGTTGCAACGTTCTACTATACAGTTACTGCGCTTTAAGTTTTCTTATTTTTTAATGCCAGTGTACTGGTTTGCTTTATCGTTTGTACCTGTTATTAATGTACCGCGTGCTGCGTTAATTTTTTTTATACTTCATGTATTGGTATATCCTTCCAGTAATGGCTATAACAGTTATATGGACAGGGATGAGGGCAGTATTGGCGGTATTGAAAAGCCTATGCAACCCACCCAACAGCTTTTTATTGTAACGGTTTTTATGGATGTTGTTGCTGCGCTGTTATCGCTTTTTGTGTCGTTTTATTTTGCTGCCGCACTTGTGTTTTATATCGTTTGTTCAAGGCTGTACAGTTACCGTGGCATCCGCTTAAAACGCTTTCCTATACTTGGTTATTTAACCGTCATCCTCAACCAGGGTACACTCACTTATTTCATGGTATATCATGGCGCCAGCCAGCAATTAATAGTAACTATACCATGGCAATTATTAACTGCCGCGGCTTTTTTAATTGGTGGTTTTTACCCCATTACACAGGTGTACCAGCATAAACAAGATGCGGCAGATGGTGTTACCACCATCAGCATTTTATTAGGCATACGTGGTACTTTTATTTTTTGCGGGTTAATGTACACCGTTGCTTTTGGCCTGCTGCTGCACTATTTTTCATTGCACCAGCAGCTATTATATTTTGGAGTGCTGCAAACCTTCTTTATCCCGGTTATCGTTTATTTTGTACGATGGCTATTTAAAGTTTGGCGGAATGATTTTTTAGCTGACTTTAAACATATGATGCAGATGAACTGGCTGGCCAGTACCTGCACCAACCTTGCATTTATCACCTTACTTATTATGAACCACCTTTGACAAAAATTATTTCAATAGCAACTGCTATTCCTGCTTATGGCCATGCACAGGAAGATATTCTGCATTTTATGCAGGATATGTATGAATTGGATGATACTGATAAAAGAAAATTGGCCTACCTGTACCATCAAAGCAGTATTAATAAAAGATATTCTGCAGTGGAGGATTATGGTTTGCCAAGAGAAGGGTGGGGGTTTATACCACAAAATGTAGAGGCTGATTTTCCATCAATAGATGAAAGAATGCAACTGTACCAAAAGGAGGCTGCACCACTTTCAGTAAATGCGGTAACACAGTGTATAAAAGGCATTATTAATAAAGAAGAAATCACCCATTTAATAACCGTTAGCTGCACAGGCATGAGTGCACCTGGCCTTGACCTACAGGTGGCAGAAGCTATGCAGTTATCGCCCAATATTTTCAGAACCTCTGTAAATTTTATGGGTTGTTATGCTGCCATTCATGCAATGAAACTGGCAAAGATGATTTGTGACAGTACCACAGTAAAAGCCAATGTAGTAGTGGTTTGTACGGAATTGTGTACCATTCATTTTCAAAAAGAATTTAATGCCGATAATGCTGCCAGCAGCTTATTATTTGGTGATGGCAGTGCGGCAGTTTTATTATCCAACCATTTGCAAAAAGACAATGCTTTAACGCTGAAAGATTTTTACTCGCATGTTAGTTACCAGGGTAAAAATGATATGAGCTGGGAGTTGAGCAGCAAAGGTTTTTTAATGACGTTGAGCAGCTATATACCACAATTAATAGAACATGATATTGAGGCGCTGGTAGATGCAGCACTTGGCCAAAACCAACTTAGCAAACAGGATATTTCGCATTGGTGTATTCACCCTGGCGGAAGAAAAATATTAGATGTGATACAAAAGAAACTGCAATTAAAGGATGATGCTTTAAACGCTTCGCGAAAAGTATTGTACGAAAATGGTAATATGAGTTCGCCTACTATTTTATTTGTATTGAAAGAAATGATGGAGAATGATATGCCTGCTAATGCCAATATTTTTGGCGTAGCATTTGGCCCAGGCCTTACCATGGAAACCTTTACAGCCACCAAAGCATGAATGTAAAACAACGCAGTTACCAGCCTGAATTGCTTGATGCAGATGATATTCCCTTTGCGGATATTGAGCGTAATATGCAGGAGCTTGATACTATTAATACCTTGCTTGGCGGCCATGCCATTACTATAAAAGGCGCCGCTGCCTTAACAGGTAATTTGAGTGAAATTCATATCTGCGAAATTGGCTGTGGTGGTGGTGATAATCTTGTTGCACTTGCCACTTACTTCAATAAAAAAAATATAAAAATACATTTTACGGGTATTGATATAAAGCAGGCCTGTATTGATGTTGCTGCTGGCAAACTACAATTAAAAAACGCCAAGTTTATAATGAGTGATTATGCCGCAGTGGCTTTTGAAAGTAAACCGCATATTATATTTTCAAGCTTATTCTGTCATCATTTTACTGATGAACAACTGGTATTTCAGTTACAATGGATGAAGGAAAATTCGTCTGTTGGCTTCTTTATCAACGACCTTCAGCGCCATGTTCTGGCGTATTATTCCATCAAAATAATTACCCGTTTATTTTCACGCTCTTATCTTGTAAAAAATGATGCACCTTTAAGCGTGGCAAGAGGTTTTACAAAAAATGAATGGCTTGTGCTGTTGACAAAAGCATCCTTACAAAATACTGCTATTACCTGGCAATGGGCTTTCAGGTACTTACTAATTTACAGGCATAATGCTTAAAACCGTAACATACGATATTGCCATTGTTGGTGGTGGCCTTGCAGGTTTATCGCTGGCAATACAGGCCGCTAAAGCTGGCTACAGTACAGCGTTGTATGAAAAAGAAGTGTATCCTTTCAGCAAAGTTTGTGGTGAATATATCAGCCTTGAAAGCAAAGATTTTCTTGCCTCTCTTGGTGTTGATATTGATGCTTTGCAGTTGCCTGTAATTAACAAATTAAATGTAACAGATGTTGCAGGCAAAGCTTATCCTTTCAGTTTGCCACTTGGTGGTTTTGGCATCAGCAGGTATATGCTTGATCACTTGCTTTTTAAAATTGCATTACAACATGGCGTACATGTTTTTACCAATACAAGGGTAGAAAATGTTGTGTTTAACAATAATAAGTTTACCGTTACCACCAATAAACATCAAAACCTTGCAACCATTGCTGCCGGTTGCTTTGGCAAGCGCAGCAGTATGGATGTTAAGTTAAAAAGACCCTTTGTAAAAAACAGAAGCGGGGGCTTACAAAACTATATTGGTATCAAGTACCACATCAAATATCCACATGCCAACGACTTGATAGAGCTGCATAATTTTAAAGATGGATACTGTGGTATTTCAAGAATTGAAGGTGATAAATGTTGCCTGTGTTATTTAACTACAGCTTCTAATTTAAAGGCCAGCGGCAATTCAATAAAGAAGATGGAGGAGGAAATACTGGGTCAAAATCCACATCTTGAAAAAATATTTTCTACAGCCGATTTTTTGTATGACAAGCCACTGGCTATTTCAAAAATCAGTTTCAGTAAAAAGTCGCAAGTAGAAGACCATATTTTAATGCTGGGCGATGCTGCAGGATTGATTACACCTTTATGCGGCAATGGAATGAGTATGGCCATGCACGCTTCAAAACTTGCGTTTGAACAGATGGATGCTTACCTGAAAAAAGATATTTCAAGGGCTGATATGGAAGCTATGTATTCAGAAAACTGGAAGGAAAATTTTGGCAAAAGATTAGTTGTTGGCAGGTTGGTGCAGCGACTATTTGGCAATAATACCAGTACCGCTTTGTTCTTAAAGCTGATACATAAAAGCAAGTGGCTAAGTAACAAGCTGATACAATCTACACATGGCCAGCCATTTTAAATAAATAAAAACACCAGACTTATAATAAGCCTGGCGTTTTTATTTTGCAATTTCAATAATACTATTTTACAGTAGTAGTAGTAACTGATTTTACACTTAAAGGCGCATCGTTGCCCATTACCTGCATGGTGCCAGTTAATTCTGCTTTAGTAGCATCTGCTTTTAAAATGCCTGTTGCTGCATCATACACACTAACAGAGGTTGAAGTGCCTGTAAGGTTCTGCTTCATATCCATACCCATCTGGTTTATGGTCTTTTCTATTTTTGAAGAAGTAGTAGCTGTTACTTCAATATCAGTTGCATCGAGTTTAGTAATGGTATAAATGGTTACTGCTTTAACGCCATCTGCATTTATTTCTTCTGTCCATTTATAACCTTCTTTTTTATTAGCATTATCAACAGTAAAAAAAGTTTTTTTAATTACCTCTGCACTGCTGTACATACCGTTGCTGCCAATCTCCATTTTTCCATCAATCTTACCATCTTTCAAAATAACTTCCTCTGGCTTGTTTAAATTCTTTAAAACCTCTGCCGCCATTGGATTATTTGAGGTTGGTGTTTTGTCGCTGTCAAAACTGTTTTCCTGCCCCATAGCACTGGTTGTGCCTGTAACTCTTTTAAGGGTAACTGTTGAGGTGATTGCATTTGCAGTTACCGTTTTTACTTCTACGTCGGTATTTGACTTCCCCGCCACAATAACTTCCATATCGCTGCCCATTACACTTACAGTAGAGGTTGCTTTTGTTTCTGTTTCTAATTGTAATTTTTTACCTGCGGTAACTTTTACTGATTGTGCATTTATTGCAATGGTACTTACCAAAAAGGCTGATGCTAAAAGAATTTTTTTCATTGTATTGTTGTTAAAATATAATTTAATTTACCAATCTCCGCTGGCTCCGCCACCGCCACTGCTACCGCCACCAAAACCACCAAAGCCGCCACCACCGCTATCTCCACCCCAGCCACCGCCGCCACGGTTTCCGCCGCTAAGCATGCTTCCTAAAATTAAGGGGCCAAGAAAGCCACCACCACCTCTGCCGCCACGACCACCGCCACCACTTCTTGATAATACCAATACTATGATAATAATAATGATAATGCCGATTATGTTTCCACCCTTGCCTTTACGACTTTCTGTTTTTTCTCTTTTAACATGATATTCACCAGCGGCTGCTTTGCTTAAATGATCTGTGGCAAGGTTAAGGCCTTCATAGTAATTGCCCTGTTTAAAGTTTGCCTTTATGTCATTGTTAATAATGTCGTTTGCCACAACATCAGTTATGGCACCTTCTAAACCATAGCCAACTTCAATTCTTATTTTACGGTCATCAACAGCAACTAATATCAGCACACCGTTCTTTGTTTTTTTATTGCCAATACCCCAATCTCTAAAGGTGGCTACGGCTACATCTTCAATTACTTCACCATTAAGTGAGCGTACTGTAAGTATAGAAATCTGGTTAGAAGTATTGTCATCCAGTGCCACAAGTTTTCTTTCAAGCTGGTCTACTTCCTGTGCTGATAATACATTGGCATTATCTACCACCAGTCTTTGTGGAACAGGCTTGGGTATTGACTTTTGTGCCGATACATTAAATATCGCCACCAGCATCAAAACAATAAAGAGAAGTTTCTTCATACTAAGAGTTGTAACAGGTTTGCGAAATACATTAACCTGTAAGCTGTATTAGCTGCGTTTCTTTAATTTACTTTCCAAACACAATATCATCAGGTAATTCGTTTACATCACGCACTTTATCGTAAGGAAAATAAGTATGCAAGGCTTCGCCGATTTTTGTAATAATTTCTGCAAGCCCTTCCACATAATCATTCCTGTTAAAATGGTAAAGCATGGTTTTTACCTGTTCGTTCCAAAAATCTTTACCTGTTTTCTGGTAAATGCCTTCATCGCCAAAAACAGCCAGTTGCCGGTGCTTCATGGCCACATACACCAAAACCGCATTTTTATCTGCGGTTTGGTACATGTTAAGAAGGTCAAATAATTCTTTGGCACGATCCAGTGGATCTACATAACTGCACTTGCTTTCTATGTAAAGCCTTACCTCGCCACTGGTTTGCTTCTCTGCCTCTTTTATGGCAGTTACAATTTTCTCTTTCTCTTCTGGCGAAAAAAAGTCTTCTGCTTTACGTTTAAACCAGTTGAACATGTGTTGGCTTACTTAATATTGAAATTAATATCTGGTGCTTTTTCACTGCCCACATCTGCCTTGTAATAAGCTTTTGTTTGAAAATGGAAAATGCCAGCAAAAATGTTGTTAGGAAACCTTTTTACCTGCAGGTTATACCCATTCACAGCTTCGTTGTAATCTTTACGTGCAATGTTGATGCGGTTTTCAGTGCCTTCAATCTGTGCCTGAAAATCCTGGAAAGCCTTTGTTGTTTTAAGATCAGGATAAGCTTCAGCAACTGCCATTAACCTTCCAAAAGCACTTTGCAACTGGCCTTGCGCCTGTTGGTACTTTTCTAAAGATTGTGGGTCGTTAATGTCAACCTTAACTTGTGTAGCGCTTGCCCTTGCAGCCATAACATCACGTAAAGTACTTTTTTCAAAATTAGCAGAACCTTCAATTGTTTTTATTACACTGTTGTAAAGGTCTGTACGGCGTTGGTAATTGGTTTCAACATTACTCCAAACTTGCTGAACGTTTTGGTCTCCTGTAACCAAACCATTGTAGCTGCTGCATCCACAGCCTCCGAGTATTAAAACTAATGCACCAATAATAACCAGGGTGAGTGTTTTTGTGTTCATGATTGTTTTTTGTTTTACAAGGCTAAGTTATAGCAAACGAAGTACCGAATGTTTTTTATAGACGTTATGGCAGGAAAGCGTTTTTTGGATACCAGCATAAGGAAAATAATTCAGCATTTGCGGCGTCGCACACTGGAGCGTTTAAAACAATCTCAGCAAGTAACTCCTGTTTATCAGCATCTTATAAATATTTTCCAACACCAAAACACTTTACGCCATCCACATTTTTATAAGAGTCCGTTGTATAAATGTCATCTACGAAAGCAATGTTTGTGCCTTTGCTAAAAATACCATGACTTACGATTAACACTACTTTAACAGCTCCTTTTTCCTTAAGCATTTTTGCAGTGCCTGCAAATGTGCCGCCACCATCACAAATATCATCAATTATAAAACAGGTTTGTCCTGTAAGATCATCAGTAGTGGTTTTAAAATTGGTAAGTGCACCTGTCTTCAGGTCACGCTCTTTCATGCATTCCACTACGTTGTCAATATTTAAAAATTGCGCAAGCTTATGTATCTTTTTTAAAGCACCTGCATCAGGTGATACCAGGCAAAAATTAGTTCTGGCGTTCTGCAAAAAATAATCATCCAGCGCATCTTTTACAAACGCATGATTGGTGACAGTATAACTGCGGTCTATCAATGCCGTTGCAACTTCTGAGTGAGGATCGAAAATGAATACTTTTTTAAAAGCAGCCTGGTTAATAATAGCTGCAATTGTTTTTAAAGAAAAGGGTTCACCATCAAGCATTACCCTATCCATACGCGCAGCAAGCAAATAAGAAACATACAGTTGTACCTGTTCAAAGCCAAGATAATCCAGCGTGTTTTTTACAAACAATACCATCAGCAAATCATAGCTGTTGGCAATACGGGTGATTACTTTTAATGGCTCATTTTTATTAAGCTGTGCTGTACTTGCTATGTCAATTTTAATATGCGGCTGCCCATCAGGAAACACCATTGTTGTAAACGCAATGGTTGATTGCTGCGGGTAAATAAGGTTAAGTGTGTTCATAGTTATAGTTATTTATTACGGCCTTTTTCTTCAGGGTAATATTCCTGTACCATATCAGTTTGCCAAAACTCTTTTGTATCAATATTTATAGAGGTTAATGAACCATAAAATGCAGCACCGGTATCAATATTCCAAACATTGCAGGCCTGCATGGGTGTTGTTTTGCCATAGTTGACGGTAGGTGTGTGGCCTATAAAAATCTCCTCAAAAAGAAGTAATCTTTTAGGATAAAACGGCGACCTTTTTGAAATTCCTTTATCTACAGCAATTGCCATTTCCCATAAAGTCCTGTCCCATGAAAAGCTTTTATCGTATCGCTCATTTGTTGGGCCATGCATTGATGTAAAACCAGCATGTATAAAGAGCCTGTTATTGTCATCAATGTAGTAGTTGTGCATTCTCTCAAAAAATGCAAGATGAAGTATTTTATGTTTTCGCTTGTATGAAGCGTAGCTTTCTACAGTTGCCATGCCCCCATGAAAAAGCCATGTTTCGTCAGCCGTTTTTCTTTTCAGCCATTCCTCACACCATATATCATGGTTGCCTTTTAAAAAGATGCAGGAATAAGTTTCAGCTAACTCAATCAAATAATCAATTACCTGTGCAGACTCTGACCAGCCATCCACATAATCGCCTGCAAAAATCAGTTTGTCATCAGGCTGTAAATCAAGCTTTGAAATGAGTTGTTTTAGGGCTTTTAAAGCGCCGTGTATATCACCAATGAAAAATGTTCTTCGTTTCATTAAATTATCCGTCTTTTAAAATAAGCTTATAAAATCCCTGCGGCAAAACTTGCCGGGGTTATTTTTTATTCTACTTTCTATAGTTTCCTTATTGCACATCACCTTTTATAAAACCATTAGTCTTCATCCATACTATTACATTTTCAAACCAGTTCGCAGGCTCGGCTTTATTGTTCAATCCGAAGCCATGGCCACCTTTTTGAAAAATATGTAATTCAGAAGCTACTTTGTTTTTCTGCAATGCCATAAAAAACTGAAGGCTGTTTTCATACACTACCGACTTATCATCTACTGCATGCAGCAAAAAAGTAGGGGGCGTTTGTGCTGTAACCTGCAGTTCGTTACTGTACAGGATTTTCTTTTCATCACTGGCATTTTTGCCCAGCATATTTTCTCTTGAACCTTTATGCGCAAGGCTGTCAGTAAAGCTTATAACAGGGTACACCAGTATCATAAAATCAGGACGTAGGCTTGTTTTTTCTTTATTATCAATAACAGCAGTTGTAAAATGCGTACCCAAGGTAGAAGTTAAATGCCCGCCTGCGGAAAAGCCCATCGCACCAATATTGTTAGGATTTATACCAAACTCATTTGCTCTTTCCCTTACAATTTTCATGGCTTGCTGTGCATCCATCAATGCAACAGTTTCTTTGTTTACTACGCATTCACTATCAAGTGGCTGGCGGTACTTTAGCACAAAAGCAGTGATACCTTTTTTATTAAATTCCTCGGCTACTTGATAGCCTTCATGGTCAATAGCTAAACGGGCATAGCCACCGCCAGGGCTAATAATAACAGCAGTTTTTGCACTGTCTTTGTTTGCAGGAATATAGGCATACAGCACAGGTGTTATAATGTTTGATACACGGCCTAGTTGTGGGCTATTTTCCTGTTTGCTACATGGTTTTGAATTGGGTACGGAACCCTTGTAAAGCGGAATAATTGTTTGTGATTTTCCCATAAAGCTGGCAATACTTAAAACGAACGAAAGGCATATTCTGCGGATATTCATAATGGCTGTTTTCTTATTGGTCAAAGTAAGCATAATCAATTCATTTTATCCCTCGCTCATTTATAAACTATTATTTTCGTCAAAATTTATTACTTGTCGGCACCTTCAGTAGCAGTTGTTATCTTAAATTATAATGGGAGAAATTACCTTGAAAAGTTTCTGCCTTTTGTGCTGGCCTCAACTTACCAAAATAAAAAAGTTGTTGTTGCTGACAATGCTTCTACCGACGATTCTGTTTCTTTCTTGCAACAGCATTTCCCGCAGGTACAGGTACTTGTAAATAAAAAAAATGATGGTTTCGCAGGTGGTTATAACTGGGCTTTGCAGCATGTACAAAGCGATTATTATGTACTGCTTAATTCAGATGTAGAGGTTACAGATGGCTGGATAGAACCTGTTATAGCTTTAATGGAAGCTGATACTGCTGTAGCAGCCTGTCAGCCAAAATTATTGGCTTACCATAACCGTCATTTGTTTGAATATGCAGGCGCCTGCGGCGGATGGATAGATGAGTTAGGTTATCCTTTTTCAAGAGGAAGGATTTTTGATGTACTTGAAGATGATCATGGCCAGTTTGATACAGCTTCTTATGTTTTTTGGGCAAGTGGTGCCGCCATGTTTGTACGCAGCCATGTGTACCACCAATTAGGCGGCTTTGATGCTTTTTTCTTTGCCCACCAGGAAGAAATTGACCTTTGCTGGCGTATGCAGTTGGCAGGTTACCGTATTATGGTTTGCCCGCAATCAGTCGTGTACCATGTAGGTGCAGGCACATTGCCACGCGGTGGCCGTAAAGTGTTTTTAAACTTTAGAAATAACCTTTTGATGATGGGCAAGAATATGCCCTTCAGCGAAAAAATATACATGCTTCCCTTCAGGTGGTTTTTAGATATTATCTCTGCCTGGAAAGGTCTTTTTAATGGTGATCTTTACTTTTTTACTGCAATTGTAAAGGCGCATATTGCTGTTATTTATTTATGGCTTAAAGGTTATACAAAGCACTCGCTGCACAAAAAGCCCATGAAAAGCCTGGAAGGCGTTTATGCAGGAAGTATTGTATGGCATCATTTTGTGCAGCACAAAAAACACTTTAGAGAAATTGTTGGCAGGAAACATGGTTAGTTTCATCAGCACCCTTATTTTTGCCACGCAAGAAAATTAACTATGGCATACGAAGTAAGTGATAACAGCAAAGATTTTACTAAAAATTGGGTAAACTCATCCCGCTTTTTGTTCTATTTACAGGTATTTTGTTTCCTGGCTTTTGTGTTGGGGGGCTGTTATAAATTATATGGTCACCGTTACAAGGGTACCCCTGATGTTGAGGTAAACAAGAGCAGCCAGTACAAGCCTGAATACAAATAAGAAAAAAAGTCAAAAAAAATTTTGCAGAGAACTTTTTCACCCTATTTTTGCAATCCGAAAAACGGAAAGAAGTTCTTACAATAACCGCGAAAGTAGCTCATTTGGTAGAGCACGACCTTGCCAAGGTCGGGGTGGCCAGTTCGAGCCTGGTCTTTCGCTCTCTTAGAAATTCCATCGCAAGATGGAATTTTTTTTGGATGCCTTGGTGGTGGAACTGGTAGACACGCAGGACTTAAAATCCTGTCTTCAGCAACGGAGGTGCGGGTTCGATTCCCGCCTGAGGCACTTATAACAAAAAGGGTTACGTTGATTAAACGTAACCCTTTTTTATTGCTATTACTTGTTGGTGTAATTTACTGTATCAATTCACTTCGCATAGCTGTAGTTTAAACCAGTCTACATCAATATATTCATTTTCTTCAAACAGATTATAATTAAAAAATCCTATTCTGTCGCAACGATAAAAGCCCTAAGAAAGCTGGTAAGTGTTGCCAAAAGGAGTATAGATTTTGCCATCCCATTAAAATTCCAGGTTGTTCTGAGCCATACAGCATCACCAATTTCAACGCCCATAGTTTCCTCGCCATTATTATCGTATACAATCTTTTTTAAATATTTTTAAAAAATTTTTGACTTAGTCTTTCGCATCCACGATTACTGTTCCACCTAATCCTGCTTTTTGGTCAGGTACTGTCTCAATTAAAACATTCAGTTGCATCTCTTTAGTAGATGGTGGAAACGGCACTATTATATCTTCACTGCCCATGGTTGTTTTTACTGTAACGAGTTTTTTATCTATCCATATTTCCGCTTTACCTGTTACTGCTTTTATTACAAGTTTACCGCCCTTTGCCCTTTGTGCAGCATAAGGTTTAAAAGTGGTGCGGTAGATGGCAAAATTTCCATCAGCAAAGCGTTGTAACTGCCCTGGTTTAAATGGTTGCCAGGTATTTTGGTCGTAAGCGGCCACTTGAATATTTGGATCAGGGCGTGTTGCTGAAAAAGGCGAAACTTTCCATTTATCTAAAACTATATAAGGACTTGCTATAGCAACAGTTGGTATTTGTAAAGTGTCTTTTACTATTAGGGTAAGGCTTGCAGGTTTAAGGTTGCCCGACTTTGCCGTAAGTATTAACTGGCCTGAGCTGTTTACTTTACTCTGTAGTATCACCTGGGCAAGGCCGTTGTATAAACTGCGCCTGCTGCCTTTATCAGGCTCATGACTGTTGGCATCTCCATTGCCAAGGCCAATGATATTTCCCGCACCGTTTACTTCAAACTCAATAGGCAAATTGGCTGTTTGTACGGGGCGGCCTTTTGCATCAAGTACCTGTACGGTTACAGGCACAGCATCTGCACCATCGCCTGCAATTGTTTTCCTGTCAGGTATCAATTGTATGCTTTCAGGTTCAGTGGTCGTTTCTACTTTAAAACGTGAAACTTCTGTATTGCCTTTGTAACCAACAGCTTCAAGTTTTCCGGGCTGATAAGGCACATTCCAGGTAACCATTTCATATTTATCTACTAGTGCATCCTCTATTAATTTTCCGTTTAGGTAAAGCTTTACTTTTTCTGCATTGCTCAATGCCATCACCTTAATATTCTTACCAATACTGTCTGCCGGCCAGTTCCAGTGTGGTACCAACTGTAGTACAGGGTTATCCTGTATCCATTGTGCCTGGTGCAGGTAAAAAGCTGTTTTAGGAAAGCCGCATAAATCCATGATACCAAAGCTTGAACTGGCGGTAGGCCATTCCAATGGCTGCGTTTCGCCACGGTAATCAAAGCCTGTCCATACAAAGCAGCCTGCCAGGAAAGGCCGTTCGGCAACAGCTTTCCATGCTACCCTGTGTGTTGCGCCCCAGCTTGGTTTTTCCAGATCGTAAGAACCTATTACATGCTTCTTTTTGTCAGTTACATATTCGCCCCTTGTCATTAAACCAGACACATCTTCTGAACTGGTAATGGGTAAGTTTGGGTGTTCTTTGTGAAAGCGGTCATAGTCGCGTATCTGGTAATTAAAGCCCATTACATCAACAGCATGCGATACATTAAGTGAAGTAAAAAGTCCGCCACTCATCGCCGCAGTAACAGGTCTTGTTGTATCAAGTTTTTTCACTTCGGCATTCATTCGGCGCACCATCTCATAACCAATCTCTGTACCCTGCATCGGTTCTTCGTTAAACACACTCCATAGTATTACTGAAGGATGGTTCCTGTCCCTGCGCACCATCCATTGTAACTGGCGGATGTATTCAGGCGAAGCATTAAAATTTCTGTTCTCGTCCATCACCAGCATCCCTATTCTGTCGCAGGCATCAAGAAATTCTGCCGAAGGCGGATTATGAGAACAGCGCACCGCATTGCTGCCCATTTCTTTCAACTTTTTTAACCTGAAATCCCATAACGCATCAGGCACAGCAACGCCTACACCAGCATGGTCGTTGTGGTTGCAGGTGCCTTTTATTTTTACCCATTTATCGTTCAAATAAAACCCTGAATCTGCCGTGAACTTAGTAGTTCTGAAACCACAGCTTGTATAAAAAGTGTCTACTGGCTTGCCATTGGATGAAACAACTGTTCTTACTTTATACAAGGTGGGTTGTTCAATGCTCCATAACACCGGGTTGCTTACAGGTAATGAAAGTTTACCAACGGTCATATCAAGTGCTGGTATCGTGGCTGCTGTTTTACCCTGCGCCACCTGTTTGCCTGCTTTATCAAACAGTGTCGCTTCTATGTTAACAGTGCCGGGCTGGTTACCCGAATTTTCTATGGTTGCTTCTACAGGAACTGTCCATGAACCATTGCTTTTTTTTACAGGATGCGCATAAACGCCATCGGTAATAATATGCAGCGGAGAAGTTTTTACCAGCCATGTATGTCTGTACATTCCTGCACCTTCGTACCACCAGCCTTCCTGTGTATTGGCATCTACTTTAATGGCAATATTATTTAATTCATCACCATATTTAACCATGGCGGTAATGTCTATATAGAACGATGTATAGCCACAGAAATTTCTGTGCATCACGGTGCCGTTTACCCAAACAGTGCAATGCGTGGCAATGCCATCAAACTGCAATTCAAGATGTTTGCCCCTGTCGTTTTTATCTACTTTAAAATTTCGCCTGTACCAACCGGTACCGCGCTTTTTATAGCCCTGGTTTGAGTTCTCTGTTGAGTCATAAGGGTTCTCCAAAGCCCAGTCGTGGGGAAGGTTTAGCAGTTGCCATTCCGTATCGTCAAAATCTGGTGCTGCTGCGCCCCATGCCTTGCCTGCTTTGGCATTGCCATAGGTCATGTTCTGCCCCCTGATAAGCGGCACAGGTACATCGGCCTGCAAAAAACGCCAGCCATTATCCAGTGATAATTTTTCACGGACTTTTGTTTGTGAATACACCTGAAGCAAATGAAGCAGGCATACAGTAAAAAGTGCAATTTTTTTCATATAACAATTGGGTAAAGGTTACTGGATATTTTTCTCCAGCTAAAATAAACTTTTTTACAACACCAATAATAACCATTCATCATCACCTTTGTATATCGGTTTTATATTTAGCAATGATGCGCCTTCAGCGGAAATGGTGTAAGTATGGTGTACTATGAAACTGGTATTATACTTTGTAAAAAAACATTGGTGTTATAAGTGGGTTTAGCTGAATTGCCTGCAAGAAGAAGAGAGTTACTTTGTACTGTTTGTAAAATAACTAGTAATACCATAAATGTAAGACGTATTATAGCAGAGAAAATTTTCATAGCAAGCGATGGTATTGGTACAATTGTACTTCATGTACATTTATTGCAATACTTAAACAAAAATGAAACCATTGTCTGAATTTTAAGTTATACAAAGCAGGGATTTTTTTGAACAAACACGTGTTTATACAAAATAACCTATTTAAGGTATGTGCAGTATGGCTAAAGGGTTTAAAGCGTTTAGTTTTACACTGGTGATACTATAACCCATATTAACGATGCCATCCAAGTACAGTTTCTCTTTAATGAATGCTGATTATGTGCAGCTAAACAAAAGCTGGGACTATAAAAATGTATCTAGCCCTTTTTATCGTTTATATCTTATTGACAATGGCAAAGGCTTATTATCCACTGCTGAACAACGTGTTTTACTTGAAAAAAGTTTCCTGTACCTGGTACCAAGCTACACGCTTTTTAACCAAAGCTGTGAGGGTTTTTTAAGCCAGTATTATATTCATATTGCAGAAGAATCGGCAGATGGCAGCTCACTGTTTGCAAACAACAGAAAGCCGATAAAAGTAGAGGCGAAGGGGGCTGATTTAGCCTGCATGAAAAGAATTATGGCACTGAACCCAGGGCGTGATCTACGTACTTCTGACAACCCCAAGGTGTACGAAAAAAGCCATGTACTTAAAGGGTTTCTTGACATTAATAATAACCAGCCTATTGCGTCGCTTGTTGAAACGAATGGTATTATACTTCAACTGCTTTCCCGATTTCTCACCAAAGAATTATTTAATCCTGTACCACAGCAAAATAACTACCCTAAAATAGAAGATGCCGTTTGCTATATTGAAGCCAATTTAAACACCACCATTACTGTTAGCCTTCTTGCCAACAGGGCTAATCTAAGCAAGGATCACTTTTCAATGCTATTTTATAAAAAAACGGGACTACGCCCGCTGGATTATCTGCAGCACAAGAGAATTCAACGAGCGCAGTTTTTACTTGTTACAACCGTACAACCACTATCAGTTATAGCTGAAGAAACCGGGTTTGAAAGCCTCTCTTATTTTACACGAATCTTCAAAAAAATCACAGGGGTTACACCTGGTGAATACAAACATTCGTACGACCATATTATATAACGCACAACATCCTCTTATTTGTATTAGTGGTAGTGCCCGTACGGTTAAACTCTATTTTCATACAGATCACCCAAAATGTAAATGCTTTTTATACTGTTTATTACTATTGATTTTAAATCGGTTGCTGCATTTAAAAATTATTTACTTTAATAAAAGCATTATTGCTTTTATATTTATGGCCACTGGTTTTTGTGCGCATTTATTAATGCAACAAACCTGTTATAGCTTAATACGTTAAACTAAAATATTGCTTATGGCGAAAAATATTGGGGTAGTTGGGGCAGGTATCAGTGGCTTAGCAACAGCATATATGCTGTTAAAAAAAGGATATAAAGTAACGCTTATAGCAAAAGCTTTTTCGCCAGGTATAACATCAAACAGGGCTGCGGCTTTTTGGTTTCCTTACCATGTGCGTAATGATAAAAGAGGAGGGGTTTGGGTACAAAAGAGTTACAACTTTTATAAAGATTTAAGTAATGATAAAACATCAGGTATTAGTATCATCGGGCTTATAAAAGCCGTAAAAGAGAATGCAGAAGATGATGATAGCTGGTTGCCTTTGATGCCACCAAATACCTGCAGGCAGATGCTTTTGAACGAACTGCCACCAGGATATATAAAAGGATACGAAGCTCAGGTGCCTTTAATGGAAACGCAATTATTTCTGCCATATCTTCAAAAGCAACTGGCAGTAAAAGGCGTAGTAATCATTGAAAAAGAAGTGCATGACCTTGAAGCAGAGGCTTTGAATTTTGATGTGCTGGTTAATTGCTCAGGCCTGGGTGCCAAACAGCTTTGTAATGATGAAAATATTTTTGCTGTACGAGGCCAGGTTGCATTGCTTGAACCTGGTTATCCTGCTTCTATTTTTCTTGATAACCAAACGCCATGTTATATTGTGCCGCGTAAAGATGCTACCATTATTGGTGGCACTTATGAAGAGCATGAATATAATGAAGCTACTAATGAAGAAGACCTGGGGTTGTTGCTGGCAAAGGCTTACAACGTTTTTAGCGAATTGAAAGACAGAAAAAAAATTGGTAGTTGGGCAGGCCTACGCCCTTACAGAACAAGCGTTCGTTTAGAGAGGGAAGAAGGCTCAAACATCGTTCATAATGATGGGCATGGTGGCAGTGGCTTTACACTTGCTTTTGGCTGCGCAGATGAGGTAGCCTCATTGGTTGAACAGTTTTAATTTTTATACAATGATTAATATAAGAAGGGCAAAAAAAGAAGATTGCAAACGTTTGATGGAGCTGATAGAGGAACTGGCTGATTATGAAAAAGCGCCTGCTGAAGTTACTGTAACCCTTGAGCATTTTGCAGAAAGTGGTTTTGGATCAAACCCTTTGTGGTGGGCTTTTGTAGCGGAAGATGCAAATAATATTATACAGGGTTTTGCTTTGTATTACATCCGTTACAGCACCTGGAAAGGGCAGTGTTTATACCTTGAAGATTTGTTGGTTACAGAACAAATGCGTGGTAAAGGAATTGGTAAATTATTGTTTGATAAGATAATAGACGAGAGTAAAGAAAAAGGATATACACGCATGTGCTGGCAAGTACTTGACTGGAATGAACCTGCCATTAATTTCTATAAAAAGTACAATGCCACTTTAGACCCTGAATGGATGAACGGGATACTTAATTTTTAGCTTAAACAATAGCTGCTACTTCTTCTTTTTTGAATATTCTTTCAGTTTGTCGTTAATATAATACAGCAAATCTTCTTCATTGCTGTGTTGCCTTAACCAGGTGTAAGACGGCCTGTATTGCTGCATAAAAACCACAAGTTCTGTATCACTTAAATTAGTGTATTTGTTCACCAGTACCGGAGTAAAACGGTAATTGATATAGCTCTGGTTTTCTATCTCATCAAACATTTCAATGGCAGCTCGTTTTCTCTTTTCCCGTTTGTAAAAACGGTCAAGATTAATGCCAACACCAATGCCTGAATTTGCTATAGAAACAGCAGGCATTTTTACATCACTTTTGCCTTTAAAAAATTCTTTTCTTCTGTCTATACTGTCAAGCTGGTATTTAGCCAAGCTACTTTTGGTGGTAACTGTTACATCTGCCAAACGTTTGGCTAATGGTTTTAAAAAAATAATGATGGTATCTTTTACAAGTACATCACTTCTAACCCAAAGCGTATCAAAATTGTAGCCAACAGATGCAATGGAAAGCAGTTCGTTTTCTTTTACTTCTATCTTAAAAATTCCTTTTCTGTTACTTATAGATGTGGAATTGCTGTACAGGTTGGTAATTCCTGCAAATTCAATAACCGCATTTGTTACAGTATCTTTTACATAACCAACAATAGTTCTTTTTTGTGCGTTAACTGATTGTATCAGTAAGAAAGAAAGGAGTATAGTGCAGATAAATTTCATTGTACTTTATTATGCGGTGAAGTAACAACAATCTCAATTTTGTAAAACATAATTGTTTGTAAAAACCTGCTACAGGGTGTAAATAAAAATTCCCGTCGCTGTTAACAACGGGAATTCATTATCACTTGTAAAAACTATTTCGGGTCTAAAGCATTCTTTATTTTTTCCTGTAAATCAAGCAAATGAATTTTGCTCATTTTGTCAGTAGTACCAGCCGTTGCCGTTGCAACCTGGCTGCGTAACAGCACTAGTTGTGCTCTTGCAATAGCAGGAATATCACTGCGTTTTAAATCAACCGAAGGGCCGAAACTAAAACCTTGTATGCTGATAATGGTACTGCCTGTTGCAGGTGCAATAAAAGCAATCAGTTTATCTGTATAGCTTTTTTGCAGCATTCTCCTGTAAGTATCTATAGGTTTTTTGTTGCTTAGTTCACTAAACAAATCTGTTTGCACATCAGTTAAAAGATCAATGGCGTTATAGGTCTTATCGGCACCAAAACGTTCCATAGAAATCTGCATGCGGTTAAGCCTGTCAGAAGACAACAAGCTGTTCAGCGTTCCTTCCTGTGCAGATGCCAGCGGATCAACGGAAATAGGGTTGTTTGTTCTGTTCCATATGTCTTTTGCTATTAACCATTTTGGGGTTTGAAACAGTTGTTTGTTTAAGAAACCAACGGCTTCTTTCTGGTAACTTTTTGCAACTGGTTCATATACTGCACCAGTCTCGTCAACACTTTTAAATGTTTCGTAAATACCGCCAATGTTTTTGCTTACATGGCCCATGTAGCGGCGGTACTGGCCAAGTAGCTGGCCATAAATGTTGGCAACGTTTTCATCAAGGTCAGCTTCTTCATAAGTCCATTGTGCAAGGTTAGGAACAATACGCTGCAGGTTCTTAATGCCATATTCACTTGCTTTCACAGCATTGTCGCTCAGGTCTTCACTTTGCGCTCTTGGGTCAGCAGGGTTCCCGCTTTCATAAGTGCCAAACCATGTACGCGGGTTGGCTTTGTAAGCATCAATAATCATCTTGCTGCTGGCCTTTTTTTGTTCTTCGTCAGTAGCGCCAGGAATAAAACCATAAGCCCATTTAATAGCCCATAAATCATAGTCGCCAATGCGTGGGTATAAGCCTGATTTTGTAATATTATCTTCAGGCTGTGCCACGTAGTTAAAGCGTGCATAGTCCATTATAGAAGCGGTGTGGCCATTAGCTTCTACCCAATTTTTATCCCTTAATTTTTCAACCGGTGTTTTGCTGCTGCTGCCCATATTATGGCGTAAGCCAAGGGTATGGCCCACTTCGTGGGATGAAACAAAGCGGATAAGATCTCCCATAAGTTCATCATCAAACTTCATTTTTCTTGCACGTGAATCTACCGCCGCAGTTTGAATCATGTACCAGTCATGTACCAGCTTCATTACATTATGGTACCAGCCAATATGGCTTTCCATAATTTCACCACTTCGTGGGTCATGCACATTAGGCCCATAAGCATTTTCAATGTCAGAAGCAAAGTATCTTATTACAGAAAAACGGGCATCTTCCATACTCATGGTAGTATCATTTACCGGCCATTCTTTACCCATGATTGCATTTTTAAAACCAGCTTTTTCAAAAGCCTTTTGCCAATCGTTAACACCAAGTATTAAATGCTTTCTCCATTGCTTTGGGGTAGCAGGATCAATATAATAGATCAATGGTTTTTTGGGTTCTACAAGTTCACCCTTCATCCATTTTTCATAGTCGCCTTCTTTGGGTTCAAGGCGCCAGCGAATAGCAAAATTTTTATTTTCAACCTGTTGCTGGTCATCACTGTATTTTACAAAATCTTCAGTAAAATAACCTACCCGTTTATCTGCTACACGGCGTGCCATTGCTGTTTTTGGCAACAGTAATAAAGATGTGTTCAGTTCCATAGTAACAGCACCGGTAGACGCCGCTGGTAAAGAAGATGAGGGTAAGGGTGAAGGTGATGGTAAACCAAATAAACTACCACCCGATGCAGAAAATGTTTTTACCGTTTTTACCTCTACATTAATTGGGTAAGCAGCTATTTTTTGAATGTATGACCTGTCCATTGCAAGCCCAGAAAAACCGTACCTTCTTTTTGCAGAAGCACCAATGCTAACAGGTAAATTATCGCCTTTAAAAAAATCGGTAACATCAATTACACTGCCGCTGCTGTCTTTATTATAAGCCGCAACAGGAAAAGCTTGTACAATACTGTTTACGTTTGAGTTGCTTACTGCTTTGTAAATGTCATTGGTACTGTCTGCAACGCTTACCAGGGTAATTACACGTAAAAAAATAGTGTTGTTAGGGCCTTTTTCAAATGACAGTGTTTGCTGGTTAGCAATTTCGCCACCATAACCTGCGCCGCTTGGCACTTTCACAAAGCGGGTAACAGCTAAAATTTCTCTGTTTAGTAAGGTGTCGCCAATTTCAAAGTAAAATTTGTCTTCTACCTTGTGTACATTAAAAAGCCCTTTTTGGCTGATGGCTTTTGAGGTGATGACATCTTTATAAGCCTTAGGGGCTTGCGAACGGTTTAAAAAGCCTGCAAGGCTGGAAAGATTTGGAGTTCTTGACGCTGAATCAGTGGGTGGTAAAGGCGTTGGGCGTTGAGCCAACGCACTTATACCTGCCAGTAACGCTGTTGCCACAAATAGGTTTCGCATAAGAGGAATGATAATTGTTTTGTGAAAAGAAGAACTAAAGGTATGGCATGGCCTGCAACGGAATAAGAGCAGTTGCATGCTTTATTATGAGTGGTAAAATGATTAGACAGATTTCATTTTATCATTGCACGCAAGCTATTCTAAAAGCTTTTTTGAGTACAACAACAACTTTTATTTAAGTTTTTTGAAAGTAATTTGCGGCATTAAATAAAATGCCTATTTTGTCATCCCCTTTCAAAATTGTATAACAAATAAAAGTTTTGTTCATTCAAAATTTTTTTTAGTAGAATTGCGAAATCTTATTCATTAAACTAAAAATTTCTAAAACCAAAAACAATCGAATCATGGCTGACATTAAACCAGCTGCAACAGCTGCCGTGAAAAGTACAACATCTGTACAACCAAAGAAGACAAGTAATGCTATTGCAACTATTGCCCCTATTGCCTGTATCGTATTGGGTTACATTATCTGGCGTTTTGTTATTGGAACCCCCAGCAATTTTACCGGTGGTAAAGAAAATGGTGGTTTTTGGCCAGACCGTGAAGGACCAATTGGTGGTGTTGCAAGGATGTACCAAGGTGGTATTATCGTACCTATTCTTATAGGTTGTTTGCTTACCGTTTTAACTTTTGTAATTGAAAGGCTTTTAACTGTATCTAAAGCTGCTGGTACCGGTAACATTGGCGAATTTATCCGTAAGGTTCAGTTTCACCTTGCTAACAAAGATGTTGACAAAGCTATTGCTGAGTGCGACAAACAAAAAGGTTCTGTAGGTAATGTAATGAAGGGTGGTTTACGCAAGTACAAAGAAATGATCACCAATACTGAATTAACTACAGATCAAAAAGTATTAAACATTCAAAAAGAAGTTGAAGAAGCAACTGCGCTTGAATTGCCAATGCTTGAGAAAAACCTTGTATTCTTATCAACTATCGCTTCAGTAGCAACCTTACTAGGTTTGTTGGGTACGGTATTGGGTATGATCAAATCATTCTCTTCTTTAGGTGATTCTGGTGGTGCTGATGCTTCTGCTAAATTATCTGAAGGTATTTCTGAGGCTCTTTACAATACTGCATTGGGTATCGGTACTTCAGCTATCGCTATCATCATGTACAATGTATTTACTACACGTATTGATGCTATTACTTATGGTATTGATGAGTCTGGTTTCACTTTAACGCAAAGCTTTGCTTCTAACTACAAATAATTTTTATTATTTGTGTGGAATAAACACAGCGTTGAATCTCTATTTGTGAAATCTTAATTATATAAACAATGTCAAGACCCAAACTTCCACGAAAGAGTACCTCGATAGATATGACGGCGATGTGCGATGTGGCATTTCTGTTATTGTCATTCTTTATTCTTACCACCAAGCCAAAAGCAAGCGAGGCCATAATGGTTCAGCCACCAAGTTCTGTGGCTTCCAAAAGGGCACCTGATAAAGATTTGGTACTGGTTAGTATTGATAAGGATGGCAAGGTGTTTCTTTCTATGGACGATGAACAAAAGAAAGAGTTTATTGCCAATACTTTAATCAATAAACGTGGTTTAAAGATTGATGTTCAGGCATTTAAAACTGCTGAATTCTTTGGCACACCATTTAACCAGATAGATCAGTTTCTTGCAATCCCCAAGGAAAAAAGAAAAGGCGATGCTTTACCAGGAATACCTTGTAAAGACACCCTGAATAATGAAATGATCGAATGGATGACGATGGTGAACGATGCTTATAAAGGCCAGAAAATGAACCTTCTTTTAAAAGGGGACAATAGTTCAAAATATCCTGCATTTAAAAGTGTAATTGATGCATTTAAGAAAAACGATTTTCTTAAATTCCAAATGATTACCAATGCAGAAGGTGTTCCTGTAGGTACAGACCTTTATAAAACAGCGCAACTGAAAGGTGGTGCTGCAAAGGCAGAAGAATAAGCAACTACAAGTAAACAATATTAGTTAAACAAAAAAAACCGACTACCCATGGCAGAAATGGATACCTCGGGCGGCGGTGGCCATAAGAAAGGTCCCGGCGTCAAAAAAGGTAAAAAAATGTCAACCCGTGTGGATTTAACCCCCATGGTAGATCTGGGTTTCCTGCTCATAACTTTCTTCATCTTTACAACAACCATGAGCCAGCCAACAGCGTTCAAGCTCAATTTGCCAAAAGATGCCGATAAGCCGGAAGAACAGACAAAAACAAAGGAATCTGGTGTTTTAACAATTTTGCTTGGTAAGGATAATAATGTGTTCTATTACGAAGGACAGTTAGATCCTGCCGGGGCTAATTTTAAATCAACAAACTTCAAAGAGATCCGAAACGTAATTATTGCCAAGAAGAGAAGCACAGTACCAACTGACTTTATGGTAATTATTAAGCCAAACGAGGAAAGTACTTACCGCAATGCAGTTGATATTTTAGATGAAATGTCAATAAATGTGGTAACACGTTATGCGCTGGTTGATATTTCTGAAGGTGAAAATTCTCTGATAAAAGTATCGCAGGGCGCAGCACCTACGGCCACAAAATAAAGTGTGGAATTTTTAACCAATTGAATCTTATTACAAAAAGACATTAAGATGGAGACAAATAAAATCATGTCGGCCGATATTCTTGATATCATCTTTGATGGTAGATATAAGGAATATGGGGCTTACGAACTTAGAAAAACCTACAATAAGCGTATTACAATAGCCTTAGCTACTATACTTGCGCTTTGCATTTTAATGCTTGTGGGCTCCATTCTTGCCAATTCCCTTAAAGAGAGTGACAAGACTGAAATCATTGTTCAGGATGTGTCTTTGGAGGATGTGAAACAGAAAGAAAAACTTCCTGAACCACCACCACCACCGCCACCGCCAAAACAAGAGCCGCCTAAAGTAGAAATTACCAAGTTTACACCACCTAAAATTGTAAAGGATGAGGAAGTAAAAGAACCACCTCCCGAGCAGGAAAAACTGGCTGAAACCAAGATTGGTACTATTAGCCAGGAGGGTATTAAAGACGAAGGTATTGTTGCCCCGGTTGTTGAAAGTAAAGGTACTGGTGTTGTAGAAGCGCCTAAAGTAGAAGAAGACTACGATAAGGTATTTACAACTGTACAAAACGAAGCTGAGTTTCCTGGTGGTAAAGCTGCATGGCAGAAATATCTTGAAAGGAATCTTAACACACAAACACCAACTGATAATGGTGCAGCAGCAGGTAAATACTCTGTAATTGTATCTTTTATCGTTGATAAAACAGGTGCGATAAGTGATGTAAAAGCTGAAAATGATCCTGGTTATGGTACTGCCGCAGAAGCGGTGCGCGTAATTAAAAAAGGACCAGCCTGGAAGCCCGCTGTACAAAATGGTAGAAACGTAACTTACCGTGCAAGACAGCAGATCACTTTCGTCGTGTCTGAAGAATAAATTTTTTAAGCTACTCTATACCAAGCCTCATCGTGAAAACGATGAGGCTTTTTTATTGCTATAATTGCTGAAACTATTGCAGTTGTTGAGGTGTAGCCGATAAGCAATGCGGTTAAAAAATATATTTATTTTTTTATGGAAGTTGATGGTAATAAGTATCTCATTTAAAAACTTACCATTATGAACATCAACAACATTTTAACCGCCGATGTCTTAGACATTTTATTTGATGACAGAAACAAAGCCTATGGTGCTTATGACCTTAGAAAAACTTACAATGGGCGTATCTCAAAAGCGCTGGGGGCAGTAGGACTTTTATGCCTTTTACTTTGTGTAGGTACCATCTTCGCAAAAGATGAAAAAGTATCATTTGTTCCAGTAGTGTCCACTGTGATTTTAGAAAAGTATGAGCCAAATAAGCCAGAGCCGGTTGTTCCGAAAGAAGAAATTAAGCCTCAAGCGGTAGAGCCTGTAAAAACACAGGCGTTTACTGTTCCTCAAATTGTAGTTGAAGCAGATCCAAAAGACATTCCGCCTACCATAGATCAACTTGAAAATGTTAAGATTGGTTCTATAACTACTGATGGAAAAGATTTTGATGGAACTGTATCTGCACCTGTAGTTGATGCAAAAGGTACAGGAAATACGGAAGAAATTGGACCTAAAGAGCCTGATTATACTGTGGAATTTAAGACTGTTCAGATTGAAGCTGAATTTCCAGGTGGCAGGGACGCGTGGAAGAAATACCTTGAGCGCAACCTGAATACCCAAACACCAACTGATAATGGTGCAGCATCAGGAAAGTACTCAGTAATTGTTTCTTTTATAGTTGATAGGGAGGGTAATGTAAGTGATGTAAAAGCAGAGAATAACCCTGGTTATGGCACTGCTGAGGAGGCGGTAAGAATCATCAAGAAAAGCCATACATGGAAACCTGCACAGCAAAACGGTCGTTTTGTAACCTACAGAATGAGGCAACAAATTACTTTCCAGGTGAGTGAAGATTAAATTTTATTGCCCTGCCCTTTAATGCCTTTGCCAACATGGTAAAGGCATTTGTTTTTATGCAGTTATTTTTGCGCAAATACAAATTGAATGATTGGAAAATTGAGTGGCTGGGATGATACCATTGTTGCCCTTGCAACACCACAGGGTATTGGTGCTATTGGTGTTATACGAGTAAGCGGTACTAAGGCTTTTAGTATTATTGATGGTTTATTTGCTTCTAAAAAAATATCAGAACAAGCAACACATACACTGCATGTTGGCTTGCTTAAAGACGTTGCAGAAATTCTTGATGAAGTGGTACTTGCCATTTTTAAAAATCCCAAATCTTATACAGGCGAAGATGTAGTAGAGATCAGTTGTCACGGCTCTTCTTTTATACAAGAGAAAATAATCAACACCTTAATAAACAAGGGATGCAGAATTGCAAAGCCAGGTGAGTTTACTCAGCGTGCTTTTTTGCATGGTAAACTTGATCTTACACAGGCAGAGGCGGTGGCAGACTTGATTGCCAGTAATACAGAAGCCAGCCGCAATACAGCTATTAAAAACATGCGTGGTGGCTTCTCTTCATCATTATCAATACTGCGTGAACAGTTGATACGCTTTTCTGCTATGATTGAACTGGAACTAGATTTTGCGCAGGAGGATGTTGAGTTTGCTGACAGAACGCAATTGAATCAACTTATTTTTCAACTCTCAAAATCAACGCAGGAACTGCTGCAATCTTTCAGGCTGGGTAACGTGATAAAGAATGGTGTACAGGTGGCCATTATTGGTAAACCCAACGCAGGTAAATCAACACTGCTAAATACTTTATTAAACGAGAACAGGGCCATTGTAAGCGATATTGCAGGTACTACAAGAGATACGATTGAAGAGGTACTGAACATTGATGGTATTTTGTTCAGGCTGATTGATACCGCTGGTTTACGCTCACATACCACAGATATTATTGAAAGTATTGGGGTAGAAAAGAGTTATGAAAAGATGCGTGAGGCGAACGTGGTGGTATATCTTTTTGATGTTAATGAAACCAGTGTTGAAGAACTGAAAATTATTGTAAGCAATTTTGAAAAAGAGGGGATCAACTACCTGCTGGTTGGTAATAAAATTGATGCTGACAGTCTTCATGTAAAGGAGCAGTTTTACCGTTTTAAACACCTGATTTTTATATCCGCGAAAGCAAATGAAAATATTGATGCTTTAAAGCAAAACCTTGTGCAGCAGGCCATAGAGGGTAATATCAATACCGAGTCTACCATTGTAACTAATGCGCGCCACTTTGAGGCTTTACAAAAACTGGCCGCTTCTTTACAGGATATTCAACAAGGGTTAGATGAAAAAGTTCCCGGCGATTTATTGGCCCTTGACATCCGCCAGAGCCTGCATTATTTGGGGTTAATAACAGGTGAGATTTCTAACGAAGACCAGCTCGATTTTATATTCAGTAAGTTTTGTATTGGGAAGTAAAGAGTTAGCGGCTCCGCACAACCGTCTTCAAATCCTCAACCAACTTCTCAGTCCTGTTATTTCTAAACTCATACAATAAATGGTCGGGAGTATTATACAACTGGTCAAAATTGTATAGATACTTTTCTGGCGCATTAAGCCAATGCAAAGTGTTTAATGATTCTTTGATTTTTGAAGCATAATATTTATTAAAGTATGGCTTTGCATACACAGGAAAACTGATGTAAAAATTAACCTCTCTTTCTTTACAAAAAACAGCAAAATTGTTAAGCCCCTGCACCAGCTCTGGATTGATATTTTGGTTGGTAATAATGTTGTAGTTATTAACTGTTGGGTTGTTTAAAATATCTTCCATAAGGCATGGCTTGTTCTTATGCCCTTCATAATCACCAAACTCATTGTACAGCAAACGTTCTTTTAAAAACTCAACCTTGTTTTTAGTACTGTCAGTCATCATGGTGGCGTAATTATCTTTTAAGAGATCGCCCATAAAAAGCGGGAAACGCAGCGATTGTTTCAGTGAAATATGTTTGAGGTTATGCTGGTCAATCAGCGATAGCGCATACATATTCATATCGCCATGGTAATTGATAAAAGAGAATGTACCATACTCAGGAATGGTTACAACAATATCGCCTTTTTTAAGAAAGGGCTTTATTTGTTCCATATAAAAATACTGGCCAATTCTTGCATTGATGCTCATGTTTACTACAGGCATTTTTAAAGAATCTTCTATCATTTTTGAGTTGATTCCATAGGATACATTAGAACCGCCAATCAATACAATTTTTGGGGATGGGAGAGAGGCTATCCTGTTGGTTTTATCAATAATAGCAGCCCTTCCGCGGAGCTGTACCTTATTTTTTACGATATAAGAAGAAGCAATTAAAGCAAGCACACTTACCACAAAAAGCAGTAAAATAAACCCAATTATTTTCTTTAAAAAATGGTACATATTTTAAAACTGAAAGTAAATAAATGAGGTTTGTTTTGAGAAATTAGCGAGTATAAAAACACCAAGTGCCAGGTAAACAGCGTACCTGAGTTTTGGTGCTTTATTTACCAAAGCATCAAGTGTGTTATCGTTGTTGCGGCCCAGCCAGTCAATGATAATGAGCAGCAGTATAAGCCATAAAGCATCTGACTTGCCAAGCAATGAAAACTTGTGTACCTGCGTCATTTTAAACAGGTACTGAAAGCCATGTTTTACTGTATCAATGCGAAAGAAAACCCATGCAATACATACCAGTACAAAGGTGAATATCATGGCAAAACCTTCTTTTATGTTTGGTAGCCAGCGACCTTCCGCAACTGTTGCAGTTGTTTGTTTTTTATTATTAAAGATTACATGCGGCAGGTAATACAAACCATGCAAAGCACCCCACACTATAAAGGTTAAATTGGCGCCATGCCAAAAGCCGCTTACCAAAAACACAATCAATGTATTGCGTATAGTTGTTGATTTTGAACCGTAAGAACCACCCAAAGGAATGTACAGGTAATCTCTAAACCAGGTAGATAATGAAATATGCCAGCGCTTCCAGAATTCTGCAATATTTCTTGAAAAATAAGGGTAGCGGAAGTTAACAATCAAATCAAACCCAAGCAGTTTCGCAAGACCGCGTGCAATGTCTGTATAACCACTAAAATCGCAGTAAATCTGGAAGGCAAAGTACACCACACCCATTATCAGTATCAGTCCATCATATTGTTGAAAGTTGCCAAAAGTAAGATTGGCGTAAAAGGCGCAGGTATCTGCAATAACCACTTTTTTAAACATGCCCCAAAGTACCAGGCGCAAACCTTTTACAGTTTCTGCATAATTAAATTTTCTTTCTTTGAAAAACTGCGGTAAAAAGTGACTTGCTTTTTCAATTGGCCCAGCTACAAGCTGGGGAAAGAAACTGATGTAAGCTGCGTAAGAAACAATGTCATTGGTCGCCTCCATTTTGCGCCTGTACACCTGTATAGTATAACTGAGTGATTGAAAGGTATAAAAGGAAATACCTACAGGTAATAAAATGTTCAGCGTTACAAAATCTGCTTTGTAATTAAACAGCAGCAGGCATTCTTTAAAGGATTCAATAAAAAAGTTGAAGTATTTAAACACGGCCAGTAAGCCCACATTAAAAAGGATGCTGAAACGGATAAGCCATTTTCTTTGTATCTCATCATTGCTTTTTTGTAAAAACCATCCAATAAAAAAATCAACAAAAAGACTAAGAAAAAGCAATAGCAAAAACTTAACATCCCACCAGCCATAAAATACAAAACTTGCGGTTGCCAAAAAAGCATTTTGCAACTTTACCTGCCTGTTAAATACAAACCAGTACAGGCAAAAAACTACAGGAAAATAAGCAGCAAAAAGCCAGGAATTAAAAAGCATGTCAGGCGTTGGTATTCATTAGGTTTGGTTGTGAAGATAAAGGAAATGCTTTTGCTGTAAACCCAACCAATCAACGCAGCCTTTACTTAAGCCTTATTTAACCCAATACTTTCAGTACGCCAGCCCTGAATAACTTGCCAATGGGTATCTCTGTTTTGTCAATCTCAATCAGTTCGGTGGTAAAAGATTTTATTTTATTGAGTGAGATAATGAACGAGCGATGGGTGCGTATAAATCTGTTCTGCGGCAGCATTGCTTCTACTGAAGTAATGGATTGTTTGGTAATTAACGTGCCGTTTGTAGTAACTACTTTAATATAATCCTTCATGCTTTCAATATAAAAAATATCGCCCAGCATTACTTTTACCATCTTTCTGTCTACCCTAAAATAAACAAAAGAAGTTTCATTTTTTATTTCTTCCTGCTGCGCAGGAAGTTCAGCAGAAGGCTTATGATTATTCAGTTCAAAGGCTTTGTTTACGCCTTTTAAAAAGCGGTCGAATTTGATGGGCTTCATTAAATAATCAACCACATCAAGGTCATAACCTTCCAGCGCATACTCTGCGTAAGCAGTTGTAAAAATTACTTTTGGAGGATTTTTTAATATTTTAAGAAGGTCGTTGCCGTTTAATTGCGGCATTCTTATATCAAGAAAAACAAGGTCAACTTCTTTCTGCTGCAAAAAACTCATGGCCTGTATGGCATTGCTGCATTCACCTATAAGCTGTAGTGTAGGCACTTCAGCAATATAGCGCTGCAAAATTTCTCTTGCAGGTGGTTCATCATCAACAATAAGGCAGCGTACAGGTAAATAGTCAGGCATAATTATAAGCAATAGATGGTTGGGCAATAGCTGCGCTAAAGGTTCTTCTTTCCAACTCAAGTTTTAAATCAACCACAAAAATATCTTCTTCATTATTTATGCGTAGCTCATGTTTTGATAGGTATAAAAGATCCAGCCTTTTTCTTGCATTGATGATACCTATACCGTTTGTTTTTGTTTGTATTGTTTTACCTGCTTCAGGCTTGCCATTAATCAATTTCATTTCCATTTTGGTTTCACTAAGCGTGATAGTAAGGCTTATCCAGGGCTGATCAAGCATATGGCTGGCACCATGTTTAAAGCAGTTTTCAACAAAGGGCAGCAGCACTAAAGGCGCTATAAAAATATTGTCTGCTTTTTGCGGAAGATCAATATGTATATCAAGTTTGTTATCGTAGCGAATTTTTTCCAGCATTATATAATCTTCCAGCATTTTTAATTCTTTTTGTAAGGGTACCAGTGGCTGGTTGCATTCGTACAGCATATAACGCAGCATATCACTTAAACCCATTACAAGTGATGATGCAGTAGCAGAAGTATTTTGCGTGTAAGCGTAAATATTATTAAGCGTGTTAAACAAAAAATGTGGATGCACCTGCGCTTTTAGCAACTGTAACTGCGCCTCAACATTTTCTTTTTGTAACTGCAGGTTGCGCTGTTCTTTCATATACCAGTACTTCATTAATTTAATGGTACAGGCAAGGCCGCCAATGGTTATGGCGCCTCTTAATCCTGCCATCAGTGATAAAAAAATATTTACATGCACTGTTCTGCGCGGGTCTATGAAGGATGGATCAAGAATACTGTTGCGCACCCACTCAATTACTGTAATTGAAAGTATAGACGAGAAAAAGGCTGTAATAAAAAAGAGTGCAATTACCCAAATGGTGGTTAGTAAGTATTTCTGTTTTAGCAGGTAACGCGGCAATACAAAATACATTAACGAATAGGAGAGGAACATGTGTACCGCCAGGTATACGAGTGCTTCTGCAAATGAGGCGGATAGCCTTGCCCTATAAGCAGAAGCCTCATTTATTGCGATAAAAGAATATAAAATACCCATTGAAAACCACCATATAAACCAAAACACCAGGTGCCTTTGTATGCGGTACTTTCTTTCATCAGAAAATATGAACGGATGCTGCTTCATCGGGTTATAAATATACAAACCGTAATTGCTATCTGCAACAGTGCGCAGGTGTATCGTCGTCATAAAGTCAGTTATTGTCGACAAAAAATGTTACCTGTGGCTGGCGGCAATACAATTTGCCACAGGCAATGCTTTTTTTAATGATGTGATATTCGTTATCTGAACAGAAATGCCACTACCTGTTCTTTATCTTTTAATGGTTGTTTTTGGTTATAGGCCCAAACAGCATTTTCCATGGCTTTGGTAAGTTTAATCTTGGTTTTTGCCCTGCGGGTATTCAATTTTACACCAACTATTGCTTCTTTATATACCAGTTGATTATCGTTGTTATAGAAATAAACAATTGCGCTTTTTGGTGTTTTAATATTGCTTTCAATTACCCAATAGCCTTTGTCAGATACCCATTGCGGTGTGTTGCGGTTGTTGGTAACATTATCCTGCTGCTGTGCATGGGCAATAGTAATTGCAACTGATAAAACAATACTAAATACGGCAGGTTTAAAATACTTTTTCATGATTTTGATAGTTTTTTTGTTATTTAATGATGTAAAACTATCATGTATAAACGCCTGTATTTTATATAGTAGACCTGCTGTAACGTTACGGATACATACAATGCCAATCCATCGACAAAAGGAAAAACTGTTTTAAAATACCGTTCGTCTACCATATGGGTATGTAGACTATTAAGGAAATGTGAAAGGATGAAGTTGATAAATCTAAAGTATGCTGAACCTATAACACGGTGCTTAAAATAGAAAGTCATTTTGATAGTTCCTGATCCGCAGGATACATTTAACAGCACTTAAGTTTATTAGTAACATTCTACCTGTAACATTTTAAAATGTTACAGGTAGAATGTTACACTTTTGTAACAAAAAATTTGTAACATTTTAAAATGTTACAATCAAAATGTTACATCCCTTCTTTACAACGGATTAAAGAGAAAGTGATTAAAATATATGCAATTCAGTATTTTCTTCACCCTCTAAAACATTGATTAAAGGGCACAAAAAATCCCAATCTTTTCTCAAAAATCGGGATTGGTGGTTTTCCTTTTACCAGCCCTGCTAAATGTGTTTGCGCAACTTATATTAGTTCTCAGCTTGTTTTTTGTATTTTTCTACAACTTCAAGCGAAGCGTTTGAATCAGCTTTTACAGTGTACCAGTTTTTGTCATCGGTAAGTTTAATGTAAAACAGTACGCCTTCAGCAGTGGCAGCTTCTGTTACACCAAAGATTTTTTTGTCAGCATATTTCTTTTTCAGTGTAAACAGGATGTTCAGTGGCAAATTCTTTTCATCATAGTAACGTAAAGATTTTACGAAATTTCCTTCTTTGTCAAAAGTTACTTTTGATGTTACGCCGCCTTCGTTAAAATAAGCCAGGCATTCGTTGGCATCTTCATACCATTGTACATTTTGAACAATTGGGAAAGCTTGTTTAAAAGCCAATAAAACTTTTTCGTTTGGTGTTGCGTTTACGGTAGCACTGATTAAAAGGAAACAGCCTAAAACGGTGATTAACTTTTTCATAATTGTGATGTTTTTGATTTTGTTTGTTTTTGATTTGATGAAGTAAAAGTAGAGTGCCGTTATGAACGGATTCTTACTTCTACGTTATCGGTATAACAACAAATAGCATGTTAAAACATTAAAAAAACAGCTTGCGACGAAGTGTGGTAAAGGCATACTGAAGCATGTTAAACAACTACTGAAGCCGCTTTTTACGGTTGGAATAAAAAGTATTAAATAAATGTTAAGGTGTAATAACGGTAAGAGGCACTGTGGCGAATGGTAAAAACCTGTTTGAAGCAATGGTAATTTGTAAGGATAAGCAGTGTAAAATGTTGCCTGAACGATAAATATAGGTGTTAACGGTTTTAACAACAAAATAGGGTGGATAAATTTTTTTCCACGTAGAGACGCACAATTGTGCGTCTCTACGATACAAACAATATTAAAAGGTGGAAAATTATTTATGCACCCACAAAATATTTAAGCGTTTATTTTAAAGTTCAAGTTCTTTATTGAGTTGCCAGCTAAGTATTCCCCATTCAACGGCACGAAATTTTAAGTATTTACTGCACATTTTCAACCTGTTAAGGCAGTTTTTACTATGACAAAACGTTTACCCCTATTCCTTTTACAAACATTTATTGTTGCCTGTAGCCTTTTTAGTGCAAATGCGCAGCAGCCAACAACAGATGTTATTCCACGTATTTATGCCAAAAGTGTCTTTTTTCCTTACCCTATGGAAAAGCATTGGAAATCTTCCATTGGCTTTGTACTAACCACCATGCCGCAGGAAATTACTGAAGAGCAGCATTACCGCATACCTGCCATAGATTTTCATGTACTAAAAAAAGTAAGCAAACGTTGGTATATAGATGGCCGTGTAAATGCACAGATAGTACAAAATATGTTAAGCATTGGGCCACGTTGGGCTACGCCCATCAACAAAAAATTATCAATTGCCGTTGGCGATGATATTGCCTGTTGGTTTGGGTTTATAACAACAGAAGGTTTTAAAACCCGCGGTGGTGGATGGCTGAATACCCCCAATATTTCATTGGGTTACCAGTTTAACAACAAAATACTGCTTACTATTAAAGGCGAAGCCTTAATGAATTTATCTTTTAAAGCATATACTGGCGAAACACCTGTAGCCAATACCCACAGGCTTTTTAGTGGTTCTGCTTTCTCTATTATATTAGAACAGCCTTTGTACAGTCACCATAGTTTAACCCTTGGTTTTAGGGCGGTGTACACCGATTTTTACTGGCAAACCTGGGCATTATTCGAAACCTTTCAACGCAATATTTATTATCCTGAAGTTATTGTTGGCCTTATTCTATGAAAAAATATATCCTCATATTATCCTGTTTTTTTTTGGTAGCATCCTGTACCAAAAGGTTTAGTGCGCCGCTGCCAGATACCACATGGTCTGCTTTTGATTCAGCCAAAGCAACCCCTTTAATCAGTAGCATTAACAACAGGCTGGAAGGTGTGTATGCCATCACCAATGGTAACGGAACCTTTGGCGATACTGCCGTTTTAAAATGGAGTTATACCGCCAATGGAAGGGACACCAGCTTTTATCTTTCTATACTTTGCGAAACAGAAGTGAGTTATTTTATCTGCGAAGCAAAAAGACTGGATACCAACATCATTTTTAAAGGCTACTGGCGCAAAATGGTAAATACTGAAACTGGTGCAGTGCGCCTTACCATCAGCCGTAAAGGCGGTGCTGATAAACTACTGAACAATATTGCTTTTGCGTCAACAGATACTGTTAACATTGAAGGTATTTATGGCAGTGGCCCTTTAGCTACAGATCAGCCACTTTCTTTAAAATACATACGACCATTATATAAAGCAAAGCCCCTTGAAATTATTGCACACAGGGGCGGCGGCAGAACATCTGACCTGTTGCCTGCGTCAGAAAATTCTCTTGAGATTATTAAAATGGCATCTCAATTTGGAGCTACAGGTGTAGAGATTGATGTTCGCTTAACCAGCGATGGTGTGCCTATTCTGTTTCACGATAAATCGCTGAATGAAAGAGTAGTGCAAAGAAGTGGTTTGTACGGCGATATTGATAATTATACTTATCAGCAGCTTTATACACTGGTGCGTTTAATAAAAGGTGAGCGCATACCCACACTTCGCGAAGCCTTAAATACCATTGTTTATAATACACCACTACAATTTGTTTGGCTTGATACAAAATACAGCGGCAACCTGCAACCCATGCGCGACCTGCAGAAAGAGTTTACTGCAAAAGCCACAGCCATTGGGCGTAAAGTTGAAATTGTAATTGGTTTGCCTGATGATGATGCGGTAAACAATTTTATGGCATTGAAAGATTATAAAGCGGCAGCTTCTGTATGCGAATTATCGCTGGAAGATGTAGAACGCACAGGTGCAACTATATGGGCACCAAGGTGGACGCTTGGCAAACAAAACGATGAAGTGGACAAAGTTCATGCTGCGGGCAAACGCGCCATGGTATGGACTTTGGATGTGCCTGCAAGCATTAACGACTTTATTACACAAGGTAAATTTGATGGCATTTTAAGTAATTATCCATCTGTAACAGCTTACTATCATTATGTACGGCAATAAAATAAAATATATTTCATTATTACTCGTGCTGGCTTTTGCAACTGCTCAAAGCAAGGCGCAGCGTAAAAGCGGTGGTGAGTTTATGCCATCTAAAAAAGTAGGCAAAGGCTATGCACTGGTAGCCTATGCAAGCGGCGGTTTAAGTTATTATGTAAGTGGTGGCGGTACCACTACTACCTTTCTTAAAACCAATGTCACTAAGCTTAACCCCTTAACTACGTTGCGTGTTATGTGGCATCCAGATCATTTGCTGCGCCTTGGTGTTGAAACAGGCTATGTAACCTTTTACACCTACACCTTGCAGGATACCGTTGGTAAGGTATCGCTTAATGGCATACCTCTTTTAATTGAGTGGAATATGCCTGTTGCAAAACGCTTTAATGTATTTGTTGGTACGGGCGTTTACTTTTTAAAATCAAATCTTGATTATGGTGGTAAAACCAGTTCATCCAAGGCCAGCCTTGGCTGGATGGCTGCCGCTTCTTATACACAGCCGCTTACAAAAAACCTGGGTGTTGCTGCCGAACTTAAATACATGGATGCTTCTGAAACGGTAAACGCAGTAATGGGTTTACAGGTACAATTGGTATGGAAGTTTTTTCGTTGGTAAAATCTTTAACAGTAATTATACAGCCCTTGGAACGATTATAGCAAAGCAAAATTTGATGAAGTTTATTATGAAATGGAAAGCTGTTATACTCACTTTTACGCTGTTGTGCAGCCAGTATAAATTATTAAAAAGCCAGGAAATAATGACGATGAAACCTGTAGTTAAATACGATAAAGAAATTGCCTTTGCAAGTGATACTCAGGCACCGTTATGGATTGAAAATGTTTTTTTAAAAGGAAACAATAACCGCACAGCCACAAAAATGATCTTTCATGATATTGCTGCAAGGTATCCATTGTCGCTTTTTTTACTGGGCGATGTAGTTTCACTTGGCACCAGCAACCGTGCATGGCGGCCAATGAAAAACTACCTTGACAGTTGCCGCAATATTGGTATTCCTGTAAACGCAATTTTGGGCAATCATGAAGTGATGGGAAGGGCAGGCAAGGGACAGCGCAGGTTTCAAACCTTTTTTCCCAACCATGTAGTTACTGGTTACTACGATGTGGTAGATTCTGTTGCCGTTGTCCTTCTCAATTCAAATTTTAGTACGCTTTCAAGCAGCAACGAGGCCAAACAGTTAAACTGGTACAAAGACATTCTTGATAAACTGGATGCAGATCCCGCCGTGCAATATATTATTACAGGCTGTCACCATTCCCCATATTCCAACAGCAAACTCGTAGGCTCATCCAGGGCTGTGCAGCAAAAGTTTGTGCCGTGGTATATCAAATCGCCCAAAAGCCGCTTGTTTTTATCAGGCCATTCACATGCGTTTGAGCATTTTAAAGTACAGGATAAAGACTTTTTGGTAATTGGCGGCGGCGGAGGTTTGCATCAACCCTTAGGTTTTGGCACAGGCGATCTTGCCGATTTAAATCCTTATTACAAACCCGCCTTTCACTACCTTACCATAAAACGTTTTGATGATCATTTGCAGGTAAATTCTCAAAAGCTAAATGATGCATTTAATGGCTTTGAAGTAGGTTTGACCTTTAATATCAGCAGGTTTGAAGTGCTTAAAGCAATGGCAGAAAAGCAGTAATACTTTTACCAACTTTTCTAGTTTTTACAATATAGCTTCATCAACCAAAGCTTTTAAAGCTTTGTAGCGTTCATTTCTTCCTTCGCTTTTAATGTTAAACGTAAACAGCATGGCTACGTATTTTTTATTGTTATCAATCCATGGAAAACTGCCAAACAAGCCGGGGCTGCTCACCGCTGCTGAACCTTCTTTGGTATTTTCCATTGTCCATTCTCCAAAACCGTAGCCCCAGTTTCCAGCTTCTACAGGCGAGTAAAATATTTTTACATTGGCAGTGCGGTTTTGCTGCATAGCAACAACAGCTTTGCTGCTTAGTACCTGTTTATTATTAAACCTGCCCTCATTAAGAATCATTACTAAAAAGTTGATATAGTCTTCCGTGGTACTTCTTGCACCGCCAGCGGCAAGCGGTACATTCTTATTGCCGTAATCAGTATTCTTCATGCTACATGGCTTCGCAATCCTTTCCTGGAAAAGCGTTTCAAAATCTTTACCGCTTATTTTTTCAATTACCGCTGCTGCAATCTGCAGCCCCGCATTGCTGTAATGAAATCCTTTGCCGGGTTCGCTTTCAACAGGCATGACAGCAATTTTTGCAATAGCATCTTCCATTGTTTTAAGGTCTTTCATCTCGCTGATGCTTTCCTTACCATTAGCTGCTTTAATACCGGTTAAATGGCTTAGGCAATGCCATATTTTTATATTCCCTTTTCCATTTTTTGTAAGTATGGGCAGGTATTTGCCAACGGTATCTTCAAGGCTTAGTTTGCCTTCATCAACAAAGGTCATCACCAGTGCGGCACTTAACCATTTGCTGCAACTGGCTATCATTTCCTTTGACTGTAGCGTAAAGTCTTTGGTTACTTCATCTGCATCTTTACCATGTCGCTTTGCAATAAATTTACCTATCATTTTCTGTCGACCACTAAGGTTGTTTTCGCTGTGGGTGTACACTGCTTTTCCATCTTTCCAAATTACCATAACGGCACGGCCACCAAGCTCAGGCAGGTTGTCCTTCATCCAGCCATCAATTTTTGAAAATGAATTTTGCCCAAAGCAGCATACGCTGCCAATACTAAAAAATAACAACAGTAATTGCTTCATAAGTGTAAGTTTATTTCCCCCAGCCCCATTGTAAAAATTCAGGAAAAGCCCGGCCCCATGTGGGTACATCATGCCTGCCATCTTCCAGTAAAAAATATTTGATATGCTCATCTGTATATCCCTTTGCTTTCAACTCAACAATAAGGTCAAGGGCGTCATCAATGCTGTCTATAATGCCATTATTATTCCTGTCTGCAGTTTCATCCAATGCGCCGCATTGTATAAAAAATGTAAGCCAGGGGTAAAAGGCACCCTTGCGTATCTGCAGGTGCATCAGCCTGTCATTTTCATCATCATAATTATCTTCATAACCCTTTCTTCGCCACCACAAACTACCGCTGAAAATGCCCGCTCTCTTAAACTCTGTGGCATGGTTCCATGCAATATCAAGTGCGCTGAGGCCGCCAAGGCTAAAGCCTGCAAAAGATTTGTCTTTAAAGGAAGCAATGTTGTAGTGCCTGCGTATAAAGGGCAGCAGCTCATCAAAAATAAATTTGCTGTACAGTCCAGCTTTGGCACCAAGGCCCTTGTAATCTGCGCTGTAAGCAGTTCCATATTCCATACGCCTGTCGTGGCCGCAGTATATGCCAATACATAAAATCGGTTCTATTTTGTTTTGATCAAGCAGACCCTGTAAAAGTTCAGCAAAGTTCATTACAGGTAAATCCTGCCCGTCGTTTATCAGTAAAAGGCTTAACTGTTCCGGTGCTTTAACAGGGTAGGGCAGGTAGGCATCAATTAACACTTCACGCTCCAGGTACTGCGAAAAAATAGTGCTTTGCAGCACGGTTACTGTTGGGTGAGAAGGATGGTGTACAGTCATGCTTTCAAAAATAAGGTATGTGTGGGATGTTTATTTGAAAGGGTTTGAGGGAAGGTGGTAGTTACTCTTTTGCAGGTGAAAATTATTTTAAACTTCTTGTCTTGTCCTAAAATAGGTTGACAGTAAAAACTGTAAACGTATGATAGATCCAGGATTAAAACAGTCTGCCATTAATGCCTATTTAGCAGGAGGTTTCAGCCTTCGTGGTTTAGGTAAAAAGTATGGTATCAATTAC
>JANPIP010000028.1:0-22840 GCA_031424995.1 Chitinophagales bacterium | reverse complement strand
ACCATCAATACGATGGTGGATCAGTTGAACTCATTCTCTTCAGAGGTAACCCGTGTGGCGCTTGAGGTGGGTACAGAAGGTAAACTGGGTGGCCAGGCACAGGTAAAAGGTGTGGCTGGTACCTGGAAAGATTTGACGGATCCACCATCGTATTGATGGTATTTTTCAATTCCAATATTTCACCTTTTACATCCACGGTAATCTTACGGCTCAGATCCCCTTTTGCCACGGCGGTTGTTACTTCCGCAATATTCCTTACCTGGCCGGTCAAGTTACTTGCCATCTGGTTTACAGAGTCCGTCAAATCCTTCCAAACACCACCCACACCTATTACTTTGGCCTGACCGCCCAACTTACCTTCACTACCTACCTCACGCGCCACACGGGTAACCTCGCCTGAGAATGAGTTTAACTGATCCACCATCGTATTGATGGTATTTTTCAATTCAAGAATTTCACCTTTTACATCCACCGTGATCTGGCGACTCAAATCGCCTTTAGCAAAGGCAGTTGTTACTTCCGCAATATTTCTTACCTGGCCAGTAAGGTTACTCGCCATCTGGTTTACAGAATCCGTTAAATCTTTCCATGTACCTGCCACACCTTTTACCTGTGCCTGGCCGCCCAGTTTACCTTCAGTACCTACCTCAAGGGCCACACGGGTTACCTCAGATGAGAATGAGTTCAACTGATCCACCATGGTATTGATGGTATTCTTCAATTCAAGAATTTCTCCTTTTACATCCACCGTAATTTTCTTCGACAAATCCCCCTTCGCCACGGCAGTGGTTACTTCAGCAATATTCCGCACCTGTGCGGTAAGGTTACTACCCATCTGGTTTACAGAATCCGTTAAATCCTTCCACACACCACCTACGCCTTTTACTTTGGCCTGTCCACCCAATTTACCTTCACTACCTACCTCACGTGCCACACGGGTTACCTCCATTGAAAACAGGTTTAACTGTTTTACCATGTCGTTTACCTCTTTTGCAATACGGGAAAACTCACCCTGTAATGCGTGGCCTCCTATTTCCAAGGGCATTTCCTGCGACAAATTACCTTTTGCCACAGAGCTGATTACGTGTGCTATTTCAATGGTAGGGTGAACCAGATCTGATATTAATGTATTGAGGGATTCTACACCTGAACTCCATGATCCTTTCGCACTGGCTACCTCAATACGCTGCGTTAATTTACCCTGCTTACCAATGGTGTTTCCTGCACGGGTAAACTCCTCCATCATCTTTTCGTTCAGGGAAATGATTTCATTAAGTGTATCGCAAATTTTACCGTTTAAACCAAGCTGGTCAATAGGCATACGCACCGTAAAATTTCCATTTTTCACTTCAGTTAATACCTGTAGCAATTGCTTATCAAGCACTTCAGGTACTTCATCGTAAAAAGATTGGCGATTATTTGTTGGTGGGGTTTTCTTTGCCTTTACAATAGTTGCAGTAGTTTTTTCATTTAAAACAGGAGCTTTGGTTCGCTTTGCAGAACCGTTGGTTTTAGCGTTTGGCTTGACCATAGACAAGGTTTGAGTTTTTTGTAGGAAAAGTACCTTGAAAAATACGTTCCAAAAATTTTAGGGCTTATTAGCGGCATTATTTTATTGGCGGCCATTGTTAACGCATTCGCAATGGGGAAAATATTTTACACTTTGTCGATTGAATTCCACAAAATATTTTAGGGTAATATTTATGTGGATGGCTCAATAATTGTATAAGACGGTGCTTTTTAATATTAATGTAAATTTCACCATCTATCCTCCTTTTAAACAGCTATTAAACAACATAAATGACAACTTATCATAATTAAAACCTGAAAACTTAACATAACTGTAAATTCTATTCGTCATTATTTTCATGGCATGGATTTCTAATAAACAATTTTTACTGATGGGAAATCTGTTAAAAATCTAACCTGATGAATGTATTGAACCTGCCTAAAAAGTGCCTGTTGGTTGATGACGATGCCGATGATCAGGAAATATTTTGTATTGCTTTAAAAGAGGTTGATACTTCTATAACCTGTGTTTTTGCCAACGATGGAGTAAGAGCACTAGAAAAACTATGTTCTGACAGTACTTTTGTACCCGATAATATTTTCATTGACATGAATATGCCCCGCATGAATGGTCTTGAATGCCTTGCCGAAATAAAAAAAATTGAACGTTTAAAAAACACACCAGTATATATTTACTCAACTTCTTCTGATCCTAAAATTATACAAGCGTCGAGAGAACTGGGGGCAACAGATTTTATTGTAAAACCTTCTACCATTACCGCATTAACCAACACATTAGAAAATCTCTTAAAAATTAAACCCATTGTTTAATGAGTATTCCTGCTGGAAACCCTGACGAACAATTTCTCGCCGGCGGTGGAGAAATGGGTATCCTTATACGTGCTTTTGACTGGACTAAAACATCTTTGGGCGAAGTAAAAAACTGGCCGCAAAGTTTAAAAACCTGTGTGCGTATTATTCTCACATCGCGCCAGCCCATGTTTGTTTGGTGGGGAAAAGAACTGATAAATATTTATAACGATGCCTACCTATCAATAATTGGCGGTAAGCACCCTGATGCACTTGGCAAACCTGCCTCTTATGTATGGAGCGAAATATGGGACCAGGTTGGCCCACGCGCCGCTACCGTAATGGAAAATAATGAGGGCACTTACGATGAAGCCTTGTTGTTGATTATGGAGCGCAACGGTTACCCTGAAGAAACTTATTATACATTCTCCTACAGCCCTGTACCAGGCGATAATGGCGGCACCGACGGTATTATATGCGCGAATACGGATGATACTGACAGAATTATTGATGCCAGGCAATTACGCACACTTAAAGACCTTGGCAAGTATATTATTGACTGTAAAGGAAACAGCGAGGTATATGAACGTACCATAAAAGTACTGCAGCAAAACACACAGGATTTTCCCGCCGCAGTAATTTATGAAGTGACAGAAGAAGGCCGTTTATTGCAGCAGGTAAAAAAATATCTGGCAGACTTGCCGCAAAACTTTACCCCAGAAACAATAAATCTAGAGGAGCGCGGAGAAAAACTTAAAGTTTTAAAACAGGTAATTGAAACTTCAAAGATTGGAGTGATAGATAATCTTATTGAAACCTATGGTGATTTACCAAAAGGGCCATGGGCACAATCGCCAGACAAATTTGTAGTAATACCCATAAAACACAGCAGCCAGAAAATACCGTTTGCCATTTTGGGCGTTACACTCAACCCCTACCGTTTGGCAGATGAAAAATATACCAGCTTTTTTCAACTGGTGGCCGACCAGCTTGCTACAGGCCTTGCCAATGTACATGCGTATGAAGAAGAACGCAAGCGTGCTGAAGCTTTGGCAGAAATTGACAAAGCTAAAACGGTGTTCTTCAGTAATATCAGCCACGAATTTCGTACCCCGCTAACACTAATGCTTGGGCCTTTAGAAGACCTGATGCATGCACCAGGCAATTCATTTTCATTACAACAAAAAGAAAATATTGAAACCACCCACCGCAACGCCATGCGTTTATTGCGGCTGGTAAATTCGCTGCTAGATTTTAGCCGCATTGAAGCAGGAAGGGGGAATGCACATTTTCAACCCGTTAATCTTGCAGCTTTTACCAAAGAACTTTCAGGCAGCTTTCAATCAATTCTTGAAAAAGCAGGTTTACAGTTAGAGATTGAATGCCTTGAAAAATTAGAAGTTTACGTAGATAAGGAGATGTGGGAAAAGATTGTTTTTAACCTCTTATCCAATGCCTTTAAATATACACTGCAAGGTAAAGTAACCATTTGCATGAAGGAGGAAAATGATCAGGCAGTGTTAAGTGTAAAAGACACAGGTGTAGGCATACCTACCAATGAATTACCAAAAATGTTCGACCGTTTTCACCGCGTGGCTAACACAGTTGGCCGCAGTTACGAGGGAACGGGCATTGGTTTATCGCTGGTGAACGAACTGGTTAAACTGCATCATGGCACCATAACGGTTGATAGTGTAGAAGGAGAAGGAAGTGAATTTATTATTTCAATCCCCATGGGTAAAAACCATTTAAACCCCAATGAAATAATTGTTGCCAGTGAGGAAACCACACACGAAGTACTGCCAGAAGTGTACGTGCAGGAAGCTGTTGCAGCTATAAAAAACCGTAGGGAAGACGCTACAGACAACACTGATTCAACAACCATTTATGGCAGGAATGAGAAAGTATTGATAGTGGATGATAACAGCGATATGCGCACTTATATTGAGCACCTGCTTGATAACTTTTTCTTTACAGCCACAGCCTCAAACGGCAAAGAAGCTCTTGAAAAAGTAGAAAACTTTCGTCCTGATATAATTATTACCGATATAATGATGCCTGTAATGGATGGCATTGAACTGTTGCAGCATTTAAAAACAAACCCTAAAACAGCCGCACTGCCAGTAATATTTCTTTCTGCAAGGGCGGGCGAAGAAGCAAAGATTGAAGGGCTGGAAGTTGGAGCGGATGATTACCTGGTAAAACCTTTTTCATCTAAAGAATTGATTGCAAGGATAAAGTCTCATTTAAAAATTACACAAACCCGCAGGCATTTACAGTTACAACTAAATAACTTATTAATACAGGCACCCATTGCAGTATGTATTTTAAACGGGCCAGATTTTGTAGTAGAACTTGCCAACGAACGCATGCTGGAACTTTGGGGCAAAGACGCAGCACAGGTAATGAACAAACCATTATTTGATGCAATGCCCGATGTAAAAGGCCAGGGGTTTGAAGCTCTGTTGGATAATGTGTACCAGAAAGGCGAGCGTTTTGTTGCCAACGAGCTGCCGCTTACAGTTACAAAAAAAGGGGAGAGCCGTGATGGTTATGTAAAATTTGTGTATGAGCCATTACGTAATGAAGAAGGGAAAGTTACCAGTATTATGGTACTTGCCGATGACATTACCCTTACCGTTAATGCACGTAAACTGATTGAAGAAAGCAATGAGCGCCAGAAACTTGCCATAGAAGCTGCGCAGATGGGAACTTTTGAGTGGGACCTGGTTGAAAAGGAGTTTATATATTCTGAAAGACTGGCGAAAATTTTTGGATATAAAGAACCAAAAGGTTTAACGCAGGAAAGCTTCAGCAAACTGATACACCCGGCCGACGCGGAAGTACGCAAAAAAGCGCTGGAAAAAGCTTTTGAAACAGGTACACTGTTTTATGAAGCAAGATTTATTTTGGTGGATCGTACTATACACTGGGTAAGGCTGAATGGAAAAGTTTTTTACGAAAATGAAGTTCCGGTAAGAATGTACGGCACTACCATTGATATTACAGATCACAAGCTGGTAAAGGATACCCTTGAAAGAAAAGTAGAAGAAGGCACCAGCTTACTTAATACCAAAAAAGAAGAGTTGCAATTAAGTGAAGACCGTTATTATAAAATGACGGACGAAGTGCAGGATTATGCCATTTTATTGCTTGATAAAGATGGTACTATCATGAACTGGAACAAGGGTGCGCAAAATATTAAAGGATACATTGAAAAAGAAATAGTGGGCAAGCATATGCGGGAATTTTATTTGGAAGAAGATAGAAATACTTTACTACCGGAAAAATTAATTAACCATGCTGCAACTACAGGCAGGGCCATGCAGGAAGGCTATAGACGCAAAAAAGATGGCTCAAGATTTTGGGCCAGTGTTGTTATTACAGCCCTGCACGATAAGGCTAACAATGTAATTGGTTTTAGTAAAGTAACGCGAGACCTTACAGAAATAAAGCTAGCTGAAGACAAGCTGAAGCAATACACCGCGGAACTTGAATTTCAGAATAAAGAGCTGGAGCAGTTTGCATATATCGCCTCGCATGACCTTCAGGAACCCTTACGAAAAATTCAAATTTTTTCACAGTTATTGCACCATAATATCAGTGATAAAGAAGCGGTTGATAAATATTATGCAAAAATTGTTACTTCTGCACAACGCATGGGTGAGCTTATAAAATCGGTACTTAATTATAGCAAACTGATAAAAGCAGAAGTTGAATTTGAACCTTCGGATTTAAACCTGATTCTTGAAAACGTAAAGAACGATTTTGAACTGGTAATTGCTGAAAAAGAAGCCATTATTAAAAGCGACCCGTTGCCCGTTATTGCAGGCATACCATTACAACTATCGCAATTATTTTATAATATTATTGGTAATTCATTAAAATTTACTACTACAAAACCAATGATAAGCATAAAAACACGCATCGTTCAGCAAAATAAAATTGAAGGTTTTGATGGTATGGCGTATCAAAACAAAAAGTACACAGAATTAGTTTTTAAAGACAATGGTATTGGCTTTGAACAACAATATGCAGATCAAATATTTACCATTTTTCAGCGGCTGCACAATAATCAAAGCTTTCCTGGTACAGGTATTGGCCTTGCCTTATGTAAAAAAATTATTGATAACCATTATGGATATATCAGGGTAGAAAGCACCCCTGAAAAAGGATCTTCATTTTATATTTATCTTCCTTTAAATAACTAACAATAATTCATAAATAATTGATAATCAATCAATAATTATTACTTAATGCTATATTAGCCATTTCATAAAAATAAGCATCTAAAGCGTGGTCAAGCGTAGGTAATTCTATACCTCTCTCACTTACAAGTGGTACAAACATGGGCCTTTTTGCCTTTAAGTTAAACTCAGCCACAGGCTTTGCAATAATATTTTTGGTTGAAAAACCAGCTCTTTTAGCAGCCTCACATGCAAACTCCGCCCAGGTTAGTATAGCTTTATTAGACAAATGAAAAATTCCACTTTCATCATCTATCAGCAAATGCAGGCATTCTGCTACAAGATGAGGCACATAAGTTGGCGAAATGTACAGGTCATTTGCTGCTGCAAACTGTTTACCTTGCTTTAAAGTGGCAATTACTTCGTATAAAAAATTATACTTATCATCAAAACTAAAAAATGCACTCGTTCTGATTATTAATGAGTTATCATTATTTTCTTTAATTATTTTTTCAGATAAATATTTGCTTTTTCCATAAATATTTAGTGGCGCAGGCATGTCAGATTCTACATAAGGTTCTGTTTTTAATCCATCAAATACAAGATCTGAAGAAAAAGTCATTAGCTTAATACCATACCGCTTACATGTTTTTGTAAGTATTTCCACCCCAACTGTATTGTCTCTAAAACAAGCTTCCTGTTCTGTTTCTGCATCATCTACCCTTACAAAGCCTGCCGTATTTATTATTGCCCAGGGGCGATAATAAGCAATCATATTTTTAACTGCATCCTCATTACAAATATCCATTTCAGCCCTGCTAACCAAACGGTATTGAATTGAGCGTTGTGAACAGATTTTTGCAAAGGCACGACCCAAAGTTCCATTTTTACCAACAATTAATAATCCGTTGGTTTTCATAGCTATTACTTTGTTTATTTCTTTTTCACTACTTCTGTAATAAATCAATCTTTCCTTTTTTTTCCACCACCCGTTCTCTGATAAAAGTGAGTGCGTATAATCTTCTCCAGATGCAATTTTTTTAATCAGTGCTGTTAAAGCCGTTGGATGAATTGCATTATTTCTTACAACAAAAACACCATATTCATAATCAAAAATATCTGCTGCAAGCAAAGAATTCCAACCATAAGAGCCTGTTAATGCCCATGCTGTTACAGCTTTTATATCTATATTTTGTTCAACAAGTTCAAGGGTACTTTCCCATATCTCTTTCAGCCAACGCAATTGTTCTTCACGTGTACAACCAAGGTGTGCTTCTGTAACCGCCAGCGGCACCTGGTACCTTTCCCAAATTTCTTTCATTACCACCTTAAAGCCACAGGGTTCATCAATTTCAACCCTTACCGCTTCTACATCTGCATATTTATGAATATCGTTGCCGCCACGTGCAGGCACAGGATATTTTGTGTAATCATCATCTAAAAACCGTTCAGAAGTAACATAATAATTTACCCCCATAATATTTGGCGTACAGGTATTTTCTACAAAAAACAAAAGCTCTTCGCTTGTAATTCCCAATCGCAAACAATAATTCCACATGGGGTGGCCTGCAACAATTTTACCTGTTAAAAGGTCGTAGGTAAACCAGCGCCTGCTGTTTTCAAAATCGGCCTGGTATTTTAAAACCGGGGTGCTGTACGTTTTTGAAAGATCTTCTGTCTGCACCAGTTTGGCGGCAGGATTGATGGCACGAATAGCCTGCATTGACAGCACCACACCTTTTACCTGGTTTAGTAACATGCGTACAAACGATACATCATTGGTTTTGTGTGGGTACCAAAATCCATAAAGTCCTGAAAATCTTGCTGTCGTAAGTGGTTCATTCACTGGTGTATAATACTCAACCCAGGGAAATTGACTGGCTACCTGTGCAGCATAAGCGGCCAATTTTTCGGGAAACTTTTCATCGAGCAAATTTGTAAAAGCAGGACCGCTACCATGATGCAGCAAACCTACAATAGGAATAATATTGTGAGCGCGGATTTTGTTTAACTGCTTTGTTGCCCAAGACCATTTAATAGGTTCATTTTCAATGGGTTGATGTTTTTCCCAAAGCACAGGATAACGTAAAGCTTTTATACCCAGGGCAGCTACTTTATCAATATCATCTTCCCTGTTATAATGGCCTGAAATTTCAAACTGATCTTTATATGTATTTTTTATACGGTTTATTGTACACTCAAAACCACCCCATATTTGCGGGTTTTTACTTATTTCTTTTCCCATAACCCCAACTTTATTTATACAGGGCAGGTAAATTTTAATACCGTCTTATAAACACCCCATTTTTGAGTAATCTGCTGTTATCGTTACCCAAATTGATGGCGGCATTATTTTGTTGGCGAACGGGTAACAAATAATAAATTATGAAACCACTACGCTATTTACGTTTACAGGGAAAAAATGTGAGACAAAATACACATGTGAGTAATTGGGCATCAAAATTTTCTATAGACAAGTTAATTGGTTACAAAGAATTGCCTTGCGTGGGGAAAGCTGACATAAATGCGCAAACCCACAATGCATCTGCACATGATCTTTTTTCATTGTTTACTGCTGATATTATAAAATCGAATGCCTTTTTTGTAAGATAAAACATGTTTAACAATGAGGTTGTTTAAACTTTTCAAAAACCGCTGAGTGCGCTAAAGAGAGCGCAAAGTTTAAGACAAGCATTTAAAGATGCCTTATTTCTTCCGTTGCGGAAGAATTTTGCGGGCTTTGCGGTTAAATCAGATCATTATGGCTTTAGCCATAATAAGTTTAAACAACTTCAATACAAAAAGCCTGTTTGCTTGGGCAAACAGGCTTTTTGTGTACTAAAGATTTAGCTGAAATAAAACAGCTTCTTAATTTAACTGAGTTGTTTACTTATGGTAAAATGAAAGGTAGTGCCTGCGCCAGGTTTTGAGGTGATCCAGATATTGCCTTTATGCGAAACCACTATTTTTTTACAAATAGCCAACCCAATGCCCGTACCTGGATATTCTTCTTTATGGTGCAGCCGCTGAAAAATGGTAAATACCTTTTCAAAAAAACGTTCTTCTATACCAATACCATTATCTGCAATTGCAAATTGCCAAAAATCCTCTTTTTCTTCACCTGAAATAGTGATTACGGGTTTATTACCAACAGGCTGGTATTTAAGTCCGTTGCTTATCAGGTTCATAAATAATTGCTGTATGGCAACCCTTGCAGCTTTTATAACAGGTAAACCCTGCCATTCAATTACGGCACCAGTTTCCTGCATACTGTTGGCAAACAAAAACATATCTTTTTTTAGCAGTGCATCAAGGTCAATCGTTTCAGTTTCATTATCTGTTCTTCCAATGCGTGAATAAGCCAGAATATCTATCATAATCTGCTTCATTCTTATGGCACCATCTACTGCAAAATGAATATAGGTTTTGGCTTTTTCATCCAGCACATTACTGTATTTGTGTTCAAGTAACGTAAGAAAGCTGGTAATCATGCGCAAAGGTTCCTGCAAATCGTGTGAGGCAATATGCGCAAACTGTTCCAGCTCTTTGTTAGATATAGCCAGTTCTTTTGCATGTTTCTGTATGTTTTCGTTCAGCTCACTCAGCTTTATTTCTATCAGCTTGGCCTCTGTAACATCTCTTTCAACAGCTATCCAATGGGTAAACCAGCCCTTTTCATCAGCAACAGGTGTTACTGAAATATTAATCCAGAACTCTTCGCCATTTTTTTTATAATTAATGATCGTTATCTCGCATGGCTGCCAGTTTTTTAATGCTTCACTTAAACGTTTTAGCTCGTTTTTGTCAGTTTCGGTGCCCTGCAGTATTCTTGGGGTTTTGCCAATTACTTCTGCGGCCGTATAGCCCGTCATTTTAGTAAATGCTTCATTTACATACACAATTCTTGGCCCTGGCATATTAACAGGTTCAGCTTCAGTAATTATTATAGCATCTTTGGTATTAAGTACTACAGACTGCAGCAATTTTAAATGCTGTTCTTCTTCTTTTTGCTGGGTAATATCCCAATTTACGCCAATCATGCGCAAGGCAGTACCATCCACAGCTCTTTCAACCACACCAACTGCTTTTATATGGCGAACTGATGCATCCTCAAGCACTATCCTGTATTCTGTATCATATTTTTTTGTACCTGCTACAGCCAGTTCCAGCTCCTCGTCCACCCTGGGCCTGTCAGCAGGATGCAGTCTTGAAAGCCAACCATCTGCTACAGCAGCATTAAACTGCATACGATCTATTTTATAAATCGAATACATCATGTCATCCCATTCAATGTAACCGGTTTCCAGGTTCCAATCCCAGATACCCATGCCCGCACTCTCGGTAGCCAGTTGCAAACGGCTGTTTAAATGCTGCATGGCATTTTCTGCCTTTTTGCGTTCAGTAATATCCCTGATCAGCATGCTGCATTTTTGTTTACCATGGCTGCCGATAAAAACAGAGAAGGAAATATCGCCAGGGAATTTTTCACCGTTTTTACGAATAAGGGTTAATTCGCCTACTGCTTTACCTGTTTTATCGCATTTTTGCATCAGTAAAAAAAACCTGGGATCTTCCCTGTCAATCAAAGCTTCCGTGCCTGCCTGGCAAATTTCATCTTCCGTCATACCAAAAATGGCACAGGCCGCATTATTTGCAGCTATGATCCCTCCATTTTTATACGTAAGTAATACGCCGTCAATACTGTTATCAAATAAAGACCTGTATTTGGCATCGTCACTTATTTTTTCTGTAGCGTCTCTTGCAACGCCATATCGTATTTTGTCGTTTGCATCCCAACTTGCTGACCAATTAATAGGTACAACAGATCCATCTTTACGCACATAACGGTTATTAAAATTAGTAAAAGTTACCCCTGCCATTATATTAGCAGCCGCTGTTCTTGTTTTTTCACGATCGGCAGGATACACATAATCCATCATAGGTTTACCCTTCAGCTCTTCAGGCTCATAGCCCCAAACAGTTTTGGCGGCAGCACTCACTTTTAAAAAATTTCCGTTGGCGTCTACGGCGCATATTATATCCAGCGAAGAATCTAATATCTTGCTAAGTTCTTCTCTTGCATCACCAAGCACTTTTTGCTCAATAATGATTTGCGTAACATCTGTTACTGAATGGATAATGAGCACCACGTTTCCATTTTCATCAGTTACGGGTACATGTTCAATATTCCAATACCGCACTTCACTAGTATCTGTTCCCCTAACAGGTAGGTGGTATTTTTGGGTGATGATTTTATGTGGCTGACCTGTGGCCGCTACTTCCATCAACGACTGTTGCAAAAAGGAAATTCCATTTTCAGGTTCAGCAGGAAAAACCTCCAGAATTTCTTTGTCTATAAGATTATCCTCTGCCATACCTGTTATTTTTAAATAGCAGGTATTTACATCAATAATAGTAAAATTAATTTCGCCGTTCGCTTCAACTGGCAGTAATAAAAGGCTGGGCAAAGGCACAGCTTTAAATATTTGCAGCAGGTATTTATTTTTAATCACAGTAGTAAGAGATTGGAGGGTAACCAAATTGCATATCTATAATTGTTTACCAAACAGCTACAGCCGCATTTTTTTGCTAGGGCTTGTAAATAACGGCACCTTTTATGCCTTTATAAATTTTAAAAGAGGAATAGAAAAACTGAAAAGTGTTAAACAACACTGGATTTTTAAGAACCTGAATGTTTGGCAACTGTACAATTTTAGATTGGCTATGACTTATCATAGGATATAAAGGATATTTTCTACATAAAGTTATCTGCTTTAACAGGCGTTGTTTTTTTTAAAGGCTTAAATGTTTATTATAATACGGCGCATAATTTTATGAAAACTAAAAGCCGTTTGAGTTAATGTGTTAACAATCAACTCAAACGGCTTGTATTATTAAAAAAAGTAAAAATTACCAGTGCGGGTAAACCAACCCATAACTTTCTTCTACAATTACATTTTTCCAGCTTTCTATTAATTCCTTATACGCCTCACCAACGGGCATAATTTTCCTGTCAAGATCAAACAGCCCCAGTTCATTTACATTACCCGCATCGTTTCGCAGGGCAGAATCCCAATCAACCTGGTGGCAAAGGCTGTACCATGTAAAACCTACCACAGGCACCCCATCGCGTTTTAAACGGTGCACATTGGCCCATTGTTTAAGCAACCACTCTTTACAGGCCGGCATTTTAATGTTGGTTTCAGTATGCATTATAGGCAACTTGTAGCGCTTGTAATACTGTTTTGTAATTACATAGTAGCCAAAAATTTCGCCTGAAGCCTGTGTCATTCCATCAGGATGAACAAGGTGTTCGTTGGTAACATAATAATCATTACCCATAATGCAATGTGCTTTTACCTGGTTATCAGTAAACCATTGATACTCGGTTTTTGTCATGCCATTGGCTAGCAAATACTCATACATATTTACGTTTAAAGGGTAGCCATAGGTAAGATCTAAACTTAAAAACCTTTTTTGATTAAGGAACCGCGCCAGCGGCATAGCAGCAGGATCCATAGCGTGAAAATATTCTGAAGATTCGCTTTGTATGAATGTGGCATTGGGCTGCACTTTTAAAATTTCGTGCATGGCCATTACATTGGCTTTGCAGATATGTTTTAAAGCCGTTACAAAACTTTTGTCAGATGATAAGCGTTCATTCCACCAGCCATATTGCGCTGAAAACATAGCAGCAATAAAAATTTCGTTTACGGGCGTGTATAACTGCAGGTAAGGAAACCGCCTGGCAAAAGCACCGGCAAATTCAGCAAAGTGATGGGGAAAATCAGGATTTTGAAAATTGCCCAGCCAGTCTGGTACCCCAAAATGGCAAAGGTCAACAATGGGTGTTATGCCCAATTCCTTCATCCTGTTAAAAGTAGCATCGGTAAAATCCCAGTTGTATTGGCCTGGCGCAGTATGCACGCTGTAATAAGGCGGGCCATATCGCAAAAACTCAATACCTATTTCTTTAACCAGTTTAAAATCAGTTTCCCAATGGGTATAATGACCCGCTTTTTCCATTTCATCTACCCTTTTTGTAGTGCCATCGGGCAAAACAATGGTAGGATAACTGTTTTCTATACCGGTTGAAAACATGAACTTACTTCCTGACATGCTTATGATTTTAAAAGCATGTTGAGGAACAAAAAATCTCCTCATCCCACAGATTTTCCGTTCCTCACATGCTTAGTTAATAAATTACCGCAGTAAATTACTACTGCTGTAAATGATATTTATTGGTAACGCATACTTGCCTTAACCGCATTGCCATTTAACTCCTGCTCACTGCCATTATTTGTTGCCATTATTTTTTTGAACAGTGTCAGCGATTGCGCTACCACCTGGTCCATATTATAATATTTGTACGTACCCAAGCGGCCAGTGAAATACACGTTTGGTGTAGTTGCTGCCAGCAACTGGTACTTCTTGTATATCTCTGCATTTTCAGGACGCGGTATTGGGTAATACGGGTCGCCAACTGCTGTTGGATGCTCGTACACAATAGACGTTTTTGTAGCGTGTATCTGGCCTGTGAGGTATTTGAATTCTGTAATTCTGGTGTACGGATGCTCGTTAGGATAATTTACAGTACCAGTTGGCTGAAAAGTTTCTTTATCGTGGGTCTCAAACTTAAAGTCTATTGAACGGTAAGGCAATGCGCCATAACAGTAATCAAAATATTCATCAATAGGCCCAGTGAAAATGAGGTTCTTATGCGGAATGCTCTTAATAATATCCTTATAATCGCAATTAAGCATAATGTGGATATTATGATGTCCCAGCATTTTCTCAAACATCTTTGTATAACCGTGCAAAGGCATTGACTGGTAAGTATCAGTAAAATACCTGTCATCGCGGTTAGTACGTGTTGGTACACGTGCGGTTACCGATGCATCCAATTCTGATGGATCAAGATCCCATTGCTTTTTGGTATATCCTTTAAAGAATTTTTCGTACAACTCCTTCCCTACCTTACTTAAAACCACATGTTCTGAGGTTTGAATACGGTCAATTTTCTCAGCCTTCGACTTCAGGAAATCATCCACCTGGTCGCAGGTTAAGTTTAAACCGTACAAAGTATTAATAGTGGTTTGATTAATTGGTATTGGCACCAACTGACCATCAACACTGCCCAGAACACGGTGTTCGTACTGGCGCCATTCGGTAAAATGGCTCAGGTAATCAAATACATCTTTTGAGTTGGTATGAAAAATATGCGGCCCGTACTTGTGTACCATTATCCCGTTTTTATCGTAATAATCGTACGTATTGCCAGCAATATGGTTTCTCTTATCTATAATAAGAATTTTCTTGTTTGCTTTTGAGGCTAATCTCTCGGCCAGAACACTTCCTGCAAGGCCGGCGCCTACTATCAGATAATCATACATACGCTCCCTCCTTTTTTTCGTTTTTTAAATGTTGTTTGTTTACTAATGCCTCCTGTATTACATCCATCATGTTAAGCCAGGTATCATTCCATGAATTAGCGGTAAGAAAACTGTCTACTTCTGCAAGCCACACTGATTTATCAGTTTTTGCCAATTCTTCTTCTGCCTTTTCTATAAACTCTTCAGGTGTACTTATAATGTAAACCAGTTTGTTTACACCGTAGGGGTTGATCACGTCCTGTATTGGTGTAGAAATAACCGGTTTGCCTGCGGCGAGGTATTCAGGTGTTTTTGTTGGGCTGATGTATTTGGTAGATTCATTGATGGCAAATGGCACCATCGCAATATCCCACCCGCTTAAATAAGCAGGCAGTTCCTGGTAACTTCTTCCACCCAGGTAATGAATGTTTTCATGTTTGGGTAAATGTTCAGGATCAATTTTAACCACAGGGCCAACAATTATAAACTGCCAGTCTTTACGTTGTGCAGCAACTTTATCCAGTAAGTCAATATCAAAACGTTCATCTACCACACCATAAAAGCCAAAACGTACAGGTGCAATATGCGCTTGGTCAGCAGGTTCTGTTAAAACCCTGGCCTGCATAAAATGCGCTTTATCTATACTGCTGGGAAAAGGGTAAATATTATGGTGCTGGTTTTTTTTGGCCTGAAATAAAGTATGGCCACCAGTAAATACAACATCTGCTTTTGCAAACATGTCTTTTTCAAGGGTAAGCAAACTGGCAGGTGCATTTTTAAAAGCCGATAGTTCATCCATGCAATCGTACACCGTAACTACTGGTGTAAGATGACTGGTAAATGGCAGCGCCATTGGTGTGTAGTACCAGAATAAATAGTCCTCAATCCTGTTATCAGTAAAAACCGAGTTAATAATAGGAACTAGCTTTTCATTAATATCGCCATCAAAACTTTGCAAGTATGGCACTACTACCCATACATTATCTGAATTTAAAGAAATGCTATAACCATCTTCCGTATCATTTGGTACAGGTTCTTCAATAAAAAAAACCCTGTAATGATTGGCAAACCTGCTCAACAAATGTTGTGGCCTTTGGTAAACAAAATTCCACCGCAGGTGCGAAAAGCAAACGAGATCCATACGCTATATTTTTTAAGGTGAATGATAATAAACGCTGCAGTTGGTTTTGATATGTGATATCAATTTTTAAAAAGACAGAATAGGATAACGAACTATGATAAATAATAATGCCGCTAAAATTGGTTTGCAGTTTTGGGGAGTGATACTAAAAAATAATCTTATTACATTATAGAAACATAAGATTTTGGGGAATTAAAAGGACAATGGGCTGGAAATGCGGATGATGTTAAAACATTAGTTGATAAGCAGGGCCGCCCTGTGGAAAAGGATTGCACTTACGCAAATGATAACCGAATTTGCTGTATTGGGGGAAGTTTTGGTTGAAAGTTTCGTATATATTTGAGTTAGCGGTCAGGCTTTAGCGACACCTCTAAAATTTACACAGAAAAAAAATGATTAGTCAGCAAACACTTTCAACCATCTTATATCTATTATTTAATTTATTAAGTTGTAAAGAACAAGATGACAAGATTTATGAAATTCCATTTTCTATTGAAAAAAAATTATTAGTTTTTAAAGGGAAACTCAATGGCGTAGACACTGATTTTGCATTTGACACAGGTGCCGCAGAAGGAATTGCTACAACAAAAAATGAAGTTAATCAAGGTATTGAAAGAAAAAAATCAACGCAAAAAATATCAGATGCAAATGGTAAAATAAGCTCTCTACAGTCAGTCATAACAAAGCAACTTTCAATTGGTGGTTTTACTTTTAATAATGTAAAAGCAACTATAACAAGTATGCAATATTTGTATTGCATGGATTTATATTTATTGGGTGCCGACGTTATTAGAAAATTAAATTGGGAGATTGATTTTAAAAAAATGGTCTTAAAGGTTTCAGAAAATGGTTTTCCCATCAATGAAAATATGATGGCTATTCCCGTAAATTACGAATACAATACGCCAAGAATTAAACTCAAGATTGATGGAAATACCTACGAGAATGTTTTGATAGACTTTGGTTATACGGGTTCAATGACTTTACCAACTACGGATAAAAAAATAAAAAATCTTTTAGATATCAAAGAGCAAAAACATCTTTTAACTTCCAAAATGTCTGCAAACTTTGCAGCATTAGGAATGTCAAAACCTTCATTGACAAAAACGGCAGTAATTGACAGCCTTTCCATTAATGGTGAGTGTTATAGACAAATACCAGCAGACTTTTTATCAAATACTGGTTTCAAACTTGGACTAAATTTTTTTAGTTCAATTTCTGATAAAGTAATAATCAATAATAACGAAAATAAATATTACTTGCTGTTAAAGACAAAAGCGGATTTCAAAAAATCATTCCCAGTATCTGTATTATTAAAAGAAGGAAAACTGAAAATTAGTAGCATAACAATATTTGAAAATCCTTCTGAAAATGTTTTCAAAATTGACGAAGAAATTAAATCTATCAATGGGAAAACAGCATTCGAATTTAAAAGCGAATGTGAATTTTTGATTTGGTATTATACAACAAAGTGGGACACTCTAACTATTGAAAAAATAAACGGCCAGAAAATCGAAGTGAAGAGAAGCCCCTCACTCGGCGTAGTTTGTTCCTAAATCACTGTGCGTATGCATTTGCTACGCTCTTTTGTTTTTGGTAGCATATGCTACTAATAAATAGCAAAATACTTTCTGCGAAATACCAAGCCTGTTACGTAATTCTTTTAGGTAGGCCATAATGTACTATGGCAACTTTATTATGGCAAATAAAATTGGCACAGAAAAAATTGCTTTAACTGAATATGCCCAGCAAAAGCGGGTACGAATGTTTATCGTAAATAAAAATAACTGATACATTAATGAACCTGCTGGTAATTATTATACTCCACCCCTGTTAACATGGAAGTTGTAGAATTATTTCACCAAAAAAAGGAGCCTATTATTTTATTTGTAAACGAGGGGAATAGGATAAATTAAAAAAAGTTATTTTAGAAGCGGTTACACTATATAGCAACAAAAAAACACAGCTACAGAAGATAAATTTATAGTTCACCCATAAGTAATATTTTATATGAGCGATACAAATGCCGACTATTATTTTCTTAGAGGAGGGGGCGAGATGGGTGAACTGATAAGAGCAAAAGATTGGAGCAAAACCTCTTTGGGCGACCCTGCAGACTGGCCTCAAACCCTTCGCACCATGGTTGCCGTAATGCTTGATAACCCTTTTGGTATGTACATAGCCTGGGGCAACGAATACATTCAGCTTTACAATGACGGGTATCGCCCCATACTTGGAGCCTCCAAACATCCACAGGCATTGGGTATCAGCACCCGGGAAACATTTTCAGAAATATGGGATAACATTATAGGGTCAATGTTTGATGATGTAATGAAAGGAAAGGCTGTTGGATTTGCTGATTTGATGTTACCCTTAAACAGGAACGGGTTTGTAGAAGAATGCTATTTTGATTTTGCTTACAGCCCCATACGCTTAGATGATGGAACAGTTGGTGGCGTTTTGGTTACTGTAATAGAAACTACCAGTAAAAAAAAGGCACAACAGCAACTAGCCGAACAACAATACCAGTTGCAGTTTGCCATAGAATCTGCTGAACTTGGCACTTGGGATTATAATCCTGCCACCAATAGGTTTACAGCCAATAATAAATTAAAAGAATTGTTTGGCATAGCAGCCGAAAACGACATAGAACTACAGCATGCAACAAATGCTATTGCTCAAAAAGATAGAAATCGCATTGTAAACGCCATTCAAAGCGCATTAAGCTACGCGTCAGGTGGTAGTTATAATGAAGAGTACTCCATCATAAACCCCCATACCCAAAAAGAAATAATTATAAATGCCAAAGGCAAAGTATGGTTTGATGACAATAAAATAGCGTACAGATTTAATGGTGTGATGCAAGATGTGACCGACACTGTTTTAGCCCGAAAAAAAATAGAAGAAAGTGAAAAACGCTTTAAGTTAATGTCAGAAGAAAGCGATGTGTTAATTGCTGTGGGAGATGAAAGTAGCAATGCTACCTATTTTAATAAAGCTTGGGTAACCCTTACTGGCAGGCCCATGGAAGATTTACTGAAATTTGGTTGGGTAGATTTAGTACATATTGACGATAGAGAGACGTATGTGAACATTTATCTTACTGCTTTTGAAAAAAAAATACCCTTTACTGGTGAGTTTAGGGTGTTAAATAGTGATGGTAAATATTGCCACCTACTTGCCAAAGGCGTACCTAGATTTTTACCAAATGGTAGTTTTGTAGGGTATATAAGTTCATGTGTAGATATTACAGAAAGAATAAAAACAGAGCAACGGGTAAGAGAAAGCGAAGAACAGTTCAGCACCCTGGCAGATAATATGGAAAACCTTGCCTGGCTTGCCGATGGCGAAGGATCGATTTACTGGTATAATAAAAGATGGTTAGAATATTCCGGACTTACCTTGGAAGAGATGCAGGGATGGGGCTGGCAAAAAGTGCATCACCCAGACCATGTAGAACGCGTATTGGAAATATCAAAAAAAATATGGCACGTTAACGAAACATTTGAGCTTACGTTTCCGCTTCGCAGGCATGATGGTGAGTACAGGTGGTTTCTCACCCGCGGCTATCCCGTTACTAATGAAGAAGGAAAAATTATACGATGGATAGGAACCAATACGGATATTAACGAGCAAAAAAAAGCAGAAGAACTATTGCGGGAAAGCGAAGAGCAAAAGGAGTTCCTGCTCAAACTCAGCGATATCCTCCGACAACAGAGCAACCCTGATGACATTGAAGAAGCAGTTATAAAAATAGCTCTGGATTTTTTAGAAGTTGACTGGTGTCACTTTTGTATCATTGAAGAAGATAACCTTATTATACAACGTGATGCTGTCCGTGGCACTTTACCTTCATTGGTTGGTTTGTACCCCCTAAGCAACTATCCGTTGTTTAAAGCCATATTGGATGATGGCCATCCTTTAGTGGTAGATAATGTACACACCACCCAAATATTAGATGCAGCGTTAAAGCAGCATTTTGTGCATTTGCAAAACATTGCCTTTATCAATGTACCGGTTATTAAAAACGGTAAGCCAGTAGCCATGTTATCCTTTGTACAAAGTGAGGCAAGAAATTGGACAGATGGAGAAGTACAACTGACCATAGCCATAGCCGAACGCACCTGGGCAGCATTAGAGAGAACGAAAGCAGAAAAAACCCTTCTCAAATCAGAAGAAAAATACCGGACTTTGTTTAATTCAATTGATCAGGGGTTTCTTCTTGGCGAAATAATTCGCAATAATGATGGGAAGGGAATTGACTACTATGTACATGAGGTAAATGCCACTTATGAAAAGCAAACAGGAATAAACATAGAATTGGTGCTTGGTAAAACAGTGCTGCAAGCTTTTCCTACCATTGATAAATGGTGGATTGAAACCTATGCTTCCGTTGTAGATAATCAGTACCCGGTAAGGTTTGAGAAATTTTTTGAATTCACTAACCGGTGGTTTGAAATCAAAGCTTCCCCAGCCGGGAAGGAAATGTTTACCATCTTATTCACCGACATTACAGAACGCATTCTGGCTATTGAAAAAATAAAAGAAAGCGAAGAACGCTTCCGCTCACTTGCGCAAACATTACCTCAATTAGTTTGGATTACAGATGCACAGGGCAATCAAGAATTTGCTTCTAACAAATGGAAGGAATATTCAGGCGTTGAAACCGATGGCGAACAAGGATGGAGGGAAATTGTGCACCCTGATGATTATGATAACATCAATGCAGCATGGTTACGCAGCCTTAATACTGGAAACATTTACTCATTTAATGTGCGCCTTAAAAGTAAATATGGTGAATACAGATGGCACGCTGTAAAAGGAGAACCTGTTTTAGATACAGAAAATAAAATTATAAAATGGGTAGGGAGCTTTACGGATATACATGCAGAAAAAACTTTTACCAAAGAGTTAGAAGAACAAGTAATTGAAAGAACAGCAGCGCTTACCAAAAATAACATTGAACTTGAAAATAGAACCATCCAGCTAGAAGAAGCCCAACAATTGGCACATATTGGGAGCTGGGAGTGGGATGTGCCAACAAATGAGATAAATTGGTCTGATGAACTATTTAGGATATTCGGCTTAACCCCGCATGAATTTAAAGCCGACTATGAGAATTATCTTAAGTATATTCATGCTGATGACAGGGAATATGTAGATGCAATTGTGCAACAGGCATTTAAAGATCATCAATCATACACTTTTTTCCATAAAGTAGTTTGGCCTGATGGGGAAGTTAGAATACTAAGTGCAACAGGGAAAGTAATTACGGATGATGATGGAAATGTTATTAAAATGTCTGGTACAGCACAGGATGTAACAGCGCAGAAGAAATATGAGGAAGAATTGAAAATTAGTGAAGAACGTTTTTTTAAAATTTTCGATAGCAATCCAATCCCAATGTCGCTTACCGAAATTAAAACCAATAAAATAAAATATGCCAATAATCTTTTTTACAATGCCTTTGGTTATTATAAAGAGGAAGTAATCGGCAATTCTTCGGAGGAATTGAATCTGATGTCTGCTAAAGAATACAAACGAGTTATTGATTTGATATTCGGGTACCTTCATGAAAACCGTTCTCTTGAAGAAGTTCAGGCATTACCAAAAGAAGAAACGGAAGCCCTTCTTTTAAGGTTAAAACAATCGGGAAAAATGAAGGATTTTGAAATATGTTACACCCGGAAAAATGGAGAAGAATTTCCAGCTATTGTTTCATTTGAAGTAATCAGAATAGGCACTGAAAGTTATACAGTAACTTCTTACCAGGATATTACTGAAAGAAAAAAATCCGAAACGCTGCTAAAAAACCAAAATGATCAGCTTGAAAAAATGAATAAGGAACTTGAATCATTCGCCTATGTTTCAAGTCACGATTTACAGGAACCTTTGCGTAAAATTCAAACCTTTGCATCACGCATTAAAGAGAAAGAAGAAAATAATTTATCGGACGCCGGCAAGGATATGTTTAACCGGATGCAGAATGCAGCAAAAAGAATGCAAACCCTTATTCAGGATTTGCTGGCCTACTCACGTACCAATACAACCGAACACAAGCTAGAGGCTACCAACCTTAATGAAATTATTGCTGAAGTTAAAGATGACTTACAGGAAGAACTGAAGGAGAAACACGCCACCATTGAAGCAAACCAATTAGGTGAGGCAGATATAATTCCTTTTCAGTTTAAGCAATTGATGCATAATCTTATTATCAACTCTCTAAAATTTTCCAGGCCCAACCATCCACCACTCATACAAATCAAAAGTGAGATAGTAAATGGCATAAAATTCAATAATCAAAAAATCTCACCTCAAAATAAGTATTGCCGTATTACGGTAACCGATAACGGAATTGGATTTGAGGAACAATACAGCGAAAAAATTTTTGAGTTATTCCAACGGCTGCATGGCAGAAATGAATACAACGGAACAGGTATCGGGCTTTCAATAGTAAAAAAAATTGTACAGAACCACAACGGCATCATCACCGCAAAAGGTGAACCAAACAAAGGGGCAACTTTTGACATTTATATCCCTCACTTAGCGTAGTTGTTACTAAGTCGCCGGGCGTATGCATTTGCTACGCCCTTTTTTTTGTAGCATTCTATACTACTGCATAGCAAATTCTTCCTGCGAAATGCTGAACCTGTCGCGTAATTCTTTTGGGTAGGTAATAATATCCTGTCTTGTCCTAAAATAGGTTGACAGTAAAAACTGTAAACGTATGATAGATCCAGGATTAAAACAGTCTGCCATTAATGCCTATTTAGCAGGAGGTTTCAGCCTTCGTGGTTTAGGTAAAAAGTATGGTATCAATT
>JANPIP010000027.1:0-12107 GCA_031424995.1 Chitinophagales bacterium | reverse complement strand
GTTATCTGGTTTTTAAAGAAATATGCAAACGGTAAATATTGCACGTTGCCACACGTAATCGAACTGATGCAGGCGGACTATACCGAACTGTTCCCTGTGCTGAACACCGAGCGGGAAATCGAGGTGTTGGTGAACCCTTTTATGACCGCCTACCAGAACGATGCGATGGAACAGTTGGAGGGGCAAGTGGCATCTGCGAAAATTGGTATGGCAAGGCTCGCCTCACCGCAGTTGTACTGGGTGCTGTCGGGCAATGATTTTACGCTGGACATCAACAACCCCGATGCACCCAAGATTGTTTGCATGGGGAACAACCCAGAGAAGCAGCAGGTGTATGGTGCCGTGCTATCGTTGTATATTTCGCGGCTGATCAAGCAGGTGAACAAAAAGAACAAACTTAAATGCAGCTTGGTATTTGACGAGTTCCCGACCATTTATTTTAACAACATTGACAGCCTGATAGCGACCGCCAGGAGCAACAAGGTGGCCACTACCCTCGCCATGCAGGATTTCAGTCAATTGAAAAAGGATTACGGCAAAGAGCAGGCAGACGTTATCGTCAATATCACGGGCAATATCATCAGCGGCCAGGTGATGGGTGAAACAGCAAAACTTTTGTCGGAACGGTTCGGCAAGATCATGCAGGACAAGGAAAGCATTTCCATTAACCGCAATGACACTTCCATCAGCCGCTCCACACAGATGGACCACGCCGTGCCTGCATCAAAAATCAGCAACCTATCATCCGGTGAATTTGTGGGGCTGGTAGCGGACAACCCAGATGAAAAGATAAAACTGAAAATGTTCCACTCAGAGATTATCAACGAAACCGAGAAACTGACCGCTGAGATAAAAAACTATCTCGATATCCCTGTTGTTGCCATGGTCACGCAGCAACAGGTAATGGACAATTATTATCAAGTGAAGATGGATGTAAAAAGGTTGATTGAGGAAGAAGTAAGTAAACTGAAAGCAACCCAAAAGCAAGAAAACGATGATTGATCAATCTCCCAAAACAACAATCCATCTTATGATTGATAAGCTTCAGCATAGATGTAAAGTTTAAGCATGTACTTGGTTATTGATAATTTTGGCGGCTTTCATAAAATTATAAACCGCCAAAACTATTGTTTTTAAAGCTACTTTTGGCGTGATATAAAAATTTATAACCCGCCACAACTATGTTTGTAATGTACAGTTTTGGCGGATTATAAAAACTGCAACATAATACCAATATAAAAAAGTGTTTATGGAAACCCTTGTCGGAAGAGCGGAAGAGAAAAAAATCCTTGAAAATGCGCTGGAAAGTACCAGTCCAGAGCTTATTGCAATATTTGGACGCAGGCGGGTGGGCAAAACGTTCCTTGTAAGGTCTGTTTACGAAAAATACATCGCTTTTGAATTTTCCGCGGTACATAATGCAACGATGCCCGAACAGTTGGGCGGTTTCACCAAGGCATACCAGCAGGCAAAGAAGAGCAGTGCCGCATACCAAGCGCCTGTAACCTGGTTTGCGGCATTCACCTTATTAGAAGATTTTTTAACACCAATCCTCAAGAAAAGGAAAGCAGTCGTTTTCTTTGATGAGTTCCCGTGGATGCATACACCAAGGTCTAATTTCCTGAAAGCGTTTGAACAATTTTGGAACACATATGCTTCCCGGCACCCCAATCTCACCGTGGTCATTTGCGGATCTGCGGCTTCATGGATGATTCGTAATGTCGTCAACAACCGCGGCGGACTGCATAACAGGTTGACAAGGCGTCTAAAACTATTGCCTTTTACATTAAAAGAAACCGAGGCATACCTGGTTAGCCGTTCGGTAACACTGGACAGGCACCAGCTTCTTCAACTTTACATGGCAATGGGTGGTATCCCTGAATATTTAAAAGAGGTTGCACCGGGTAAAAGTGCGGCGCAGGTCATAGACCATGCTTTCTTTTCAAAACATGGTACATTAAAAAAAGAATTCGATAACCTTTACCCCGCGCTTTTTGAAAATGCGTCCCAACACATCCTTGTGGTACGTACACTGGCCGCAGTAAGTAAAGGGATGACACGAAAGGAAATAATAGGATCGGCACAACTCAATTCTGGTGGCTGGATAAGCCAGATCCTCGAAGAGTTGGAAGAATCCGGTTTTATCATGTCATACATCCCCTATAACAGGACAAGTAAAGACCTGGTATACCGTTTAAGTGACGAGTACAGCCTTTTTTATATCAAGTATATTGAAAAAAGCCGCGCAACAGGTGAAGGCACATGGCTAAGGCTAAGTGAAAGTGCCTCGTGGAAAAGCTGGAGTGGTTATGCCTTTGAGGGTGTGTGCTTAAAGCACATTGCCCAGATCAGGGCCTCACTTGGTATTACTTCTGTATATACCGAGGAATCAATATGGAGGCATGTTCCTGGTAAAGGCCAGCCGGGTGCCCAGATTGATTTATTGTTGGACAGGAAGGACTATTGCATCAACATTTGTGAAATGAAATTCTCCACAGAGATATTCAGTGTTTCAAAGAAATACGCCGAGGAACTGTTACAGAAAATAACAGTGTTTAAGTCCATAGAGAAACCTAAAAAAACTATCTTTCTTACTATGATCACTACTTATGGGGTTGCTAAGAACCAGTATAGTAAAGGGCTGGTTCAAAGTGAGTTGACAATGGATGTTTTGTTTGATTAAATCCTATTTATCCGACCCTACACACCAACGACGGTTAAATTACATGCCAGCCTTTTTGCCTTATAAAAATCAATTCACATTTTAATTTACCACAATTACCAAAGTAATTTCCATACAAAATACATTCAATCAGCACCAATATCCTTAAATGCATTTAGGCGGCTCGCGTAATCCTTTTTCATTCCTTTCCCAAAGCTGTCAAGGTAGTTTTCCGTTGTCCTAATATCCTTGTGGCCAAGTGCTTCAGAAATATACTCGGTACTAACCCCTGAGCGTTTTAAAACTGTGCTGAAAGTATGCCTTGCAACGTAGGTCGTTACTTTCTTTTGGATTTCCAACTTGTTTCGGATAATCTCCATGTTCTCGTTGATAAAATGAATAAACGCCTGGATCAAATCATACTGCCTGAGGATATTTAAACCATGCACTAGCACGGGGAAAATAAAAATTATCTTCCGCTTTATTTTTATTGCCCCACTTTTCAATGATACCTAACATTTCATCTGTCAAAAAAACTGTGATTGGTTTTGGGTCTGCCCGCATTACCCGTTCTGTTTTAGACCTTTCAAAAATTAAATAACCTTCTGAAATATTACTATATTTTAGAAGTGAGACATCCTTTATGTTCATTCCATTCCCATAATAGCAAAAAAGCCAGAAGTCCCTGCTCTTTTCCTCACTTTCTGTTTCTGGCTTAAAATAAAAGATTTTTTTCACGTCATTGTCTTCCAATGCCTTTTTAATATTTTTTGAAGCTGGGATTTGGTAGTGACGTTTACCAAATGGGTAGCATTTTTTCGGTCGATAATTTCATCGGCTATAGCTTCATTAAAAATACATCGTAATGTCCTTAAATAGATACCAATGGTAGTCTTTGACATATTACCTTCCTTCATCTTTCTCTCATACATGGTGAGATAAGCTACATTTATATCAGAGAGACGAATGTTGCCCTTAAATTTTACTAAGGAATTGTAACTGCACAAGTAACTGATAGCAGATCCAATTCTTTCCTCCATAAGCAGTTTTTTAATGTAATGGCAATACCTATCAGTAAGGTATTCTTGCCCTTTTGCTGGTTCTGCTAATATCTTGAATTTCTTTTCATAGGGGGTAAAATCGTATTCGAGAGGCATTTCCTCTATCACCTTTTTGATGGACTTCCGCTTGTGGAAGATTTCATTGCAGATGATAAAATCCCTTTCAAATTCTAAAAAGTCGAATGGGTTCAATTTATTTGCTGCATCGTCCGCATGCACCTCAAGCTGCCGGATTTTGGAACGTATCTCCTGCAATTCACCGTTAATACGGGGGGCTTTCAATTTTTCAAATTCTTCCTGCGTAAGATCATAAATTAGTTGATAATCTTTACTTACCCGATTATTGATTACCCTTAGCTTCACCGGGTATTTTTTCGACCCGCTTTTTATCCTTCTTTTATCAAGGATTACTGATAAAGTTACTGACATGGCTGAAATTTTTTAATCGCATGCGCTATTAAAATTTGCAAACAATTTGCAAACAATACACTGTTAAAGCAGGTATTAATGCATATCAGCTATGGAAACAAAAAGCGTACAAAAGATTGCAAATCAATCACTTACAGCTAAAATGAGTTAACATAAGTTAAGGTGGGAAAGGTATTTTTTTCGGCTCTTAATCAGCGGGTCCAGGGTTCGAGCCCCTGCGGAATCACAGATTTGCAAAAAGGATTTCAAAAAATGAAATCCTTTTTTTATTGCAATACACAATGCTTGTAAATACATATAAAATTCCAAATAGCCAATCAACAACAAAGGAAAAACCGATCATTTATCCTTTAAATAAGGGATTCCAGTCAATCCACCATGTCATTTTCGCTTTTGTTCTTTATCTTTATTGCGAAAAATATGTATTTTACACATACTGGTATGTTATTGCTGCTTTTTTGAGGACTTTAGGCAGACTAACTGGTACCAAACTTAGCCCGTAACAATCCATACCCTGCAATCGTGAATTGCAAACTATCACTATGAAAAAATTTTACCCTTTTTTATTACTGATGCTTCTGAACCTGTGTGCAAACAGCCAGGATGGTACAACTGCAGTTCAAAATAATATTGCTGCTATTGAAGTAGCAACTAATGAAGCCAATATTGCAGCCGACCCTTCTATTTACGCATACAGTAAAACCACATTTTGCCTTGAAGACAGCGTATTACTGGGCATACAAAATGTACCCGCCAATGTTAACTATACCTGGCACAGAGATGGAATACCTGTAGGGGTTTCTAACAAAACACCCTATGGTGCTATGCAGCCTGGCACCTACACCGTAGTAGTAACTTATAGTAATGGCAGCAGTTTTACGACCAATGGTATTACTCTTTATTTTGGCACTCAAAGTACCAATGCACCTGCCATTTCAGCATCAGGCCCTACCAGTATCTGCAACGGTCAAAGTGTAAATTTACGGGCTGCTAACCCAGGTGGCTTACACTGGCAAAAAGATGGCATACCTATAATTAATGCCTTTAACCAGGATTATACTGCTACCGTTGGTGGAAGTTACCGTGTAAAATATTCACCTGATATAACTACAGGATGCCCAGGGTATTCAAACGCAATTCTTGTTACTGTAAATAATATTAATGGCCCTGTAATTACTGAAAGCAGTCATGCCTCACCTTTATGTGTTGGCAGCAGCTTTACCATTTCATCATCCATCGCTAATGTACAATGGCAAAAAGATGGGGTTAATATTAGTGGGGCAACTGGCGCTGTACTTACTGTTACCGAAAATGGTGCGTACCGTGCCATACAAACAGGCGGCTCAATTTGTGCTGGTACCAGCAACCAGATTGTAATCAGTTCCTTTCTGCCTATACAACCTATACCTGTAATTACAGCAACTGGGCCTACCAGCTTTTGTGGTGGTGGTAGTGTATTGTTGAGTGCCAGTGTAAGTGTTACTGGTGTTACTTTACAATGGCAGTTAAACGGAATTGATATTGGTGGCGCAACAAATGCTACTTATACAGCAACCCAAAGCGGCACTTATACTGCTTCTGTTACAGGCAGTGGTAAATACTGTACGGCAACTGGTACACCATCTAACAGTATTGTGGTTACAGCCAGTGGTAATGGTGTGGCACCAGTAATTACTGCAAATGGTACTACAACGTTTTGTTCAGGTGGCAGCGTAATATTTACCTCTAATTTAGCAAGCGTGCAATGGCAAAAAGATGGGGTTGACATAAGTGGTGCTACCAGTACTACCTACACTGCAACACAGGCAGGTATTTACAGGGCAGTAATAGTGAACGCCATCGGCTGCAACGGTATTTCAAACATATTTACTGTTACCATTTTAAGCACTGCACTTACCCCTGTTATTACGGCCACAGGGCCAGTAACGGTTTGCATCGGCAACAGCGTTGGCTTAACATCAAGCATTGCAGGTGTACAATGGCAACTGAATGGTACAGATATTGGCGGTGCTACAGCACAAACTTATTCTGCTATGCAGACAGGCAATTACAGAGCTTATGTTGCAGGTGCTGCATCATGTGGCATTAATTACAGCAATGTAATAGCTGTAACGGTGAATGGTGCGGTAACTTCACCGGTTGTAACAGCAGCATCTGTTACCAGCTTTTGTACAGGCGATAGTGTTATATTAAGTTCATCTGTACCAGGTGTACAATGGAGACGCAATGGAGTTGATATTGCAGGCGCAACCGCACAAACCTATGCTGCTAAGCAAAGCGGCGTTTACACTGTATTAGCAGGCACGGGAAGTTGTACTTCACTTTCAAACGCTATTACTGTTACATCAATAGATCCTTCAGTTGCGCCTGTTATCACTGCCGCAGGTACACTTAATATATGTACTGGTGCATCTGTGGTATTAACCTCAAACCTGCCTGGTGTACAATGGCAGCTAAACGGAATAAATATAAGTGGTGCTGCTTTTCAAACGTATGTGGCAAATACGTCAGGTATTTATAGAGCTTTTGTGCAAGGCTCCATTGCCTGCGGTGCTACTTATTCAAATACATTAACGGTGGCCGTATCGGCACCACCAACCCCTGCCCTTATTACCGCAGGTGGGCCTACCAGTTTTTGCAGTGGCAGCAATGTGGTATTAACATCAGCCACAGCAGGTGTGCAGTGGCAGCTAAATGGTGTTGATATAACTGGTGCTACCAATATTGCTTATACCGCCACACAGGGCGGAGTTTACACGGCAGTTACCACCAATGCAGGAGGCTGCACCGCAGTATCAAACGGCATTACAGTTACAGTTACCAATGCAGCAGTAACGCCAGTAATTTCGGCTGCAGGCAGTGTTAATATTTGTGCAGGAAATACAGTTATCCTGGCAAGTAATATTGGAGGTATACAATGGCAGTTGAATGGTGCTGATATAAGCGGTGCTACAACCCAGGCATACAACGCGGGTGTATCAGGTACCTATCGAGCCTATGTTCCTGGTGGTACTTCCTGCGGAATATCATACTCAAACATTCTAACTATTGCAGTAACAGCGGTACCTACAACACCTGTAATTACAGCAGGTGGGCCAGTAAGCTTTTGTACAGGCGGGTCAGTTACTTTATCTTCCACCACATTACCAATACAATGGACTAAAGATGGGGTAGATATAGCAAGTGCCACAAATCAAACATTTGTTGCCACACAAGGCGGCATTTATAGAGCCGTTGCCAGCAGTGGAAGCTGTACATCAGCTTCCAACTCTATTACTATTATAGTATCAACAGTTACAGCACCAGTAATTACAGCATCAACAACAGCAAGTATTTGCAGCGGCAACAGTGTATTGCTTACCTCTAATACCAGCAATGTACAATGGCAATTAAATGGCAGTACCATATCTGGCGCAGGCAATCAGACTTACAGTGCCACACAGGCAGGTGTTTATACAGCTACAACTACCAATGGGGCCTGCACTGCAATATCAAATGCTTTAACAGTTAGTGTTACTATCGCGCCAACAGCACCTGTAGTAGCAGCAACAGGGCCTGTAAACTTTTGCAGCGGTGGTAATGTTTCCCTTGCCTCTACAGTTGCAGGTGTACAATGGACAAAAGACGGTGCAGATATTGGCGGAACCACCAGCCAGACACTTAATGTAACACAAGGTGGTGTTTATACAGCACGAATCACTTCTTCAGGATGCAGTGCAACATCAAATGCAGTAACTGTTACCGTAACAGCAGTAGCAACGCCAACCATTTCTTCAGCTACCTCTTTAAGTATTTGCAGTGGCAGCAGCGTAACGCTAGCATCAAACATAAGTACGGTACAGTGGCAGTTTAATGGGGCAAATATTGCTAACGCCGCAGGTGCTACTTACAGCGCTACAGTTGCAGGCAATTATACAGCGGTTAATACCAACGGTGCATGTACTGCAACATCCAATGTAATTACAGTAGGTGTTACACCTGCACCAGCAGCACCGGTAATTGCAGCCGCTGGGCCAGTTACTTTTTGTGATGGCAGCAGCGTGGTATTGGCATCAACTGTTGGTGGTGTACAATGGATAAAGGATGGGGTAAATATTGCAAGCGGAGTAAATCAAACTTATACAGCTACTTTAGGTGGAAAATACAGAGCATCACTTTCAAGTGGTGGCTGTACTTCTCTATCGAACGAAATAACAGTAGTGGTTAATTTTCCTGCCGCCGTGCCTTTAATTACTACCAATGCACCATTAAATGTGTGCGGCGGTACGGCAGTTACTTTTACCTCAACCATAGCAGGTGTTACATGGCAAAAAGACAATATTAATGTTGCCGTGAATGCACAAACATTTGCGCCAATAGTATCAGGTGTTTACAGGGCTGTATCTTACGCCAGTACCTGCCCTGCATTTTCCAATTCTCTTACATTAACAGTTAATCCATCACCTGTTGCATCTGTTATATCTGCCGCAGGCCCAACTACTTTTTGTGAGGGTGGCAATGTGCTATTGGCATCAACACTTGCGGGGGTACAATGGCTAAAAGATGATATAAATATTACCAGTGCTACCAATCAAACTTACACAGCTACGCTGGGTGGAAAATACAGGGCAGCCATTACCAATGGTGGTTGTACGTCTTTATCAAACGAGATTACAGTGGTTGTTAATGCTGCCACCAGTATACCATTAATCACTGCTGCGGGCAATGTAAATATCTGTAACGGAAATACTGTTAAACTTACTTCTACCATTGCAGGTGTTACATGGCAGAGAGATAGTGCCGTTATTGCTGCCAATGTGCAAAGTATTGATGCTGCACTTGCAGGCAGTTACCGCGCTGTAAGCGTGGGCGGCATCTGTCCCGGTTTTTCAAACATAATCACTATTACAGTTGCGCCATCACCTGGTGTACCTGTAATTGCAGCAGCTTCACCTATAAGTTTTTGTGAAGGAGATAGTGTTGTACTTGCATCTACATTACGCGATGTTACATGGATGAAGGATGGTATTGCTATTGCAACTGGCCAAACAATTACCGCAAAGCTTGCTGGTAAATACAAAGCATTTATAAATAATGCCACCTGCACCAATTATTCCAACGAAATAACAGTAACCATCAATATACCTACGGTTATACCAACAGTTACATCAAGTTCTACAACCAACAATATCTGCGCAAATACCAATCTTGTACTAACATCAAATATTGCAACAGTTTCATGGCAAAAAGACCTTGCTAGTATTGCTGTAAACACACCAAACTTAGTAGTAACACAAACAGGCAGTTACAGGGCTGTGTTAATAAACGGCACCTGCCCTGCGTACTCAGCACCTTTACTTGTTACCGTATTACCAACACCTGCAACACCTGTGGTAAGTGCAATGGGGCCGGTTAGTTTTTGTACTGGCGATAGTGTAGTACTTTTTTCAAATGTGCCGAATGTACAATGGTTTTTAGATGGTAACAGTGTTATTAATAATCTCACATCGCAAACATATACTGCAAGATCATCTGGCACATACAAAGCATCAATTAGTTCTGCTAATGGCTGTAATACAACTTCTAACCCTGTGATAGTTATGGTTAATACACCTGCATTAACACCAGTGGTTACTAATGCAACTTCATCTGCCACCACATTTTGCGAGAATACCAGCGTGATGCTTGTTTCTAACATGCAAAGCATACAATGGCAAAAGAATGGTGTGTTTATTCCAGGTGCAACCAGCCAAACATATAACGTTACAGAGACAGGGTCTTACAGGGCTGTATTTGCAGGAAGTACCTGCCCTGCTTATTCCAGTTCGTTTTTATTAACTATGATACCGCAGCCTTTAAATCCTGTTATTTACAGACCTACAGCTAACAATTGCGATACTGGAAATGTAATGATAACTTCAACTATAAATGCCGGCAGTATGCGCTGGCAAAAAGATACGGCTGACATACCAAATGCAAACATGGTAAGCTATACAGCAAGTGCTACAGGTAATTATCGCATGATTATTTCGTTGCCAAACCAATGCGCCAGTTATTCTAACATATTGCCGGTAAAAGTGAATACTGCTTTAAAACCTGTGATACTTTGGGATGGCAATGAGTTTAGAACTTTTACCAACTACTCATCTTATCAATGGTACTTAAATGGTGCGCCAATAATCGATGCTACTTATAATACTTTTAAGCCAACAACACCAGGAAGTTATAAAGTTATAACTACAACCACCGCTACCTGCGTTTTATTAAGTGATGCGTTTCAGTTGCTGGTTACCGCAGTTACAAGGCCACCAACCATTGAAGGCAATATTGTAAAACAATACCCTAACCCTGCTAACAGCGAAGCATGGATTGAGTTGGCACAAGTACCGTCAAAAGCAGTAACGGTAAGGCTTTTAACTGTAACAGGTGCAGAACTGCAGCAAATAAGAACAAGACAACAAAAGCTAAAACTGAACACATCAACCTATGCCAGCGGTTTGTATTTTATAGAAGTAAGCGGCGGCAACGAGAGGACTGTTTTTAAATTGATACTGAACAAATAATTTATAATGAAGCATTATTTTTTTATAGTAATGGTATTGCTTACTGTGGCTATAGGCGGTTGCAGAAAAGCAGCGACCAGTAACCGCAGCGACATCATTGATTTTACCATTGATGCAGCAGCTACAAACATTACGGTAACCTCAAACTTTGGGGTAAACATTCAAATACACAGCTTTATAAACCCACTTGGCGGAATCAAAGTAGAGTCTATAGCAATGGAAGAAATTACCAGTGGAGTAATATCGCCGCAGGCACCCGATTTTATCACTAAAATATCTGCCAATAATACCAGCATTATTAACCTGCCACGACAAAAATGGGTAATCGCCACTATTAAACTAACTGATATTGCAGATGCAGGTAATACTGCAACAAGGGTTTTCAGGGTGATTTATAAATAGTGAGTGGTGAGTACTGAGTAGTAAGTGATTCTACGACTACTGTTTCTTCAACAGTAAAGTAAGTATCCTTGGTACCTGTTTTTCATCACCATCATCAAACCATTCGTTTAAGCTTACCAGCGTAAAGCCATTATTTATTGCAGCGTTTAAAAACGCAGATATGTTGTGTACATAACATTGCAGCTCTACCCTTCCGTTTTCTGTATCAAACCTTGCAAGGCTGCCCTGGTATTGTTTAAAGGGATGTAGTTCGCCAATGTAAACGTAGCCATCGTCATCTACTTTTTCTTTTAGCTGGCTGAATATAAAATCAAGATCCTGTATATGCTCAAGCACTAAACTAAAGCTGGCCAGTTGAAATTTATTATTGGTAAAGCCCCATGGTTTTGTAATATCTGCCTGCTGAAAATTGATATTACCGGCATTTATCTTTGCTCTGGCTTTTGCAAGCATTTCTTCTGAAAAATCAACAGCCAAAACGTCACTTGCCTTCTCTACAAACCACACTGAATTTTTACCTGTGCCACAGCCAATCTCAAGAACATTGCTAAAGTCAATCTTGCTTAACGTTTGCCTTAACGCTACAGCTTCAAGGTCACGGGTTTTATTGTTATTGTTATCGTATTGTTCTGCCCAAACATTGTATGCCTGCTGAATATTCATGATGATGGTATTAGATAGCAGCAAATATATTAAGCAGTATTTTTAAACCTTTGTTTGTAAACATTTGTAATGATTTAAATAGGCTTTAAAGCAACGAAACAGCTTCCCGCAGTTGAGTTTAACCTTTTGAATTAGTTCAACAGCCTCTCGCAATTGAGTTTAACGCTTTGAAGTAGTTTAACAGCTTCCCGCAAGTGAATTGGGTCGTGTCTTCTCCTAAAAAAACTTGTCACATTTTGAACAACAATTTTCAAAATGAGTCAAGACAAAGTGATAAAAGATTACACGACCCAAGTATCAGATTTTTTTGATAGAACGGACGAACAATGTAGTTACGAGCCAGCCTTT
>JANPIP010000026.1:0-54665 GCA_031424995.1 Chitinophagales bacterium | reverse complement strand
GTTATCTGGTTTTTAAAGAAATATGCAAACGGTAAATATTGCACGTTGCCACACGTAATCGAACTGATGCAGGCGGACTATACCGAACTGTTCCCTGTGCTGAACACCGAGCGGGAAATCGAGGTGTTGGTGAACCCTTTTGTGACGGCCTATCAGAACGATGCAATGGAACAGCTGGAGGGGCAGGTGGCTTCCGCGAAGATTGGTATGGCAAGGCTGGCCTCGCCACAGTTGTATTGGGTACTTTCAGGCAATGATTTTACGCTGGACATCAACAACCCCGGCGCACCCAAGATTGTTTGCATGGGAACAACCCCGAGAAGCAGCAGGTATATGGCGCGGTTCTGTCGTTGTATATTTCGCGGTTAATCAAGCAGGTCAACAAAAAGAACAGGCTAAAATGCAGCCTTGTCTTTGACGAGTTCCCAACCATATACTTCAACAATATTGACAGCCTGATAGCAACAGCAAGAAGTAACAAAGTATCAACTACCCTTGCCATGCAGGACTTCAGCCAATTGAAAAAGGATTACGGCCGTGAACAGGCGGACGTTATCGTCAATATCACGGGCAACATCATCAGTGGCCAGGTGATGGGTGAAACTGCAAAACTTTTGTCGGAACGTTTCGGCAAGATCATGCAGGACAAGGAAAGTATTTCCATTAACCGCAACGACACTTCCATCAGCCGTTCCACACAGATGGACCACGCTTTGCCTGCTTCAAAAATCAGTAACCTTTCTTCTGGGGAATTTGTAGGGCTGGTGGCAGACAATCCGGATGAAAAGATCAAGCTGAAAATGTTCCATTCGGAGATTATCAACGAAACCGAAAAACTGAACGCTGAGATAAAAAACTATCTTGATATCCCTGTTGTCACCATGGTCACGCAGCAACAGGTTATGGACAATTATTACCAAGTAAAGGTGGATGTGAAAAGGTTGATTGAGGAAGAGGTTGGCAAACTGAAAGAAGAAAAAGAAAGACAGGAAATGGAGGCAGATAAGGAAACATTATTTTGCAATTTAAATGGACAACCAATGGGAAAGCGGGTTTCAAACAGCAGGACATTGCTACAGACCGTCAAGGCACTAATCGCTGGGGCGCAACATCATATTGTCCGCAATGTGAACACTACTATGCTGGCCACTTACTATGAAATAGGCAGGATGATAGTAGAAGAAGAACAAGAAGGCAAAGAAAGGGCAGCTATGCCGACAAGATCATCCTTCAACTGAGTATTGACCTTACCAAGGAATTTGGCAAAGGCTATTCCTAAAGGAACCTTGAATATTTCAGGAAATTTTTCCTTACCTACAATAACCGGATTTCGCAATCAATGGTTGCGGAATCCGGTGGCAGGTCCAAACTATTGGCAGGCTATGATGAAAAAACAATAACGCAATCGGTGGTTGCGTTTTCTGGCGCCTTTGCATTAAGCTGGACCCATTATATACAATTGATGAAAATTGAAAATGTGGATGAGCGTGATTTTTACGAAATTGAAGCCACCAAGAACAACTGGTCCGTCCGTGAATTTACAAGGCAGTTCAACAGTGCAATATTTGAAAGGCTGGCATTGGGCAGGGACAAAAAAGGCATCAAGGAACTGGCATCAAAAGGACAGGTCATAGAGAAGACAACAGACCTGTTAAAAAGCCATTACGTACTTGAATTCCTCGACCTGAAAGAGGACAGCCGCTACACGGAAAACGGCCTGGAAACAGCGATTATCAACAAATTGGAGCATTTTATGCTTGAATTGGGCAATGGCTTTTTGTTTGAAGCAAGGCAAAAACGTTTCACTTTTGAGGGCGACAGCTTTTTTATCGACCTCGTTTTCTATAATCGTTTGCTGAGGTGCTTTGTCCTTTTTGACCTTAAGCTTGGGAAACTTACACACCAGGACATTGGCCAAATGCAGATGTATGTAAATTATTACGACAGGAAAGTAAAACTGGAAGATGAAAAGCCGACCATTGGAATCGTTCTGTGCAAGGAAGAAAACAAAACGGTAATCGAATTTACTTTACCGGAAAACAACAACACCATTTTTGCCAAGGAATACAAAGAAATATTGCCATCCAAAAAACAATTGAGGGAACAACTGCTATAAAATACTTTGTCCATCCTATTTGCCTCTTCACACAATTATTGCCGATGATGATGCGGATCGATTGACCAGTTAATGAATAAAATTTAATAAAAGGCATCTTTGCAATAAACAAAGTCAAAACTATTTTATAACTATAATTTTAGATATAGGGAAGATTTATAAAAACGAAAAACACTTACCGTAAACAGTAAGTGTTCGATTCTTAAGTTTAAATAAGATATTATTCCTTCATTATATCCCGTGCGGTATAAATGGGCACGTGTTCATAATGTCCCTATTAAAAGGATTGGATTAAACAACATTTAGATTGAGTTTGGTTTGTAAATGTTGCATATCATCGCTTACCTTCCTCTCCATTACTTTTGAATAAATTTGTGTTGTTGTTATTTTAGTATGCCCTAGCATCTTGCTAACGGTTTCCATCGGCACACCGTTCGATAAGGTGATAGTGGTTGCAAAAGTATGCCTTGCCAAATGGAAGGTAAGGTTCTTAGAAATCTCACATGTATCAGCCACCTCTTTTAGATATGAATTCAATTTCTGATTGGATATCAGCGGGAAAAGGGTGCCAGTTGACAAAGCCTTTGCATCACTTTTATACTTTTCAATAATAGCTATTGCCTGGGGCAATAATGGTACATTCACGGGTACATTTGTCTTTGTTCTTGAAGTCTTTATCCAGTATGCACACCATCAATACCAATAACAACATTTGCCGGGGACAACCGCATCACATCAATGTATGCAAAGCCTGTATAACAACTAAATACGAAAAGGTCTTTTACACTTTCCATTCTTTGGATAGGGTATCTTTTCTTTTCAATCCGCTGCAACTCTTCTGCTGTCAAACATCCCCTTTCAACCCTATCGAACTTCAATTGGAAGTACTGGAATGGGTCTTGCGGGATCCACTGCATTTTTGTCGCCAACGTTATCATTTTTCTCAATCGTTCCAAATGTTTCATCACCCCGTTATTCCCCATTTTCTTTTGGTGGTCAACAGGTTCATGCCGTCTTAAGAAAAATTCAAATTCGGTAATAAATTGGTAGTTGATTTGAGTGAGGTAGATATCCTTAGATTTATGGACATGTTGCAAAAACAATTTCAAATATTTTTCAGTGGTGTAATAATTTTTTAAAGTACCATGGGCCAATACCGATTTCATATTGGTGTTATGGTACTCCAATAATAGACCTAAGGCTTTATGTTCCCGCTCAACGCCTAAGTAAGAATTTTTAATGGCGTCCGCGGTAATAATACTTTTTTCAAGTCGCAATTTCTGATAATGCTCTACCAATTGGGACCTTATCTGTTCAAGGTAATTATTAAAGGTTTTCAACTCATCGGTTTTTGGTTTTGACATACCCTTTACTGCGTTCCAGTCCCTAGGTAAAATACTCTTTTTAATGGCCATTTCGCACCGCGTTTGATTGGCAGAGATTCTTACATAAATTGTTGCACGCCCATCATTTATCTTGTTTATTCTTAAGATAAAATGGATACCAAAAGTGTTCATCGTTTTCATACAATTCATTTTGCTTTTCTGTGATTAATGATAACAGAAACCAAGCCAACTGAACTATAGTAAATGACCGTCCTTATATTATAAATAAATCCTGAAACACTTGCCATTACTGCATTAGATCAAAATCTGAGACCTCCATTTTTTAAAAATGCCGGAGGTCACCTTTTAGGTCTCACGGGATTTGATATTGCATGCATCGATTTGATATGAAAAACAACAAAAAAGCCCGTAAACAGTGCTATTTACAGGCTTTTGTTGTGTTTTGACATCTTTTTTGTCGTCTTGACAGGACATTTTTCGAACTTATTTATCATGGATTTGAAGCGGTTAGCTTCAACCGGGGGATAAATAAAGAGAAAGGAAAATCAGCTTCGCAGTGTTATGGCGCACCCATAATCGTAACATTAAATTAATTTATAAAAATTAAATAATCATATAATCTTGTGCAAGCAATTAGTTTTTGAATAACCTAAATTTTAAAACTGCTTTGGGACGAAAACCACAACTACTATTTACCTTAATTACCTGCATGGCAATATGCGTAAGTAGTAGTGCGCAGGAAATCCCAAACTTAAATAGTGATAAAAATAAGTTGGTAAGAAAAGACAGTGTCTTAAATAATATTTCGTTTCTTTCATCTAAAACAATAGATAAATATTTAAGCAGTATTGATAAAAAAAGCAAAACCCTTGAAGGCAAGCTTGCCGGAACCAATGAGAAAGCATTAAAAGACCTCACAAAGCAGGAGCAGAAACTAAGAAAGAAATTGGCCAGGGTAGATAGCGGTGCCGCCAAACAACTCTTTGATAAATCAAACGCACAACTACAGCAACTAACTGGCAAACTACAAAAGCAGGCAGGCAGTATAGACAAAGTAAAAAGCTTTGGCAGCAGCTACAAAGAATACATCCCGCTGCTGGATACCTTTAAGACCAGCCTAAAGTTTTTAGAAAAGGCCAATGTGAACGGGCTTACAGATAACTTAAAAAACAACCCACTACAGGAACAAACCACCAAAGCCCTTGGCAGCATAAAAGGATTAGAGAGCCAGTTGCAGAACGCTACAGACATAAAAGCCTACATCAAGCAACGAAAACAGGAACTGAAAGAAGTGTTTGAAAAGAATGGGCTTGGTAAAGAATTACAGGGCCTTAACAAACAGGCGTACTACTACCAGGCACAGGTAGCAGAATACAAGCAATTGTTACAAGATCCCAAAAAGATAGAAGAGAAAGCCATTGCTGAACTGACCAAGCTGCCATTGTTTAAAGACTTTATGAAGAACAACAGCCAGTTGGCCAGTTTATTCAGGGTACCTGATAATTACGGAACCCCACAAGCACTGGCAGGCTTGCAAACAAGGGCCAGCGTAAACCAACTGCTGCAAAGCAGGCTGGGAACCATGACTACATCAGCAACAGGTACTACAGGCGGTGGGGCCAATCCCCAACAATACATCCAGCAACAAGTACAGCAGGCACAGGGCGAATTAAATAAGCTGAAAGACAAAATAAACAAAGCAGGCGGTGGTAGCAGCGACCTTGAAATACCAGACTTTAAGCCCAATAACCAAAAGACAAAATCCTTATTAAGCAGGCTGGAATATGGTATGGACCTGCAAACCCAGAAGCAGAACAACCTCTTTCCTGTAACCAGCGACCTTGGATTAACAGTCGGCTATAAGCTGAACGATAAAAGTGTAGTAGGTATTGGTGCCAGTTACCGCATGGGTTGGGGCAGCAATTTTGGCAATATGAAACTGACCAATGAAGGGATAGGACTAAGAAGCTATGTAGACATGAAGCTGAAAGGCACCCTCTTCATCAGTGGCGGCTATGAACAGAATTACCAGGAAAGGTTTGAAAGCATAGGTGAACTGTACAATAAAGACATCTCTTCGTGGAGGCAGAGTGGTCTGCTTGGCTTAACCAAGAAGATACCCATTGCCAAAAAGAAGACCACCAAAATACAATTGCTGTACGACCTGCTGCACCAGCAGAATGGAATACCTACACAGCCACTGGTGTTTAGGGTGGGTTGGGGAATGTGATAATCACAACATTTTTAGCGACAATGAAAGGCTAAGAAAAAAACTTTACAGGTAGTGTCAGGGACGAAGATATTCATATTCCATAATATGCTATTCGGTCACTATTTTAATCAAATAAACCAAGTTATAAACAAGTTATGAAACTGAAGATTTTGATTTTATTCCACTTAATAGTCATTAAAAGCCAGTTATTTTCACAAACTGATAATAACAATGCAAGACCAAGAATTGATAATGTTATTGTACCATCGCCTAATGCTGCATCTCTAGGAAAGTTTGGTGAAATCCCTGTTAGCTTATATACTGGAATTCCCAGTATCTCAATTCCCCTTTTTTCATTAACTGAGGGTGATATACGATTACCAATTTCTCTTAGTTACCATGCTGGAGGAGTTAAAGTAGAAGAAGAGGCATCTTGGGTAGGATTAGGCTGGAGTTTAAATGCTGGCGGTGTTATAACCCGGTCAATAGCTAATTTTGACGATCTTAGCCCTTATGGGTATCCATTTACCAATCAGGTAACCCCTGCTACAATAAATTCCACGTCTAATTCATGTTTTTATAGCAATGGCCAACCATGTTTTGAACCAGATGTAGAGCCAGACATTTTCTTTTTTAATTTTTTGGGATACTCTGGCAAGTTTGTACTTCCTAAAGATTCTGATAAGCAATTTCCAGTTACAGCAAAGGTGCTTTCAAAAGATAAAATTGAAATTGTCTGTGAAAGTAAATTAGGTGTTTATCCTGATATTTATAAGTGGATAATAAAAACACCTGATGGCACAAAATATATTTTCAATACTGCCGAAGCTACTTTATTAAGAAATACTAATTCGGATGCTTTTTATCCTAATAGTGCACATGGTTCTGGATTTCGAGATGCTATTCCTTCTCCTTTTTTTGTAAAGGATGTTGATGATAGCAACAGGGATAAAGAAACTATTACTTCCTGGTATTTAACGGAGATAATTTCACCTCAAAAACGAAAAGTTATTTTTGAATATGTTACCGCTGAATACTATTCTGTTAAAAGCATACCGTCTACTTCCGAAACAAGGCGTTTAACTATGGCATACAACCAAGGTGCTGGTTTTGGCTGTACTCGTCAAGAATATCTTTCATCGTTTGTTTTCAATCAAACTGTTACTAAAAATGTTTATCTCTCAAAAATATATTTAACTAATGGTAATGTAGAATTTAGGCATTCCGACAGGGAAGACATGCAAAAAGACAAAAATAATCCAGAAATAACTTCACCTAAAAAAATTGAGGAAATAATCCTTAATGCGGATGGCTCTTCAAGGGGTTTTAGATTTGCTTATGGTTACTTTAATCCCTTACAGGCTTTTAAGGGAAAACGCCTACGTTTAGAATCACTCACTGAATTTGACGCAATTGCCAGCAAATTTAAATCCCCTTATAAATTCTATTATAATGGATATGATCCCAATACAAATCTATATCCAGATAATCTTCTTCCTCCAAAAGATAGCAAATCAAAAGATCACTGGGGTTATTACAACGGTGCTGATAATGACAACATATATGATGAAGGCTCTGGCACTTATAAAGCAACATTAATTCCTAATAATATTCGAATCCCAATCCCTGGGCTTTCTATACCATATATCTACATAGGTGCTAACAGAGAAACAAATCCAGAATTTTCAAAAAAAGGGGTACTTGAAAAAGTTGTTTATCCAACAGGTGCGTCGTCATCTTTTGAATATGAGGCTAATGCAATTAAAAAAAGTGATTACGATTACATATTTCCTTTTGCTACTACAGGAATACAATTAATAAAAATTAATGAATCTAGGCCATCCGCAGCTTTTGAACTTAAAGAAACTACGCAAATAAAAATAACGCGTGAGGTTTCATGCAATTGCCCTACTGCTGAAAATTGCCTATATGCTCAAGATAATAAAATGTGGGCGGAATTTCAATTAGGCACGGCGCCATCAATAAGACAATATACTTTTGAAGAATACAATACCCGAGGGGAATGCTCAATTTATAGAACTGAAACTATTACATTATCTGCTGGTTGTTATTATGCGAGAGTAATTCCTTTTGGTAATTACCACGTTGAAATGAAGTTCGAAACAGTGAACGGTAACAGTGTAATTTATCCACCTTGTGTATCAATAAACACCCCTCAAGTAAATATTCCCGTAGGTGGTTTAAGGGTAAAAAGAAGTTATGATTATGAAAATAGTAAAATAGTAAATGATAAATACTATGATTATAGTCAGGTCGGCATCCCTTCAAATTCTTCTGGTTATTTAATGTCACAACCTAAGTATACCTATTACAATTCTTATTTTACTTCAATTGATCAGTTATTGGTACCATGTAACGCTGAGTATGGGTGTGTTGAGAAATTTTCATCTTATGCAGTGTTAAACTCTTTTCCTAACAGTCCTATTAGTACTTCTGCTCAAGGGAATCATATCGGATACAGTTATGTGACTGTAAGATATGGGATCAATGGCGTAAACGGTTATAGTGTACACAATTTTCTGAACATGGTTGACCAGGTTAATCCTCTATCCATTATATCTACCACACCTGGTATTATCCATTTAGGAAACGGTCTTCCCATTTCAGAAACGTATTATAAATCAACAGGTGATAAAATTAAAGAACTTAATTACGAATTAGAACAGAAAAATACTGATTATATTACTGGGGTTAAGGCAGCAGTAATTGGAATGATTAACTTGAATGACTGTGGATCACCTTTAGGTACTTTATATCCTAAAATTGCGCAGGATTATCAGATAATATCGGAATGGTGGGTCACAAAAAAGGTTACGGAAAGAACCTATAATGAAATAGACCCCTTAAAATATGTAGAAAAAGTAACAAAGAATTTTTACGAAAATCTGGTGCACTTTCAATTGACCAAGCAAACCACTACAACCAGTGGGTCCAACAAGGTTAAAGTTATAAATTATCAATATCCTGCTGATTTTACGACCAACAGCAATCCTGTTATCGACGAAATGAAAGGTGCACGCCATATTCATAACAACATAATCCAGGCAACAGTCCTGGAAGAAAAAGATGCTGTACAAAAAGCATTATCCAGTACAATCTATAAGTATGGATTGAGGAATAATCTTGATGGATCTAGTTCTATTGTTTTAAATGAGGTGGCTGCTTTAGAGACTAATAAGGCATTAACCCTTTCATCCCCTGCGGAATTTTCCTATTATGATCCTTCTGTTGCAAGTTACCCAAGTGGTTTTAAAATTAAAAACACTAATCATGTATTTGATGACAAATCAAATTTGTTACAAAAGGTGGGCAGTGATGGCATTGTTGCCTCTTATTTATACGGCTATAAAAGTACGTATCCTGTTGCCCAAATTTTAAATGCTTCTTCTGATGAAATTTTCCATGCCAATTTTGAGGAAAATGGTGGTTGGGATGGTGCCATGACTGCTTATGACAAAACTTTCAGTCATACAGGTAAAGGTTCTGGCCGTATTGATAAAGCAACCTCAGGTGAGCAAGTGAGCATGAGCAATACATGGCTTAATATTACTTTGTCGGCCCCCAAAAAATACAAGTATTCGGGCTGGATTTATAGCAATGGCCCAACGGCAGATATATTCCTATTCATGAAAAGGGCTGGTGAAGCAGGATATTTTTCTTATGTAGCAGCAGTAACTGTGACCACCACAAATAAATGGACCTATGTGGAAGGCGAGTATGATGTACCTGCCGATGTTACGCAACTTAATATACGGGTTGATAACAATGGCGGTGGTACTGTGTGGTTCGACGACCTGCGCCTGCACCCTAGCGCAGCACAGATGACGACCTACACCTATGCGCCCCTGATAGGTATGACCAGCCTGACCGATGCCACTAACCGGACAGCCTATTACGAGTACGACGGCTTCAACCGGCTTATGCACGTTCGGGACCAGGATGGCAACATACTTAAAAAATACTGTTACAACTACGCAGGCCAAACGATAGATTGTAAGCCTACCAATTTGCCCGGTATTTATATACGCATCAGCTATGAGAACACTTACCAGGTATCGGGGGTAACATATGGCAATATCGTCGCAAGGTTCTATAGTGACGAAGCCTGTACATTGCCACTGAATGTATCGAACCTGTCATTTAAATACAATCATTTTTACCCATGCTTTGAAAGCGGTAATTCAAGCGATACGCCGATACAGGTAACCGCTAATGGCACCTCGGTAACCTTGGCAACTAACAAATATCTGATGTACACAGATACAAGGGAGATTGACGGTGTCAGTATGCCTTATGATTGCTACACCAGCTATTATATATTAAATGCCGACACCTATAATATTGTCAAATAAACCGCCTTATCCAAAATAATCAATAACCAGATGTTATGAAATTGATTTTATTGTTGCCCCTTTTTTTCGTGGCATTGTTACCTGCCGCACTGCATGCACAGCAACTTCCCGACTCTATCGTTCAAAAACAACTGCTCAACCAAAAAAAGCAACTGGCGTTGACCGATGCGCAGTTTGATAAGTACAAAAAGCTTTCTTCCAAATACCATGAAAAAATGGGCAACCTTGCTGTAACCATGAAGGATACCGCTGTTTTTAACAAACAGGCCGTTGAGGTGCACAAAAAGCATATGTCCGATTTAAAAGAGCTGCTTACCCCTCAACAGATGGATATGTACAGTGCCGCAATGAAAATTAACTGGCAAAAATTCCAGGACCATGCGGACAAAAACCATATTAAAACATCTGGCAGAAAAACTGCCAATCAATAAATAACTGCATGAAAAACGTATCCCTGTTTTGCAGGCACTCATACCTAAAAGTTTGCTGTATAACTATAGCAAGTTATTGTATGTGTTTTGTTGCCAATGCGCAAACACGCCCTGATGCCGAGCCGTTCCCAGCCAATGCCAAGATAAACTTTGTAAGAAGCTGGACGGCCTCAAGACCAATTACCAGCCCCCAGGATATCATCAATAACAGCAGCCACAGGGAAGTACAAATGACCACCGAGTATATGGATGGGCTTGGGCGGCCTTTGCAGACCGTTGTAAGAAAGGCTTCTTTAAACACAGGTGCCGGGCATACTGAACCCGTGGATATGGTACAGGCCAAACAATACGATGCTTTTGGCAGGGAACGGTTCCAGTTGCTGCCATTTGCAGCTATTGACCAAGGGGGTAACGGTAGTATAAGCGATGGGGAGTGTAAGTACAACCCGGTAGTTCAGGATTACTATTTCTATGGATCGGACAATTCGCCGATAAGGAACCAGATCATGGGCTACGATTATTTGTACCATTATAGCAAGACCAATTTTGAGGCCAGCCCGCTCAACAGGCCGGTAGAAGCTTTTGCACCTGGTTTCAACGGGGCAGGGTCCGAATCGAGGCCATGGGACATTAAGAGTACAAAATTTAAATATTTTATAAACACCCTCACGGATGATGTAAAAATCTGGAACGTGACCGAGGTGGCAAATACTATGGGCAGTTATTCCATCGCCGGGGCCTATGCGGCCGGGGAACTGTACAAAAATGTTACCGTTGATGAGAAGGGCAGTCAGGTAATAGAATTTAAGGACAAGGAAGGTAAAACAATACTTAAAAAAGTGCAGTTAACTGCTGCCGCGGATGACGGGACAGGCAGTGGTTATCCGGGCTGGTTATGTACGTACTATGTGTATGACGACCTTGGCCTTTTAAGGATGGTTCTGCCCCCCAAGGCCACCGAGGAACTGGCAAACACGAGCTGGCCAGCCATTTCATCCACCATACTCAATGAACTCTGTTTCCGTTACCAATATGACAAGCGCAACAGGATGGCCGTTAAAAAAATACCGGGTGCCGGCGAAACATGGATGGTATATGATGACAGGGACAGGCTGGTAATGACACAGGATGCCAACCTTCGCAGTGCGGATGAATGGCTGGTTACCCGCTATGATGAACTAAACCGCCCGATAGCCACCTATAAATGGAACGATGCCTATACAAGAGATGATCATGAACTGTGGGCAGATGGCATCGCGCAATACCCTAGTTCTTCCAGTTTTTCTTCCATGGACTTGCTTACGGAAACCCATTATGATGATTATGGCAGTCTACCCACAGGACTCACCGGTAGCCTGGTCAGCGGCTATTCAGGTTCATTTATTACCAGTTTTAATACAGCGCCCGATTATGCACGGCCGGTGGCACAATTTACCCACACCATTGGAATGGTAACCTGGACAAAGGCCCGTGTGCTTGGTACGAACCAGTTTACTTCATCGTGTATGATTTATGATGACAGGGGGCGGCCTATACAGGTGCAATCGGTAAACCATGCTGGCGGCATTGATGTAACCACCACGCAATATGATTTTTCTGGCAAACCTTTGCGCACACATACCATGCACCATAACCCTGGTGCCACACCGGCCTCTGTTGAAACAGAAACGAAATATACATATGATGGGCTGGGCAGGATGGCATTGACCGAAAAAAACATTAACGGCACCGGCTGGAAAACTATTGTAAGCATGACCTACGATGCACTGGGGCAGGTAAAAACAAAATCGGTGGGCACAAAGCCGGGTACCACCAATACACCACTGGAAACCCTTGCCAATGACTACAATATACGCGGCTGGCTGTTGGGCACCAACCGGGATTTTACGAGGGCGCACAACAATACCGCCAATTATTTTGGTTTTGAACTTGGGTACGACAGGCCAGTGTTCAACAACGGGGGTGGCAGCCTTGCCAACGCGCAGTACAATGGCAATATAGGTGCCATGGGCTGGAAAAGCATTGGTGACAACGTAATTCGAAAGTATGATTTTACCTACGATAATGCCGACCGCCTTACAAGTGCGGACTTTAACCAAAACCCCGGCAGTGCATGGGACAAAAGTTTTGTTGATTTTTCGGTAAGCAACCTTACCTATGATGCCAACGGCAACATAAAAACAATGGATCAAAAGGGTTTTAAGATAACCGGCACTTCTATCGGCTCTTCGTTTATAGACCAACTGAATTATAGCTACCTGAACAGTGGCCTGAGCAACAGGCTGCAAGCGGTGACCGATGCGCAGAACGACCATACAAGTAAACTCGGCGATTTTAAGTATAATTCATCTACCAAAACCACAACGGATTATTCTTACGATTTGAACGGGAACATGTATGCCGATAAGAACAAGGACATTGGCAACATTGCTTATAACTACCTGAACCTGCCGCAAACAGTTACGGTTACAGGTAAAGGGACCATAACCTATACCTACGATGCTGCCGGGAACAAATTGAAGAAAACAACGGTTGATAATACCACAAGCCCGGCTAAAACCACGGTAACAGAATATATTGGTGGCTATGTTTATGAGAAAGTGGATGCCAACCCCAGCACCCTGCAATTTTTTGGCCACGAGGAGGGAAGGGTAAGAAGAAAAACAGATGGCAGCTATGTGTTAGATTACTTTTTAAAAGACCACCTTGGCAATGTTAGGATGGTGCTGACCGAAGAACAGGAAATGGCAGGTTACCCCAAACTTTCCTACGACAATACGCCCCAATCCATTGCAGACCAGGATGCTTACTGGGATAACAGTGCCGGACAAAGCATCGATGTAAACACAGTCAGGACAAACAAACCCGGAACAAGCGGAGACCATGCGCAATTGTTGAGGAAGTCAACAGGTTCTATAGGTGCCACCAAAATCCTCAAGGTGATGTCAGGGGATAATGTACATGTGAAGGTTGATTATGTTTATACCGGAACAAGTGCCGACAACTCTACAGCGGATGGTAAAAATGCTGCCATAAACAGTTTATTGAACGGATTGCTGTATGGTGGTGCCGTGCCGTCCACTATTAAAGCTGGGGCAACGCCCATAACCTCGCAGCTAACCAGTGACCCGGGTGTGGGCAACTTCTTTAATGGCCAGAACCCTGACCATACCACCAATCAGCCACCAAAGGCTTACCTGCATGTGCTGCTGTTTGATGAGCAGTTCAAATTTGATGATGTAAACAGTTATGTGGGGCAAGTTACGAGTAGCCAAACGGGGACAATTGATCGGTACCTCACTCCTGTACAAATAAAAAAGAACGGGTATGCTTATATATACATAAGCAATGAAAGTGATGCCATGGTATATTTTGACAATTTGGAACTAGTGCATGAAAAAGGTCCTTTATTGGAAGAAACGCATTATTATCCTTTTGGCTTGACAATGAGCGGGATAAGCAGTAAAGCGGCAGGTTCTTTGGAAAACAAGTACAAGTTTGGTGACAAAGAATTACAATCAACGGAATTTAGTGATAACAGTGGGTTAGAGCTATATGATTTTAGCGCAAGATTTTTTGATCCGCAGGTGGGACGCTGGTTAAATTCGGATCCGTTGGCTGATAAGTTTACTCATCAATCTAATTACTGTGCAATGGACAATAACCCGATTGTTAAAGTAGACCCCACTGGCATGGAAGCTATTTCAACCGCACCAATATATGATCAGAGTGGAGCTTTACTTGGTACTGATAACCAAGGTTTGCAAGGAAAAGCAATTGTAATGGACAAAAAGGATTTCAAACAAAATATGTCACATGAAGATGCTTTAAGTAAGAACCTCGGGGTTGAGGGATTGAAAAATGATAAAGCAATTTCTAATTTCAATCAGAACTATTATTCCTTAAGTGGTAGACCAGATTACGATGGTTATGTTACAAAAAGTGAAGCCGATAATTGGTATAGAGGTGGCTCCGGTGGATCTCTATATGTTGATGTGTCTAAAATAAATTTACCTGGAATTCATACGGGTATGCTGACTGTTGGATCTACTGAATCAATTAATTTTGGTTTGCCAGCTCCTATAGAAAACACCGGAAGAGTATTCGGTCGTCTAGATGTTACCTTATTAAATGATATTACCGGTGAAGTTCAGATTGGCTATAAAGTTCTATTACCCGGTAACAGTGCACTTGTCTTGGATAGATATGATTTTCGTATGAATGAAGGTCAGCATGTAAGGAACTTCTTCACTGAGGTTGGTTCACCTGGAAATGGCAGGGAGTTTCAATTTCATGGGTATGGAAAAAATACTTCTATTCCAGTTCATGATAAATACCATAATTTATTACGCGGAAAATAATGAAAAAGAGATATATATTATTCGCTTTGTTAATATTGATAGCAATTGTATCTACCGTACTAGTTTATCAACATAAAAACGAAAACCCGTTGTCTGCTGAAACAATTAAAGACCTTTTTGGTAAAGACATACATTGTGTGTTAAAGTCCAGGTATGATATGGGTGGTTTAGATGTTCACGGTGATATGTATATATTTTATGAATATGATATTGCTAAAGATCAGATTCTGTTAGCTTTGAATGAAGGCTTAAGCCGGTATCCTACGTATAATTCAGGATTTTTTAAAAAAGCGAAATTGTCGGACAGCAGTTTTGCTACTAAATGGAAACACATGCCTATCAACGGTACATTTGACAGTTTAATGTGGCAAGGAACTTTTGAGTTTGGTGAGATTAAAAAACTGCATATCAGTGGCAGCGAAATGAGGTATAAAAATCTAAATGATCCTGCCAATTTTTACTCATATATACATTCCATTCCTGTTGGAAATGTATTTCAAGTTTTAGCTCCAAATTCAGGAAAGTTATATTTATTGGTCAAAAAAGAATAGTGATATAACGACATCCCTTACGAAGCATTGCTGCTTATTCAACATTCGTTGAAGACGTCTGCGCCGCTCCAATTTACATCCAAATCTGGTAAATCGGACTCACTGTAGTACGGCCTCGATAAAAAGAACGCCAAACCATTGCAGACAAAAACATGCTATAACGTTGCCCTTTACGACATGTTTTAGATTGCACTGCCCTTCGGGTTTCGCAGTTTGTCATGCTTTTTCCTTTGCCGTACTTCGTTCGGGAAGCTATCTGTGTCTGATGCCGTACGTATTAATCCCTTTGCTTGGTTCCATTCTGCCTACAGCCGCGAAGCATACTGCGAAGCCATGATTTCGTACGGTTTACCTATGCATTTTTCCATTACTCTCATTGCACCAGAAAGTTGCAAGCCTTCATATAGCTCGGCACATCCACCCGATTCTTTATTCTAGATAATACCCCACCATCGCAGAATTATTTAGCAAAATAAATGTTTTGATAATTATTTTTTTTGGCACAACATTTATATGGCTATATCCAGGAATATTTTACAACTGTTCTCCAATAAATCAAGGACAATATTCCATTTTAAATTATAGTCATGACAGGGGTAAGAGCAAGTGATGAAGTGAAAAAAATTGACCTTTTAGGGTACCTGGAAAGGCTTGGTTTTAAACCTGCAAGAACGCAGGGCAATGACCACTGGTTTTTATCACCATTTCGTGATGAAAAAACACCATCCTTTAAGGTTAATTCAAAGCTCAATGTGTGGTACGATCACGGCATTGGAAAAGGTGGTACCATTATAGATTTTGGTGTTGAGTTTTACAGATGTTCCGTTGCTGATTTTTTGCAAAGAATGCAGGATAATAATTTGCTTCCTTTTCACCCACAATTCGTCCCGAAAAAAGAAGCTGGTTTGAGTGGCGATGAAAAGAAAAAAATAGCCATTGTGAAGGTGGAAGAGAACATTACTTCTTACGCACTTTTGGGTTATTTAAGGCAGCGGAATATTGATGTTGACATTGCAAAAATCTATTGCACACAGGTAACTTTTGAACTCTATGGCAAGCAATATCTGGCCATCGGTTTTGAAAATAATTCTGGTGGTTTTGAACTTCGCAATGCCGGTTTCAAAGGCAGCAGCAGCCCCAAAGATTTCTGTTTTTTTCGCGGGCATTCAGATAAAATTCTACTTAATACTGCGGAAGATTTCCCGATGGTGGCCAAAGATATTTTGGTTTTTGAAGGCTTTACAGATTTCCTTTCCTACCAAACATTGCAGCAGCAAAAGTTTTCTTCCCTGTCAAATGAGCAGCCCCATTTCCTTGTACTTAATTCCCTTGCCTTCTTTAAGAAGTCGCAAGGGTTGATGGAAAAGCATGGTGCTGTCCACCTCTATTTAGACCATGATAGGGCAGGCATCAAGGCAACGCAGCAGGCTTTGCTTTCAGGTAAAAAGTACGTAGATAAAAGCCTTTTGTACAAGTCCCATAAAGATTTTAACGAGTTCCTCATCAAAGAGCACCCAAAAGCAAGAAGCAGTTTAGGGATACATAGACGTTTCTAAAGTTTCGGTAGCCAGCTATGTTTTGACTACGTCAAAACCACCTGGCCCTATTCATCCCGCTACCGCGTGATTCATAGGGTTCGTTCTTACTTAAATAAAATCTCTTTTACCATGGAAACGATACCAACCTCAATAACACCATCACCCAAGAAAGGCGGAAGGCCGAAGAAAGCCGATAAATGTACCGAGCAGCTTGCTGTTATGTGTACCCTGATTGACCGTAAAAAAATTGAAGAGAGGGCAAGAGCTGTAGGTGTTTCCGTCTCTGAATTCCTGCGCAACCTTGCCCTTCACAGTAAAATTGTCAGCCGCCCGAAAGCACTCCCAAAAGAAGTACTGGTTTACCAGGGGGAACTCAACCATCTTGGTTCCAACCTGAACCAGCTCTCCAAGAAGAACAACAGTCTGTTTGGGCTGGATGAAGGAGAACGGCAGGTGGCTATGCATCTTTTTGAAAAGATAAATGCGGTGATTGATGACATCAAAAGCTACCTCAAATGATTGGCAAAGTTATCATAGGAAAATCTTTTAAAGGTTGTATCAGTTACTGCCTGAATGATAAGTTGCAGGTAACGGGAAAAGAAGATGAACAGGTGATGCAGGGACGTGCAGAAACACTGCTGTTTAACAAGTGCCAGGGAACAGCAAAAAAATTAACCCAGCAGTTCCAGGAAGTGAGGCTGTTGAACACCAAAGTTTCAAAGCCTGTTTTGCATATCACTTTAAGCCTGGCACAAGGCGAGAAACTGCACAAGGATCAACTGATGGAAATCTGCGAATCCTGCGCTAAAGAAATGGGCTTTGAAAAGAACCAGTATATCGCCGTCCACCACCTTGATACCAGCCACCAGCATTTGCACATTGTTGCCAACCGTATCGGCTTTGATGGAAAGACATGGAACGACAGCAACAATTATAAACGCATTGCAGACTTCTGCCGGAAGATGGAAAAGCAATATGGCCTGCAGCAGGTGTTAAGTCCTAAAAAATTCCTTTCCAAAGAACGGCAGCAATTGCCCCGGTTTGACAGCAGGAAGCAGGCCATGAAAATTGCTATCGGGCAGGCCATCCTGAAATCAACCAACCTCGACCAGTTCACCAGCCAAGTAGATGCAAAAGGGTTGCAGGTAACCAAGAGCAGGGGGATCAGTTTTAGTGACAGCAAAGGGGTCAATGTAAAAGGAAGTGACATCGGCTATTCGCTTGCTAGTATTGAGAAACTTTTAAAGTCCCCCTTTGAAGCAAAAGCTATCATGGTAGAGAAGAAAAACAGGCAGCAACCTAGTGATGGTGCAAACAGTAGTAAATCCGATAGCCAGTCAAACAGTCGCCAACAATCATTTACCAAAGAGCCGCAATTACCGCAAAATAAGACGCATACAAGCAATGATATCGCAAGCCTGTTATTAGACCCTGTCAATGACAAAAACACAACCCCTTATGAGCTTTTAAAAAAGAAACGGAAACGCAAAGGCATGTCACAATAAAAATGGATCACTTATGGAAAAGCAAACAGAAGCGGAAATCATGGAACTCTTAAAAGCTGTTCTTCAGGAACAGAAAGAAAGCACCCGGCTTTTAAAAGACAACAAAAACAATTTTGCAAAACTTGAAGAACAGTTGCAGGCACAATGGATAAAAGAAGAAGGAAATGCAAGTGCTGCAAATATTGATTTTAAGCCAGTCATTGAAGCCGTGGAAAAGGGAATGGAAACTATACAGTCATCCCTGACAGCGCAGCTTAAAAATGTTCCTGTCACCAAAAGGATTTTGTTGTTCCCCGAACAGGATGCCAGGGAATACTACCGGATTGTTTTTGGCAGGTTCTTTTTTTGGATGCTTATGTTCCTGCTGTCAGCTTATGTTTTTGTGTTGGGAAAACAGGCCATACAGGGGTGGCAAAATTTAAGACTGAATGAAGCAGAAAATTCCCGTTATAAAAGTGCCTGGCAGGAAATGTATAAAACGGAAGGTAAACAGGTTAGGAAGCGGATGGATTCAATGTGGCGAAATGCAATTAAATAATCTCATATTCATCTTTATTGATAGCACCTATTATATTAATCACTACCCGCTTTGCGTAGTAATTTCAATTTTATTACTTACAAATGAGTTGATTACAAGCTTTCGAGCATTCGTGTTATTAAAAAATGAAGAAAGGTTTACAAAAATGATACCTTTAAATTCTTGTTACTGCAATTATTGTTTTGTTTATGCAATCCACGGCTCAACTACCTTCATCCCTGCACCTTTTAACCCAGTTGCCAACATCTATTGCCATTTTTGATACTGGGCTGAATTACCTGGCAACTTCTGCTCAATGGCTTGAAGTATATGATTTAACTAACAGGCAAATAATTGGCCAATCGCATTACGATGTATTCCCTGAAATAAATGAAGACTGTAAATCCATACATCGTGAATGTATGCTTGGTGCGATGCGAAACAATTACGAAGAAAAATTTACAAGAACCGATGGCAGTACACAATGGCTAAAGTTAAATATAAAACCGTGGGTTTATGACAATGGCGCAATTGGTGGCATTATTATGTGCAGCGAAAATATTACCCAACAAAAAAAATCGGAAGAATATAATTATGAAACAAACAAAACAGCGAATATCGGCAGTTGGGAGTTTGATGTAATTAAACAAAGTATTTACTGGTCTGCGATAACCAAGCAAATTCATGAGGTTCCTGACGATTTTGCCCCTGATTTAGAAGCAGGAATAAATTTCTATAAAGAAGGTGAAAGCCGTGAAATAATCGCCGAAGTAGTGTCCATTGGAATACAAACCGGCAAAGCTTGGGATGTGGAATTACAGATTATTACAGCAAAAGGTAATGAAAAGTGGGTACGGGCGATTGGTAAAACTGAGTTTAGCAGTGGAAAGTGTGTGCGTTTATATGGTACTTTCCAAGATATTGATGAGTGGAAATTAATGTTGCTGAATACTAAGCATTTTGCTGAGCTGGTTGAAGCCTCTGACGATGCAATTGTACGAACTGACCTTCATAGCACCATACTTACATGGAATACTGGTGCAGCAACAACTTTTGGATATACCGAAAAAGAAATTGTAGGCCAATCATTCAATAACCTGCTGCCTCCTGATATACTTGAACAGGAACGGTGGATCGTGAATAACATTAAAGAAGGCAAGTCCATCAGACAGTTTGAAACAAAACGGCTAACAAAAGACCATGTTGTAATAGATGTGTCGGCTACAATTTCACCTATAAAAAATGCGGCTGGTATTGTTACAGGCACGTCAAGGGTAATACGCGACATAACCATCCAAAAACAAAAAGAAATTCAGTATAAAAAAATTTCAGATAGGCTCTTACTAGCAACAAAAGCAGCAGGTGTGGGTATTTGGGATTATGATATTATAGAAAACAAATTGGTTTGGGACGACCAGATGTGCCGCTTGTATGGCATAGAAAAAGAGAGTTTTACAGGCGTTTACGAGGCATGGCAAAACAGGCTGCATCCTGATGATAGGGAAAGGGGCAATGAAGAAATAGGCAAGGCTATTAATGGTGAAAATGATTTTGATACGGAGTTTAGGGTAGTATGGCCAGATGGTAATATAAGGAATATAAGAGCCATGTCTATGGTAAAAAGGAACGCATCTGGCGAAGCCATTGCAATGATTGGCACCAATTGGGATATTACCGAAATACGCGAAGCGGAGGAACTGCTAGAACAAAGTGAAGAACAGTTTAGGGGGGCTTTTGAACATAGTGCCATTGGTATGGCGTTGGTGGGGCCAAAAGGGCAATGGATAAATGTTAATGAAAGCCTTTGCAACAGTATTGGATATAGCAAAAACGAATTGCTTCAACTCACTTTTCAGCACATTACTTATCCTGATGATTTAAATAAAGACCTGGCTTTACTTCAGGATTTGATAGATGGTAAAATAAACAGTTACACTTTAGAAAAAAGGTACTATCACAAAAAAGGACATATTGTTTGGGTTACACTGGCTGTCTCTATGGTAAAAGACGGTTACGGGCAGCCGCTGCATTTTGTATCTCAAATAGAAGACATTACAGAAAAAAAACTGGCGCAACAAAAGCTTGAAGAAACGCTGATACATCTGGAAGCAATACTTGATGCCACCACACAGGTCTCAATTATTGGTTGCGATGTAAACGGTATCATCAACATGTATAATAAGGGTGCTCAAAATATGTTGGGTTACACCAGCGATGAAATGTTGGATAAGCAGGATCCTGTGATGATACATGACGGCAAAGAAGTGCAAAGCCGTGCAATAGAACTGTCCGCTCTTTTTGGTAGGGACATTAATGGCTTTGATGTATTTGTAGAATATGCAAAACAAGGCAGGTTCGAAAGCAGGGAGTGGACGTATATCAGAAAAGATGGTACTACTTTTCCTGTACAGCTTGTAGTAACCCCTTTAAAAAACATTAACGGGGAAATAGAAGGTTTTTTGGGGATTGCGGTTGATATTACGGTACTGAAAGAAGCTGAAAAGGTTTTAAAGCAAAACCAACTAAAGTTAACAGAACTTAACCAATTGGTAAATGACAAGAACAAAGAGCTTTCTGCATCAAACGCTGAGCTTGAACAGTTTGCCTACATCGCATCGCACGACCTGCAGGAGCCTTTGCGAATGATCACAGGCTTTCTTTCTTTGCTGGAAAGCAGGTATGCCGCTTTGTTGGATGATAAGGCTAAAAGTTATATCAATTTTGCGGTAGATGGTGCCAACAGGATGAAACAAATCATTACAGATATCCTGACTTACTCGCGTATTGGCAGGATTGGAAATGAAATGGATAAAATTGACATAGGCGAAATGCTGACTAAGGATCTTTTTTTACTCAACAGAAAAATACTGGAAACAGGTGCCGTAATTGAGTGGCACAACCTGCCTGTTATAAATGCGGCAAAAGCACCAGTGCAGCAACTTTTTATGAACCTGATAAGCAACGGCCTTAAATATCAGGCAAAGGGAAATAAACCCGTGATAAAAATATCGCATAGTGATGATGGTGACTTCTGGAAATTTGCCATTAAAGATAATGGCATAGGCATTGAAGAACGTTATTTTGATAAGGTGTTTACCATTTTTCAACGGCTGCATAATAAAGAAGAGTACTCGGGTACTGGCATTGGTCTTGCCATTTGTAAAAAAACTGTACTTTACCACAAAGGGCAAATATGGCTTGAGTCAAAGCCTGGGATTGGCACCACCTTCTTTTTTACTATTAAAAAAAATCTTTAATAAACACTTTATGGCACCAATACATATACTTTTAATAGAAGACAGCGAAGGTGACATTGTTTTAATAACCGAGGCACTGGAAGAAAGTAATCTTACACATACCGTTGATGTTGCACGGGACGGGCTTGAAGGGATTAAATTCTTAAAAAAAGAACCTCCCTACCACGATAAAAAAATGCCCGACCTTATTTTAATGGATCTTAATATGCCAAAACTTAACGGGCACGATGTACTTGACATTATTAAAACAGATGATGGCCTGAAACATATACCTGTAATTATGCTTACTACATCCTCTGCAACGGCTGACATATTAAAATCTTATAAAAAGTATTCCAACTGTTACATTATAAAGCCATCCCAATTTCAGGATTTTGAAAAAGTGGTAACTGCCATAGAGCATTTTTGGCTATCTGTCGCAGAAATACCATCAACATAGTATAAAATTACTTATAAAAATTGCCATGTGAAAAAAGCCCTTACCATCCTTGTGATAGAAGATAACCAAGGGGATTTCATTCTTCTAGAAGCACTGATATGCTCATTAAGCCTTAATGTCCAGAACATTATCCACACCACAACCCTTGGTGATGCTTTAACCGTACTGCCCGGCATTAAGCCTGATATTATTTTTCTTGACCTTTTTCTACCTGACAGTAAAGGGCTGAATGCTTTCAAGAACCTTTACTTGGCAGTAGCGGAGGTGCCGACAATTGTTTTATCCGGCCTCAATGACATAGCTACATCCGTTGAAGCATTAAGCCTTGGCGCTCAGGATTATCTGGTTAAAGGCGGTTTTGATAAAAACGGGCTTGAAAAATCAATGATCTATAGCATAGAGCGTAAAAGAGTTGAACTAAAGGCGATTTCATCGGAAGAAAAATACCGGCAGATTTTTTATAATAACCCACTGCCAACTTTTATTTACAACACAACTACAAGTAAAATACTAGAATGTAATGTTGTTACCTTAAAAGAATATGGGTACACACGTGAAGAATTTCTTGACCTTACAATACAGGATATAGTGAAGGGCAAAAAAAAGATGCTGGGCATTGAAAGGAGCTGCGATGATAGGGACAAAAAGAAGGAAGAGTATGAGTTTTGGCACCACAAGAAAAAGAATGGTGAGATTATGTTTGTGGTTCTCAATACCTGTGCTATAGAGCATGATGGTTTTATTGTTTGCCAGGTACAGGTGCAAAACGTAACCAAACAGATTAAATTGCAAAAAAAGTTAGAATGTCAGCAAAAACAAAAGCAGCACCAAATAACACAGGCAGCAGTTAACGCTCAGGAAAAAGAAAGGAATGAAATAGGCCGGGAAATGCATGACAACATCAATCAACTACTGGCAGCGGCAAACTTATATATCAGTTTTTTTCTATCGTCAACTAAGAAGGATTTGCAAATGGTAATGAAAGGAAAAGATTTTGTTAATGACGCAATGAAGGAAATAAGAGCCATCTCTAAAAACTTAGTGCCGCCATCTTTTCTTGAGGAAGAATTTATTGTTTCGCTTGAACAATTGATGATACCATTAGGGCAAACAAAAATGATAAAAATAGAAACAAGCTGGCATCCATTTATAGAATCAATGCTTAATAATCAACAAAAACTTTCTGTGTACAGGATAATACAGGAACAAACAAATAACATCATAAAACATGCGGCTGCATCTTTAATAAAAATATCACTCAATATAGAGGCCGGGCGAATGCTACTGTCGGTAAAAGATGATGGAAAAGGGTGCATTATAAATAAAAAAACAAGCGGAATAGGCCTACAGAATATTACAAACCGTGCAAGGTTGCATAACGGCAGTGCAAAATTTGTTTCACAACCAGATCAAGACTTTGAACTACAGGTGTTGTTTAAGTTAAGGCATTTCACCCCAAACAAGACTAGTGGGGACGTGAAATGAAAATTGCATATCAGAATTATTTCTTATAATTTTTTATCAGTTGAAATATCCTTGTCTATCATAATTTCCAACTCGTCTTTGTTCATGTTATTACACTCACTGTGACGTGTGGTCTACATATGCCTTTTACTTTAACTTAAATAGCCTCTTTTCCTTGTTATTGTTTCTTGGAAAAATTAATTGGAAATTGATAACAAATCATCTGACAAAGCAATTCGACTTTTCAAGGTAGTGACTGGTTACGGAATGGCCATCATTCGCGCAAACATTAATTCAGCATAACTGCTATTATCCAAAAAGCGATCCCCGCATTTCTTAAATCTCTTATCCCGTTCTGCCGGTGCTTTTTTACGGTATGTATAGAAACGTTCAGGTGTTCTGCCACTTTCTTGTAATCCCATCCCTCAATAAATACCAGTTCCATCACATTACGCCTTTCAATTGGCATTTGCTGTATCGCTTTATGCAGGTCTCGTAACACCTCGCTTCGTACTATTTCAAACAGGGCAAAAACTTTCGTTTCTTGTTGCATAAGGTAAGTGAGACCATGTTGCCGCTCCTGCCTGCGCTTCCCCGTCTTTAAATGCGTAAAGCAAACATTTTTCACTGCTATGTATAGTAGCGCTTTAATATTCGGGTACTGGCTAAAATCTGGCTCTTTTAGCCACAGTTTAATAAATACATCTTCAACTAAATCTTCGGCAGCAGTTTGATCTTTAATTAGCTTGTTGGCAAAAAAGCACAGGGCAGGATAGAATTCATAGTATACATTTTTGAAAGTATCCTGCATTTTGTCCATGCTTTTATGACCGAAAATAAAATCCATATAAATGTTTTAAAACGTTCTGTCCTTGCGTTCTTACTTTAATATTACTTTTAAGCACCGTGCTTTTGAGCCTCATTACCCAGCATACAACCTTCTGCCGACCTTCCCGCCAAGCACCTTCACCACCTCTATCAGTTCTTTATTTTGCTGCATCAAATAATCATTCTGGTGTTGCAGCATAGCAATAAAATCCTTCTCATTCCTGTCTTTCAAATCACGCTCCCTAAATACTATTTTTGGCTGGCTTTCACCAAGCAAGTCATTAATATCCACCTTATACAATGCTGCCAGTTTTTTCGCCTGCTCACCACTCAGTTTCTCTGGTGCCTGCTCTATTCTGGCGTAGGTTGTTTGGCTTATACCTAGCACATCCAACGCAATATATTCCTGCGTAAAATCATTGATCTCACGTAATATTTTGAGTGTGGTTGACGGCATATGATAAAGATAAGGATTTTTTAACTGTTACTCATTCGAGTATCAATAGAAAACAAAAATCCGTAGACTTTGCTGCGAAATGGAGACAGCGGATAAGGATAATATAAAACTTAAATTAGGTCTATGCCTTGTCAAGATTCTTGACGACAAGAAGGTAAATGATAGTGATAATTATAAATCGATTGACAGTTTAAGGAAATTAGAATCTGCATCTGGCGTTAGTTTTCCCATTATTCAAAATATAACCGCTGGTAAAAGAAATCCTGAGTTCACTACGATTATTGCCTTATTAGATGGTTTAGATATTTCTCTAACGGATTTCAGTTCTTTCTATGACAGTATTACGGATATTGAAGTAAAAGAATATAAGGCAAAACTCGCAAAATCGAAGGTTGAAAGGGCCAAAAGTAGAAGTAGCATGAGATCCAAGTCCTAAAGCTGAATACATTTCATTTTAATTATTTGTCAAAGTTATTTAGTCTTCGTATAAGGGTTTTTTGCAAGAGGGGCCTTTACAGATGTCTTTTCCTGACAATGAGCTAAAACCTAAATTAATAATTTTAGTTTTAGATTCTTCAATTTTTTGTGAATATTGCTAGGGGTGCCATCAGGAAGTTCTTGTCTTCAATTTATTTATATGGCTCTAGGTTTTAATGTTCATCAATGGCAGGTGATTTTCAAATCTTATTTTTTGGGGAATGCAAATAGCTTAAAAATCCCAGTAGTCTACCCCGAACTGGTTCTGATCAAGCCATGTCAAAGCAAATTGAAGATTGCCAAATGAAATTGGCATTGATGTGGGACTGAATAATGAAGGTTCATAAGGTCACTGATTTTTAGATACTGAAAGAAAGTATTGGAAAAGATAACATTACAAAAGGCTCCCAATCTCCTGAATTCTTTCTTCTTCCCACCTGCTAAAATTTGAAGGGTTGTTAAACAGTTCATGCCACGCATCATTCAATATTTTAGATATAGGATTGCCAAATTTTTCAACCTGACTGCTATAGATTCGCAAATCAATTGTTTGGCAGCCAGCAAAAACATTTGTTGCTAATTTTTCAATAAGGATTTTCGGAAAGATAAAGCTATAGTTAGATGGTATTGGGTTACTAGTTGCATTTAAAAACTCTTGCCAACTAGTTTCAATTTCGGCGACTTTAGAACTATGCCTCATCATCTTTAACATATGGAATATGCCCCTCATCCTTGATTCGTCAGAAGGGTGACTTTGGGAATCCTCGTATATGCCATCTTTACCACTACTTAACGTTGTAAGTTTCAAATTTGTCCATGCGTATGCAGGCCCTACCAAATAAGTTGCAATAAAATCGCATGTAAATTCCATTATCCACCCATTTATCCAACGTGAATTTTTATCCCGATAAAATGATATAAGCCTCAAGTCTCTTTGTTCATCAACAACCCTATGAATTTCATCGTTATAAAATGCATTGATATCCATTTCTATCCTATCCTTTAAATAAGGCTCATACTGGTTATATATCAAATGGCCCATTTCATGATATAAATCAGGAAGGTTCAATAAGTTTCTTTCCTCGCCAGTAGGTACGGCTATAATATCATAAGTTGGTAGAGCCCAGTAATAATTTTCAGAATTACTAATTGTGGTGACAATAGGCTGCTTCTGTAAGCAATTGATTTCGGTATAAATACGGTTTATTTTTTTCTTGAAATATTCTTCAGGTGTACCATAATTAATAATAACTAAATAGCGGAATAGCTCAATTGTCAAAAGTCTTTCATGAAAAGTATTGTACCTGATTATATTATACTGAGCAAGTGGCTCAATATCAAGATCCCCTGAATTTATCAATACCTGTATTTCTGCATTGAGAACCTCTAACATTTCTACCGTTTTGTCAAGAAAAGACTTGTCAATTTCTTGGTTAACGCCAGGATCATTCAAATCGGAGAGCATCTTTGCAACCCTATTTGATTGGTCATAAAAAATCCCTTTTACAAATAAAATCATCCTCTTGCTGTTCTTAGTTTTCTAAATAAAGTACTCCTTTCTGTATCAAGTATTGATAAAATTGCATCCAGAATATTGATATAATTTTCACCAATAGGTTGGTTTTGCTTCAACGATTCGATTACCTTTTTTAAGTCCTCTTTTAAATAAGGATTGACAGAAAGCCTTGACTTATAATCGTTCAAAATTATTGTTGGAATAAATTCCGATTCCATTTGGTCTTCCTCCAATAGTTTGTGTACACTTTCTAAAAACAGCAGTAAAATAGATTTTGCTTTGTCCAGTTCTTCTATTGATACTTTTAGTTTCGGGTATTTCGCTTTATTGGCAGCATCATTCAATAAACTTTTCTTTTTGAAAGCGATTACCGAGCTGTTTACTTTATCAGAAGTAGAAACTAATTGCTCATACTGATTTGACAATACACTTATATCGCTCATAACACTTTTTTAATTGTTATCAAATTAACGTTTCTTCAAACTCTTCTTCATCTATTTCCACATCAGCAGTTGCGGATAGGGGTTCTAAGAGTGTATCAATTAATTTAATTGTAACAGGTAACGAATTGCCCCTATCCGGTGCAGAAAATGCTAACATGGTTTGACAAAAGACATCTTCCATCACTTTCAAAAAATCTACGTTACCTGTTTTCAAAGAAAGATGCAAGGGCTTGGCCGTACCCCTTATCTGAAAAGGGAAACCGGTATTGTAAATAAACCCTTCTTTCTCGTTTAGTAGTTTATATGAACCCGCAACTGGGTTTTCCAAACTGTTATAGCTATTTGTCTGCAAAACGAGCCTTAATGGAATAGCACTCTGTTTATGCAAGTCTATAACACCATACTTCAATGATTCCTTGTTGACAAGACCGTCTATCGCCAAAGAATCAATTGCATTATGCAATGCTTTTTCTTCTTCACCAAAGCTTCTCCCATCCCGGATAATAACTATACCGTTAGGGTTACTTGCATATCTGGGAATATACAGTTTAAGCTTTTCATAAATCATCTTATACAATAAGCCCGCCTTTAATTTTTCTGCTCTTTGCGACCTATTCTTTCGAGGAACCTGTTCTGGAGAAAAGAAGATATTTTCTCCATTCTTGAAAAAGAAGGTAAATCCTGCATACCTGTCATGAACATCAATTCCGATATAAATATCGTAATGAGAATTATTTGCCAAAGCAAATGGCCATTTTCTGTTAACAATCAGATGCTCCATTACAAGATTAAACAAATATGATTTAAACTTGGGTTTATTACTTTCAGGAACCCTGTATTCATAAGCCCCAGTACCCTGACTGGATTGGAATGAGTGGAAAAAAGATTTTATTTTTGAGGCAGATGCACACTGCACTTTAAGACCCGGATAAAATTTGCTTTTCAAACAGTCATGGAAATTTTTTATGTATTTTCTGGAATCATATGACATATCTGGTAGCACAAACAGAGCGAACCCACTTGTTGTATTTCGTGCTTGCAGCAGCTTCTCGATTTCCTGTATTTGATAAGTTGCGACCTGATTTTCCTTAACGGTATATCGTATTATTTTAAACTCCGTAAAAGAAGGGGCAAGCTTTTTAATTAGCCATTCTGCGTTTGTTTTAAAAGCTTGTACAAGTTCTTTATCTAAATAATGGGGTACAATGAGGTATTGCTCATCAAAAGGGGACTTGTTTATTACCCCATTGTCAAAAATGAATTGCTTCCTTTCCGTTCCCAATTCCCTTAATGCGGCACTTGCACCAGTTGAATAGTGACCAACCTTAAGTATCTTATCGTTGTTAAACTTTAACTCAGGTATAGGAAAGTTTTTTGTTTGCTCTACCACCGGAGCCATATCAATTCTTAACGGCTTTCTATTAAAAGTAATATTCCTAAAATAGATACCAATGTTTTTTCCAATTGCCTCAAATCGTCTTGATGGGTCTTTAATAGAATATTTATGCAAAGCCCTCACCTCATTATCATTTGTATTATAAAGAACTTTCGCTAATGAGGAAGCACCATCATGCTCTTCCATAGACCTGCCAGGGTATGTATATAAAAGTGTTACGTCATCTTGCCTCATAAGACTTGAAGTTTTAAACCTATGATTTCCGGTCTTATTAGATATATAATCAAAAACATTGTGGGTTTCCCCTTCCCTGGTAAATTCATGCTGTTTAATTGCTTTACCAAAAGCTGCTATTTCGGTAGTATACCAATCGTCCCCATTTTGGTACAAAGCCTTACGCCCCCTAAACCTAGTACCGACTGTATTTATATTCCCCAGATTTACATAATGTGATAAATAATGTTTGTCGATATACTTGGTCGTTAAATCAAGGCAGATATAAAAGTTCCCATTTGCTAAACGTACAAGCTTGTATGTAAAGCCACCAAAGATTTCAATAGTAGACTCTTCATTTGAAACAATGGGTTTTTTAAAGAAGAACTGATTGGTATTAAGCTTCCATAATTGGTCGTTATTGCTTAATTGCCTTCGAATTTCAAATTCCAGGAATTTCTGTACAACATCAACATTGTTAGAATTGATGCTACCAGAGCGAATATGATAAACTTCTGGCAACAACCTAATAGCAACACTAAAAGGTGTGACATCTACATTCATGTCAATTAGATTCTTATCAGCAGGAATAGCTATAAAGAACCTATTTTCTCTTTTTAAAATAGCTGCAGGGCCACCTATAGCCGATGACACTTTTTGAGCAATTTTTTGTAACTGCTTATTAAAAAGATCCTGTTTACCTTCTATTAGGGTCAACTCAAATTCAACCAACTTGTAAGAAAAATCCAGTTCATGCAAGTTGAGCACTTTGTACAAATTCAGCGTATGATTTTTCATTGTAATTATTATTATTTAACAATAGATATGAACACAACGAACGGTGATTACAAAACTTACACGAACCTTCATTGTCGGTTAACTCAAAATCTTCAATATCAATTTCCTCGTCCTTTTCGGTTAAAAGAAGAATATCACGGCTTGTAAGATTTATATCATCAATAATCCTGTTAATCCTATCTTCCGTGAATCCATGCTCTTTAACAAACCCTTTCAGTAAATTGACCTCCAACAATTTGATATCAGCATATTCATATTTCGGTTTGTCAATCTTTTCCAATCTTTTTAGGTAAAAAGTAATGCCACAAATAATCAATTGGTTTGAATAGTCCGAAACATAGCTGTTAGACAATTTCCAGTCCATTACAACAGGTTTCCAGTTATGATAAGTTATAAGGTCAATCTGCGGTTTCACCATCGCATCTTCAACATACACCAACCAATTATTAACGTTTGGGAGTAAGGAATTCGACTCTTTTAAAAAATCTATCATCAATTGGCCACTTGGCATCTTGATTTCAGGAATTTTCAAGACTGTTTCATGAATTACGCTATACGCATCAGCTATTTCTTCCTCTGTATGCTCTTTATCAATCGCATGAATATCCAAAATACAGAAGTCTGATCCCACTTCACTTTTAGTTATATATGATTCATCATAAATTTTCTGTTTTGAATACTCGAATTGCCTTCTAGCCAGCTCTACAGCCTCTTGAGCCAACAAATCAAAATCGAGGCTTTGTTTGTCCCTTATCATAGGGATAATGATTGTTTCCATGAACTTATCAACGACGCTACCTTTCCACATTGTAAGGTTCTGCATTGTCTTTAATTCATAAGCCTTTCTTCTTAAAGGGTCTTTACGGCCATGTGTCGCCAACACTTGCGAGAAGTAATATTTCCTATTACATTCCCTAAGCGTATTAACAGCTGTATATGACCATTTAACTTTCCGTGACATAATTAATTATTCATAAGTTCATTTAACCTAATTAAGTATTTTTCCAAAGCTTCTTTATTCTCGAATAACTCTTTCCCATCAGTTTTATGTGAATTTTTTGAAAATGATTCCCTTGAAGTATAAAAACCTTTTCGAAATGCGGGACTAAAACCGGAAAGATTGCTTTGCCTAGGCTCAACCTGATTTTGCAATACTTCAAATGTTTTGCGGATGGCAGTTTCGACAGATTTAAAAGAGAGATTCAATGTTGAAAGCAAATTCCTAAATAGAACGATGGGTATGTTATTGGTGTATACATTATCCATTTTCAACTCCAATATAACATCAATGGGGAGTTTTATTTTTTCAGCTATTGATTCTTCTGCAAGATTCTCTTTTTTTAGAGCCTGCTGGAAAAGCTGTCCAAATGTTAAGGAAGTTGCAACAACATTTAGCTTCTGGATTAACAATGCCATTTTATTAGCTGCCATTGTTTTCACTGGGGAAAAAGATAGTAATTGCTCTACCTCTTTCTCCAAAGAGGAAACATTTGATTCTTTAGGATTCTCTAAAAAAATTAATTTTAAGGCTTCATCAAGTGCATCTATGTTATTTTGAATGTCCATGATTATTTATTTTGAATTGCGCTAATTATATTTAATAACTTTTGTTTAGCACGATGATGTTTTACTTTTAGTTGATTATTGTCAATCTTTAAAAGGTGTGCTATTTCCTCATAAGAATAATTTTGTGCCCGTAACAATAAAATGTCTCTATCAATTTCATCCATTTTATCCAATGCGTCATTTAGAATTACTAATACAGGGTTATCTACTGTTTCTGTTTTATAATAATCAGTGAATGCCGCCTTTCCTATTTGTTTACTTAGATAAATAGGAAGTTCATCTTCATCATTTAAATCAAAGAACTCAATCTCATTCTGCTGCGAACTTCTTTTCGTCCTAAATGATTGCCGCAAAAAATTGACAAAAACCTTATAAAGAAATCCTTCAAAAAAAGCTTTAGACTGAAACTGATAATTGGATAATTTTAAAACCAAAGTTTCCAAAGTTTTATAAACTATCTCCCAAGCTTCATCTTCTGACAAATGCCAACGTTGAACCGCATACGCATAAAACCTACTTCCATAAGCCTGGTATAATTCTTCCAGACCTTTGGGGTCCTTATCACCAATTAGCTGTAGTATATCTTGATAATTCATTTAACGCTTCTATATTATATAATGCAAACAGGTTACAATGATTTATTTTGCTCACTATCAATCATTTAGAAAAACCATTTAGCTAACGCAATTGAGCAAATTAAACATTTCGTACTAAATGCTATGATTTACTGTATCCCAAAACATGTCCGTTGATTACCCAATTAAAACAAGTCTAATTATTCTAAATAATTGCGATGGAAAGTCGGTTTAACCCCTACTGTAATTGAGTTTGGCTCACCCGCGCATGTTATTCCGACATGGATATGATTCAGTTCACCCTTTGCACTATACAGTTGCATGGGTTGTTGTGATTGCTAGTCAACTGAATAGTGCTTAAAATTCCGGTCACTTTTGCCGGTACCCCCGCAAAACAGACCTGTACTATTAAAAAGTGCGTATTGCAATACTTAGGATATAATATGCAATTCGAAATAGTTTCAAAAATCTTATGCAGCCTCTAATTTCTTTTTAGAGCTCGTTAGAGTTCCATTATGAATCTTGTTGGCTTTTATTATATTAAGTTCGTAAGGCCTGTTAAAAGCTTCCTGATTTACTTTAAAATGTTCAGCCAACTTTCGGATAACTTCTTTTGAAAACCCCTTCTTATAGTTAAGCATATCTGACACCAAACCTTCACTTACAGTAAGCACTTTGGCAAGGTCAATTGATTTCATAGAATGTTCTTTCATCAGAGAACGCAGCAACTCAACCGGGTTAAGCAACGTAAAGCTTGTATGCTGTTCGTCATACTTTTCGATAAGTAGGGTGAGTAACTCTATTTCTTCTTTGATTGCCTTGGGTTTGGCAGTGGCAAACACAAGTTCTTCCAACACTTTACAATAGCTGTTGTATCGCCTTTCAGTCTTGATAACCTTATACTTCAAAGTTTCCATATCCCTTACTTTAATAAACGTTTATAGTGTATTGCCTGCCATCCTTACAAAGCTTGTCATATTCAGCATGAGTACCAATCCAGCATACAAACATGTGTACTTCGTTTTCACCAAAGGCATACTTGCATATCATCCTGTAATGATTACCAGCGATGTCAAAAATTATCCTGTAAGAACCATTGCCAATTAAATCTGCCGAAAGGAAAACAGCAATTTCATAAACCCATTGTAAAAGTAATTAAAAGTTCACAAAAAGTGAAGTTTATAGAGATTCTTCTTTTATCAGTTTTAGCCAGTCTGCGATTTGACCTCTTATTATTTCAGCATGCTCAGGGTTGTAGTTTCGCTTCAGGTAGGCATCGAGCTGTTGTCTTATGTTTTCATCTTGCCATTCCATAACGGTAAGGAATTTTAATGGCCACTGTTTTATTTCCTCAACAAAGCCATACAGGGGCAGGTAGGGCGGGCCATAATACACAGCGTTTTCTTTCAATTCATCGTACATTTTTTTAGAAAAGGCAACTTTCATATCCCTGATAACATCATAAGCATGGCTGCTAAGAATGCCGTCCCCCCTGACAAGTTTTGCCAGGGCAGGCAGTCCTTTATCATAAAAGAAAGTAATCAGGTAGTTACAAAATTCTGGTTCAATACGGTCGCATAAGTCTTTATTGTAAAACAAATAATCCTGCCTAAACTTTTCTAATGAAAAATCTTCAAGGTCAAGGTTTACAAGAAAATCAAGCAATTCGTTTTCCAGTTTTATTATTTCAGCAATGCCGGGGCCTTTGGTGAGACCGCCAACAGTCAGCCGGTACTTTTCTTTTGAAAGAAGGGCAAAATAGTAACTTTTAAAAGTGATCGTCTTACGGTCAAAAGTTACCTGAACATACAGGGGATGGGTAAGTTTTCCATGTAGGTCTACTTTGTTTAACCGCTCGTTGAAATAAGTTTTATAACTGACCTTATAGGTTTCTTTCATGGCTTTGATTAAAATTGTATTTAACCGTTGTTTTTAACGTTACTAAGTTAGCATTTTAGCTTACCGCTGTGTACTTTTGAATAGTTAAATCAAGACGCAATATAAATGTTTTGTTGAATAGTAAATTTGGCAAAACATTTGTAACTTCATTTGCTGTTAATCCTTTTTAACAAAAGGCATTGTGTAACCGGTAAATGAGGTGTCATGGAAAAAATTAAACCTGAGCAGGCTTTGGAACTGCTAAGAAAAAGCGGACTTGAAATTTCCCTGGAACAAGCCACAGCAATACTCCAATTCCTTCAAATGATGGCAGGCATCATGGTCATGGAGTATTTGAAGAAACATTAACCTTAAAACTTAGCCAAATCATTTTTTGGACAATTTGTATTTATGAAAATAGCGGATTTATATATCAGGGTAAGCACGGACGAACAGGCAGATAAAGGCTATTCACAAAGAAGCCAGGAAGAACTGCTGCGGAAGTATTGTGACATCAACAATATTTCCATCAGGAAAGTGATGTTTGAAGACCATTCGGCAAAGACTTTTGCCCGTCCTGAATGGAAAGCCTATCTGCTGGACCTGAAAAAACACAAGGGGAAAGCAGACCTTGTTCTTTTCCTTAAATGGGACAGGTTCAGCCGCAATGCAGGTGATGCTTACCAGATGATAAATTTGCTTCGTAAACTCGGGGTGGAGCCGCAGGCAATTGAGCAACCACTGGATTTGTCTATTCCTGAAAACAAGATGATGCTTGCCTTTTACCTTGCTGCACCTGAAGTTGAGAATGACCGTCGTGCACTGAATGTAATTCATGGTATGCGCAGGGCTAGAAAAGAAGGCCGTTACATGGGATTGGCACCTGTTGGCTATATCAACAAAATTGATGAGGCGGGAAGGAAGTTTATTGCGCCTCATGAACCACAGGCCGGCATACTGAAATGGGCATTTGAGGAAATAGCCAAAGCAGTATACAATACAGAACAGATTTATAAGATTGCAAAAGAGAAGGGATTTAAGGGGGCGAAAAGCCTGTTTTGGTTTGCTATACGGAACCCTTTGTATTGTGGTAAAATATTCGTCCCAAAATATAAGGACGATGAAAGCAGGTTTGTGAAGGGGCTGCATGAACCATTGATCCCCGAAGCCCTCTTCCACGATGTGCAGGATGTTCTTGATGGGCGCAAAAGGACCTACAGGCTTAAAGTAGTATCCAACGCTGTACTTCCCCTACGCGGCTTTCTGGTATGTCCTAAGTGCGGCAAAGTGCTTACAGGAAGTGCCTCTAAGGGACACACAAAGCACTACGCTTATTACCATTGTTTCAGTGGCTGTAATTTCAGGCACAGGGCAGATGATGTCAATGCACAGTTCGAGCGTGAAATGAAGAAATACATACCAAGGCCGGAAATGGCGGAACTGTATAAGTTGGTATTACAGGAAGCATGGCAAGCACAAACAGGCCATTTGCAGGACGACCGTAAGCAATTGATCAAGCAAATAAAGGAACTGGAAGAAAAGCTTTCCTATATCAGGGAACTGCTGGTATCAAAGCAAATTGAGCCGGAGGACTTCCGTGCTATGAAGTCGGACTACAGCAGCAAACTAGAGAGACTGGAAGCGAAATTGAACAACTTCAATAACAATCCGCTTGATATAAAACACTTACTGGATAAGGGTATTGACCAGCTTTTAAAGCTGGATATTATTTACGATAATGCTGATATAGAAAAGAAACGGGAGATCATTAATTCGATGTTCCCTGAAAAATTGCATTTTGAAAATAATTCACTTCGAACTGGTCGGATCAACGAAGCAATTAAGTTTATCTACCTGATTGACAGCGAGTTAGACGAAAGTAAAAGAGGACAAAATGGGGCTTATTCCATTTTGTCCTCTCAAGTCGGGATGACAAGATTCGAACTTGCGACCCCACGCCCCCCAGACGTGTGCGCTACCGGGCTGCGCTACATCCCGAAATTTTAAATTGGAGGACGACAAATATAAGATTTGAAATAAAATCGTAAATCAATTTTATTTTCTTGATTTTTCTGTTACAAAATTTTTGTTACAAATTATTTGTAACAGAAATTTTGTAACAGTATTTTTTGGCTTCTGTAGGCAACGGAATCTTGAAGCGCTTTGCTAAAGCAATTTGTCGCCTATTAAAAACTATATTGCGCAAAATTTTTATTATCTACAATGAAGTTGTTGCTACAAAAAGTTCTTATTGCTGACACCGCTTCGCCGCACAACGGAACGATAAAAGATATTCTGATTACTGATGGCAGAATTTCCACTATTACTGATTCAATTATAGAGGAAGCAGATACTATTATAAAAGAAGAAGGTCTGGTTGCATCGCCGGGCTGGGTAGATATGTTCTCTCATTTTTGTGATCCCGGTTTTGAATACCGCGAAACTTTGCAATCAGGCGCAACAGCAGCAGCGGCAGGCGGCTTTACACAGGCAGCGATTTTACCAAATACACAACCTTTCATCAGCTCAAAAACACAGGTGGAATATGTGGTGGAAAAATCTAAAATTTTACCTGTAAGTATTTTACCGCTGGGTGCCATTACAAAAAATATAGAGGGCAAAGAACTGGCTGAAATGTATGATATGCAGAACAGTGGTGCTGTAGCTTTTACTGATGGCCTGCATTCTGTGCAATCTGCGGGTTTGCTGTTAAAAGCATTGCAGTACGTAAAAGCTTTTAATGGAACTATTATACAGGTACCTGTAGATAAAAGTATTGGTGCCTTTGGCTTGATAAATGAAGGAATCGTTTCTACGCAGCTTGGCTTGCCTGGTATTCCTGCACTTGCAGAAGAACTGATTATAAAACGCGATCTTGACCTGTTGAAATACACTGAAAGTAAACTGCACATTACTGGAATTACTACCGCAAAAAGTGTTGAACTGATTGCTGCTGCAAAAGCAGAAGGATTGCAGGTAACATGCAGTGTTACACCTTATCACCTGATGTTTTGCGATGAAGATTTAACAGAGTACGATACCAATCTTAAAACCAATCCACCACTGCGTTCAAGGGCAGATATGATGGCTTTAAGAGAGGCGGTCTTGGGTGGCAAAATTGACAGTATTGCATCGCATCATTTGCCACAAAACTGGGACAGTAAAACCTGCGAATTTGAGTACGCTAAAAATGGAATGATTGGTTTGCAAACTTCCTTCGCAGTTATTAATGAACTGCTTCCTGCTTTAACAAATGAGCAACTGGTTCATCTTTTCAGCAGCAATGCACGCAAGGTTTTTCATCTGCCAACGGCAGTAATAAAAGAAAACGAAGTTGCCGAACTTACGCTGTTTACAAGAGATGGTGAAACTGTTTTGACGAAAGAAAACAATAAGAGCAAATCGGCCAATTCACCGCTTTTCAACAAAAGTTTAAAAGGTAAAGTAGTGGGCATTTATCATAAAGCGCAGTTACATTTAAACGCATAAATCATCGCCGCAGGCATAATGGAAAATAAACTTACATCACCAGCCATTAAGGGCAGCATTATAGCATTGGCGCTCATTGTAATATCATTAACACTGTATTTTACAAAACAGTCTGCCAACCCGTCATTGGGGCCTTTGCCTTATGCAGTATATATTGTTGGAATTGTTATAAGCTGTGTGTTTTACTCAAAACAAAATAATGGCAATGTAACTTTCGGGAATGTTTTTGCTGACGGTTTTAAAACTTCTGCTGCAACTACGGCCATATTTTTAGTGTACACTTTTTTTGCATTAAAATTTATCATGCCAGACATGGCAGATATTATTACAACCGAAGCCAGGAAAGGGATGCAGGCAAGCAAGATGCCGCCGCAGGAAATTGAACAGGGCATTGCAATGATGAAGCAAAGGTTCGTTCCTTTTACCATGAGTATGGGTTTGGTAACCTATCTTTTTGTTGGGCTGATTGCCTCTTTGCTGGGTGCTGTTCTTGCTAAGAAAAACAAGTAACCGGCAGCTTTAAGCAATAAAAGCTATTTTTATTTTATGGATGTTTCAATAGTTGTTCCTTTATTAGATGAGGCTGAATCTTTGCCTGAATTGTGCGCATGGATTGAGCGTGTTGTTACCACCAACAATTTATCATACGAAGTGATATTGGTAGATGATGGCAGTACTGACGAAAGCTGGGAAGTAATCCAGAAAATCGGCTTTGCAAATAATGCTTTTAAAGGCATAAAATTTCAGCGCAATTATGGCAAAAGCGCAGCATTGAACGAAGGTTTTAAAGCTGCAAAAGGCGATGTAATTATAACCATGGATGCTGACATGCAGGATAGTCCTGATGAGATTATTGAACTGCGTAAAATGGTAATGGTTGATGGTTACGACATTGTAAGTGGCTGGAAACAAAAGCGTTTTGACAATACACTAACCAAGAATATTCCTTCTAAATTATTTAATGCCGCGGCAAGGCAAATGTCTGGCATAAAACTGCACGATTTTAACTGCGGACTTAAAGCTTACCGCAAAAAAGTGGTAAAAAGTATAGAGGTTTTTGGTGAAATGCACCGCTATATTCCTGTACTTGCAAAATGGGCCGGCTTTAAAAAGATTGGCGAAAAAGTAGTAGAACACAGACCACGTAAATATGGCACTACCAAGTTTGGCTGGGAACGTTTTATTAATGGCTTTTTAGACCTGATGACTATTACTTTCTTAAACAAGTTTGGTAAAAGGCCCATGCATTTTTTTGGCTTGTATGGTACGCTTTTTTTTCTGTTTGGTTTTTTATTGAGTGCTTATTTAGGCATTTCAAAACTGATAGACAAAGAGTTTTCGCTTACCAATCGCCCCTTCTTTTACCTGGCACTTACAGTAATGATTATTGGTATGCAGTTGTTCTTAACAGGTTTTGTGGCCGAGTTGATAACAAGAAATGCCTCAGAAAGAAATGTGTATTTGATTGATGATAAACTAGGAATTGAATAGTAAATTTGAGAAAAGAGTGTTATGGAAGCGCAAATACTTAAAGGTAAAAACGACAGTAAAAATGTATCAAAAAACAATGCTTCTATTTTAGATGCATTAAAGAATATTACCTGGACAGAAGAGCAGGTTAAGGAATGGAAAAAGAACCGTAAACCTCTATCCACTAAAAAATGATATTGCTTGATACAAGTGTTTTTATAGATTACTTCAGAAAAACAAACAAAGTAAATTCTCTCTTAACAAAAGTTCTTTCTACTGATGAAAGAATCGCTATTTCAGTTGTAACACATTTTGAAATAATGATTGGTAATACACCAAAACAAAACAGTTTCTGGGAGTTGATTTTAGAAAACATTTCCATCCTTGATTACAACTTTCAATTAAACCAACATGCGGTTGATATACAAAAGCAAATGATCAGCGCCAATAAAAAACTTGCTTTTCAGGATTTGATCATTGGCGCTACAGCAATTTATTATAACTACCCTATCGCAACATTAAACGAGAAGCATTTTAAAAATATTCCGGGGCTTCAATTAATAACCACTCATAATTTATAATGCAAAAAGTAATCATCATTGGCCCTGCACACCCTTTACGTGGCGGCCTTGCTTCCTTTGATGAACGTTTGGCGAGACAGTTTCAGCAGCAGGGTTTTGACACCACTATTTATACCTTCTCATTACAGTATCCTGATTTTATTTTTCCTGGCACTACGCAGTATTCAACAGAGCCAAAACCTGCAGACATTAACATTAAAGTTTGCATCAATTCAATTAATCCATTTAACTGGCTTAGAGTAGGGAATGAATTAAGAAAATTAAAGCCCGCAATTATTGTGGTGCGTTACTGGCTGCCGTTAATGGGGCCTTGTTTTGGAACGATATTAAGAATAGTAAAAGCAAATAAATTCACCAAAGTGGTATGTATTGCAGACAATGTAATACCACACGAAAAACGCTTTGGCGACAAACCCTTTACCCAATACTTTTTTAAACCTGTGGATGCTTTTGTAACCATGAGTGAAAAGGTGTTGCTTGACCTAAAAACCTTTACCACAAAACCTTCGCAACAAATTGTACACCCTTTGTACGACAATTTTGGCGAGGCTGTTGACAAGAAAGAAGCAAGAAAAAAACTTGGCTTGAATGAAGACGATAACATCATCCTTTTCTTTGGTTTTATACGGCAATATAAAGGGCTGGATATTTTGTTCAGGGCGATGGCGTTGCTTAACCGTCAACCGATTAAATTGCTTGTTGCAGGTGAGTTTTATGAAGACAAGAAACTGTATGACGACTTAATTAATGAACTTGGTATTGCAGACCAATTGATTTTAAGAACTGATTTTATTAACGATAGTGAAGTACGCTATTATTTAAGTGCAGCCGATTTTGTAATTCAGCCTTACCGCAACGCTACACAAAGCGGTGTTACGCCCCTCGCCTACCATTTTGAAAAGCCGATGCTTGTTACCAATGTGGGTGGCCTGCCAGCACTGGTGCCTGATGGCAAAGTTGGTTTGATAGCAGAGCCTGAACCTCAATCAATTGCAGATAAAATTGCAGAACTGTATAGGTTAGGCGAAGACCATTTTTTACCGCATCTTCGCACCGAAAAATTAAAATACAGTTGGAAAATATTGGCTGATACGATTGTTAAACTGTCGCTATAAAACACATAAAAACTTCAACACATAGTTATTAATAGATAAAATCAAGAACACATAGAATAAAAACAATCCTATGTGAACTTTTCTTTTCTATGTGCCTATGTGTTAAAAATAAAATCAATGATTTACCGCAGTAAAGCACCGTTACGTATAGGTTTGGCAGGCGGAGGCACAGATGTAAGCCCTTACAGCGATGAGTTTGGTGGCGCCATTTTAAACGCTACATTATCGTTATATGCACATGCTAATATTGAACCAATAGAAGGTGATAATATTATAATTCAGGCACTTGACAGGAAAGAGGAAGAACGTTTTGAGTGGGCTTCTGAACTCCCTATAAACGGCAAGCTTGATTTACTAAAAGGCGTTTATAACCGCATTCAAAAAGATTATGGCTTACCACTTACCAGTTTTAAACTAAGCACTTTTGTAGATGCACCTGCGGGCAGTGGTTTGGGTACTTCTTCAACGCTTGTGGTAGCCATTATTGGTGCTTTTGTTGAAATGCTGAAACTGCCTTTAGGTGATTATGATATTGCCCACTACGCTTACGAAATAGAGCGTAATGATTTAAAATTAAGCGGCGGCAAGCAGGATCAGTATGCAGCAACTTTTGGCGGTGTGAACTTTATGGAGTTTTATGGCGGCGATAAAGTGATTGTAAACCCTTTACGCATAAGACAAGAATACTTGAACGAACTGGAACATAACCTTGTACTGTATTACACAGCTACCAGTCGTGAAAGTGCTAAAATTATTGAAGAACAACAGGCCAATGTAACGCTGAAAGACAATAAATCTGTAGATGCCATGCACCAGTTAAAAGAGCAGTCACGCATGATGAAGGAAGCCCTTTTAAAAGGCCGCCTGCATGATATTGGCGAAATTTTAGATTACGGTTTTGAGCAAAAGCGTCTAATGGCAAAAAGTATCAGCAATCCACTAATTGAAGATTTGTACAGTGCTGCCAAAAAAGCGGGTGCAACAGGTGGTAAAATAAGTGGTGCTGGTGGCGGTGGATTTATGACATTTTATTGTCCAGGTAACAACCGCTATAAAGTAATAGAAGCCTTATTGAAATTTGGCGGAGAAGTAAAACAATACCAGCTTACACAACATGGTTTAACTACGTGGACCACGAAGTGAGTTTTATAGTTTAGAGTTTTAAAGTTTAGTGAATATGGTTGAGAGAATTAAAGATTTAATATCAGAATCAATAACTGTAAAGCAGCAATTGTTACAGGATGAGACAATCCTGAAAACACTGGAAGAAGTTATTGATGTAATTACCAACGCTTTTAAGGCAGGCAATAAAGTGTTGTTTTGCGGCAATGGCGGCAGTGCCGCAGATGCGCAGCATTTGGCAGCGGAATTCAGTGGTCGTTTTTACAAGAACAGAAAAGCTTTACCTGCGGAAGCTTTGCATTGCAATACCTCTTATTTAACTGCTGTGGCAAACGATTACAGCTACGATGTTATTTATGCGAGGTTGCTGGAAGGCATTGGTGTTAAAGGCGATGTGATACTTGGTTTCAGCACTTCAGGCAATTCTGTAAACATCATCAAGGCATTTGATGTTGCACGGGAAGTTGGTATTGTTACCATTGGCCTTACTGGTGCCAGTGGCGGTAATATGAAAGCTGTAAGCGATTATCTTTTCAATGTTCCATCTACCACTACCCCACGCATACAGGAAAGCCATATTTTATTAGGACATATTATTTGCGAACTGGTAGAAGAAAAAGTATTTGCATAATGAAGGAAGCAATCATTTTAGCTGGTGGCCTTGGCACCCGTTTACGCAGTGCCGTACCAGATTTACCCAAATGCATGGCACCTGTAAATGGCAGGCCATTTATAAGTTATGTTGTAGAAAGTTTGCAGCAGCAGGGCATAGAAAAATTTATTCTTTCGCTTGGCTATATGAGTGAAGCGATCATTGAATTTGTGAATGAAAAATATACTTCGCTCAATGTTCAATATTCAATAGAAGAAGAGCCTTTAGGCACTGGTGGTGCCATTAAACTGGCCTGCGAAAAAGCTACGGAGAGAAATATTCTAGCCACCAATGGCGATACTTTATTTGAAGTAAATCTTCAGCAATTGCAAGCTTTGCACACAGCCAATAATGCAGACTGCACGCTTACACTTAAACCGATGCAAGATTTTGAAAGGTACGGTGTTGTTGAATTAAATGCAGATGCTTCTATAAGCTCTTTTAAAGAAAAACAATACTACAAAAGCGGCTTAATTAATGGCGGCATTTATGCGTTTAACGTGGCTTCTTTTCTTAAAGAAGAACTTCCCCAAAAATTCTCTTTTGAAAAAGATTACCTGGAAGCTTTGTACCTGCAACGCAGCATGTTTGGGCTGGTACAGGAGGCTTACTTTATAGATATTGGCATACCACAGGATTTTCAATTGGCGCAAACTGACTTTGCCCATAAATTCGCGTAAATATTCCACTAACCTTTCTTATGATTGATTTGAAGCAAATAGACAAAACCTGGACCTTATTTTTAGACCGTGACGGTGTTATAAACGAAGAATCAACTACACAATTCGAATACATTTTAAAATGGGAGGAATTCAGGTTTTGGAAAGGATCGCTGGAAGCGCTAAAGATCTTTAATGAAAAATTTGGTAAGATCATCATAACCACCAATCAGCGCTGTGTTGGCTTGGGCTTAATTACCGTTGAAGGGCTTGCGCTGATTCACAAAAACATGACCACAGAAATTGAAAAAGCGGGCGGCAGAATTGATACCATTTATTTTGCACCAGACACCGACAGAGAGTCTCAAAACCGCAAACCCAACACAGGCATGGCTTTGCAGGCAAAAGCTAATGATCCTTCAATAGATTTCAATAAAAGCATTATGGTTGGCAACCGTGTAAGCGATATGGGTTTTGGCCGCAATGCAGGTATGAATACAGTGTTTTTAGCTACTACAGATCCTGAAACAGCATCGCCGCATCCATTAATAGATTTCAGATTTGAGAACCTTTTATCTTTTGCAAAAGCATTGTAAACAAAAATACATCACTTCTTTAATTTACTTAAACATTGGCGGGTGCATTTCATCCCAAACTGTAGCATTTTGATACGCTTTTGCTGCACTTAAAATAGTGGCTTCGTCATACAACTTTCCTATAAAAGTAATACTGGTTGGCACATTAAAACGCTTATCAAAACCCGTTGGTACCACCACTACAGGGTGGCCTGTTAAATTGGTAATTGCAGTTTGATTGCCACTGCCTCTTGTGGGACAAATGATCACATCAAACTGGTTAACAACTTCATTTACTTTTTGCATTAACAGGTAGCGGTGCCTGTTGGCATTAATATATTCTACAGCGGGCATTAAACGCGCAATACGAAACGAATTTGGCCAGTCAAACTTTCCCTGCCATGTCATTTCATCATCAATGTTCTGCCTTGTAAAATCATCAAAAGCTGCGGCACATTCTGCGCTTATTACCACATCCATAATATTAAAATTGTACACTCCACTATCAGGAAAATCAACAGGTATTAACTGTACACCCATCTTCTTAAAATCATTCAGCACCTTCCATTCATTACGGCTCGTATCTTTTATCTTATCAAAATAATTCTTCGCGTAAGCCACTTTCATTTTTTTTACATCTGCCGCAGGCTTATAATTAAATGGCATATTTACGGCACTGGCATCTTTACCATCTGTACCATGCAGGTAATTAAAAACTATGGCTGCATCTTCTGCACTGCGGCAAATAGGACCCGCTTTGTCAAGGCTCCAGCTAAGCGTCATAGCGCCACTGCGGCTTACACTGCCAAAAGTTGGCCTTAACCCTGTAGCACCGCAGGTAGAAGATGGCGACACGATGCTGCCCCAGGTTTCTGTACCAATTGCAAAAGGCACCAGCCCAGCTACTGTTGAAGAAGCTGAACCTGCGGAAGAACCTGAAGAACCAAAACGTAAATTCCATGGGTTTTTGGTTTGGCCGCCAAACCATCTGTCGCCCTGTGCCAGCGCACCCAGCGTAAATTTGGCTATTAATACGGCACCCGCTTTTTTAAGCTGTGTGTACACAAAAGCATCTTCATCAATGGTTTGATTTTTATACGGCGCAGCGCCCCAGGTAGTTTTATAACCTTTTACCGCAAACAGGTCTTTTAACCCATAAGGTATGCCCTGTAACGGGCTTTTATAAATACCTTTTGCCAGCAGCGCATCGGCCTGTTTTGCCTGCAGCAATGCAGTGTCTTCAGTAATGGTGATGGTGCATTGCAGTGAATCACTGTGCTTTTTCAAGCGTTCAATAAAAAACTTTGTAAGATCAACAGAAGATATCTTTTTGCTTTTGATGAGTGAAGCAAGTTGTGCGATGGAATAAAATGCAAGATCATTTTTATTAGCAGGCATTTGAACACTAGTGGGAATATTCCAGTTAACAGGTTCCTGCTTATGGTTGAAAACCATGCCTGGCAATACAGGGCTTTGCCATAAGCTCATGGGTACATTATTGTTGAGCGTAAGCTTGTGCTGTAGTTTATAATTGTCGTAATTGTCTTTTACGCCATCATACATGGTATCAATTTCTTTTTGGGTAAAATTGATGTCGATGAGCTTTGCTGCACTTTTTAGATCTTGTTTGGTAATACTATCCTGTGCAAATGAAATGGTGCTTATAAAAACAGCAAGTGGCAGTAGTAATTTTCTCATAAAGCCTAAAATACTGCATTACTTTAATGCAGTAAAAAGAAGCCGTATTTTTTTATGTTGTTTTTTATGAATGGTAAGTAATTGGCTAATTACAGGGCATAAAAAAACTGCAAAGCTTTTGGCTTTGCAGTAAAAAATTATACAAGAAATAATTACATGCTTTCTTCAAAAGTAGGGCCATACAAGCCAGGAACTTTATTGCCTGTGCTGCGCAGGTAAACAATTAATTCGCCGCGATGATGGTACAGGTGATTAAACAAAAAACCACGTACTACCTGTATTCTTGGCATTGCAGGAAAAATAGGGTCAGTGCCACCCATTACCATTTTCCATTCTGTAAACATACTTTCATCTGTTGCTGTTTCCAATGCTGTTTGTGCTGCTTTTAGGTTCTCTTCAAACTTAGCCACAATATTGGATGCGCTGGTAATATCGCCTTTATCATACTTATAGGTTGCCATATCCAATACGTCCTGGTGAAGCGTTGGATGATACCAGTTATACACTTCTGCAATATGCGAAGCAAGCTGGCCTGTTGTCCATGAAATTTCAGAAGGTTTGTAAGTTAAAGCACTGTCAGGTATTGATTTAAGTAACCTGCGTGTATTTTCAGCTTCGTGAAAAAACTCGCCCAAAAGAGATTTTACTAACATGGTGGCAATGTTTTTAAGTGGAAAATTAGTTAAGGTTTAAAACTAAGTTTTTATTAATAAACAAGCTAACATGCTACTGATAAATAACATGCAGTTAATGTTGCTGCAAAAAGTTTTGCATAGTATCAAACTTTTGTATAATCAGGCATCCACCTAAATAAAGCCTTATAAATACATTTACAAATGCAACCATCCTGTGGCATCAGTGGGTAGCAATGCCCATTAATAATTATCAACCAAAAGCATTACGGCTTTATTTTTGCGTTGCAAATGGAACCTAAATATTTGAGATGAAACATTTTGTTGTTACTGTCGTTGCTTTATTTGTTTTTCTTGCCTCATCATACGCCAGCGATACCATTATTGTACGTAAAGACCCGAGGCTTGATGTGCTTACGGCAAAGCAGGCGCAGATAAACAAACGTTCATCAATGATGACGAGCAATGGCCAGTACAAAGGTTACCGCTTACAGGTACTCAGCACCAGGAGCCGCGATGAAGCCTTTAAAACAAAGACAGATTTGTTAACCCGTTTTCCTGATGAGAAGGCTTATCTTTTATACCAGTCGCCCTATTTCAGGGTACGCATTGGCAACTTTTTAAAACGGGAAGATGCTGATAAATTGCGTAAACAGATAAGCAGTTCCTTCCCCAATGGATGTTACGTGGTAGAAGATGCCATTGATTATATACCACCGCCTGACGAAGACCTAATAACCCAATAACCACGCATGTTACAACAGAAAATAAAACAACTGGCTGCCCAATATTCAGGTGAATGTATTGGCATAAGAAAGCACCTGCACAGCCATCCTGAATTGAGTTATAAAGAGTTTGAAACAAGCAAATTTGTACAGCAAAAGCTTACAGAAATTGGCCTTGACTTTGAAGTGATTGCCACTACTGGTATTGTGGCCATAATAAAAGGCAATAACCCAGAAAGCCGTGTAATTGCACTGCGTGCAGATATGGACGCCTTACCAATTAGTGAAGAAAACGAGGTAGATTATAAATCCAAGAACGAAGGTATAATGCATGCCTGCGGCCATGATGTACATACCACCATTTTATTAGGCGCAGCTAAAATACTGAATGAAATAAAGGATGATTTTGAAGGAACCATAAAACTGTTCTTTCAGCCTGGGGAAGAAAGAAACCCAGGTGGTGCCAGCTATATGATTCGTGATGGTGCATTGGAAAATCCAAGACCGCAAGGTATTGTTGGCTTGCATGTACACCCAGGTTTGGATGTTGGTAAACTTAGTTTTAGAAAAGGCCGTGTTATGGCAAGTGCAGATGAGATTTATATTACTATATGCAGTAAAGGCGGCCATGCTGCTGCACCACATTTAACAGCAGATACTATACTCATTGCATCTCAATTGATTGTTAGTTTACAGCAGATTATCAGCCGTAATAATAACCCTACCTCACCTTCTGTATTAAGCATTTGCAGCATACAAGGCGGGCATACCACCAATGTTATTCCAAGTGAAGTAAAACTGATGGGAACCTTTAGGGCTATGGATGAAGCATGGCGTTTTAAAGCGCATGAATTGATTACCAAACAGGCGAAAGGCATTGTGGAAGGCATGGGTGCAGAGCTTGACCTGCACATTGATGTTGGCTACCCAACTGTTGATAATGACCCCACTTTTACAGAAGCTGCATGGCAGCAGGCCAATACCTATATGGGCATTGAAAATGTAAGCGAAACAGAACTAAGAATGGGTGCCGAAGATTTTGGTTATTACACGCAGGTGGTGCCTGGCTGCTTCTTCAGGCTGGGCGTAAGAAACGAAGAGAAAGGCATTATTCATAATGTACACACCCCTAAGTTTAATATTGATGAAAGTGCCATTGAAATTGGCGTTGGCATGATGGCATGGCTGGGTGCAACTGTTGGTTTCACGCAAAGTGGTTTCACACAAAGGGACTAAGGATACTACGAAAAAAGGGAATAAAGATGGGATTTACCCCCTGTTACGTGGGATTATTTGATTTTCGGGTGGTCTTCAGTCATTTCTGCGTGGGATTTACCCCATGATACATGGGATTATACCATTTCCGCTTGGGATTTACCCCATGATACATGGGATTATATCATTTTCGGGTGGTCTTCATCCATTTTTGAATGGGATTTACCCTATGATACATGGGATTATACCATTTCCGTGTGGGATTTACCCCATGATACATGGGATTATACCATTTTCCGCTTGGGATTTACCCTATGATACATGGGATTATACCATTTCTGCGTGGGATTTACCCCTTGTTGCATGGAATTATATCATTTTCTATTACTTTTTAAATACCGCAATTGCGGGAGGTTTTCAAATTAATGAAATGAGGTGCTTATAGCCTACTTAAACTCAATTAAATGAAACATTTTTGTATACTATTTTTTGTAAGTTTTTTATTTATTCAATCTTTTGGACAAATTCAAATACCAGTTTTAGGAAATTATGTAAGAGATACTTCCGAACTAAAATTTCAAGCCATAAAACCATTAATTGGCAAAAGTAGTGTAGTGATAATGTTTAGAACTTATTCAGCTTGGGGGGAAGGACCGTTTAAAGTGATAAGTTTTGAAGCTGATAATATGTGGCATGCTTATTTACTTAAAGATTCGACCAGTTATCCAAGTGTAATTAATTATAACCAACTTGAAAATAAAAGCGCCTCTCAAGATTCTATCAAAAACCTTTGGAAATTTTTAGTAATAAATAAAGCTTTTTCTTTACCAGAAATCCCATCTTTTGATACTACTTGTGATTATTCGATTGATGATGCCAGCCATTGTGATTTAAGAATTATTGCAAAAAATAAATATAAAATTCTTGATTACTATGCGCCAAAGTATTTTGAAGAAAATTGCCCAGGAAGTTTACCCAGACAGACCATGGTTAAAATTCATAATTTATTTTTTAAACAACAATTTTTTGAATATACGAGATAAGCACTACAGATAGTCGAGTAAGCAAAGCGAAGGCCATGCGCCAGTATAAAAGCAGCAGTCAAAGAAATCTATAGCAAAATAAGGTTATAAAGATCCAGTTTGCGACGCCTATGCAGTACAATAAAGAACTACTGCTGACCAATAAAAAACAACCAACTATTTCACCTTCCAGCTTAATGGCACATTTACTTTCAGGCTAAAATTTCTTCCCATATTAAACACGCCTGTTCTTCCTGTGGCAGCATTTACATCAGCATATTTTAAACGGCTTAAATGATTTTGGTAAGCGATATCTGCAATATTGTTTAGCCCCAAATGCAGGCTGAATAAGGTGTTGCCTTTGCAGGTAACATCTGTACCAATGCCGGCATTTAACAAGGTATAGCCACTTGTTGGGGTTTCAGTATCGTAAGCTGTAAACACTTTGTTTTGATTCATAACAGTGTTTACTTCAAACTTTATATAGGCGTTGCGGAAGGATTTGCCGAGCTTTTTAAAATCACCGCGCAGTTCGCTTTCAAGCCTTGGCGCAGGAATAAAAGGAAGGTTGTTACTGCCTTCAAAACTTTGATTGAAAGTGCCTGCCACATAAGAAAAACTGTTCTCAAAATGCAGCCAGTCTAAAGGGTGCGGGTGAATATCAAGCCTTGCTTCAAAGCCATATAAATTGGCAACGGCCTGTCGAAATTTGAATGCCTGTATAAAGTTGCCACCGCCAGCATCTACCAGGGAATCTGCGCCAGCAAAGCCTTCCAGCTTGCTGTAATAAATGTAGTTATTGATGTTGTTGTAGAAAGTAGTTAGGCCAAAGCTTATATGCGTTGTATTTAACTCAATTCCACCATCTATTTGAAAAGAGGTTTCAGACTTCAGGTTATTATCGCCATACTCGTAACGGTTGGTACCTTCATGCGCACCATTGCTTGCCAACTCACTTACACTTAGTGCCCTGAAACCACGCGCCACATTCAGCTTTAGCGTTACCTTCTGCGAAGCATTATAACTTAAGCCCACACTGCCACTAATATTGGCAAAGTCCTTTTTAAAGGAAGCAAATTTGATGTCGCTTCCATCATAAAAAAGCTTGCTGGTAAGACTCCTATTATCGCCGCGAATGCCACCGCTAATGGTTAGATTATTATTGAAGGTTTTCTTGGTAGTTAAGAAAACACCTGCATCAAACTGGTTGTATTCAGGTATCAAAACCTCCTCTGCTTTATTGCGGTTTTGCTGGTACATGCCGTTTATTCCAATGGCGCTTTTCCAGCCATTTTTTTCAGCAAATAAATACTGCAGACTGTAGTTAATGGTTTGCAAATCGAAGAAAAGACCTGCGGTAGTTGGTTCAAGATAATCGCCAAATTCTCTGCGCTGGTTACGTTGATAACCAACGTTTATAGAAAGCCTGCCTTTGCCTAAAGCAATGTTGTTATCACTGGCAATTTTAAAATGGGTGATGTGCTGGTAGGGCGTAAAAAGGTCGCGGCTTTTAAGTTCCTCATTGGTGGCTATGCGTGCAGCAGGCGACTCTGCAAAAATGAGAAAATCACCAGTAGTTGCATCTCTCGCACCTTCAACAATACCAGTTTTTTGGTTGAAGTTGCTTACCAATAAATGGCTGTAACCCCATGACTTATTAATGCCGATATAGCCACCAAAATTTCTTTCGTTATAGCCACTGTTTAATACATAGCCATCGTACTTATTTTGGTAAGAGGCGGCAGACCTGTAAGTGCAGTAAACATTAAAGTTCAGTCCATTTTCAAGATGGGCTGCTACGTTGGTGCTACCGCCATAAGTATTGTTATTGTCTACAAAGTTGCCCAAAATATTGGCCTTTACAGTTCCCTTTTCAACTGGCACATTGGTAATTAAATGTACCACGCCAGCCATAGCATCGCTGCCATAAGTAAGCGATGCAGGGCCTTTTAAAACTTCCACACGCTGCACACTAAATTCATCTACTTCAATGCCATGTTCATCGCCCCATTGCTGTCCTTCCTGCCTTATGCCATCATGCACGGTAACAACACGGTTATAGCCCAAACCTCGTATTACAGGTTTTGAAATAGCAGGGCCGCTTGATAAATTACTTACCCCAGGCACCAGTTTACCTAAGGCATCAATAATATTTGTGGAAGAAGTTTGCAGAAGTTCGCTTTTTTTAACAATGGTAACAGGCTGCGCAGATTGTTTTAGTTTGGTTGCAGAAGCCACCCCTGTTACTGTTACAGCTTCCTGTTCTACGGCTGTTTCATTTAGCACAAAGTTTTTTATAACGTCGCCATTAATTTCTATCTGCTCAATATCAGTAGCAAAACCCTGGTAAGCAACTTCAACAAGGTATTTGCCTGCGGGAATATTTTTTATAGAGTAAGAGCCATTGGTACTGCTAACAGTGCTTGTTTTTACATCATGAAAAAAAATGGAAGCTCCTGCCAATATATTACCAGTCGCATTTTTTACCGTTCCTGAAAGTGAACCGTAAACAGGTAATTTTTTCTTATCAATGCTTGTGGCCTTTTGAGAAAAAACAGGAACAGAAAAAATTACACAAACTAAAAGTAACAGTTGCTTCATAAAATAATATTTGATACGTTGTTGCAAATATATAAGCCAGTTTAATAAATACAACATTGTTGCAAATATTTTATTGTCATTTATTGATGAACGGCGTTTGAAGTATTTGCTACAATTACAATGCCTTGCTTGAGCGAAGAATTGCAATGATTACATTTGTTGCCTATGTCAATTGAAGTAAAAGGTTTGACCAAAGTTTATGGCGAACAAAAAGCGGTGAACAATATTTCTTTTACCATAAACAAGGGAGAAATTGTTGGTTTTTTAGGTCCAAACGGTGCAGGCAAAAGCACAACCATGAAAATGATAACAGGTTACCTGCTGCCAGATGCAGGCATAGCAAATGTTTGCAGCCTTAATGTGAGCCAGCACCCTATAGCTGTTAAAAAGAAAATTGGTTACCTGCCAGAAGCAAACCCTTTGTATTATGACATGTATGTGAAGGAATACCTAGAATTTATTGGTGGAGTACATAAGGTGGACAACCTTAAAAATGCTGTTGAGAAAGTAATTGCTCTTACAGGTTTAACGATTGAAAGCAAAAAGAAGATTGGGCAGCTATCAAAAGGCTTTAAGCAGCGTGTGGGTTTGGCAGCGTCGCTGATACACAGCCCAGAAGTATTGATACTTGATGAACCTACCAGTGGCCTTGACCCAAACCAGATAATAGAGATAAGAAATGTAATTAAGGAACAGGGCAAGGATAAAACCGTACTGTTCTCTTCTCATATTTTGCAGGAAGTAGAAGCCATTTGCGACCGTATTATCATTATTAATAAAGGAGAGATTGTGGCTGATGATTTACTGAACAATCTTACAGGCAAAAAAACATCTAACAAAATAACCGTTGAATTACAGGAAGCTGTGGATGAAGCCATTTTTGCAGGATTAAACCCAAAAAAAATAAATGCCAACAAATGGGCATTTGTTGCTGCCAATGCAGAAGAATTACGCAGGCAATTAATGCAGGTTGTGGTTGCCAACAACTTAAATATTATTTCATTATCCAACGAATCAAACACAAACCTGGAAGACGTTTTTAGAAATTTAACTGGTAAAAAATAGTTTGTACCCGTAATGAATTTTAGTTAAGCAAGAAAATTAAACATGTGGCTGAACCACCTGCTGGCAAAGAAGAAAAAAAGGCACCCAGAAATTTGCTTGCCAAATTTTCCACACACGGTAACTCGGATGTTGAAATGTGAATTGTATTCTATTAACTTCGCATTTTAATGAAACTGTCTACTAAACATCTTCTTGGTATTAAAAACCTCACTAAAGAAGATATTCAATTAATACTTTCCACCGCTTCTAATTTTAAAGATGTTTTACAAAGGCCGGTAAAAAAAGTGCCTTCGCTGCGCGATATAACCATTGTAAACCTGTTTTACGAAAATTCTACCCGCACAAGAATGAGCTTTGAACTGGCTGAAAAACGCCTGAGTGCAGATACGCTCAATTTTGCGGCCAGCAGTTCGTCTGCCGCCAAGGGCGAAACTTTACTGGATACCGTGAACAATATTTTGAGCATGAAGGTAGATATGGTGGTGATGCGCCATAGTGCCAGCGGTGCGCCGCACTTTCTCGCCAAACATATACCTGCCGCAATTATAAATGCAGGGGATGGTATTAATGAACACCCCACACAGGCTTTGTTGGATGCATTTTCTATGCAGGAAAAATTTGGCAGCCTTGAAGGTTTGAAAGTGGCTATTATTGGCGACATTATGCACAGCCGCGTGGCTTTAAGCAATATTTATTTATTAAAGAAAATGGGTGCCGAAGTTATTGTTGCAGGGCCGCCAACTTTAATTCCAAAATATATTACCGAAGCATTGGGCGTGCGTGTTGAATACAATGTAAAAAATGCTTTGCAATGGTGCGATGTTGCTAATGTGCTGCGTATTCAGTTAGAAAGACAAAACCAGCCTTTATTTTCTTCGCTGCGCGAATACAACCTTGCTTATGGCATCAGCCGCAGGCTGCTTGACAGCATTGGCAAAGAAATTACCATTATGCACCCAGGCCCTATTAACCGCGGTGTTGAGCTTGACAGCGATGTGGCTGATGGAAGCAATTCGATTATTTTAAACCAGGTTGAAAATGGTGTGGCAGTTAGGATGGCGGTACTCTACCTATTATCAAACAACGGCAACTAATTAATTGCTGATGTGGGGATTGTTGAATTTTGATATAGAAAATCCCAACATCAAAAAATTCCAAAATCTCAAAATTTTTTCTATGCTTCGTATCTGTTTATTTCCCGGCACGTTTGATCCTGTAACACTTGGCCATACTGATATTATTGACAGGGCATTGCCTTTGTTTGATAAAATTGTGGTGGGCATTGGTACCAACAGTGCCAAAAGCCCCATGTTTAGTGCAGAACAGCGCATGGAATGGTTTAACGAGATTTATAAAGATGATAAGCGCGTAGAAAGTGTTACGTACGAAGGTTTAACTATTGATTACTGCAAATTGATTGGTGCAAAATTTATACTCAGGGGCATTCGTTTTGTAAGCGATTTTGAATATGAAAAATCAATTGCTGATGCCAACAGAACTATGGATCATACCATTGAAACTGTTTTTCTTACAGGCGAACCCAAGTACACTTCTGTGGCTTCTACCATTGTACGCGATATTTTAAAGAATGGTGGCAATGCTTCGCCTTTTTTACCGCAGGCGGTGATAAACTCTATTAATCATTCAAGATCACTAGCGTCCTAACAAGTTAGTATAAAGATCTTTGAAAATATTGTTGATAAAGGGTTTGGACAGATTTGAGTTTCAAACGATTTGAGCAATTTGTATTTTTTAGCAAATGCCAGAATGGCAAGTTTGCCAAATGA
>JANPIP010000025.1:0-36715 GCA_031424995.1 Chitinophagales bacterium | reverse complement strand
GGGGTCCAATTCAACTTCTACATACTGCATCTCTTCACCCAGAATGCGGTAATCTATTTCGTGGTTCTGTATCATTTTACGTTTTTTAGTTGGCATAAAAATAAAGGAAAACTTTAACCACATAGATTCTGTGATATGCGCCAAAAGTTTTTGCATTATTTTTGCTTTTTAGGCGGCTTTAAGCCAGCCTGTAAGTGGGCAGTTTATCTGCCCACTATTATTATATAGCCGCTGCGTCCAATCGTTGTTCCGTAACTCCGCCATCTTGCTTTTTAAAATAGTCTTTATCATAAGCAACCCCTGTTTTGTAAATGGTATACTGTCATCTCCTAAAATTACTTGACTCATTTTGAACAATAATTTTCAAAAAGAGTCAAGACAAAGTGATAAAAGATTACACGACCCAAGTATCAGATTCTTTTGATAGAAAGGATGACCATTGCAGTTATAAGCCAGCCTTTAGGCGTTGGTTAGTCCGAGAAATTGAGGAATAAAAAATGACCGTTGGAGATGCGATAGAACGCTTTTTTTCATCCCCAAAAAAAACAGAAACTAATTAATAAGTAAGTTGGCTTTTAAACAACCTTTACAGCGTACTGTCTGGCACATTAATAAAGCTTTCACCTTCGTTATAAAACCTGCCAACCTTTATAATAGTAAACCATTTAAAATTTTGGTCAGCTATTAAACCCTGGCCATCTACTTTCTGCCTGGGGCTTGCCCTACTTATTTTAACATGCTTATCAGTAAAAAAAGTTCCCTTTGTTTGGTCCCAGTATAATTCGTTGCACCAAAGCGTATCACCTTTACGGTTAAATACAATTACACTGTCGCGTAAAAAAACCTTATTATCATTTTCTAAATAACGGCCGTAACGTGCATTCAATTGGCTTTCTACAGTTGCAGCACTGTCATAAAAATCTACATGCAAACTTTTAGGGAATTCTGTTTTTATCGTATCAAGCTGGTAGCGCAGCATTACTGGGGCAGTAAGTTTGGCTTTTACCCTTCCGCCATTGCTTAAAAAGCTTTCTATATTCTTACCTTCTTCTATACCTGCGTTTTTTTTGCCCAGGTTTTGAACTTCAGTTACATCGTTCTCACAAGAAATGAGAAAAATAGTAGTTATTGACAGTAAAAGAATAGAGTAGCGTTTGTGCATTCTTGACTTTAAAATTAAATCTAATGATGTGTAAATAAAAATGCTTTCAGTCCTTTAAGCTATCATGACAATCATTTTTAATCAGCTATGTATCACGGTTACACATTATTTACTTCGCTTATGGCGTATAAGCCAGTATATAATAAATGTGCGTTGGCAAATATCTTGTTTTTAAGATGTGGCACAAAAAAAGCCATATCGCCACCAGTTAATTGCACGTTAAGGTTGTTGTATTTTTCTTTATACGCATCAATAATGCCGTCAATTTCTTTGCTCATACCTAAAATAACGCCGCTTTGCATATTGGTTTTGGTATCGTAACCCACTAACGGAAAATTATGTTCTGCTTTAACTAGCGGCAACAAAGCAGTTTGTTCGTGCATGGCACGAAAACGCATGTGCATACCTGGTGAAATGCCACCACCTAAAAATTGATGGAATTTATTTATAAGATTGTAGGTAATGCAACTGCCCAAACCAATAGTTAAATTATGTGTGTTTGGATTAAGTTGCACTGCCGCTGCACACAAAGCCAGCCTGTCTGCCCCAATGGTTTCTGGTTTACCAACAGGCGTTGTAAAGGGAAGTTTACTGTTATGGCCAAGTTTATGAAACTGTGTTTTGTCTTTTAAAAGCTCTTCAATTGCTACGGGGTGATTGATGACAGAAGATAAAATAGCTTTTTGCGGCTGGTAAATATTAAGAAGACCATTGATGGTTTTTTCAGAAGCATCTTCTATCACTACTACTTCTTGTATGGTTGATTGATTAAAAATGGCGCATTTAAGCCTTGTATTACCAAAATCGAGGCAAAGGGTAACTGACATATTATAAAATAAGCCTGCAAATTATTGTTTTAGCCCCAAGAACTCAATTTCTGTTAGTTTTTAATCTGCCGTTCGCCACTATTAATTTGCCATTTATCATATGGCTTAAAAGTTAAAAAAATATTTTTTAGTTGATTAGTGCTGATTATCAACACTTTAGATAATTTTCTTTGCCCATTACTAAAAAATAATAGGTACTTTGTGTTGCATAGTACTGAAAAAGTACCCATCTTTGTGTGGTCAAAGTAAGAGAACCATCAAAATGATCAATTGAGGGTTAGGGAAACAAAAACTAAAAACATTTTAAAATATTAATCATGAACACGCAAACAACAAACATTCTTACCAACATTAGCAGTAAAGAATTATTTAAACTTACCACAGAAGTAAAAGAAACACTTGCAGTTAACGTTAACGTAAAAAGCTCTTTTAAAGCAATTGATTTCTGGAACCTGCAACGTACCCAAAGGGCAAGAAGCTGTGGAAGGCATATGAGCATTTCGGTTAGATAAGCTGAACAGCGAACAAAACGCTGATTCCGATAACTATCGGAAGTGAGACGCTCACAGAGTCCTGCGGACAACAAAAGCCACAATAAAGCTTCCAAAGCTGGTCACACAACAAAAGAAAAACCTAAACAACAACCTGCCCTTAAAAACGCAAACGGATTAAATGGCAGGCGATATTTAAAACATCCTTATTGTGAAATAAGGCGCAAACTCCTAAAAAGATGGACATACAAAACACTCAAAGTCAAATGCGCAAGGGCGTTCTGGAGTTTTGCATTTTATCTGTTATTCGCCAGGGTGAAGTGTACCCAAGTGATATTGTGGATAAAATGAAAGCTGCCAACCTGCATATTTTCGAGGGTACTTTATACCCATTGTTAACCCGACTTAAAAATGCCGAATACCTTACTTACCGTTGGGTTGAAAGCAACAGCGGCCCGCCCAGGAAATATTTTGTTATGACAGATAAGGGCCTTGCCTTTTATGAAGAGCTTGAGAAAACATGGAAAGAACTGGCAGACGCAGTAGAAGCTTTAACGCAACCTGCAGCCATTGCACCAGCAACCGAAAACAACCAACTTTAACCAACAAAGAGAAACAAACCATGAAAAAGGTAATAAACATAAACTTCCAGGGCAGGGTGGTACCAATTGAAGAAACCGCCTACGACATATTAAAACAATATGTGGATGCTTTAAGGCGCTTTTTTGCCGCCGAAGAAGGAAAAGAAGAAATTATTAATGATATAGAAAGCCGTATTGCAGAACTTTTTGCAGAAACCCTTAAAAAAGGCAGCACCTGTATTACTGATGAAGATGTAAACAACATCATAAATAGTATGGGCCGCCCTGAAGATTTTGAAGGCGAAGAAGAAAAGGTAAAATCTGCCCTTGGTAGCGACCAAACGCAAAGCAAACAACAAAGCTACCAGCAGGAACAGGCTTACAGCACTACTGGCCAGCAACGCCGTTTGTACCGCGATGAAAACAATAAAGTTTTAGGCGGTGTGTGCAGTGGTTTAGCCAATTATTTTGGTATAGATCCACTAATTATAAGAATTATTGCGGTAATCACTTTCAGCATATTCTTTATTCCATACATTATTTGCTGGATAGCAATACCAAGCACAGCAGCACAGGTAATAGGCAGTACGCGCAAACGCCTGTTTAGAGATATGGATGAAAAGCTGATAGCGGGTGTGTGCAGCGGTTTGGGCCACTATTTTGGTGTAAATGTTTGGATACCAAGGGTATTGTTTTTAATACCGTTCCTTTCATTCGTTTCACGCTGGAGCCACTGGGATTTCTTTGATTTCCCACATTTCTTAAGCCTGTCATTCAGCCCTGGTGCCACCATATTGTATATCATATTATGGTTGATTTTACCAGAAGCCATTACCAGTGCCGATAAACTGGAAATGAAAGGCGAACGTGTGGATTTAAACAGCATTAAACAAACCATACAAACAGATATGGAAGGTTTTAAAGGCCGTGCTGAAAAATTTGGTAACGACCTTAAAGACAGGGCACAGGAAATAGGTAAAGAGTTTGCACCCAAAGCACAGCAGTTTGGCGCAGAAGCTGCTTATGCTGCACGCCGTGGCAGCCGTGGGTTGGGTGGTGTAATAGCTACCATTGCTAAAATATTCGCCTACTTTATACTTGCAATAGTGGTGTTTAGCATTGTGGCAACGCTGTTTGGAATTGGTGTGGTATTTATGGGCTTTTTGCCACTGAAAGATTTTATCATTAATAGCGGCTGGCAAAATGTGTTTGCATGGGGCAGTTTAATACTAACCATCTGGGTACCCATTATAGGCATTATCACTTTTATTATACGCCGTATTGCAAAGCTTAAAAGAAACAGTGCCATTATGCGCTACAGCTTTTTATCGCTTTGGCTGGTAGGTGTAGGTTGTACTATTGGCTTGCTTGCTTCTTTAAGAAATGATTTTCTTTTCAGCAATAGCCCTGTAGAAGAAAGCATTAAACTTACTAATGCAAGGGTAGATAAAATGGAAGTGCGTTTAGGTGGTTACAGCAAGTATTACCACAATGCAAAATGGTTGGATATTGAACCTTTTACAGGGTTAACAGATGATACTGTTTATGCGCCAAACACACGCATCAGAATTATAAAATCAACCACCGACAGTTTTCAGGTAAACATTCTTAAAATGAGTGATGGTTTTAGTAAAGAACATGCCAATCAACTGGCAGAAAAGATAAGCTACAGCATTAGTCAGAAAGATTCTGTACTGTCTTTATACAAAGGCATTGCGATCAATAAAACAGATAAATTCCGTAACCAGCGCATCATTATAACCATTGCGGTACCAGTAGGTAAAAGAATATTTGTAGATGACAGAATTGGTTGGAAAAGCAATGTACATATTGGTTTTGATGATGAATGGCACCGCCGTAGAAACTGGGAATATAATGCTGATGATGAACAGGATTGGGATGCCAACAAAGAATACATGATGACAGAAAAAGGACTTGTAAGAATAAACAAAGGCAAGTACAGTTATGATGATGATGACGATGATAACAACTACCGCAGAAACAGGGATGAAGTAAAAACACCAGAAGAATTACAGCGCGAAATTGAAGACCGCCAGAGAGAACTTGATGAAAAGAAAAAAGAATTACAGCGTGAAGTAGAAGAGAAATTAAGGAAGATAGAAGAAGACAAACGTAAGCTGGAAAAAAGTATAGATACTACCAAACCCAATGGTTACCGCTACCAAAAAACGGTAACAGTGGTAATGCCTGCAAAGGCAACAGCAAAAGAAACAGAGTCATCAGAAGATGATGCCGTGCCATCAAGGTTTAGCTTATTACAGGTGGCAGGTTAACATAGGTTAAAGTTGGGAAACAAAGCCCTGGTATCATTCCTGGCACCGGGGCTTCCCATAACTTAAAAAGTAAAATATAACTTATTATAAAGAGTCTCATGTTGGTTTTAGTGTATAGCCGTGGATAATCTTATCCGGGGCTTTTTTGTTTGCGGCAAGATTTATTTTAAATCATCAATATCCCTAGGCCTTCCTGACTCCTTTTTGTTCTTTAACAAACATCATAACCAATAAAATTCACCGTTATGGCATTTATTGTTTAAGTTCTGAATTGGAGACACTGCCCTATTTTGAGATTGTGATACAATTTATTCGTTAGGGTTGATATAAAATTAGCCACAGCATTTTTGCGGTGGCTAATTTTTCTTCGTCAAATTTATAGCGCTTAGCTGTCTCGTACCTCAACAAGACGGAAAACTATAACAATCCTTTACCTGAAAGGTATTCAGCAATTTGTACGGCGTTGGTAGCGGCACCTTTGCGTAAGTTATCGCTCACAATCCACATGTTTAAGGTGTTGGGCTGGCTTTCATCCCTGCGAAGCCTTCCTACAAAAACCTCATCTTTATCATGTGCCCATAAAGGCATTGGGTACAATTGCTCTGCATCATTATTCTGAACAACAATACCAGGTGCTTCGCTTAATAATTGTTTTAATTCTTCAAGATCAAAATCATTTTCAAACTCAACATTTACGCTTTCGCTGTGGCCCCCAATTACTGGAATACGAACCGTTGTAGCAGTTACTTTAATGCTGTCATCCTGCATAATTTTACAGGTTTCTTTCACCATTTTCATTTCTTCTTTGGTGTAACCATTATCTAAAAAAACATCAATTTGCGGAATCACATTCAGGTCAATCTGGTATTTGTAAGCCATTGCACCTTCAACACCTTTACGCTCATTGAACAGTTGATCAACGGCTGCTTTACCTGTACCTGTAACACTTTGGTAGGTGCTTACCACAACACGTTTGATTTTGTATTTTGTATGCAAAGGCTGCAATGCCACCACCATTTGAATAGTGCTGCAGTTTGGGTTTGCAATAATCTTGTCTTCTTTGGTCAATACTTCTGCATTTACCTCAGGTACCACCAGTTTTTTGGTAGGATCCATACGCCATGCGCTGCTGTTGTCAATTACTGTAATACCAGCAGCAGCATATTGTGGCGCCCACTTTAAAGAAGTTGAACCACCTGCAGAAAAGATAGCAACGGCAGGCTTTGCAGCAATACCATCAGCCATGCTAACCACTTTATATTTGGTTCCCTTAAACTCTACTTCTTTACCTACAGAGCGCTCAGACGCAACGGGTACCAGTTCGGTAACGGGAAAATTTCTTTCTGCTAAAACCTGCAACATTTTGGTACCTACAAGGCCTGTGGCGCCAACAACTGCTACTTTCATTTTTGTTTGTTTTTAAATTAATAAATGGTTTATCTCTTTTTTTCGCCTTACGGCGGAAGCAAAAAAAAACCTTCCCATTTTGGGAAGGCTCTTAGTTATGTGTTAAGTGTACATAAAAAGTTAAGCAACTTCCCTGGTAAGGATGTGTTTCTTAATGCTCTTTATGGTCTTTATGTTTTTCATTTGTGAGTGCGAATGTAGAGGCTTATGTTATTTGAGCCAAAATTATTTTTGAAATAATCAAGAATTTTGAATGAATACTTAGCTTTTATCAAACAAACAAAGCAGAAAACTGAGAAAAATTTATACAAGGTCAATATCAAAACTCGCCAGTTGTACAAACTGTTGTACCCTGTCGTGAATATCCTGTGCGCCGATTTCTCTCAGCCTTACAGTGCCAAATTTTTCTACACAAAAACTTGCCATGGCACTACCTACAATAATGGCAGTTTTCATGTTCTGGAAGCTGATGTCTTTTGTTTTTGCAAGGTGTGCAATAAACCCACCAGCAAAGGTGTCACCTGCACCAGTTGGGTCAAACACTTCTTCCAAAGGCAGGGCTGGCGCTGAGAAAACTGTGTTTTCATGGAACAACAAAGCACCATGTTCACCTTTCTTAATAATAACAAATTTTGGACCCATGGCGCTTATTTTCTGTGCAGCACGTACTAAAGAATAATCACCGCTTAACTGCCTTGCTTCGCTGTCGTTCACCATTAAAACATCCACTTTTTCCAATACTTTTTTAAGGTCATCCAAAGCAATATCCATCCAAAAATTCATGGTATCCAATACCACCAATTTTGGCTTTGTTTTTAGTTGTTCAATGACGCTCAATTGTACTGATGGCGCAAGGTTGCCCAACATTAAAAACTCGCAATCCTGATAGCTTTCAGGTACTACAGGTTTAAAATCTGCAAGTACATTTAGTTCAGTAACCAGGGTATCACGGGTATTCATATCCATGTGGTAGCGGCCACTCCAGAAGAAAGTTTTTTCGTCCTTCTTAATCTGAACACCTTCAAGGTTTATACGACGGGCTGTAAGTATATCCAGTTCTTCCTGCGGAAAATCTCCACCCACGACACTTATCTGTTTTACAGGTACAAAATTGCTGGCGCACCATGCAATAAAAGTTCCTGCTCCACCTATTATTTTATCGCTTTTACCAAAGGGTGTTTCAATAGCATCAAAAGCCATTGAACCTACTACTACTAAAGACATGTAATTTTTTGTTTGAATGATTGAAAGGTTGCGAAACTATGGCAAAAAGAAGTATGAACCTTCTCATGTATAAGGCATAAGTTATACAAAAAGATCCTGGTATAATTTGCCACCAGGTACCACTGAATACTTACTTAAATCTGTAATACCTTCTGCGGCAAAAACGGCTTCATCTATAAAAGTATTACCAGTACATTCTGTAGACAGTTTGCTGAAAATATAGTAAGCTGCATCTGCAAGAATATCTACGGTACGGCTCATGTTTGCAAGTGCTTTGCCACCAAGTAAATTTCTTACAGCAGCAGTATCAATAGTGGTTCTTGGCCATAATGCATTTGAGGCAATCCTGTCTTTTTTAAATTCTTCTGCCCAGCCCAAAGCCATCATACTCATGCTGTATTTGGTAAGCGTATAACCTACATGCGGGCCAATCCATTTTGGGTCAAGATTAATGGGCGGTGATAAAGTAAGTATATGCGCATTACTACTTTTTTTAAGATAAGGAATGCAGGCCTTCGTCATTAAAAAAGTACCGCGAACATTGATGCTGTGCATCAAATCGAAACGTTTTGCTTCTGTTGCTTCTGTGCCTGTTAACTGTATGGCAGAAGCATTGTTGATGAGTATATCTATGCCTCCAAAAGTGTCAATGGTTTGCTGTACTGCGGCCTGTATTTGTTCTTCATTTCTTATGTCTACCTGTACTGCCAAAGCCTTGCTGCCCGTGGCTTCTATTTCTTTTGCGGCGGAATAAATGGTGCCACCAAGTTTGGGGTTTTCTTCAGTGCTTTTGGCTGCAATAACAATATTGGCACCTTCTTTAGCTAATCGTAAAGCAATGGCTTTACCAATACCACGACTGGCACCTGTAATAAAAACGGTTTTATTTTTAAATGGCATAGCGATGTTTTTTATAGGAACGCTGATAAGCGGGTTTAGCAGATCGAAAACGAATTTTAATATAATTTAAAGTTAGGGGGAAACCTTCAAAATGTGTAGTGTTAAAGTTGGGTAAAGCTACAAGCAGAATCTCTGCTGAAACAACCTTTTTGTGTGGCGTAGGCTAACGCAGATTTGTTTAATCAATATAATCAATTAAATCAAACAAATCATAGTCCAGACTTCTACATAATCCCTTCCTTAATTAAGTCGTGCAGGTGCAGCACACCAAGATAATTACCATTTTCTGCCACCAATAACTGGCTGATGTCGTAAGCAGCAAAAACTTCCAGTGCATCAACGGCCATAATAAAAGGTTCTATGGTTTTGGGGTTAAGTGTAAGAATATCAGCAGCAGTTATATGCTCAATGTTTTTGCTGCGCTCAAGCATACGCCTTAAATCGCCATCAGTAATAATACCGAGCAGCTTATTGTCTTCAGTTACTACCGCAGAAACGCCAAGGCGTTTTTGTGTTATCTCAATGATTACTTCTTTTAAACTTGCAGTAGGTAATACCTGCGGCAAGGGATTATTTTTAATAATATCCTCAACCTTTAAATACAGGCGTTTACCAAGGTTGCCACCAGGATGATATTTTGCAAAATCAGTATCAGAAAAGCCTTTAAGCCGCATTAAACACACAGCTAAAACATCACCCATAACCATTTGTGCTGTGGTACTGCTAGTTGGTGCCAGGTTGTTAGGGCAGGCTTCTTTGCTTACGGTGGTATTTAAAATAATATCGCACTGCTGGGCAAGATAGCTTTCTGTATTACCCACCATACCAATTAAAGTATTGCTAAAGCTTTTTATTAATGGAACGATCGCTTTTATTTCAGGGCTTTCGCCGCTTTTGCTTATTAATATTACAATGTCATTTTCCTGTATCATGCCAAGATCGCCATGAATGGCATCTGCAGCGTGCATAAACAAAGCAGGCGTACCTGTAGAGTTAAAAGTAGCGGCCATTTTTTGGGCAATAATGGCACTTTTACCAATGCCACTTATTACCAGCCTGCCTTTACAATTAAAAAGAGTGGTAACAGCAACTTCAAAACCTTTATGTATAAAGTTTGCTAAACCAGCAATGGCATTGGCTTCCAGTTCAATAGTATGTTTGGCAGTTTGTATAATATCTATCTTCATGCAGGGCAAAGTTAACAGCAGCCATTAAAAGGCTCAACGCAGTTTAAAAGTTTTATTTAAAGCCTTACAGCCGTCATTTATTTCTGCCCTGTTAACTTCCTTTTAAATGGTTTTAGTCATTAATGTAAAAACGAGCATTTAAATTAAAGGCAACAAAAAAGCCGAACTGTGTAATAAGTTCAGCTTTTAAATAAACTGCCAGGCTTTGTTACACGCTTAGCTTGCTTAATATGATATAATATGCCTGGTAAATTTCTTTAAGTATTCCTGCATTTGTAATACCGTGCAATATGTTAAGTTCAAGGTGCTCTCCTTCAATTTTATGATCATCTTTAATGCTTAAAGAATAACCTGACAAATCTTTAAACAATAACCTTGTTTCAGCATCAGCAAACAGGTCAGCTACTTTTGGTACATCATTGGTTTTAACAATTACATCGGCATCAAATTCAGGATAACCAATTTCTTTATCCTCTAATCCAAAAAATTTGCCTACTTCCTGTATAATATCCTCAGGGTGTATGGCAAATCTAAAACCATTTTGTGGTGGAATTAAAGCTGTAAAAATGGTTGTTTCATAACCGCCTTCTAATTCGCCGCCTAAGTGAATATCTATATCAAGTGTTATCTTTTTATCGCCATGCTGTAGAATTACATGATAATCGTTCAGTGCGACAAGATTTGCAAAATCTGTATTTATCTGCTCCCATAGCTCCTCAACTGAGTTGCCTGTAATAACCTTTCGTTGTTCCATAAGTTGTGTTTAGATGGTTTAAAAATATTGCAAAAAACAATGTGCCGCTTTAAAGCAATATTAATCTTTAGCTTTTTAATGTTTAAAAGCTACTTCTGTTCCCAGTTGCTCAATTCTTTAAAGTTTATTTGATACAAATTAAGGATTGGAAGTACATGGTAAATTCAAAAGCTGGTTATTCAGTATACTGTTTACGTTTTTTTCTTTTGCTGTGAAGGCTTTTTATTTTCCATAGTTTATTTTTTAATCAATAGCAATCGTTATTTGTTACCTGTAATAAATAAACAATAAAATTGTTTAAGAGTTGATTAATATAGTTGCCAAGGCCGAATTTACTACGTAAAAACTTTAAAAATTTAAGGTGTTAATTATACAATTAAACACTAAGCACATATATTTACCCCTCATAGTTTAAACTAACTTTTCGCCATTATGAAAACATTGCAGACAACGGATTATTTAGTGTTTCTGGTTTATTTTGTGGTAGTTGCAGCTTACGGCTACTGGGTGTATAACAGAAAAAAACAGGCTTCTACAAGTGCTTCGCACGATTATTTTTTAGCGGAAGGTTCACTAACATGGTGGGCTATTGGTGCTTCTTTAATTGCTTCCAACATTTCTGCAGAACAGTTTATAGGCATGAGCGGTAACGGTTTTAAAATGGGTTTGGCTATTTCTACCTACGAGTGGATGGCTGCGGCTACTTTAATGATCGTTGCCATTTTCTTTATTCCTGTATATCTAAAGAACAAGATATACACCATGCCGCAGTTTCTTAACCAGCGCTACAACTCAACCGTAGCAATGATTATGGCGGTTTTTTGGTTGTTGTTGTACGTTGTGGTAAACCTTACATCCATCCTTTATCTGGGTGCACTTGCCATCAGCAGTATATCTGGCATTAACTTATACGTTTGTATGTATGCACTGGCAATTTTCGCCATCGTTATTACATTAGGTGGTATGAAGGTGATTGGTTTTACCGATGTTATACAAGTGTTCTTTTTAATACTGGGTGGTTTGGTAACCACTTACTTGGCGCTTGACCTTGTGGCACAGCAATATGGCAGCAGTGGTGTTGTAAGTGGTTTTAAACTGATGATGGAACATTCTGAAGACCACTTTCACATGATATTTAAAAAAGAGGATGCCAACTTCCCGAGTTTGCCAGGACTTACTGTTTTAGTGGGTGGTATGTGGATTGTAAACCTGAACTATTGGGGCTGTAACCAATATATTACCCAAAGGGCTTTGGGTGCTGATCTTAAAACTGCACGTGGTGGTATTTTATTCGCGGCTTTCTTAAAATTATTGATGCCTGTAATAGTTGTTTTACCTGGTATTGCAGCTTATGTACTTAATGAAAAAGGTTACTTTACCAATAAAGAACTACTTGATGCAACAGGCGAAGTAATTGGTGATAAAGCTTATCCAACCTTGTTAAACCTTTTACCTGTGGGTTTTAAAGGTTTATCAGTAGCGGCTTTAACTGCTGCCATTGTTGCCTCACTTGCTGGTAAAGCAAACAGTATTGCTACCATATTTACCCTTGATATTTACCAGAAAAAAATTAAGCCCGATGCAAGTGAAAACGACCTGGTAAGAACGGGTAAAATCACTGTATTAGTTGCTATGCTTTTAGGTTGTTTAATTTCTCCTTTTCTTGGTATTGATAAAAAGGGCGGTTTTGAATTTATACAGGAATACACTGGCTTTGTAAGCCCTGGTATTTTCGCCATGTTTATTCTTGGTTTTTTCTGGAAAAAAACCACATCAAACGCGGCATTGTTTGCAACCATTGGAGGTTTTGGATTATCAGTATTACTGAAATTCATTCCAAAATTTGTTAACCTTGAGTTTTTATATTCCCTGGGCTTTTCAACACTTGTAAAACAGGAAGATGGTACAGCTCGTTATGAAATACCGTTTCTTGACAGGATGGGATTTGTTTTTGTAATCTGCTTAATTGTAATGTATTTAATAAGCATGGCTGAGAACAGAGATGGTAAAAGAGCCAATGGCCTTGAGGTTGATACCAAAATGTTCAGGATGCACCCTGCATTTGCAGTTGGCGCGTTGATTATTTGTGGTATTCTGGTTGCTTTATACAGTTTCTTCTGGTAAGAGATAACTTTAATCATAATAAAAAAGCATTGATCTTAAATGGTCAATGCTTTTTTGTTTTATGGAATACAGACTTGCTAATTGCAAATAAATAAACGGTTATTTAGACAGATCAAGATGCTGTGAGGTTACTTTTTGCCCGAAAAAAATAGTAGCCTTACTATCAAAACTTTCTGTTGAATCAGTGGTGTAGAACGAAAGCTTTCCATTTTTACTGCACTTCGCTTCCATTTCAGCATGTTTTTGAAGATACACTTCTAAACTGTTGGCTACTATTTCGCCTTGCGATAGAATATTCATCCCCGCAGGGGCAGCCTGTTTTATCTTATCAATTAATAAAGGGTAATGGGTGCAAGCAAGTAGAATGGTATCTATTTGTGCATTTTGCAGGAGCAAACTATTAATGTGCTGCTGAATAAAATAATCGGCACCGATGCCATTATGTTCATTGTTTTCAACCAACGGAACCCACATGGGGCAGGCTTCCTGGTACACTTTTATTTGCGGGTAAAACTTGCCAATTTCTATGGGGTAAGATTGCGATTGTACCGTGCCAGTGGTTCCTAAAACACCAACGCTGTTTGATTTTGTATAGCTGCCCACTACTTCAGTAGTGGGTCTTATAACACCAAGTACCCTTTTGAAAGGGTCAATATGTGGAAGATCGTTTTGCTGAATAGTGCGTAATGCTTTGGCAGAAGCAGTATTACAGGCCAGTATTATCAAATGGCAACCCTGGCTAAAAAACCAGTTAACACATTCTAAAGTGTAATGGTACACGGTATCAAAACTGCGGCTGCCGTAAGGCGCACGTGCATTATCGCCCATGTACAGGTAATCGTATTGAGGAAGTTTTTTTACAATTTCTTTTAGTACGGTAAGGCCGCCGTAACCACTGTCAAAAACACCAATTGGTCCCTGCATTTGCATATTGTAAATGTAGCATCAATTCCTTTTGTCCATACCCCAGGTAAGTTTATTTCTAAGGGTAGAGAGAAAACTGTTTTCGTTTAGCCTTACAAGGTTAATGGTAAATGCCTCACGTTTTACAGCAATCTGAATGTCTTTGTCTACAATTTCTTTGCGGGCATCTAATGCGCAGATAAACTGGTCGCCGCGGGTTTCTATCTCAAAAGAAAGAATATTATCATCAGGAATTACAATGGGCCGTACATTAAGATTATGTGGTGCCACAGGAGTAATTACAAAACTGTTTGAATCTGGAAAAATTACAGGGCCACCACAACCAAGATTGTAACCAGTAGAACCTGTTGGTGTAGAAACAATAAGGCCATCTGCCCAAAAAGTATTTAAAAACTCACCATTAAGGTAGGTGTGAATTTTTAACATGGGTGCTGTATCCCTTTTGTGTATGGCAAATTCATTTAAGCCAAAAGGATCGTTGCCAAATAAAGGTACGCTGGCATCTAAATGTATTAGTGTGCGTTTGTCTTTTATAAAAGTGCTGTTAACAATGGCATCTACGGCAACAGTAAGTTCTTCTTTACTTATGCTGGCCAAAAAACCAAGACGACCAAAATTGATTCCCAGCAATGGAATATTTTTATCTCTCACAAGCGTAACTGCATCAAGCATGGTGCCATCGCCGCCTAGGCTTATGAGGCATTCAAGATCATCGCCAAGATCGTCTGATGAATTGAATGGTGTAATGTTACCGAGCAATTTTGAGGGCAGTGCATACTGCCCCAATAAAGGACGGTATAATAATATTGAAATATGGTGTTTTGATAACTCTTCAAGAAGTACCACTAATGGGTTTTCCTGTGCGTTATCTAAACCCCTGCTGTAAATGGCTACTTTCATGTTTTAATTTTTTCTATCCTTCATATTGTATAAAGGATGTAATGGCGTTAATCAAAAGCAGTGCAAATCGTTATTAAAAGCATACCATGTAGAAAAAGCCCATCACTGTTTTAAAAGTACAAGAGTGCGACGCAAGGGACGTTCCATAGCTATACAAAGGCCCGTTCCCAAAAATTTTAATCCCTGCCGCTGCGCAAAAATACACCGTGTGTACCTAACTGGTTAAAACTATATTCTATCTTAAATACAAAGTCGTAGATAGAAACAATATTAAGGCCAAAACCGCCCGTATAAATGGGTTGGTTGTTTAGCATACTGTTGCCTGGAAATTTATTGTAAGCATACCCAACATTGCCAAAGGCTGTTAAGTAAAAACGGAAAGGTATAAGATTATGTGTTTTACTTTTAATGGGGTTTTTTAAAATGTACTCAAATATTTGCTGGTGCACTGTGGCTTTGCCCAGCAAGCCAATAGTACCATCTACCACATAATATTCAAGGCCATGCATTTGAAAATCGCCATAACCAAAAAGCCGCTGGTTAAAGTAAAAATTTTTATCGTCGGTAAATTTTATGGTAGCACTTCCATCCACATGAATAAAAGATTTTTTGGTTAAAGGAAAAGCATACAACGCACGGCCACCAATTTGCCAAAGGCCTGTAACATCATCAAAACCACGTTTTGAAAGATATGCGCCCGCCAGTAACCCCTTGGTTGGGTAAGCATTATAATCGGTTTTTGCATAACTGAAAGTATAGCCAAGCGAAAGGTATTTTGCCTCTGATCTGTTTTGTGGGTAATAGGTTGATGTAACTTTAAAAACACTATCAGAATTGTTTTCGTTGGTATAAGAAGCAGATAAAGAATGTCGCCAGTACTGATCTGGACGGTAGGTGTAAGTAACATCAAAACGTGTAACGGTGCGTACAAAGTTTTTGTCTTTAAAAAACAATTGCTTGTTAAGCCCTGTGGCATAATTTAATTCTTTTTGCCTTGAGTGAATAAAGCCAACATTAATACCACTCTTTAGTTTTTTGTCGAAAAAAGGCAGGTTGTAACGAAGGTTAACCTGTTGGTTATAACCTGTTATCAGCCATATGTTCAGCTCATCGTTGCGGCCAGACAGGTTGGCCTGCGAAAATTTAACACCATAATTTACTCTTTCTAAACTCGCTTTCTGATCTACCAGCCATTGGTTAAAATTCCTGTCAACCAACCTGAAATAAGGCAATGGAAAAAGGTACCAGCGTTCTTTTACATCAACATTAAGGTTTATTATGTCGCCAATTTTTTCTGCAGGATAAATAGTAACATCTACAAACAAAGCAGTATTAAACACCTGGTTACGGCTTTGTACCAGCCTTTTATTAAGATTGGTTATGTTGAGTGTATCGGCTGTTTTTAATACCATTTCACGCAATATCATAAACCCTTTGGTTCTTTTATTACCAGTGATTTTTATTGTGCCAATGGTTATTACAGGTGTTTTTTTTGCCGTAGTATCTATAAAGGGCTGCCTTGTTAAAGAATCGTTTTGTGCCAATGCAGCAGTACAGCAACAAATAAAACAAAACAGGCACAACAAACGCATTATTAACAAACGGGTTAAATGATGAAGAGTAAATGTAAGGTAATGATGGTTATTTGCGTGTGGTAACGAAATATGAATACAGTAAGTGTAATTACAGGTTAAGGTAAGTCATTAAATGATTGTAGTTTTCTTTAAGCTCATTGGCAAACTGTTCTTCACCAAAATAATAACGCACTATATAGTCGTACCGTTGAAATGTTGAAAGTATATCGCTTATCTCAACCTTGTTTACTTTTATTGAAACAATTACAAGGCCTGTATCGCTTTCAGTATAAGTATTCAGTTGGGTAATGTAAGCATCGTTGGTTTCAACCAGCCTGCTTATTTCACCAAAAGAAAAATGTCTTCTTTCAATTTCAAGAACAATAATACCTCCAGGTTCTTCAGTACCTAAAAATTTAGAAAGATTTTGTAAAAGATTATTGTAAGTGATGGTACCCTGCAGCTCAAACAATTCATTAACTACAGGCAAAACAGTTAACTCATTTTCTGTTACCAGCTTTAAGGCCATCATCACAAACTCATCTTTTTTTATGGCTGCTTTTATCAATTGAAATTCAAGCGTATCAAGGCTTTGCATTTCATCAGCCTCCAAAAGATCTTCTTTACCAATGCTGCCAATAAATTTTTCTTCGTTGATGATTGGCAAATGCTGTACATCGTAATCGTTCATTAACTGCAAAGCAAAACCAGCCTTATCTGTAAGATGAAGATTGGGTAAATTCTGTTGCGTAAGTTGAGATGCGAGCATTACTAACTGTTTGTAAAAAGACTATTATAAAGTACGATGTGATGCAACAGGAAGATTTATTTTGGTTAAAAACCTGCTTAATATATCGTTAAAGTCATGTGGCACTTCCATCATTGGTGCGTGGCCGCATTTATCAATAAAATACAGCTCGCTGTTGGGTATCAGTTTATTAAATTCACGCCCAACAAAAGGCGGTGTAATAGTATCGTTATTGCCCCATATAAGAAGCGTTGGTTGTTTTATCTGGTTAAGTTCTTCGCCAAGATTACTGCGTATGGCACTTTTTGCAAGTGCAATTACTTTAATAACCTTTATGCGTGTGGTAGTTATTTCAAACAGCTCATCAACCAGTTCTTTGGTAGCCAGTGTGGGATCGTAAAACGTTAATTCGGCTTTCTTTTTTATGTACTCGTAATCGCCCCGTTTAGGGTAACTGTCGCCCATACCGTTTTCAAATAAACCAGAGCTACCTGTAAGAATAAGGGATTTAATTTTTTCGGGATGCTTTAAAGTATGCATTACAGCAATATGCCCGCCTAATGAATTGCCTAAAAGGTGAATATCCTTATATCCGCGTGCTTCAATAAAACCCTGCACATGTTTTTCAAGTCCGCTAACGGTAGTATGAAAAATATCAAGATCAAGTAAAGGAAGAATGGGAACTATTACTTTATAGCTGCCTCTAAAATATTCTATCAGATCGGCAAAATTGCTGAGTGCGCCAAAAAGACCATGCAGTAACAAAAGTGGTTCACCTTCGCCCTCCTCAATAAACTTATACTTATCCTGTTGATGTATCTTATAACTCATGAATCTTTTCTTAAAAGCCGATTGGTACAGCAATAACTACAAATAAACGCAAAATCAACTAATTAAATTGCCTCTACAATTTGCCCGTAATGTAACTTTAATACAATAGCGGCTAAATTACCTTATTTGTGGTAACATTTAACCCTGATTGTTTATTTGGCAGCCCTTTTGCTTACGGCATCAAAAAAACTTTCCAACTGCGTAAACATACCTTTAAATACTGGAATGATCTTACCAAAACCATCAATGGTTTTTATGCCCCAGGGTTCTACAAACGGGTAGGTAACAGAAGCAGAAATGGTTTCTTCTTTTAAAATCCCAATTTTATTGGTAAAAAATAACAGCACACTGAATATCATGGTGTAAATAACAGCATATAATAAAATACCGCCAATCTTATTTGCCCAGCCCATAAACATAAACTCAAACGTTTTTTGAAGCATATTGGCGGCTAATCTTATTAATAAAATGATGCCTACCATTACAATAACAAACGACAAAAATGGCAGCCACTGGCTGCTGATATTTGTACTTTCTCTTAACCATCCTGCAACAATAGCCGATAATTTTACTGCCGCGGCAAGGCCAATAATGATGGCGAAAAATGAAAACACCGACACAATAAAGCCACGTGTATAGCCTTTATAAATTGCAGAAAGGATGAGAAGAAAATAGAGAATGTCGATGGTCATTGGTGAATGGTGATTATTAAGAAGACCATAGTCCATCGACCATCAAAAAACGATGGACTATGGTCGATTGTCTAACTTATTTGCTCAGTAATTCTTTTACAACAGCAGAAATAGCTTTACCATCTGCTTTGCCAGCCAGTTGTTTACTTGCAACGCCCATTACCTTGCCCATATCGGCTGGTGATGAAGCACCAACTTCAGTAATAATATTGGCAATGGCGCCTTTCAATTCAGCTTCATCCATTTGTTTTGGAAGAAACTTTTCAATCACTGCAATCTCTGCTGCTTCAACAACGGCAAGATCTGCACGGTTTTGTTGCTTGTATATTTCTAGGCTGTCTTTGCGCTGTTTCACCATTTTCAGTAACAGTTTCTGCTCGCCTTCTTCTGTAACATTGCCACCTGCACCAGGTTCTGTTTTTGCTTTTATAATCTCTGCTTTTATAGCACGAAGGCCACGTACAGTGGCTTCATCCCTGGCTTTCATGGCATCTTTCATTTCGGCCATTACCTGTGTTTCTAAGCTCATAGTTGTTTTTTTAAAAGTTAACAGATAGTTGTTTACAAATGACAGATGTATTAAATAGCCATTGTTCCAGTCATCCATCATCTCACAACCGTCATTCTTTTTTCCTATCCTAATTTGTTTTCTTTCTGCTGACTTTCCATAAATTTCTTGTGAAAATCTTTGGCAAAATCTTTCATCTCTTTTACTAATTGATGCTGGTGGGTGGCTCTGTCAAAAGTATCAGCCATGCCCATCATCATTTGATAATAAAAGTCCGCCATTTCATCTACCATCATTTCTTTTGTCCAAAGGTCAATGCGCAGGGCACTTTTATCTGCACCGTCCCAAAAAGAAAGCATCATTGCCTTGGCTTTTTGCATGTCTTCTGCACTGCTGTCGGTAGCGGTCCACTTTATATTATCAGGCACTTTATCCTTATCTAATTCAACTTCAACGGTAATGGTCGATTTCATCATTCAAAATTTAAAGAGCGCAAAAATACAGGTTTGATGAATGGGAACACAGAGGACACGGATATAGCAGATGTGAAAGATGATTTCAGTAAACACAATCTATCAAGCCAATGCAAAGTGGCTATGCAATTAATATTTCAGGATTTACAACAAATTGCTTCACCCTTTCAATAGACTTCGCAATTAAATCGCTTCGCAGATTTTCGTCTTTATACAAAAGCTTCATTTGGTTGGCAAGGGTTTCAATATCATCACCAGGTGCATACAATATATTATCGCTACCAACTTCGTTGTTATATGCCGTATCGCTTGCAATTACAGGCACTTCGCTTTGCATGGCCTGCAAAATGGGAATGCCAAAGCCATCAATAGTTGAATAATAAATAACTGCATAAGATGATGCTGTAATAGTTGCTTCCTTTTCAATAGAAACATCGTTCAAAAACACCACATCTTCCCTGAATTTGTAGGTAGAAAGTTTTTCCGCAAGCCCTTTCTGATCATCATTCACTTTTCCAGCTACTAAAAGTTTCATACTGCTTTTTTGCCACTTTTTAAACAGGGAAAATGCTTTTAAAATATGAAGTAAAGCGGCGATGCTGAGTGGATTTGCCGCTAACAAAAAATATTCTTTACCTGTTGAAAATTCGTCTTTAACAATTGTTCTTTCAATATATCCCAATGGCTTAAAAGCTGCATTGGCTGTGCCATACAGTATTTGTATCTTCTCAGCGTTAATCTTGTAATTGGTAATTAAATGCTCTTTTGCAAAGGCTGAACTTACTACTATTGAAGCAGCTTTTTCAAGAAAAGAAACATTGATTTTTTTCTTTGCCAGTACAGAACTGATGATTAAAACCTGTTTGGTTTTTGCGGTTAAACTTGCACTGCCATAAGGCTGTATCAATAAATCAATATTCTCCTTTTTAAGCTTTAGCGGCAACTGTACATTGTTCCAGTATTTTAAAGCAAGGCTGTTTGCCGGTAGCTTTGACGAAAGAACCGTTGTTATATTTGGCGCTGTAGCAACTTCTTTTATGTCGAAGAAAACAAATTCATTCGCTGCATGTTTTTCTACCAGTTGCAGTAATAGCTGCTGTACAAAAATAGCATCGGCGGTATTTCGTTCTTCCTCAAAAAAAATATTGTTTACTGCAATACGCATGTCGGCAAAAATAAGGCTGATTGACGGCTGCATCTTAACATAATTGGCTGCGTAATACTGATATTTCACTTATATCTTTGCGCAGCAAACAGAAAAAAAATGAAAAAGGGGCTGTTGTTATTTTTATTTATGTTGGTAATAGTGGCGGTAAACGCACAATGTTCCATCTGCACCAAAACTGCACAGCAACTTGGCGAAGGCCCTGCAAAATCCCTCAACACGGGCATCCTTTACCTGATGCTTGCACCTCTTGCTATTATGGGTTTTATTGGCTACCGCTGGTGGAAAAAAGAAAAAGAAGTAATGGCGAATGAAGGGGTTTAACCGCAGAGTGACATAGAGGTATTTCACAGAGGAACGCTGAGAGGAAGAATTTGAAAATTTGAAAATCAAAGCCGTTAAGGGAATGCTGTGTTTCTCTGTCGACGGTCAACGGTATACGGTCGTCCTTCTCTTCCGCGCTTTCTGCGAGAACCCCCTTTCTTCAAAGCGCAGCGTGAAACGACTCTTTCTTCTTTTGTTTTTTGCGTGAAACTTTTCTGCAAGCACCTCTTTATCTTCGCCGCATGGAACAACTGTTGCAACAGATAGAAGCTTACAAACTGGAAATTGCCAATGAACAGGCCACCAATGCAGATGCTGTAGAAGCTTTCCGCATAAAATACCTTGGCACGAAAGGATTGGTAAAATCCGTTATGGGCGAAATGAAAAACGTACCCAACGACCAGAAAAAAGCCTTCGGTCAAATCCTCAATGAGTTTAAATTATTTACTGAAAAAAAGTATGCTGAACTGCAGCAGGCAGGTGGTTCACCACTCACCGCTCACCACTCACAAATTGACCTTTCCCTGCCTGCAAGCCCCGTGGCTGTTGGCACACGCCATCCTTTAAGCATTGTGCGCAACCAGATTGTTGCCATATTTAAACGCCTTGGTTTTGCTGTAGCAGAAGGCCCTGAAATTGAAGATGACTGGCACAACTTTGGCGCCATGAACCTGCCTGAAGACCACCCTGCACGTGATATGCAGGATACCTTTTACATCAGTCAAAACCCAGCGTGGTTACTGCGCACACATACCAGCAGCGTACAGGCGCGTGTTATGGAAAACCAAAAGCCGCCCATTCGTGTTATTTGCCCCGGCCGCGTTTACCGTAACGAGACCATAAGTGCAAGGGCACACTGCTTTTTTCACCAGGTAGAAGGTTTGTATATTGATGAGAACGTAAGCTTTGCCGACCTTAAGCAAACCCTTTACTTTTTTGTGCAGGAAATGTTTGGCAAGGATGTAAAGGTTCGTTTCCGCCCTTCTTATTTTCCTTTTACTGAGCCAAGTGCAGAAATGGATATCAGTTGCCTTATTTGCGCAGGCGATGGTTGCAACGTATGCAAACATACAGGTTGGGTAGAAATTTTGGGCAGTGGTATGGTACACCCCAAAGTGCTTGAAAACTTCGGCATCAATCCTGAAAAATATACAGGCTTTGCCTTTGGCATGGGCGTTGAACGTATTTGCCAGCTTAAGTTTCGCGTTAATGACCTGCGTTTATACAGCCAGAATGATGTACGCTTTTTGAAACAGTTTACAGGGGCGGTGTAAGATTTTTTTGAGACGGGCTGCTGGTTAGCAATGTAGCTCCATAGGCGTCGCACTCTGGAGCGGAATAACTTATTGAGCAATTCAAAAACGTAACCTCATATTTTAAATAAATTATACCAACACCTTTTTCCTGCTTTTTCTTTCTATATTTTTTTGAGGTACTGCTTTTTTTATTGGCATTTTTTTACCAGTTGCCTTGTAATACGCAATTACTTCACTGATTTTTTTTCTGTCTTCAGTTGTTATTGGGGTTGGGTCAACAACGAAGTCAATTCCCAGATAATATTTTGTGTTTTTCGCCACGTTTAAAAGTACAAAAAATGGCAATATAAATAACAGGCAATTGTAGAAGGAACGATTACAGGCAGATAATTTATTATTGCAACCAATGACAAAAATAAAAATCATAGAAAACTCGCAAATAGCAAGGCTTGCAGCCAAAGTACTTAAAAGCGATACTATGGCCATCACTTTTGGCAGCACTGTTTATTTACACAATGCTTCAAAGCAAGAGTTAATAAATAATACTTCATGGCTTCGCCACGAAGTGGCGCATGTGTACCAGTATAAACAACATGGCTTTCTACCTTTCCTGTTTTTATACCTTGTTGAAAGTATACGTAATGGTTAATATAATAACAAGTTTGAAGTTGAAGCAAGGGCCAAAGAAACAGATGAAGGAATATTAGATAAGGTGCAGGTTGTTTAAAGGAAACAAAAGCGGGACATCTAACTGTAATAAGATGTCCCGCTCATTAACATACGTCAAGTTCCTGCACTATTTTGCCCACTCATCCATCTTCGCTTCCAGCACTTTTAATGGCATACAACCATCCTTTAAAAATTCTGTATGAAAAGCTTTAAGGTCAAACTTATCGCTTTTTGCCTTACTATATTTCTCTCTCAATTCACGAATTTTAAGTGCGCCAATTTTATAGCTTAACGCCTGGGCAGGATAAGCCATATAACGCTCAATCTCAGCAATGGCGCCATCTTCGCTGATGGCTTCATTATCCATCATAAACTTAATGGCTTCCTCTCTTGTCATTTTGCCGGTGTGCATGGCAACATCTACCACAAGGCGTATGGCACGGTGTATCTCATCGCCAAGGGCGCCCATATATTGGTATGGATTGGTGTACAAACCCAGCTCTTTACCAAGGCTTTCACAGTACAAAGCATAGCCTTCGCCGTAGGCGCCATACCAAATGTAACGGCGGAATTTTGGCAGCTTTTCATTCTCCATTTGTAATGAACATTGAAAGTGGTGGCCAGGGATTGCTTCATGTAAAAACAAGCTTTCCATACCACTGGTAATATTAAATTTAGTGGCGTCAATTATAGGAACATAGAAAATACCAGGCCTGCTTCCATCAGGCAATCCTGGGTAATACTCTGCACTAGCACTAGCCGCGCGAAAAGCTTCCGTTTGTCTTATCTCAAACTTACTCTTTGGCTTAATACTAAACAGGTTTGTAAGGTTACTGTCAATGTTTTTCTGTATTCCACGAAACGCGTTGAGGACATCTTCAGGAGTTTTATAAGGCATCAACTGTTTGTCCGTTTTCAGGTACTCAAAAAAAGCATTCAGGTCGCCTTTAAACTGTACCTGTGCTTTGGTCTTCTCCATTTCCTCTCTTATGCGCTTTACTTCTGCAAGGCCGGTATTGTAAATTTCTTCAGGCGTTTTATCTGTAGTGGTCCAGTATTTTACAAGGTATTTGTAATAAGCATCGCCGCCAGGCAAAGTATTAATGCCAGTAGTTGTTCTGGCTTTTGGCAGGTATTCATTCTCTAAAAACAAAGCCAGTTTTTTGTAAGATGGTACAATGTGTTGCTCAATCATAGCAATATAAGCAGTGGTCAAACGCTTTTTATCAGCTTCGCTAAAAGAAGAAGGAAACAGCGTTACTGGCGTGTAGAACAAACTCTTTTCAGCAGCATCTGTAACCATATCTTTCATTTGCGGAATCATTTTTACCACAAGTGTTTTAGGCAACACATAGTTGGCAGCCATCCCTTTTTTAAAGTAAGCTATGGCACTGTCTGCCCATGTGCTGAAAGCTGCTCCACGTTGCAGCCAGTTATCATAATCTTTAACAGTTTTAAAAGGCTGGTTGCCTGTGCCCCCGCCCATTTGCCCAAGCAAAAGTGTAACACCATTAAACTGGTCAAAAGGAATATAGCTGTTATTGCCTGCATGATGGAATGCAATACCATCAAGGCCCATATCCATTTCGTAGGTAAAAATATCGTAGCTGTTTTTGTCGTTTTCATCCAGTTGCTCACGGTCAAACTTGTGTATATAGGCTTTGTAACGGGTATAAAAATCTTTCACTTTTTCGCGGTAGCTATCAGTAAAATCGGCTGGCAGCAAGTGGTTAAAACGATTATCGCCATTGGCAGTCGCTTCTAACGGAAACAACTGCATACGTTCATCATAATATTTATCTAACAGGGCGGCAAGCTCTGTATTTGGAGTGTTGTGCTGGTTCACATTACTAAGTTTACATGAGGTAAAAATAATACCGAGGCAAAGTACAGTAAGCAGGTGTTTCATTAATTACGGTTTTAAGCAATGTACGTACAAAGTATAAAAACACAGTAAAGCATTTTCACGGCTGGTGCTTTATTTTCAATGCTTTAGTCATAAACCTTTACCATCGGCAAAATAGGTTAATTCTTTATTTCACTAATAACCCAAGCGTCCTTTACTTATATCTTGAACGTAGCATAAACGTAAGATAAACGTAGGATGAACGTAAGATAGAGAAGGATACTGCATTCTTAGATAACTAACAGTTTATAAACAGCTTGCCACTGTTCGCTAAATAATGTGGACTAAACAATTAACTCAAACAGCTTCTTAGTATTTTTACGGCATGTCAACCGATCAATTAGATTTATTTGGTAATCCAATACAACCAGCGCTTGCCAAAAAAGACAAGGCAAGGGTTGGTGCTAAAGTGATTATGCCAAAAGCTGCGGATGAGGCTTTGCCAGAAAGGGGTGTGGAGGAAGTGAAGCCACAAGAAGAAGCTGCAACACCACTATCACCATTGGTATATGCTGATGAAAAAATTGTAGTAAAATACAAACTGAAAGTACCTAAGGTTATAGAAATAGAAGAACCAGTTATAGCTGTAAAAGATGAGATTACTAGTAGCATAGAAGAGCCAAATACTATATTAAAAATTGAGAATGCGGAAGAAGAAAAGATTAACACCAAAAAGCCAGAAAGTGAAATAATTGAAGATGAATTAAAGAATGAAGCGCCTGTTACTGCTGCATTTGAATCACAGTCAGCCTTTGAAAAAGAAATAGAAGAAGACTATGTTAAGGCTGTTGAACCACTTGAAGTAACCATTGAAAATAATGCAGAAGGACTTACAGAAATAGAGGAAGAACCTGTTGTAACAGCATTCCATTCACAGGAAGAATTGCAGCATGAGATAGAAGATTTTGTTGAAGAAACTTCAGAAGTGGTTGACGAGGAAGTGACAAAAACAGAATCAGAAGAAGAATCTTTCAAATCACTGGATGAATACCTGGAACATGACCATCCTGCAATTACCTTAAACAATGGTTTCGATGCAACACCAATAGAAAATGCCATAGATGCATCGCTGGAAGCATTGGAAACATTACAGGAAAATGAAGAAGCACCTAACCTTCAAAACATAGAACAACCTTTACAAGAAGAGGTAATTGCCACTGTAACGGAAGAAAATCTGACGCAGGCAAAAAATGATTTTAACGATGAGACTATAAACGAAACTGACGAAGAAGAACCTATTGATTTTATTCTGCCCACGACTATTACCACGTCTATTGTTTTACCAAAATCGTTTGTAAACCCCAATAATAAACGTGGCCGTAAATCTTACAAAGACATAGATGCAGGCATTGACCTTATTAATATTCCTGATGATGAAACCTTAAAGCGGAAACTGTATTATGGCATTACAGAAGTGGCAGGTTGGTTTAATGTAAATGTATCGCAGATACGTTTTTGGGAGAATGAATTTGATGTACTGCAGCCGCGTAAAACAAAAAAGGGCGACCGCCTTTTCAGGGTAGAAGATATTAAAAACCTGCAGTTGATTTATCATCTTGTGCGCCAGAAAAAGTTTAGTATAGAAGGTGCTAAAGCTTATTTAAAAAGCAACAAACACGAGGCAGATGTTAATTTTGAACTGGTACAATCTTTAACAAAATTCCGTTCTTTTTTATTAGAGCTGAAGGCTAACTTGGGCACTTAAAATACAGTAATGAAAAATTTAGCTATCATCATAATACTGGGCTGCATGTTAGCCGCTTGTACATCATCAAAAAAAATGGCATCTAATTACATTACAGCAGACGACAAAGGCAGCAAAATGCTAAGCGGCATCATAAACCGTTCATTAATAGAAAACGATACAGCCTTTGCTTGGTTTAAAGAAAATATGCAGTATGGTGTGCCTGAAGCTGCGGCCGTTACTGCATTTCAGCAGAATAAAGATAAGTTTACCATGCTTGTTTTTGGCGGCACCTGGTGCCATGATACTCAAAACCTGTTGCCTAAGTTTTATAAACTAATTGACAGGAGTGGCTACCCCAATGATAAAATAACACTGATAGCACTTGACCGCGACAAGAAAAGTACTACTGATAAAAACCTGCATGTTACTTACGCCATAACCAACGTACCCACTTTTATCGTTTTGCACGATGGTAAAGAAGTTGGCCGCGTTACAGAATATGGAAAAATGGATGATATTACCAAAGAGCTTGGAGTAATTGTATCATCCATTAAATAAGGTATTAATCTTCCTTCTCCTGCTTTTTTATAACGCCTTCAATAATTGAGGTTACAAAAGAAACAATAAGGCTGAATAGCAACGCAGGCCACCAGCCATCTACCCGAAAACCGGTTACAATTTCTGAAGCCAGTTTAATGATGATGATGTTTATCACCAGCAAAAAAAGTCCCAGTGTAAAAATGGTTAGTGGTATGGTAAGCAGCACCAGTATGGGCTTTATAAAACTGTTCAGAAGGCCAAGTACAGCAGCAACAATTATCGCAGTAAGGGTACTATCAACACTAACACCACTTAAAAGATAACTGGCAATTAAAACTGCTACCGCGGTAACCATTGTTTTTAAAATAAAGTTCATTGGGCTAAAGTAAATATTTATGGCATTTGCAGCTTGCAAATTTTATTGCCTACGGTAAAAGCAATGTTGTAGCCAACATTCCCCCTGTGCAACAATTTTGTTTACTGCGTGTTCTTATCATTCACTCATTTTATTCACCATTACTATTCTTTCTTATTATGGAAACTTTAAAAGGTAAAAACGTACTAATTGTTGGTGCTTCTGGCGGCATTGGTAATAAGGTAACAAAATTATTGGCTGGCAGCGGCGCAAATGTTTACATCACAGGCCGTAATAAACAAAAGCTTGAAGCAACCACAGCAGAAAACAACCTTAAAAGCAGTCGTGTATTTACAATGGATATAAGCGACGAGGTTTCTGTAAAAACAACCATTGCAGATATATTAGCAGATTCAGGTACGATTGATATTTTAATTAATGCAGCAGGCATTGGCATTATAAAACCAATGGAAACACTTACCGCTGCAGAGTTTATTACTACCTTAAACACCAACCTTATTGGGGCATTTCATCTGGTAAAAGCAGTGTTGCCCAAAATGAAAGAAGTTAAAAAAGGTTTGATAATAAATATACCAGGCATACTTGGCAAAGTACCCATGGCTGGTGCCGCAGCTTATAGTGCCAGCAAATATGGTTTGGTAGGTATGATGCAAAGCATTCGTGAAGAAATTAAACGTACCGATATACGCATTACCAACCTTTTTCTTGGCGGCGTTGACAGTGCTTTTTGGGATACAATTGACTTACGCGTACAACGCGATAAAATGGTAATGACAGATGAGGCAGCCAAAGCTATCTGGTTTTTGTGCCAGCAACCTACCAGTGGTGTAGTAAGCGAAATGGTGTTGCAGCCGTTTAATCACCAGGCAATATAGGTAAGGTTTCAGCTTTCATTTCTTTAAACATCCAAAAAAATTAGCTAAAAAATACTAAAATAATTAGTGTTAATAATTAAATTCTCTTAGCTTTGTACCATTACTAATTTTGAAGGATAAATTCTAACCACACATGATGAACGCAGAAAAGTTGAAAGCCCTAAAGCTTACAATGGACAAGATAGATAAGGATTATGGTAAGGGGAGTGTAATGTTAATGAATGAAAAGAGCAAAGACCCCATGGAAGTAATTTCCACTGGTTCTATTGGTCTTGATGCTGCGCTTGGCGTTGGTGGGGTACCAAAAGGAAGAATTGTAGAAATATACGGCCCTGAAAGCAGTGGTAAAACTACACTTGCGATACATATTATTGCTGAAGCACAAAAGAAAGGCGGCATGTGCGCCATTATAGATGCTGAACATGCTTTTGACAGCTCATACGCAATGAAATTAGGCGTTGATGTTGACAACCTATTAATCTCGCAACCTGATTATGGTGAGCAGGCTTTGGAAATTGCTGATCGTTTAATTTTATCTGGTGCATTAGATGTTGTGGTAATAGATTCAGTAGCGGCATTGGTACCAAAAAGCGAACTGGAAGGCGAAATGGGCGACAGCAAAATGGGGCTTCATGCACGTTTAATGAGCCAGGCTTTACGTAAGCTTACCGCTACTATTAATAAAACAAATACCATTTGTATTTTCATTAATCAGCTTCGCGAGAAGATAGGTGTAATGTTTGGTAACCCTGAAACTACTACTGGTGGTAACGCCTTAAAATTCTATGCGTCTGTAAGGTTGGACATAAGAAGAAGTGCCCAAATAAAAGATGGTGATGAAGCAATTGGTAACCACGTTAAAGTAAAAGTGGTAAAAAATAAAGTGGCACCGCCTTTCCGCACGGCTGAATTTGACATCATTTTTGGTGAAGGTATCAGCAAAGTGGGCGAAATTATTGATATGGGTGTTGAGCTTGGCATTATAAACAAAAGTGGTAGCTGGTTTAGTTACGAAAGCAGCAAGCTTGGCCAGGGTCGTGATTCAGTAAAAGGTTTAATGCGTGATAACCCTGAACTTGCCAATGAAATTGAAGCAAAAATCAGGGCTAAAATTGCTGAAAACGTTGGTGGCGTTGTAAGAGAAGAAATTGAAGATTAGTTTTTATAAGTACGGGTTAGTAAGTGCAAACCATCTCTTTAAAAAGAGGTGGTTTTGTTTTTTATGTCAATAATCCAATCACACATAACAATAACTAATAATTACTTTGCATATTAACAAACATTTCATGCGCAGGCATCTAATAAAACTTTCTACTCTGATTATCATTCCTTTATATTTGTAAATTGCTTTTTTCGCAATCGGGTTAGCGCACTGCTGACCATCAACTGTCAAGCATCAATCAAAGAATGGCATTACCGTATTTAGTCAAGCATATTTATAACAATGGTTCAGAAGAAGTTATCCGCCGTGGTAAAAAAATCCATGCGTTGGGTAATGTAGAACTGATGGAATATGACGAGCTAATGGCATCGGTAAACTTTCGTGTAAAAGACGATAGCTATTCTACCTACTATAAAGTTTACATCACACAGTTTAAGGATCCAACAACTTTAAAACTGCGTTGTACCTGCCCTTATAACCTTAGCGAAATTTGTCGCCACAAGGCTGGCGCATTGTTTACCCTGCAGGAAATGCTGGACAAAAATATGCTTGGCGAAAGGGAACTGATATACGACCAAAAGCATACAGTTGTAAAAATGAAACAGGTAGATCTGAAGATGATACGCATGCTGTCATCAACAGAAAGCCTGGTAGCTGCAGAATCTTTTTTAGAATCTGGCAAAGCCAAAATTATAAGTGCCAAAGACGAAAAAGTAATAGCCGATGTTGATCTTGACGGCACCATGCAACGCATATTGATACAAAAAAACGAAGAACGTAATTTTGATACAAGCTGCGCTTGCAACAGCGATACAAAACATCCTCTATGTATTCATAAAACAGCCGTTTTTTTACAAATATTTAAAACAAAAGGTGCACATTATTTTGATACCATACGAAATTGGGATGCGGTAAAAAATAAGTTGCTCAGCATTTACGGATACTCGCTTGAAGATGACCTGAAAGGGAAATTTGAGTTTACTTACACAGAAGGAAAACCTTTTTTACGCGTTTTGGACAACTCAATAAAGCGTGTTATTCAAACCACAACTTCAGATGAGTTAAAGCCAAAAGCTGTTGTTTCAGAGCCGATTAAACCTGCTGCTGCAACTGCGGCTACACCCGCATTTGAAGCTACCGAAATTGTAGAACAGGTACTTGAAAAAGCAGCCTTTAAACTTGGCATTGTTATTACCACCAATGATTTGCAATATCCTTATTTGGTAGTTGAAGCAATTCAAGGCGAGACAGATGATGATTTTTCAAAGTACACAGGTAAGGTAGAAAAGCTTGACCTGAACAAATTTATTAATACAGAAGTATTTAATGAAGATGACAAAATAATGGTGCAGCAACTGCGCAAATTATTGTCAGTAGAAGTAAACAAATACCTCAACCGCAACTCGCCATTTAGTGGCATTTGGGAAAACATTATTCAGCAGCATGATGATGAATTACCTGAAGAAACCAGGAACCTGATTAACGAATACCTTCAACCAAAATATAAAAAATTACTGGCCGACCTTGCAGGCAGCAACTTTGTGTTTTACCTGCCTTCAAAAAAACAGTTTACCACTGCAAACCTTGAACAGGCTGAACTTTCAGCAGAATTCGTTTCACCAAGCTTTACCATTAATTATAAAGACGGTATTTACCTGGTTGAGTGTAATGTAAAATTGCCTTCGGCTGAATTAAACATAACAGAAAACGAGTGCGAAGGCACTATGCTTTTTCAATACCACAACCAGTTTTTTACCTGGCAAAAGAGTGAAGATGTAGCGGTAGTAAACAAATTCCTTCCATCTGGCCAAATGGCCATTGATAAGAATAACTGGGCGAAAGAATTACAGACTTTTATTCTTCCCTTATCAAAAGAATACAACGTAAATTTTGGCAATCTTGAAAAAGAAGAGATAAAAGATGTACTGCCAGACTGTAAGATTTTGCTGAAAGAAAAAGGCGATTATCTGGTATTAGAACCTGTGTTCAGTTATAAAGGTTACGAAATCCGTCAAACTGATAAAGACAAAATCATACTGCCTTTTGAAGAAAAGCTGCTGGTAATACAACGTAATGTAGAGGCCGAAAATGCCTTCATACAAAAGATAGAAAACCTGCACAGCAACTTTATAAGGCCCGTTGAAAGTAACACGCTTGCGCTTAAAGGTGCAGATGTTTTAAAGAACAATTGGTTCTTCCTTTTTATAGATGCAGTGAAGGATATGAACGTTACGGTGTATGGTTTTGATGCCCTTCGCCACTTTCGTTTTAACACGGCAAAGCCATCTACCAAAATATTTATCAGCAGCAATACCGATTGGTTTGACGCCAAAGTGCAGATACTTTTTGGCGACCAGCAAGTAACCGTTGATGATGTAAAAAAAGCACTCATTAACAAACAGCAATACGTACAATTACAGGATGGAACACTTGGTATTTTACCTGAAGAGTGGATAAAGAAATACTCTTTGCTTTTTCGTGTTGGTGAAGGCAAAAGCGGTAACATTAAACTGAGCAAGTATCATTTCAGCGTTATTGAAGAACTATATAACGAACGCAATGAAGAAGAACTTTTCTTTCAACTGGAAGAAAAGTATGAGAAACTGAAAGAGAATTATGCCATTAAAGATATTCCTGCGCCAGCGCATTTAAAACCTATTCTTCGCCCTTACCAGGAAAGTGGTTTTCAATGGTTGAATTACCTGCGCGAAGTACAGTGGGGCGGCATTCTTGCAGATGATATGGGTCTTGGTAAAACCATACAGGCATTGAGTTTTATGCATTACTTAAAAGAGGAGACAGGCAGTTTAAAAGCATTGGTGGTTTGCCCAACTACGTTGATGTATAACTGGCAGAATGAAATTACCAAGTTTACGCCCAACCTTACTTTTTATATTCACCACGGCGGTGGAAGGCTTCGCGAAAACCTGCAGCAGGATCATATAGATGTGATCATTACCACCTACGGCACACTGCGCAGCGATATACGTCAGTTCACCGAAATGAACCTTGATTATGTGGTACTTGATGAAAGTCAGGCCATTAAAAATCCATCAAGCAAAGTGGCCAAAGCGGCCTGTTTGCTGCGTGCAAAAAACCGTTTGTGTTTAAGTGGTACACCATTGCAAAACAATACGTTCGACATATTTGCCCAAATGAATTTTCTTAACCCAGGTATGCTGGGCAGCGTTGAGTTTTTTAAACAGGAATTTGCCATACCTATTGATAAGTTTGGAGAGAAAGAACAAAAAGATCACTTACGCAAGATCTTATACCCTTTTATTTTAAGAAGAACCAAAGAGCAGGTAGCAAAAGACCTTCCTGAAAAGCAGGAGATGGTATTGTTCTGTGAAATGGGTGATGAGCAACGTAAAATTTACGATGCTTTCCGCAACGATTTCAGGGATAAGATACTTGGTGTAGTTGATACACAGGGCGTTGGACGTTCTCAATTGACCATTTTGCAGGGCCTGATGAAGTTGCGCCAAATATGTGACAGTCCTTACATTATGAACGAGCAGGACAGGTACCCAAATGTATCTGTGAAACTGGAAGAAATTGGCCGCGAAATCACCGAAAATATAAGCAACCACAAAGCGTTGGTGTTTTCCCAGTTCCTGGGGATGTTGGCTTTGATTAAGCAAAGGCTACAAGAGTTGGGCGTTAACTACGAATATTTTGATGGAAGCACCACAGCATTGGACAGGGAAAAAGCCATCCAGAATTTCCAGAATAATGAAGATTGCCGCGTGTTCCTGATTTCTTTAAAAGCGGGTGGTGTGGGTTTAAACCTTACCGCTGCTGATTATGTGTACATTGTTGATCCATGGTGGAACCCCGCTGTCGAACAACAGGCCATTGACCGTACACACCGTATTGGCCAGACCAAAAATGTATTTGCGTACCGCATGATTTGTACTGATACCGTAGAGGATAAAATATTGAAACTACAGGAACGTAAACGTGCTTTGGCAAGAGACCTGATTACTGATGATGAAGGATTTGTGAAGAGCCTTACAAGAGAAGATGTGGAATATTTGTTCTCATAGTTGGTTTTTTGATTTATATAATTGAATCCACTGGAAAATTCCAGTGGATTTTTATTTTATGCAAAGCAGCGGTAAAGAATTGTTGCCAATTATTTTTATATTTGAACAGATAAGCAGTGAGTATGAAACCAGTAATAAGTGATAAACAATTTACCGTTGATGAGTACATTCAATATGAGTGGACATCTCAGCAGCGCCATGAATTTATAAATGGTCAACTTTTTGAAATGCCAGGCGAAAAAGATATCAATAACGAGATGGCAGGAATACTTTATATTCTGCTTGTCCAATTTTTAAAATCTAAAGGATACCAAATATTTAATCACGATGTTAAAGTAGGCATCCCCAACGAAACCAAATACTATTACCCTGATGTTTTTGTAACAAAAGAAGAAAGAACAGAAGAGAATATTTATATCAAATATCAACCTGAATTAATTGTAGAAGTAGTTTCAGAGTCTACACAGGTAAACGATTATGTAGATAAATACATCAACTACACAAAAATTCCTTCTTTGCAATACTACATTATTGCAGAACCAGAAACCACATTAATTACTTTGTATGCACGTGAAAATGGTGAATGGGTAACACATAAATACACCAATAAAGAAGATACGGTACAGTTGCCATACTTTGGTATCAGCTTCCTGGTTAAAGAGGTTTACAACAGTTAACCGCCGGGGATTTGCCCGTTATACTGCTGGTGTAAAGTCTACCATCCATTCAATACCGTATTTGTCTCTAAACATTCCAAAATAAGAACCCCAGGGGCTGTCGCCAATCGGCACTTCAATATTTCCACCAACTGAAAGTCCGTTAAATAATTGGTCGGCTTCTTCACGGCTTGCTGCACTAACAGCTATTTTAGACCTGTTTTCATTTTCATTAACCTTGCCCATAAATCCTGGAACATCATTGCCCATTAAAATGTTGGGGCCAATGGGTAAAGCAATGTGCATTATTTTATTTGCATCTTCTTCTGCTACCGTAAACTCTGGGCCTGATAAATCTTTTAAGCGTACCAACTTCGTAAACTCTCCACCAAATACTGATTTGTAAAAAGTAAATGCTTCTTCAGCATTTCCATTGAAGTTAATGTGAGGATTGATGAGTGCCATAATTTGTAGAATTTTTGTTTTATCAAAAAATGATTGCATATACTATACAAACCTATTGTATTCTGTTAAGTTTGATGTTACCTGGCAGCGACAAAACAAGTGGTGGATTGCGACATAATCGGGCTTTTGCTCATGCATAGCCTCTTACCGTATAAAGTTTTATTGCAAGTGAAATGATAGCTTAGACAGGCAAAGTGGCCTGTGCGAGTGGGATAGCTTAGATAGATTTTAATGATGCAATAAGATTAGAAAGAAATGATTCCTTAATTTCCCAAACTATCGAATAGTCAATGCCAAAGTAATCATGCACTATTCGGTTTCTAAATCCTCTGATACGATGCCAGTCAATATTTGTATGTAAATCTTTAAAATCTTCTGGCAATCTATTTGCCGCTTCTCCAATTATTTCAAAGTTGCGTATAACGGCATCGATGGTTTTACTGTCTTCAGTAAACTCTTTCAATGTAAGTTGATGCGTATATGCAAGAATTTTATTGGCACTATCAATTATGTCTTCCACAAGAAGTGCAGGCTCACGCTTAGACATAAATAATTTCAGCTTCTATTTGATGAAAATATTTCGGCTTTACGCCATTTTTAGAAACTAAGTCTACCTTTTTGCAGAGCTTACTTTCTATGTAGTCAGCAAGATCAATAAATTCTATCCCAACAGGCTTACTAAAATCTACAATAATATCAATATCACTTTTATCTGTAAAGTCTTCCCGTGTTATTGACCCAAATAAACCAATGGAATTAACAAAATACTTCTGTGTTAACTCGGGTTTAAGTTGAGCTAATATTTGCTTTATTGAAGCTAATTCTGTCATCCTTCAAATATATGGAAAGTTTTTGTTTGGCTATTTCTACCAAAGTTGTTAGTGGCATACGTTAAGCCAGATGCTGCGGGTTACACTAACGCAGCGTTCTGCAACGCACATAGCTATAAGGAGGTTGCGGAGAAGTAAATTCTGGTTATCATCTGGCTGTTTTATACAGTAACGGGTGATCCTATGGAACACCCGCGCCTGTTGAAGTTGGTGGCATTTAAAGTGAGACTGCAATAAGCACAGATTGACTTTAAGTTTAACTTATTTAATACGTACAAGTTTATTTTTCATATCCTGTGAAACACATGCAATGTCAATAATTTGCAAAGTTGGTGTCTCAATTGATGCTGTTGATTTGTTAAGTGTAACGTTTATTGGTGGCGTTTCAAGTTTCCACATTGCACCAGTTATAGGGTCTATAACTAACATTCCTAAAATTCCACCAAAAAGTAAGTTACCCCAATACCAACCATTCATTTTATAATTAACAGGAATTATTTGCTCTGCGTAACCTGTAGAACTAATTTTTACCTGGTATTGAGCTTTTACAAAGAAACCTGCACCTGACTTTAATGTAGCAGTAGCTGGACTTTGTCCTTTAAATACTTCATTACCTTTTTTATCTGTAATAGTTACTGTGGCACCAGATGGATTACTGTTAATTGAAATTGGATAAGAACTCTTGCTTACAATAGAAGCACAGTTTGAAAATAATAATGGTGCAGCAATTGCTAATGCTGTCAATTTAAAAATACTTTTTCTCATAAAAGTTGTTTTATTGTTTACTTAAAATTGGGCTTTAGCTTCCCCGTTGCGAGTGCAATATAACCATAATATAACATGTTGCATTTCCTGCTGGCTAACACAGCTGCAACGCACATAGCTATGAGGAGGTTTCGGAGAAATAAATTCCAGAGACCATCAGGCTCTTTTATGCAGTTACGAGTAATCCGTTGGAACACCCGTGCCAGTTGAGGAAATATTCGTCAAGCCCCAATAATGCCAAACATATAGTTGTACTAAACCTTCGGTAGTTCGTAAGCCCGTCCAGGAATAGACAAGCTTTGTTTTGTAATAAATACAATTTTATGCAAACACAAAGACGTTCTACCGGGCTGCGTACAGCGGCTTCAGATTATGAAACCATTGTACAA
>JANPIP010000024.1:0-99102 GCA_031424995.1 Chitinophagales bacterium | reverse complement strand
ATTTAAATTGGTAACCACCCCTATTTCTTTTTTTCCTGTAGTAGTAAGAACTCTTATATTGTACCCCCCTTTACCTCTTATCCTATCACCTCTTTCCCCTAGCGGGGTGCAAATATAGATTGTTTAACGACATACACAAATAAAAATTATAGAATGGCAAATAAAATAACGCAGAAAGGTTTTAGTAACATATTGAACAACCATTTTCAGATGCGACTGCTTATGAAAATGAATGCAATACTGTACTTGATTATGATCTCTTGGCAGAAGTTACACTCATGTCTTTTAATCAGGCCACTAAACTAAAAAAAACAATGATCATCTGTAAAATACCTACAAGTGGGTATTGCCACACTTATAGCACTATCCTAATTTTGAAATTCATTCCAATCAAAATTATTTATGTACTGCATTACAAAATCAAATAACACCATATAATCATAATACGTATTGATAAGCAATATCATTAAAATTGTCATGTTTTTAGTTTCACAATTCGGGGTAAAAAGGCCGGTGATTTCTATCCCCGGCTATTTTTTTAAGTGAGCCTGATGTGATTAGCTAATAAACAACCAATCACCTACTTTCGCAAAAAACATAGTATGCCAGACAATCAGCAACCTCACAATCAACTTAATATAGAAATTTCGGAAGAAGTAGCAGAGGGTACTTATGCGAACCTTGCCATTATAACTCACAGCCATGCAGAATTTGTAATGGACTTTGTAAGTGTAATGCCAGGCACCCCAAAAAGCAAGGTAAAAAGCCGCATTATATTTACACCTATGCATGCCAAGCGTTTTATGAAAGCTTTAATAGAAAACGTTGAACGTTATGAAGCAGCCAACGGACATATACAGGATATGGAGCAGGTTGAGATTCCTATGAATTTTGGCGGACCTACTGCTCAGGCGTAAAGATTTATCAAAAAAAAGGCTGTCTAAAAAATTAGGCAGCCTTTTTTTATTTGGAATATCAGATCATCTGTTGTTTGCAAATTTATGTTGCCAGTTAAGGCTACTTTTCAGGTTATATGGTGGTGAGGTAAAAGATTAATTTATAAGGGTATAAAAAAGTGATAAAATCGCACTGAAACCCGCACTGTTATTGAGTTCTGCGATTTTATATTTTTGTAAACTGATTACTCTCTAAAAATTGTTTACTTCCATTTGGTTCAATAGTTCCATTGAATGGTCAAAATGACATCAAGTAGCACCATAATACTTATTTTTAGGGAATTTTTAGCCATCAATAAAGGGCTAAAAGCTACGCTACTACTTAATTGCGCTATTGTTGGTTATTTATATTCGTAAATAAAGTTTTCTTTATCGAATAGTGTTATTGCATCGTAAAATTCCAAAATTGCGGAGTGTATTTTATCGAATGCAGGTTTAAAATGCAAAAGACCATTTAAAGTTTTTATTTTATCCAATTTCCATTTTCAAAGTCAAATTCTTTATAATTCTCCGTAATATTTGGCAACTCATTATTCCAATAATTACCAAAAAAAATCTGCCTGATAGTCTAAAAATTCTTTAAATTGATACAAGTTATATATTTCCATATTTAGTATATATAAATCAGGATAACCATTCTTAATATCTTCAAGTTTTCTGAAAATTTTTTGTCAACGAACCGAAGACGTTGAGACCAAAAAAATCTGCAAAGCAGTAAAATCCGTTTTTATCCGTCAAACCCGTGTATAAGTGTTCCAACAATTTACTTCATCCCCTCCAACTCTTTTTGCAACTTGAACATCTCATCCCTCAATCTTGCAGCTTCAATAAAGTCGAGGTCGCGGGCAGCTTTCTCCATTTGCTTTTTGGTTTGGGCAATGGCTTTCTCCATTTTAGGGATTGTCTTGTATTCTACCTGCTCTTCTGCAGCCAAATTTAGATTGCCATCACCAGCTACAGCATAAGGTTTTGTTTCATCAAAGCCTTTAATGTCAAGCACTGAGGTCTGTTTCATAATCTGGTCAATGCTCTTCTTAACAGTTGTTGGCGTAACGTTGTTGGCAATGTTATACGCCACCTGTTTCTCCCGTCTGCAGCTGGTTTCATCAATGGTGCGTTGCATACTTTCCGTCATTTTATCAGCATAAAAAATAACTTTACCATCTACATTTCTTGCAGCACGCCCTGCGGTTTGCGTAAGCGACCTTTCATTACGTAAAAAACCTTCTTTATCGGCATCCAGTATTGCTACCAGTGATACCTCAGGTAAATCCAGTCCTTCCCTTAAAAGGTTAACGCCTACCAAAACATCAATGGTTCCCAAACGCAGTTCTCGCAGTATTTCTATCCTTTCCAAAGTATCTACATCGCTGTGTATATATTTCGATTTTATGTTAATGCGCCCCAAATACTTGTCCATTTCTTCTGCCATACGCTTGGTTAGCGTTGTTACTAAAACACGGTCGCCTTTTTTAACGGTTTTGTCAATCTCATCCAGCAGGTCATCTATCTGGTTTACACTTGGCCTTATCTCAATGGGGGGCTCTAATAAACCTGTTGGTCTAACCACCTGCTCTACCACCACGCCCCCTGTTTTTTCCAGTTCAAAATCGCCAGGGGTGGCACTTACAAAAACGGTTTGGCCAATTAAATTATCAAATTCATGAAAGTTAAGCGGGCGGTTATCTAATGCGCTTGGCAGGCGGAAACCAAAATCAACCAGTACCAGTTTGCGGCTTCTGTCGCCACCATACATACCTGCAATCTGAGGTACCGTTTGGTGGCTTTCATCTATCATACAAATAAAATCTTTAGGAAAATAATCCAGCAAACAAAAGGGTCTTGCGCCAGGATTTCTGCGGTCAAAAAAACGGGAATAGTTTTCAATACCATTACAGTAACCCAGTTCACGTATCATTTCAAGGTCAAATTCCACACGTTCTTTAATACGCTGCGCTTCAATAAATTTACCATTGGCTTTAAAATATTCTACCTGCGCCATCATTTCGTCCTGTATGGCATACATCACATCTTGCATAATATCTTTTGGCGCCAGGTAAAGGTTGGCAGGAAAAATGGCTGCATCTTCCAGCACACCAATACGTTTGGAGGTTTCTTTTTCCAGCGTTTCTATTTCTTCAATTTCATCACCAAAAAAAGTAACACGGTAAGCCACATCAAGGTACGGAAGGTTGATATCTACCGTATCGCCTTTTACACGAAAAGTGCCACGAGTAAAATCGCCCTGGCTACGGCTGTACAGGCTGTTTACAAGCGAATGTAAAAAGCCCTGCCGGGAAATAACCTGCCCTTTTTTAATACGCACAATACCATTTTCAAATTCGGTAGGGTTGCCCATACCATAAATGCAGCTAACACTTGCCACCACAATAATATCCCTGCGGCCGCTTAATAACTGGCTGGTTGCCTGTAGGCGAAGCTTGTCAAGCTCTTCGTTTATACTAAGGTCTTTTTCAATGTAAGTATCGCTAACCGGCATGTAAGCTTCGGGCTGGTAATAATCGTAATAGCTTACAAAATAGCCCACTGCATTATCAGGAAAAAACTGCTTAAACTCGCCGTACAACTGCGCCACCAGCGTTTTGTTATGTGTAAGTACCAGTGTGGGCCGCTGCACCTGCTGTATTACATTGGCCATGGTAAAAGTTTTACCACTGCCTGTTACGCCAAGCAAGGTCTGGTATTGTTCACCAGCTTCAATACCTTCAATTAACTGCTTAATGGCGGTAGGCTGATCGCCACTTGGCTGGTATACTGAATTAAGTTGGAAAGGCATGGTACGAAGATAACAAGTTGGGGGAAGGTTTGTTGGTGGGATTGCGAGGGCGGACAAATGAATTTGCCTGCGGCAGAATTGATTGCAAGCAGGAACGCGGAATACACTGATGTAAGCGATAAGTAAGGATTACTACATTTCGCAATTAATATCGCTGTTCAAAAGATTTCTATACCGCTTTATTGCAACTGCTGCGTATTTTCGTGAAACAGGAAGCAAATTCTCCTTTTCAACTGATGCTTACTTTATCATTTCAAAATAAATTACTGGAAGCTGGCTGCGACGAAGCGGGCCGTGGCTGTTATGCAGGTCCTGTATTTGCGGCGGCGGTTATTTTGCCCAAAAAATTCCACCACCCTTTATTAAATGACAGTAAGCAGGTAAAACCTGAACACCGGAACGAGCTGCGCAGTATTATTGAAACAAAAGCCGTTTGTTATGCCGTAGCAATGGTTTGCAACCGCGAAATTGATGAGATTAATATTCTTCGTGCCTCTTTTAAAGCCATGCACCTTGCCATTGACAAGTTACAACATGAGCCTGGATTGTTACTGATTGATGGCAACCGTTTTACACCGTATAAAAACATTAGGCATGAGTGTATAATTAAAGGTGATGGTATATACGCAAACATAGCGGCAGCAAGCATTTTGGCCAAAACCTACCGTGACGAGTACATGCAAAACCTTCACGAAGAACACCTTGTGTACGACTGGAAAAATAATAAGGGCTACGGTACTTCTTCGCATCGCGAAGCGATAGAAAAACATGGCTTATGCCAGCACCACAGAATGAGTTTTAATATTCTGCCAAGGCAGATGGAGATGGAATTTATTTAGAGAGTTTTAGGTAAGGACTATTTTGCGCTACTCCATTCACTGAATATGAAGTGAGTACTTCATATTTACCATTCCCGCATCCACACCTGTCTTGCACTGTTTTATAATCTGTGATTTGATAAGTTTTGCCACTTCTAACAATTTTTATCAGCCAATCTAAATTTATTTCAAGTGATGGATTGTAATAAAGAACTCTGGTTGTATCATTAGGGATAAAAGGTTTGATGTCTCTACTAGTAGTTTTCAAAAGGGTAAAATTGCTTCCTCTTTCATAACCACTGTAAATGATCGTGTCAAATTCTTTTTCCTGATAGTTGGTAAAATCGAGATAGATAATGTTTGCAACGCAATTTGCTTTGCAGCAGGCGGAAAGAATAATAACTGCAAAAGCAAATAGTGGTAGAATATTTTTTTTAAATTTTTCCATACAATTTTAGACCTGAATATTCCGCAAAATGCTGCAAAAAAAAATTGCTTTCACATTTCCTAACAATTACTCTTCCCAAACCCCCGCACCCATTCTTATTACTTCGTAAGGTTCTTTGGTAAAATCAACAACGGTTGAAGGTATCATGCCGCCATTGCCGCCATCAATTACAATATCTACTAGTTTTTCAAACTTGTCGTATATCATTTCGGGGTCAGTGTATTCTTCCACCATTTCTCCGGGCAAAGAAGCCGAAAGCAGGGGATGGGCAAGCTTTGTGGTAATAGATCTTACAATATTATGGTCAGGTACACGCAGGCCAATAGTGCTCTTTTTGCTTTGCAGAATTTTAGGTACTTCTTTACTGGCAGGCAATATAAAAGTATAAGGGCCGGGCAGGTAGTTCTTCAATAAACGGTATAATGGAGTGTCAATGCTTTTGGTGTATTTGCTCAGGTCGCTCAGGTCGTTGCAAACAAAACTTAACTGCGCTTTGGCAGCATCAATGTTTTTAATTCTTGCAACGCGTTCAATGGCCTTGTGCTGAAAAATGTCGCAGCCCAAACCATAAATGGTGTCTGTAGGGTAAATGATAATGCCTCCATCCAGCAAACATTCCACCACCGTTTTAATGTGGCGTTCATTAGGGTTATCAGGATGAATATGTAACAGAAGTGCCATGCACGCAATGTACATATAAACCATGCCAACCTGTTAATGTTGTACCCTAAAGTATATTGATTTTGCTAAAGCCGTTATTTTTGCTGCTTTAAACCTATTTGTGAATGAAACTGCAAGCTGTTGATGTTGTTGAAACGATTAGTGGTACTGATTTTAAAGCCAACTATTACAACCCCAAAAAACCACTGATTATCAAGTCTCTTGCCACACAATGGCCCGCTTACAGCAAATGGAACTGGGATTATTTTAAACAACTGGTTGGCGATAAAAAAGTAGGCTTATACAACAACGTTAAAAGTGATGCTTACACACCAATAAATACTGCTGACGATTACAAAACTTTTGGTGAATATATTGATATGATAAGCGCAGGGCCAGCCGCTTGGCGCATTTTTCTCTTCAATATTTTTGAACATGCTCCACAATTAATTAATGATTTTGCCTGGCCTGAGGATTTGATGAAGGGCTTTGTTAAACGTTATCCCATGCTGTTTACAGGCGGCCAAACATCTATCACGCATATGCATTTTGATATTGACCTGAGCCATATAATTCATACACAATTTATTGGCAGAAAAAAAGTATTGCTTTTCCCTTACGAAGAACAACACAAGCTGTACCGCAAACCTTACGAAGTGCTGAGCATGGCAGATTTCAGCAATTATTCTGATAAAGAAAACAGCAAACTGGACTATAATAAATTTCCTGCACTTAAGAACGCGAAGGGTTATGAAGTGATTATGGAACATGGCGATACACTGTTTATGCCTGCGGGTTACTGGCACCATATGGAATATTTAGACAGTGGTTTTGCCATGAGCCTGCGTGCTATGCAAAGCGATATTGGCGGCAAGTTACATGGCATGTGGAACCTGTTTGGTATGCGTACCATTGACACTGTTTTAAAAAAAACAGCCCCAAAGCCATGGTATAACTGGAAACAGAAAAAAGTGTCTCTGCTGGCGCAGAAGGAATTGCAATAACATTTTATTTAATTTAATAAAACGAGAACGGCGACCAAAAGGCCGCCGTCTCTATTTTAATATACCCCCAAGAATAATGTAAAAAAACAGGGACTTTTACAGCCCCTGTTTAAGTAGGCTTAATAACAACTAAGTGTTATTGGTTTTCCTTTAAAAAGCATAACCCCCATCACGCCTTTTATTGTTAACCTTTGTAGTGCAAACATAAAGCACCCAAAAAGGCTAAACAATGGAGAAATCACTAAATCTTAAAAGTGATTTCGGTAGTAAAACTGGAGAAATCACCTATAAATTATGTTTTATGATAACTTGTTTGGCGTTTTTTACAATAAGCGCATAAAAAAAGTGAGCTTTTGGCTCACTTATTATATAATGATGTGTATTTGAAATATTATGCAGCCATTTGTTTTTGAATAATTGCAGGGTCTTCTCTCATTTCTACAAATTTTATAATACCTACAAAATTAAAAACACGCATTACCTGGTACGTTAAATCAAACTCAAACCACTTTTTTGCAAAGTTTGCATCGTCTTTTTTAAAGTGATGATTGTTTTGAAACAATTCACCCATTAATAAAATACCCCATGGAGATGTGTTTTTGCTGTGATCGCCATTATCAAAATTACTGTAACCATATTTGTGACCACACCAGTTTACAATAGCACCCTGTATTGGCCCCATTAAAAAGTGAATGGGTAATAATAAAAACCACCAGTAATTGGGTGCAAATGCTACGTAAAATGCAATATAACCAACTATAAAAAAAGCACGTGTAAGTGAGTGGTGGCCAAACTTATCAAGCTTATCCCAAACAGGCAGGTAATCTTTGGTAAACTGCGCTTCAGGTAAATTTTTGCCGGTTAAAAAACTACGGAAAATAGTGATGGTACTCATCATCATCTGGTATACATCTTTAAAAAAGTGCGGCGAATGTGGATCGTGCTCTGTATCGCTGTAAGTATGATGCATACGGTGCATTACTGCGTAAGCCCTTGGCACTAAAAAGGAAGAACCCTGAACAAACCATGTAGTAAGGTAAAAGAAACGTTCCCAGTGTTTACTGGTAGTGTACATTTTGTGAGAAGCGAACCTGTGCAAAAAGAAAGAATGAAAAAATAATGACAGGAACCAGTGCGTTAGAAAAAAAACGATGATAAAGGACATTGTTAAATAATTGATGTTCAGCAAGATATACGTTTCCTGATGGTTTACGTTTTTATTTGATTTAATTTAAGTGTTGTTTAAGTTTACTGTAACATGCGTTTAACACATTGATCATTTTTAAAACTCAAATCTCCACAGCATTAAAAACAAAAAAAAATTTCACCTTAATTACTTCTGTAAAATAAAGGAGATTATGTGAATTAATTTATTGTTTTATAGCTCTTTTAAGGTAAGCAGAATAATCTGGTATTATAGCTTCATAATTTGTATTCATATAAGGCGATGTGATTATAAAATCTGCAGTAGATCTGTCACATGCCATGGGAATATTCCACACTGCGCAAAGGCGCAGTAAAGCTTTCACGTCAGTGTCGTGTGGTTGTGCTTCCATGGGGTCCCAAAAAAATATTACAAGGTCAATATCACCAGTGGCTATCATGCTCCCAATCTGCTGATCGCCCCCCAATGGGCCGCTAAGCAATTTCTTTACATCAGTTTGCAGGGCTGCTTCCAGCATTTTGCCCGTAGTACCTGTTGCAAAAAGTTCGTGAAAAACCAGTGCTTCTCTATTATTGGTAGCCCATTGCGATAGTTCTTCTTTTTTATGATCGTGTGCAATTAATGCAATACGTTTTTTACTTTTAAGAAGTTTAACAGGCATAACAGTCAGATTTAAATAAATTCTATATCAATAGTAATTGCTCAAATGTATTAGAAAAAGGCAAACTAATGCAGCAACTTATTAACCATATCACTTTAAATCTAATTAAGTTTTACCCATATAAGCCCCAATATTTGTGTATGTAACTTTTATGTTCTAATCTTGTAGTGTTACTACTACAAGTGTTTAGGCAGTATACGACACTTGTTCGGAACAATATCTACGGTACTTTGCTAATATGATTAATGTTATCGCGAAAGCAGGTATCAAAAAATGAAGACCCAAAAACCTAATCAGGATTTTTCTCTCTAAGAAAATATTCCCCCCCTTAGACCTTCAGGTTTCTTTTTTGTACATGTTTTTCGGTAAAAAAAACCTTAACATGTTACTTATGCGTACCTTAAATAATTACCCCGACATCCTGATTAACCGTTTAAAAAATTTGGCCATGACGAATGTAGCGAACACCCCTCAAAAAGTAAAAGTGATGGTGATTGAAGATAATTTGCCTATGCAAATGGTATTGAAACATCACCTGCAAAATAATTTTGAAGTACAGATTTTTAATGATGGTATTGAAGCCATGGCTTACTTGTATCAGGGCAACCTTCCTGATATTATTCTTTCCGATTTTCATACCCCTAACTTATCAGGCGACGAATTAATTAACCAGTTTAAATCAAGCGGCTTCTTCAGCTCTATACCAATTATCGTTTTATCTGGCGAAGAAAATACAGAAACCAGAATCAAATGTCTTGAGTCTGGTGCTGAAGATTATATACTTAAACCATTTAATCCAAAAGAATTATTGGTAAGGTTAAACGTTGTTTTGAGAAGAACAGGTAAATTAGCACTTAACTAATTACTCCCTTCATGGTAAAAGTTGCTACGCTTGATAGTAATACACCTGTTATTGCGTTGGTTGACGTTGATAAAACAACTTTAAGTACTCTTGCGGTATGTAACTTTGGCGACAATGGTATTTTGTTTTTTAAGAATGGAATGGATCTTTTTAGTACCTGGGAGAAGCAAAAACTTAATGTTTCTGCAGTTATAAGCCAGGGAGAGATAATGGGCGGCAACGGCATATCGTTACTTCAGGCACTTTTAGAGAAAGGCTTTCCTAAAGTGCCTTTTTTATTAATAAGCAACAACCCTACACCCAATACAATACAAATTGCCCTGCAAACTGGCATTGCTGAAATTTTTAAACTTCCCCTCAAAAGCCATCTGCTTGAAAAGCGGATTCTTTTTTTAATAACCCATTGGAAATCGTTACAAAAAAAAGAAGATAGCAACGATTACAAGCCTTACAAAATTCCTGCAATAAAAAGAGCTTTTGACCTGTTTTTTGCCGGGGGCGCATTGCTTTGCTTGTTGCCGCTTTTTTTAATTGTTTACCTGCTTGTTAAATTAGAATCTAAAGGCCCTGCTTTTTATTATTCTTTACGTGTAGGTACCAGTTACAAAGTGTTCAGGTTTTATAAATTCAGATCTATGTATGTAAATGCAGATAAGCGTTTAAAAGACCTGAAACATTTAAACCAGTACGATCAAAATGCAGGGGCGGCTACAGAAGAAGAAACGGTAAAGAATGATATTACTTTACTTTGCGACGATTGTAAAAAAGCAGGCAAGCAATGCCAGGCACCTTTTTATGCGGATAACCATAGCTGGTGCGAAAAACAATATGACAAAACAGCAAAATCAAGTTCTACTTTTTTTAAACTAAAAGATGACCCAAGAATTACAAGAGTTGGTAAATTTTTACGCAATACAAGTATTGATGAACTGCCGCAATTATGGAATGTAATTATTGGCGATATGAGTATTGTTGGCAACCGCCCGCTGCCATTGTACGAGGCTGAAAAATTGACCACGGATAAATATTCGCTTCGTTTTATAGCACCTGCGGGCATTACAGGGTTATGGCAGGTTGAAAAAAGAGGTAAGGGCGAAATGAGCGAAGAAGAACGTATGATGCTTGACAATACTTACGCAGAAAATCATAGTTTTAAAAATGATATTAAACTGATACTTAAAACCATTCCTGCTTTATTTCAGAAAGAAAACGTGTAACTGTTTATTGATTTTTCTGCATCCTTTACAGGGAAATCAGCTTAAATACTACAGTAACATATTCGCAAAAACATACCTTTAATAGATGCGTTGTATTATTTGCCTGATTTTTATTTCCTCTTTCATTTTCATGTCTTCTGCCAGGGCGCAGGAATCTATGTCTTCTAATATTTCTTATCCTCTTTTGGCTAAACTTATTGATACTGCAAAAGCTTATTATCCTAAATACAAAGTTTACCAGCGCCGCGTAAACATAGCCATGCTTGATCTTAAAAAAGAAAAAAGAGGCTGGTTTGATGCATTGAATTTTTCGTTTGTTTACAGTCCCGGCAGTACCACAACTTTGATAAATAATCCTTCTTTTTTAAACGGCTACCAATTTGGTTTGGGGCTTAATTTGGGTACCTTACTGCAAAGACCATCAACCATAAAACAGTCAAAGGAAAAACTTGAAATAGCAAAGCTGGATAAAAACGAGTACGACCTGGCACTTGAGGTTGATGTGAAACAACGCTATTTTGCCTACATTCAGTCATCGGCAGTTTTACGGCTGGTTACACGTATGGCATTGGATGCAGAAAGCATTAGCAAAGAACTGAAATATAAGTTTGAGAAAAGCGAAGAAACCTTTGAGCGCTACAATAAAGCATTGATTGATGAAGCGCAGCAAAAGCAAAAGGCAATAGAATCAGAAGGTAATGTTCTTATGGCAAAAGCAAGGCTGGAAGAACTTTTAGGAAAACGATTAGAAGATATTAAATAAATGAACCTTAGTAATTATTTTAAGCTTTTAAAAAAATACAAATACATCATCGCGGCTATTATGCTTTGCGTTGGTGCTACTAGTTTTTATCTTGTAAGAAACCTGCCAAACACATACCTCTCTTATACCCGCGTATCTACAGGTATTGTGGATAATACCCAACAAATTTTAGATAACTCTGACAACTCTCAGGAAAGTAAGGTAAAACAGGAATTCAGCAACCTTATACAACTGGTACAGCTTAAAAAAGTACTTGACCAGGTTTCTTATAAGTTAATGCTGCACGACATCACTTCTGATACACCTTATCGTAATGCCAGCAAGAATTTAAAAGATTTGAACACCGCCGCAAAGAAGCATGCAATAGAAGTGTACACTCAAAAATATAATAAAGCAGAGCCGCTTTCTTTGTGGGATATGGACCAGCTTGGTTTACATAAGCTGCTTGCATCTATGAAGTATGACGATGGCTCGTTGCTGGATAAATTGCTGGTGTACCGCTTAAACAGCAGCGACTTTATAGAAATATCTTACGAATCAGAAAACCCTTTGCTTTCTGCGTTTGTGGTAAATACGGTTACTGAAGAATTTTTTAAATACTACGTTTCTATCGTTAAAGAAAATCAGCTTAAATCTGTTACTTTTTTAGAAAACCTGTTAAGGCAAAAACAGGGTTATATGAATGAAAAAGTAGAAGAACTGAAAGGATACAAAATACAAAACCGTGTACTTAATCTTGCAGAGCAGGCAAAGAGTTTATATGGGCAGATAGCAGATTTTGAAACCCGTAAACAGTTAACTGAAAAAGATATTGAAGCTTACACTGGTGCACTGAATGGGATTGATGAAAAATTCAGCTCAAAAGACAGAAAGTTTTTAGAAGCCAGTATGTCGCCACTGAACGAAGAAATTGCATTATTAAAAGATAAGGTTACACTTAAAAACGACCAGTTTATAAAAAGCAATTACGATGCTAGATTGGGTAATCAGCTTGACTCATTAAAAGCACTACTTGAAAGGCAGGTAAACAAAGCATCTGACAGGTATAATTACAGCCCATTAACATCAAAGCAAAACCTGCTTGCACAGAAACTGCAATTGGAAGTAAACCTTGAAATAGCAAGGAACAGTATTAAAACTTTGTCAGAAGAAATTAAAACACTCAATTCAAAATTTGATAAACTGGTACCGCATGAAGCGGTGATACAATCTTACGAAAGCGATATTGATATTGCAGGAAAAGAGTACATAGAAGTGCTGAAGAAATACAACCAAAGCAGCCTTGAATCAAGCCTTGCGGTAAAATTAAAACAGGTGGAAATTGGAATGCCCGGCGATGCAAAGCCTTCCAAGAAAATGATACTGATGGCTTTGTCGGTAATTATAAGCCTGGTGCTTTGTCTTGTGGTTTTGTTTGTTTTGTTTTACCTGGATGATAGTTTAAAACAGCCTTTTGAGCTTGCCAATAAAAGCAATCTTCCTGTATTGGGTTACCTCAACTTTGTACATCATTTACCTTCTTCTTTTGCTGAGATTTGGAAAAAACCACAAACCGATCATGAAGTTTTGCTGTTTAAAAAACTGTTCAGGTCTATCCATTTTGAAATTAACCACGATCATCATACCGCCAAAACCATTGCCATTACAAGCATGAACAACGGCGAAGGAAAAACACTTTTTTCTATGGGTCTTGCCAACAGTTTTTTGCTGATGAACAAATCGGTGTTATTAGTTGATGGCAACTTTGGCAACCCAACCATCAGTCTGCAATTAAAGCCGAATGTGTATGCTGAGGATTTTTTTAAAGATGCTTCTAATTACCCAAATCTTGCTACGGCAAGCGGCATCAGTATCATTGGCAATAAAGGCGGCGATTATTCTGCTTTTGAACTGTTTAAAGAGGAAACGATTAACACAAGACTACAGGAACTTCGTTTGAAATATGATGTGATAATTATAGAAACAGATTCGCTTTCAGCATTAAACAAATCGAAAGAATGGATACTTTTTGCTGATAAGGTTATTGCTGTTTTTCAATCGGGCGAAACCATCAAATCTTCCAAAAAAGAGTATGTAAACTTTTTGCTTTCGCTGGAAGAAAAGTTTAGCGGCTGGGTAATAAATAAAGCAAGGCTTGATAAAAAAGACAGGTTCCTGTAAACCATCAAACAATGTATGAATTGCTTAACATAGTATGGATTGTTTTTCAATTGCTGATTGGCTACAACCTTGTGCTGCCGCTTATTTTGTATATTATTTATCTTGTTGCAGGCAAAACGGTACTACAAAAAAATACAAGTGTAAATAACAATGCAGACTATGCCATTATTGTAACTGCGTATGAACAGGTAGATACCATTCCTGCCGTGGTTTCATCTATTCTTAAACTCAATTACAGCAAATACCTGGTATATATTGTAGCTGATAAATGCGATATAAGCACACTCAATTTTACTGATGAAAGGGTAATCATTCTTCGCCCTGAGGAAACGCTGGCAAGCAATACACGCTCACATTTTTATGCCATCAACCATTTTGTTCGTCCTCACGAAAGGCTTACCATTATTGACAGTGACAATCTTGTTGACCCTGAATATTTAAACGAACTGAACATTTGTTTTGATGCAGGTTTTGACGCTGTGCAGGGCATCCGCAACGCGAAAAATTTAAACACCACTTACGCCTGTTTAGATGCTGCAAGGGATATTTATTATCATTTTTATGACGGAAAAATTTTGTTTGAAGCGGGTTCTTCTGCAACGCTAGCAGGCTCTGGCATGGCCTTTACAACGGCTTTGTATAAAAGCAGTTTAGAACATTTAGATGTTACAGGCGCAGGCTTTGATAAAGTATTGCAGCACCAGATTGTAGGTAAAAACAAACGTATTGCTTTTACTGAAAAAGCAATTGTGTACGATGAAAAAACAAGCCGCAGCGACCAGTTGGTAAAACAACGTGCAAGATGGATAAATACCTGGTTTAAGTATTTTAGTTTTGGATTTGGATTAATTGGTAAGGGCATTACAAACTTTAGCCGCAACCAGTTTTTGTTTGGCTTTATACTGCTTCGTCCGCCGCTGTTTATCTTTCTTATCCTTTCTGTTTTTTGTATGATAGCCAACCTTTGGATTGATGTTGCTGCTACCTTTTTATGGCTTATTGGTTTTATGGTTTTTATAGGTGGTTTTGCCTTTGCATTGTCTCAATCACACACAGATAAAAGAATTTACAAGTCGCTGGTTAATATTCCATCGTTTATGTTTTATCAGGTGTTGTCGCTGTTAAAAGTTCGCAAGGCAAACAAGGTTTCTGTGGCAACACAGCACTATCACAACAGTACACTTGACGAATTAGAAAGTAAACATTAATGCCATCTCTATTAATGAAGAACCTTGTTAAAATATTATTGCAAAAGTTTTTTGGGTACCACAATTACCTGTTTGCATTTAGTATTTACAGCATCAGGAATGTAATGGCCAATAAGTATGAAGAAGATTTTCTTTTCTTTTTAAATATGCTGCCAGATAACGGTGCCATACTTGATATTGGTGCCAACATTGGCATTACAACCGTACCGCTTGCAAGCAAATTAAAGAACACGCATGTGTATGCTTTTGAGCCAATGCCAGATAATTGTAAAACACTGCGCCGCATTATAAATTTTTATAAGCTTAAGAATGTAACTGTTCTTGAAACCGCTTTAGGCGAAAAACCTGGCGAATTAAAAATGGTATTGCCTGTAATGAACAAATCTAAAATGCAGGGGCTTAGCCATGTTGTGGCAGAAGGTGACGATACTGAATGGAACAAAGGTGTTTATTTTAATGTGCCCGTTAAAAAACTGGATAATATGCCCGAACTGCAAAACCTACCAAAAATTACTGCCATAAAAATTGATGTTGAGAACTTTGAATACTATGTTTTAAAAGGCGGCATTAACCTTTTGGCAAAACACAAGCCTGTAATTTATTGTGAGCTTTGGGACAATGATAAACGTACCCTGGTAATGGAAATGCTGAACGGGCTTAGTTATAAAACAATGATTTTTGATGGCAAGGGTTTGCAGCCCTTTACCAACCAGGCAGTCGAGAATTTTATATTTATCTGATAATGGATTTGTAAATTATTGCCTGCTTTATTCCTGTAATCCGATAGCTATCGGATCGTTTTAATTAGTGTATCATGAAAGTGTATCCTGACAAAAAATTCACTAAACAACCATTAAGCGGGGAATCGCAAAAGGACATTGTGACTAAAAAAGTGGCATTGGTTTTCGCTTTTATAAGTGTGTTTTACTTCTTTATTAAACTCGTATTTCTATAGTGGCAGGCTTATTTACAAAGTATGGTGCTACCGCAAAAAAAAGGTATGAAACAGGCTGGATAAGCAGGTTGGGCAAAGCTGTTTTAAAAAACAAACTGCAACACCCCCTTGTGTTTTTAGGCTTACTTGTAACTGCACTTTTGTTTGCCGTTGTAACTGCAAAGCTTGGTTTTGTATTTGGCCTTTTGGGGCTGATTGCCATTGTTTCTTTACCTATTGTATACGCCATTGTTGCTTACCCAAAGTTTGGCATTATTGCATTGCTTACAGGTGCTTACTTTATCATGTTTGTAATACGTTTTGGTATCAGTTTTCCATTGGGTACTTTAATGGATGCCCTTGAAGGCTTACTGATACTTGGTTTTTTGGTAAAGATGAAGGAAGAACGCAATTGGGCCATGTTTAAAAACCCCATCAGCTACATGATACTGATTTGGATTGGCTACAATATGATGGAAGTGATTAATCCTATAGCAGCCTCTGTATCTGCATGGCTGTACACCATACGTTCTGTGGCATTGGTAATGCTTACTTATTTTATTTTCATGTTCCAGGTACGGGATATTGATTTTATAAAATTGATTTTAAAACTGTGGCTTGCCTATGCTTTTATTGCTGCATTATACGCCATGAAACAGGAGTACATTGGCTTCGCAGGTTTTGAGGCAGCCTCTTTACAAGACCCGTTAACTGCACAGTTGTATTTTATTGATGGTCATTGGCGTAAGTTCTCCATCTTTTCAGATCCTGTTGCATTTGCCTATAATATGGTTACAGCAAGCATGGTTTGCGTGGGCTTAATTTGGGGGCCAACCACTAAAAACCAGAAAATAGTTTTGGGCTGTCTCATTGCATTTTACTTAACTACCATGTTGTATTCAGGTACGCGTGGTGCCTATGTTTTGGTGCCTGTTGTAATGATTTTGTTTGCCATACTTAACTATAATAAACAGGTATTGGTATTTGGAATTATTGGCGCGGTGCTGTTTGGCTTACTGATAGTAATGCCGTCCACCAACCCAAATATTGTACGTTTTCAAACAGCATTTAAACCCTCAGATGATGCCTCGTTTAACGTGCGTAAGATGAACCAGAAAAAAATTCAGCCCTACATACAAACTCACCCAATTGGTGGTGGGCTTGGTGCCACGGGTATTTGGGGGCAAAGGTTTGCACCAAATTCTTACCTCGCCAATTTTCCGCCAGACAGTGGTTATGTACGCGTAGCAGTTGAGTTGGGTTGGGTTGGCCTTTTGATTTTTTGCATACTGATGTTTACGATTTTAAAACAGGGCATTGTTAATTTTTACAGGATAAAAGACAGGCTGCTGAAAAGTATTTGCCTTGCTTCGCTGCTGGTTGTTTTTGCATTGAATTTTGGCAACTACCCACAGGAAGCAATCGTTCAGTTTCCAAGCAATATTTATTTCTACCTCGCGATAGCATTGATAAATATAACTTACAGGATGGATGTAGAGAAACAAGCCAAAACCCTTGCTGCCAATGCTAACTAACCAGCACATATTTATACTTGGCCTGCCCAAATTTGATGGGCCTTACGAGAGTACCAACTACACCATTGCAAAAATGCTGGCAAAGGATAATGATGTGTATTATATTGATAATCCCTACACCTGGAAAGATTTTTACCAGCAAAAAAACACACCTGAGTTTAAACGTCGTGAACCTTATTTCAAGGCTTCATCAACAGGTTTGATTGATACAGAAATACCACGTTTAAAAGTGGTGATAACACAGCCTGTTCCTTCCATTAATTTTTTACCTGAAGGAAAGATGTACCGCATTTTGTTAAAGTATTGCGATGGCATTATAACAAAGCGGATAAAGCAAATCATTCAGCAAAAAAACATACCGCATTACATATTCATCAACTCTTTTAATTTTCATTATCCCACTGTTGCAGACGGCTTAAACTCTTTGCTTACAGTGTATCATTGTGTTGATCCATTAATACGGCCGTTTGATACCAAGCATGGTATCATCTCTCAAAACCATCTTATAAAAACCAGTGATGTCGTTCTTTGCACGAGCAGGCAGTTGTATAATGAGAACAAAACCATCAACCCCAATACTTATTTTATTGCCAATGCTGCAGATATATCGCACAGTCAAAAAGCATTGAATGAATCTTTGCCTGTAGCTTCAGTTCTAAACAATATTCCCAAGCCTATTATGGGTTATTTTGGCAATATTGAAAGGCGCATTGATTATGAAATGATGAAGGAAGTAATTGCCCAAAACCAGGATAAAAGCTTTGTGTTTGTTGGCCCGCAGGAAAAAGAATTTTTGCCAGATTGGTTTCAAACTTCAGGCAATTTGTATCTTACTGGTGGCGTGCCTTACAGCGAAATGCCTGCTGCTATAAAAGGCTTTGATGTTGCCCTGCTTCCTTTTAAAAAAGATGAAGTAAGCAGCACTATTTTTCCACTAAAACTATTTGAATATCTTGGTGCAGGCAAGCCTGTGGTGGCCATTAATTTTAATGATGACCTTAAAGAATTTACAGGTAATGCTGTCGCTTTTTGCGAAGATGCAAATACATTTTCACAGGCAATTAACGAAGCATTGATTAACGATGATGAGACAAAGAAACAGCAGCGTTTACAGGTTGCTGCAAACAATACATGGACCAAAAGAATTGAAGAGATAAAAGGTGTAATAGAAAGCACCCTTGCCAAAAAATCATTTGTTTAAAGACTAAAAAAATCTAATGGCCAATACCATATACATAGTTGTAAGCTGCGATAATGATTATATCATTTTAATGGCACCCATGCTTAAATCAATTGAGCAGAACCATCACACAGGCGAACCCATTGTGGTGTATATGGTTGGCAACAGCATCACTTCATCCAGTAAGAAAAAAATAGAATCTTCATTAACGGAAAATAAAATAAACATTGTTTGGCTTAAAATGGAAGAAGCTATTCCCACAGGAACCAAACTGCCATTGCATCGTAGTCTTTTTCCACTAAATGTTTATGTACGGTTATACATACCTTACTTCATACCAAAAGAAATAAGAAAGGTATTGTATTTAGATGTTGATATGATTGTACTTGACGACATAAGTAAGCTATACAATATTGATGTGAGTGATGTTGTTATGGGTGCGGTGCAGGATATGCGTGTAGCTACTTTTGATAACGCTTGGGGCGGTGTATTGAATTATAAGGAACTGGGTCTTGATGCGAAATCGCCTTATTTTAATGCAGGCATGTTGCTGATAAATGTAGAACGCTGGAAAGAAGAAAACATTGCAGAGCGCGTGGTTGAAACCATTAACAAACACATTTCTTATGCGCAGTATGCAGACCAATACGGCCTTAACATTGTACAGGCCAATCAATGGAAACCTATTGAAGGAAAATGGAACCATTTTTCAAGTGAGCAGCATACACAGCAACCATCGCTGATCCATTATGTGTCGCGTAAACCCATTTACCAATCTTACAACGGTATTGAAGAATACAAAACCATCTTCTTTAAATACCTTAACCAAACAGCCTACAAAAATTTTAAGCCCATTGGTGAAAGCAAACGCTATGTAAAGAAGCTGAAAGTGATTTTGGAGAAGGTAAAGGCTTTTTTATTTAAGTAAAGACTTAACACATCCGATAGCTATCGGATCAGATTCGTAACAAAAAATATGAAACCACATAGGCACATAGACACATAGAAAAGCCACGTTGGTAAAGGGTTTTAAACTATGTGCCTATGTGTCTATGTGTTGAAAAAAAACGCAGATAATTGTTTATAGCATAATCACAGCTTCGCATCCTTCTTATACTTTCCTGTAACATACTCACCCATACGCCCTGCATGAAGTTTGGCGCGGTTTAAAAAGGCTTTGTATATACCACCATCATACATCAATCTTCGTGGCGAAGTAAATACCAAAGCATCTGCATGAGCTACCATTTTTAATGGTCCTTTGGTTAACAGGTTTAGTGCCATCTGGCCATCTTCTGCCATATCAATGTAACTCTCTCCTGTGTTATCGCCTTTACGTACTTCACGTACTTTAAAGCCGCCTGTAGCCCTGCCCACTGCTGTAACAAGCCCCATGTTAAAACCAAGCACGTTTATATGCACACGGTTTTTTTGGCGCATGTTTATTAGTATGCCCGTTACTTTCTCATAAATCCATAAACCAAAACGGCCTTGCCCTTCAGGCGAAATAAATGCATAGCGGCCATAAACGCCAGTAACAGCGGCATCTTCACGCATGGGCTTTGTCATCAGTTCAATCCAGCGTGGAGGATAAAAAGTATCAGAATCTGCACATAAATGATATTTGCCCTTCGCCATTTCAAGGCCAAGTTGCCTGGCATGTGGCGTGCCCTGTTCCGGCTGTAAATAATTTCTTACACCAAGTGTATCCAGCACTTCCTGTGTCCTGTCTTTTGAGTTATTGTTTATCACACAAATCTCAACTTTAAGGTCAGTGGTATTGGCTGCCAGAGAAGACAATGCACGAAAAATATTATCTGCTTCGTTCCATGCAGGTATCATTACCGAAACATCAGGTGCATCGTGTTTAAACCTGCTTATCCTTGTTTGCAGGTCTTTAATTTCATCAGCCGTAAGGTCATCAAATTTTTTATTGGTAAACAGGTGTGGTGCAATCCATTTTGGCAATTGAAACATTGACATAGGAAAATGTGTTTTTAGAAGTTAGCCACAGATATTGGGTTAATAAAAGGGTAAGCGGATTCTATCTTTTAATAAAGATAAAACTATCTTTAACACAATAAAGCCTACTGCTTTGCTTCGCAACATTTTAATGATAAAACAATTGCATCAGGTGCAGCATTTATAGTACTTTGCTTATGATTCGCTTGTTTCCAATAATCCGTAAGTCTGTCCATGATTTCTAACATCAAAGCCAAATTACAAAACAAACATTTCCTGTCGCTTGCAGGTAATATTATTATGGCAGGCCTTGGGTTTGTAACTGTTGGTATTTTGTTGAGGGCCTTAACGCCTGTTGAGATAGGCAGTTTCTTTTTCTTTCAAACAGCATTTGTTTTAGTAGATACTTTTCGCACCGGTTTTCTGCAAACAGCTATGATAAAATTTTATGCTGGTGCAGATGATGCAAGGGCCAGTAATGTTGTTGGCAGTACCTGGTATATTGGGCTGATAATTACTGCGCTATCATTTGTACTAACGGTGCCAGTCATGTTCTTTTTGCACTATATTTCAAATGAAGGCATACGCGTTACGCTGCAATGGTTTAGTGTAAGCTTTTTATCAACCCTGCCCATTGTTGTGGCCACATGGGTACTGCAGGCAGAGCAACGGTTTGACAGGATTTTGTATGTGCGTTTAATTAACCAGGGCTCGTTTATAATCATGGTAATTTTACTCATTGCCTTTAAGCGTATTAACCTGCAAACCTTAATGTGGGCCAATTTTTTGGGCTGCGTATTTACCTGTATTTATCTTTTTGCAAAACGATGGACACACTTAGGTAAGTTAAAATACAGGAGTAAAGAAAGCATCAATGAACTGGTACATTTTGGCAAGTACAGTGTAGGTACCAGCATCAGCTCAAACCTGTTAAGAAGCTCTGATACATTTATCATTAACGCATTGCTTGGCACGGCTGCCGTTGCAGTTTATAATATTCCACAAAAGTTTTTAGAGATAATAGAAATCCCGCTACGCAGTTTTTTGGCAACAGGTACGCCAGAACTTTCAGCAGCCTATAATCAAGATAAGAAGCAGGAAATAGGTACCATTCTTAACAAATATGCAGGGATGCTTACCATCGCATTTATTCCTGTAGCACTTGTTGCTATTGCATTTGCAGATATTGGGGTAAGCCTTTTTAGTGGTGGTAAGTACACGCATACTGAAGCCGCCAACGTGTTCCGCATTTTTATGGTGTTTGCAGTATTCTTTCCTGTTGACCGTTTTTTTGGCGTTACACTTGATGTAATACACCAGCCCAAACGCAATGCCATTAAAGTGTTTTTGATGCTGGTGATAAATGTAGTTGGCGATTTTGCAGGCATATGGCTGCTGCACAATATTTATGGTGTAGCTATTGCAAGTATCCCTACATTTTTATTTGGAGTTTTATTCGGCTATTATTCGTTAAAAAAATTCCTTCCTGTTTCTTTCAAAGGAATCTTTTCAACTGGCTTTGCCGAAGTAAAACTGCTGGTACAAAATGCGCTTAATAAACCAAACTTAAAAGCATAATGCTTTAATGAAAACTGTATCCATTATAACCGTTAATTATAACCATCATGGGGTAACTGAAGCGTTACTGGCTTCTTTATCGGCTGTAAATAATTATCCTTTAATAGAAATAATTGTGGTTGATAACGGAAGCAGGGTAAATCCTGTAACACAATGGCAGCACACCTATCCTGATGTAACGTTTATAAGAAGCGAAGAAAATCTTGGCTTTGCAGGGGGTAATAATCTTGGTATCAATCACGCCACAGGCGATTATCTTTTTTTAATAAACAATGATACAGAAGTAACAGGAGACCTTATTTCAATACTGGTTAATACGCTGGAAAAGAACCCAAATATTGGTATCATCTCACCCAAAATAAATTACTTCGATAACAAGAAAATAATACAGTATGCAGGCTTTACTGAACTGAATTTTTATGTAATGCGCGACCATACTATTGGCGAAGGCGAAGAAGATAAAGGGCAGTACAACGGCCAATGCGAAGCAGTAGGCTCAGTGCATGGCGCCGCCATGATGGTAAGGCGTGAAGCGATGGAAAAATGTGGCATGATGGCGGATAATTTTTTCCTGTATTATGAGGAGCTTGATTGGTGTTACCGCATGAAGCGTATGGGTTATGAAGTTTGGGTAAACAGGGATGCACTTATTTACCATAAAGAATCGATGAGTGTGGGCAAGAACAGTGCACTGAAAGAATACTTTATGAACCGTAACCGTTTGTTATTTATCAGGCGCAATGGCACGCTGTTACAGCGTTTGGTGTTTACATTTTATTTTGTTTTTCTTGTTGCACCGCGCAATATCATCAACTATATTAAAGATAAACAAACAGGTTTTATACCCATTTTACTACGTGCTATTTGGTGGAATTTTACAAATAATGTCAATAGTAAAAAGCTGGGTTATCACCTAACACAAAAGTGACCCCGCTCTTGAAGAGTGATCACTTTTAAAACGAATAATCTATGGAAATACTTTTTTGGATAAGCCTCTTTATTGTGTTTTACACCTACATAGGATATGGCATTTTACTGTTCATTCTTATAAAAATGAAACGCATGGTTAAAGGAAGGCCAGTATTACCTTCTTATGACAACCTGCCTTCGTTAACATTGATTGTTGCTGCTTTTAATGAAGAAGATTTTATTGAAAAAAAGATTGCCAACACTTTACAGCTTAATTATCCAAAAGATAAAATTCAATACATTTTTGTAACAGATGGTTCAACCGATAATACACCTGCTATCGTATTCAATTATTCTGAAATAAAGTTGCTTCATTCACCTGAGCGCAAGGGTAAAATTGCCGCCGCACACAGGGCTATAGAACAAGTAAGCACTGATGTAATTGTATTTACAGATGCCAATACTTTTCTTAATAAAATGGCATTGAAAAACATTGCACGACATTATGCCGATGCAACAGTAGGTGCCGTTTCAGGCGAAAAGCGGGTTAATATAGAAGAAGCCGCAGATGCCACAGCAGGCGAAGGCATGTACTGGAAATACGAGTCAAAACTAAAGGCATGGGATTCCGAATTATACTCTGTAGTGGGTGCCGCAGGGGAACTTTTTAGTATAAGAAAAGACCTTTACCAGCCTGTACCAATGAACAGTTTTTTGGATGATTTTATGATCTCTATGCTGATAGCTAAAAAAGGCTTCCGTATTATTTATGAACCTGATGCCTATGCATCAGAAAATTCATCAGAGAATATTAAAGAAGAACTGAAAAGAAAAATACGCATCTCCGCAGGCGGCATACAATCTATAGTTTGGCTAAAGGCATTGTTTAATATTTTTAAGTATCCAACACTGTCGTTTCAATACATAAGTCACCGCGTTTTGCGCTGGACGATTACGCCTTTTTTTATGATACTCACTTTTATTGCAAATATCTTTTTAGTAGTAAATGAAGGTGGCATATTTTATATTCTGGCCTTGCTTGCACAAACTGCTTTTTATGGCATGGCCTTGCTTGGCTGGTACTTTGAAAGCAGGCAGGTAAAGGTTAAAATACTGTTCATCCCTTATTATTTCTGTATGATGAATTATGCTGTAATAGCAGGCATTATACGTTATGTAAAAGGCTCGCAATCTGTAATGTGGGAACGTGCGGGAAGAAAACTTTAAACAAATAATACCAACTATAACTGCCGTAAATTTTTGATTCTTGCAACCATCTTATCATATATATCCATTAGGTGAAACTGCTGTTACCATTGCGTTTGATGCCGTGATAGATGAAGCAGTAAACCATTATGTTACCGCATTGCAACATCATTTAAATTCACTTGAATTAAAGTGGGTTAAAGATATTATTCCTGCTTACCACACGCTTGGTGTTGTATATGACCAGTATGCTTTTAAACATAGACAAAGCTCTGTTTTTAATCTTGTTAACGCTTTGCTTGAGGAAGCAATTGAAACCTGCAACTGGCAGTTACATACAACAAATAAAATCATTGAAATTCCTGTATGCTATCATCCTTCACTTGGTATTGATATTGAGGAATTGGCTGTGACGAAGAACCTGAGTATAGATGAGGTGATTGCTATTCATGCATCTAAAACCTATCATGTTTTTGCCATTGGTTTTTTGCCTGGCTTTGCATACATGGGCAGTGTTGATGAACGAATTGCAATGCCGCGGAAGGCGCAACCACGAACTAATATTAATAAAGGTGCTGTTGGTATTGCAGGTGAGCAAACAGGTATTTATCCGCTCAATTCGCCTGGCGGCTGGAACATCATAGGCCAAACGCCGTTAGCAATGTTTGATGCGTTTAATGAAACTCCCTCTCTATTAAAGCAGGGTGATAGCGTACGTTTTAAGCAGGTAAGCCTTCATGAATTTTATGTATTGGCATCATTGATTAAAAAGACATCAAAGCAAAAACAAACAACTGCTACAGGCCTTGAAATTATAAAGCACGGCATTGCAGACAGTATACAGGATTTGGGTAGGGTTGGTTACCAGCACCTGGGTATAAATCCCAACGGTGTTATGGATATGGTTGCTGCCAAAACAGCCAATTTTTTAGCAGGAAACAAAGCTGATGAAGCTGTAATTGAACTTCATTTTCCCGCATCTTCTTTCAGGTTTAACTGCAGTGCTTTAATCGCATTAAGCGGTGCTGATTTTGATGCTGCCGTTGATGGAAAACCGGTAACCATAAACAAACCTGTACTGGTTGCCAAAGATGCAGTGCTGCAGTTTAGAAAAAACAAAAACGGGGCAAGATGTTACCTTGCCGTACATGGTGGTTTTGCGATAAAGCAATGGTTAAACAGTTACAGTACTAATGTTAAAGCCAATGTTGGCGGGCATTGCGGCAGGTTGTTAAAAAAGGGCGATAGCATTGGTTTTAAGCAGCAGCCTGGTTTATTCAATCTTCCAGCAAATAAAAGCCTGGTTCGTTTGCCATGGTCTGCCGCTGTTGATTATTTTTATACAGCCAGTAATGTTATCCGCTGTGTTACAGCAAACGAGTATGTTTTTTTAAATGATGTATCAAAAGATTGTTTTCCTGTATCGCAGTATAAAATCACGCTGCAAAGCGATCGTATGGGTTACCGTTTGCAAGGCACCCCATTGTTAATGCAAACACCAGTATCGCTGCTATCAACAGCCGTTACAAAAGGTACCATACAGTTATTGCCAAATGGGCAATTGATTGTTTTAATGTCCGATCATCAAACTATGGGTGGCTACCCACGTGTAGCGCATGTGGTACAGGCAGATATTGCTAAACTGGCTCAAATGCAGCCACATCAACACATACAGTTTCAGTTCATATCTCATGCCGAAGCTGAAATTTTAAGCTTTAAACAGCAGCAATATTTGCTCTCCATACAAAATGCCTGTATCTTCAAACTACAAGATTTTTTATAACATGAGAAGTATTGACCTTAACTGCGATGTTGGCGAAGGCTACCCCACCGATGCAGCACTGATGCCATTTATCAGCAGTGCAAATATTGCCTGTGGTTATCATGCAGGCGATCTTGAATGTATTGAAAGAACCATTTCACTTTGTATTGAGAATAATGTGGCCATTGGTGCACATCCCGGCTTTGCCGATAAAAAAAACTTTGGAAGGACAGAACAATATTTACCTGCCGACAGGTTAGAAGACCTGGTAATGCACCAGGTACTTGCCGTTCGTTTTAACGCATTACAACAAAACAAACCTTTACACCACGTAAAGCTGCACGGTGCCATGTATAATATGGCTGCGCGTGATAAAACAATGGCCGCTGCAATAGCTACCGCTGTACACAGGGTTGACCCTACCATTATAGTTTATGGCCTTAGTGGAAGTTATATGATAACTGAGGCAAAAGCATTGGGGCTAAAGGTTTGCAACGAAGTGTTTGCAGACAGAACTTATCAGCCAGATGGAAGCCTGACACCAAGAACGCAGCCCAATGCTTTAATCAATTCAACAGAAGCATGTATTAAGCAGGTGCTGCAAATGATAGAAAACCAAACGGTTACTGCTGTTGATGGTACCGTTATACCAATTGCTGCTGAAAGTGTTTGCCTTCATGGCGATGGCGAACATGCTGTTGACTTTGCAAAAGCGATTCATAAACATTTAACCGCAAAAACTATTGAAATTAAAACCTGCTGATCCATCTGCTATTTTGGGTGCTGCTTTCTTAATGGCAACCTCTGCCATTGGCCCCGGTTTTCTTACCCAAACCACGGTTTTTACACAACAGTTGGGTGCCAGCTTTGGCTTTGTAATACTTATCTCTATACTGCTTGATATTGGTGCACAATTAAACATTTGGCGTGTAATTACAGTAAGTGGTTTACGGGCGCAGGACCTTGCCAATAAAATACTTCCTGGCCTTGGTTATTTTCTTGCGCTACTCATTGTTCTGGGTGGTTTAGCATTTAACATTGGCAATATCGCAGGTTGTGGTTTGGGGTTGAATGTATTGTCTGGCATGGATATTACAACAGGTGCTGTAATAAGCTGTGTTTTATCTCTTTTTGTTTTTTGGATGAAGGAAGTTGGTAAGCTGCTGGATACTTTTTCAAAACTGCTGGGGCTTTTAATGATAGTGCTTACCATGTACATTGCCATCAGTTCTCACCCACCCATAATGGATGCTTTACAGCAGAGTTTTATACCACAAAAGATAGATGTAAAAACAATTGTAACACTTGTTGGCGGCACTGTTGGTGGCTACATCAGTTTTGCGGGGGCGCACCGCCTTTTAGATGCAGATATTAAAGGCATTGACAAAATTAAAGAAGTAAATAAAAGTGCTGTAAGTGGCATTGTAGTTACAGGCATTATGCGGGTGGTATTGTTTTTGGCTGCTTTGGGTGTGGTAAGCACAGGTGCAGGTATTGATGTTTTAAACCCGCCAGCATCGGTATTTAAAATTGCCGCAGGCAATATCGGCTATAAGTTTTTTGGTGTGGTAATGTGGAGTGCTGCTATTACTTCGGTAGTTGGGGCTGCTTACACGTCAGCGTCTTTTCTAAAAACTTTTCATCCTTTTTTTGATAAACAGCAGCGAAGCATTATTTCCTTTTTTATCATTTTTTCTACCCTCATTTTTATTGCCATTGGTAAACCTGTACAGTTATTGCTTATTGCCGGCGCATTAAATGGATTGATACTTCCTGTGGCATTGGCTGTAATTCTTGTAGCTGCCAATAATACAAAACTGCTTAAAAATTACAAACATCCTTTGTGGATGCAGGTGGCAGGATGGCTGGTAACCATTGCTATGACTGTATTGTGTGCAATAACAATTTATAATTGGGTAAAAGGGTGAGGTACGCTGTTAAGCCAAGTCATAAGAAGACCGGTGGACGCTGCGATGGTACCATAATGCTACGCAGAGACCTACCAGCACACTAAGTTATGAGTAGAGACGCTGCGAGGAAGGAAGAAGGAAAACTATTTTGTGGATTTATTCTTAAAATAATAGGCATTAGTCATTTAGCTCTACGGTTATCCAAGATTTGTCAAAGCCAAGTGCCTCAAGTATTTTTTCCTTATCCAATGTTTCAGGTTGTTTGATACGGATGACCAAACTTTTTTCAGGTACTTCTTCTATAATCGTAAATTGAGAGCCATGCGGTTGCCATGTAAATCTATGTTCGGTTGTAGATTTTTCAATTCCACGAAGGTTACCATTAGCATTCCATTCCCAAACAAACAATTCTGGATCATAGCGAATTGTATCAAATTCAAAAACAACAACTTCGTTTAAGTCGTCTGATTTTACCAATACCACAGTCCGCAAATTTTGAAATTTTTCTCTTATTGCGGAAACTCTTTCGTTCCAAATTTCTAAAATGGACTTGCCTACTAAATTTGGGTCGGCATGTGTATCTATTGTGTCACCATAAGAATAAACTGGAGAATTTCTGCCTGATATTAACCTGACCTTTTTTTGCTTAGACGGATTCTTTGCTTTCACCGTCTTTGCACCCCAAGCTGTATTTCCTAATATCACGTCATCAAGTCCAACATTGGATGGCTTCCATTCAGCACCAATACAGGTTGCAAAAATTGCCTCCCATTCTGGACCTTCAAGAATGGCTTTACCTTTAGAAGCTAAAAGATAAATAATTTCTTTCCCAAGTGTAAAAGGGAACTCTTTTGAAAAATGATTCAAAGGAAATGGCGGCAATGACTTATCTACAGTTCTTAATTTGGGTGATTTTCTTTCCATTTTAGCTTTTAGTATATTCAACTTCGTACTCACTCAAAACATTTGTCATGTCCAAAGTGGTAGCAACATAAGGCAATAGTTTTAAAATTACAGCTTTCACCAGGTTGACAGGAACAGCGTTCCCTGCTTGTTTCCTTGCTTGTGTGTCATTGTTTATAATTTGGTATGTGTCAGGAAAACCCTGTAACCTAAACATTTCCCTTGGTGTTAATCTACGTTCACCATTGACTAGTAAATAATTATATGAAGCACCCGCACGCAAAGCGCAAGAGTAAGGATAAGAACATATATTCCCTGCCTTATTCTCATGCCAAATGGAAAGTTTGTAAGCTGACTTATGGCTCTCTTTTCGTTTATCTTTTATGTAGTCAGACGCAATGTGTTTCTTGTCGACTTTCTTTTCTAAAATTTCGCTCAATGGTTTAAATGGGCGAACGGGTGAAGGATACGAAAACATAATTGGGTCTCTGTGTCCCACTATTATTACACGTTCTCTTTTTTGAGGAAGTCCATAGTCAAGAGCATTTAAAACGGCGTATTGTACATGGTGGTATCCTATATCCCTTAAAGTTTTAATGATAACCTTTAAAGTCTGCCCACCGTTGTGTCCAACAAGTTGTTTCACATTTTCTAAGATGAAAGCTTTTGGTTTTTTTTCTTTAATAATGTTAGCTATATGAAAAAATAAGGTTCCTCTTGTATCGTCAAAGCCTTTCATTTGACCTATGATGCTGAAAGGCTGACAAGGAAAACCGCCATACAAAATATCGTGGTCTGGAATAGATCTTGGGTCAACCTGTGTAATGTCACCTGCAGGTCTGTGTCCAAAGTTGAGTTCGTAGCTGTCTTGGCAATATTTGTCAATGTCGGATGAAAAAACACATTCTGGAATGATTTCATTTTCTATACAAGCCTCGTCCATAGCGACCCTAAAGCCACCAATTCCGCAAAAAAGGTCAATGAATTTTAGTTTTTCCATATAATTTTTTTGGTTTTAGTCCAATTATCAAATGTAGCAACTTTGTTTAAATTCTAATGCAACCTGCATCAAATACCCAATGCTGTACAATAGTGCTGCGAAACTGCAAGTTTCAGCAGAATAGTTGGTCTTTCTTTTCAGCAATCTGTTAAATAACCCAAATTTCCCACTTTTACCTCATTTAACCCTCCGTTTCGCTCATCTATGTCCCGATTGGCTCATCTAAGTCACGTCTGGCGCATCTAAGTGGCAATTTGCCTCATCTAAATCCCACTTTCCTTTATTTATGTGCCGGTATTAAATAAATTGTTTTTATTTTAGAGAAACAATTAAAACACACCAAAATGGAAAAGAAAACTGCGGTACGCAAGTACCTATTTAACGATGCCACGCTTGTGGTAAAAGCCAACAACATAGTAACTACTGCCAGGCGAGATGCCACCGAATTTGCAGCACGCAGCATTACAGAAGCTGCGGTTTTTAAACCGCTGGAAGATGCCATTGATGTTTTTGCCGATTTGCCTACCGATGAAGAACTAGAGGGCATTAAAATGGAACTTACTGAAACCAAACATGCTAAAGCCGATGCCGTACTGGTGCAGGTAAGAACTATTTTAACAGCGGCTGAAAATGTTTTTGGGGAAGGTAGTGCCAAACTGCGCCGCTTTGGCGCCAAGGGTGTTAGCGAAATGAGCGACCCTGAACTTTTAAAATGCGCAAAGCGGGTGGCACGTACCACCAACAGTTTTTTGGCAGCCCTTGCGGCAGAAGGTGTTACAACTGAAAATGTTACCAATCTTATTGCTGCCACCAATGCATTTGATGAAGCCATTGATGACCAGTTGGATGCCATTAACGACAGGGATATTGCCGTTGAAACAAGGGTAGAAGCAGGCAATGATATTTATAAAAGGATGATGAAACTTGCCAATACCGGTCAGGATATTTGGGTTAGCACCAACGAGGCTAAATACAACGATTATATTGTAAATAATACCATCACAGGCGATAAGGAAACCACACCTGTAACACCTGTTGCCTAATATTTTTTTAAAGGTTTAATGATAGCCATTGCAGTTATAACATGCAGTGGCTTTTTGTTGCTTATTAATTGCTTTGTCTGAATTAAGTACGCCGCTTAACATGGTAACACTCTGTTCTGTAAAGGCGTAGGGAAGGTATTTACCAGTTCTGTTTTTGGGAATTTCCATCATCACAATCTGTGATGATGGATGTATGCAGTCACAAATTGTGACCGCATAGTCTTACCTGTCAAACCATTTTTTAAAAGCGGGTGCCTTCTCCCTGCTGATATCAATTTCCATTTTGGCAGGGGCTTTTAAAAACACAGACAACTTTTGGTTTTCATGCGGCTTAACATTTTGTATGGCATTTACATTGATGATGCTTTGCCTGTTGGCGCGGTAGAAAATTTTTGGGTCAAGCAATTCTTCTACATCTTCTAAAGTGGTAAAATCAAGAATGTATTTTTCGCCATTAAAGGTGTGCAAATAGTTAAGGTTTTCGCGTACAAAACAGGCAATATCTTTTGTATCAACAGGAATCCAGTTGTTACGAACGTTAACTATAAATTTTTGTTTGTATTGTGTTTGCTGAGGGTTTGCAAGGCTTGCCAGCAACTGTGTTATATCGCCACCCAAACCTTTTTTACTGTCAATAAGGCTTCTGCATTTATCAATGGCTTTTTTAAGATCATCTTCATCAACAGGCTTTAGTAAATAATCAACACCATTAACTTTAAAAGCACGTATGGCATACTCATCGTAAGCCGTGGTAAATATTACAGGGCAGCTCAATTTAAAATGTTCAAACAGTTCAAAACTTACGCCATCGCTTAATTGTATGTCCATAAACAAAAGGTCTGGTTCTGCATGTTCCATAAACCATTTCTTAGCCGTTTTAAGGCTGGGCAAAATTTCAATGATAGCAATATCACTGCATACCGTTTCAATTTTATTGCAAAGTTCTTTGGCTATCAGGCTTTCATCTTCTATAATAACTGCTTTCATATTAAGTATGTTTTGGGCTTTTGTTTACTATGGTTTATGGGTTGTTAAATCAAAGGAATTTTTACATAATACGCACCTTCTTGTTCCTCGCAGGTAATTGGTTTATCGCTTAAATATTTGTACAAGCTTTGCAGGCTTTGCAAGCCTTGCTTGTTACTGGTATCTACAAACGATTTCTTTTGCAGGTTGTTCTTTACCACCAGGTATTCCTCTTCTGCATATATCTCAATTACAAGTGGCGACTCTTCATCAATAATATTATGCTTAATGGCATTCTCAATTAAATTCTGTAAAGTAACAGGTACAATTTTCCTGTGCAGTATCTCTTCATCAATGGTAAGATGCACCTGTAACCCTTTCTGAAAGCGGGTTTGCTGCAACTGTATAAACGTCTGAATGAATTTTATTTCCTCTTTCAATGCAATGGTATCGTTGTCTTTGCTTTGCAGAATGTAACGGTAAATCTTGCTCATTCCATCTAAAAAAGTAATAGCTAGTTTTTGATCTGTGCGTATTAAACTGCTTAAAGAAGTAAGCGAGTTAAACAGGAAATGCGGGTTTAGATGCTGCTTTAAATTCTCGTATTGTACCTGCGTTTTTTCTTTTTCTAAAGCCTGCGCTTTTGTTTCTAATTTTAAGATGGCACCATGTTGCATCAACCTGTAACGGTAAATAAAATAAGTGATGAAAGCAGTGGCAGCAACTGAAAGTAAGGCAAACCAAAATGTTTTATAAAAAGGCGTTTTTACATGCAATGGAATGCTGGTAAAACTGTTGCCCCAAACATTGAGTGTATTGGTGGCCTTAACTTTAAAAGTATAATTACCCCCAGGTATATTGGTATAGTTTGCGTAACGCCTGGTGCCAGCATAAATCCAGTCTTTATCAAATCCTTCAAGCATGTAGGCGTACTGAATTTTATCAGTTCTGTTAAACTCTATTGCAGCAAAATCGAAAGAGAAAATATTTTCCTTTGCGGCAATTGTTACAGTCTTATTGCTTGCAAGCTCATCTTCATAACAGCGTTCTTTATCCAGCACTTTAAATGCAGTAATAACAACAGCAAAGTCTTTTTTTATTTCTTTAAAAGAAGATGGGTCAAATTCGTAATAGCCGCCTGCTGCAAGCATACGCATTTTGTTGTCCTTTGTTTTAAACAGGCGAAGACCAATGTCATTTTTTATCACAATGTCTTGCGCAGTATAGGCTTTTATGGTACCTTTTTTTGTATCAAGCATACACAGTGCTACAGGGGTTATACACCACATATTGCCATTGGCATCTTCTTTAATGGCATAAGTAATATCACCCAGTAAGCCTTCCTGCGAGGTGTATATGTGTTTAAGTTTTGGTATAGCAGCATTGGCATCAAATTCGTGCAGGCCAACATCTGTACCAGCCCAAATGTTTCCTTTGGTACCAGCAGATAAACTATATACCCTTGTACTTAAAAGGCCAATTTTATTGTTCACATCTATATTGGTGAATTTTTTTTGTACAGGGTCAAAAATAATTAAGCCTTCCCTGTTGCTTCCCAGCCACACACGTCCCCTTCCATCAACCATGGCTGTTTTTATAACATTTGATGCCGGCGAATTTTTATTGTTTGGATCATTAAAATAATGGGTATAAGAATTGGTATTTTTTGAATAAACAAAAACGCCATTGCGTTGCGAAGTAATCCATATGTTCCCCTGTTTATCTTCTACAAATTTTGTGTAAATATTAGAGGGGTTGGTTGTGGAATAAACAGGTGGTTGCAGCGGCAATTGTAGTTGCCTGGTTTGCTTGTTGTATTGATATACGTAATCACGCGTAAGTACCCACACCAAGCCTTTGCTGTCTAATAAAATATCCGCAGTTTCTAAAAATTTTTCTTCGCCATTCATATATTTAAATGAATGACGTTGCATGTGGCCTGTTGCTTTATCCTGTACATAAAAACCATCTGCATAAGAAGTGCCTATGTATACATTTGTGCTATCCTCACGCATGGCAGTAATTTCATAAAACTCACCATTGTCAGAATGCCCTACAGCAAAGGGTTTAAAGGGAAATTGCTTGATGCCTTGCTGTATTTGTGTTAAACCGCCTTTATGCCAAACCCATAAACCAGCTTCTTTATCTTTTAAAATACCATAACATAATTTGGCAGGAATATTTTGATGAAAGGAAGGGTTGTCGCTAAAGAAGAAAAAAACTTGATACTTTATGTTAAAAAGCCCCAGCCCTTTATCAAGCGAGGTTACCCACAGTTCATCTGCACTTTTAAATTGTATGGAAGAAATGATGTTTTTAGTTTCAGAATTAAGGTGTTCTTTATCGTATTTATAAGTCTTCCATTCTTTGGTTTTGGTATTAAAGTAAGTGAGGCCACCAGCCCATGAACCCAACCATATACCACCTTTTTTATCATTAACAATAGCATTAAAAAGATCGTTTCTAAAAACGTTATGCTGTAATGGGTTTTGCCTTACCGCTTCCAGTAAATGTGTGTGAATGTTAAACTTGTACAGGCCATTATGTGTTGCCAACCAAAGGCCATCACCCATTTCTGTGGCTGAATAAACGGTATTAAAAATGCTGCGCATTTCTTTGGTAAAAAAGCTATCATTCTCGTTAACAATATTATAGGCTGTAAATTTTTTGGTGGTTTTATCAAGTTGTATAAGCCCTTTTCTGCGTATGCCAAACCAAACATTGTCTTTAGCATCAATGTGCAGCATGGTTACTTCACCTGCAATTGCTGCGTCTTTTTTTGTAAAAGGATAATTGATGAAATGCCCTGTATAGGGCTGATAGCAACTAATGCCACCAGTAGCAAAACCTATCCAGATATTATGGCATTTATCTTCTGCCAAAGCAGTGATATTATTGCCGCCAATAGATAAAGTATCGTCAGCCGTTTTTTTAAAAATCTTAAAAGTATAGCCATCAAAACGGTTAAGGCCATCAGCGGTGCCTATCCACAAAAAACCTTTTGAATCCTGTAGTAGCGTAGAAATTTTTCTGTTGCTTATACCAGTGGCCTCATCATAATTTTTTATTCTAAATTCAAGTGGCTGGCTAAAAACGCAAACAGCAGCCATAAAGGCTGTAACAAATAAAGCTACTCGTTTGGTTAGCTGAGGCATGTTGTAATGTTGTTGTAAAATACTGCAACAATTAAATAATGCAGTATTTTTTTATTTTTTTTATTTATTAGTCAGGCATCTGAACACTTTGAAAACAAGAACGCCAGGCATTTTTTACTTCATCATTCCAGTCGTTGCCAAGTCCCTTTTCAAGTGTCCATAAAAAGGCTTCATTAAAAATTCTGTAATGCTCTGTCTTAAAAGAAGGGTTAATATAATTTTGAGCCATGCCAGCCATTTCCAGTGCAAGTTCATCCAGCGAATTAACACGTGCAATAATCCGCCCAATCATATCAATCAGGGTTTTATAATGCTCTTCTGGTTTTGCTTTAAAAAGCGTTTTTAAAAAGGGTAGCTGCGCAAAAAGGCGTGTGTAAAAAACATCGCCCAATAATACAGGGTCTACTTGCCGCAGCATTCGCCAGCTACTTTTAATTATGGTTAATTGTTTATCTGTCATGTGGGGGTTACCTGAAGATATTGGTTTAAAAAAAGAGTTTGATACTTTAAAGTACCAAACTACAGTGATGGCTAAGATTATTAACCATCCAAACGGGGGATTTATTTATTGAACCGTGTATTTTTTACAATGAACCGTTTTTAAACTGGTGCCGTTACTGTTTGGGCGAATATGATGTATGGTTATTTGTTTTCGGCAGAAATTTTATACCAGGCTTCTTTTGGTGGCTCTTTTTCTTTGCCAATATGGTTGCGTACTATTTCTGTAATTATCATAAAGGTGAGCAGGCCGGTTACGCAGTAAAGGCAAATGGTAGCTTTTTTAAAAAGAGCTGTTTGGGCTTGGGGTGTCATTTAAAATTGTTTTATGAAGTAAAATTGTAGTTGCAATACCTTCTTTTAAAACATAAATAGCCCAACCGTAGCATTTTATACTTAAAGTGTAGTTGCTGCTTATTGAAGGATTTTTAATTACTGTTATTGCCTGTAATTCAATAAATAAAGCACTTTCAGCGGTTGCGGGGGTTTTATACTTATTTAAAAAGATGCAAATAATTTCAATGTTTACACGCTAATTGCAAGTTTTTGCGGTTATCAAAAATGTCTTCAACGCTTCATCCGTTTTTTATCACGCTTCATTATTTTCTTGCCACAATTCGTTCAGTTAAACTTTTACAGCGCCGCCAGGCGTAACAATTTTGTGTTGTAAACGAAAAGATTATGACACACACCATTAAAAAAATTGAAGTAAAAAGGTTTGTATTAGAAGTATGTATCACTGTAATGTCTGCAGGCATTTTAGTTAGCCTTATTAATATATAACCAATACCCTCTCAGCAAAGCCACTGCTTCACTGCAAGGTTTTACTATCCAATTTCCACGAAAAACCATTTTAAAACAATTCATTCAAAAAAAAATATTTAACCATGAGAAACGGTGCCTACGAAGACAAGACAATTGACGTTGGAAAACGCAAAATGAACATGAAGAAATTTGAGATTGTATTTTATGTTCTTGGTGTACTCTACTGGATAAATTTTATGTGTTCGCTCTAAATTACTGTTCAGGCAAAGCATTCGGGGGAAGGCTGAGCCTTGCAGTTGGAGACATCACATATTCTAACCAAGTGGCTGTTGATTTTTCAACAGCCATTTTTGTTTTACCTATCTTCAACTTATAAATTCAATAAGTATGTACAGCAGTATTTTAACCTCGCTTGATAATAATATTTTTACTATAACTATTAATCGCCCCGATAAACTGAATGCCTTAAACAGCGAAGTATTTGCAGATTTAAACGCTGCGCTTGATGAGATATATACCAACACTGAAATAAGAAGCGTAATTATTACAGGCAGTGGAAGTAAAGCATTTGTGGCAGGTGCCGATATAAGTGGTTTTCCTGGCCTTTCTGTGCAAGAAGGAATGACTTTGGCAAAAGCAGGGCAGGATACTTTTTTTAGAATTGAGAACAGTCCTAAACCAATTATTGCAGCAGTTAATGGTTTTGCCCTTGGCGGCGGTTGTGAACTGGCTATGAGTTGCCATTTTCGTATAGCCAGTGATAATGCAAAGTTTGGCCAGCCTGAAGTAAATCTTGGTTTAATACCAGGTTATGGTGGCACACAACGGCTAACACAATTAATTGGCAAAGGCAGGGCTATTGAAATGATGATTAGTGGGGCCATGATTGATGCTGCTACTGCATTGCAATACGGGCTTGTAAATTATGTGGTACCGCAGGGGGAACTTTTAAACAAAACAATTTCCATCCTTCAAGTAATCAACTCAAAATCGCCAAAAGCAATAGCAGCCTGTATTACAGCCGCTAATGCTGTTTTTGATGAAACACAAAATGGATTTGATGCAGAGATAAAAGCCTTTGGCAACTGCTTTGGTACAGACGATATGAAAGAAGGTGTGAGTGCCTTTTTAGAAAAAAGAAATGCTGTATTTACAGGAAAATAGAACAATCATTTATATCACTCTTTTGGGGCAGGATGATACCCTGTTGTTAAAAATACTAAATCCTACACCTGCACTTACACCATAATAACTGTCAAGGCTTTTGGGGTTAACGGCTTTGCTGTAACCATCCAGGTAATCTGAATTAGTAAACCTGTAAGTGCCTTCTGCATGTGCAGAAATTACATTTGAAATTCTGTATTTAATACCTGCACCAATTGGTATAACAAGCAATGTTCTTGGTAACCTGCGTAAGCGGTCTTGTTGTATAGCAGTTGGTGTAGAATGGTCTGGATCAAAAAGGCTTTGGTCAAACCTGCTGAAATCCCTGGTTATATCAACAAAAGCAACTCCTGCGCCAGCAAAAACATAAGGCACTAATCTTCTTTCATCGCCTTCGCTGGTTTGTTGAAATTTTCTAACAACCACTAAAGAAAGTTCAGTAATGCGGGTTGTAAAAGCAAAGTTCTTTTGATAACCTGAATTGCTTTGTTCTAATGCACCATCAACATTTACTTTACCAAAATAAAGGTTTGCCCTCAAGCCATAATTACGGTTAAGGTGCTTCATAGCATATAAACCTACTGTTGGTCTTAGCCTGTTTAGCGATCCATAAAACTGTGCAGAAAGATCTCCCTGGTAAACAAATGTGCCTATGTTGGCTCCAAGCTCAAACTGGCAATCATTTGTTTGTGCCAATGTTTTTATAGTTAGTAATTGCAATAGGTATACAATTAAGGGCAACAAAACAAATCATCCCCACACAGTACAACCATAATTTGCCCTAAAATGCCCGACAGTAAAGGGTTTCATTGATTTTTGCCCGTTTGTTAATGTAAATTCGATTTGTCTGAAAACTTTAAAAATACCGTAATTGACTTTAAAAATGAAGATGGCATTAGCCAATAGGTTTAAAAGCGGTACCAATGCCCTTTATGTTGCCTTTAAATAGCCTATTTACAATGGTTTTGTAGAATTTCAGATTAAGGTTACTAATGAAAAATTAAGCCCCTTTTACAGGGGTATTTTATTACGGTTAAATTGAACAAAAAACAGTTGGAATAACAGTTGGAATAACAGTTGGAATAACAAAATGGAATAAAAAGTAAATGATTTGGTAACATATAAGGTAAGCAAATCATTGCAGTTTAATTATTTTTTGCCTATTACCACCCCCTTACGGAAAAATATTCAAATTAGTAAAATTACATGAAACTCAATATAGCAAAGGGTTGCAGCCAATATAGAAACGATTGCTTTTTTTAAAAGTATATATTACTCCAGTTGTTTGAGGATATTTTGAATATCGAATTTCTTGTTTATTGCAGCATCCTTTTTAATATGCCGACGAAATACCCAAACTTGTTTAACCAAAGTAGTATCAATCCTAAAGGGTTTATAAGCTTCATTATCACTGATCAACACCCATCCTTCGTTTGATTCCACATATACACGCTTAATCCATAGCTCACTTTCTGTAACTATAACGTAAGTATAAAAATTTCTCAAATTATCCCAATCCATAGGCATAACTAAACTGCATAAGATGGTGTCACCTGATTTGAAAGTTGTTTCCATGCTATCCCCGTCAATTTCAAAATAGGCCCAAGAAGCACCCAAATGGGATATACCAGGCGGTAATGCATATTTTTCTAAAGTATCCATAAACTGCATTTGGTCATAACTGCTTACATAACCTGCTCTTGCAGAAACAGGCATCAATGGAGCAGTATAGCTGTCGTCATTTTGTTTCTGTTGCCTCCGTTGTTGCAAATAAGAAGTGTTTTGTTTTCTTATCATATCCCCTTTTCCAGTCATTAACCAATCAGGGTTTAAATCTTGATAAGTAGACAAAATTTTGACAATTTTATCGCCACCAAGCTCACTTTTTCTTCCTGCACCCTTAAAATTAGACGCTGAAATTCCAGTTTTTTCAAAAAAACTTTCTTTAATAATGCCTTGATTATCAATGAATTGCAAAACCCTATCCTTAACGGTAGTCAAAATATTGTCCATTAAATTTGTTTTTGTAAAAATTTAGACCAAATATTGCACTATCAAACAACGAAACAAATTAAAATTATGGTTAAAGATAAGAGCTAGCAAAGCAAAAATGCAACTGGCGTTTATGACCCCATAAGAGCGAGAGCAATAAAATGGACTTCTGAAGACCAAAAATGTACAGATCAATATGTACGAGCTATTTTGAAAGGGACAAGTAAGGGTGGTAGAAGCGAAGAAATAAGGGCCGCTTACGATAAAAAATATCAAGAGTTGAAAGCGGTTTTGGGCTAAGGTCAAAATTTAAACCTCACTTATTTTAAACCTTCATTTTTAAAACCATGCCTCACATTTGGAACAATATTCTTGTAGTAAGAGAAAGTGAACTGGTACCCGCATTTTATAGCAGCCTTCCAGTTTTGATAGTGAACATAAATAGGAATAAGAACAAACCTTACGGCATTAAAAAAGTACAATCTGGTGGCAATGGTCGTCAATTGCTTGTAAGTTTTGACAGTTTACCAGCCCATATACAAGATGCTATTGGTGACCCACGTAAACACAGCCATATACTGGAAGCGTTTTATAAACTGGATGATGATGCTGTAACATTTTATGCCAAACACAAAATTGCAGGTGAATACCTTAAGCTACAGCACCAAGAGGAATATATTATAAATGCCAGTGTGCTAAAAGCTTGTGTAAGGCTAAAGGATGCAAGGGAACATGAGCGCAGGACAAAAAAAGGAAGCCTTAAGGGAATAATGACCAGCATTGTAAAGGATGCTGCCAGCTTTAACCCCTGCCTTAAAGCAAAACATAGTGTTCAACACACTTTACAAAGCTCTGAAAGGTGGTTTAAAGAGACTTTCAAAGCGTTTGTAGGCGAAAATTACAGCTACAACTACGCTGCTTTAATTAGCAAAAAACATGGCAACCAAAACGCCCAAAAAGTTACTGATGAAGTGGTTAAACTTTTGAACGACCTTTTTGCAGGTACTGGCAGGAAGCCAACCAGAACAGAAGTGAGCAGGCAATATGAAGCCTTTTTAACTGGTTACATTGAAGTAATTAGCCATGATACGGGCGAAGTTTACGACCCCAAAGGCTTTACGCCATTGAGCGATAATACAATTATCAACTACCTGGGTAATTGGGAGAAACGTATTGGTAGCTACAGCAAGCGCAGTGGTGACCGCCAAAAGCTGATGCAACAGTTTAAGCCTTACCACAGCCTTAACATGCCAACTTATGCAGGCAGCATTATTAGTATAGATGACAGGCAACCGCCATTTGAATATGCAAAAAGTCAACGTGCATGGTTTTACAATGCGATTGATCTTGCCAGTGAAGCATTTACCTGCTGGGTGTACGGGAAAACAAAAGATGGTATCATCATTGACTTTTACAGGCAGATGGTTCGCAATTATACTGAATGGGGTTTTTGCCTGCCTGCTGAATTGGAATGTGAAAGCAGTTTAAATAGCAGTTTTTCAAACACTTTCCTGCGCAATGGTGCCATGTTCAGAAATGTGCGTATTGAAGCAAATAATGCCCGTGGTAAAAGAATTGAAGCATATTATAAACCACTCCGTTACCAGTTAGAGAAAGAACGCAGTGGGTGGTTGGCAAGGCCCTTTGCCTTAAGTGAAAGCAACCAGAAAGGTAATGAACCTGTGCCAATGGTTCCATACAACCAAATAATTGAGGGCTGTTTGATGGACATACAAACATGGAACAATATGCCCCACAGCGTTCATAAAGATAAAACCCGCTGGGAAGTATTCTGCGAAATGCAGCATCCTGAATTAAAACCAACCAACTGGAAAGCCTTTTTGCCGTGGTTGGGCTACCAAACACAAACAAGCTGCAATGCTGGTATAATAAAACTACAGGGCCGTGAATTTCTTTTAGGTGATGACAACGAAATATACTTAGGCGATAATCTTATACACCTGATGAAACAGGTTGAGGGCCGCAATATAGATGCCTATTGGCTTGATGACAATAAGGGCGGTGTTCTTAAGGCTATCATCTTCATGGGCGATAAATGTATATGCGAAGCATTGCCAAAACCTACTTACAACCGTGCAACTATTGAACGCACAGAACAGGATGAAACAAACAGGGCAATAATGAGTGCTTATGTAGCCACCATTGAAGCTTACATGCGCAGGAAAGCCGCAGGTATTGAAAACGTACTTGTGATTGACAACAGGCCAAAAACACTTAACAACAAGTTCGTAATGCCAGGTTTAAAAATAACCCCTGTGGACAGTGGCGAAACAGAAGCATTGCCAGAAATACCAGACGAACACGATTATGTAACCATGCCAAGAACAGGATTTGTTAAGGCATTAAAAGACCGCTTTTAATATGATACAGATAACCACACCACAGAAACAGGCCATAGTTGCGAAGCTGCTTGAACAGCGCAAAAACTTTGATGGCACAGACCAGCAGTTTGCAAAGCAATGGGATATAAACAGTAGTGTTTTTAGCCGCATTAAAAACAATGAAAGCTTTGATGGCTTACTACGTGAAGCGCAGTGGCTTAACCTGGGCCGTGAGCTTGATGTAAATATCACAGAACGCAAATGGGTATTTGCAAAAACCGATGTGTTTACCGCCATTGAAACCGATGTGCTGTTTTGTAAAGACAATGCAAAAGGGATGATGTGTGTTGATGATTGCGGTATTGGAAAAACAGCCAGTGCAAAATACCTGTCACGTACTTTAAAGAACTGCTTTTATGTGGATGCAAGCCAGGCCAAAACCAAACAGGCATTTATACGCCTTATTGCAAAAACTATTGGTGTTGATGATAAGGACAAGTATATACGTGTAAAGGCCAACATAAAGTATGCACTTAAAATGTTGCCCAACCCCATTGTAATGGTTGATGAAGCGGGGGACCTTGAATATACCGCCTTTCTTGAATTAAAAGAACTATGGAACGGTACACCCAACGCCTGTGGCTGGTACCTGATTGGTGCAGATGGTTTAAGGGCAAAGATTGAACGTGGCATAAGTAACAAAAAGGTTGGTTATGCTGAAATATTCAGCCGTTACAGCGAAAAATTCAGCACTATAGTACCTTCTGAAAGGCACCAGAAAATTGAGTTTTACCAGAAGCTGATAAAAGATGTTCTGAACGTGAACATGACCAACAAGGCAAACCTTGACAAGATAGTAAAGCAGTGCCTTACCAACGATGATACGGGCCATATAGGCGGTTTACGCAGGGCTGAAAGCCTGCTGATTTTGAACAAGTGAGAATAACGACCCCCAACCCCTGAAAAATGAGAGCTTTAAGTGTTAGCAATATCTATGAAAAGAAGTTTAAAACATTCCCTTTTACAGGCATCTGGCAAAAGGCAATGGACAACCCCGAAAGGAACGGCTGCTGGCTGGTGTATGGCGCAGAAAAAAACGGCAAAACATGGTTCAGTATAAAGCTGGCTGAATACCTGGCAACATTTGAACGTGTTTATTATGTAAGTGCGGAGGAAGGATTAGGGAAAGGCTTTGTGGATGCCTGCAAACGTGCAAGGGTACAGGTTACAACAAAGCAGTTAAATTTTTTGGAATACCTGCCATTGGTAGAACTGGAAGAAAAACTGAACAGCAAGAAAGCCCCCAAAATAATATTTCTTGATAACTGCACATCGTATGCAGATGAACTAAAGGGAGGGGTATTAAACCAGTTACTTAGAAAACACAGTGATAAGCTTTTTGTGTTTGTGGCCCACGAAGAAAAGGGGGAACCCTACACCGCAGCCGCAAAGATGTGCCGAAAGCTTGCAAAAGTGATATGCCGTGTTGAGGGCTTAACAGCACATATAAGCGGCAGGTGCAGCGGTGGAAAAATAGTAATTGACGAGAACAAAGCCGCCCTTTATTGGGGGCAACCAGAATAATAAACTTTTAAAAATATAACCATGATTGAAAAAATGTACATAGTAGTAAAGCTTGCAAAGGATGAAGAAATAAACGATTGCAGGTTTGACCACTTCCCCGATTACAGCAGTGCATTTGATGCTTTTAATGAAGCTATTGCCACACAGGGCCAACAGCTATTTAAGCAACCAAAATTTGAAAGGCCGTTACGTGCCGTACTTGAAAATGAAAACGTAGAACTGTGGATTGTTAACCGTACAAATGAACTTATAAAATGAAAAGCGATAACATAATAAAGATGCTGCCATTAACAGCTAAAATACTCAACCGTATTGAAAAGTTCAAAGAAGAAATGAACAAGGAATTTGGAGAGTTTATTACGGTTGAAGTTGAATATACAAATTACCAGATTGATGCACTTGTTAAACTTGTTAGTGATGTTCTGCACATTACAATAACAGACCTTTTGAAAGGGAAAAAAGGTGATGCAGTGTTGGCAAGGCATTTAGCTGTTTACCTGGTTCATGAATATGTGGAAGGGGCCACCCTTAAACAAATAGGCGAATACTTCATGGATAAACACCATTCTACCATTATTAATTCATGCAATGTATTCAAAGACCTTATGGACAGTAAAAATGAGAAAATGATGGATTTCTATAACAGATGCAATAACGCAATAACCCAATTAATACAACCATGCGAGCAACATACATAAAACCAAACAGTAAAACACAACAGCAGTGCAGTGTTGCCAATGATACCCTAACGAAAGTACTTGCAGCTACAGGCATGAGCAAAGATGAATGGACTGCTTTAATGTTTGAAATGGGTTGCCAGTGCGTTGAAATGCAGGAACATGACAGGGATGTGGGCAACCTGATTTTGCAGAACGTAGAATATGGTTTTTGGGCATGGTGGATTACAGCCTTTTTAGAACATGACAGGCAGTTAATGGTAAGCAACAGGCTGCACAACTACCATATAGAGAAAGATAAGCTAAGTAGGTTTTACAAACTTGATTTTGGATAAGATGGACATTGAAAAAATAAGCTTCAAGCTAAAGTGGAAACGGGATTTCTGTAAAGGTTTTATAGCTATGGTTGATTACCTGTTGTTGAGCGATGGCCTTGAAGATGACGAAAAGCTTATAGTGTGTGTGCTAAACGAAATAGCCACAGAACTAAGAAGTAAAACAACAACCATAAAGCCCATTTATAAAATTACCGTTTCTGCTTCGCAAAGCATAGCCATACAGTTGGCTTACTTAAACTTCTTTTCAAAATCAGCCAACAAAGGCGATGATTTTACAGTGCAGTTATTAGGTATCTCAAACACTTTAAACAAAAAAACAGGGTAACAATGCAAAACGCGGGTATGTGCATCATCTACTTTATTATAGGCTGGCTTGCTGCCTTTATTCAAATTAAGATCATGCCAAAATTCAGGATGCTTTTTACAAACACAGGCAAGCAAAACAACTATCCTTCAGCAAAAAAAATTAATCAATCCAAACAATAACAACAATGGCAGCAACTAAAAAAAGAACATCAAAAAAAGTTATCAGCAACGTAACGCTGGAACAAGCACAGGCAGCAAGTGAAAGCTTCGCAGTTAACCAGAATAAGCTTGACAGCATAGAGGCGAAAATGAACAAAGAGATAAACGCAATAAAAACAAAATATGCTGAAGACGTAACAGCATTGCAGGAAATGCTTTCCGAACCAATGGATATACTGGAAGCGTTTGCAAAAGAGCAGCAAACAAGTTGGGGTAAAAAGAAAAGTTTGGAACTGCTGCATACAACAATTGGTTTCAGGATTGGCAACCCTAAAGTTGAAAAGAAAAAAGGCTTTGACTGGGAGGGTATCCTGTCACTGATGAAAAAGAACAATGTGTTTAGCGGCTTTATACGCACTACAGAAGAAGTAAACAAGGAGGCAATTTTAGCCGAAAAGAACGAGGCAGTATTAAACCAGTTGAAAGAGGAAGCATTTGTGTGGGTTGGGCAAGACGAAAAGTTTTATGTGGATGTTAAAAAAGAAGAATTAGCAACCGCATAAGTTTTTTTGATGGTGTGTTAATGCCGCCTGTTTCTACAGGCAGCATTTTATAAAATTTAAACCATAAACCTTTTAAAAATATCTATCATGGGCAGTTACAATTTTCAGGAGCGATTTGTACCATTTATACAGGATGGCACAAAAACACATACCATTAGAGGGATAAGAAAACACCCGCAAAAGATTGGCGCATTGATGCACTTGTTCAGTGGCCTGCGCCGCATAAAACCCGCCTTACGCATTATACCAGCACCAGCTTGTACAGATGTAAAAACCATTCTCATTTTACAAGACGAAAGGGTTTGCCTAATTGATGCAATACTTAATAAAGATGAAGCGGAAGATTTGGCAATAGTTCTTGCTAATGCTAAAGAGCTGAAAAACTTTCCATCATTCATTCACCGATTTTTAAACGATGATGAAAAAGATAAGCTGGCATGGGCCGATGGCTTCAGGAACGAAAACAAAGGCTACGAAAAAAATACAGTTTTCTGCTTCGTTAAAATGTTCAACTGGTTTGCAGAAAACCACGACCTCCCATTTGCAGGACATATAAATTATTGGAAATAATGGCAAACAAATACGCATCCTTTTACGCCGCTTACAATACAACTGTAAAAAAGGGCAACACCAATAGTAAAGAAGATACTGTTAAGGATTTTACAGATGGGCGTACAGTAAAGCTTACTGATCTAACCATACAGGAATTGCAGGAACTGGTACGCAGGTTAAACACTTTAGCAGGTAAGCCCAAAATTGTTGTAAAAGACAAAGGCGACAGTATGCGAAAATCAATCATTGCAATATTCAAAAGCATTGGCGATACAACGGAAGATGCAATTGCATGGGCCGAAAAGCAAGGTGTAAGAGGCGTAAAAAAGCCGTTTAATAATTATACCAATGGTGAACTATACGTGTTGATACAGGTAGCAGAAAATGTTAAAAAAAGCAGGCAAACAGCAATAAGAAAAGCAGTGTCTAATGCCAATTGATTACAAAGAATATCATCCAAAGTGGTCTTTAATCAGCAGATTGATACGCTTTGTACGGGCTAAAAACCATTGTGAATGGTGTGGGGCTGAAAACTATAAAGCACATCCAAAAACAGGCAGTAAGGTTTGTTTAACCGTGGCACATATTGACCACGACAAAACAAACAACAGGTTTTACAACCTCGCTGCCTTATGCCAACGGTGCCACTTATGGCACGATATAAAACAACATATAGACAACCGCAAATATGGTAAAGGCTGGAAAGGGAAACATCAATTAAAACTTTCATTTTAAACAATAAATCAAACCATGGAAACATTACAGATTCAAAAAACAAACGCCATCACAGCTTACAATAAAGCTGATGAAAAAGGCAAAGCACTATTGGTAAACCTGTTTGGCGAACTGGCACTAAGCCAAAAAATTACCGACCGTATTAACAGCTTTGAGGATGTGCTGGACATAACTGGCACTGATGCAGAAGAAATGGAATTGCGCGAAGGTGAAACAGAGGACGAACTGGCTTACAGGCAATGGAAAATTATCGCCAAAGCGTATAATGAAGGTGTTGTGTTAGATGGCAAAAACACCAACCAGCGCAAATACTTCCCTTGGGCAAGGATAGACGAAAGTTCGGGCTTCGGTCTCTCGCTGACCTGTGTCGTTAACTGGTATACGGATACGTGTGTCGGCGTTCGCCTTTGCTTTAAAGAAGATGCACATGCAAGGGATGCCTTTAAAAAATTCACAGGCGTTTATGCAAAAATGCAGATAGGCTAATTCATTACTCAATTACAAAAAATAACAAAAAACAATGGAAAAGAAGTTTAAAAAATGGCAGGATGCCTTTAAAGCTAAAGGGTTAGACCCCAAAGCCTTACCTGATGTTTCTATGATACCTGAACGGTACCGTAAGCCGCAACATGCACAGTATATTTTATCTGTAGTTGTAGAATTTTTAAATGATGACTGGGAGGCAGATTATACCGATACCGACCAGGACAAATGGGAAATATGGTGGAAAGTATTAGCAGATAATAAACGCAAATCGGGCTTCTGTCTCTCGCTGTACTGTGTCGATCGCTGGACTACGCATACGGCTGTCGGCGTTCGCTTTGCTTTCAAAAATTCAGCAACAGCAAGGTATGCTGCAACGCATCCTGATTTAAAGAAGCTGTGGGAGGATTTGTACCTACCGTATCAGAAATAAATTAAAAGGTTGTGTACTGCATTGGCTGCTCCCTGTTCAGGCTTCAGTCTCTCGCTGAACAATGTCGATAACTGGAATACGAATACGAATGTCAGCGTTCACCTATGCTATTTTTTACAGCAGTACAAACCCTGCCAGCACGGCAAAAAACTATTTTATGATAAAGCCCCTTAGTATCCTGTTTTTGTTGAAAACAGGGGTTTTAAAAGCAAAGGCAATGAAAAGGTTAAACAACTTATACCAGCAGGTTTGCAGCATTGAAAATTTAGAAATGGCAGATGCTAAAGCGCAGCAGGGTAAAAGCAAACAGTACGGCGTAATGCTTCACAACAAAAGTAAAGAGGCCAATATTTTAAAGCTGCATAATATGCTTTTAAACCGCACTTACAAAACATCGCCTTACAGCACATTTAAAGTGTTTGAGCCAAAAGAACGGGAGGTTTTTCGCCTGCCTTACTTTCCTGACAGGATAACACACCACGCCGTAATGAATGTTTTAGAGCCTGTTTTTATGGCCTGCTTTACAAATGATACTTACAGTTGCATTAAAGGCAAAGGCATACATGCAGCCGCCAATGCAGTAAAAAAAGCATTGCAGGATGAAGCCGCTACCACCTACTGCTTAAAGCTGGATGTAAAGAAGTTTTACCCCAATGTTGACCATGCCATTTTAAAGAAACTGCTTCGCAGGAAAATTAAAGATGTAAACCTGTTGTGGCTGCTGGATGAAATAATTGATAGTGCCGATGGCCTGCCAATTGGCAACTACCTTAGCCAGTACCTGGCAAACTTTTACCTTACCTATTTTGACCATTGGATAAAGGAAGATAAGGCGGTAAAATATTACTTCCGTTATGCCGATGATATTGTGATACTGCACAGCAGCAAAGCGTACTTGCATACAATCCTTGCAGAAATTAAAACCTACCTGACAACCCATTTAAAACTAACGGTAAAAGAAAACTACCAGGTATTTCCTGTTGCAGCCCGTAGTATTGACTTTGTAGGCTACCGCTTTTACCACACTCATACTCTTTTAAGAAAATCAATTAAGCAAAGTTTTGCCCGAATGCTTGCAAGGCGTAAAAATCCCGCCTCTATAGCAAGTTATTGGGGATGGGCAAAACATGCCAACACCAAAAAACTACTAAAAAAATTACTACCTGATGCACAGCTTTAAAGACTTTGGAATTAAGATAGAAACAAAAAGTTTTGAAGGGGAAAAGATTAAGATAGACAGGATACAAAACAAGGAAATTACAGTTGAGGCGTTCCGTATAGAAACCTCTAAATATGAAAAAGGTAATGGCAAATGCCTGCATGTACAAATAACGTTTGACGGGGCAAAAAGGGTATTCTTTACAGGCTCTGTTAACTTGATGGAACAAATACAAAAAGTACCAAAAGAGAAGTTTCCATTTAAAACCACAATAGTTAAAGACAATGAACGATATGAGTTTACATAACCTATTAAAATTATAAAATGCCTTTAAAAAATTCATACTTAACACTTACCGACCAGTTTTGCGGTGCAGGTGGCAGCAGTCTTGGGGCAAGAAAGGCAGGGGTTGAAGTAAAACTGGCATTAAACCACTGGATGCAGGCAATAGAAACCCACAGTGCCAATTTTAAAGAAACAGACCACGATTGCGCTGATATGAGCAACACAGACCCCCGCCGTTATGGTAGTACTGATATGCTTGTTACATCACCAAGCTGCACCAAGCAAACAAAGGCAGATGGCAAGGAAAAGCCCAAAAAGCAGTACGATATGTTTAACAAACCTGAAATTGACGAAGCAGCAGACCGCAGCCGTGCAACCATGTGGGATGTTCCACGTTTTGCAGAATACCATAGTTACAATTATATTATTGTTGAAAATGTAGTTGAAACAAGGGAATGGATAATGTTTGATGCCTGGTTAAAAGCAATGTATGCTTTAGGATACCAACACAAATGCGTTTATCACAACAGTATGTTCAGTTGGCCTACCCCGCAAAGTCGTGACCGTATGTACATACACTTTTGGAAAAAAGGCAACAAAGCACCCGACCTAAATTATTACCCGCCTGCACGATGCCTGAAGTGCGAAAAAGATGTCAATGCGGTACAAAGCTGGAAACACCCATTAAAACGATATGGCGTTTATGGCAAACGTGGACAGTATGTTTATTGTTGCCCAACCTGCACAACCGTTGTTAACCCCTATTATTACGCTGCCATAAACTGCATAGACTTTAGTGATATAGGCCGCAAGATTGGTGACAGAAAAAAAACACTTTCCGCAAATACCATAAGGCGAATAAACGTTGGTAAAGAAATGAGTTTTACAACGCCTTTTTACATACAACATGAGCATAGCAAAAGCACACAAAACATTAGGCTGGTAACAGAAGCTTTACCAACACAAACCACAAGACAAACAATGGCTTTTGTTTTCCCTTCCAATTCATTTACAAGTTTATCAAGCAATGGGATGGTGCCTGAACAGCACAAAAGCTTCTTAAGCTATTACAACAGTGGCAGCGATGGTAATAGCTGCATAACCGCCCCTGTTGGTACTATTACCACTACCGATAGGGTGGCACTGGTAAGCGGTGTTAGTGAAGATATTAACGAATGGTATTACCGTGTAATAAAAGCCCACGAAGTAAAGAAAGGTATGGGCTTTGATGACGATTATATAGTGTTGGGCGATGCAAAAGCACAGGTAAAACAATGTGGCAATGCTGTTACGCCCCCCGCAATGGAATGGCAGATAAAAAGGGCTGTTGAAACTTTTAATTGAGACACTATGGAAATTCTGGGAACAATAATAACAAAAGTAGATGTTGACCCGATTAAGGTTATTGAAGCATTGAGAAATGAAGAAATAGGCCGCAACAGTTGGGTTTTTAAAGAGGAGGGCAGCTACTTTAAAGGGTTTGAAGTAAGTGCAGGTAGCCATTCAATTGAAGATAAGGCACTTATTAGAAAAGGCACTTTTGACTTTGTAACAGCACTTGATTTAGTTAAAGATTATTTGACAAAAAAGCAACAGCCATGAACACAACTTACAGTCTTGTTAGCAGTAAATTTAGCGGTGAAGTACGGGTAACTTTTAACTCTGAAAAGCTGCTCACCAAATTTGAAGTATTGGGCGAAATGGTTTACCATACGCATTTGCACATACTTAATTATCTGCCTCTTACTTCTAATGAACTGGATAAATTAAAAGCGGAATCACGGACCCTGCAAGTAACAGAAGTTGTAGAAGAAATTACTTTTGATATGTTCTGGAAAAAATACAACGATAGTGCAAGAAGCAGTAAAAAGAAAAGCCTTGCCAAATGGAATAAATTTAACACAGATAATCAACGCAAAGCATATTTTTACTACAGCATTTATATAAATAACATTCCACCAGGAGTAGAAAAAAAGTATTGCGAAACTTATCTTAATGCAGAAATGTGGAACAATTAAATAGGCTTTAAACCAACTTTAAATATGAAGAAACTACTTGCCCTTATCTTAATATTAGCAGTAATTCTCGCTGGCTGTAGCAATAGTGATACATCTATTACAATGAATGCCCAGCGAGTGGCTGAAAAGGTTGTGAAAAAACATTTAAAATCGCCTGGTTCGGCAGTTTTCCCAACTGAATTTCAAAAATTCTATGCCATTAAAGAACAAAAAATTATTACTGTAGAGGGTGTTGTTGATTCTCAAAATGGCTTTGGTGCCTTATTACGCTCAAAATATACGGTAAAACTAAAATGGCCTGAAGACACATACGATTGGGATAAATGGGAAGTTTTAGAAGAAAATGTATTTGAATAATTGTAAAAACACTTTAAGTATGAAAAAAATTACCTTTTTATTGTTGCTCATACCTGTTTTTGGATGGTCTCAAAACGTTTGGTTTGATGGATTAAGTAAAGACAGTGCCTTGTTAATGGCTAAGACAATTACAGGAATGGCAAAGCATAAGTTTAGCTTTTACAAAGTAACTAACGAAGCTGTTAAAAATGGGGATGGACATATGTATCGGTTTATAATTGACAGTACAAAAGGCACTGCAAAACCTGAATATGTAGATATTGGCTTTCAAATGATATACATAGGTGAAGTTCCCCGTTATTTTTTTAAAGGGATACCGCATATTAGTCTATTAGACATTTACCCATTTTGGAAAAACTTCGTTGATGTAAAGGCTGATATTGCTACAATAAAAGGCGATCAGGATAAGGTAATTTTTAAAGAAAAAAACAGTGCCTCGCAAACAGCATTTCTTTATCAAGGTGATTATGGTTACTATCAATTTAAGGTGAATTAACATTTGCATGTTGAAACTTAACAAGCCCCGCTAAAGATATTAGCGGGGCTTGTTTTTTATCTTGCATACCTATCATGGCATATAATAGAAAAAACTACCTTAAACACGTTCGCTACATAATTGATATTTACGCATCATCTAAAGATGCAGACACCCCCGACACAAGGATAATAAGAACAGAATTCCCCAAAAAAGGCATTTACATTTCTTACAGCCAATGGATGCGCATTAAGAACATGAAGGTTAGCCAGATACCCCCAACACCACAAATAGCAATGTTCAATTAAAGCTTTGACACATTAAAACGAAGGGTCGGTTTTGGGGAAGTTTCCAATTGCTCCACTGCACTGTTATCAGTAAAATTAGTAGTAAAAGTTACCTCGTAAATTCTTACACCATCCTCCCTTTTAACCCTGTTGGTTGCTGTTCTTATCAGTGCTGTATAGCTTTCATCCCCGCTCCACCCATGTAACGCCTTGTAAATATTGCGCAATAACACAAAGAATGAAAAAGAAACTGTTTTTTGTCCACTTGGTGCTTTTGCACTTGAATTTGTAAGCTTCATATCAGCTACCCTTATTTTAACCTGCACCAATCCCAACTGCTGCAAGTTGCCAGCATTGCTCCATGTTGCAGCAGTGGCATCAATTAAGGAACAAGGCCATTTAACAGGTGGGTTAGGATAGTAATAATCCAATTGCCCCCAATCTTCATCTATATATTTTAGTTCAGGCACTTTGCTGTTTAAACGGGCCTGCACACCTTGTAATATAATTTCCATATTGTTATTGTTTAAGTGCTTTTGCTATTTCATTGGCAAAGTCCTGAACGTTGATGTCAACAACATTTTTTATAAGTGCATCCACCTGTGGGTGATGGCCTATGACCTGCCTTTGTGGTATCTTTATTTTGCTGCCTGTTTTCATTAACGCAAGGCTTTTCCAGTACTCCGTTTCTTTGGTCGGGCTTGTTTTGCCACCAGCTTTAAAGTACATGGCCCAAAAATATTTTTTCATCTTCTGGGTTACTGTCAGTTCCCCTCCTTCATTATGTATTGCTGCGTATGGCTGGCTATTGGTAAATTGTAAAGATGTTCCTGAAACATCACTGCTATAACCCGCCCTAAGATCACCGCTGCGCATCATCATACTACCCTTGTTGTTAGGGTATTTATTGGCAGGCCACGGTTTATCAAAAAATGCCTTTCTTTCAAAATTCTTATCGAACTCCTCCGTTAATTCAACTTTTAAGTCAGAAAGTATATTTTGCAAAAAAGTGTCAAAATTCATTTACCGTAAATATTTTATACATTTGTTATGATGGAAACCATTTTTGATTTTTCGCCCACACAATTGGAAGTGCAGGAAATTGCATTTGACTATTTGACCATGCGCTTTCGCCTGGGTGAAAGGGTTACATCACCATCTAAAGAATGGTACTTGAAAAATATTAAACCAGAATGGGCCATTTTTGATATTGCCTTGCTTTTTACCTACAGGAAAGATGAAACAAAGGCAAATGATGCATGGACAAAAATTCCTGAATTACATGCAGAATACCTTTTGGGGCAAGATTATGAACTGGTTGCAGTTTAATCTTTCTTAAGATATTCCTCCATCTTCACTTTCAACGTTTTATAATCCTTCAATAGTTCAGGCATAAAATGCTGTACTGCATCATCATCACTTACCCCTTTTTCCCTTAGTCTTTTCCTGAACTCTGAAACCCATCTTTTATAACCGATACCTTCCTCCAGTATCTTTTCCTTGTGTGTTGCTTTACCGCCTAACCTGTTAAGAAAGGCATCATAGGTATTCCTTGCACAAAACTGGTTGATGGTTTCCATTGCCTCCGTTTGTTTGGGGGTAAGAGTTTGTGGTTTGCTTTGTGTTTTAGCGTGCAATATCTCATGCCACATAGCTTCAATTGCATATTCCTGGTTAAAGCTTAAATCCTTCTTATCCTTAATTGCTTTAAACGCTCCCTTCAACTCAATGGAAGCATTAAAACTGCCTGATGCCTTAGTACTTATATTAAGTGTTGACCCGCTAATCCACTCGCCTGTAGATGGCCTGTAAGTCATTGAATGCTGCATTAAATAAGATGCCTGTTTAAATGAAACCTTATCTAAACCTTTCCTGAAATCTTCTGGGAATTTATCAGCGTACTGAAAAAGTATCTCTTTTACATCTTTGTCCGTTACCTCCTCCTTTTTAATAATTTTAGAAACATCCACATATTGCCCCTCCTGCGCCTGTTGTTCTATTATCTCTTTTGCTGCCTTTGGGGTAAGTTTTGCATAAGGGTGGTTTTCAGGAAATATCCTTTCCTGCGCGCCTGAATTGCCCCTGAATATTTCAGCTTTGTTTTTACCGTCTGCGCCAATTATCGTAGTAGCAGTTTCCCCCAATGCCATTGCCGTGGCACTATCTGTTACCTCATATTTACCCTTACGAACCTGCACAATATTGCACCTGCAACGCCAACCCAACGGAGCCCAATAGCTTAACCAAAACGGGTCTGTTATTGGCAAAGTGATGTTGTGTAACGCCCTGTGTGCAGGCCGCACTTTATCATCGTTCGCAGTTCTGTATTGTAAATCGTACCTGTCACCATCTTTTTGAAACTGTAACCACTTAGCCGCCATTTGTGCGGAGCGCACTGCAAAGCCGTGTTCAGCTTCTAAATAGTTTATGTTGTATTTGCTGTTGATGGCAAGCGCATCTTGTTTAAACTGGTACAATGGTTTTATACTGCCTTTGCCATCCAACAATAAAGTACTGGCTTCTTTAAGACTTACATAAGTTTTAAGGCCACTGAAGAAGAAAACATTTGTTTGCAATGCCGAACGCATGGCAGGCGGCACAACATGCGTTATACCTGTATCAACTGCATTTTTAAGCGCACTGAAAGTTTCTTTTGTAAGCCTTTTAACCTCTTTTAAATTCAGGTCTTTTGCCTGAAAGCCGCCATTTATATGTATTGCCTCAATGGCCTTATCAAAAGCTTTGTTTACATTGTTGAACCTGTTGCTATCTGGTGCCAACTCAACCTTTGCACAGCCGCAACCACATTGGTAAAGTGTGTGCATGTGGAGGTGCATTTTGCTGGTTACCTGCAAAATGGCAGCATTTTTAAATGCCTTTGTTGGTTTAAGTGTAAATGCTTTATCTATTACCATTAGTCAAAAACGGCCTCTATTGAAAGTGTTTGTTTGCTGTCTTTTGGTGTTGTTTCTTTTCTTTCCCCTGTAATCATAACACCAAACGTATTTTTAAACCATTCTGTTTCTACAACATAGCCGTTTTGCAATGCCCCTTCAGTGTATTTCCAAAGGCTTTCCAAATCGGGTGCTGGTTCAAATTCGCCAGTTAGATCACCTTTTAAAATGCCCAATTTTAGATATGCAGGCAGGATGATTGTTGTAAAAGCCTCTTCAAACATTGCCATGTCACTTTTTACAAGTTCCCAAAGAACATTCTGGCTGCTTTCTTCTTTGCTCCTGTTGCCGTTTTTTGTGTCTTGCCCAATAATGGCACCGCTTGTAAGCAAGCTTATTTCATTGTTGCACAGGGCGATAAGGCTTTGGTAAACTTCACCTTTGTTGCCATCTGTTTTTGCAAACTCAAAGCTTTCGCTTTCATCAATAATGAACCATGGGGCTGCGCCTAAATCTGTCATCATGCTTTCCGCACGTTTCAGCATGGCAGGGTCTTGGGTATTGGTTTTTATATACCGTGGTGGTATCCCGCATATTTCGCAAAGCTCACTCCAGCAGCTTTGGGCAAAACGTTTGAACAGGACGTGTGGAACGGCTTTGTTTAGTAAGCCCAAATCTCCAGTGTTAAACTCCAGTATCCATGTGCCGTATTCTTTAAGTTCACGGTACTTGATGTTTTTATCTTCGCTGTAATCTGGATAAAACAGGCCCGTTTGTGGTACCACATTGGTTCGTGGTATTATTTTAACGTCAACATCCAGTGTGCCATCATCCAGCTTTATTAAAATAAGTTCTACAAGCGTATAACCGTTGTATTTGCTATCCAATACAGCGTGTATCAACTTTCGGAAAGAGGGTAGTTTTTTTAATAACAAAGTTTGTTCTGCATCTTCTTCTTTGCTTTTGTTCTTAAGCTTAAAGTCAATACTGAAAACCTGGTTCTTTCTGTTCTCAATCTGTGACGTAAGCAACGCATCCAGCAGAATATCAATATACAGAAGTTGTATTCCATAATTTTTAGGCTCTTCCGATTGAGCCAATGAGCGTGAATCTTTGTATGTCTTTATATCCTGCCTTATTATGCTTACTGCTTTTTGAGTGTACTCCAAAATGCGTTTACCTGCGCCTGTTTCCTTGCCCATATTGGCAAGTGTTTTTAATTCTTCAGGGGGTGGAGTTGGCTTCTCTTTCTTGCCAAATAAAGTTTTAATATTCATTGGTAAATATTATTCGTGGTTGAATTTTGCACGGCTACCGTAGCGAAAAGGTTGCACAGCATTGGTTTCATCAATTGTGGTTACAGGTAGTAAAGGCAAGTCCAGTGTTATCTCCCCCCTGTTTAATTGTTTAAGCCATGATATAGCCCTGTCGTACCTGTCCTTTACATGCTCAAACATCATGTCAACATTGCACAGTCGTATCACGTACCAAATGGCAATGTTTTTGACCATTTCCATAAGCAGGCCATTGCGGCTTGTGCCTGTAGCATTAAACACAGCGTTTGCATCATATAACGGCCTGCCATCTTTCCACTCTCTTTTGTTATTGCCTTTTATATAACTTTTGGCTTCATCAATGGCAGCAGTTAAAGCCATTACGATAATATCATCATCAGCCTCCGTTATCTGTTCCACCTGGTAGGCATAAACCACGGTCTTTAATTCTTCTATTTCTATAAACATGGTGATTGAATTGCGGGGTTAATAACGGCGGTCTTCACGTTTGCCAAAAGCATAAGTTGCCGTACTTGTTTTATTACGTTGTGTAAGAAGGAAAACGGCACCTTCCAAAGCATCGGGTGCATCATCATGAGCCTTTGCGCCCTTCTCAAACATCAAAAGCTGTTCAACCAGTTTTACCATGCCAGGACTGTTTTTTTCTGCCTCGTTAAATACCATTAAACTGCGTTCAAAAATTGGCTGCATGGCTTCAATGCGTGCAAATTTGTCGGGCTTCTTACGGGCATCACCACGTACAGGTATATGGTGGCCTAAACTGCGCCCCCATTCTTTAAATTCCTGTAGCAGCAGTTCTTGCAGGAAGTTGCTTTCCATATAATACAGCACAGGCACTCTACCATTTACATAAGCATGTATTTCATAGTGCCAGCTTACCATATTGGTTACACTGGTTTGGTCTGCAAAAGCTTTTATTAAATGGTATTCGCCTGTTGTGGTTTTGCCCAGCAGCATTGTTGCTTTATAATCTGCGGTATTGCTGTCTTTAAATGAAGGGTCGGTATAGCACACCAATGTGCGGTAAAGCTTCAGGTCTAACATTTTGCCAAACCGTATATCCTTCGTTCTGAATACTGTACCCTCTTCAATGGGATTGTTCATGTATTCCTTTTGGAAACGCCTACTCCCTATAAGTTTTTTAATTGCATCAACTTCTTCTATAGTATAGTTCTCATTCCATGATGGTTTCCCGTTCTTATCCAGCATGTTTACTATGGTATGTTCTATGCCTTCCAGCTTTGCAAAGCGGCTTAAAACACTGTCTTTTGCTATGCGGTTGCCAACCATGATAAATCGGCCCCTGCCTCCTTCCATTGCCCCAAACAAGGCGGTTAGTATCCATTCAAGTACTTCGCCCACGCGGCGTGGGTTTCTTACCAGTTCGTCATCATCTATATCATCAATAACAATGTAGTCAGGCCGTCTCCCCCCTGTTCTTTAAACCTCTGGGGCTTTGTCCACGGCCCAATGCCATAAACTTTGCACCGCCTGTTGTATTAAATTCCCCTTCCGTCCAACTGCCATCAAGCACTTGTTTGCCAAAGTCATTTATCAGCCTTTCGTTGTATTGCAATTCTGCCTGCAAATCGCTTAGTAACCTTATGGCTGCATCCTGGCTTTTACTTACCAATACCATGAAGTATAGCTGTGGTGTTTCCTGTAGCAATAACCATAACGGTATCAACAGGCTTGCATGGCTGCTTTTTGCATGGCCCCTTGCCCATTCCAGTAATGCACGGATGCACTTTGTTAGCTTTATTAATACAGCGGCCTTTATCTGAAACTTAGCGGTGGGCTTTGTTGCCAGATGTGGGAAGTATTCCTTTACAAAAAAGTTATAATCGCTTCTTGCACGCCTTATTCGTGCCGCCTTTACGTTTTCACTATCAGAAGAAAAGAATGCGGATGCTGCTATCCATATTATCCTGTCCGTCCAGCGTTGAAATAGTTCTTTTGATATTTTTTTTAACTGCATGTTGTTTTGGTTTAATTGCCTAACCTGTACTGTACATAGGTGTCCTGCACCCTTACCACCTGTTTAATAAAATCTTCTGTGAGGCCATCGGTGTGCCTGCGTTCCAGCATAAAGTTTTGGAAGTCCATAAAACACATTACTTCATCATCTACAGTGTTGCGAACCTTAAGCGTTTTAAGCTGTGCAACAGCTTTAGCAAATTCGTCTGCTTTAAAATCTTCTTTATCAAGCATCAGGTTAATCTTTGCAAGTGCTTTGTTCACAAGCGTATCCATGCTTATCGTTTTGGATGCACGTTTTGCCTCCCAGTTATCTGCTTTTTTCCAGTCTGAAATTGTTTGGATACTTACCCCGCAGCGTTCTGCAATCTCATTTTGCAATACCCTTTGCATAAAAAGCATAAAGCCATATTCACGATTGCCCTGGCTGCCTTGTTTCGTTGGCCTGCCACCTGCCTTTTTTGTCTTTTTAGCTGGTGATGTAATTGTTACAGCCCGTGCTTTTTCTTTTGCCATAGGGCAAAAATCACCATCGCTTATGCCCTTTTAAAATAACTGTTGAAGGATGCTACAACTATTTGAAGAGCCTGTTTTGGCAGCACATTTTTGTGTCCTATTAGCAATCAAACACAGATGCCAACATTCATTTTAAACGATCAAAATGTAAAAAACAGCTACGGGTTCAGCATCCCTACAGGCGGGATTATTCTTAAGAGATTTAAGGCTAATCCCGTAATGCTTGACCAGCATTACAACAGCACCAGTGCTGTGTTGGGAAGGTGGACAAACATTACCGTTAACGACAAAGGACAACTGGTTGCAGATGATGAATTTGATACAGAAGATGAAAAGGCAAAAGCCATAAAGGGCAAAGTAGACCGTGGCTTTATAAAGGGTGCCAGCATGGGCGTAACCTTTAACCGTGACAAGATGAAACAACAGCCTGATGGCAGTTGGCAACTAACAGAATGTGAACTATACGAAGCAAGTATAGTTGCTGTTCCATCCAACGCAAACGCTTTAAGGCTTTATGCTGCTGAAACGGGCGAATTGCTTACAGAAGACCAGTTGAAGCTTGAACTATCGGCACTGTCTCTTTCAACAACAAAAATCACAACAAACAATATGGACAAACTGATATTATCCGCTGCCACGCTGGTGGCTTTGGGCCTGCAAAATGCAGACAATGTAAATGATGTAAATGCCGCTATTGAAAAACTGGCTGCTGATACCAAAAGGATTAAAGGTGAATACGATGCCTTAAAACTACAGGTTGAGGCGCAGGCAAAAGACAATGCAAAAGCTATGCTGGATGCCGCACAACTGGCAATGCAGATAACTGCTGAAGAAAGGAAGGATTATGAAGAATTGGCATTAACAAATCCTGCCTTATGTTCTAAACTGCTGGCAAAACTGCCTGCAAAAACAAGCCTTGGAGCAGATGTTGACAATAAAGGTGCTGCTGTTTCTGGTGAGGTAAAAACTATGGAAGATTTCCAAAAGTTGAGCCTTGACAAACAACTGGCTTTTAAAACAAATAACCCTGCTGCATACAACGCCTTGTTTGCCTAAGAACTAAACCCATTTTAAAATTTTAATACAATAATTATATGCCCGCAAATTTTCCAGAAGTATGGTTGAACAGGGTTAGAAGGAACCTTGTTCAAGGTATAGAAGCCCCTTGGTTGGATGGTATCCCTGAAATGGATGCACAGGTGTTTGAAATAAATGGTGGTGATGCAAGCGAAAGCAATGTTATCCATGTGCCTACCAGCTCATTTAAGCCAGATGTGTTGATAAACAACAGCACTTATCCTTTGGCTTTACAGGCGTACACCGATTCAAAGGTTACCATTCAATTGGATAAATACCAGACATTGGTTACCACCCTTACAGATGACCAGGTTATCGGTGCGGCTTACGACCGCATAGACAGTGCAACACGCACACATGTTGAGTCCATTCTCGAAAAGAAATATGGTAAAGCGGCCCACGCTATTGCACCTTCTGCCAACACAGGCACCACACCCGTAATGCTTACAACGGGTACGCTTGTTGGAGGGCGCAGGAGGTTGATATATGATGACCTTGTAAATTTTGGGCTGGCTTGTGATGCCGCAGGCATGAGCAGGATAGGCCGCAGGTTTGTGCCATCCCCGCAGCACTATGCAGATATGTTGCTGGACAGGCAAAACTTTGGTGACCAGCTTGTAAACTACAGGGAAGGGACATTGGCCCCTAAAATAGCTGGCTTTGAAATATTCCCTTCTTTCATCAACAACCCATTCTATACGGTTTCTACTAAGGCTAAAATAGCCTTTGCTTCTACGCCTGGTGCAGGTACTACTTCGCAGGCATCAGTAGCTTTTGCAAAAAGTGGTATTGCCAAAAAAACAGGTTTGACAAGGCAGTATTATGACAAGCCAACAGCAAGAAACCAGCAAAATGAGTATGCTTTAAGGCATTACTTCATCGCTGTTCCTTTTGAAACAAAAGACGTGGCATCCGTTATTGATGCGTTATCGTAGGCCCTGATTTTTCCATGATAGACCAAGTGCAGCCTGCAATATGGCTGCACTTATTTTAAACCTGCTTCATCACATGATCTTAGATATAACCACAGGTGCTTTGGATAATATTATACAAACGGGTGGCACCCTGGCTGTACTTGCTTTTTTTCTTATCTATTTTATGAAGGAACAAAAGGAAGTGAGAGTTAAAATGGATGCCCTTATAGTAAAATACGAGGCTGATATAAAAGACCTCCGCAACCTGTATGATAACAAGGTGGAAACGTTGGTAAGGCGTATGGATGAAATTAACCAAAAAAGCATAACGGCTTTAGGGGAGGTGAAAAATAGCAATGACAGGCTTTCCAAAGCAGTAGATAACCTTACTGACAAGTTAAACGTATGATAAGTTCTTTAAAAATACACCGTTACGTGATCGTGGCACTTATTGCCGCAATTGCCATTCTTTCTTTTCGTGCCTGCGTAAGCCGTGGCGAAAAGCTGGACCAGTACAAAGAAGTGGTACAACTTCAACATGACACCATTGTACAGTACCAGGATGTGGCAGGAAACCAGCACGCACAGGTGGCAATACAGCAGGCAGATATGGAATTTTTAAAGGCACTACATGCCAAAGAAATTGACAGCATCCTTTACCTGCTGAATATAAAGGATAAGCAAGTGCAAGGGGTTACAATGGCATCCACCAGTACAGCAGCTACCATTAAACCACGGGTAGATACTGTTTTTGTTGATAGCTCACATACTGATTACAACTTAACCTATACCGATAAATGGCTGAAGATAAACGGGAAAATAGGCAGCAATAATTTTCTTAAATACAGTTATAAGGATAGTTTGATTTTCACTACACTGGTAACAAAAAACCTGCTGCGTGTTGATGCTTACAGCCTGAACCCAAACACTACAATAACGGGGTTAACCAGCATCAAAATACCTATACCAAAAGAAAAGAAATGGGGTTTGGGGCCTTACATGGGCTATGGCTTTGATGGTAATAAAATGCAGGCAAGTGCAGGTATATCCCTGCATTATTCTTTAATCAGGTTTTAAAACAGGTTTAAACAATGGTATCTGCTCAACACTGCTACAATAAATACGGTGAACCTTCAGGCGACAATAAGCACATGGTTCTTTGGGATATACCTACAGAACTGGAAATTGGTTTTATACCAAAACGCCTTTACTGCAACGTTGACCTGGTAAAACCTTTGGCTTCTGCTTTTATGAGCCTTATAAAAACAGGCTGTGTTAAAGAGCTTAAGACATGGGATGGCTGCTTTAACATTCGTAAACAGCGTGGTTATAGCGCAATGAGCTTGCATAGCTGGGGGATTGCCGTGGATGTAAACGCCTTTGAAAACGGGTTGAACCAAATGCCAAAGCTGTCATCCGCATTTGTGAAATGTTTTACAGATGCAGGGTTTGATTGGGGCGGAAATTTTTCACGTAAAGACGGTATGCACTTTCAATTAGCAAAAATTTAAATCAACAATATGGAACACATTAAAACCTATTTCGGCACATATCCAAATAGCAACGAAGTTTTTGAAACAAGCGACAACTGTTTGTTTCACAAAGAAGTGGATGCAAAAAACCATACAGTAACACTGAAGGATAAGGACATCACACCGCATAAGCGTAAAGACTATGCTGGTAAATTAAATGATACTCCTGGCAGCGAAGCTTCAAAAGACGATGCTAAAGCAAAAGCCGATGCGACAGCAAAAGCAAAGGCAGATGCAGCAGCAGCAAAGGTGGATGCTAAAGCAAAAGCAGCAGCACCCAAAGCGAAGCCTGGTGCAACCGAACCACCAAAAGAAGGTGCTTAAAAGTAAAAGCCATTAAAAACGCTTAGTTCAACTTAAAAAAAAGAAGATGTTACCACGGGTAAAAATATATTTTGAAAACGGGGCTTTGGGCAAAGTCGCCATAAGTGCGGACGGCGTGCTGGGCATTATGTGTACAGGCGTAGCCGTTGCAAGCACTTTTGCCCTTGCCACACCATACACCTTGTATGGTCTTACGGGGCTTACCACGCTGGGAATTACCAGCACCAATAACCCTTCTCTTTATAAGACTATCACAGACTTTTATAAGATAGCTGGGGAAGGAACAGAAGTGTGGTTGATGGCTTTCCCTGACACGGTGAAACTTTCTGACATGGTAGACATTGCCGATGCCACCAAAGGAAAGGCTTTGATAAATGCTGCGAATGGTCGTTTGCGTGGCTTAATCCTAAGCCGTACCCCTGCGGTTGGATATACCCCAACCATTACAAACGGGATGGATGCGGACGTTTACACAGCTATTACCAATGCGCAGGCGTTGGCAGAATGGAGCCAGCAAACAAAGTTTGCCCCCGTTTTTGTAGCGGTTGAAGGTTATGCATACAGCGGCACCCCAACGGCATTGTCAGACCTTACTACTATGAGCAACAGCAGTGCTTGCGTGTTTATAGGAGATACTGCTGCCAGTACCAAAAAGTCAGCAATGGGCGTGCTGGCAGGCCGTATAGCAAGTATTCCTGTACAGCGTAATATAGGCCGTGTACGTGATGGTGCTTTAGGTATTACCACCGCATACATTGTTGATAAGGCGGTGGAGCTTGCAGATGCAGAAAGCCTGCACAATAAAGGCTTTATCACTTTACGCACATTCGTGGGCCGCAGTGGCTATTTCTTTAGTGATGACCCTATGGCGGTATTGCCAACCAACGACTATAGCAGTTTAACTGCCAGGCGAACCATTGACAAAGCTTACCGCATTGCCTACAATAATATGCTTGATAACCTGCTGGATGAAGTGCCTGTTACAATTGAAGGAAAATTACAGGTGCCGTTAATCAGAAGTTGGGAGGCAGATGTTGAAAAAGATATTGCAGCGCAGATGACCGCAGTGGGAGAGCTAAGTGCGGATGTGACAGACCCCAACGACAAAGGCGTTCAATGTTTTATTGACCCCGATCAGAATATAGTAAGTACCAGCAGGCTTGATGTAAGGGTAAGGGTAAGGCCATTTGGTTACCCCCGTTACATTGATGTGTACCTGGGCTTTCAGGTAGCCAGCTAATTTAAAACCACTAATTACAAAGTCATGTTTGACAGCAGAGAATACGAATGGGCCGATTTAAGCCTGCAAATTGGTAACAGGGATGTTACTGGTTTCCGTGGCATCAAATACAACGAAAAAATAGAGCGCGAAGCTTTGTTCGCAAAAGGGCGTTATGCTCATAGCATACAAAGTGGCAATGTTACTATTGAAGGGGAAATAACCCTTTTGCAAAGTGAACTTGAAGCCTTGATTAAAGCAGGCGGTGGCAGTTTGCTGCGGTTGACAAACCTTAATGCGGTGGTAAGTTATGGCAATGCCACTGATGGCAATACCCCTATGACCAACACCATTGAAGGTATTTATTTTACTGAAAGCCCCAAAGAATTGAAACAGGGTGACAAGTTTATGGAGGTAACAGTTCCATTCCTTGCCCTTCGCTTAAAACAATAATAAAAACACTTTAAAAATTCTGTCATGATAGACCAGGCGCAAATTGATGAATGGAAAGCAAAGCACGGTGACGTGTTTAAAATTGAAGTTGACGGACATGAAGCTTATCTAAAAAAGCCAGACCGAAAAACGTTGAGCTATGCAACCACCATCGCTACAAAAGACCCTTTGAAGTTCAATGAAATATTGTTGAATGGTTGCTGGTTGGGTGGTGATGAACTGATAAAAACAGATGATAGCCTGTTTATAAGTGCAGGGCAAGTGATAGGCCAATTGATGGAGGTGAAAGAAGCCATCCTGCTAAAGTTATAGAGGCCACCGCAATAAAGGATGAAAAGAAAGAGTGGATGCGGTTGGCCAATGGTATGATAGCCTATTATTTAAAAATTGACCCCGATACATTGACCGATGAAGAATGGGCAATGCGGTACAATGAATTATTGTGGATTAGGAAAAAAGAAGCAGGTAAATAAACTATGACCAGTGATATACTATACAACCTGATTTTTAAGGCATCTGGTGATGCCAAAATACAGGCTATGGTAGAAAAGATGCACGCAACTGTTGACAAAACAGAAGCCGCCATTAATTCAGTTGGCAAAAGTTTAAAGAAGCTTAACAGCATAAGCCTTGATGCAACACTTAACAACATAAACCGTGTTGCAAGTGGTTTTCAAAGCGTTGCAAAACCTGGGCTTAACCTAAGCACAAATATGTACGACCTGCAAGCCATAACAGGCGTTGCAGGCAGCAAGCTTAAAGAGATTGAAGGTTATGCAAGAAAATCTGCAAAAACCTTTGGCGGTGATGCCTCACAGGCGGTTGAGAGTTACAAACTAATACTTAGCCAGCTTACCCCCGAAATAGCGAAACAGCCCAAAGCCTTGCAGGCAATGGGCAACAGTGTTAGCACAGCCAGTAAGCTGATGGGCAACAATGCAGTTGCTGCCACAGAATTGCTTACTACAGCAATGAACCAGTACCAGGTTAGCACTGATGATCCCATACAAGCCAGTAAAACAATGGCGAGTATGATGAATGTAATGGCTGCGGGTGCAAAAGAAGGTAGTGCGGAGTTGCCACAGATAAAGCAGGCTTTGGAAAATGCAGGGATGGCGGCAAAGGGTGCCAATGTTTCTTTTGAAGAAACAAACGCTGCTATACAGGTACTTGATAAAGCAGGGAAAAAAGGGGCTGAAGGTGGTATTGCATTGCGCAATGCCTTATCCATTATGGGGCAAGGCCGTTTCCTGCCAAAAGATACGCAAACGGCTTTGAAAGCTGCGGGGGTTGACATTGCGGCGATGGGCAACAATTCATTGCCATTGTCTGCAAGGTTAAAAGCCCTTACCCCTGTATTGAATGACGGGGCTTTGCTTTCTAAGTTGTTTGGCATGGAAAACCAGAATGCCGCCCGTGCGCTGATTTCTGGCATACCAGAAGTTGAGCGTATGACAAAAGCAATTACAGGTACCAATACCGCTTACGAACAGGCGGCAACCGTAATGCAAAGCCCTGAAGAAAAGAACAAGCGTTTACAGGCACAGGTTGATGATTTTAAAATAAGCTTATTTAATGCAACTGGTGGCCTTATGGGTTATATGGGCGTTATTGGTGATACCACGAAAACAGTAACTGATTTGTGGCCTGCATTGCAGTTTGGCGGTAAGGTATTAGGCACTTTAACAAGTACCACAAAAATGTATGAACTGGGCATGAAAGCAGGCAGCATTGCCGCAAGCCTTATGAGTGGCGCACAGGCTATTTTAAATACCATTATGAGTATGAACCCTATTGCATTGATAGTAATTGCCATTGCTGCAATGGTTGCAATAGTTACAGTATGTATTAATAAGTGGGATGAATGGGGTGCAGGTCTTTTGATGTTGTTAGGCCCTATTGGCTGGGTGGTAAATGCTGTAATGAGCATAAAGGAACATTGGGACAGCATTGTTAATGCCTTTAAAAGTGATGGAATTATAGGGGGCATAAAACGTATAGGCATGGTGCTGCTTGATGTGGTGCTTAAACCCACACAACAACTTTTGGAACTGTTGGCTAAAATACCAGGTATGGGTAAATACATAAACCCCGCCATTGACAGCATAAAGGCGTACAGGGAAAAGAACGACCTGTTAAGCCAGGGTGAAAAGGATAAAAACAATGCCCAAACAGGTATTGCAGCACCTGCACAACCTGGTGCCGTAGCTACTGGAACAGGCAAAACAGGTAAACAGGCCGTTGCCACAAAAAACGAGGCAATTGTAACGGGCGGAACTAAAAACACCATTGTTCATGTACATATCGGCAAGCAGGTTGAGACCCTGAAAATTGAAGCTGCAAACATTACTGAAGGTGCTAAAAAAATGCGTGATATAATAGTGGATGAACTTACAAGGGCTGTGGCTATGGGAGCAGCATTGGGGGGAAACAGCTAATGGGAAACATTTTTACGATACCAGCATTAGGCAGCAGCATTGCACAGGCAAAGGATAAAGCTACTGTGCTGGCTGCGCAGATGGGTTTGAATAAACTAACAGGTGGCAGGGTGTTGCCTGTTTTGCCACCATACCCAAATAACGGGGAAACTACTATTAGGGCAAGTGATGGCTATTTAAACGGCGGTGATGAAATAAACGAATCGGCATCTTTTGAAATTGATACCGTAAAACAAAATTTAAACACCACTGCTTATAATGTTTTTGGGTTCCCAATGTGTTTCCCCTTGTGGGTTAGAAAGTCAATTATCGGCAATAGAGATAATAAATTTAAAGCAAAGGTTACCGTAGATGCAAACGGCTATTGGCTTTTACCAATTGAACCTATGATTACACTGGGTGGTGGTAATACCTTGATAAAAAGGAATGTCGCTAAAATAAAAGATCATGGAAGTGGTAGTATAAAGGAAAGATGGAACATTGAAGATTATACCATAACAATACAGGGGCTGTTATCAAATATTGATGACTGGACTTATCCAATAAATGAACTAAAAGCGATTCAAGAGATATGCCAGTATGGGTTAATCGACCTTAAATGTGAACTTCTTAATTATTTGAAGATTGACAGGATGGCTATTGAAAAACACGACATCCCTTTTACCAAAGGCGAAGAAAACCAAGCTTACACAATTAGCGGCTATAGCGATAACGAGTGGGATTTGTTTATAAAACTTGATGCCTGATGTATTACGAATTGGATTGGCAGTTAACAATTGGTAATTACCAATTGGCGTTTTTTGATGGCGTGGAGATACATAAAAGTGTAGACCTTTTGGCTGATACATGTATTATAACCCTCCCTCTTTATGCGCATAAAAGGGTAATCAATTTAGAAAATGATATTCCTGAATTGAAAGTGAGGAGAGGAAATAAGGTGGTTGTTAATCTTGGTTATAATGGGGAATTAAGGGAGGAGTTTAGCGGATACTTGCTTACGCCACTGACTGATGAAGCTTTGGTGCTGGAGTGTGAAGATGAATTGTTTTTGATGCGAAAAACAGTGCCAAACATTGAATTTAAAAATACAGGTGTTAAGACCATTGCGCAATACCTGGTTGATAAAACAGGGACGGCCTTAACAGTTAATTGCACTATAGGAATAACCTATGAGAAGTTTGTTATTAATGCTGCCACTGCTTACGATGTTTTAAAGAAGCTGCAAGAAGAAACCAAAGCCAATATATACCTGCGTAATGGTGTGCTGAATATTCACCCTCCATACACAGAAAAACATGGGGCCGTGCGTTACAGCTTTCAGCAAAATATTGAAAGTAGTACACTTAAATACAAGCTTGAAGAAGATAGGAAAATGCAGATAGTTGTTGAAGCAACTGGCAAGGATGGCAAGAAAAGAGAAGTAACAGCAGGTAACACAGGTGGTGATAAGATTACTATCAAAGGGGCTGGTTTAAGCGAAGCAAGTATGAAAGAGCTGGCTGATGCTGAATTTAGAAGACAGGTTTATGATGGTTACGATGGTGATATAACTGGTTGGTTAATACCATTCGTGCAGCCTGGTGATAGTGTAGAATTGGCGGATGAAGATTTTCCATATAAGAAAAGCTGGTATTACTGTAAAAGCGTTACTACAACATTTAATAGTAGTGGCGCAGTAAGAAAAATCCAGTTAGGAATAAAGTTAGCCGCATGAGTGATAGTTATAAAAAACTGGTTGATGTAATAAGGGCTGCGGTGGTTGATGGCCCAACCTTGCCACTAACACCAATGCAGGTAAAAGCTATTACAGGGCAAAGCTGTACGGTTGTTTATGGGGATTTGGAACTGACAGAAGTAAGGTTGCAGGCCACCATTAACGGAAATACAAACACTGTTCTTGTTATCCCAAAAATCGGGAGTTCTGTTTTGGTTGGAAGCCTGACAGGTGATTTGAAAGAACTTGTTGTTTTAAAAGTGGATGAATTGCAGAAAATACAGGTGTTGCAGGATGGCGTAACCATTGAGTTTGATTTTACAACGGGAAAACTTGAAGTAAGTAACAGTGGTGTAAGTCTTAAAGGGTTGTTCCAGCAGTTGGTTGATCTGTTGAAAGCTTTTAAGGTGTTCACGCCAACAGGCCCAAGCGGAACGGCACTGCCAACAACCGTAACAATGATAAATCAGTTTGAAACGGACTTTAAAAAGCTTTTAAAATAAATGGCACTTGATAAAACCACATTGAAAAACGGCATTAAGCAGCTTCACACAGATATGCTTACCAAAGATGTGGACAGCACAGAAGAATACGCTATTCGGATGTCAGATTTAATAGAAGCGTTTGTAAAAAGTGGCAAAGTGCAAACAAGGATAACGGTAACCGTAGGCAGTGCCACTGGTTCAACCACATCACAGGGCAATATTATATAAATGGCGAAAGGCAAAGGCATATTGTTAAACGATGGTTACGATGTACAGGTAAATGTACAACGTGATGCAAACGGTCTTATTACACAAGGCTGGACTGTTGGCGATGTTCTTTACCAGAACCAGGCAATCATACTACAGGTGCAACCTTCAGAGATAAAAGAACAGCCATTTATTGGCGTTGGCATTGGCGATTGCTTGCTGGACAATGATTTTTTAAAATGGCGGCAAAGGGTAAGGATGCACATGGAAATGGATGGGCAAACAATAAGCAACGTGGGGTTTGACAGCAATAAAAACTTAAAGATAGATGGCGGTTATAGCGGGTAACGGGCAAACGGCAATTGATATAGCATTACAGGAATGTGGGGCTATTGAAGCGGTTATAGGTGTTTGCCTTGCAACAGACGTGAATGCCTATGATGCCATAGGCACGGGCAATGTTGCCATTGCTGGGCAAGTTATAAACAGCGCAGTTGTAAAACAATTTAGCGATGACAACAGAAAGCCTGCCAGCGCATACACTGGAAGTGCAGAACCTGAAGGAATTGATTACTGGGCAATTGAAGATGATTTTATAGTAACATAATGGCACGAAGCATAACAGAAATAAAGAAAACAATTACGGACAGCTATATCGCAGACCCTGCGGTAATAGCTGCTTATGGTTTAACAGCAGGTCAAACATTTGAACAACAGTTTAGTGTTGTAAGTCTTGAAAGCATTGTTTTTTACTGTATGGCCCTTTGTGCCTGGTTGCATGAACAGGTATTTGAGCAGTTAAGAGCGGATTTAACCGCTTTGCTTGACCTGTTGATGCCGCACACGGTTAAATGGTATGCCAATAAAGCAAAGAACTATTTGCACGGCATTCCTTTAAAGCCTGAAAGCGACAGGTTTGATTTAACAGGATATTCCCCAAGCCAGCAAGAGGCCGCTAAGATTGTAAAAAATGCCGCAGTTGTTGAACAGGAAAACGCTTATGGACGTGTAAGCTTAAGGATAAAACTGGCACGGGAGGTTGGAAATTCTTTAGAAGCTTTAACCACCGCACAGTTAAACGGGGTAAAGGCATATTTCGCACGCATTAAAGACGCGGGGGTTAAACTTCAGATTGACAGCCTTGCAGCAGATGGCCTTAAACTGGCTATAAAAATCTATTACGACCCATTGATATTGAATGCCACAGGCCAAAGGCTTGATGGCACGGCATCCGACCCCATACAGACTGCTGTAAGAGCTTATTTAAAGAACCTGCCTTTTAATGGGCTTTTGGTACTTGCTTTTTTAACAGATGCTTTACAGGCGGTTGAGGGCGTTGTAATACCAGAAATAACAAGTGCATCTGCACAGTATGGAAGTTTTCCTTATACCGCAATTTCTACAGAATACAACCCTGATGCAGGGTATTTGAGATTATACAATGAAAGCACTGATTTATTAATAACGTTTATCCCACACAGCAGCATACAGTAATGGCATTAAGCAGTAAAATATATGATCTGAATTTTAAAAAACTCGTTAACGTGGTAACACCTGCATTAACGTTTAACCCTGTTGTAAGAGCATGGCTGTATGCATGTGTTGTGCCGCTAAATTACGTGTATGGCCTGTTTTCAAAGTTTAAAAAAAGCATTGAATACAGGTTGACAATTACACCACAGGTGTGCCATTTGGAAAAGGCATTAAATGATCGTTATGACTTTGCGCAAAGAAGGATTTACATAATTGATGCCAGAGAATATGAAGCATTGCCGCTTTACCTGATTGTAGAAAACAAGCACATGGTATTGCCATTGAAAACAGAAAACCACAAAGTGCTTTATACCAAAGGCGAAACAAGCATATATACCGTTGATTTTATGGTAATGGTACCTGCGGTAATTGGCTTTGATATGGTTGAAATGAAAGCGGTGGTTAATTCATACAAATTGTTAAGTAAGAAGTTCCAGATTAATATTTTTTAAGATGCACAAAACATTGGATTATACAAAAACGGGTGGCCTGTGGTTTACACAGGATGTTGCAGCATTTATGCAGCAGGGGTATGCTGAAGCATTGGACGGTCTCGCAGGTTTAATAGGTGACAAAACAGTTATTAAAGGTGTAAACAATATTGGCGGTAATGTAAGTGATGGATGGATAAGTTTCAATGGCGAAATACTGCCATTCGTTGGCGGGGCATTGTCTACTTATGTGGATGTTGAAACTGCTATTACAAAAGAACAGTACGATGACAGTTTTCAAAAAGACTTCTATAATACAAAGCGGTTGAAGATGGTAAGCGTGGCTACTGCCACCAGTTTTCTTTTCAGTGATCTTGTTAGACCTGGCACAATACGTTCAATGTGGCAAAAGGGGGACATTAAAGAAATTGATTGCGATATGGCCTACTATGCCGCCAATTTTGACGGTACTGGTCTTGGTATAAATGAAAGGGCTGGATGGTGTGTTTGTGGCACAAACGGCACAAAAGCAAGGGGTGGTAAAGTAGCTGTGGGTTTTGACCCATTAGATAGTGATTTTGACGATTTCACAAAAACAGGCGGGTTTAAACTGCACACTTTGCTTGCCAGCGAAATACCACTGCATAAGCATGTTCTGAAGTATAAATTAAACCTCACATCGGGAAGCTCTGGAAACAAAATTGCCCAATTAAATGCTGCTGGTGCAGCAGGAACAGACGGCGGTAACGGCGATAATTTTGGCAGTTATCAAACAGAAAGCCAAACTGGTGGAGGTGGCAATGCGCACAATAATATGCAGCCATACATTGTCTCACTCTTTATCCAAAAATTATAATGGCAAGTATAAACGATATATTAACCTGGTTTCAAAGTTTGGATAAGCCAAACTCCGCGCAGTTTGCTGCGGCATGGCAAAGCTTCAGGCATAAGGATGATAAAATAAACATCAATGACCTTGACAATGACCTTAAAACCGCTATACAAAGTATTAGTGCAAGTTCTGCATTTACATTCTCTTTACTGGCAACATTGGCAGAAAGGCCAACCACTGGCAATGGAACAACGCTGTATGTTGTTTTAGAAAATACGACAATATACGTGTGGAATGGCAGTTATGTTAGTGTTGGGGGTGGTATATCAATAACCCCACAAACCTGGGTAACCAATGTTGCAATGGGGGATATTCCAATAGGCACCACAATCAATATCACCAATATTGATGACATTGTTAACGTGTTAAAGGATGGCACCACCACCATTTTCTACCCTGCATTAAATGCCCCTTCTTTCAGCATAGGCCACAATGCTGGCACCTTGCGTAAAATTGGCGAAAGTGTAAACGTTGCTTTGGCTTTCAACTTTAACCGTGGTAGTATTTACCTGAATGGTGTATATCAAAACTACCGTGCAGGTGCCGCCACTGGCTACATCTTTTACAATGCCGCTACTGCTGAGTATGCAGGTATGCCACAGGTAGGTAGTGTTTATACTGTTAATGCCTATGCTGTTTTAAGAGGTAATAATACATTTAAAGGAAAGGTTGCTTACGCTGTTGGCGTGCAGCCTTTAGATAGCAACGGTGCTGCCAGCGGTACACCATTGGCAGCGGGTGAAAGCGGAATACAAACGACCAGCTTTGAAGGTGTAGAGCCTTTGTTTGCAACCACCGTTAACGCAGCTACAGATACAGAGCAGCCGCTGGTAAGTATGCTTTCGGGTAACGGCATCCCTTATATGTTAGCTGCTGGCACTTCCCGCTCATTTGCTATTCCTAAAAGCTGGACGGATGCAGACAAAACAAACAGACCTCTTTTACAGGTGCAGGAAAGAGACCCATTTACAGGCAACTATGCTGGTAATGTATTATCAGCCTTTACGGCAACTAACGTTACAATAGGCGGCGTGGCTTGTACAAAATATACTGAAAACGTAACCCGTGGTGACTACGGTATAAAATTAATATTCTAATGGCAGTAACAGTATCAGCAGATATAGAAGTACAAAGGGAAAGCCCTTTTGAAAACAGGACGTTTGGCATTACCGCTCCGTGGGTACGCCATGCGGCAAGCGGCTATATATACAATGGCTTCTTATACACTTGGTATAGTGCAACAGAAAGTGAGCGGGGTCAATATATGTGCATTAACAAAACGGCACTTGCTACGGCTGGCAGTTGGGAAAAGCAAGGTGGTGGTGATGAATTTGATTTGGCAAACTATTACACAAAGACTGAAACGGATGCGCTTGTTGCAGCGGTTGCAACTGCCTTGAAAGATGGTGTTGCTGCTGATGGTGACACCCTTTTAAAGCTTCGTGCTTTAATATCCACAGTTGCGGGAAGCGTTACCACCAATGCAAGCCAAATAGCAGCAATACAGGCTTTGCTTTCCTCCAGCGATGTGAATCTTGATACGTTGCAGGAAATAGTAACATTTATACAGGAACATGAAACTGATATAAACAGCCTATTAAGCGGCAAACTGGATAAAACAGCAAAGGCAACAGAAGCGGAGGCAAATGCTGAAACTGATGATACAAAATATATAACCTCTTTACGTTTAGGCACCTGGTTAACAAGCGTTATAGGCAGGGGCTTAACATGGGCATCAAAGCAAATATTTACAACTGCTCCGCGTTTTTCTTCTGTAACAGCTTCGCAGTATTTAAAGGTTGATGGCACGAAGGATTTAACCTCCGTTGCTGCCATTCCTGCAACTGATGTTACCGAAGATGCTACACACCGTTTTGCAACTGATGCCGAAAAAGGCACATGGAACGGTAAGCAGGATGCTTTAAGTATTGCAAGCGATGCAGAAATGCAAGCTGGCACAGACAATGTAAAAAGGCTTACCCCGTTGCGTGCAACAACCTGGTGGACGTGGTTAAAAACACAGGTGGCAACCATTTCAGCCGTTTGGAACTTTACCAGCAGGCCAACATATAACGGTAATGCTATTGCTACGCTGGTTGAAACCTTTTCGCTAACTCCTGCACAGGTTGCGGCTTTGCCCAATGGCTCTGTGAGTGTAGCGACTGTTAATAAGTCTATTGATGGTTCGGCAATCACATACGAGGCAGGCATTGAATTAATGGACGAGTTTGCATCAGGCTCGTTAGATACCTTATTGTCAGATACTGCAAACTGGGGAAATGTATCGGGAAGAAATGGCGATTACCTTCAACTTAATGGCACTAACACGCAGGCTGCTGGTTATCCATTAGGGCGAAGCAATCAGAAAAAATACATCAACTCAATATTTTACGCATGTATTTCCAATACTGATATTGGTGCGATTTGGGTTCGCAATAAAAGTATTGATGTAGAAACATCTTCAACTGTAATAACAGACATTAAGAGTGAAACAGGATGGTCTTTAAATAGAAAAACCAGTACAGTAAAAAGTAAAGTGGGTAACTGGTATGCAGAAACAACAGGATATTATTATGCTTGTTATGGTGATAATGGTGTTAACCCAACGGCTTGGTACTGGTTAAGAATAGGTGAACCTTCTGTATTATCTGTTGATATTACGGATGCTACGTTAATAGCTGAAATTCAGGCACATGATTTTGTTAGGACTCCATCACTTACTCCTGCTGCAAGTGTGAAAGGAAGCGATATGCAACGCCATGTTTGGATTGTTAACGGCATTTACCAAATGGCTTACTGTATTAATAAGGGTACGGCCAAGTGGGTTAAAATGGATATAAGGCCAAACGTAAAAAGAGACTATTCAAGCAACCTTAACAGTAATGCCACGGTTACTTTTACAACACCTAATGATGGCTATCTGCATATCTATTGCCTTGGTGCCTTTATAAATTTATACTCAATTAGCGGAACCCTTCAGGTAAGGGTTGGCTATAAAGATGAACAGAACGTAAGTAAGTCAACATTGCTAAGTGCAAGTTTTACAGCGGCTGGCCAATATGCCATTGCTACTCAAACAATCGTTTGTTATCATAATACAACCATCACTTTAGAGGCAAATCAAACAGGTACCAACAACTATTTTTTTACTGGTTTCATAGAAGACAAAGGCATATTGGTTGCCGTTTAATAACACCATAAATTTTTCATAATGGCAACACAGGTAAGTGTAATGAACTCAGAAGGGTTTTTGATAGTAAACAATTTAGGGCAATTGATGAAGCAAAACTATCAGAAGGGGTATGCCCAAATGAATAGAGGATTTAGATTATACCCATCAGGCTTTGATTTTACAAAGCCGTTTACATTATTGATTGGTGTTGAAAGCAACACTACGTTAGGTGGTGGCAGGAATGTTTATTGTGATATAAGGACATCTAACAACTACTATTCTTATGCAACAGGTTATCCATTTGGTACTTTTATTATTGCAAATAATACGCTTACGTTAAGTAATGTAGCCCAAGCTTTATTAGATGTAAGAATTACAAATACAGGGAGTCTCATAACCGCACCACATTTAACAAATATAAGTTCCTCCGTTTTAGGTTTAAACGCAATTACTCATATTGACATTGGTAAAGGAACAACAGATGCGGGGTACTTTAGAAATAGCTTAGGCATATTCTATGTTGCGCTTTTTGACAGGGTGATTTCTACTGGTGAATATGCTTACCTCGTAAATAATCAGAATTACAACTTTCCTATAAACTATGAAGGTTGCAAAAGCTTCATAAGCACTTTAAGCCGTGCAGAAATTTTAGACTTTTCGGCGGCACAAGATGGCTCAGATATGCGTGTAGGCATGAGAGATGTTAGCGGCAATAACAAACACGCAGAATTTGACGATTTGCCAGCAGGAACCAATGCAAGTAAGCTTGCTTTCATAAACACCACATCTTACTTTAAACTAATGATATGATTATTAAAAAAGGGGTTGTTTTGGCCTCAAAATTCAACGAATTCTCATGGCCTGACAGTTGGCAGGTAAATGACTGGAAAACGATTACACACGAAGGGCAAGAGTATAAATTGATATGCTTTTTTGCATCAACCGAAACTAATTGGGCTGAAAGCCAATTTGTTTTTTGTGGAACACAGGAGCAGTATGATACGTGGTTCAGCATTGAGCAGGCAACAATAGCCAGGGAGAAAGGTTTGTTACAGTATGACAAACTGATTGATAAGGTTAAAGCGAATGAACCCAACGCCATACAGATGCTAACCTTTATTAACAAGATGCAGAATGTTAAACAGTTAATAAATATTGGCTCGCTTGTGTTTGCAAAAGAGATTCTGCAAACAATATCAACAGATGCTTTTTTCACGCAGGAGTTAAAAGAATGGTTTGCGGGTGTGTTGTAATTAAGGCTGGAGACTTAATTTGTACGATATTAAGGCTACAGCCTTAATAAAAAGGCTTGCAACACTGTGCAAGCCTTTTTGCTTTAAATTTAAAGTCTGTTTAAAAACAGGACGAATGGAATTTAAAAATTGGACAAATGGTTTTCGCGTTTATACAATAATAATAGTAGATAAAATTTTTGTTTTCATAGCTACAGATTTACAGGTACATTAAGTTTTGCATGTAGAGTTTGAATGTTACAGAATAATAATCGTACCATAATTCTGTAGATATACTTGTACGGTTGGTTGCAAATAACCAATAGTTATGCAGCTTGAAATATTGAATTAAACTGAGCGGAGAATTGGTAAAATAAAAGTGTTATGATATAAAAGCGAATCCTGGTTTACTTTTTTCCACCGCCAAAAAACCAGCCAACTTTAAAAGCCAGGTAATTGTTGTTGCTGATAAAATTATACTCAGTTGACATGCGGAAATGGTTTATTTCAAACCCTAATCTTGGAAAGAAAATAAATTTTGATTCATCTTGTGCTATCGCAACCGCAACTGGGTTAGAGCCAAAAGCTTCCAGCAAATATAATCCTGCACCCAGCCCTGCAAAAGGTCGTAAACCATCTTTGTTAAAATAATATTCTGCGGTTGCACAGTAAGACATAAGTAGCGAAAATTTTGTTTCAGACACAGTGCCTGAGTTATCTACATTGCCAAGCCCAGCGCCTTCAAACCTAATACCAAGCGAAAGATTATCTGTAACCCGATTATGAGGTTCAATAGTGAGCGTTGCACCAGCTTTATTACCTTTAATACCATTGTTTAATGGCAGTGCAAAACCAATACCAGCATCAACTTTAAAGGGTTTATAGGTTTGTGAAAAAGTGCTGAGCGAAATAAAAAAAAATGCTGCTGTAAATAAAGTCCTCATCATATTACTAATTACGGTGAAGATAAAGCAATCGTTTTTTTAGTTGCACTTTAGTGTTTTAAGGTCTTCTTTTTATTTATATTGAATAACGGTTGCTACCAATACATTTGCACTTTAATTAAAGAAACATGCAACTGAACACAGTTATTTTTGATATGGATGGCCTGCTTGTAGACAGTGAACCTTTGTGGGGCGAGGCTGCTCAGGAAATTTTTAAACGCTATGGCTTTACACTAACTGAAGCCCAATACACAAGTACTACAGGCTTGCGTACAAGAGAGTTTGTGCAATGGTGGTTTGATTATTATAAAGTAGATGCAGGCGAATTGGTGGTTGCTGAAAAGAAGATACTGGATTATGTTTTGGAAAGAGTAGAAGAAAGGGCGATTATGCCAGGTGTACATTATATCGTTGACTTTTTTCATAGCAAGAATTTCAAAATGGGTATTGCCTCATCATCGCCACAAAATTTAATTGACGCTGTGGTAAAAATGGCTGGCCTTGCACCATATATACATGCTACTTCTTCTGCTGAAGATTTGCCTTTTGGTAAACCACATCCACAGGTATACTTAGATTGTGCTGAAAAATTAAATGTTGCTCCAACCAGTTGTATTTGTTTTGAAGATAGCTTTAATGGTATGATTGCCGCCAAAGCTGCACGTATGAAATGTGTTGTTGTACCCCACCATAACCAGCAAAAGGAAGAAAGATTTGGTGCTGCTGATTTGAAGTTAACCTCACTTCAAAACTTTAGCGAGTTACATTATGGTTTGTTTGTGTAATTGTATTGATTTATTGTCCTAAAAAAAGGAGCATCATAACTGAATGCTCCTTTTTGTTTTAACAAGCGGCTGTTAATTTACTGCTGCATGTAAATCTCTTTTTTCTTTTATTAAATCATGCGAAGCTTTTAACTCCATCTTTTGTTTTGTAATCAATTCAAGAATATAAGCTGGAACATTTTCTGTTTCAATCGCTTCCTGGTATGCCTTCTGTGCAGCATCTTCCCCATACTCACAAGAATCTAAAGCACTTTGTGTATCATCAGATGTAAAGGCATCTTTAATATTCATCCAAACACGGTAAATTTTACCAGAGTTGGTGGTATCGCTTGTTTCAGGCGTACCGCCCAAAACTGTTACTTCCTGTGTAAGCGCTGACTTGTAATGGCGGCTTTGCATAGCTAGTTGTTCAAACAAGTTATCAAGGCTTTCATCTTTTTCACGCACTTCTTTAATTGCTGTTTCATAACCATTAATACGGTCATTGTTAATCAGTATCAAATCGTTTAATACCTCTACGGCTGTTGTGTTGTTGCTCATAAAATAAATTTTTAGTGTACGTAATAATTTTACCCAACAGGATAAAAAACCGTACCACTATAATTGAGCATTGTTTTAACCAGCCCAACCTTCCCTGTCAAGGCTGCGATAATGAATAGCTTCTGCAAGATGTTCAGGCCGTATTTTTTCACTTGCAGCAAGGTCTGCAATGGTTCTGCTAACTTTTAAAATTCTGTCGTAGGCTCTTGCACTAAGGTTAAGGCGTTCCATTGCTTTTTTCAGCAAGGCTTCACCAACAGGTTCAATGATGCAAATTTCACGCAGTTGTTTGCTACTCATTTGCGCGTTGGCGTAAACGCCTTCATTGTCTTTATAACGTTCTGTCTGAATTTCTCTTGCACTAATTACACGTTCGCGTATGCTGGATGAGTCTTCACCTTTCGCTCCTTTGCTCAGCTCACTAAACGCAACAGGAGTAACTTCTACATGCAAGTCAATTCTATCAAGCAAAGGCCCTGAAATCTTGTTCAGGTATTTCTGCACTGCGCCTGGCGGGCAGGTACATTCCTTGTCAGGATGGTTATAAAAGCCACAAGGGCAAGGATTCATACTGGCAATCAGCATAAAATTTGCTGGAAAATCCAATGCCACTTTTGCCCTTGAAATGGTCACCTTTCTTTCTTCCATTGGCTGGCGCATTACTTCTAACACTGTTCTTTTAAATTCAGGCAATTCATCTAAAAATAAAACGCCATTATGAGCTAAAGAAATTTCGCCTGGTTGGGGAACACCCCCGCCCCCAACTAAAGCGGCATCACTTACCGTATGGTGCGGACTTCTAAATGGCCGCTTACTTATCAGCGAAGCATTTTCAGGCAACTTGCCTGCAACGCTGTGTATCTTGGTAGTTTCCAGTGCTTCCTGCAAACTTAATGGAGGCAATATGGTTGGCAAACGCTTTGCCAGCATAGTTTTTCCCGCCCCTGGCGGACCAATTAAAATAGCGTTATGACCACCAGCCGCTGCAATTTCAAGCGCACGTTTTATGTTCTCTTGTCCTTTTACATCACTAAAATCAAATTCAAATTCGTACTGGCTGCTAAAAAATTCATCGCGGGTATTTACCTCAACAGGTTTTAATGAATTTTCATCACTAAAAAAGCCAACAACTTCTGTTAAATGTTCTACGCCATATACTTTAAGGTTGTTAACCATGCCAGCTTCACGGGCATTTTGCTTAGGCAAAATCAACCCTTTATAACCATCACGCCTTGCCTGTATGGCAATGGGCAATGCGCCCTTTATTGGCTGAATACTTCCATCAAGGCTAAGCTCACCCATAATTACATAGTCTTTTAACGCCTCTTCATTATCAAGCTGGCCGCTTGCTCCAAGCACACCCAAAGCAATAGGAAGATCGAATGAAGAACCACGTTTGGTAATATCTGCAGGTGCCATGTTTACCACAAGTTTGGTACGTGGCATTTCGTAATCATTGGTTTTAATAGCACTTTCTATACGCTGAAGACTTTCCTTAACAGCATTATCAGGCAGGCCAACAATGTAGTATTTCAGGTCGCCGCCGCCAATATTTACTTCAATAGTTATAGCAATTGCTTCTACGCCGTAAACGGCACTGCCAAAGGTTTTTACCAGCATGTATTTATTTTTTGGTTACCAGCTTTTTGCTACTAATTATACTTTAGTGGCGTCGCACACTGGAGCAGTCAGATACTTTATTGAGCTTTTAACTACATAGATACAATAAAAAAACACATGGTGTTATTAGAGCTCAAAAGTATTTCTACTAAGCAGGCTGCTTAGTAGAAATACTTTTATTATTCACAATAATGCTTTTGACAAATTTATGGAAGGGAGGACTGAACCTATAATTGATTAATTATAATCCCAACTCAATCTTTAAGAACCTTGCTGTATGGCTTATCTTATTTTTCACCATCGCTTCAGGGGTGCCTTCAAATAATATTTTACCGCCCCCATCGCCACCTTCAGGGCCAAGGTCAATAATATGATCGGCCATTTTTATTACATCAAGATTGTGTTCTATTATCAGTACGCTGTTGCCACGATCAACCAGTTTGTTAACTACATCCATTAACAATTTTATATCCTGAAAGTGAAGGCCAGTGGTAGGCTCATCTAAAATATAAAATGTTTTGCCAGTGTCTTTTTTACCAAGCTCAGTGCTAAGCTTTACACGCTGTGCTTCGCCACCACTAAGGGTTACGGCACTTTGACCAAGGGTAATATAGCCAAGACCTACATCCTGCAGCACTTTAATCTTACGGTACATCCAAGGTACTGCCTGGAAGAAATCGGTGGCTTCGTCAACGGTCATGTTCAATACATCGCTAATAGATTTCCCTTTGTAGCGAATCTCTAAAGTTTCCCTGTTATAGCGTTTGCCATTGCATTTTTCGCAAGGCACATATACATCGGGCAGAAAATTCATTTCTATCACACGCATACCGCCGCCCTCGCAAACATCGCACCTGCCGCCCTTTACATTAAAGGAAAAACGGCCAGCATTATATCCGCGAATTTTGGCCTCAGGTACGGCCGCAAAAAGCGTACGTATATCAGTAAAAAAGCCACAGTAAGTAGCAGGATTACTGCGTGGTGTGCGACCAATAGGACTTTGGTCTATCTCAATAACTTTATCAATCGCTTCCAATCCTTTCACGCTCTTATATTCCATGGGAGCAGTGCGGCTGTTATAGCAGTGCTTACCAAGAATTGGGTATAGTGTTTCGTTAATAAGCGTTGATTTTCCGCTACCGCTCACACCGCTTACCACAATCAGTTTGCCCAATGGAAATACCACGTTTACACCTTTAAGGTTATTACCCACTACACCTTTTATTTCAAGGGTTTTGCCATTGCCTGCACGCCTTTCTTTGGGTACTTCAAGTCCCTTGGTGCCGTTAAGATAAGCTGCGGTGTCGCTGCCACTTTTAAGAACTTCAGCAGGGGTGCCTTCAGCAACAATCTGTCCGCCAAAGCGACCAGCCTTGGGGCCAATATCTACCAGGTAATCTGCAGCCAGCATAATGTCTTTATCGTGCTCCACAACAAGCACACTATTGCCAATATTGCGCAGGTTTTGTAGGGCAGTAATCAGCCTGTGATTATCACGCTGGTGTAGGCCAATACTTGGCTCATCTAATATGTAGGTGATGCCCTGTAACTGGCTGCCTATTTGTGTTGCAAGCCTTATACGCTGGCTTTCGCCACCGCTTAAAGTACGTGAAGGACGGTTAAGTGTAAGGTAGGTAAGGCCAACATCCAGCAGAAACTGAACACGCTCCCTTATCTCTTTTAAAATGTCTTTAGCAATGGTGTTTTGTTTGTTGTTCAAGCGGTCTTCAACGCCAGTAAACCATACCTGCAGTTTGTCAAGATTAAGGTTACTTAGTTCTGTAATATTTTTTTCATCAATCTTAAACCATAAACTCTCTTTCCGCAGCCTTGCACCGTTGCAGGAAGGGCAGTTCTTCAGTTCCATATATTTCTCTACCCACTCACGCATATTTTCAGTGCTATTGGTACCTGCAAACCAACGTTTTAGCATAGGTACAATGCCTTCAAACTCACCTTTATAAATATCGCTTTCAGGTACATTGTCAAAGTCAACCATTTCTTCAGAAGTACCTTCTGCATTGCCATGCAGCAGAATGTTCATTGCACTTTCAGGCAACTCTTTAATCGGCTTGTCAAGGCTTATCTTATGTCTTTTGGCAAGTACTTCTACGGTCTTGAACATGTGTGCTTCCCGCTGTTCGCCAAGAGGTGCAATACCACCTTCTTTAATGTTCTTGTTCTTGTCAGGAAGTATAGCCTCCATGCTTACAGTGTACACATTACCCAAGCCTTTACAGGTAGGGCAGGCACCATAAGGCGAATTGAAAGAAAAGGCGTTTGGCGAAGGTTCTTCGTAGCTGATGCCGGTATCAACGCACATTAGTTGTTTGGAATAGAGAACGACGGCCGCAGCCCCCTCATCCCCCAAAGGGGGAATTTTGAAAGACTCTACGTTTTCTGTAACCTCCTCTATTTCAGGTTGCTTGCTTTTTTTCGGCTTGCCTGCACCCTCGGCTTTCTGACTCCCCCCTTTGGGGGGCGGGGGGGCGGGGGCTACAAACATCAAATCCTTGCCCATCTTTAATGCCTGCTGTACGCTTTGGCTGATGCGTACTTTCATATCATCAGTAACGGCAAGCCTGTCTATCACTACTTCAATATCGTGAATCTTGTAGCGGTCAAGCTGCATGCGTGGCGTAAGGTCAAGTATCTCACCATCAACCCTTACTTTCAAAAACCCTTTCTTACGAATGTCTTCAAACAGTTCGCGGTAATGCCCTTTACGGCCACGTACCAGTGGTGCCAGTACAGATATTTTTTGCCCGTTAAATTTTGTGAAGATATTCTCTACAATTTCTTCCTCACTAAACTTCAGCATTTTTTTGCCTGTGTTATAGCTGTAGGCTTCGCCAATTCTTGCGTAGAGCAAACGAAGAAAATCGTACACTTCAGTAACGGTACCTACCGTGCTTCTCGGGTTTTTATTGGTAGTCTTTTGTTCAATAGAAATTACAGGGCTAAGGCCAGTGATTTTGTCAACATCGGGGCGTTCCATATCGCCCATAAACTGGCGTGCATAAGCACTGAAGCTTTCCATGTAACGGCGCTGACCTTCGTTATAAATAGTATCAAATGCCAGTGATGATTTACCGCTTCCACTAACGCCTGTAAACACTACAAGTTTATTTTTTGGAATGGAAATGTCAATGTTTTTGAGGTTGTGTTCTTTGGCGCCAAACACTTCTATAAAATCTTCGCCTGTTGCTGAAACGCCTTTATTTATTACTGTTGCTGTGTCTTCTGTCATAAATATTCTCCTGTAATCAAATGTAGAACAAATGCTGCTGTATTTGGTTGGCTGAAAAATTATTTGGCAGAATGAAATGGCTGCTTATACATTTGCACCAGTTCTTTAAAACACTTATCAAGAAAGGCAGAGGGATTTGGCCCGATGAAGCCTTGGCAACCCAAACAGGTAACTCACTTGTTTTGAAGGTGCCAACTCCATCCCATCAAATATGGGAAGAGATAAGTCAGAGTAAAGTTTGATACAAAACCGTTGATGCACTTCATCAACTGCATATACTTCAAGCCCATCTGACATTTCTCAGTGGGCTTTTTTATTTGGCTTATCCCAGCTTTCTGAATGTTTTTGTGAAATGATAACCGTCATTTTTTTGGCGGCAGTTGTAAAAGATTTTTGCAGGCAAAAACAAAAGCCTATTAAATTTGTAGAATAATAAAAAATGAAAAAAGTAACTACCATATCTTATAAAACAACCTGCGCTATGCAGTGCTTTGTTTGCTGTTGTTGCATGCCATAAGGCATTATATATTTTTATCCTGCAAAGGCTCGCCTCCAAATTTCTTTTACACTTCTTCATTTAAAAAAAATAAAAACACCATTATGAGCAACTTACGTTTCGAGACTTTACAATTACATGCAGGCCAACAACCTGATGCAAGCACCAATGCACGTGCAGTGCCCATTTACCAAACCACTTCTTACGTGTTTAACGATGCAGAACATGCTGCCAATCTTTTTGGATTAAAAGCTTTTGGCAACATTTACACTCGCATCATGAACCCAACTACAGATGTGTTTGAACAACGCATTGCAGCGTTGGAAGGTGGTGTTGCTGCATTGGCCACAGCAAGCGGACAGGCTGCACAGTTCCTGGCATTGAACAATATCTTACAGGCAGGCGATAATTTTATTTCTACCTCTTACTTGTACGGTGGTACTTATAACCAGTTTAAAGTAGCGTTTAAACGTTTGGGTGTTGAGGTACGCTTTGCAGATGGGGATAATGTGGAAACCTTTGTGCCTTTGATTGATAAAAACACCAAAGCCATTTACCTGGAAACCATTGGTAACCCACGCCTTAATATTCCTGACTTTGAGAAGTTTGCTGCACTTGCAAAAGAGTACGACCTGCCATTGATTGTTGACAACACTTTTGGTGCAGGTGGTTATTTATTTAAGCCATTAGAACATGGTGCAAACATTGTGGTGGAAAGCGCTACCAAATGGATTGGCGGCCACGGTACAACCATTGGCGGTGTTATTGTAGACGGTGGTAATTACAACTGGGGAAATGGAAAATTCCCGCAGTTTACTGAGCCAAGTGAAGGTTATCATGGTCTGAAATTCTGGGATGTATTTGGCGAAGGCAACCCATTGGGCTTACCAAATATTGCTTTTGTAATAAGGGCAAGGGTAGAAGGCTTACGTGACTTTGGTTCTTCACAAAGCCCTTTCAATTCATTCCTTTTAACACAGGGTTTAGAAACTTTAAGCTTACGTGTTGAACGCCATGTACAGAACGCACTTGAATTAGCAAAATGGCTGGAAGCCCACGAAGCTGTTGAGTATGTATTGTATCCTGGCCTTGAAAGCAACGCTTACCACACGCTTGCTAAAAAGTATTTAAAGAATGGTTTTGGCGGCGTATTGCAGGTAGGTATTAAAGGTGGCAAAGAGAATGCAGCCAAGTTCATCAATTCATTAAAACTGGTGAGCCATTTGGCCAATGTAGGTGATGCAAAAACACTGGCTATTCACCCTGCTTCTACCACGCACGAACAATTAGATACGGCTGAACAAATTGCTGCTGGGGTTAATCCAAACCAGGTACGCCTAAGTGTGGGTATTGAGCATATTGAAGACATTAAAGCAGACCTGCAGCAGGCTTTTGATAAAGTGTTTGCAGGTGAGCTTGTAGCATAGTTATTTCACACAGAGGAACTAAGGATACAACGAGCATAAGGCGGTTATTAATCTTATAAATCTTTAGTCCTTTGTATCCTTAGTTTCTTTGTGTGAAACTTTTCTTTCAGGATTTTTTTACTATAATGACGAAGACCTATTATTACGACCAACCCTTTATACTTGAGAGCGGCAGAAAACTGCCCTCGCTTCATTTGGCGTATAACACTTTTGGCGAACTGAATGAGGCGAAGGACAATGTTATATGGATATTTCATGCACTTACGGCCAATAGTAACCCTGTAGAATGGTGGCCTGGCCTTGTAGGCGAGGGCTTATTATTTACACCTGAAAAATACTTCATTATTTGCGTTAACATGCCAGGCAGCTGCTATGGCAGCATTAATGCTTTAGATAAAGATGACCAAACAGGAAAGCCTTACTATCATTCGTTTCCATGGTTTACCACGCGGGATATGATAAGGGCTTACCAGCATTTAAGAAACGAACTTGGCATTAACAAAATACATATTGGTCTTGGTGGCTCAATGGGCGGCCAGCAATTATTGGAGTGGGCTGTTGAAGAACCTGAATTGTTTGAGTATGTTATACCCATTGCTACTAATGCAAAGCACAGTTCGTGGGGCATTGCCTTTAACGCTTCGCAAAGAATGTGCATAGAAAACGAAGCCTCGTGGAAAGAAGAAAACGAGCAAGCAGGCATTAATGGAATGAAGGTGGCGAGGAGTATTGCACTGCTTTCTTACCGCAACCATGATACTTATGTTGAAAGACAGCAGGGTTTTACAGTTACCACTGAAGATGCCACTGTTGACAAGCAAATATTTAATGCAGAAAGCTACCAACGCTACCAGGGTGAGAAGTTGGCTAAACGTTTTAACGCTTTTAGCTATTACTTTTTAAGCAAGGGTATGGATAGTCATAATGTAGGCCGCTCAAGGGCTTTGGTAGAAGATGCATTACAGTTGATTACTGCAAAAACATTAGTAATCGCTATAACTACAGATCTTTTATTTCCTATACAGGAGCAGAAATATTTGGCAAAGCATATTAACAACGCGCAGTTTGTGGCTATTGAAAGTTTATATGGCCATGATGGTTTTTTGTTAGAGTTTAAGCAGATAGGGGAGGCGATTGAGACGTTTCTGTCTGAACGATTGTCTGAACGTGGATTTGGAAGGATTAAACGGATTTTTGGGATTTAGAACGCTTTATGGTAAATCTTTTTAATCATAAAAATCACATAAATTATAGTTCAGACAATCACACATCACGCTAATCAAATTAATCATACAAAATCACAGTTCAGACAATATGGATACACACAAGCAATTGAACATTGGCCTTTTTGGCTTTGGCGTGGTGGGTGAAGGTTTATACAAAGTGCTGCAGCAAACCCCATCGCTGAAAGCAAAGCTGGTAAAGGTTTGTATTAAACATGCCGATAAGGAACGTGATGCACCGCGTGAACTTTTTACCACTGATAAAAACGAGTTACTGAACAATGCAGAGATTAATGTAATTGTGGAAGTAATTGATGACGCAGATGCTGCATTTGATATTGTAAGTACGGCTTTCAGGAATGGAAAAGCTGTAGTAAGTGCCAGTAAAAAAATGATTGCAGAGCACCTGCCTGAACTGTTGAAATTACAACAGGAAACGGGCCAGTCTTTTTTGTATGAAGCTGCTGCATGTGCCTCTATACCTGTGATACGTAACCTGGAAGAATATTACGACAATGACCTTTTACATGCTATAAAAGCAATTGTAAATGGCAGCACCAATTTTATATTAACAAGAATGTTTGAGGACAAGCTTGACTTTACGGAAGCCTTGCTGCTGGCGCAACAGCTGGGTTTTGCCGAAAGCAATCCCAAGCTTGATGTTGAAGGTTTTGATGCCGTAAGCAAGTGGAGCATTTTGCTGAACCATGCTTATGGAATTGTGGAGCACCCATCAAAACTGCTGTTTAATGGTATACAGAATATACAGTTAAGTGATGCTGTGGTAGCAAAAGAAAAAGGCTTTGAGATTAAGCTGGTGGCACAAGCCAAAAAACTGGCAGATGGCAAAGTTGCTGCGTTTGTTTTGCCCCAATTTGTAAAGCATGATGACCCATTATCTTTTGTGAAAAATGAGTACAACGGTGCAGTGATTGAGAGTGGTTTTGCTGACAAACAATTCTTTTACGGCAAGGGTGCAGGCAGCTTTCCTACAGCATCTGCTGTATTAAGTGATCTTAGTGCTTTGCGCTATGACTACCGTTATGAGTACAAGAAATTATACCATCACACACCCAACGAACTGGCCAGTGATTACTATGTAAAAGTGTACCTGAGTTTTGATGACTGGAAGTATATTCCAAGAGAAAAATTTGAATGGATTGAAGAATGGCATGCAGATGCAGAGCGCAAATATTTAGTGGCCGTACTGCATGTAAATCACCTTACAGAAAGCACCTGGTGGAAGGACGATAATACTTCATTGATATTATCGCCTGACCCTGTAATTGATAATATGGATGTAATAAAGCTGAAGAAAAGAAGTCTTGAACTCGCTGGGGTTGTTTAAAACCATGGTGAGTTGGCAGGGCAATGATCTAAGATTTTGCTATAAAAAAGCCAGGCTGAAACTCTGCTGCAAATAAGCATTTGATATAAAAAAGCCTGCAAATTTTGCAGGTCTCTTTATATCAAATCAAACGCCCTTGCATATTGAGACAATTCATAAGAAGTATTTACATGAAGTTTCTTCTTAATATTACGGCGGTGGGTTTCTACTGTTGCAACTGCAATAAAAAGTTCTTCTGCAATTTCCTGCGAACTTTTGCCCAAAACCTGCAGTCGTAATACATCACATTCGCGTGGGCCAAGTTTTGAAAAGCGGTGATAGTTTTTGCGTAGGAAATTATTTTCTTCATGCAGGCGCTGCACTTTAAGGTTCACATGCCGCATAGATTCTACAGGGTGTGCAGCAGTTATTGTAAGCACAGGCATGTTGGCCTCGTTACGTAACAGTATTTTAGTAACACTCAAATGCCATACCCAATCTGGGCTTGCCGCCAAACGTACCTGCTGAAAATAAGGAATACTATCATCAGTATTTTGCTCAATATATTGCTTCATTTTAGGAATATATGCGCCAGCATCTTCAGGGTTAAAATATCTTTCAAAATATTCTGCTGCACTCATACTGCAAACCTGCTGCAGGCTAACATCAAGCTGCTGCAGGCCAATTGGCGACATATATTCTACTTTAAAATCAGGTAGGCGATGTATTATTACAACCCCTGGCAGTAAATGAGCCACAGATGAAATTTCAGTAATCTTGGTATCAATTTGGATTTTTAATCGAGGTGAAATAATCATTGAAGCATTTATAGGTTAAGCAGAGATATTAATAAAATTAATGCTTTCTGGTTATTGAATAAGCAACACATAAAAATATTTTATAAAGCAGTTTATCATCAGCTTAATAGCAATAATGGCAGTCACTCATTTCTACCAAACGCTCTCAATATTCTCATAAATAATAGAGGTAACTTGTGACCCTTAGTATTAAAGTGCATGGTTAGCAAAAAACAGGTTCCCAACTATATAGTAAGTGTTTTACAAAATAAATGCCCGCGGTGCCGCGAGGGTAAACTATTTGTAAGCAGTAGTGCCTATAATTTTAAAAACAATACTACAATGAACAATCATTGCCCTGTTTGTGGGCAGGAAACCGAAATTGAAGTTGGCTTTTATTACGGCACTGCTTATGTAAGTTATGGCTTAACGGTAGCTTTTTCTGTAGCCACTTTTGTGGCATGGTGGGTATTAATAGGCGTTTCTATAAACGATAACAGGCTGTTTTGGTGGCTGGGTCTTAATTCAGTAACCATGTTGTTGATGCAACCATTATTCATGCGTTTATCAAGAAGTTTATGGCTAAGCTGGTTTGTAAAATATGATGCTGCCTGGCATGAAAATAAACCTGAAGAAAATGAACGAGTTGTACAGGAACATATGAAAAACTGGTAGTATTTACACAGGTTATTGTACCAAATACATCACAATAAATATCATTTAAAACCTTTTAAAATAAAAGTGGCTAACCAAAATGGTCAGCCGCTTTTTTATTAATGTTCTAAGGTTCTTTAGTCTTTCATAAACTGCCTTTTCTCATTCACAACATTACCTTTTACTTTCAATACATACGTTCCTTTGGCAAGGCCTGCTGCGTTAAAAGTTATAGTGTTGCTACCTGTAGCCAGTTTCATTTCTTTTTGTTGTAACACTTTGCCCTGCATATTTATTATTTGCAGCGTTGCTTTTTCTGCTTTAGCTGAAAATATCTGTGCAGTAAGTACTGCTTTTACAGGGTTAGGGAAAATGTTAAGCGATGCAGATTGAGTGGTAAATGAAACACTCAATGTTGTACTGTAAGCAACGCTGCCATCTTTATCAACCATTTGCAAACGGTAAAATAAAGCTGACGGTTGAGCGGTGATAGATGACAAGTCATCATTATAAGCGTAACCACCATCGCCTTTCGCGGCTACTTTACCTACTGTGCTAAAATTAATACCATCAATACTACGTTGTGTATTAAAGTGCGAACTGTTTATTTCGTTAGCAGTATTCCACTGCAACGCCACATAACCGTTTTGCATTTGCGCTGTAAAGAATAACAAGTTTACTGGTAATGTATTACTTGCACTACTGCTGCCCAATGTAAACGGACCAAATACTGCCAATGCTGCATTTGATTTTACAGTACCATTGGCATTTGCACCTGTATTGCCTGTAGTAGCTGTATTGCCTTGGTTAACCCATTGCGTGCCATTCCATCCTGCAACCCTTAAATCTGCAAGTGTGTTAATACCACCACTGCGAGAAACATCAAAACTCAATGTAACATCTACATTACTTGTACCATTGGTTCTGTTTAATGTCCAGTATTCTGATGAACTTACTTTATTCAAACCCGTACCTAAACTTGCAGTTGGGTAACTGGTGTTTGGATTAGAACCTGTATAACTTGCTGTAAAATGATCTGTAATACTTGCTGGCGCAGATATGCTGATGGGCGCATATTTTCCTAAATTACCAACAGGAAAAGTAAATGCCTGCACGCCAACTTTTCGTAAATTACCATTAACATACTTTGTAGCAGATGCACCACTGACAAGTGAATTATCAGTTATAATTAAATTGTTGTTGCCAGTAGTTAACAACCCATTGGTTAGGGTAAGCAATTTGCTCACACTTATATCGCCACCTAAACCAACGCCTGATAAATTATTAATCACAAGGTTTGCTACAGTATTACCACTGGTAAAAGTAACAGCAGGTATTGTTTGCGGTAATGTACCATTAATGGCAATGGTACCATTGGTAGCATCAAAAAGGTTTCCTAAATTATTAATAAAGCCGCCTATTTGCAAGGTGCTGGTAACAGTTAAACCTGCACCATTATAAAGTGTAAGGTTATGTAAAGATGAAGTACCAGTGCTTAATAAAGGCTTATTGGTAGTAACATTTGGTATTAATACTTCTTCTGAAGCTACAGGCACTAAACCTGTTGACCAGTTGGTAGCAGTTGTCCATGCAGCGTTAGATAATCCCGTCCATGTATCTGTGGCATTAATGGTAGTATTCACCATGGTAACAGATGCATTTAAACACAAAGCCCTGCCGTTTAATACAGTTTGCACTGCATTACCTGCGGTAGAAAAAGTAATAGCCGAATAAGCAATAATAGTTCCTGTCATAATTCCGCCGCCGGCACCATTAATGGTAGCAGCACTGCCCACATACCAAAATACATTTCTTGCCAAACCGCCGTTAATCATTTTAACGCTTCTTGCACCTGTTGGCCCTGGTATGCCTACTGTTAATGCCGCTTCGCTTTGAAAAAGCCATACTGCATTAGGATCGCCCTGTGCATCAAGCGTCAAGTCTACATTGCTTATTTTAAAAGTAACTGCTTTGTAAACGCCGGGGGCTAAAGTTAAACCACCCAATTCGCCAGCACCAGGATCTATACCGCCTGGCTGTGCTGCGGGTGAAATACTGTTATAAGCAGTATTGGCATCTGCCAAAGTTTTTGTTGCAAAATTAAATGTAGTAGAAGTGCCAGGTGCTGGTACATTAGTATAAATACCACCTGTTGCATTACCTGTATTGGTGCCAGTTTCAGTGTAAACGTCAGCAGTAACGCCATCATGAAAACCAGTAATAAAAGTAGAAGCTGCAACCGTACCAATACTGCCATGTATAATAGTATTAGTACCCTGATTCGTAATTCCAAAATTGCCACCAAAAACCGCAAACGTAGCTGCATTACCTAAAATTGGGGCTACTGCTTTTGGCGGGGGTTGTGCAAAAACAAGGGAAGAAGACAAAAATGCCATTAAAAAAAGCAGGTGCTTTTTGGCATTAATAAAACTGAATGTGTTGTTGAAGTAATAGTGAAGTTCTTTCATAATGGGTTTTATTAAATTATAACTAATTAATAATCAAACAATTATCGTACCTGCTATTTATTTGCTCAATAAGAGTAGTTAGATATACACTACTAGCCTGCAACCGTTTTCCCATATCTTAAACAATTGATATAAACACACACAAATTAAATTACAAAAAGCTCGAAGATGGAACTGTTAGTTAGGTATGCAACTAATTTACAAAATTATTTTAACAATTGCTCGCTTTTTGGTAGCAGATAAAATCCACCATTTCATAGGTACTTATCCTTATTTTTGCCGCCATCGAAAACTATTGACGCAATGAATTTTAACCTGACTCAAATACCACAACGAACTCCTCAACCCCGCGTTAATGGCCTTACTATGGTAATGGATAAAGGGTTGAGTATTAACGAAGTGCATAATTTTTTAAGTGTGGGCAGGCCGCATGTTGATATTATAAAACTGGGTTTTGGAACTTCGTTTGTTACCCCAAAGCTGCGCGAAAAAATTGAAGCATACCTTAGTTACGACATACCTCTTTATTTTGGCGGAACCCTTTTTGAAGCTTTTTTAATACGTAACCAGTTTGAAGATTTTATAGCTGTTTGTAAAGATTATAACATTAAACATGTTGAGGTAAGTGATGGTTCTATCACAATTCCTCATGCAGAAAAATGTGGTTATATTGAAAAATTGACCAAAGATTTTACAGTTTTAAGTGAAGTAGGCAGTAAAGATGCAGCGCATATTATGCCACCTTACAAATGGATTGAGCTTATGCGTGACGAACTTGAAGCTGGTGCCAGCTATGTAATTGCAGAAGCACGTGAAGCAGGTAATGTTGGTATTTACCGTGGCAGCGGAGAGGTAAGGGAAGGTTTGGTGCAGGAAATTCTTACACAAATACCTTCTGAAAAAATAATTTGGGAAGCACCACAAAAAGCACAGCAATTATACTTTTTAGAATTAATTGACTGCAATGCCAACCTTGGCAATATTGCACCACATGAAGTAATTGCTTTAGAAGCGATGCGTGTTGGTTTACGTGGCGATACATTCAGCTTATACCTTGATAAATAATACAGCAAGTTGACGGTTGACAGTTAACGGTTGACAGTTGACGAAGTTTCATTTGGCATCAGTCAATTATTATCTATGCGTTTATTCGGCATTATTGGTTTTCCTTTATCACATTCCTTTTCTGAAAAATTTTTTACTGAAAAGTTTACTGCTGAAGGTATTATTGATGCACAGTTTAAACCATTTGCCATTGAGCAGGTTGATATGTTGCATGATATACTTCAACAACATCCTAACCTCAATGGTTTTGCCATTACGATTCCTCATAAAAAAGCAGTACTTGATTTTTTAAACGAAACCACCACAGAAGTAAAGCTGATGGGTGCCTGCAATTGCGTAAGAATCAGGAACGGCAAACTCTTTGGCTATAACACAGATGTAATTGGTTTTGAAAAATCTTTTGCCAAACACTTACAACATCATCATACAAAAGCTTTGGTACTTGGCACAGGCGGTGCTGCCGCCGCAGTTGAGTTTGTTTTACGCAAGCGGAATATTGATTACCTGTCAGTGTCACGTACAAAAAGTGAGGATAGCAAAACGCTTACTTATGCAGATCTTGATGCGTCTATTATGAAAGAATATACCGTTATCATCAACACCACACCTTTAGGTACTTACCCTAAAGTGGATGAAGCGGCTGATCTTCCTTATCAACTTATTACACCACAGCATTACCTTTTTGACTTGGTGTACAACCCTTCCGAAACCAAGTTTTTGCGTCTTGGAAAAGAACAAAGCGCAATTACAGAAAATGGTTACGAAATGCTTGTTTTGCAGGCAGAAGAAAACTGGAAGATTTGGAATAGTTAAGAAACAAATACTTGCAACTTTTTACAAAAAAAGCCTTTACATATTTCTATGTAAAGGCTTTTAAATTCATACAAACTGGTGCTTACTTCACATCCAGTTTAATCTGTAATTCTACCAATTGTTTATCATCAATGGATGAAGGTGCATCCAGCATTACATCGCGGCCACTGTTGTTTTTAGGGAAGGCGATAAAGTCACGTATGCTTTCGCTGCCACCAAGTATAGCACAAAGCCTGTCGAAGCCAAAGGCTAAACCACCATGTGGAGGTGCACCATATTCAAATGCACCAAGCAAGAAGCCGAATTTATGGTTGGCTTCTTCTTCTGTCATGCCTAAAGCTGCAAACATTTTCTCCTGCAATTCACGTTGATAAATACGTATAGAACCACCGCCAATCTCGTTGCCATTCAGTACAAGATCGTAAGCGTTTGCTTTAATATTACTGTAAGGATGTTCCAGGTATTTTGCAGCATCTTCAATAACAGGGTTATTGTTTATCATCATACCAATATGGTCTGGCTTTGGCGATGTAAACGGATGATGGCGTGCTACCCAACGGTTATCATCTTCTGAATATTCAAACAATGGAAAATCCAACACCCACAATAGTTTAAACTCATCATCTTTACGCAGGCCAAGGCGTTTGCCCATTTCCATTCTTAAATCGCTGGTAGCTTTACGTGTACGTTCTTCTGCGCCAGCAAGAATTAAAATTAAATCACCAGGCAGTGCATTAGCAGCAGCGGCTATGGCTTTTAATTTTTCTTCATTATAAAACTTATCTACACTACTTTTAAAAGTACCGTCAGCATTGCACTTAATAAATACAAGCCCCTTCATTCCAATCTGAGGGCGTTTAACCCATTCTGTCAACTCATCTGTTTGTTTCCTTGTATACTCACTGCAACCTTTAACGGCAATAGCAAGTACAGTTTCAGCCTCATCAAAAACCCCAAAACCGGCATCGCCGATTAAATGTGATATATTTTCTTTTGTTGGATAAGTGTGTTGCGGAAATTTAAGGTTGGCAATCCTCATATCAAACCTGATATCTGGCTTATCATTACCATAATTCCACATGGCATCGTCCCATGTCATCCGTTCAATTGCTTCTGAATAATCAATACTCCTGACGTCTTTGAATATCCGCCGCACCAGCCCTTCAAACATGTGAAGTATGTCTTCCTGCTCTACAAAACACATCTCACAGTCTATCTGGGTAAACTCAGGTTGACGGTCTGCACGCAGATCTTCATCTCTGAAACACTTCACGATCTGGTAATAACGGTCATAACCGCTCACCATCAGCAATTGCTTAAAAGTTTGCGGAGATTGCGGGAGGGCATAAAACTGTCCTTCATTCATCCGGCTTGGAACAACAAAGTCGCGTGCCCCTTCCGGTGTGGATTTAATCAGAAAGGGTGTTTCAATGTCAAGGAAATTCTGTTCATGCAGGTAATTCCTTGTGCTGCGACCGACAGCATAACGCAATTCAAGATTTCTTTTTACGGCATTCCGGCGGAGATCAAGGAAGCGATACTTCATTCTAATGTCGTCGCCGCCATCCGTGTCGTCCTGTATTGTGAAGGGGGGTGTTTGAGATTTATTCAAGATCCTAAAACTCTCCACGTTCAATTCGATCTCACCTGTCGGTATCTGAGGATTCTTACTTGACCGCTCACTAACGGTACCGGTTACCTGTAATACAAACTCGCGTCCTAGTGGATCTTTCTCAAGTTGCCCATTGAATGCTTCTGAAAACAATAACTGTGTGATACCGTAACGGTCACGAAGGTCAACAAACGTGATCGCTCCAAACTTTCGGATCGTTTGCACCCAACCAGCAAGGGTTAGTTTCTCACCGGCATTATTGATTCTTAATTCACCACAAGTATTTGTCCGGAACATGAACTTTTTTTATGTACTCCCGGTTTTTCAGTCGGGCTGCAAATATAATGCGGTTAACTTTCTTTAAAGACTACGCGCCGGCATGCCGGAACGACGACCACGAACAAAAAGATAATAGTAGCTGAGGCTACTAATGCCCAGGCCGAAGGGGATTATCGCGAGGTGCCGATATACCAGGGAGCCAAAGAGTGGTGCCTCATCAAACCCGAGAAACTCACTGATCATCCAATAACTATTAGCAATGATCCAAAATGTCACGGCCAGGTTATGAAAGCGCTCAACTAAAATTTCGCGGGTGCGCCATGTGATCGCGACTGCTATAAAGATGGTTGGAAGTATCATAAGGATCCCAAGTGGCTTCCATAGCAGGCACCAACTCAGGTCTTTGATGAGCCAGAAAATGATATGTAAATTCTCCGTTCTGCGAAATCGTTCCGGTATGCTATAAACCTTTGGGCTATCCATTTAACGAAGATAACAGCATGCCCCGCACCATTGTTGTGTGGTATCAGTTGGTAGCCGCGTTTGCGTTCAGGTTACCCCAGCCTAATGTGCTGCTACGGGTTGGATATTTCGCGCTTGTTTGAATCAATTTGTTTAATACATCAGCGCGCTGGAATGCCGGGAAACGACTCCATACCAGGGCGGCGATACCTGCTGCCTGGGCAGTCGCAACTGAGGATCCACCAACTGTTGATGGCACATCTCCTCTCGCAGCAAGTGTGATCGGGTGTTTACCATTTGCAGCCTGTTCCATAACAATTGTAAAATCTGTCTGGCTACCATCGTGGCAATCAGTACAGGTTGTATTGAAATTATTATCGCGAACTCCCGTGACCGCGTTCACTTGTGATAGTGTTGCAGGAAAAATTACGCCGTACCATCCCGAAGACCATCCATAAGAAGTACCAGCAGCACAGAAAATCAATTTTCCTTTGTTGTAAGCATAAATTATTGCATCACTCATTTGCGAGCTGCTCGTAATACGGCCCATGCTCATGCTGATGATCTTTACATCTGCACGGTTGCCTGCGTTTGTAAAAGCGTCAGAAGCGCCCTTTACTTCGCGACTTGCATCCATAAACACGTCTTCAGCTGCGCGACAGGTTACAAGGTTGCAGTTGTAGGCAACACCGGCGGCATTTCCGTCAACCCCGCGTGGCGCAGCGCAGGCACCGGCCATTGAAGTACCATGGCCGCATCCATCATCAGGCGTCTCAACGGGCCCGGTCGGAATACCAAAAAAAGTCGGGCGAGGCAGGGTAACAATTTTTTCAACCGTCCTGTTTGTTGAGGATCCCTGATTGAAAGCGGAACCGAGATTCTCCTGGTCAAATTCACAACCCGTATCGATTACAAAAACCTTTACGCCAGCCCCGGTTGTTCTTGTCCAGGCCTGTGTGATCCCGTGATAATTATGATTCCATGATTGTTTTGCTGAAGGAGAAATCACTGTATAGTCTTGGCCAGCGACCAGGCCTGGTTCGGCTGGGTTACCATCACATCCGCTGCTGCTCGCCACAGCGCTATTCGTATTGTTTGCTTGTGCAGCTGCATTCACAGCCTCACGTGGCTCATATCCCATCGGCTCTGCATAACGTATAAGTTTATGCGCTCTCAGCATGCGAACTGTTTCAAAGTTCTTGACGGTGATGTCGATCACGGGTAATACTAATTCTTCCCATTGCAAAATATTAGTAAGTGTCAGCTTATTATCAAGCCTTTGTTCTGATTTGAGGATCAATTGCAGGATCTCGTTCTTTGATTCCTGCCACTCTTCCTGATTGATGTCGATATTATGGAGATTGTCTTCCACATTTCCGGCATCACAGGTTTTGTAGCCGATGGCCATTATATTATCGCTGTGCTGAAGTGCACTCCATACCATTTCATCGGATGCAGATGCCCATTGAAACTCTCCCTGCTCCGAAATCCTGTCCTTTATAAATGCATCGATCTGTTCAGCCGGTACGAGTTCAGCTGATGTGGGTTCCATAACCACGTCGCTGCTCTTTTTGCAGGCATTCAGGGAAACTAGAATGGCGGCAAGAAACAAGAGCTTCTTCATATGATAAATTTTTGTTAAGCTAAATGTAAGCTTTTACCAAGACTTCACGGGGTCTTCCAGATAATTTTTCTTTACCCGCCGGGGATATCCGTGGTTTGATAGCAACTTTCAATATTTTGTATATTTAGCGCAATTACAAGTGTATGAAAACCAAAGAGGAAATTGTTCAAAACTGGCTACCGAGGTACACAGGCGAGAAGCTCGAGAACTTCGGCGAGTATATCCTGCTGACAAATTTTTCCAATTATGTGAAGATGTTTGCCACCTGGAACGAAGTTGAGATCGTGGGTATTGACCGGTCCATGCAATGTGCAACGGCGGATAACATTACCATCATCAATTTTGGGATGGGCAGTCCGGGAGCAGCTACGGTAATGGATCTCCTGACCGCCATTACCCCTAAAGCGGTATTATTTCTCGGTAAATGCGGCGGGTTGAAAAAGCGAAACAAGATCGGTGACCTGATACTACCCATTGCCGCTATTCGGGGCGAGGGTACCAGTAATGATTACTTCCCTCCTGAAGTGCCTGCATTGCCTGCTTTCGCACTTCAAAAAGCGATTTCGACAACGATCAGAGAACATGAATATGATTATTGGACGGGCGTGTGCTATACGACAAACAGGCGTGTTTGGGAACATGACGCGGTGTTCAAGGAATATCTTCAGAAAATCCGCGCATATGCGATTGATATGGAGACGGCCACGATCTTCACGGTAGGCTTTTTCAACAAGATCCCTACCGGCGCTCTTTTGCTCGTGAGTGATTCACCCATGGTTCCAGAAGGGGTAAAGACGGAAGCCAGCGATGTAACGGTAACCGCTCAGTTTGTGGAACGTCATCTCCGAATCGGCGTCGACTCACTTAAACAATTGATCAATGATGGTCTGACTGTGAGACACCTGAAATTTTGAGCGCAGCCGGCCTTGACAACATGTCCCCACTCCTTTCAATAGAAAATCTCAGTATCGACTTTGAGAATGAAATGGGTGTTGTTCGGGCTGTAAACAACATCAACCTTCAGCTGTATGCCGGTAGAACGTTGGCACTCGTTGGCGAGAGCGGCAGTGGAAAATCTGTTACGGCCCTATCTATTCTGCGATTATTAGAAAAAGACGTTACAGTAAAAGGGCGCGCTTTACTCCGCAACAACAAAGAAACGGTTGACCTTATTGATCTATCGCTAAAAGAAATCACAAAGTACAGGGGGAACAGGATTGGGATGATCTTCCAGGAGCCGATGACCTCGCTGAACCCGGTTCTTACCTGCGGTTACCAGGTGAGCGAAACATTACGTGCGCATCAGAAACTAACACGGCGTGAAGCCAGAAAAAAAGCTGAAAGTCTATTCATTGATGTCGGCCTTCCCGAGCCTTCGGCTATGCTTGACCGTTACCCGCATCAGCTAAGTGGCGGACAAAAGCAACGGGTGATGATCGCCATTGCTATTGCCTGCGACCCGGTGCTCCTACTCGCG
>JANPIP010000023.1:0-26986 GCA_031424995.1 Chitinophagales bacterium | reverse complement strand
TGTTTCCGTCATGGTTACCTCCTTTTGTTTGTAATAGTTTTTCCAATGCTGTTTTAGTATGCCGTTTTTTTGATGTGCCTGTTGTGGGGTAAGCATATCGCAACTGCTGTGGGGCCGCAGTGCATTGTACACCAGCACTGCTTGTGTTACCCCCTTCTCTGCAGATGGGAAACAGCCATAAGCCTGCTGTAATAATTCTTGTTTCAGTATTCCGTTTACCCTTTCAGCTATCGCATTTTCCAGCGGGTCGCCTTTTTCGGTCATACTGACCTGGATGCAATGTTGGGCCAGCAGTGCTATATACTCATTACAGCAGTACTGGATACCGCGGTCAGAATGATGGATAAGCCCGCTGGCATCTTTGCAATTGAGCAGTGCCATTTGCAATGCTTTTACCGGCCCGCCTGCCTGCAGGGTTTTATCCAGGTGATAACCTACAATCTTCTTACTGTAAGCATCTGTAATTAAGCTCAGGTAAGCAAAACCGCCTGCTACTTCCAGGTAGGTAATATCGCTGACCCATAAACGGTTGGCTTCCAATGGTTTATAGTCCTTGACCAGGTTTTTATAGCGTTTGAAACGGTGCCTTGAGAACGTGGTCTGCACCCTTGTTTTACGCCTTCTGACCAGCAGGCTATTTTCCCTTAACAACTCAAATAAGGCATCCCTGCCTATAGCAATACTGTGTTTTTGCATGAACCCTTCCAGCAGTACCAGTAACTTGCGCGTACCGATACGGGGCTGCAACTTCCGGTGCAGCAGCACTTGCTGTACCACCAGTTCTTCTTCCAGCAGGGTACTGCTGTGATGGTGGTTGAAATTATAAAATGCCTGTCTGCTGTAACCAAGCAGTGAACATAGCTGCGACAAGCCTGCCTTTTTTTCGCTATGCCTTATTTTGAGGACTGCCTGGTGCCATACTTTTTTCTTATAGGTATTTTCAATTCCTCTTCGGCCACATCAATCATAGCTGTAAGCAGCTTGTTGTGCAGCCGTTCCTGGGCCAGTTGTTTTTGCAGTTCTTTGATCTGTGCCGCAGGGCCGCCGGCCACTTCTGTATGGCCTGCTTGTTTTGATGCTTCGTTCATTGCATGCAAGATAGCCGTTTGGGATGCAGCCGTTTGCTGTTCTGCTTCCTGCCGCTGATGGGCAAGGACCCACCCATGGATGGTCTTGTAATTGATACCATACTTTTTACCTAAACCACGAAGGCTGAAACCTCCTGCTAAATAGGCATTAATGGCAGACTGTTTTAATCCTGGATCTATCATACGTTTACAGTTTTTACTGTCAACCTATTTTAGGACAAGACACATTAACTGTGGTAAATTATCTGTGGTAATTTATTTTACCACAATTATTTTACCACAGCACAAAAATTATTTTTAACTGGCTTTATAGTAAGTACTACATGCCTTACAAACATATTGTTCATCACCAATTTATAGTACTTGAATAAATTGTAACGCCTCACAAAAACGTAAAAATGAGGCCAATAAAAAACAATATCGCAAATGCCAATTTTAGAAGCCCTGCTATTTTCTCTTCACATTCAGCGGCCTTAAATAATTCACACCAATTAAACTCTTTGTTTGCAAGCCTGCCGATGTTTTGTTAGCCCCAAACAAACGCACATCATCATCATAAATTAAATCTAAGCTGTAAGAAATATTGAAGTTTTTGTTGATTTTATAAGAGAACTGGTTGGTCATAAAAACGTCAATATTCTGAGGGCTCTTTTTGTAGTTAGAGAAAAGATCAAGCCTTACCTTATAAGTAATGTCTTTGCTAATATTGTTATTGTAGTTGACGGTAGCAAAAGCACCTACCTCGTTAATAGAGTTTTTGCCACTATCAACACCATACAGCCCCTGCTTTGCAAGCAATTCCTTGGCAACAATTACCCATCGTGAGGTTAATGGCGAAACGAAAACAGACAATTTACTGTTTGGCTTATAATCAAAACCCGCAGAAAGCAAAATATAGGCAGGTGCTAAAACTGTTGAGGAAAGGGTTCCTACATTGTTGTTATAATTGTAGCCATCAAAAAACTGCGAGCGAAAATTGAAAAGCCCTGAAATATACCATTTGCCAACACTATCCATTTTATAACCATATTTACTCAGCAAATCAATACGGTCATCATTTTTACGGCCACCAAGGCTGGTGCTTTGCACGTAACCAATATTTACGTCAAGGTTGTTATCCCAGCTTCTGCGCGCCTTGGTATGGTACACATAGTAATTAAAGTAGCCACCCGCAGCCAAAGAAAAATTATCGCCGCCTGCGGCCCAATTACTTAAAGAAGCCTGCGAGAGATTAAAGCTTAACATTCCACCGCGTTTCCAGTTAAAACTAAGCGTGTCGGTTTCTTTTTTTATGCTGCGCGAAGTCTCGCTGCGAAGTTTATCTACCACAATATCCTGTGCATTGCTTATTGTAAATGCACACAGCATCATTAAGATGAAATACAATTTTCTCATTGGTTAATTTTTGGATTACAAATGTAAATGTTACGATAATTTAAATGTTAGTGCTGCCAAACTGACATAAGTTTTCTGTATTTTCGCAGCCTTTAAATTCTTACTGATTAATGGAAACTTTAGTGCTGCAGGATAAAGTGCATGACGAATTAAAACAAGGTGAAGTATTTGCGCCTTTTGAGCAGGAACCCAACATCTATAAAAAACATTTTTATATAGAAAGTTATGGCTGCGCCATGAATTTCAGCGATAGCGAAATTGTTGCTTCTATTTTGCACGCCAATGGTTTTGGTGCTACCAAAAACCTGGAAGAAGCAGACCTGATATTTGTAAACACCTGTTCCATACGCGAAAAGGCAGAGGCCACCGTGCGCAAGCGTTTAACAGAATTTCGCAAACTGAAAGAAGCAAAACACGGCGTTTTGGTAGGTGTACTTGGCTGTATGGCAGAACGTTTAAAAGGTAAATTACTGGAAGAAGAAAAGCTGGTAGATATTGTTGTTGGGCCAGATGCTTACAGAAGTTTACCAGGTTTAATAGAAGAAGCAACATCAGGCCAAAAAGCCGTAAACGTTTTATTAAGCAGGGAAGAAACCTATGCTGATATTTCGCCTGTAAGGCTTGATAACAATGGCGTAAGTGCTTTTGTATCTATCATGCGCGGCTGCAATAATATGTGCAGTTTTTGCGTGGTACCTTTTACCCGGGGCAGGGAACGCAGTCGCAATGCGCATTCGATTGTTGCAGAAGCCGAAGACCTTTTTAATAAAGGCTACAAAGAAGTAACCTTACTTGGTCAAAATGTTGACAGTTATTATTGGTTTGATGAAGTGCTTGACAAACCTGTAACATTTGCCGCCTTGTTAGAGGAAGTTGCGCTGATTCATCCTGATTTAAGGGTGCGTTTCAGCACCTCGCATCCAAAAGATATTACAGACGAAGTACTGTTTACCATTGCTAAACACGATAACATCTGCAACTATATTCACCTGCCTATACAAAGCGGCAGTAGCAGGGTTTTACAGTTGATGAACAGGACTTATACAAGAGAATGGTATTTGGCTAAAGTAGACAGGATACGTGAGATATTACCAAACTGCGGCATTACATCAGACATTATTACCGGCTTTTGTACAGAAACAGAAGAAGACCACCATGACACATTAAGCGCCATGGAATACAGCAAGTACGATATGGGCTATATGTATTTTTACAGTGAAAGGCCTGGAACTTTGGCAGAGCGCAGGTTTGATGATGATGTGCCTTTGGAAGTAAAGAAAAGAAGGCTACAGGAAATTGTAGATATGCAGGGCAAGCTATCAACACAAAGTAACCAGAATGATATTGGCAAGACTTTTAAAGTTTTAATAGAGGGCAACAGTAAAAAAAGTGAAGATGACTGGTGCGGCAGAACAGAGCAAAACAAATCAATAGTTTTTGCTAAAAACAATTTGCCATTACAAAAAGGCGATTATGTTTTTGTAAAAGTAAACGAATGCACAAGGGCGACCTTATTGGGTGAAATTGTAAATATTTAATTATGGTAGACGTAGTTAAAAATAACATTGATAAGATAGTTGAAACCTGTAAAAACCATAAGGTAAAAGAATTATACCTGTTTGGTTCGGCTGCACGTGAAAATGATTTTGATGCAGAAAGCGATGTTGATTTTCTATTTACATTAACAACTGATGCACTTCCTGAACCACCCGATAATTATTGTGAAAATTTAGAAAGTCTGGAAACAACTTTAAAAACCATCCTGCAAAGGAAGGTTGACCTTTTACGAAACGGTCAATTCAGGAATAAATACAGGGAATATTATATTAACAGAGATAAAATCCTGATTTATGGCAATGCGTGATGTATTGGTATATCTTGAAGACATACGGATTTTCATAGCTGATTTAAAACAACTTCAGCAACAGGCAGGAACATTTGCAAACTATTCTGAAAGTTCTTTATACATCAATGCCAGTGAAATGATCCTGATAAAAATTGGCGAGGCAATGACCAATATTTTACGCATGGAGCCAGGTATTGCAATTACAGATGCATTTAAAATAAAGGGTTTGCGAAACATAATTGCCCATCAGTATTACGAGGTGGATTATGATAAAATATGGAATGTAATCCTGCATGATATTCCATTTTTAGAATCAGAGATTGTGAAACTTATTCAATTAAAACAAAAAGACTTCCCAATTAAATAATGGATTTACAAAGTATAAAAAATCGTTTTGGAATAATAGGCAACGCACCGGCACTAAACTTTGCACTCAACACAGCAGTGCAGGTTTCAGCCACCGACCTTACCGTATTGGTAGTGGGCGAAAGCGGCGTTGGTAAAGAAGTTATTTCACAAATCATACACGCCACATCATCAAGAAAACATAACCCTTTTATTGCCGTAAACTGTGGTGCCATACCAGAAGGCACAATTGACAGTGAACTTTTCGGCCACGAAAAAGGAGCCTTTACAGGTGCAGTTGACAGCCGCAAGGGATACTTTGAAACCGTTAGCGGCGGTACCATTTTCCTGGACGAAATTGGAGAAATGCCATTAGGCACGCAGGCACGTTTGCTGCGTGTTTTGGAGACAGGCGAATTTATCCGCGTGGGTTCATCAAAAGTGCAAAAAACAGATGTACGTGTAATTGCAGCGACCAACCGTGAGCTTTTAGAGTTTGCAGAAAAAGGCCGCTTTCGCCAGGATTTATACTATCGTTTAAGTACTGTGCCTATTCGTGTTCCTGCATTGCGCGACAGAAAAGAAGATATTATTTTATTGTTCAGAAAGTTTGTAGTTGATTTTGCTGAACGTTATAAAACAACGCCTGTTCAGTTGGATGAAGAAGCGAGGAATTTGTTAATTAACTATCCATTTCCCGGCAATGTGCGTGAATTAAAGAACCTTGCAGAACAGATTTCTGTACTCAGCAGTACGCAAACTTTAAATGCACAGCAACTCAGGAAATTTTTGCCTGAAAAAATCATGAGCCGTATGCCAATGCTGGCAAGTGATGCAGCACCACAGGGCGAATTTGCTAATGAACGTGAGATACTGTACAAGTTGTTTTTTGACATGAAGAAGGATGTGACAGAGTTGAAAAAAATGTTCCTTGATATTTTGCAAAACCCTTCACTGGCAGGGCAGGCAGCCAACTTTACCAAAGAAAGTTTAATCAACGATTTTCATCACAACGGTGGCGTAATTGATAACACACCCATGTTACCTGCATCTACCAATATATCAAATGCGCAGCCGCAATTTGTGCCTTCTCATAACCAGCACCAGCCGGTTTTAATGAAGGAAGATGATATTCACCACCACGAAGAAATTGAAGAGACATTGAATATTATGGTGATTGAAAAAGAGCTTATTATCAAAGCACTAAAAAAACACAAAGGCAGGCGTAAAGATGCTGCCGCCGACCTTGGTATAAGCGAAAGAACATTGTACAGAAAACTGAAGGAATACGATATTGATGATTTGTAGACCACAGATTAAATGATGGGAATGATTACAAATGATTTTCTGTAGTTAATCAATCATAAATCGAAATTATTTTATGACAAGAATAATAAAGAGGTTCAAAATAACACACCTTAATAGCAAGGGTATTAATGTTCCCTCTCACCATTCACCATTCACCTTTCACCTTCTTCTACTGGCATTCAGTTTTGCGTTTTCCGCATGTGGTGTGTATTCTTTTAAAGATGTGTCCATTGACTATTCAAAATACAAAACCATAAAAATTGGTTTTATAGAAAATAAGGCATCTTACATAAACCCACAGGTGGCCCCAAAACTTACTGATAAATTACAGCAGAAGATTGTTGGTCAAACCAAGCTTACACGTACCAATAACGATGATGCGCACTACCAGTTAAGCGGTTATATCTCCACTTATTCAGTTAGTACCACAGCCATTTCATCTACGCAGGCATCTGCAAACCGTTTAACAGTGGGCGTTCACATGATTGTAAAAAACACCTTAGAGAATAAAACAGATGAGTTTGATGTAAGCCGTAACTTCGATTTTTCGGCCAACCTGTCCTTACAGCAAGCCGAAACGCAATTACAGGATGAGATCATCCGAAACTTAACTGATGAAATTTTCAACCATATCTTTTCTAATTGGTAATCAATTTGTACTTTCACCCCAATGGCAGTAGAACAAGTTTTATATAACATTACAGGCAGCAGAAATTTAGAAACAGCAAATATTGAGGATTTATCCACGGTAGTTAATGAGCACCCCTATTTTGCGCCAGCGCAGTTTTTACTTGCGTTAAAGCAAAAACAGGCTGGCAGTTACAGTTTTAATTACCAGATACAAAAAGCTTCGCTTTATTTCAGTAATCCTTTGTGGCTGCAATATCAACTGGCAGACGAACGTGTAAGTGATATCATTATTGATAAAGCAGAACAGCGGGTGTCTTCAACTCCCAAACCAACCCCTCAACTAAAAAAAGAAACTTTTTCTGATATTGCCATAACACCACCTGTTGAGGAAACTGTTGCAGCAACTGAACATATTGACTACCCTACCCTTCACCGCAGTTTTGAACCTGTGGCAGAAGATATAAACCTGGATCATCTTTCGTTTCAACCAACAGAAACCACAGAAGAAAAAGAACCAGAAGAAATAAAGAACGAAGAACCAGCTTATCCATCATATACACCAACACCTGCACCTGTATTTACGCAGCCTGCAAATGATGATATGATTGATTACACGGCCTATGCACCTTCTAACAATATTGTAAAAATACAAGGCTACGATGCTGCTGTAAATTCAATTAAGGAAGAAGCGGAACCTGCGCCTTTACCTTCTGTTCAACCAACGGTTACAGAAAATTACAGCAACAATACTTTTAGTGAAGACGAACCCAACCCTATACTTTCCCGCTCTGTTACTTCGTTTGAAATACCAACTTTAGAAGCAGTAAAGCAAATGCTGGAAGGTAAAACTCCAGCCACTTACACACCTGCGGTACCAACTGCATTACCTGTAATTGATAAAAGCACTCTTCCACTTACAGACCAGGAACTAAAGAATGAATTGGCTGCACTGGAGGAAGACGACATTGAAGAAGTAAAACCTACAGAGCCTGTTCCTTCTTATTCATTCAATGGCTTTAGCCAGGAAACAAATAATACAGCAACAGAATTAAGTACTCATGCTGCTGTTATTGAAAATTACGCAGAACAAAAAGTTGAGGAAGTAAAACCAGCAGCACCCATTCCTTCTTATTCTTTCAATGGTTTTAGCCAGGACAATAATGATAAAGCAAGTGAATTAAATGCACAAGCAGCCGCTCTTCATGCATTTATTGAAGAAGAGGAAGAGCAGGAAACAACCATAGATGAACCTAATATTCCGGCAAACAATATTTCTTCTGTATTATCAAGCCAAATGGCTGATTTTAAAAAACCACTGGAAGAAGACGCTAAACTTGATTTTGAAAAAGAACCTTATTATACCATTGATTATTTTGCTTCGCAAGGAATTAAGGTTGACCTTACTAAGCAGCCACAGGATAAACTTACAGTGCAATTACGCAGGTTTACTGATTGGCTGAAGCAGGTTAAAGGTGCAGATCCTAACCCAAACGATCTTGGCACAGACCCTGAACTGGAAAAAGCGATTGCCAATATTGCCAAAACTTCTATCGCGTCGAGGGAAATTGTGACAGAAACAATGGCTGATGTTTTTATTAAACAGGGCAAGATTGACAAGGCTATTCAACTGTATATAAAATTAAGTTTTTTAGACCCGCATAAATCCGCTTATTTTGCCGACAAAATTCAACAACTAAAAGGTATATAACTCATGGTTTATTTGTTTCTTATTTTAATCGTAATAGCCTGTGTGGCTCTTGGCTTTGTAGTATTGGTTCAAAACCCAAAAGGTGGCGGGTTATCAGGTAATGTTGGCGGCATTGGCAACCAGGTGATGGGTGTTAAGCAAACTACTGATGTGCTGGAAAAAGGCACCTGGTTATTTGCAGGCATTATTGCTTTACTGGCTTTAACTTCTACCCTTTTTTTAAAAGGCAGCGCAACTACTTCAGTTGATAAAGGTCTGATAGATAAAGTAAATACAAGCGCACCTGCTCAACCAAAAAAATAATCTTAATATAAATATTTTATACCCCGCCTGTTATTTGCAGACGGGGTTTTTTATTTAATTTGATGCCGTAAAGTTTCCATAAAATAATCCGTCATCACTTACAGCAATTTTCTGTAAATAGTATAGAAAATTAAACGCATAGATAAAAAATCACTAATGAAAAAATTGCTTTCGTTCCTGCTGTTACTGATATTACTATTAGGTGGTATTGCTGCTTATATTTTCTTTGGGCCAGCCACCACTTTTGATGATAAGTCAAAGTCTTTTATAGTTGAAGATGGCAAAACAGACAAAACTTCTGTACTAAAAACCCTGGAAGAAAATGCTATTATTGACAATATAAAAGCATTCAGCATTCTATCCTCTCAATTACATGCATGGGATAAATTAAAGCCAGGCAAGTTTGTAGTTAAGCATGGTGAAAGCCTGTTTAATATTGCAAGAATGCTGCGCAGCAACAGGCAGGTTGAAGTAAAGCTGGTAATAAATAGACTTAGAACAAAGCAGGACTTTGCAAAATTGGTAAGCAAAAATTTTGCAGCGGACAGTGTTTCTATTTTAAACTTCATTACAAATAACGACAGCTTAAAACCTTTCAGGGTTGATACCAACACGGTTTTTACGCTTTTCATTCCCAATACTTTTTCGTTTTACTACGGTACTTCTTTAAACAGGATATTCAACAGGCTTAAAGAAGCGCACGACAATTTCTGGACAGATGAAAGATTATTAAAGGCACAAACCCAACACTTTACTCCTGCTGAAATTTATACCATCGCCTCAATTGTAGAAGAAGAGACGAATAAAGAAGAAGATAAAGGCAAAATTGCCAGTGTGTACATTAACCGTTACCATAAAGGAATGGCGCTGGGCGCAGACCCAACCATACGTTATGCACTAAACGACTTTACCATTAAGCGTGTACTGTTTGGCCACCTTGAAGTTGCATCGCCATACAACACTTATAAAAATAGAGGCTTGCCACCAGGGCCAATTTGTACACCTTCACAAAGTACCATAGATGCTGTACTTGATGCGCCTGCTACTGAATACTTGTTCTTTGTGGCCAAGGCAGATTTTAGTGGCTACAGCAATTTCAGCAACAATTTTGCAGAGCACCAGCAGTATGCAAAACAATACCAGAAAGCCCTTACTGAATACCTTGAAAGGAAGCAGGCCAAAAACAAGTAATGACCAAGTTAGAACGCATTATATACACTGCTGAACCATTTGCTTTTATCATCCGTAAAAGCAGAACCCTTGTACTGCCTGGCTTTCACCAGTTTCACCTGTACGAGGTAATGAACGAATTTTCTAAGCAGTTAAAAAAAATTGGCATTATAGAAAGGGCTGCAGCCATTTCTTTTCACTTGATTATGGCACTGCCTGCCGCTGTGTTGTTCCTCTTTTCAATCGTTCCCTACCTTCCTGAATCAGAAACTTTAGAAGGCAAAATACTCGGGCTTTTTAAAGACATCACACCCAACTCAACCACCTACCTTTTTATAAGAAACCTTCTTAATGAGCTGCTTAAAAAACATATCGGGATCTTTTCATTTGGGTTTGTTGTACTAATTTTTTACGCATCAAATGCGATGATTGGCGTTATAAGAACTTTTGACCGTTCTATTGAACAAAAAAAGCGTTTTTTCCTTCACAGGCGTTTACGCGCCATAAGGCTTACAGGCATTTTGATATTATTGGTGATCGCCTCTGCCATTGCATTAATTGGACAGGATAGTCTTGCTGACCTTTTAAAAAGCATTTTTCACATGAAACGCAGGGCTCGTATTCAATGGTGGAACGGTGTACGCTGGTTTATACTTGTTGGTTTTCTTTTTTATGGCATCGCCATCATCTACAAGTTTGCACCCTCTGTTAAAAAACGCTGGCCATTAGTTTCAGCAGGTTCTGTTTTCGCTACCATATCTACATTGCTAACCACTATTATTTTCTCATATTGGGTAAATAATTTTGGCAGCTTTAATAAAGTCTATGGCTCCATAAGTACGTTGCTTATTATTATGCTGTTAATACACATTAACGCTATGGTATTACTTCTGGGGTTTGAACTTAATGTGGCAATTATGCAACTAAAAGAAGAAAGGGATGAAGAAAAGTTAAAAGAGATGAACGGCACACAGGATGAAAATAAAGTTTCTACATTTATACCCGCAGTGTAGGAGTGAGTGGTGAAAAGTGAATAGTGAAAGGTCAAAATATCCGTACGGCTCTTAAAAGCTTTATTACCTATGACTTATTGACTTTTTGACTCATTGACTGTGTTAGACTTTCTGACCATTTATTTCATAACCAACAATTCAAAACAAATGAAAAAGTTATTCCTGTTTTCCATTATTGGCCTGCTTGCCGGCCGTTTAATAGCACAACAAAACATCCATTCTATTGATGTTGGCACCAATGTTCCTTTAATTGAAACCAAATTAAAAGATGTTACTGGCAAAGAAGTTTCTATAAAAGATGCCATGAACAAAAATGGTGTGCTGGTAATGTTCAGTTGCAATACCTGCCCTTACGTTATTAAAAACCAGCAGCGCACTAAGGAAGTTGCCGCTTATGCACTTAAAAACAATATTGGTGTTATTGTAATCAACTCAAACGAAGCACAACGCAATAACGAAGACAGTTATGCAGCAATGCAGAAATATGCAAAAGACGAGGGCTATAATTTTAGTTATGTGCTGGATGCTAATTCAGCCATTGCAAATGCTTTTGGTGCTACACGTACCCCAGAAACTTTCCTGGTAAACAGCGAAGGCAAAATAGTTTACAAAGGTGCTATTGACGATAATCCTGCGGATGCAGCAAACGTTAAAAAAGAATTTCTAAAAGACGCCATCAACGAAACTGTTAAAGGCGCGCCCGTTAAAGTAAAAGAAAGCAAGAGTATTGGTTGTGGAATAAAAAGAGTTGGATAAAACGATTATCAATTTAAAATAGTAATGCCCTGCATGTAAACATGCAGGGCATTTTTATGTAACGAACTTTTGTATTACTATAAAGCTGCGGTGGCGTCGCACACTGGAGCATTAGAACTTTATTGTGCAAATAAAAAACAAACTTCTACCCTTCAATTAACTTGGCAATACCAAATGCCGCGGCGGCAGCAGCAGCTCCAATCAGCATTACTTTTATGCCCCCCATTAAAGCATTTACCCCAGTTATCTGGCTTTTAAAATAACCAAATACAAAAAGACAAGCAAGGGTTACCAGCACCGAAATTTTCAAAGCCCCAAAAACATCATCAATAAAAAAATAAGGAAGTAACGGCACCAGGCCTCCAACAACATACGAAGCACCAATATTAAAAGCACTTTGGGTAGCCCTGCGGGGATTTGGTTTTTCCAAACCAAGTTCATGCTTCATCATAAAATCTACCCAGCGGTCTTTATCATTACAAATTTCTGCAACAGCCTGGTCCTGCAGGTTTTTACTAAAACCCCATTCGCGAAAAAAGATGCGTACTTCTTCTTTTTCAATTTCAGTTTTAGTTTCAATTTCTTCATACTCGTTACGGCGCTCACTGTTGTAATGATCCTGCTCTGTTTTACCCGCAAGGTAGCCACCCAAACCCATCGCAATAGAACCAGCAGCGATCTCTGCAATACCTGCAATAACAATAAGATTGGTACTGCTTACGGCACCGCTGAGCCCTGCAGCCAAAGCAAAAGGCACAGTAAGCCCGTCACTCATACCAATAACAATATCTTTCAGCGTGTCAGAACTTTCAAGGTGTTCTTCTTTGTGATGATGATGGGCTGGGTTTGCTTGCATCAGGTAAAATTAAAGATTTACCATCTTAAGATAAAACAGGCTCTTATAATTGTTGATGTGGAATATTGCTGCAATAAAATCTCACCAATTTTTACTCCTGCATTTTAGCAGGCAAACTATATCACTCACAATAAAGCTTACAAACACACAGGCTGATAATAAAACCATTACTATTAGCTTTGAGGGAATTAAACAAACTATGAGCACTACAGCAAAATGCCCCAATTGCGGCCATGAATTTGAACCTACTGATGCAATTAGAGAAGAAGTAGAAAAAGGTCTGCGCCTAAAAATGATTGACTGGCAAAAAAAGAAAGACGAAGAATTTCGTAATAAAGAAGCGGCTTACCAGCAGCAGCTTCATCTTAAAGAAGAAGAAATTACCAAACGCCTTACGGCTGAAAAGCAAAAACTGCAAACCGAATTACAGGAAAGCATCACAAAAAATATAGCTTCTGATTACGAAAACAGGATGAAACTGTTACAGCAATCTGTTACAGACAATGAAGAAAAGCTAAAACTCGCCCGCCAAAAAGAATTACAATTTTTACAGAAAGAACAATCCTTACTGGTAAAAGAACAGGAAATGGAAATTACCCTGCAACGCCAGTTGATGCTTGAACGCGAAAAATTGAAAGAGCAACTGGTAAAGGAAGAAGCAGACCGCCTGGGCATTAAAGAACAGGAATACCAGTTGCGTATGCGTGAGATGGAAAAGCAGATTGAAGACCAGAAACGTTTGGTAGATGAAATGAAACGCAAGGCAGAACAAGGCAGTATGCAGTTGCAGGGCGAAGTGCAGGAACTGCTGCTGGAAGAATTGCTGCAAAGCACTTTTCCGTTTGATGTGATAAGCGAAGTTGGTAAAGGTGTACGGGGCGCAGACTGCATACAAATAGTACGCAACCAGTTTGGTAATGAAGCCGGTAAAATTATTTATGAAAGCAAGCGCACCAAAGATTTTTCTATTGACTGGATTGAAAAATTAAAAGCAGATATGCGCACCCTTGGTGCCGATATTGCAGTGATTGTTACCCAGGCTTTGCCCAAAGACATGGAACGTTTTGGCGAGCGTGATGGCGTGTATATCTGCACGTTTACCGAGGTAAGAAGCGTCGCATTATTGCTACGTAATTCCATTCTAAAATTCGCGCAGTATAAAGGCACACAGGAAAAGAAAGGCGACAAAATGGTGATGCTTTACGATTACCTGATTGGCAACGAATTCAGTGAGCAGTGGAAAGCCATACGTGAAGGTTTTATGAGCATGAAACTAAGCATTCAACGCGAACGTGATGCTATGGAAAAGCTTTGGAAAGCCCGTGAAAAACAATTGGAAAAAGTATTACTGAATGCCGCTCATATCAAGGGTTCTATTGAAGGCATTGCAGGTGCCGATGCCGTGAATTTGAATTTGGTAGAGGATAGTGATATGATGATGTTAGATTAATAGCCTGTTTAATAAATGTAACGACTAATGAACAATTTTGAATTTGAACAAACCAAAGCAGATAAGCCCAGTCGCAAAAAACCCATCTTCCCTGTTAATACCAACCTGCGCCAGTATTTAAAAAAATATGGCCGCGAGGTTACATTGCCCGTTCGTTACGAAGACCTGCAGCGCTTTACTTACACCAATCCCTTAAAAGACAAGCATGGCAAAGAAACTTTTTGGGAAACTGCCAGCTACGATATGCGTGAATGGGAATACCTGCGCGAAAGCCTGGTAAAAATTTACGCCATTCTTAAAACAGAAGGCGACCTCAGCTTTATTAACCACCTTGATGTAGCAAGAATTGATTTTTGTTACTTTGGCAATAGCCAGCCTTTCCGCATTCGCATACGCAATAAATTCAATGACAATTACGACCATTATTATATAAAACAGGCTGATGCCAGCCGTGTATATGGTCTTGAACTGGAACATTTGTTATCGCCCAATCGCATTACTTTTTTTACTTACCACAACACTTTAATTGAAGAACATATTCCAGGCATTCCTGGTGATATTTTCATTAATGATTGGTTGAACGAAAACAGCACCAACCAGATACGTCTTGCCAAAGAATTTGTGAAGTTTAATGAGCGATGTTTTGTGCAGTTACTGGGCGATATGCGCAGTTACAATTTTGTAGTAAATGTGATACCTGATATTGAAGATTTTCAGTACCGTATACGCGCCGTAGACTTTGACCAGCAGAGCTATGAAGGCCGTAAAAACCTTTATTTGCCACAATTTTTTAAAGAAAATAAATTGCTGGTTGAAGTGGTAATGAAATGCCTTGACAAAGATTCTATTGCGCAATACCAGGCTGAAGAGCGCACCATGATGGCCTTTCGTTTAGCATCTTCACGTTACCGTGTAAAAGAATTGCTTGACATTATGACCAGCGACACAATTTCAATAGATGAAAAAGTGCAGCAACTGAAACAGCAGCTATCACTGCATTTCAACACTACTAATTTTCGTAATGATCAGCAGATGGGGCAGGTAGTAAAAACACAACTAAAGCAAACCTTGCGCAGAAGCTTGTTACTGATACCAAAAACAAAAGGAAGGATTGCTGATTAAAGGTGGTTTGTGTAAGAAATTAAAAATCTACGCAACAGAAAAGTAATAAATTCACGATATGGAAATGCAGGTAAACGAACCAGCTATTGCATATGGTATTACCATGACGCCACAGGAATATCTTGTGTGGGAAAGTAATCAGCCATCTAAAAATGAATATGTTGGCGGCAGAATAATAGCTATGGCTGGTGCTTCTATAAAGCATAACAGGATACTGAATAACCTTATGCGTGAAATAGGTGGTTTTCTTAAAGGCAAATCCTGTGAGATATTTGCAAGCGAGTTGAAAATCTTCGTTAAATCTAAAGAATCATATTTCTATCCCGATGCCAGTATTATTTGTGGCGAACCTGATGTGGCAGAAGAGTTTAAAGACGCGGTGAAGAATCCTTCTGTAATTTTTGAAATACTATCTCCATCTACCACTGATTACGACCTTGGGCGAAAGTTTTTTTATTATATGCAGATAGAAAGTTTTAAAGAATATATCACCATAGACTCAACATCTTTACAGGTACAGGTAAAAAGAAAACAAGAAGACGGCGCCTGGAGATTTGAAGAATACAATGATGTTTCAGACATTTTCACCATTCAAACAATACAGATGCAGGTACTCCTTCAAGATATTTATCTTAATGTACAGTCTGATTTTTTGTAAATACAACCCCTTACACATGAAACAGTTGAGCCTTTTGTTTATTGCTACTATTGCTTTTGGGTTTACGCAAATACCTTACGCACTAAGGCAATGTTACATTTTTGATGGCACCTGGAAAATGACCACTAAAAACGGAACACTCTACGAAAGCTGGAGCAAGCCCAACAATTTTACGCTTAAAAGCACAAGCTATAAGGTAAAAGCCAACGGCGATACGGTTTTATTGGAATCTGTTGTACTTACACAAACAAGAAGTGGTGTGTTTTATAACTCAACAGTAAAAGATCAGAATGATGGTAAGGCTGTTCCTTTTAAACTAAGTTCCATCAACAATAAAACCTTTGTTTTTACCAATGAGGAACATGATTACCCCAAACGTATTGTATATGAATTTATAGGAACAGATTCCTTACACGCATGGATTGATGGCGGCGAAGAAGAAAAAACAAAACGCAACGATTTTTATTATAAGAAGCAGTAACTGTTTTATCATTGCTGCAAAATGGCAATGTGAACGTATATTTTATCAGTGGCCTTGGTGCCGATGAACGCACTTTTCAAAAACTGGTTTTACCTAAACATTGGTCAATAACGCATATTCCATGGTTGCCAATTGAGCAAGACGAAACACTGTTAAGTTACTCAACTAAACTTTCTAAACTTTTTGATACTTCTAAACCATTTGTTGTTGTGGGGCTTTCCTTTGGAGGCATTGTAGCCATTGAACTTGCAAAACTGCTGCAGCCCAAACTTATCATCCTTATTTCAAGTATTGCAACCCGGCAGGAAATGCCTTTTTATTTCAAAAAGCCCGGCATGTTAAAGCTGCTGAACACAGTGCCTACAACGCTTTTAAACAAAGCATCCCGCTTTAATTACTGGTTTGCAGGCATGAAAACAACGGGCGAAAAAAAGCTGATACGGGATATTCTGTACAATACTTCCCCATCATTTATTAAGTGGGCTGTAAACGAAATTTTTTTATGGGAAAACGAAGTGAAACCAGCCAATGTATTTCATATCCATGGCACCAGCGACAGAATTTTTTTCTGCCATAAAACTGCGGCTGATATGAAAGTAAAAGGCGGAAGCCATTTTATGGTCTACACAAAAGCAAACCTTATAAGCAAAATACTTTCAGATAAAATAAACGAACTCTAATAACTACCACGGAAAGATATTTATATTGTAATCTTGTTACAAACTACATCATTGAATATATATTTTATCAGTGGCCTTGGTGCAGATGAACGCACTTTTCAAAAGTTGGTATTGCCCCCAACATGGGGCATACATTATCTGCCATGGTTGCCTGCTGATAAAAACGAAAGCCTGAAAGATTATTGCAAAAAGCTTTCACAACTCATTAATACCAGTGAACCTTTTGTAGTTGTGGGGCTTTCCTTTGGTGGCGTAGTAGCGGTTGAATTATCCAAAATAATACATCCAGCATTAACCATCCTAATCTCAAGTGTTTCTACCCGGCAGGAACTTCCATTTATTTATAAATTGATTGGTGCATCACATATCATCAAACTCATACCTGCTTTTCTTCTCACCAAAAAATACCCACTTACCAACTGGTTTTTTGGAATGAAAAGTGAAGCAGAAAAAAGGTTACTAAAACAAATTATCACGAGCAGTTCACCTGCATTTTATAAGTGGGCTTTAAACGCCATCCTCACTTGGACTAACACAACAAAACCTTCAGGTGTATTTCATATTCATGGTACAGCAGATAAAATTTTCCCCTGCAGAAATACAAAGGCAGACCTGCTGGTAAAGGGCGGCCATTTTATGGTGTACAGCAATGCCAAAACCTTAAGTAAAATAATCACTGAAAAAATTGAAGCATTATAATGGACAGGATTTTACAGCTTTCAAAACAGGTAAAGGCAATTTCAGATATTGGCTTGTTATATTCAAAAGATGAGTACAACCTTGAACGTTATAAAGAGCTGAACGATATAAGCCTTGAACTGATGCATATTTTAAGCAATGAACCTGTTATAAACATCAGGAACTTTTTTACTGAAAATAAAGATTATCCAACTCCAAAAGTAGATGTACGTGGCCTTACCATTAATGCAGCCAACGAAATTTTGCTGGTAAAAGAAAGCAGCGATAACAAATGGACATTGCCTGGTGGATGGGCAGACATTGGCTTTTCGGCTTCAGAATCTATCATCAAAGAATACAAAGAAGAAACGGGTCTTACCGTTAAAGCCACGCAACTGCTGGCAGTGTTTGATAAAAAATTTCATCCACACCCACCACAACCCTTCTACGTTTACAAATTTGTTTTTCTCTGTGAGATTGTAGGCGAAGCTATATTTGATACAGGTTTTGATAAGCTTGATGCAGCCGTCTTTCCTGTAACTGCTTTACCTGAACTTTCTATTGACAGAATTCTTCAAACCCAAATTGAAATGCTTTTCACTAAAATTCAAAACAGTGATTTTAGTACCTACTTTGATTAAAATATTCATGCCTTTACCTTACTTCCCAAACCTTTTCTTTAGCATACTCAATGCATCATTCATATTCATATTGCTTACATCTTCCTCCTTTTTAGGTCGCGGTTTGTTATTATTAAACTGCGGTTTAAAACTACCCTGCTTTTTGGCAGGAGCATCCTGTGTTTGTTTTATAGAGAGGGCAATACGCTTGCGCGGAATATCAACCTCTAAAATTTTAACCTGTACTTTATCGTTCAGTTTCAACACTTCGTTGGGGTCAGTAATATAGTTGTGCGATATTTCGCTTACATGCACCAGCCCATCCTGTTTTACCCCAATATCTATAAATGCACCAAAACGCGTGATGTTTGTTACCACACCAGGAACCACCATTCCAACCTTGGCATCGTCAATTTTGTAAATCAGCGCAAACTCAAACTGTTCCAGTTCACTGCGTGGGTCAAGACCTGGTTTCTTTAACTCGTTCAGCAAATCCTGTATAGTTAAAGCACCAATTTGTTCCGTAATATATTTTTTGGGTTCTACTTTTTTCAGCAGTTCTTCATTACCAATCAATGCTTTTACATCAACACTTAAATCGCTGGCTATTTGCTTTACAATTGGGTAAGCCTCTGGGTGTACGGCACTTGCATCTAATGGATTGCTCCCATCTTTGATGCGCAAAAATCCTGCACACTGTTCAAAGGCTTTGCCGCCAAGGCGGGGAACTTTAAGCAACTGGCTGCGGTCAGTGAATTTGCCAATTTCGTTGCGGTGTTTAATGATATTTTCTGCCAGGTTTGGCCCAATACCACTTACATAACTTAATAAATGTTTGCTGGCAGTGTTCAGGTTTACGCCTACCTGGTTCACACAGCTAACTACGGTTTGGTCAAGGCGTTCTTTTAAACGAAACTGGTTTACATCGTGCTGGTACTGCCCTACCCCAATACTTTTGGGATCCAGCTTTACAAGCTCAGCCAGCGGGTCCATCAAACGCCTGCCAATACTTACTGAACCCCGCACAGTAATATCCTGGTCAGGAAATTCTTCACGCGCAATTTCAGAAGCCGAATAAATAGAAGCTCCATCCTCGTTCACCAAAAACACGGGAATATTCAAACCCAGCGATTTAATAAATTGTTCAGTTTCACGGCCTGCGGTTCCATCGCCAATGGCGAAGGTTTCTATCTTGTATTTATCAACCAGGTTTTTAATAATATAACCTGCTTCAGTTTGTTTATTACCCTCGTGTATGTAAATTAAATCTGTCTTCTGTAAAGCCCCCTGTTCATCCAAACAAACCACTTTACAACCTGTACGGTAACCTGGATCAATAGCCAAAACACGCTTGCCACCTAATGGACTACTTAACAATAACTGGCGCAGATTTTCAGCAAATACATTTATCGCTTCCTCATCAGCTTTTGCTTTTAAAGCAGTCCTGAATTCCGTTTCCAAACTTGGCTGCAATAAACGTTTGTAAGAATCTTTAATGGCTTTCTTAACCTGCTCGACAGAACCATTAAGGCTTTCCTTTATGTAAATATCTTCTACCAGTTCAATCGCTTCTTCTTCTACAGGCGAAATTCCCATGCGCAAATAACCTTCTAAAAATCCGCGAAGCACCGCCAACACCCTATGCGATGGCGCTTTGTGAATCGGCTCTGTAAAATCAAAATAATCTTTGTATTTGGCAGCTTCTGCTTCTTTATCAGGCAATACCTTGCTTTGCAGTGTGGCAGTATCTTCAAAACATTTACGCAACTTGGCACGCACCGTGGCATCTTCATTCACCTGCTCTGCAATAATATCCCTTGCGCCCTGCAGGGCTTCATCTACCGTTGTTATTTTATCGTTGATGAATGCCTTTGCTTCTTCCAATATATCAGCATTGGTTTGCTTTAACAGCAAGTCTGATAAAGGCTCCAGCCCATTTTCGCGGGCAGTTTGTGCTTTTGTTTTACGTTTTGGTTTATAAGGCAGGTAAATATCTTCCAGTTCAGTAAGCGTAAGGGCTTTATCCAATTTAGATTGAAGGGCTTCTGTCATTTTACCCTGCTCTGTAATCGTTTTTTCTATAAAAGTTTTGCGTTCTGCAAATTCTTTCAGGGTTTTTGCTTCATCCTGAATTTGTTGCACTTGTACCTCATCAAGCGCACCTGTTTTGTCTTTACGGTAACGGGCAATAAAGGGTATAGTTGCGCCTTCGGCGAGAAGTGCCAGCACGGCTTCTACCTGGGCAACTTTTATATTTAATTTAGAGGCAATAATGGGTTCAAACTGGTTCATAGTATTTCTTTTTACCGCACGGGCATGTAGCCTTTCAAAAAAATTATTTAAGGCGGCGAATGTAAATGGAGGATGGTGAAAGACAAAACTTGTGCATAAAAATGTAGCGGGATGAAGTGTCGCGCAGATGAACGTAGATTTGTTAGATTAATGAGATTTGAATTCTCTGCGTCAATCCTTCTAATCTGCGCGACATATCTTCTATGCAAATCATCACAATTTGCGGGAGACAAATAAATCGTCTAAATCATTCAGCACCTTACAAACCTCTTCAAAATCAGGCCGCAGTAACACTTCATGCTGCATAGCGGCATCTTTTAATTTAGCCAGGGCAGTTATAACAATACCATCATTTTCTGTGGTTTTGGTACAGGTAAGCAAATCTTCAATCATACAGCCAAAGGCACTTACATCAAGCCGCTGCAAAGCTGCCGCAGTTCCTGCATCCAATATATCATAAATGGTAGCTGCACCAAAATCACCAAAAACAGCATTGTGATTTTCATCTGTTAAAGTGTTGTGGGCGTATAAATCGCCATGCAGAATACCACGTGTATGCAAATGGGCGGCGGCTGATGCAATAGCTTTTACAATAGCAAATACCTGCGGCACTGTAAAACTGGTGCCTGGTGCAAAAACATCTCTTGTACAGCTATCGTAACTGGGTGGCAGGCCTAGGTTATAAAATGTTGGTGGTATCAGTTCTAAAACCAAACCCTGCTTTTGATCAGGATGATTATTTATTTTACCTAACACTGTTACGAGGTTTGGATGATTGCCTGCAAGTATACAGGCGGCCATTTGATCTTCAGGGTAACCATCGCTGGTAACAGCGCCCTTAAACAATTTAACAGCAACTTCTTTTGCGGCCACACCTGGCTGCTGCAATAATGCTTTTGAAATGATACCTGAAGCACCTTCGCCCTATTGATGGGTTAGCGTTAACTGTTGCCAATTAATTTCAGCCAGCGAAACTTCTGTGGCTTCACCAGTCTGCTTCTCATTACAAAATGGGTTACCTGCAAAAGACAACCATGATAGTTTTGGCATCGTTAACAACCATTGCGGAAACGCTTGTAACTGGTTGGCTGAGATACGCAGCAAGCCAAGGTTTTTACAATCGGATAATTCAACAGGTAAACTTTTTAACTGGTTACCAGCTAAAGCCAGCTTTTGCATAGGGGTGCATTTACCTATTGATTTTGGCAATTCGGTTAACTGGTTATTGGTAAGTATCAGCCAGCGTGTGGTAACAGGCAATGCAGTTTCAGAAATATAAGTAAGTCTGTTGCTCTTAAAACTTATCATGCTTATAAGCGGCAACTGCGTTAATATTTCAGGAAATTCTGTAAACAGGTTATTGCCTAAAAAAAGTATTTTCAGTTTATTTAATTGTGTTATTTCCTGTGGTAGCGATGATAAATTATTATCAGAAAGGTCAAGTATTTCAAGGCTTTCAGCCAACGTAAAAACTTCCTCAGGAAAAGAGGTTAACCCGCAGTTTAGTACCAATTTGTTTATCCCTTTTAATTCACCTGAACGCAGTTGCTGTAATGTGTGCATGCAGCGAAAATAGGGGTATAATAAATATTTGCTGAATGAAACAAAAAACAAGTTAAAAGACATATGGGAAAGCTGAAACAAGTACTACTGTAAATGTTATGTTACACTTACAATTCCCTTTATGCCCCACATCAAAACGCTACATTTGCTGCAAATAATTACACTATGTGGCTTAATAATATACTGGAAACAATAGGCAATACTCCCCTTATAAAGCTGAATAAAGTAGCTGCGAATATTCCTGCAACGGTGCTGGCAAAGGTTGATTATTTTAATCCCGGCAATTCCATTAAAGACCGCATGGCTTTAAAAATGGTGGAAGTAGCAGAACAGGAAGGAAAGCTTACACCAGGGGGTACCATTATTGAAGGAACCAGCGGCAACACAGGAATGGGGCTGGCATTAGCCGCCTGTGTTAAAGGCTATAAGTGCATTTTTGTTACCACTGATAAACAAAGCAAGGAAAAAGCGGACATATTAAAAGCCGTTGGTGCAGAAGTAATTGTTTGCCCTACCAATGTATTGCCTGAAGACCCGCGCAGTTATTACAGTGTAGCCAAACGCCTTGGTAAAGAAGTGCCCAACAGCATGTACATGAACCAGTACGATAATCTTGCCAACAGGCTGGCACATTATGAAAGCACAGGCCCTGAAATTTGGGAGCAAACGGAAGGTAAAATAACCCACCTTGTTTGTACCGCAGGTACGGGCGGCACCATTACAGGCACGGCCATGTATTTAAAAGAAAAGAACCCGAATATAAAAATTTGGGCAGTAGATGTGTATGGTTCGTTACTGACCAATTATTTTAAAACCGGCAATATTGATATGAGTTTTGTTCATCCGTATATTTCTGAAGGTTTTGGGGAAGACTTTGTGCCGCAGAATTACGACATGAGTGTGATTGATGACTTTACACAAGTGACCGATAAAGATGGTGCAGTAATGGCAAGAAGAATTGCCAAAGAAGAGGGATTGTTTTGTGGTTACAGTGCAGGCAGTTGTATACAAGGATTGATGCAGCTAGCCACAGGCCATGGCGGGAAGCAAAGCCTTACCAAAGACGACCTAGTAGTTTGCATTTTTCACGACCATGGCAGCCGTTATGTTGGCAAAATTTATAACGACCAATGGATGATGGAACGCGGCTTTTTAGAAGTAAAATCTTTTAAAGATATTGTTAGCGGCCGTGCAGGTAAAAAGTTGGTAACTGTTGAACCTTCGCATACTGTATCTGAAGCTGTAGAGTTAATGCGTGCATATGATATTGAACATATACCTGTGATGAAGGATAATGAAATGATTGGCGCATTAAGTGAAGGCGGATTATTTCAGAAGATATTCAGCAACCCTGAAATAAAACACGCGACTGTGCAAAGTGTTATGGAACGCCCTTACCCCGTGGTTGAGTTTACTACAGCAGTGGAAAAATTAGGCACCCTTATTACCAAAGAAAATGGCGCCGTATTGGCCAAAGACGATAGCGGTAATTACCATATTGTTACCAAGTATGATGTAATACAGAGTTTGGCGAAATAAATTTCCTGTTGAAATTATAGAATTGAGGTGTTGCCATGCCAGTAGCTTTACAACTACTGGCATGGTTATTACATAGCTATAGGTAAACGCATCAACCCCTCAATTTTAAACTATGAAAAAGTTATTTATTTTTTTAAGCATCGTTGCCATTTCATTAGGCACAATGGCACAGGGAAACAGCCAGGGTAAGGGAAAAGGAAAAAACAAATCCTACAAATCGCAGGGCAACAAAAACAAAGGTGAAGACCGTAGGGATGATGACGATGATGACGATGATGACAATAATAATAAAACTAAAAACAAGTACTCTAAAAACCAGCCTAAAAAAGTACAGGCTGCTCTTGTAAGAGATTATCCAGGTGCAACAAATGTTGTATGGAGGAAATACAAGGGTGATTATACTGCCACTTTTAACAACGGTGCATGGAGGTCAACTTCAGTATATCATGCCAATGGCGAACGCCGCGATACGCGTACTGTTTTAACAAGAACACAATTACCAGGAACTGTTTGGGACAGGATTTTTAAAAGAGACAATATTGCCCCTAAACAATACATTCAAATTGAAAGGCCAACTACAGCAGAAAAAATATTCAGGATATTGACCACCAATAACACCGCTTATTTTTATGATCAGAATGGCAATAAGATTACTTACGATTATTGATCATACCATAAATTAATTAGGCCCGGTCAAACAAAATGGCCGGGATTTTTTATGTCAAATATTTTACAATTGATACACTTATTTCCACCTTCTTACCTGCCCTTTAGTAAATATAAAACCTGGCGTTACTATATTTTGATTATTGTTTAAAGCATACCAAGGGCTAATGTTTTCATTAGCAGTATTCACAACAATATGAATATCCTGGGCAGGCATATAGCTTTGTAATAACAGGTACATTTTTTGGCCGGTAGTTTTATTCACAGCCATATCTGCCACCATCATCACATGCCCCGGTGAGCCAGCTTTTACAAACATATCACCAGGCTGTAATTCAGTAATAGCAATAGATTTAGTCATTGCTTCAATAGTGTAAGAACCACAATTAATAAATACTGTTTCAAGGTATTGAAGAAGGTTTTGATGAGAAGAAGTCAACCCATTTTCTGCGGTATATTTCACAAAGTGGTACACAGTACCATTGCCAGAGGTGAAGGAAATTTTATCAAACTCTTTCCTTGAAAAATGATATTCGGCTTTTAGCCGCATCAGGGCATCGGCGCATTGCTGTAAGTCTTTACTACCAGTTGACATATCAAGCACTGCATAATGCAGTTGCTGGTTGCCCTTTGGTTTGCCGTTGTAGAGATACAAAGCATTATCTGCCTTAAGTGGCAACTGCCGCAGCCAAACAGCAAATGGGTTTGTGCTTTCATTGGTACGCTGAAAGCCTTTAAGCAAGGGGATTTCGCCAATGGTTTTTACAGAGGTATCATGAGGTTTTATAATGCCAGACTGTAGTGTTGCAGTATTGTTCAGCTGTTGGTTGGTGCAGAATATATTAATGGAGACAATCTGCTGAAAATAAGAACAGGTACCGCTTTTTTCATAAGCCAATGAGAGTAAGGAAAGCATATTTTCCATAACCATTGCCCCTGTTATTTTATAAAGTAGTGATCACTTAATAGCAGGTGTATCTGCAACCAAAACAAAACGCAAAATTGATCTTATAAAGTTTTTACAGCAGTAATAATTAAATGCTGGTACTAAAAAAAGTAGTCGGGATTTTCTTTGGCTGCTATACTCCTTTTTGCGGTTTTGTTTTAGCCCTATACCAATACCCGCCGCAAGCAATAGTGTAAGCCCCCCATCCAGTGGTACGGGTTGGTCTGTATCGCTGGGTGGGTCAATAGGTCCGCCTGGGTCATCTTCATCAAAGGTAGTATTGTCAAATGAGCTGCTTCCTTCGTAAATACCAGTACCTGCATCTGCAACATTTGTTGCTGCGGCAGGTGCAGTACTGCCAGCAGCAGTAACTGACGATGCTGCTCCTGCCCCTGTTATTTCCGCCGCCGAAGTATTTGTTGTTGCAGTAGTTGCAACTGGCGCCGATGCAATGCTGGCTGCATCAGTATGTGCAGGGCTTGCATACGTTTCTGCACCTGCAGAAGGGCCGTGACTTTCTGCATATTCAGCACTAGGCAAAGGATTGTAAGCAAGCAGGTTGCCCCCGTAAAATTCATCTGCCTTTGCAAGGGGAACATAATGCCGCTGCTGGCTGTAAGACCGGGGGGATAAATTAATAATACTTGCTACTGTTGTTTGCGGGTTGCCCTCAACAGGTTCGGCCAATGCAAAAGCAGCACCTGTATCACCTGCCGCAAAAAGAGTAAAGCCTCCACCCTGTGCCTCAGGCAGGCCACTGTTTATCTCAGTATAGTTATTATAAATGTACATGCATAAAAATGCAAAAAGAATGTATCGCTTCTTCATCAATTCTAAAGGGCATCTGGTTTAGTTCACAAAAGGGTTTATCTCGTTTTCCGTAGGGTTGAAACTTAAAAATATCCAATACACAAAAAATACTTTATGCTGTTGCGGCCGTCATACGCTTCTTCTTAAAAGTCCGCAGCCCACTCATCACCCCCGCTGCCAGCAATACAGATATGCCCCCATCAAGCGGCACATTATCTACAGGCGGGTCTAATGGTCCACCAGGGTCATCCGTATTATCATCAGGCGGTAACAATGGCCCTCCCGGGTCATCCATTATGGTATAGCTATCGCTACCTTCAGCACTGCCTGGCGCATTGCTGCTGCCGCCTGCAGCCGCCGATGCAGTTGACTGTGCATTTGCAGCAATCATAGTTCGCCCGGTTGCATTGGCTGAACCATTGTTATTACTACTATTACCCGCACCAGTTGATGATGGTACTGAGTATATTGACCCAGCATCATACCCAGCAGATGGCCCGTGTGAGGATGCTTCACTGCTACCCAGGTAAGCAGTTACATCATTACCATAATTACTGCTGCCTGTAACGCCTGCAATTAAAGTATTGTCGTACAAAGCTTCGCGTGGTGCATCGTGGCCGGGAATAGTTTGCTGCATTGCTTTACCCTGTTTCTCCTGTACGGTAAGCAATTTTGCAATTTCACGTATTCCTTCCGCAGCCATTACTCTACCTCTTGCAGTACTATCCCCTTCACCTGCACCTGAGCTAAGTTTATGCACCCAAAAGTTTTCATCCACTGGTTCGGGGCTGGCTATTTCAACATAGTTCTTCACTATATACAAAAGCAGTAAGCAAAAAAGAAAATGCCTTTTCTTCATCAGTTCAGGGTTGGTTTTTTTTAATCAGCTTATTCTACTATCAGTTTTTGATGATCGCTGCCATTATGCCCTGTTACTTTTATTTCATACATACCCTGTGCTATTGCATCAGGCAATACCACGGTGTAACTTCCTGCACCATTGCCTGTATGTGCCAGCATGGTACGGTAAACCAGTTTGCCTGCTGTTGAGTATACCATTACC
>JANPIP010000022.1:0-10100 GCA_031424995.1 Chitinophagales bacterium | reverse complement strand
ATTTAAATTGGTAACCACCCCTATTTCTTTTTTTCCTGTAGTAGTAAGAACTCTTATATTGTACCCCCCTTTACCTCTTATCCTATCACCTCTTTCCCCTAGCGGGGTGCAAATATAGATTGTTTAACGACATACACAAATTTGTTTTTAAAATTTAATAATTGTCGGTTTCAAAGATTTCTTCAAAGTGTGATTTACTAAGCAGGAATGAACCTTGGGAAACAAGGTTCTGCCATAATTACATATTGTTTTTAGTACCCTGATTGTATGCTGTAGGTATGCCTGGGGTATGCTTAAAGCTTAACAGGGGGAACCAATTTACTTTAGGTAAAAATGACAATAAGACATCAGAAATTAGTGGGTATATATTAGTACTAAATGATAGAAATAAGTGCAGGAAGAAAAAAGATTAAAAAAGCTAAAAGAAAAAAGAAAAATATACCTGCGGCTATTTTTTTAAGGATAGTTACTGTATCATCGCCCTTTTTTACGAAAAAGATAATAACTACTGCTGCTATAATTGCTAGAAATACCATAGCTGTTTTGTTTCGAAAAGGAAAGGTAGCTTTTGTAAAGGAAAATACACCTTAAAAGTAATCTTTGATTTTGCAAATACCAAGTGACTATTGGTATTATATTGCAGCAACGAAACCGCTTTCCATGAAATATTTTGTTGTTCTAATTGTCATTACCTGATTTTGTTATTCTTCGCCGAAGGCGCAAACCAATAGACCTAAAGTTGCCCTGAACCATATTGCCCTGTATGTATATGATTTGCCAAAGGCTGCTGCATTTTACCGCGGCATTATTAAATTTGACAGTATGGCCTTTTAACGATGGCAGGTATTATTGGTTTAAGATTGGCGAACACAGCCAATTGCATTTGATAATGGCTGATTCATTATCCGTCCATAACAAAAGCTCGCATATTTGCTTTAGCGTGGCTTAAGTAGATGTTTTTATTGAACGTATAAAACAAACAGGAATTAATTATGAAGACAATAAAGGCAAACCACAGTCTATTACAACAAGACCTGACGGTGTAAAAAGGTGTACCTAAAAGACCCTGAAGGCTTTTGTTAGAGATTAATGACGACAACTATACAACTCATTAAATGAATGCTTTGGCAATATTATTAAAACAGGTTTAAGATAAAGTGGTCCTAAAAAATAAGCGGGCAAATAATTTGCCCGCTTGTTTTTTTATTTATTGCTGTTAAGCCGTTGTATAATCAGTTCTGTTACTTTATCTATTTCCTGCAGGGTTTTATTAAGCATCAGCTGCACTTTTTCTTCATTAAATTCTTTCAGGTATTCAAAATCGTGGGCAAGATCGCATAACTGCGTTAAGCCAGCAGAGGATGATGTGCCAAACAGGTTATGCCCTATATAATTTAATTTGTGAACATTCTTTTCTGCAAAATTTTGCTGCAACACACCAGATGCCCGTTTTAATTCTTTAATGGTAAGTTCAAGCATGTTGTTAATGATGGCATCATTATCAATAAGCTTTTTAATTTTAGCAATATCAAAGTGTGCGTCTGCTGACTTTTCTTCTTCCACAAAGGTTTTCTCTTTTACACTTTTAAAATTAATCCATCGCTCAAAAAGGTCAACAATAGCAGCTTCTACAAAAGGTTTGGTTATAAAATCATCCATACCAATAGATAAACATTTTTCTTTTTCGCCTTTAACGCTGCCTGCAGTTAATGCTACTATTGGGGTGTGTTTACCATTTTCCAGTTCACGAATTTTAATGGTTGCCTCGTAGCCATTCATTTCAGGCATTTGTATGTCCATTAAAATAATATCAGGGTTATCTGTTTGCCATTTGTTTACGGCTTCAAGGCCATTGCTTGCCTGAAGAATTACAGCATTGGGTGCAATTTTTTTAACAATGGTTTTGGCAAGTACCATGTTAATAGGGTTATCGTCTGTAATAAGCACCCTTATCACATCCATATTTCTTTCAACACCAAATGTGTTCTTTTTGGCTGTTCTGGTTACTTCCTTTCTTAAAAGTTTTGAAAGCGAATCGAATACCTGGTTTATTTTTAGTGGTTTTACCAGGCGTTGACTTACCTGCAAATCTTCACAGGCTTTTATTAAAGTTTCATCATCAGATGAGCTGTGCAATAATATTACAGGTTGCTCTTGGTTGCCTGAACTGAATTTTTCGCGCAGCTTTTTAATAGTTTCCAGTCCATCCATTTCAGGCATGTGGTAATCCATTAAAACAGCATCGTATTTATTACCGCTTTCAATCATTTCCATGGCTTCGGTACCGCTTTTTGCCTCTTCTGAAATTATGTTTTTCAGTTTAAGCATGTCTCTTAAAATAATGCGGTTATTGTCATTATCATCAACAATAAGCACTTTTTTAACGGTATCAATATTTTCCCATTTAGCAGGTTCGCCTTTTTCTGTTTTAAAAGCAATATCAAAATAAAAAGTGCTGCCAATGCCGGGGGTGCTTGCAATTTCAAGGCGGCTGCCCATTAAAGCCAGTAATTTGTTTGAGATGGTGAGCCCTAAACCCGTGCCGCCATATTTTTTTGTAGTAGAACTATCCTCCTGAGAAAAGGCTTCAAAAATTTTACTCTGCTTCGCAGGATGAATGCCAATGCCTGTATCCCTTACCTCGAAGCGTACTGTGATGTTTTCCTGTGATACATCAGTTAGTGGTCGTATGCGCAATTCTATTTCGCCTTTTTCAGTAAACTTAGAGGCATTGCCCAAAAGGTTTAAGAGTATCTGTTTTAAACGTACATCATCAGCCCAGATAAATCTTGGCAAATCTGTAGAAATATTAAGCAGCATTTCAAGCCCTTTCTTCTGTACGTGGTAGGTAATAATATCGGCCGACTGGCTGCCCAGTTCAAATAAATCGGCTCTTACAATATCAAGCTCAAGTTTACCTGCTTCTATTTTTGAAAAATCAAGTATATCGTTAATAATGCTTAAAAGTGCAGTGGCAGACTGGTTTACAATAGACAGATATTGCTGCTGCGTTTCATCCAGTTTTGTTTTAAGTACAAGGTCTGTAAAGCCTATAACGCCATTTAGCGGGGTGCGTATTTCATGGCTCATATTGGCCAAAAATTCTGATTTTGAAATACTGGCCTGTTCTGCAAGCAGTTTGGCATTTTCAAGTTCTTCGCGTTGCCGTATAGTTTCTGTAATATCCTGCGTAAACATCATTAAACCACCTACTGACCCATTTAATAAATACCATGGCCGCACTTCCCAGCGCAGAAACTGATCCTGGTCCCAACCATCTGGCCGCCACACATCTTCATCATTTTTTTCAACAGCCCCGGCAAGACACCTTGCGTGTATATCCCGCCATTGCTGTGTAATATTTGGAAAAATATTGTAATGACATTCACCAATTATTTTACGGTCTGTAATATGGTATTCTTCGGCCCAACGGTTACTGGCTGCTATGTAATTAAGATGCTTATCAAACATGGCAACTGCGGCGGGGGCATGCCTTACAAAGGCTTCCAGCCGCGACCTTTCTGAAGCTATGGCTTCCTGCGCTTTTTTAAGTTCAGAAATATCCTGAATTACGGAATAGACTTTCTGCATACCGGCTTCGCCTTCAAACAGCATACCATTTAATAAAATAGGTATACGGTGGCCATTTTTATGGATATATTCTTTTTCAAAAGGGCCATAGCGGCCTATTTTTGCCAGCAGTTCGCGGTTTTTATCCTGGTCTTCAAGGTATTCGGCAGGAGTAATATCTTTATAACCAAGTTTACGGTATTCTTCTTCTGTATACCCTGTAATATCGTACAAAGCCTGGTTGCCTTCTAAAAATTTACCACCATATTCGTTTACTGAAATGCCTACTGGTGAACTCTCAAAGAAAGCACGGTATTTATTCTCACTTGCCTCAAGGGCAATTTCCATTTTCTTTTGTTTATCAATATTTTGAATAGTACCAAAAGCCCTTTTGCAGGTACCATTTTTAAACTCTGCCTGACCAATAGCCCTTACCCAAATTGTATTGTTTTTTGCTGTTGTTAATTGTAACTCTACATCATAAGGCTGACCATTTTTTATAAGTGTTTCAAACTTACTGGAGATTTCATCCCTGTTTGAGCCTTCTTTAAAAAAATTTATGGCAGTAGCTGAAACGGGACTAAAATCGTCATCAACCTCATGTATTTGTTTAGTTATTGCAGACCAGTAAAGGCTTCCTTTCTTTACATTATACTCCCAACCGCCAATATTTGACACACGGTTAATCTGTTCCAGTAATTGCTTAGTCCTTGTAAGATCTTTTTCAATATGGTGCTGTGCGGTTATATCAATTGAGTTACCAATTACATAGTCATTGCCATCTACATCTTTTTCCATTATGTTATTGTACATCCATATCATCTGGCCGCCATCTTTATGGTTGGTAATCATTAAACCGCTTGATTTACCATGTACCTTCATTTCATCAAGGTACATATTCATACCAAAATGATATTTCTCAGGCACAAGATCATAAAGTGTCATACTACGTAATTCTTTTACACTGTATCCAATAAGCGCAGCACCAGCCACATTTACAGAAAGAAAGCGGCCACTCATATCATGTGTGCACATGAGGCCCTGCGAATTTTCAAAGAAAGAACGGAACCTGTTTTCAGATACTTTAAGTTCTTCTTTTCTGCGCTGTTGTGTAATTAATGCCATTACTTCATCGGCCAAAAGCTGCAGGGCGCGTTTTTGTTTATCATTTAACTCTTTTGGCACCCTGTCTATTACGCATAAGGCACCAAGTGCAAGCCCCTTATTATCTATCAGCGGATAACCAGCATAAAAACGAATTTCAGGATCGCCTGTTACTAATGGGTTTTGTGCAAAACGAACATCCGCAGTGGCATCTTTAATCTCAAAAATACCTGGCTGCTGTATTACATGGTTACAAAAAGAATATTCACGGGGGGTTTCATTTGTATCAAGGCCATGTTTAGATTTAAACCACTGCCTGTTTTCATCAATTAAAGAAATAAGAGAAATTGGTACATCGCATATTAATGAGGCCAGTTCTGTAAGGCGGTCAAATTCAGCTTCAGGCAGGGTGTCTAACAATTTATAGTTTCGTAGTGCCTTTAGCCGTTGCTTTTCATGGTCACTATTAATAGATGGTATCATTAATGTATAATTGAAAAATTGATATTGGAATGAGGAATTGGATTTTGCACCGCAAACTAAGGGTTTGCAGTTGGTTATAAAACTATTGAAATTATTACTGCTTGCAAAATCTTTATTAAAATATTATTAACCAGCTAAAAAACGTTTTTTGGTGTAATGCCCCGCGGCATAATATTTATTGTTTTACTGTAAACAGAAGATGATGCAAGCGTATAAAAATGAAGCAATTACAACAACTGCGCCTTTAGATATAGATGCTGCTATGCAGAAAAAGAAGAGGATAACTGACCTTGCACATGAGCAGGCAGAAAATGATATTGAAAAAGATGTGGAGCTTAACCCTGTACCTACTGCTGAAGACGACCTTGATGAAGGCGAACTGGCAAGGCTGAAAGGTGGGGAATGAATGTTATAGAAACATATTTTATTAATAACGGTTGCCATTAACCACTGACTTGTAAAGCAGATTACAAGAAAATATGCCTTTCCATTGTACTATACAGCCTAATAAACGTAATCAATTAATGAAGATTGCAAACTACCATTTTCTTCCTTTGCAATAAAACCCAAACCACATGCCCAAGTTAATATGGTAGTACCGTTTGTTGCTGACAGTGTGCCACCTGCATATACGTCTGCTGCCTGTTTCACTTTAATACAGTTGGTATAAGTTTTACCGTTAAGTGTAAAAGACACATTAGTTGCAAGCACAGTATAAGTGTATTTATAAATAATAAGCGAAGGCGCTAATGTACTGGCAATACTGTAAGACCATACAGCACCTGTAGCTTGGTTTTGTTTTATATACACCATTTCATTAAGCGGTACATCGCCAAGAGGAAGTACAGCTTTATAAACATCGCCATTAGCACCAACCCTGTAATAATCTGTGCTTAATGTGCTGGTTGATTTTACATAGGTATTACCATTAATAAGCGTATCTTTTACAAAAGTGGCTTTATAATTTCCGCCCGCGGCGAGACTGAAGGTAATTGCAGTACCCGTTTTATAAGGTGATAATTCGCAGCCAGCAGGCACTGGCACCACTGCAGGATTTGTGCCATCAGCATCATTCTTTTTGCAGGAAATAATACATATAAAAGCAGGCAAAAGCAGCAGAAGTTTAATGGGGCTTTTCATAGTTTATAACACGTTGGTTGTGCTTATCAAACATAAACAAAAAGCTGTATTAACCTGTATTTTACCTTAACTCTTTACCACCGCCTTTTTTTTCTGCACTGTATGTGCACTAAAATAACCCAATGCACCGCCACTAATATTGGTATCTGGATTAGTGGGTGATGTTGGTTGCCCATTGGTGGGATCGAGGCCGCTTAGTTGTTTGTAGTATTCAAACACACGTTTATCTATACATTGCATCTCAAGCTGTACGGTATCTTTTATTTGTATATAAGCACTATCGTTAAATAATTGACGTGCCATGTATTTGCCATCTGAAAGGCGGTCATCAAACAAAAATATTTTATCGTAAGCTTTGTTGTTGATACTTTGTATAAATCTATAGTGGTTTTTTTGGTTAGCAGGATCCTGGAAGTTCGGTACAGGATTGATAATCGTTTCGCCAAACCCGGTATTTACCAAAAAGCTTACAGAATCTAAATTAACCAGCTTTGGCATGATGCTGCTTGCCTTATAAGTTTTACCTTCTGCCGTTATATCAAGTATATAGGTATGGCCCTGAACCCCTTGCAGGGTAAGGGTTCTGTAAATGCCGGGTGATATTTCTTTAAGCACATCAATAAGCCCTGTAGTGCTGTCTGTTATTTTAACCGAAGCGCCCGAAACCGCGGGAAAAACATTTGGTGAACTGTAACTTACCGACTTGTTTAACGATACATCATAAAACCCAGGTACATTGGTTACGTTGCCCTGTATTATCAATAATGGTGTTGCATCTTTTAACTTAAGGTCAATCACTTTTTTGCAGGAATAAAATGTGGTTGCAACAAGTAAGGCGTATATGAAATAAAGGCGTTTCATGCTTAAAATTTAAAATTATAAGTAATAGATGGAACAATCTTGAACAGCGTGGTTTGCTCAGCCTGTGTTTTGGACGGGTCGTTTGGATTGTCCATAAACTCTATACTAAAAGCATTTGCACGGCTGTAAGCGTTGTATATGGAGAAGTTCCAGTTACTATCAAATTTCTTGGTTTTTTTACCCTGCAAAGTTGCACCAATATCAAGGCGGTGATAATCAGGCATACGGTAACTGTTACGTTCTGTGTATAAAAAAGAAGTTTGCCCGTTAATGCTGTATTTGCCTGTAGGAAAGGTTACTGCATTGCCTGTGTAGTAAACAAAAGTGGCAGAGAATGTCCATTTTTTACTGGCCTGGTAAATACCAACAATGGAAATTTCGTGCGTTCTGTCTTGCTTGGCATTAAAGTATTGGTTGTTATTAATGCCATCAATTTTTCTTTCAGATTTTGATAACGTATAGCCCACCCAGCCATTTAATTTACCATAGCGTTTTTTAAAGAAAAGCTCTAAACCATAGGCCCTGCCAACACCATAGCGCAACTGCGATTCTACATTTTCATTGGCACGAAGTTCAGCACCATTTTTATAATCTATCTGGTTTTGCATGTTCTTGTAATACACTTCACTTGAAAACTCATACAGGTTGTTTTTAAAGTTTTGATAATAGCCAAACGCAAGCTGGTCAGCTATTTCAGGTTTTACATTATTACTGCTTGCAATATATAAATCGGTTGGGCTTGCTGAGGTAGAATTGGAAAGCAAGTGAATGTTTTGTGTGTTGCGGCTATAAGAAAATTTAAAAGACTGGTTAGCATTTAATTTATAACTGGCAGCAAAACGAGGCTCAAGGTTTATGTACGATTTTGCAATTTTACCAGAGGCATAATAGCTGGTACTTGTAATATTTCCATCGGCATCGTAAGTATAAAAATTACCAGGGCCCAAAGCAGTAAAAGCAGACAGGCGTAGGCCATAAGTAAGGTTTAATTTAGTAGAAGCTGTGTACTCGTGAGACACATATGCTGCACTTTCAACACTGTATTTTTTTTGTAATTGTATAGTGTTAAAACTAGATTGTTCTGAAGCTGTAACAGAGCCAGGTACAATGGTGTGGTGGATTACATCAACCCCAAAATTAAACCTGTTGGCAGCGTTTACATAGTACTGAAAATCCTGCTTTGCATTAAAGTCGCGTATTTTAGAAGTAATCAGCAGATCGTTAATACCTGCGGTAATTTTAATTTTATAATTATAGTTGGTATAAATAAGCGAGGTGTTTGAAAAAAGACGGCTGTTGTAAATATGGTTCCATCTTAAAGTAGCGGTAGTGTTGCCATAATCAATGCCAAACGTGCTGCCAAAACCAAAGTTATCACGACCGTTATAAATAGAGAGGTACAGGCGGTTTTTATCATTCAGTTTATAGTTGGCCTTACCATTAATATCGTAAAAATAAAGGGTGTTGTTTTTTATAGATGAATCTTTTGATAAAGCTAAAAAAGCATCGGCATAAGTTCTTCTTGCACTGATGTTGAACGAACCTTTTTCTTTAACAATGGGGCCTTCTGCATTTAATCTTGAAGATATTAATCCAATACCGCCACTCATACCAAATTTTTGGTTATTACCATCATTGGTTTTTATATCAATTACCGATGATAAACGGCCACCATATTCAGCAGGCGCACCGCCTTTGTACACTGTAATATCTTTAATGGCATCTGAATTAAAAGTAGAGAAAAAACCCAGCAAATGCGAGGCATTGTACACCGTTGCTTCATCCAGCAAAACCAGGTTTTGATCGGCACCGCCGCCACGCACATAAAAGCCACTGTTACCTTCGCCGGCACTTTTTATACCTGGCAGCAATTGAATGGTTTTAAGCACATCTTTCTCACCAAAAATTACAGGCACATTCTGTATCTCGTTAATGGTAAGTTTTTGAACGCCCATAATGGGTTTTGCAATATTGTCGCTCCTTTTTCTTGAAGTAACAATCACTTCATCCAGTTGAGAATTTGCTGTAGATAAAGCAATACCCAGTTCCATATTTTTATTTAACACCACCCGCTGTGTATCGCTGGCAAAGCCAGAAAAACTAATTACCATGATGTATGCACCTTCTGGGGCACTTATTGAGTAAAAGCCATACGCGTTGGAAACCGCTTTGCTTTCAGTGCTTCCTGTAAGAGATACGGTGGCACCAATTAATGTTTCGCCAGTTTGTTTATCGCGGATACTGCCATTAATGGTGTACCTGTTTTTTTGCGCAAAAGCCAGTACAGGCAATGCAGTAAGCAGTAAAAAAGCAATTCTTTTAAGTTGCAGCATAAATTATTTTTATTTTGCGCAATAAACCGTTAGACGTTTGTAACCCGTAAAAATTGTAACGCCGCGAATGTAAACCCAGTATGTTTTGTTACAATAACGCAAATCAGTATAAAATGTTAATTACGTTTGTTTATTAGCTGTGTATAGAACAACTGAAGCAGTATTTACCCCTATTAGTCTGTAAAATTTAATCTGTACCAACTCCAATCAGGTTTCAACCGGAATGTAGTTAGTATATTCCAACTTTTTGGAACAGGATAAGGAACATTCAGGCATGTATTCCAACTTTTTGGTACAGGATAAGGAACATTCAGGCATACATTCCAACTTTTGGGAATAGGATAATGAACATTCAGGCATGTATTCCAACTTTTTGGAACAGGATAAGGAACATTCAGGCATTTATTCCAACTTTTTGGAACAGGATAATGAACATTCAGGCATATATTCCAACTTTTTGGTACAGGATGACCCGTCCTGAAAATAGTTGACACTTTTTAGAGGTAATCCTGTATTTGGTTTACAGGAAGGTGTTAATCCTACAATGGCTTTACAAAGAAGTTCAAAAATAGGGAACATGCGGGTTTGATTGATTTTGTTGTCCTTAAT
>JANPIP010000021.1:0-136368 GCA_031424995.1 Chitinophagales bacterium | reverse complement strand
GTATTCATTTGGCAAACTTGCCATTCTGGCATTTGCTAAAAAATACAAATTGCTCAAATCGTTTGAAACTCAAATCTGTCCAAACCCTTTATCAACAATATTTTCAAAGATCTTTATACTAACTTGTTAGGACGCTAGTGGGATGATATTAAAACTAAAACGCGTAACTGATTTAAACGCAGGCTTTGCACGAGTTAGTTACATTTCGCCTGTTGTTAATAGGCAAAGCTTTTACGGCTTTTACGCAGCCAGCCGATAGTGCTTTAAGTGATGCCATTAAAATAACCATTTTGTTATGATTATATCCCTTGTATTTACCGATAAAGTAAAATGTAGTTTTGAAATGCTGTTGTATGATACCTTCAAAATATAAATGATTTGCTGCAAACCTGTTACCCACACAATATTCTTGCTTATCTAAACTCCCAATTAATAATCAGCTTTTTAACACTATGAAACATACAATTACATTGAACGGTAGAAAAAAAATCTTTGTTGCCATTGTTGTAGGCATATTCATTTTCTCAAAAACAAATGCTCAACTAATTGCTTCAAAGGCAACCAATATCAATATTGCCCAAGCGGTTATTTATGTTGATTCTACTGATGATATTTTGGTGCGAAAATCCGCTATGTGGCTACAGCAAGACATTGAAAAAGTAACTGGTAATAAACCCACAATTGTGCATCAAGTTACCAGGCAAATTAAAAACCTGGTAGTAATAGGCAGCTATAACCAGTCTTCTCTTGTAAAAACGTTAAAACAAAAAAAATCGCTACATTTGCAACCGATTGCAGATAAATGGGAGGCTTTTCAGATTCAAACCATCACAATTAATAATTCGCCAAGTCTTGTAATTGTTGGTAGCGATAGAAGAGGCACCGCCTATGGTGTGTTTGAATTATCTAAACAAATGGGTGTATCGCCATGGTATTGGTGGGCAGATGTACCAATTAAACAACAGGCCAACATTTATATAAATACAGCTGCCATGCTTACTGATGCACCCAAAGTAAAATATCGTGGGTTTTTTATTAACGATGAAGCACCAGCACTCTCTGGCTGGAGCAAAGAAAAATTTGGCGGCTTTAACCATTTTTTTTATGAAAATGTTTTTGAATTATTACTTCGTTTAAAGGCCAATTATTTATGGCCAGCCATGTGGGGCAATGCTTTTAATACTGATGATACACTTAACCCAATTAAGGCCGATGAATATGGTATTGTAATGGGCACATCGCACCACGAGCCAATGTTACGGGCGCAACAAGAGTGGAAAAAATTTGGTAAAGGCGCATGGGATTACACAAAAAATGATACCGTTTTACGCAGCTTCTGGAAAAAAGGTATTGAAAATATGGGCTCGCATGAAAGCCTTGTTACCGTTGGTATGCGTGGTGATGGTGATATGCCAATGACACAAGGTACTGCCACAGATTTACTGGAAAAAATAGTGGCAGATCAACGGAAAATTTTAGAAGAAGTGACCCAAAAACCTGCATCTGCAACACCACAATTATGGGCTTTATACAAAGAAGTACAAGATTATTACGATAAAGGCATGCGTGTGCCAGATGATGTAACCTTACTATTATGCGATGACAATTGGGGCAATTTGCGCAAGCTACCCAAGCTTACTGATAAGCCGAGAAAAGGTGGTTACGGTATTTATTATCATTTTGATTATGTGGGTGGGCCAAGAAATTACAAATGGATTAATGCCAACAATATTGCACGTGTGTGGGAGCAAATGCACCTTGCCTACGAATACAACGTAAGAGACATTTGGATAGTGAATGTGGGTGATATAAAACCAATGGAATTTCCCATTTCTTTCTTTTTAGATTATGCGTGGAATCCTGAAAAAATTGGTGCAACCGATTTACAAAATTATACTGAACAATGGAGTGCTGGCCAATTTGGTAAGCAAAATGCTAAAGACATTGCAGACGTAATTGCCAAATACAGCAAGTATATCAGCCTGAGAAAACCAGAAATGCTGGATGCGAACACTTACAGTTTTAATTACAACGAATGGGGCAGAGTTGTAAAGGCTAATAACAGCTTATTGGCAAAAGCGCAAGCAATAAATAGTGCTTTGCCTAACGAGTATAAAGACGCTTTTTTTCAATTGGTATTGCACCCTGTAAAGGCTTATACCAACTTGAATAACATGTATTATAACATAGCATTAAACAAAGAAGCGTATAAAAATAAATGGGCTACAACCAATACCTATGCTGATTCAATAAAAGCATTTTACACCAATGACTCTTTAATTACAAGAGAATACCATCAATTGCACAATGGCAAATGGAACCACATGATGAATCAAAAGCATATTGGTTACACGTCTTGGCAAGAGCCTCGCTTTCAAAGAATGCCTGAGGTAAAATATATTGCTAAAGATTCGGCAGTAGCAGAAATGCCAATTGTAAATGCAAAATCAGCAATTGCTAATTATCCAAAAACAGCAAATTATCCTTTGTTTTATGAGCAAGATAAATACGTATCTATCAATGCAGACCATTTTACAAAAGCCATCAATACCAATGGTGTACAATGGAAAGTATTGCCAGATTTAGGTAGAACAGGTTCTTCTGTAACGCCGTTTCCTGTAACAGCTGCAGCGCAAGTGCCTGCTGGCAATGCACCACATTTAGAGTATGAATTTTACACGTATAGCAGCAATCCATTTACCATAAGCACTTACTGTTCGCCTTCTCTCAATTTTCATAATGCAGAAAAAGGCTTGCAGTATGCCATTTCTATTGATGACGAAGCACCGCAAATCATCAGCATTAATAGTGAGGATAAAAACTCAAGCAGTGGTGTTTGGAACAGGTGGGTGGGCGACAATATTATCATTAAAAATACCAAACACAACATACCAAATTCAGGTAAGCACGTGCTTAAATTTTGGATGGTAAATGCTGGTGTGGTATTGCAAAAAATTGTGCTCGATTTTGGTGGATTAAAACCAAGTTATTTAGGCCCAGAAGAAACCATTAAAAAGTAACATCAACTTATAAAAATAAACAAAGCAAAATGATACGTAAAAATCTTTTAATCGCCTGTAGCAGTGTATGTTTACTTGCAGCGGCATGTTCACCCACTCAAAAAATTAAGGTTACCAAAACCAACTCTTTAAAAGAAGCGTATAAGAATGATTTTTTAATTGGTACAGCACTTAATACATCACAAATACAAGAAAGAGATTCTGTTGTTAATGGTGTAATTAAGCAACATTTTAATGCTGCAACGCCTGAAAACATTATGAAAGCTGAGCTTCTGCATCCAGGTTGGGACAGATACAATTTTGAATTAGCTGATAAATTGGTTGCTTATGGTGCAAAAAACAACATAAAAATCAATGCACACACGCTTATTTGGCATAGCCAAATGCCTTCGTTTATTCGAGGTATTAAAAGTGCTGATAGCATTAAACAGTACATGGAAAACCATATTACAACAGTTGCTTCTCGCTACGATGGTAAGGTATATTCTTGGGATGTTGTAAACGAAGCATTAAACGAAGATGGCACGTTACGTAATTCTGTATTTCTACAAAAGTTAGGGCCTGATTATATTGTAGAAGCGTTTAGACTGGCACAAAAAGCGGCGCCAAATACCAAGCTATACTACAACGATTATAATATTGAACAACCAAAGAAAAGAGCTGGTGCTATTGAAATTATTAAAAAAATTCAGGCAGCAGGTGTACGCATTGATGGTGTAGGTATTCAAGGTCACTGGCATATGAATGATGCACCAATGGATAAGATTGAACAAAGCATAAAAGAGTTTGGCGCTTTGGGTATAGAAGTGATGTTTACTGAACTAGATTTAAGCGTGTTACCAAACCCAAGAGGAAGAAATAACTCAGCCGATATTAGTGCTACAGCCGCTTACAACGAGTCTATTAATCCTTATAAAAGTGGTATGCCTGATTCTGTGCAACAAAAACTAGCCAAATCGTACGCTGAACTTTTTCAATTATTTTTAAAGTATCCAAAAACTGTAAGCCGTGTAACTTTTTGGGGTGTTGATGATGGTCAATCTTGGTTAAACGATTTTCCAGTGCGTGGCCGTACTAATTATGCGTTGTTGTTTGATAGAAAATTACAACCTAAAACTGCCTTATACAGCTTATTAGATTTAAAAAAATAGTCAACACAAATTATACTTTAAAATAACGAGCATGGCCATCGAAAAACTTGAGAAACTATCTGTCATTGAGAAAATTGGATATAGTTTGGGCGATTTAGCCGCCAATTTGGTGTTTCAAACATTGGTAACCTGGATATCTTATTACTACCTGAATATTTTTGGGTTAAAGTCAGAACATGCGTCTTTATTAACGCTCATTGTTGGCTTAACAGCGGCCTTTGTTTTTAACCCAATTATGGGTGCTATTGCCGATAGAACAAAAAGCAGATGGGGTAAATTCAGGCCCTGGATTTTATGGACGGCTGTACCACTTGGTGTAGTATCGTTACTCGCATTTAATACGCCTGATTTTGCATACAGTGGCAAAGTAATTTATGCCGTTGTTACCTACGCCTTGTTATTGTTGTTGTATGCAGCCAATAACTTGCCTTACTCTGCATTAAGTGGTGTAATTACAGGCGATATGAAAGAGCGTAACAGCATTGGTGCGTATCGTTTTGTGGCCGTAATGTTTGCACAGTTTTTTGTGCAGGTTTTTATGTACAATTTCATTATAAAAGCTGGTGGTGGCGATAGTATTGAAGCCAAAGCCATTGGTATTGCTAAGGTGATGACGGTGCTGGCAATTATAGGCACGGTAATGTTGATTATTTGCTTTCTTACAACCAAAGAACGCGTAATTCCTAAGCCTGAACAAAAGTCAACTCTACAAGAAGATTTAGCTGATTTGTCTAAGAACAAGCCGTGGATTATCATGCTTGTTATTACAACGTTGATCTTTATAACCTTAGCCATGAAGGGCGGTTCTTACGTGTATTATTTTGAAAATTATGTAGATAAAGCAGAGCTTACAGCATTCTTAGAGCCTTTCAAATCTTTCCTTCCAACTTTTGAAAACGATACCTCACTTGGTTTGGGCGTATTTAATGGTGGCGGTATTTTGGTGGGTTTAATTGGCATCATGCTATCACAACAATTTGCCAATAAATATGGTAAACGTAATGTGTTTATGACATCGCTTTTTATCTCTACACTATTCATCATTTTCTTCTACTTCTTCCCGCCAAAATCAATAGGAATCATATTTGGTGCGCAAATATTACATGGCTTTTTTTACGGTATAAGCACCCCAATTTTGTGGACGATGATTGCTGACGTAGCCGACTTTAGCGAATGGAAAAATAACAGAAGAGCAACGGCTATTATTTTTTCTGCCATGATGGTGGGTTTAAAAGCTGGGTTAAGTATTGGCAGTTCGTTGGTGTCTTTTATACTTGGCAAATACGATTATGTTGCCAACACGACTGTTGGTCAATCGGCTATTGCAATTAATGGTACTAAAATGCTAATTAGTATTTTTCCTGCCGTACCTTTTCTTGTGGCAGTTGGGCTGTTGTTTTTTTATGAAATAGATAAAAAGAAAGAAGTAGAAATTGAAAATGCTTTAAAGGCAAGACGTGCCGAATAACACAACTTTTCATACACAAATCATTCTTATAAAATGCCAGAAGATAATATCGATCATATAGATTTTGAAACACTCAATAGCAAAGCTATTTCTCAACCGTTGGTAACCAATATTTACACTGCAGATCCATCGGCTCATGTATTTAACGGTAAAATTTACATTTATCCATCGCATGATGTAGATGCTGGTGATGCTTTTGACGATTTAGGCAGCCATTTTGCTATGGAAGATTATCACATTATTTCTATGGATTCGCCTAACAGCGAAGCTGTAGATAATGGTGTTGCATTGCATGTAAATGATGTTGTTTGGGCTGAAAAACAAATGTGGGCACCTGATGCGAATGAAAAAGATGGCACGTATTATCTGTTTTTTCCTGCAAAAGGTTATGATGGAATTTTTCGCATTGGGGTAGCTACAAGTAATTTACCAACTGGGCCATTTACACCGCAACCAGAAGCGATAAAAGGTAGTTTTTCTATTGACCCTGCTGTTTATAAAGATGATGATGGTAGTTATTATATGTATTTTGGTGGTATTTGGGGTGGTCAATTGCAACGCTGGCGCAATGGTACTTTTAATGCTGAACAACCTGAAAGTCCTTTTGCATTTTTACCAGAAGCAAACGAACCTGCATTGTCTGCTAAAGTGGCTAAACTTACAGATGATTTACTTGCATTTGCAGAAACGCCAAAAGACGTATTGATTATAGATGAAAACGGTAATGAGCTGTTACAAGGCGATACTGACAGACGCTTTTTTGAAGCATCTTGGTTGCACAAATACAAAGGTAAATACTATTTTTCTTACTCAACTGGCGATACACATTTTCTGTGTTATGGCATTGGCGATAATCCTTATGGGCCATTTACTTACGCAGGTAAAATTTTAGAACCTGTAGTAGGGTGGACGTCTCATCACTCAATTTGCGAGTTTGAGGGCAAGTGGTATTTGTTTTATCATGATAGTAGTTTAAGTAAAGGTGTTACACATTTACGCAGCGTAAAAGTTACAGAATTAACACATGATGAAGATGGTAAAATAGTTACCATTAAACCTTATAAATAATTAATAGTGTGCAGCATAAAGTTTGTTATTTCTGCACACTTTTTATTTAAAAACTGAAACGATAAACGAACCAACCAATGAAGAAATTCTTATTGTTTGTATTAGTGCTTGCCACTGTAAAAGCCAATACACAATCTTACAAATCGTTCCCAATGTGGAATACCAAGTTGCCGTTTGAACAACGGGTAAATGACTTAGTAAGCCGTTTAACGCTAGAAGAAAAAGTAGCACAAATGTTGAATGCAGCACCTGCTGTGCCTAAGCTTGGCATACCTGCATACGATTGGTGGAACGAAACCCTGCATGGTGTGGCAAGAACGCCTTATAAGGTGACTGTGTTTCCTCAAGCAATAGGTATGGCTGCAACTTTTGATACTAATAGCTTATATCGAATGGCAGATTATTCTGCTTTAGAAGGTAGAGCCATAAACAATAAAGCAATACAAGCAGGCAGAACCAATGAGCGTTATTTAGGCTTAACTTATTGGACACCTAATATCAATATTTTTCGTGACCCTCGTTGGGGTCGTGGCCAAGAAACCTATGGTGAAGACCCATTTTTAACTGCTATGCTTGGTAGGGCTTTTGTACGTGGCTTACAAGGCGAAGACCCAAAATACTTAAAAGCAGCAGCTTGTGCCAAACACTTTGCAGTACACAGCGGCCCAGAACCAACAAGACATTCAGACAATTTTAATCCTTCAACTTTCGATTTGTGGGATACCTATTTACCTGCTTTTAAAGAGTTAATTACAAAGGCAAATGTTGCTGGCGTAATGTGTGCTTATAATGCTGTAAACACACAACCTTGCTGCGGCAATGATTTGTTGATGAACAATATTTTGCGTGAGCAATGGAAATTTACAGGCTATGTAACCAGCGATTGCTGGGCTATTGACGATTTTTATAAATACCACAAAACACACAAAACAGCAACTGTCGCTGCGGTTGATGCAGTAATGCATGGTACCGACCTTGAATGCGGACAAACCGTATATAAAACATTGGTTGATGCTGTAAAAACTGGCCTAATTACAGAAGCACAAATTGACATTTCTTTAAAAAGATTGTTTCTTATTCGTTATAGGTTAGGTATGTTCGATCCTGTTTCTATGGTAAAATATGCACAAACAGCTTCCACTGAATTAGAAAGCCCTGCACATAAAGCACATGCTTTAAAAATGGCACAGCAATCTATTGTATTATTAAAAAATGCTAACAATATATTGCCATTAAGTAAAAAGCTTAAAAAGATTGTGGTATTAGGACCAAATGTGCATAACAAAATTTCTGTGTTGGGTAACTACAATGGCACACCATCTAACGTAGTTTCTGTGCTAGATGGTTTAAAAGCAAAGCTTGGAAGCAATACAGAAGTTATTTACGATAAGGCGGTAAATTTTACCAACGATACTTTATTGGTATTAAACAGCAATATTGTTAGCAAATATGCTTATGATGGAAAATCGGGTGTAAAAGCTGAATATTTTACCAACGAAAAACTAGAAGGTACACCATCAGTTGTGCGTATGGAAAACGATATAGACCATTTTTGGCAAGAAGGCGAAATACCAGTACCAGGCATTCCTGCGGTTCATTTTTCAGCAAGATATAGCACCAATATTGTGGCAGAAAAAAATGAAACCATCAACTTTGAAGTAGAAGGTGATGATGGGTATCGGGTTTTTATAAACGATAAAAATGTAGCAGATGCATGGTTAAGAAACCGTTGGGGTGCCAAACAATTTGCATTAAAAGTGAAAAAAGATAGCGTTTATAAAGTGGTGGTAGAATACTTTCAAGGTGAGTGGTCTGCATCAATAAAATTAAAGGCAGGTAACTATTCCAAAACTGATTTTGCAGCCCTTGCAAATAAGTATAAAGATGTAGATGCTTTTGTGTTTGCTGGTGGTATTTCACCGCAGTTAGAAGGCGAAGAAATGAGGGTAGATTATCCTGGTTTTAATGGTGGTGATAGAACATCTATTGCCTTGCCTACGGTACAAACAGAATTATTAAAAGCATTAAAAGCAACTGGCAAACCTGTAGTGTTTGTAATGCTTACTGGTAGTGCCATTGCTATACCTTGGGAAGATGAAAATATACCTGCCATAGTAAATGCTTGGTATGGCGGACAAAGTGCAGGTACTGCTATTGCAGATGTGTTGTTTGGTGATTATAATCCTGCTGGTCGCTTGCCTATTACATTTTACAAGTCTGACAAAGATTTGCCAGCATTTGGCAGTTACAATATGACAGGCAGAACTTACCGCTATTTTAAAGGCGAGGCTTTGTATCCATTTGGTTATGGACTAAGCTATACAACTTTTAAATATGATATGGTTAATATTCCTGCCACTATTAAAAAGGGAAGCAAAGTATCTGTTTCTGTACGTGTTACTAATACAGGTAAATTACTTGGTGATGAAGTGGTGCAGTTATATGTGTCTCATAAAACCAACGCTACTGCGCCTTTGAGAGTTTTAAAAGGTTTCAAGCGTATGGCATTAAAAGCTGGCGAAAGCAAAATGGTGTCATTTTCGCTAAATGCAGAACAACTATCTTTAGTTAACGAAGCAGGTAAATTTTATCAGCCAAAAGGCAATGTAACAATAAGTGTAGGTGGTGGTCAGCCTGGTGTAAAAAACAAAACGACTAGTAATGTTGTAAGCAAAAATTTAGCAGTACTATAAATATTTAAAGGAATAAATCTAGCAATGATGAAGCATAATATGATGGAGCAATGCATGCGTTGGTTTGGTCCTACAGACCCGGTGAGTTTATGGGATATTAAACAAGCAGGCTGTACAGGCGTGGTTACTGCATTGCATCATATACCCGTTGGCGATATTTGGACGGTTGCTGAAATTACCAAACGTAAAATTGAAATAGAAGCAATAGGATTGACATGGACGGTTATAGAAAGCTTGCCTGTAAGCGAAAATATTAAACAGCAAACGGGCAATTACTTACAGCATATTGACAACTATAAAGAAAGCCTAAAAAACGTGGCTGCTTGTGGCTTGCAAGTGGTTACGTATAATTTTATGCCCATACTAGATTGGGTACGAACTGATGTGGCTTACACCATGCCAGATGGCAGCAAGGCTTTGTATTTTGAACGTGCTGCGTTTATTGGTTTCGACTTGTTTTTGCTAAAAAGACCTAATGCTGAAAAGGATTATACTACTGAAGAAATAGAAAATGCAACTGCAAGATTTGCCTTGATGGATGAAGGAGAACGCAACCAAATTTTTCAAAATGCGATGTTGGGCTTGCCGGGTAGTACCGAGGCATTTACACCCGAAAAAATTCTTGCTGCACTAGAACATTACAAGCATATAAATACTGCCAAGTTAAAAGAGCATTTGTTTTATTTTTTACAACAAGTAGTGCCTATCGCAGAACAAGTTGGGGTAAAAATGGCCATTCATCCAGACGATCCGCCTTATGCAGTTTTAGGCTTGCCTAGAATTGTTTGTACCGAGCAAGATGTAGAAGATTTGCTAAATGCCGCGCCTTCAACAGCAAATGGTTTGTGTTTTTGTACTGGTTCTTTTGGGGCAAGAGCTGATAATGATTTGGTAAAAATGCTGCAACGCTTTGGTGATCATGTACACTTTTTGCATTTGCGAAGCACCAAAAAAGATAGCGAAGGCAACTTTTATGAAGCAGACCATTTAACAGGCGATGCTGATATGTATGCGATTATTAAAGAGGCATTGGCAATTATGAAGCGTAAAAAAATATCTATCCCAATGCGTCCAGACCATGGGCATCAAATGCTGGATGATTTGAAAAAAACAACGTATCCTGGTTATTCTGCCATAGGCAGATTAAAAGGTCTTGCAGAGTTACGTGGGCTTGAATATGGCATTATGAGAAGTTGGTACAATTAATGGTAAACCGTAAATTAATAAACTAGTAGTATGAAAAAGATTGCTTTGCTTTTTGTGTCGATTATTATTGTAGCTGCTGTTATGGCTCAGGCAGATATTCGTGCCAAACAATTTAACCTTGATGATGGACTTGCTATAAAAGGCTACGATCCTGTGGCCTATTTTAAACAAAATAAAGCTGTTGAAGGCAAAAAGAAGTGGAAGTATAATTACGAAGGCGTTACATACTATTTTGCAGATTCTACCAACAAAGCAACATTTAAAAGTACCCCCAAAAGCTACGAGCCACAATATGGTGGTTGGTGTGCCTACTCAATGGGAAATTTGAATGTGAAAGAAGATATTAATCCACAATCATTTAAAATAGTAAATGGCAAATTGTATCTTTTTTACTACACCATATCAGTAAATGCGCTAAATAAATGGAACAAAGATGAAGAGCGCTTGAAACCATTGGGCGATATAAACTGGACAGCTATTTTTAGATAATAATATCATCATAAATTGATACTCATCTACCTTAAAAAATTCCGCTGCTTTAATGTTTAGTTCGTAATACTTTAATCATTTTTTCTGAAAAATTTGTTGAAGTAAATAGTTGAAAAATGGTATCAAAATTTAACTTTTTAAGCTGTTTTTTTGGTTTTTGACCCTTATTTATACGGTGGTTTATAGCACCAAAAAAAAATTTCAACCGATTGCATTTTTTTCAGAAAAAAATATCTACGTTTGTATAGGGAAAGTTAAGATACCTGATTTTATATCCCGTAAACGATTGCAAAATGCTTGTACTGCCAACGAATAGTAAACTCGAAACTTTATCCCCTGAAGGAAAATTTGATTTTGTTGAAATTTTTTTTTACGACGTGTTTATGCTTTCGGGATAAAAAATTTAAAATCTTGTAACGAAAGACGACTTGCCTAAGCTCAATAGTTGATGCTCCATATCAACCTTTTTTATGTCAGATTTAATAATTGTTATTTATACAATTATTACGCTTAAAAGCAATTCTTCCGCACAAGCTTAAAGTCACACAACATCATGCATAAAGCATGTTTTTTTGCATTTTTTATCATTTTAATATAAAAATAAAAAGGATGATTAATTTTTTAAAGTATAACATGTTTGCAATACGATCGCTGATTGTATTGCTCTCATTTCCTATGATTTTTAGTACAGGGTGCAAAAAAAAATTTGATGAGTATTATGGAGAAACGGGTGCATCTGCAGCTTCAGTTTACGACAAGTTAAAACAAGATACCAGCTTTTCTATGCTGGCTGAAGGTTTAGAAAGAACAGGCTTGGTAAAGCAAATTAACAGTGGTGGTTTGTATACTGTATTTGCCCCAGTAAACGATGCATTTAGAGAATATTTATCTGCAAGAGGCTATGCATCTATAAAAGATGTGCCAGTAGATACCTTGTACCCTGTTTTGAATTTTCACATCACTAATAACGGCTGGTATTATTATGCTTTGCAGCAGCGCTTTAAGATTTATAACGATAAGCTATTTCTTACAAGAGGCGGTAAATTTTTAACAATAGATGTAACAGCACCAGATACACTTAAAGTAGATAATGTGCCTGTAATTAAAGCATTGAGAGATATTAGTTCTGACAACGCTGTAATACATGGTATTGGTAAAGTATTAATTCCGAAAATTAATTTGGAGCAATTACTTGCCACTGACAGCTATTTTAGAAATAGTACCTTTTATAAATTAATGCAGGTAGTGGCAGACAGTTCTTTTGACAGACTGAACAGTTTTGACAGAAATGGTGATTCTAACATAGATTCTATTTTTAACAAAACCTACAGCTTACTTAACAATGTATTTACATCAATTGAATTCAGGCAAAATACAAATGCACTTGATCAAGGTGGTGACCCTGTATTTACTAATGTTTTGATGCCAATAAACGACTCTCTAGATGCTTTTATAGCACCAGCTTTGGCAAGAATTGATGCTGGTATTACCAATAAAATTGCAGCATTATCGCCAACTTATGTACAATACATACTTACACCATATTTTATTGCAGATACGGCTGTTGGCTTTACAAAAAGCAGGTTCACAAGCAAACCAGCAGGCGTTAATTTTTTATCAGTTCTTGGCGAACTTGTACCTACACTTAATGATGGAAATTTTCTAAGAAGTGATGTATTAGCTAGTAACGGTATGGTACATCTAATTAACAGAACTTTTCCACAGTCTGATAGATTAAGAAGTGTAATAGGACAGGCATCAATGGATCCTGAATTATCAATGTTTATGTATGCGTTTCAAAGGAGTGGTGTTGTTACAACCTACGCATCTACTGGTAAGGCCTCTGCTATTTTTGCCCCAACAGATGCCGCTTTTAAAGCAGCCAATTTTGATGTTGTAAAAATGACATTAGATGGTGTGCAATTAACAAACGCCCAGTTTCAAAATATTATCAGAAACCATGTAATCGACCAGAATCTTGCTACCAATGCTTCCATCACAGGTACTTTCAACACGCTGTATGGTAATACCAATAACTTAATTTTTGCTAATGCTGGTACAACCGCAACTGTTACCACCAATTTAGGAACAGTAGCTAATGTTACATTACCATTTGCTTATAAGGCTTTGGGTACAAACAATGGATACTTATATAAAGTTAACAAAATTCTTGTCCCTAGATAATATACATATATTTTATATGTAAAATTTAATATTTTTTGTTGTTAAACATTTTGAAACCGCACTATATGAAGAAATTAATCTTAGCTACCAAAAGCTGTTTAATGTTATTCCTGGGTCTATTAGCTTGCATATGTACGCTGCATGCACAAACACCCAGGGTAGTAATAAAGGGAACTATTACAGAAATAAAAACCAACAAGCCCTTAGCTGCTGCCTCAATAACAGAAGTTAATAGTAACGATCGCCAGGTAAATGGTGTTATGAGCGAGGAAGACGGAAGCTTTACACTTAGAATTTCCGATACCAAGAACAAACTGCGTATTGCTTTTATAGGGTATGAAAGTAAATTAATAGAAATTGGTAACCGTACAAGCTTTAATATTTCGCTTGAGAAAGATAATGGCGGTAATATGGATGAAGTAATTGTAATTGGTGCAAAAAAATCAGTTTCTAATGGATTTACAGATATTAATAAAAAGGATTTATCTGCCGCTGTAAGTACTATTAAGCGTGAGGTTTTTGAAGAGCAACCAGTTACTTCTATCGATCAAATGATACAGGGCAGGGCTGCAGGTGTACAAGTTGTATCCAGTAATGGAGATCCTGGTGCAGGTATTGATATTCGTATTCGTGGTGCCAGTTCTATTGGTTCTGGTAACGATCCTTTGTTTGTTATTGATGGTATTCCTATCATTTCTACACCTTTTGATGGTAACTCTGCACAAACAGGCCAGGCACGCATTAACCCATTGGCTGATATTAACCCACTGGATATTGAACGTATTGACATTTTAAAAGATGGTAGTGGTGCAGCTATTTATGGCTCTAGGGCTGCAAATGGGGTAGTTATTGTTACCACCAAAAGAGGGCGTAAAAGCGTTACCAACATTACTTTAAATACATCATGGGGTTTTCAGGAAGCACCACCTGCAATACCAGTATTAAATGCACCTGAATTTAAAGTAATGCGGTTAGAAGCCTTACAAAATGCAGGTACACTTAATCCATTTATAGATGCTACAAGGGCGCACTTAAACGACCCTACTTATTTTTCATACTGGTACTATCAATCCAATACAAAATGGAATGATTTGATCAGAAAAACTGCTTTCACTCAAAATTATAGCCTTAGTTTAAATGGTGGTGGCGAATCGGTTAAATACAGTTTTGGTACTTCATATACCGATAATAAAGGTGCCACAATTGGTACTGGTTTTCAACGTGCAACAGGCAGGTTTAATCTAGATTATAAAGTATCTAACAGATTAAGTTTTTCTGCAAACATACCTTTTACACGTAGTAAGAACACAAATCTGGCTAATACATCTAACGGTGGTTCTGTTTATTATCTTTCACTTATAAAAGCCCCAAGCATGCCTGTGTATGATGTAGATTTAACTACAGGCAAACCTATACAAGATTATTTATCGCTTGGTGGTATACAGGGTGGTTTAGATAATCCTTTGGCATGGGGTAACACTGTTACCAATTATACTGTTAGTTATAATTTACAGCCCAATATTGCTATAAGATACGATGTTGGCAAGGGATTGAATTTTGAAAATACAACATCTTTAAACTATTTGGGCGAAAATGGTTACTATTATGCACCTGCAATTGCAACAGGTTTAATATGGAACGACAGAGGATTTAACAGGGTAGAAACCAGGGATTTTGAAAGAACCCAAATAGTAATTAATAACTTTTTAAAGTATAACAAAACATTTAACAAGTTTAGGGTAAATGGTTTGTTAGCAAATACCATTCAAACTTTCAGGCAGTTTCAATTGCAGGAAAGAGGTTATGCCAATCCTTCCTCAGAAATACAAACGCTTAACGGCCCTTCACGTATTGACTTTATTGGTACAAGTACTTCTCTTGAAAATACGGTTTCTTACGTTGCACAGGGTAATATGTTTTACGATGATAAATATAGTCTTAGTCTTACTGTAAGGCGCGATGGTTCATCAAAATTTGGCGGTTCCAGAAAATATGCAAATTTTCCTGGTGTATCTGCATTCTGGCGCATTTTAAAAGAACCTTTTATGCGTAAAGTAAGTTTTGTTAATGAGTTAAAATTAAAGGGTTCTTGGGGGCAAACAGGTAATAGTGGTGGTATTGGTGCTTACACATATATCAGTCAATTTAATGCTGGTGCCAACTATCTTGGATATACTGGTATCGCTCAATCAAATGCTGAGTTAAGTAATCTGCAATGGGAAGTTGTAGAGCAAGCTAACTTAGGTTTGGAAGCCAGTTTTTTTGATAACCGTTTTGGATTTGATATAGATATTTATTCAAAAGAAACAAAAAAGTTAATATATAATCAAAGTTTACCTTCATCTAGTGGTATAAGTAATATTACCAATAACTTAGGTAATATCAAAAACCAGGGTATTGAGCTGGATTTGCAAGCTGCTATCCTGCGTCCAAAAAGTAAAAACAAACTTGCCTGGGATGTTTCCTTCAATGTTGCGCGCAGTATTAACCTCGTTACACAACTACCTGGTGGTACACTCACATTTACAAGCCGCGGTGCAGGTGGGTTTGTAAACCAGGTAAAACAGGGCGATGCACTTGGCACCTACTACGGTCTTAAATTTTTAGGTGTGTATGCTACAGACGATGATGCTGTTGTAAAAGATGCCAAAGGTGCTAAAGTATTTGAGGCAGACGGTATAACACCAAAATACATGAAAATAGGATCTGCTACTGGTAATGTTTTAAAGGGTGGTGATGCCATTTATCAGGATTTTAATAGTGATGGGGTTATTGATGATCAGGACAGAGTTTTAATTGGTAATGCAAATCCTTTATTTTTTGGTGGGTTTAGAAGCAATATGATTTACAAGTCATTCAGTTTAACCCTGTTCTTCAATTTTCAGTATGGCAACAATGTAATTAATGGCATGAAGTACAGTTTGGAAAGAATGATGTTTTCTGATAACCAGGCTGCTTCAGTTCTCCGCCGCTGGCGCAAACAGGGCGATGTAACTAATATTCCCCGCGCATTAGATAATGATAACAGAAATTCTTTACCATCAAGCCGTTGGGTAGAAGATGGTTCGTATGCAAGGTTGTCACAAATATCCTTAGGGTATACTTTGCCAACAAAGTTTGTTCAGCGAATGAAGTTAAAAGGCATTCAAGCCCAGTTATTAGTAAATAACTTATATACCTGGACAAATTATACTGGTGCAGATCCTGAAATTGGTATTAGTGGTAGCCCAAGCTCTATTGGTATAGATGAAGGTCAAAACCCAAGAACAAGAGGATTCACATTGGCTATGACAGTTAGATTCTAAATCATACAAAAAGAATTAAATTATTTTATTTAATAAATTATATAAAATGAATATTTTGGTAAAAAAGCGGCTACTCATCACAATTGGAATTACAATTTTTATAGCGGTGAGTATGAGCAGTTGTAAAAAATTTTTAGAGTTAAAGCCAGAGAATGCTATTACAAGAGAGGATTTCTTTAAATCTAAAGACGATGCCTTTGCCGCCATTATTGGTTGCTACGATGCATTACAGACTGGAGTAAATAATGGTAGCTTTGGTGGTCTCACATTTGTAAATCAGGCCCTTAATTGGGGCGAAGTAAGAGCAGATTTGGTAAACTTTCCCATTACCAATACACTGTACATGCAAAACATAGATAAAATTCAATCTTATTGCAACTGGAGTCCTATTTATAATGCTATTGGCAGAGCTAATTTGGTAATAGAGTTTGTACCTCAAATTCCGGGTTTTGACAATAATTTTTCAGATGCCGATAGTAAAAAAATTATTGCTGAAGCCAAGTTTTTAAGGGCATTAAGTTATTTTTATTTAGTAAGAACTTTTAAAGAGGTACCGCTGGTACTGGAGGCACCAAGCAGTGATAATGTAAAATATTTTTTACCAAAATCATCTGCCGATTCAATTCTTAATCAAATTGAAGCTGATTTGTTAGAGGCTGAAGCTTCTATACCTGTTTCTTATACTAATAATCCTGAAACACGTGGCAGGGCTACTAAAGGTGCTGTAAATGCTTTACAGGCAGATGTGTATTTATGGCGCGCTAAATATCAATTAGCTGCTGATGCTGCACAAAAAGTTTTAGCCAATAATAACCTTTATACGTTGGTGCCCGGTGCAGATTGGTTTACAATTTTTAGCCAGAAGAATAGTACTGAAAGCATTTTTGAAGTACAATTTGATAATGGTATTAATGAAAATAATGGTTTGCGCAATATTATTGGAACTACGAATAATATTTTGATTAATTATTTTACAGGTGAGAAAGACGTTATGCGAAGTTTGTACAACACCTACTCGCAAGGCAACGGCCAGTGGAAATATAGTGGTCTCTCCAATAATATTACTGCTATTTCACGTACTGCACAAGATCCTAATTTTATTGTGTACCGTTTACCTGATGTAATGCTGATGAAAGCAGAAGCGTTGGTGTTTTTAGGTGGTGCCGATCAAAAACGGGAAGCTATAACCTTGTTAGATTCTGTAAGATCGAGGGTAGGTTTGTTTCCTTACGATGAAACTAAGGGTGGGTTTTTGAATGGCAATTCAGACCCCAACACAATGATAGAGATAATTTTTAAAGAACGTGCTATGGAACTGGCACATGAAGGTAAAAGATGGTTTGATTTAGTGCGTTTAGGTACCAACAGTCCTTTGGCAAATAAAACAGATTTATTAATTGACAGGGTTGTTTTATCCCGTTCAGTAGGCGACCGTCAATTAATTAGAAGTAGAATTATTGACCCACGAAGTTGGTATTTACCAATTGCCCAAAGCGAAATACAAGCCAATAATCAATTAGTACAAAACCCTTTTTACCGTTAATAACCAACTTGTTCAAAAATTTAAACAGCTTCTTTATGAAAAAGAATATTTTTTTAACCTTTATAGCTAATACCTATTGCAAAATTGGGGTGTTATTATTTTTAGCTGCCATTGTTTTAATACAATCTTGTACCAGAGATTTAGGTTTTTCCTACCAGGTACAAGACAGAAAACTGTTAATGTTTGATGAAATTAAAGCCGATACCAACTTTAGTATTTTTGTAGAAGGGCTTGAGAAAACCCAATTATCATCTGTCATAAATTCTTATGGCCCTTACACCGTTTTTGCGCCAGATAACAGAGGTTTTAGAAAATACTTTGCATTAAAAGGTAAAAAAAGTTTGGCAGATTTTGCACTTGACAGCCTTGCCAACATATTGCGCTATCATATTGTTCTGGCCAAGCCAGGTAATGGCGCTTTAGCCGCTGCCAATTTTATACAGGGGCCACAGGAAACTGCTTCAGCCAATGGCGATTTAATTAATATAGACATATCTAAAGGGTTTAAAAGCAATGCAGTTGCAAATGCCGTAGCATTAATTTACAATACTGATAATGAGTATTACAATGGTTTGTTACACAAAATGGATGGTGTTTTAGATCCCCCAATACTTACTATTGGTGAGTTTTTGTTAGCCAATCCAGGTACTTTTAGCATTATTACGTCAGGCTTGCAAAAAGCTGGTTTAATGGATACTTTAACCAAACTAAATAATCCCCTTGGTGTAAGAACACGCTTAACCCTATTTGCTGAAACCAATGATGTTTTACGTGCCAATGGTATTAATGATTACAATGGATACTCGCAGGATAGCCTGGTAAAATACATGCGTAATCATTTGGTGGCTGGTTCTGGAAGTTCAAAAGGTTATACGCGTAATAATGTAGCCGTACCTGCTTTAAAGCTAATTGATCGTTTTGATACAACTTTAGCTACACTTGATGGTGAAGATTGGATTTATATGGACTTGGCAGCGTCTAATTTAATAGATGGTACAACCAGGTTTACTGTAAGTGATTTAAGTATGCGTAATGGTATTATACACAACGTAAGTAGGCCTTTGGTATTTACAGGTTCTACAAAAAGGAGAACACAAATATGGCATCAGTTCTGGAATGGTCAGGCACTTGCATATGGTATTACTGGCATAACCAATGGTTCTGGGCCTGTTGCTAATGCCACAGCTGGTAATTTTAGATGGTATCCTGATGGTCCTAATAATCATTTATTTTATAATCCTGATAGTATTGATGACTCCTTAGTGGTTGTAATAAGAGGGGTTAAACGAGGTAAATACAGAATAGAAGCTAGTGGTAAAAGAGGCTTTGGCAACCGTGGTACTTATCAAGTTGTTCACCGGGGTGATTCTATTACAACTTATAATTTCAACTTTACTAATCTGTCAGAGTTTAGACAAGCTGTAACTATTGGAACGTACGAATTTAAAACGAGTGGCGATAAACGCATAGCATTTATTACTAAGGTTATAGGTGGTTTAAACATGGACAGTTTTGTACTTAATCCTGTTGATTAGCGATTTACTGATTTTTATAATTAATTATTACTCTTAACCTATTGATATGTTTAAATTAAAAACTTATTCAGTTGCCGGCCTTACGTTGCTTGTTTTAGGTATTGGCACGAATAGTACAACCGCTCAACAGAAAAAAGGCGAACCTTCTGCTGCCAGTAAAGCTTTTTTAGATAGCCTTAATAAAGCAAAGCAAACTGCTGGTGATGTTGTAGAAACCATTAACATTGGTTACACTACTATTAATAAGCACTACGTAACAGGCAGTAATGCAACTTTTACAACAGATAATCATTCAAAAGATTTAGTAGCAATGTCTCCTAACAATCTTTTGCAGGCACAATTGCCTGGTGTTAAATCTGTAAATACATCTGCTACTACTGCTTTTCTTACTATACGCGGTAATGCCTCTTTTAATGCTGGTGCAACACCTTTGTACATTGTTGATGGTATACCTGTTAAAGCGCAACGTTTTGCTAACTCTTTGGCTACTAATGTAGATAATGATCCTCTGGCAGATTTACATCCTGAAGATATAGAGAGTATTACCGTATTAAAGGATGCACAGGCTACTGCTATTTACGGTACCAGGGCTTCTAATGGTGTTGTCTTAATTACTACCAATGGCGGTACTGCCGGTAAAACTTATTTAGATATTACCGCTTACACTGGTTTTTTAAGTCAACCAGAGCAAGTTTCTGTACTGGACAGTTCACAATACCGCAGTTATATTATTGCAAAAGAAAGAGCAAGTGGAGTTTCTGATGCTGGTATTGCAAGTGGTGTGGGCAGGTATTTATTATTATCTACACCTGTCAGCCAAAGAGAGCGTTATAACAATAACACCAATTGGCAAAATGAAGTGTTGAAAAATGGCATGTTAAGTAATTTTCATTTAACACTTCGTGGAGGTGATGCCGTAGCAAAATACTCGTTAAACGTTGGTTATGCTAAATTGAACAGTGTGATTGAAAATACCGATTTCAGCCGCTTTAATTTGCGTTTTAATCTGGATTATAAAATTGGTACTAAACTTACTTTCTTAAACAACTTAAGCTATACCAAAGTTGATAGAAAATTGTCTGACCAGGGTGCGGCCTTTAATACCAATCAATTATTTTTAGCTACACTTAAAGCACCGGTTTTAACACCTTATCAGCAAGATGCAAATGGTGCAAATACTATTTACTTAGACAGTTCTGATTACAACCGCAACAACAATCCGCTTGCTGTAGCCAACAGAATGATCAACCAAAATGGTACCAACCGCATTTCTGCAAGAACAGTTGGTCAGTACATATTTTCACCCAATCTAATATTACGCATGGGTATATCGTTAGATTATTTCAGGCTACAGGAAAACAGATTTTTACCATCTACAGGTTTTGCAACCACAGGTTATGTAGTAAGGTCTGCATCGGCACAAAACAGTGCAGAGCTTATGTTCTTAAATGAAAATACGTTAACTTACACCAAAAAAACAAAGTCTGGTAATCATTTAACTGCACTTGTTGGTTTGGCAGCACAGTCTACTACTTTAGATTCTAAATACGGTAGGGCAGTTGGTGCATTAGGCCCCAATGGAAGTGTATTAGGTATTTCTACCGATCAGCAAACCACTGTTAACACCAGTGATCCTAAGTCGTTAGATTCAATAGGCAGTATCTCTCCTGCCTGGAATTTATTGTCTGGTTTTGCAAGTATCAATTATGCCATTCAAGATAAATACATTTTTGCTGGTACGTTTAGGGCAGATGGCTCAAGCCGATTCGCAAAAGGGCAACAATGGGGTTATTTTCCAGCAGCATCTTTTGCGTGGCGCCTTAGTAAAGAAGCATTCTTAAAAAATAGCAAAACAATCAGTGAGCTTAAATTAAGAACCAGCTATGGCATTACTGGTAACGATAACGTAGGTGTAAGTAATTCATTTAACTCTTTTGTATCTACCCCTTATATCTATTCTGCCATCAGTATTGGTATTTTAGGTAATTCAAGTTTCCAATGGGAGTCAACCAAGCAATTTAACATTGGTGCAGATATTGAATTGGCAAAAGGTAAATTGGCGCTTACGCTGGATTTCTATAATAGAAAAACAGACCATCTGTTCAATATCATCAACTTACCAACTGTAAGTGGTTTTAAAAACTATGCTGTAAGCGAAGGTTCAGTTAAAAACAGTGGTATAGAAGCTTCTTTGGCGTGGAAAGTTGTAGAAAATACCAAAGGATTATCATGGCAAACAAGGTTTAATTTTTCGTACAATAAAAACGAAATACTGTCATTACCTGCAAGGCTTGATAGCACTGAAAACTACGATAATTACAGTATGGCTGTACGTACAGGTGTTGCAATGGGTTCTTTTTATGGCTATAATGCTTTAGGTATTTACCAAAATTCAACTGATGTAACATTAAAAAATGGTACAGCTAATACAAATCCATTTAAAGGTGGTGATGTAATTTTTGAAGATATTAATAAAGATGGCATCATTAATCAAAACGATAGAAAAGTAATTGGTAATGTTAACCCCGATTTTTACGGCGGCTTTATCAACAACTTTAGCTACAGACAATTTGAGTTATCAATCTTCACTGATTTTGCTGTTGGTGGCAAAGTGTACAATGCCCGTCGTGCTGCTTTAGAACGCTTATCAGATTATAGCAATCAATCAACTGATATATTAAATTACTGGAAAAGTGAGGGTGATAGAACAAGCACACCAAGATTGCAAAATGGTGATCCTGTAGGTAACGGTCGTTTTTCTAACCGCTTTATTGAAGATGGTTCCTTCGTTCGCATTAAAACAATTACACTAGCTTACAATTTGCCGCTTACTGGTGTATTTAAAAAGGCGTTCAGCAATGCAAGAATAATGGCAACTGCGCAAAACCTGGTTACATTTTCAAATTACAAAGGCTACAGCCCAGAAGTTGGAAATTATGCCAATCCTAATATGTATGGTGTTGATTATGGAAATCTGCCACCATTAAAATCTATCATTTTTGGCATTCAACTGGGTCTTTAATTATAAATCTATCATTTACAATAGAAGCTTTATGAAAAAGTATTTTCAATTTTTATATAAAAACAACATTGCACTTGTTTTGGTTGCATTGGTTACGTTAGCCTCTTCCTGTAGTAAGTTTCTTGATGCTAAACCAGGTGATGTGGTTTTGGAATCAAAATTTCCCAAAGATTACTGGGATGCTGAATTTATGCTGCGTGGTGCTTATGGTGCTTTACGACCATTGGTAAACCACCAGGTTGCGGTGGGTGAAATGAGGGCTGATTGGGTAACACCAGGTACTGGTGCAGACAACGACTTTAGAGAGTTGGCATACAATCAAGTATCAAATACCAACCAGTTTACAGATTGGCAGCCATTTTATGAGTTGATTAACAGGGCCAATTATTGTGTTGCTAACATACCACGTATTCCTCTTAGTGCCAATTATTTCAGCGAAACTATCAAGAATAGATATATTGGTGAAGCAAGATATTTAAGATGTTATGGCTACATGCAGTTAATTAAAAACTTTGGTAAAGTACCTTTTATATGGTCTAGTGTAGATGATATCAGCAAAGTAGATACACTGTTTAATATTGAGCCTGTATCAGAAGATGTGATTTTAGATTCCTTGGAAGTTGACTTACGAAAAGCTTTTGCTGCTTGTGATGTTATAGGTCAGGTACCTAACAGTTTTGATGCTGGTTTTAGGCAAAGCTTTGAGCAACAATTTATGAGGGCAAGAAAGCAGGCAGTTGCAGGCTTACTTGCAGAAGTATATTTGTGGCGTAATAAATATACGCTGGCTGTAAGAGCTTGTGAAGATTACTTTAATACAGGTGTAGACAATGGTGTTGGTGCTGGTGGTGCTGGCTGGTTTGATAATTACCGTTTAGCAGTTGATGGATCTGGTAATAATAGTCCTGGTGTTTTGTTTGGTGCTATTTTTCGTATAAAATTTGATTTTAATGCAAGGCAAACTAACGATTTGCAGATGTACACTTCTAATAATCCTGCTGATGGTGGTAGGTACATGATGGCACCGTCTTTAAGGGCACTTAAAACTTATAATCCATATTATCCTGATAGTTTACCTGGTAGCCCCAATGGCACCACTATCGCAAGTAATTTGTTGGGTGACGAAGTGCGCCGTGGTTTTGGAAAATCTTATGCAGGTACTGCACCATTTTATAACAGGGTCAAATCTACACCAGTAATCTGGAAGTTTATTGGAATGGCAACGGTTGCCCCTGGTACAATTGATTTACCTCAAACATTGCGTGGTCCTTACCAAAGTGATTATCAGCCTCATATTATCAGGGGGGCAGATATTTATTTAATGTGGGCAGAAGCAGCCAACAGGTCTGGTGATAAAGCCACCGCTCTTTTAAGAATTAATGGGGTAAGAGGTAATGCTGAAATGCCGGCATCATCAACTGTTAATAGATTTAATGATACGATTTCTGTTGGATCTTCTACTGAAAAAATTGAAAATTATATTTTAAGGGAACAAGGGTTAGAAATGGGTTTTGAAGGTAGAAGATGGTACACGTTAATAAGAATGGCCAGGCACAGGGGTACACCATCTAACCCTGATGTAAATTTTGTAATAAATCCAATCATTAACAGAATGGCTTTAAATGGCGAAACCCCAGCAAAACAGGCAGAAGTAGCTACAGTTTTAGCCGATACAAAAAACTGGTATTTACCTTATAACCTGGCGCAGGTGAGGCTAAATCCAAAATTGGTAAAATAGAACTGTATTAATACGAATAGTATGTTTTTATTAATAAATAGGTTGTCTCGCAACGAGCCAACCTATTTATTTTTTATATCATTCCCGCAAATAAATGCGTAATTAAAATTGCGAGTAGTTTTTTCAAGTTAGTAAAGTCTGATTTTTCAAAAATATATGTATGAATAAAAATATCATATTCTTTGTACTGATTTTTTATGTTGGTAAAAGCTTTGCGCAGGCAAATAAAATAGATTCTATTTTAGAAACACACAGCACTAAATACCAGCCTGAAAAAGTACACCTGCATTTTGATAAAGCAGTTTATACCAAGGGCGAAACAATTTGGTTTAAGGCGTACTTATTTTCTGGTACACAACCATCCACCATAAGCAAAAATTTTTATGTTGATTTTTATGATGGTAACGGCATGTTACTAAAGCATTTTGTAACGCCTGTTTACCAATCATCTGCAAAGGGCCAATTTGATATTCCCACTAATTTTTCAGGCGGGTTTATTCATGTAAAAGCATATACCAAGTGGACGTTAAATTTTGATTCTACTTTTACTTATACCAAAGATATTTATGTGTTGCAAGGGGCAGGATTAAAACCCATTCAAAGCAAAGCCGCACCAACAGTTAACGTAACTTTTTTGCCAGAAGGGGGAGATTTGGTGTATGGATTAACATCAAAACTTGCCTACATTTCTGTTAACCAGTTAGGAAAGCCTGCAAATATCAGTGGTAGCATTGTTACCAAAAGTGGTGCTTTTGTAGATTCGTTTTATTCACAATACGATGGAATGGGCAGTGTAATGATTACGCCTCAGCCAAATGAAATATATGTAGCCAATTGGGTTGATGCAAATGGTAAAAAATATACTACGCAATTACCGGAAATAAAACAAAATGGCATTGGCTTAAACGTACAGGCATTTACTAAAAAGGCCATTGTTTTAATTAATAGATCTGAGAATATAGACGATGCTTCAAAAAACCTTCATTTGGTTGGTTTTATAAATCAACGGCTTGTGTACCAGGCTACATTGAATTTGTCAACTAAAACTTCTGTATTTGTTGAAATTCCAACAGATAGTTTGGCGTCAGGTATATTACAAATTACAGTACTAAATTCAAACTTAAAACCATTAGCAGAACGCATTGTTTTTGTAAACAATCATAATTATGAATTTACTACTAGCATTAATGTGCAGGCAAAAGGGTTAACTAAAAAGGGCAGGAATGTAATTGAAATTCTATCACAGGATACTATAGCGGCAAATCTTTCAATAGCAATAACTGATGCAGATGTAACTACTGAAAAAAGTAATATTTTCTCACAATTATTGTTAAGCGCAGATATTAAAGGTTTTGTTGGCAATGCAGCTTACTATTTTGATACCAATAAAAACGGGGTACGGAAAAATTTAGATTTAGTGATGTTAACGCATGGTTGGCGAAGGTTTAACTGGAAAAATGCGTTTAGTGGTGCTGCGCCAATAAGTTCAACCGCACATGATACTGATTATATACAAATAAAAGGTAAAACCTACATACCAGCCAGCGTTAAAGTTGCACCAAATCAGCAATTAATGCTCATTCTTCAAGCCAAAGATAGTAGCCGCCAATTTTTAATGGTACCGCTGGGGCAAGATGGTTCTTTTACACTTACAGGTGCTATTTTCTTTGATAGTATCAGGGTATTTTACCAGTACTTGGGCGATAAAAAAATTGAAAATAACTCTGAATTGGTATTTAATAATGGTTTTTTAAAGCCACAGTTTAGTGTTATTAATTCTAACCTTTGGGCTTTTAACGATACAGCAGAAAGCCAACGAGCCAAATATTTAACTTTAAAGCAAGCAGAGCTGGAACGATTGATGGCAAGAACCAACTTACAGGAAGTAATTGTGAAGTCAAAAGCAAAAACGCCAATGGATATTTTAGACGAAAAATATACCACTGGTTTTTTTAGTGCAGGCGATGCAAAGCAGTTTGATTTACGAAACGATGGACGAGCCACCGCATCGCAAAGTGTATTTGATTATTTGCAGGGGTTAATTGCGGGGCTGCAGATTGCACCCTCAACTGATGGAAGATATAGTTTAAATTGGCGGGGCGGTACGCCAGAATTGTATTTAAACGAAATGCGGGTAGATATGGATCAAGTTATTAATACTCCAATGGCAGATATTGCTTACGTAAAAGTGTTTCGTCCACCATTTTTTGGTTCTACTTTTGGTGGAGGTTCTGGTGCCATTGCAATATATACCCAAAAAGCATCTGATACGAATGCCTTTACCGACACAAAAAGTAGTCTGGCCAATAAATATATTGAAGGCTATTCAGTATTTAAACAATTTTATTCACCGCAATATACAAGTGCTGATGATGTTACACCAGACATCAGAACTACGCTTTTCTGGAAACCCTACGTTATTCTTGATAACACCAACAAAAGCCAAAAAATTGAGTTTTTCAACAACGATTTCAGTAAAAAGCTAAGAGTGATTATAGAAGGGGTAAATGCAGCAGGCAAATTAACCAGAACGGAAAAAATAATTGAGTAGTAAATAATTTGCGGCAAAGCCTGCCAATATTTTCATAATAAATTGGTGAAATATTTTTTACCATAAGTAGGATTTTGTGTTACAGCAAAAGTCTTTTGCGAAAGGTATTGCAATCGTGTTTTTCAAGATATTCCCATTATTTAATTCTCTTTAAGTTAACGGCGTTAAAACTTATTGCAATCCATACTGAAACAAGAAAAAGTGATTTTAATACCATATTTTAAAAGCCTATGTATAAAACAAGCCCATTAGTATTTATTGTAGCTTTTTGTAAGTTTTATTGTACTTATTAGCGGAATGATATTAGAATCTTGTAAAATTGCAATCGAATGCAAAATGAATGAGATTGATTACTTTCATCTTATTAAGTAGGCCACAGTAAAAAGAATGATGAGAAAGTATTAAAAGACGTTGGTGCTAGAAGTTGCTTGAAAGTAGTTTTAATCTTTACAGTTTTTAAATGTAATTTCACAAAGCTTTGTTTGGTTTAGTTTTAAGTGACATTAATTTCAATCTATAAGCATATACATTTTAGTTTTTAATTGCCATACAAATGAACGATTGCCGACATCTTGATGATGCTGCCTTAGTGCAGCGAGTTACATTAGGTGATAATGCAGCGTACACCGAAATTTACAATAGATATTGGCAAAAGTTATTCAGCATTGCTGCATACAAACTTAATAGCCTTGCAGATGCTGAAGAATTGGTACAGGATATTTTTCTAGAGCTTTGGAACAGGCGAGAAACCCTATTTGTTACCTCTAAATTATCTTCATATTTAGGCGCTGCGGTTTCTTATAAAGTGATTAATGTTTTGGCAAAACGACATGTACAAAATAGGTACAAGCAGTATGCCGCTTCTAATATTCCTGCGGCAGATTTTTCAACGCTTCAATGGCTTGATTTTGATGAATTAAAAGACAGACTTGCAGGATTAATAGCACAGTTACCAGAAAAATGTCAGTTGGTGTTTAAGTTAAGTAAAGACGAAAATTTATCGCACAAAGAGATAGCTAATCAATTGGCAATTTCAGAGAAAACAGTTGAAGCCCATTTATCTAAAGCGAGGCATATTTTAAAAATGAACCTCAGTGGGGCAATAATAACTGCCTCTTTATCTGTAAAATTTCTATTGCAGCTTTTATTTAAGTAATAATTATTTTTTTCTTTGGGCTAAGGGTTTGTGTTTACTAAGCTGACTTATAAGCAAACGTTGCTTGATGTCTACTGCCACAAACAATACCAACCATTACGAAGCAATTGCTGAAAAATTCTTAAATGGTACTATTACACCCGATGAAGAGACAATTCTTTTCAACTGGTATAATAGCCAACAAGATGCCCCAGTTGAAATTCCTGTTGCGTTTGCAAAAAATAGTCACTTACTTAAAAAGCGAATTTGGCAAAAAATAGAGCAGCAAAAAACTGGTAGAAAAACGTCTGTTTTACTATCTTTTTTAAGTGTGAGAAATGTCGCTGCGGCCATTTTGTTAACTCTTATTGGTGCAACTACCTTCTATTTATTACAAAATAATTCACCTGCTGAATCTTCTGTAGCTATTAATAATTTACCAAAATCTACCGAAATTTTGCCCGGGGGCAATAAAGCCACTTTAACGCTTGCCAATGGTGAAATTGTAACCCTTGACGACGCTAACAATGGTAAAATTTCTAGCCAAGGCAATAGCAATGTTGTAAAACTAAAAAGTGGGTTACTGGCTTATCAGCAATCTGTTACATCAGTTCCTGAGCCAATTGCAGCCATAAATATTCTATCTACACCAAAAGGCGGCCAATACCAGGTTAAGCTGCCTGATGGTACCATGGTTTGGCTAAATGCATCTTCTTCTTTAAAATACCCCACTTTTTTTTCAGGAAAAGAACGGGTGGTTGAGTTGACGGGTGAAGGTTATTTTGAAGTGGCCAAAAACAAAGACATGCCCTTTAAAGTTAAAGTAAAAGATATGGAAGTAGCCGTATTAGGTACACACTTTAATGTTATGGCCTATACTGATGAAAGTACTGTAAACACTACACTTTTAGAGGGTTCAGTTAAAATACATACACCGCAGGTTTCTAAAATAATTACTCCTGGCGAACAGGCACAACTCTCAGCCAATGGAAAAATGAGTATTACAAATGCAGACCTTGAAGAAACCGTTGCATGGAAAAATGGCTACTTCCAGTTTGCAAGTGCCAACATGCAAACCGTTATAAGGCAGGTGAAAAGATGGTACGATGCAGATATTATTTATTCAGGAAATATAGAGGAACATTTTACCGGCACTATATCAAGAAGTGTGGATGCAGAGAAAGTATTAAAAAAGCTGCAACTAACAGGCGCGTTTAAATTCGAAATAAAAAATAAACAAATTTTTATCACCAAATAAACCCAAATAATATGCATCATACTTGGCCATAGTAACCACATTCATACATTTTATCTTGTTAATTAAGCCAAATAAAAAACCGGAAATGTTTGCGGCATTTCCGGATTGCAATGCCCTTAGGCATGCCGTTTTGGGTTTAATTAAAAAATACTGTTGGTATCTGTAACAATTAAACTAAACATCACAAATATATGTCTTCGATTGCTAAAGAAAAGTGGATTTATTGCACCAATAAACCGCTTCACTCGCCGTCCTTATTATCATCACAAATGATTAAGGTTATGAAAGTTATTACATTCCTTTTGTTTGTTGTCTGCATTAAAGTTAGTGCCACCGCTAACGGACAACAGGTAACGCTCTCTCAAAAAAATGTACCTATACAAAAGGTATTAAAAGAAATTAAAAGGCAGATTGGTTACTCATTTTTATATACCGATGAATTGCTGCAAAAAGCAAGCAAGGTAACTATAGAGGTAAAAAATACTCCATTAACAGAAGTGTTAAACCAACTGTTTATTAACCAGCCATTGTCTTACACTATTGTAGACCAGACCATCATCATTAAAAACAAAGAAGCTGTTGTTGTTGCTTCACCCGTAGAAGCAATACCACCAGTGAAAATTACCGGTAAAATTACAGGTGATAATAACCAGCCTTTGGAAGGTGTATCTGTAATAATAAAAGGTACAACAAAGGGTACCAGTACAAACGCAGATGGTACATATACTATATCCGCAGAGGCAGGAACTACACTGGTATTTTCTTCAATTGGCTATGAAACCAAAGAGGTAAAAGTTGGTAAGAATACGGACATATCTTTTACCATGGTTGTAACAAGCAAAGTGCTGGAAGACTTTGTGGTAATAGGTTATGGTACGCAACGTAAAGAAGCTATTACAGGCTCCGTTGCTTCTATAGGTGGCGAAAAACTGCGGGACATACCGGCACCTAACATCACACAGTCCTTGCAGGGACGTTTGGCTGGTGTTGATATTTCTCAAACATCTACGAGGCCAGGTGCTACCATGCAAATTCGTATACGTGGTACAAGATCATTAAGTGCCGATAACAATCCATTGATTGTACTTGACGGAATCCCTTTTATTGGCTCTCTTGCAGATATTAACCCCAACGATGTTAAAAGCATTGATGTGCTTAAGGATGCCTCTGCGACTGCTATTTACGGCTCCCGTGGTGCAAACGGTGTTATACTGGTTACTACCGAAAAAGGAGGCAAAAACCGGAAGCCACGTATTTCTTATAATAGTTATACAGGCGCACAAGAAATATTTGCCAGATACCCGATGATGAACGGGCCACAGTTTGTGGCATATCGCAAAGCGGCTAATAGCACTCCCCGTGCACAACAATATGTTAACGGACAAGATGAATATGACTCATTAAACACTGATTGGCAGGATCGGCTATATCGAACTGGCATTGTATCCGATCATAACATCAGCCTTACAGGTGGTTCTGAAACCGGCAGCTACAATTTTGGTGGAGGCTATTACATTAACCAGGGTATCATCCCCACACAACAATACAAACGTTACTCTTTCAGGGCTTCAATAGATCAGCAGATAGGAAAATATATCCGTGTTGGCTTTACCACCAATAATAACTATAACGAGAGCCATGGAAGTCAGGTAGGTATCTACGGTGCCCTAAGTAATACTCCCATTTCATCCCCTGACAATGCTGATGGTACTAAGAAAAGATATATCAGAATGGCAGTAGACAATAGCTTCATCTTTACAAAAGACGTAGTAGAAAAATTGAAAGATGATGGCCAATGGATAAACGATACCCGCGGCTTTGCTACTTATAATGCTGCTTACGCAGAAGTTCAGGCTCCTTTTCTGTCAGGGTTAAAATACCGGATCAATGTCGGTGCAGACTATATTCAGTCTAACGGCGGTGCGTACACCGGACCGGGTATGGGCGATGCATTGAATCCACTTACGCTATCGTCTGCCTCAGTTGATAACAGGCAAACTTATCACTGGACTGTTGAAAATATACTCTCGTACGACCATACATTTGGTGGTAAGCATACCATCAATGCAATAGCGCTGTACTCTGCCGAACAGAATAAATACAACCGTTCCAACATGTCGGCGACCGACATTCCTTCAGACGCTCTTCAGTATTACAATTTAGGACAGGCAGTTGGGCAGTTAACGATAGATCCTGCCAACCAGGATTACCAGTTGTGGGGTTTAAAGTCAGCCATGGGACGTGTAATGTATTCATACGACAACCGCTATATGATTTCTGCTACTGTTCGGTCTGATGGCTCATCCCGGCTTGCCCCGGGCAATAAATGGCACACCTATCCTGCGGTATCTGTAGGATGGAATATAAGCAAGGAGTCTTTTATGCAGGGGATTACATCCATCAATAATCTAAAACTAAGGGCAGGTTATGGCCAAACCTCTAACCAGGCGGTTGCTGTATATTCCACCTTGGGAAGATTGGATACAAGACCTTACAATTTTGGGCCTACTGGCTATGGTGTTGGATTCTATGTGAATCAATTACCAAATCCTGGTTTGGGCTGGGAGTTTTCCAAAACATTCAATTTAGGTCTGGACTTTGCGCTTCTAAAAAACCGCTTGACAGGTACAGTAGAATATTATGTAACAAAAACCGAAGATATTCTATTAGGACTCACCTTGCCACCAACTTCGGGTGTGAGCAGCATTACATCAAACGTTGGAACAAGTGAAAACAAAGGGTTTGAACTGGCGTTGAATGGTACGATACTAAATGATGTAAAGGGTTGGACCTGGGAGATGGGCGTGAATTTTTATACGAATAAAAATAGACTAACGTCTCTTGCTTCAGGCCAAACGAAAGATGAGGCTAACTGGTGGTTTGTTGGCCATAATATCAATGCCATTTACGACTATAAAAAAGTTGGGCTTTGGAACACAGGTAAGGATAGTACAGATGGCTTTTTAAATGTGCTTGAACCAGGTGGAAATGTGGGTATGATTAAGGTGCTATACACGGGTGGCTATGATGCTAACGGAAGACCGCTAAGAGCTATTAATGGTGATGACAGGCAAATAATGAATGTTGATCCAGAATGGCAGGGTGGTTTCAACACCCGTGTGGCTTATAAAGGTTTTGATCTGAGTATTGTAGGTATGTACAGAAAAGGTGGTGTCCTTTTCAGCACTATCCATGGCTCAAACGGGTATCTTAATTTACTGACTGGTCGTAGAAACAACATCAACGTAGATTACTGGACACCAGATAATACCAATGCAAAATACCCGAGGCCGGGCGGTATTTTGAGCGGCGATAATCCAAAATATGGCAGTACCCTAAGTTATTTCGATGGCTCTTTCCTTAAAATCCGTACCATCACTTTGGGTTACGATTTCAACCGTAGTTTATTGAAAAACTCATCCATCAAACTTCGGATGTACGTAACGGCGCAAAACCCTTTTGTGTTTTTCTCGCCATTCCACAGCGAGTCTGGGCTGGATCCTGAAACCAACTCTTTTGGTAACGAAAATGCATCGGTAAATCTTAGTAATAATTTAAGTCGCATACTAACCGTTGGCTATAATACGCCGTCTACACGTAATTACATCATTGGTTTGAACTTGTCATTCTAAAAATAACAACACATGAAACCCATATATTTAAAATATTTTATTGCAGCGTCGCTGCTTTTAAGCGCAGGTTCAGGATGCAAAAAAATACTGGAGGAACAGCCACGTAGCATTTACACACCCGATTTCTTTAAAACAGAAAAAGGGATCCTGGGCGGTATTACATCACAATATGCTCACCTGCGTTTTATCTATGGTCAGCCTTATTACTATAATACTTTAGAAACAGGTACCGATGAATATACCTGGGGTTCAAGTGCCGATCAGAATTTTAAGGACATGGATTTAAGCGGTGTGGGAAATATTACCGCAATGAGCAGCCGTTCTGATGCTTTATGGGGTACTGCATTTTCCAACATCAATACTGCCAGTGGTATTATTGAAAATGCAGTGGCTGTGCCATCTATTACCGCTGCACAGGTGGCTGAAGCCCGTTTTTTTCGTGCTTTTGATTACTTTCTTCTTGTTCAAACCTTTGGAGGCGTTCCATTAGATTTAGGTGCAGGCGAATTAAAGTTCAATACTTCCGCATCCCGGAAATCTGCACGAAATACGGTTCCTGAAGTGTACACAAAAGCTATATTTCCCGACCTGATAAAAGCCGTGACTGATTTACCAGCAACAGCTCCCCGGGCAACTGGTACCGTAACAAAAACTGTAGCCCGTCTATATCTGTCCAAAGCCTATCTTACTTATGCGTGGTGGCTGCAAAACCCCAATAACATTCCTACCTACCCGGCTTCGCCCCGAACTGACCCTAACGGCAAGGATGCAGCCTATTATTTTCAGCAAGCTTATAATATAGCTACAGAAGCTATTGACAACCCTGGAATTTTTTTTGGCACTGGGGCTGGTGCCACTCTCTTTGGATTAGAGAATACTTTTTATGACCTGCACTTAGGCGGTAACGACCGCAACAGAGAAATATTATTGTATGCAGACCATACGCAGGAAAATGCGTTTTATAATGGAGCGCCCATTATTAGTGGCTCTGATGCAGAGTCTGGAAATGGACGCAACGGTGCCGTTTGGATGGTTACCTGGAACTATACTGTAATCAGAAGTGCTCCAAACCCCAACGGAACAGGTGCCGGTGTCAGCTCAGTACAACGTGAAGCTGCCCCATCTTTAGGCCGCCCCTATACCCGTATGGCTCCAACAGTCGGCGTGTTTACCACCACATTTGCTGATAAAACATTCGACGCCCGTTATGATGGAACATTCGCTACGGTTTACCGCGCTAACTGGCCCAAAGGCGGTACCACAAATGCAGTACTTTACAATGCCAACGATTTACCGGTGGTTCCGGGAGATCCAATAATAAGTTTTTTAGAAAATGATGCTCAGGCAGCTGGCATTATTTACCCTACCACTGTAACAGGTGGCCCCGCGGCTTCTTTTCCTGGAAAAACTTCCAATAACGTAGGTGCAGGTATATTACCCGGCAGGGCAGATTTTGTTATTCCACCCAGTGGTATTAGCAGGATTGTTTACCCTAATCTGTGGAAAATGGGAGTGTACCGTACTGATAACGGTACCGGATTAGGTCAGCCAAATGCTACCAGTACCCGTCCTTTTAAAATCGCCAAGTTCTCTGAGTTATATTTTATTGCTGCTGAGGCCGCTGTAAAAGGTGCGACTGGTACTAGAACTGCAAGAGATTTAATAAATGTAGTTCGTGCAAGGGCAGGTAAATGGAAATTTTCTAATAAGAATAATGCTGCCTTTGTTGCAGACAACAGTGCTGCGATGGTTGCCGCTACGCCTGCTGCCGCCGCTATTGACATCAATTACATTCTTACTGAACGTTCTCGCGAATATTTTGGCGAAGGTCTTCGTTGGTTTGACCTGGTGCGTACCCAAAAATGGAATGAACTTGCAGGTAAATACAAGATTGCTAGTGCTATCTACGGAGATCATAATTCGAGTAATGAAGTAACCCGCACCATTGAGCCAAGGCATTATCTGCGTCCTGTTCCTCAAGGCCAACTTGATGGTATGGAAGCAACCCCCGAAGAAAAATTAGCCTATCAAAACCCCGGGTACAATTAAGAATTTGTTCTTAACGGGATTAATGTTTACTATTTAATATTTTTATCGAATGAGCAGGGGAGCGTTTTAATACCTCTCCTGCTTTTTAATAAAAAAAGCTGTTTCAGTAATTAATTTCTAAACTAAAGGAGGGAGACGTACCTAATGCCTCCCTCTTTTCTTTAATTCTGTATTTTGTAAGTATGTTAACTAAGCTGTAACTGTAAAGCCGCAACCTTTTCTTTAAATACTTCAAGTGCCTGTTGCTGATCGCTTATAAAGCTGTTATCTTCCAGTTTGCCTACCACTTTATTCATTTCTTCAAGATTATCATATACCATTTGCCTGTAAGGGTTGGTATAATCTTTTGCGCGGGATGTAAAAATAGATGCTGTCATCCATTCTTTAGTAGCAACTGCATCATTTAATAAGGCAATAAATGATGTTGCATCCAGGTTTGTAAGCTGCCATCCTTTTATTTCAAGCAGGCTTGCAATGGCATGATTAAGTTTCTTTTCTTCATACAATGTGCCTTCTTTTTTATAAAAATTGTGTACACCCTCCCAGCCCGTAATTTCACCATTCTTAACGCTGTTTTTAAGATATTCAACATCTTCTTTTGGTAACAGTTGTCCACCAATATTCAGCCATTCACTTCTTTGTGGTTCCTTTGTTATAAGTGCTTCAACGGCTTCCAGCGAAGCAATATTTTCTTTCTCTATAAACTTAATTAGTTGCGTTGTACCGTAATATTTAATCAGCTCTGTAAACAGTTGGTATGCTTGTAAAACCTTTACAATAACTGTTTTGCGTTTTGTGTTTTCAAAACCTTCTGCAATAATTTCAAGCTCATTTATTACTGCATCATTGTTCTGCAAAAGTTGCTTACCCTCAGTAACACAATCTTCAACCCCATATTCTTTTGCATTATCTTTTTGTAAAAGAAAAGCTTTACCCACTGATTTTTCTAAAATGTGCAGCGATGTAAAAATCTCGTTAATGGTATCAGGTGCCAGGTAATCGTAATCAATCTTTTGAATTTTATCAACACGTTTATCCCTGTCAACATACTTCCAGCTATTACGTTCAAGGGCATACATATTGTACATGAACCAATAGGCAGGCATTACCACCAACTTATCGTTTGTAATATCGTTACTTACCAGCGAAAATGGGATTAGAATATTTAATTCAGCAGGATAATCACCTTTAGCAATTATAGTGTACGAAGCAAATTTGGTATTGTGTTTAAGGCTTACGCATAGCCCTGGCCAAAAGCCACGGCCTGCAATTATTTCACCATCTGCACCACGACTGTTATGATTACTGCCAATAGTGGCACCTGCGGCGATATTGCTTTGTCCCATTACCAAAGCAGCGCATAAAAATGAGTTGTTATGATGCTGCTCATGCGCAGGAAATATCAATGAATTCAATACTTCGCAGCAGGAAATAGTAGCATTGTTGCCAAGGTATGAGTTGATAAGTCTTGCACCATATTTTAACTGTGAGAAAGAAGCCATCACAAAGCGAACAGCCTTTACTCCATAAAAAATGCGGCAGCCAAAACCTATAATTCCGTTAACCATTTCAACACCTTCACCAATCTGTGTTTTGCCTTTTTCACTTGAGTTAATAGTAAGGTTTTTTAGTTTATTGGCGCCTTTTATATAGGCATCTTCACCAACCCAACAATCTTTTATAATACCGCAGTTTTTAATAACGGTACGGCTGCCAATTTTGCCGTAATAGCCACGTTTGCTGTTATGTTTGGCTTCAGTAAATTGTTTGAATTTTTCAAGCAGGGCATCATCATCCCTGTACTTGCTCCATAAATAAGCATCGCCTGGCAGCATACGGTTAAAAGGCATTATACTGCGGCCACCATTTTCGTTGCAAACTTCCAGTTGAATGCGTATACTTTCAGGTTCACCATCTTTTACAATACCATTGCCAAACTTGGCATGATTGGTAGTAATAAGTTCGTTTACATTGGTAACTATTACTTCGTTGCCAATTATAAAATGGCTCAGGTAGTTTACATTATCAATACAAACATTATCACCAAAATCGCAACTGATAATAGTGCTGTTATATAAGCCTACGGCGATTTTTAAATCACTAAAGCCAAGATAAAAAGGTTCTAATTTACTAATTCGCACCAGGCCATAAAACTTACAATTCTTTACAAGTTCAGGATTGAAGGCATTGGAAACATAGATATTGTTCCAGTTGTCGCTGCTGTTACGATTGCGCACCAGCACTTCAATTTCATAAGCACTTAAATGGCGGTAGTTAATGCCGCTGCGGTTTTGAATATTGCGAAGCGTGTATTCGTCTTCACCGTTTTTTAAATATTCTGGTTGTACAAAACCGTATCCCAGTTCTGTAATGGATGTTTTTTTTATAAGGTTCTGCGCCATTATTATCTGAACGGGGATTTTGTATGTCTGAACGAGGATTTGGTATGATTACTTGTATGAATAAGATTTTTTGTAAAGGATTTAAACTGTCATACTATAGCAGTAATCAATAAAATCAAATAAATCCTTCTAATCCGATAGCTATCGGATCATAGTTCAAACAGCTATTCAACCGTAACACTTTTGGCAAGGTTTCTTGGTTTGTCAACATCAAGCCCTTTTGCAATGCCAACATAATAGCTTAATAACTGCAAAGGCACCACGCTTAAAATGGGTGCAATTACTTCATCAATATCTGGTACAAACATGGTGTCATCTGCCATGCTTGGTATTACATCATCACCATAAGAAGCTACTGCAATTACTTTTCCTTTACGTGCTTTTATTTCCTGAACATTGCTCACAATCTTTTCATAATAACTGTCTTTGGTTGCTACAAAAACAACGGGAAGGTTTTCATCCACAAGGGCAATAGGGCCATGTTTCATTTCAGCGGCAGGATAACCTTCAGCATGTATGTAAGACACTTCTTTCAGCTTTAATGCACCTTCCAGAGCCACAGGGAAATTATAGCCACGGCCAAGGAAAAGGAAGTCGCTTGCATCTTTGTATTTTTCAGCAATACGTTTTATGTTTTCAACATCCAGCAAAATCTCTTTTACTTTTTCAGGAACTGATTCCAGTGCTTTCATCAGCTCAATGTAACGGGCTTCATCAATAGTACCTTTTGCAAAGGCAATTTTTAAGCCCATCATCATTAAAACAGCAAGCTGACCAGTAAATGCTTTGGTACTTGCTACGCCAATTTCAGGGCCACTGTGTGTGTAAGCACCAGCATGGCTTAAACGTGCAATACTGCTGCCTACAGCATTTACTACACCAAATATAAAAGCACCTTTATTTTTGGCGTTTTCAAGGGCAACCAGGGTATCTGCAGTTTCGCCACTTTGGGAAATAGCAATGATCACATCGCCTTTATTAATAATGGGGTTGCGATAACGGAATTCGCTTGCATATTCCACTTCAACCGGAATACGGCAAAGCTCTTCAAATAAATATTCTGCAACCAAACCTGCATGCCAACTGGTGCCGCAGGCCACCATTACAATGCGCTGCGCATTTTTTAGAGCATCAATATGATTTTCAATACCACTCATTACAATCTGGCCATTATGCAATAACAAACGGCCACGTAAACAATCAAAAATGGTATCTGGCTGTTCGTTTATTTCTTTAAGCATAAAGTGGTCGTAGCCGCCCTTTTCAATAGCCGCCAGTTCCATATCAAGCTTGGTAATAAAAGGGGTTTGCTTTTCGTTACCAAGATTTTTAAGTATCAGTTCATCGGCCCTAACAATGGCAATTTCGTAATCATTTACATACACTACTTCTTTGGTGTATTCAATTATAGGAGAGGCATCACTGGCTAAAAAATGTTCGCCTTTGCCAATTCCAATTACAAGCGGGCTGCCTTTGCGTGCAGCAATAATTGTGTCAGGATCTTTTTCATCAATCAGTAAAATACAATAGGCACCCACAATACGTTTAAGGGCAATACGCAGCGCTTCTTCAAGTGTGCAGTCGTTGTTCTTTTTAATGTCTTCAATAAAATTCAGCAACACTTCTGTATCAGTATCACTATGAAAAACATAACCCTTTTTTATTAAGTCATTTTTTATAGGAAGGTAATTTTCTATTATGCCATTATGCAACATGGCAAATTGGCCGTTGTTGCTAACGTGGGGGTGGGCATTTCTATCGCTTGGCTCGCCGTGCGTAGCCCAGCGTGTGTGGCCAATGCCTATATGTGAGTGAAGATTTTTGCCAATAATATTTTCTTCCAGTTCTGCAACCTTGCCCTTCTTTTTATACACGTTTAACGAATCGTCAATCAATGCAACACCTGTACTATCGTAGCCACGGTATTCCAAACGTTTTAAACCTTTAATAACAACTGGGTAAGCTTCTCTTGGTCCAATGTATCCAACTATTCCACACATAATAAGTACAGTTTTTTCTGTGTGCAATATCAATTTTTTTAGTCAATTTACACCGCTTAATTGCCCACTATTATAATTAACTGATTTATTATGAGCCTTACTGCACTTGACTTTGAAAAGGATTATGTTTTAGAAGATGAATGCGTTTTGTTGCGGCCTTTGCAGCAAGATGATGCAAAAAATTTATTGCATTTTGCTTTGAATGAACATGAAATTTGGAAGTTTTCTTTAGTGGCTGTGGCTGGAAAAGAAAACCTGGAACACTATGTTAACAGTGCATTGAAGGCAAGGGCAGCGCAAAAGGAATACCCATTTGTTGTGTTTGATAAAAGAACGCAGGAATACGCAGGAAGTACACGTTTTTATGATATTCAACAGAATAATCAAACCTTACAATTGGGATATACCTGGTATGGAAAAAATTTCCAGGGAACAGGCTTGAACAAACATTGTAAATATTTATTGCTGCAGTTTGCTTTTGAAACGTTGGATATGGAACGTGTTGAGTTTCGAGCAGATGTAAATAATGCTAAAAGTATTGCCGCTATGAAAAGTATTGGTTGTGTTGAAGAAGGTATTATGCGCAATCATCTTGCAACACATACAGGCATAAGGCGTACCAGTAGTATATTAAGTATTTTAAAAAATGAGTGGGAGGGTGGTGTAAAAGAAAATTTGTACAAAAAATTGTAAAGCTATTGTAATGAAAATAAGTCTTTTAAACAAGTATGCTTTTGCAGCACTGGTAGTGTTGTCTTTATCATCTGCGCCTATAGGCGATGAAGAGTAGAAAGTTATATACAACCAATAATTTATGGCCGTTTGGCTTTTTGTTCTTCAACAAAAACTTCAAATTGCTGCAATGTAAAACTGCTAAGGTTTTGTGATGCTGTTAAACCCGCTTTTTGTGCAGCAAGAACGCCATACCTGCAATCGTCATAACCATCAATGCTGTGGGCATCAGGGTTTATGGAAATAAGTACATTCTTATCCAATGCATAACTTATCCAGCGCCAATCAATATCAAGACGTCTGGGATGTGCATTAAGCTCAATAACCACGTTATTGGCGGCGCAGGCTTCAATTATCTTTTTATGGTCAACAGGGTAGCCGCCACGGCTTAATAACAGCCTGCCTGTCATGTGGCCAAGTATAGAAGTGTAAGGATTTTCTATTGCAGTAATTAAACGCTGCATCGCTTTTTCTTCACTCATTTTTAAATTTGAGTGGATAGATGCAATGATAATATCAAAACTGTTTAGTATATTCTTATCGTAATCCAGGCTACCATCGCCAAGTATATCGCTTTCAATGCTTTTAAATATTTTGAAAGGCTTTAGTTTGGCATTCAGTTCATTTATCTGTTGATGTTGTGCCATCACCTTTTCTACCTGCAAACCTTGCGCATACACGGCAGTTTTTGAGTGGTCGCTTATTACAAGATATTCAAGCCCTTTTTGTATGGCTGCTGCTGCCATTTCTTCCAGTGTATTGTTGCCATCACTCCATTTGCTGTGGCTGTGTATAATGCCTTTAATGTCGTTTGTCTGTATCAGTTGTGGTAATTGCTGTTGCTTTGCTTTTGTTATTATTTCACTGTTCTCTCTTAAATATGCAGGAATTACATCGCAGTTATTACTGATGAAAATTTCTTCTTCTGATGTATAATTTTTGTCTTTATCCCAACCAAAGTTTTCTATCCATGCTTTTAAAAAATCATCACTACAACTTCTTATAAACAGTTCGCTGTAAAGGTTGCTTTCACTTACGCAGTAAAAGCCAAGTGTTACATTTTCTTTGCCTACAAACGATACATAATTGTCTTCTTCATCTACCAGTTCAAAAGCATGTTTGGTAAAAAAATCAATGAGGATATTTTTATTCAATGTTGTAACCCATTCCAGTTTTTCTATGGTTTCCATTTGCCGCCTGAAGGCACCTGTTGTTATAAATGTTTCAGCAGGAAATAGTGTCTTCATCCGCTTATCTACATTGCCCTGAAAATGTTCTATTTGCTGGTATAAATAGCTGCCTAAGCTGCCGAGGTAAAACTCAATGGCCTCTTTAATATTCTGCTGGGTCTTCTCACCAAAACCCTTGTAAAGCATTAACCTGTTTTCGTTACAGGCATACAATAATTCACCAATACTTTCTACTTCTAGTTCTTTCCAAATGGTAGAAATTTTTTTTGGACCTAGACCTTTTATGTTCAGCATTTCAATAATGCCTGATGGTGTTTTTGAAATGTATTCTATAAGTAAAGGCAGTTCGCCTGTTTCCAGTTGTTCAATTATTTTTTTGCCAATAGTATCACCTATGCCGCGTATAGCAAACAGTTTATCAGCAGGGGTTTCAGCCAGTGATAGCGGCAGTTTTTCTATGGTATAAGCAGCCATAGCGTAAGACTTTGTTTTAAAACTGTTCTCGCCATGTATATCCATCAGTTTGCCAAGCATTGAAAAATTTTCGGCTATTGTATAATTGTCCATCAATCAAAATTATTTTGAGGCAAACATAAAATAAAAAGTCCCGAAGTTAAACTTCGGGACTTGATGTTATTAGTGTACCAAAAGGTAGACTATTTCTTTTTTGCAGGTGCAGCTTTCTTAGCTGGTGCAGGAGCGGCCTTCTTTGCAGGTGCAGCTTTTTTAGCTGGTGCAGGAGCGGCTTTCTTTGCAGGAGCCGGTGCAGCTTTCTTAACTGGTGCAGGAGCAGCCTTCTTTGCGGGTGCAGCTTTCTTCGCAGGAGCCGGTGCAGCTTTTTTAACTGGAGCCGGTGCAGCTTTCTTTACCGGTGCAGCTTTTTTAGCTGGTGCTGGAGCGGCTTTCTTTACAGGAGCCGGTGCAGCTTTTTTTGCAGGTGCAGCAGCCTTTTTAGGTGCCGCTTTTTTTGCAGTTGCCATAATGTTGTAGAATTTAATGGTTAGTTAATAACCTAAAAATAAATACTAATTACATACTGCAAAAAAATATTTATTCAGCTACCTGCACGGGGCTTACAGAAACAAAGGTTTTATCCTCTCTTGTCTTCCTGAATTGTACCAAACCATCTGTTAATGCAAACAGTGTAAAGTCTTTACCAACACCTACATTTTTACCAGGGTGGTATTGTGTACCTCTCTGACGAATAATAATGCTGCCGGATGTTGCAGGCTGTCCACCAAATATTTTTACGCCTAAACGTTTGCTGTTACTGTCGCGGCCGTTCTTTACCGAACCTTCACCTTTTTTGTGTGCCATCTTATAAAGATTTGAATTTTTAAAAATAAAAAAGGGCATGCTGAAAATCTTCAACATTACCCGTTACAACCAACCAAAATATTAAGCGATGCTTTCTATTTTAATACGGGTGTAATGTGTACGGTGACCATGCTTTTTACGAAAGCCTTTTCTGCGTTTCATTTTAAAAGCAATTACCTTATCACCCTGTATAAGGTCTTTAACTATTTCAGCAGTTACAACAGTTTTAACATCGGCACCTGTTGTAAGTGTTCCGTTGTTGTCAACCAATAATACTTCGCTGAATTCAACTTTATCGCCAGTGTTACCTTCAAGGTGAGGAACATACAAGCTGTCTCCTGCCTGTACTTTAAATTGCTGGCCTGCTATTTTTACAATTGCTAACATAACTATCCAAAATTTGGACGGCAAAAGTAAGGGTATAAATTTAAATTATACAAGGATTTGCCAAATTTAATTTCGGCTGAACGTAAAGCAGGTAGTTTAATTGCTTTTGAACCTGAAAATATAATAATACATTGGCAAAACTGGAATTGAAACTTTAGGCTGAAAAGCGAATAGAGCATACATACCGACAGCAATTGATAGTGAAACGCAAGGATGTTCAATATTTGTTCAGAAGCCCGTCTACACAAAATCTACTTCTTTATCATAGGAAGTATTACCAACTTAAAAAGAATGATGAGTAATGCTGTGAGAAACATGAAGATTGAAATACGGTTCATACCGTGCATGTATTTCATCCATTGCGTACGCTCATCGTTAGGATCGCGTTTTTTTATGTAGAGGTATTCTGCCAGTTGTTTCCAGATGCTCATGAAATAGATTAACAGCGCACTAATTTTTTTGTTTAAAATATTAGAATGAAATTAACAACTAACCAGCTTGTAAGTAAAACCATTTGCTTGCGTAAATAGTATATGGTTTGGGGCTTTATTAAGATTGTTCTTAAAAATTTTGAGTAAAATAGTCGTGTTGTTTGTTTTGTTTGATGTCAGCCATTGGAGTAATTCTGGTGGCTGATTTTTTATTAGCCTTTTACTGTATTTTGTCAATCCAAATAAAGGAATGAATAATTTAAAAAATTTTGACCCTGAACAATGGGTTGCAAAATATTCTGATGCACTGTACTCATATACTTTAATGCGTGTAAACGATAGTGGTATTGCTGAAGATATTGTGCAGGATACTTTTTTAAGTGCCTGGAGAAACAGGCTTAATTACAAAGGTGAAGCATCGGAAAAAAATTGGCTGTACACCATTTGTAAGCATAAAATAATTGACCATTACCGCAAAAAAGGCCGCAATATTATTACCTATGCCGAAACAAATAATACAGATAACTTTTTTGATGAAGCAGAACACTGGACACAAGCAGATAAGCCAAAAGAGTGGGGAATGGATTATGAACAGCCAGTGGAAAAGAAAGAGTTTTACGGTATTTTAGAAATGTGTAAAACCAAAATGCAGCAAATGCAGCGCAGCGTTTTTGTAATGAAGTATCTTGATGACCTTGATGCAGAAGAAATATGTAAGGTGTTGGGTATTACACCGTCAAACTACTGGGTACTGATACACAGGGCTAAACTGAGCCTTAGAAATTGTTTGGAAAAAAATTGGGTGAACATTTAAATGTTGTGATGAAAAAACTGTTGAACATTACCTGTAAAGAAGCGACTTTATTGCTGTGCAAAAAAGAGCAAAATGCTTTATCTTTTTTTGAAATGATAAAATTGCGCCTGCATATGGGCATTTGCAGCATGTGCCGTTTATTTGAAAAACAAAGCCTTTTTATTAAAATCAATGCAAAGCATGAGCATATACATGCTATTTTGAATAAAGAAGTAAAAGAAAAAATAAAGCTTGCGCTTGAAAACGAGCAGTAGCTTTGCCCATAAATAAAAATAAAAACGCCCTGTGTCTTTAAAAAGAACAGGGCGTTTTTTATAGTTTTAGGTGTTTAAAGTTTCTTTAAAATATCTTCCTGTGCCATGCGAACATAATCGCCGTTTTTGGCTTCTGTAGCAAGTTTAATACATTCTTCAGCACTTGCTTTAGCGCTTACTTTATCGCCCATTTCTTTTTCTATACGAGCCTTTAACAGGTATAGCCAAAAAGCTTTTTTATTGTCGCCTACTGCTTTAGTTATCAATTCAAGGGCTTTGCTGTTGTCTTTCATCCATTCAAAATAAAAGGTAGCTGCTGCCTGGTAATTGGGTTTATCAGTTGCAAGGCTTTTGTCTACATCTGCTTTAATCCTGTCTTTTACATTAACAATAATTGGTAAAGTTGCTGCTGTATTCTCCCACATTAACTGCAGTTCGCAACTTTCATTTTTAATATTGGCAAACTGGATAGTGAAGGTTTCAACATCTTCCTTAATCTTCATTAAAGGTGCAGTGTAACGTACTACATCATTCTCCTGTTTGTATAAAGCAGGTTGGTTAACGTTAAGGTCTTTGGTAATAATAATGATGATTTCTTTTTTACTTGGGATGCTAAGCAAACCATATTTGCCTGCTTTTACTGTAGTGCCGTTAATAATTACATCATCACTAAAAGTTAGTGTGGTAGCATTGTTGGCACCTGTGCGCCATACTTTTTCAAACGGTATTACTTCGCCCCAAATTTTGCGCCCTTTAACACCAGGGCGTGAATAATTTACTTCTACACTACCAAGACCAAAATTTTGTTTAATGGTTTGTGTAGGGCTTGGTTGTGGCATATTTATTTGCTGCGCAAATGAAACTGTTGCTGCAAACATGGCTGCAAGCAAGAATGTCTTTTTCATGAGTGATTTTTTTGTGATTGCAAACCTAAGGGAAAAGGTGATAGGTCAGTGGTCTGTGGTCAAAGGTGAAAGGTCAATGGTCAAATGTCAAAGAGGAAAGCTCAAATGTCAAAAGGGAAAGGTCAATAATTTTGATTTTAGAAATATAGTTTTACTCACCACTCACTACTCACCATTTACTATTCACCACCTCATCACTCACTTCTTTAACGGTATTTTGGCCCTGTTCTTTTTTTTGCTGCCAATCCATTTGGGGCCTTCCTTTACAATATTGGCAATGGTTTGGGCTTTGTCTTTGTCAATATCATCTACCACTTTTATATTGTAAGGTGCGCCCCTTTCATCTATAGAAAATTCAAGTTCTACTTCATCAAGAATATTGCCACGACGATCCCTTATCACTACTGTACTTTTTGCAGCAGTATCATACAAGTAACTTACTTTTTGGTTAAGGTAACTGTTAAACGATTGCCAGCCACCAACAGGCATTGCAGAGTCTTTTGCTGTTGTTTTTGCTGCCGCAGATGATGACATACTGCCAGTAATATCTATCTTTTTTTTCGTGCCGTAGCCAACTACTATAACATCTTCAAGGGCATTATTACCAGGATTTAAAACAATATTGTTGCTGAGGTTGCTACTTACAGGTACGCTGGCAGGTAAGTAGCCTATAGAATTTATTTTTACAAAAGCCGATGTATCAGGATGGCTGAAAGTAAAATTGCCCAGGTTGTCTGTGAGAATATTTTTGTTACTCGCCTCAATGTTTACAGAAGCATTGGCAATACCATTACCATAAGGGTCTGTAACCCTGCCCCTTAAAGCATTTAATGTTTGATTATTTGTGGTAATAGAAATAACACCGTTTTTGCCTCTGGCACCATATGCGGCCGATGCCTTTTCAAAGTTTAAAACCTCAATATTCTTTATGTCTTTTGGTTTAATCCTTGCCAGTGCATTGCTGTCGTATGGCATGCCATCAACTAAATATAAAGGCTGGTTGTTTGCGTTTGCGCTTGTTTTACCGCGTATGTTTATTTTGGCAGGTTGTAGTACACCTTTTTTCAAGAAATTCTGATTAATTTCAACTCCTGCCATACGGCTCTGCAAAGCTTGGTCAACAGTTATTGGAGGCATAGATTTTAATTCAGATGCCTGCTGTTTTTGAAGCGATGTTATTAATTTATAATCAGCTACGTAAGATCTTGAAAGTTCATTTTTTAATGCTTGTCTGTTAACAGTATCCACTGCTGCCATTTCTTTTTTACTGTTATAAATATCATCTGCCCTGGCTGCCATTGCTTCTTTATCTGTTGTAATATTTTCTACCAAAATTTCTGGTTTTGCTTTTAATGCAGACGGCTTGTTTTTTTCAGTTATTTTATTTTCTTCTTTTGGTAATAATGGTGCTTCAGCAACTACAGCAGAATCTTTCCCCACCTTTATTATTGCAGGTTCAGTTTTTGCCAGCGTATTATTTTTTGTAGATGAATTATTTACCGCCAGCCATGCAATTATGCCCACACCCAACACCGCTATTACTGAGGCCGCTATTTTAAACCAATTGTTTTTTGTAGGGATGATGGGAACCACTTTGGCTGGTTCTTTTTTGCCCAATAATTCTTCTCTTACCTGTTGTAAATGCTGCAGCGACTGCGTTACAGATGCTGTTGAGTATCCTTCAATAGCATCTGCCAAAAACTCATCATGCAAGGCAGCTTTTTCCATGGCATACATTTCTGTACTGCTCATTTTGCCCTGCAGGTAACGTTCAATATCTGCAAGTGAATAATTAATATGTAAGTGCTGCTCACTCATTTTTGTTCCATACAAATTTTTAAATTACGCCTGCCGTTCTGTATCATACTGCGTACTTTGTTCCATTCAATACCCGTAAGTGTTGTTATTTCGTTATAACATTTGTTCTCTAAATAAAACATTTGTATTACTGCTTTCTGGTCTTCATTCAGATTTCCAATACATTGCTCAAGCCGTAAAAAATCTTTCTCTTTTTCAAGCACAGTGTCAAGATGTGAAAAGTCTTCTAATTGCATAAACTGGGGCTGAAATTCAACCACGCGGTGTTTGTTTTCCCTGCGCAACTGCATCAGGCAATGATTTTTAGCTACTACATACAACCAGCTTTTAAAATTATCAACGGTGTGGTTGGGAAGTTTTACCAGCAGTTCCTGGTAAATATTCATTACAGCATCTTTACTTGTTTCAGCATCTTTCAAGTACTTCAGGCAAACACCATAAACAAGATCAGCATAGCGCAGGTACAATGTAGCCAATACTTCCTGTTTGCTAAAAGATTGAAATTCTTTCAGCAAATCGTTGTCTGTGGCAATATGTAGTATCGGCTTTACGGGCAACATTGTGGCGTAAGGTAAATATTTTTTCAGTTGCATGTGTCATGCTGTTTATCACTGCGTCATTAGGTAAATTTATTGCCATGAAAAAACAACTTCACGTTCACATTCCCACACCGTGCCATGAGAACTGGAATAAAATGACACCTGAAAATAAAGGCAGGTTTTGTAATAGCTGTGCCAAAACAGTAGTTGATTTTAGCGTGATGACAGCCAACGACGTACTCAATTATTTAAGTAAAAACAAAGGCAATTTATGTGGCCGCTTCGCGGATGATCAATTACAGAGACCATTGATAGAAACGCGATTGCAGCCAAAGAAAGGCTGGAAATACTGGCTGGCATCTGTTGCTTCTTTATTTGTGCAGATGAACAGCGGAGTGGCGCAGATAGCGGAATGTAAGGCAACTTTGAAGAGAAATGAAATGCCTAAAAAGATGCCTATTGAGTATAAAGTGAACGTAGGCGACAATATTCCTATACCATCAATGCAAATGATACTCAATAAGATGGTAAGCACCTGGCTAAAAAAAGTAGCTGCCTTAAAATGGGGCAGCTACTTTTTCTTTTTTTATACCAACTTATTTTACTTGTTTAACGGAAACCACCTGCCGCAACGATAGCTTCACCAGTAACCCAAACTGAATCATCTGATGCTAAGAACAATGCTGCTTTAGCAATATCATCTGGCTGACCAGTACGGCCCAATGGTGTTGTAGCTTCTATTTGCTTGTGAAAATCGCTGCCAACAAATTGAGCGGTATGCGTACCTTCTGTTTCAATTAAACCAGGGCTTAAAGAATTTACACGAATGTTACGTGCGCCCAATTCTTTAGACAAGGATTTAGAGATAGCATCTACCGCACCTTTGGTAGCACTATATACTGAACCGCCAGCTACTGGTGATTGTGCTACCAATGAACTGATGTTGATAACGCTTCCGCCTTTGTCGTCAAAAAATTCTGCTGCTTTTTTAGTGGTTAACAAAAGTCCCAAAACATTGGTGTTAAACTGCCTGTTAAAATGTTCTTCTGTAATGGCTTCTAAAGCAGAAAATTCATACACGCCTGCATTGTTTACCAAAATGTCTAACCTGCCATAAGCTTTGTAGGTTTCATCAAATAAATGGTTGATGTCGGCCTGTGATGACACGTTTGCTTTTACGGCAATGGCTTTGCCACCATTGGCTACAATTTCTTCTACAACAGCATCTGCACCTTCTTTGCTTGTTGCATAATTAACCACTACTGATGCACCATTGGCACCTAATTGTTTTGCGATGGCGGCACCTATACCTTTAGATGCACCTGTAACTACTACTACTTTGTTTGCTAATCTTGACATGTTATTTGTTTTTTATTGTTAAAAATTTTTATGTTGAAACACGGAAACTTGTATTCATTTACTCAAACTATATCAGCGTTTTGTTTTTTGCTGGGTAGTAGCTTCATTCAGCGAAGCTGAATTTTTTTGTAAGGTGGTTAGTTTGCCTGGATTGATTTTTACTACAGGTAATGCCTGTGGTGGTGAGGGTGTATTGTTTATTTTCTGGCCTGGACTGGCTGCGAATATTAAAAAAGCTGCGTATAAAATATACTTGTTCATAACATGATTAATTTTTCTAACAGTGTTAAGTAATTGTTATTAAAAAAACAGGTTTTCCTGTTTAATGGCTAATGCCATAATTTATGCTGAGTTGTTGTTTTAAAAATATGCTTGTTAATGATTGACGTTTAAGCCGCGATTATATTTTATTACATCCTTAGTTTATTTAACAGCGTTAACTAGTATTGAAAAAAAATTATTTCATAGAATTGATGATGCCTGTCAGCGCATCTCTTAAAACCTGCCTGTTAATTTCATCTGACCTTTGCTGGTTTGTTAAATTGATAGAAATTAAACCGTGTACCACGCTCCAGAAAGTATAATACTTCGTACAGATATAGTCTTCCGTTCTTTTCTCTTCAGGTATCACTTCCTCAATTTTATCCCATAACATACTGGCTGGTGCTTTCATGTCAGCGCATGAATTTTCAAAAACACAGCAGTTTACCTCAACTCCATACATCACCTTATACAAATCTTTTTCCTGGAAAGCGAAATTCCAGTAAGCCAGCCACATTGCTTCCAGTTGTTCAGCAGGGTTAGTTAATTTATCCCTTGCTTCTTCCATTTGCCTGGCCAGTTTAACATAGCCCATCCTGGTCAACTCGTTTAAAATGGCATCTTTATTGGCAAAATATTCATAAATAATGGGTGCTGTATATTCAATCTTATCTGCAATCTTGCGCATACTAAGTAACTGCCAACCTTCCTCTTTTACAATTTCAAGCGAAGCTGCTAAAATATTGCACCTGGTTTCTTCCTTTAAACGTAATATCCTGTCTTTACTTGCCAATTTCTTTTTTTACGAGTGTAAATAATTTAACAGTGTTAAACAAAGGTAAAGGCGTTTTAAAATACAAGCCAAATCTTTTTTCAAATTCTTTATGTAAATAACAATACAAAGACATCCTGCTTTAAAAGATAAAATTCATATCTATGCAAAATAATTAACAATTATAATGAAGCACCTTTTTATAATCTTCGCCTGCTGCATATTATCAATAAACCAGTATGCACAAATAGGCGGTACGCCTGGTAGTCCTGATAATGTATTTTATTGGCAGGCCGTGCCATCAGGCACTACCAACCAGTTAAGAAGTGTGTTTTTTGCTTCAGGTAATGCAGGCTGGGTTACAGGTGCCAACGGTACTATTTTACGAACAGTTACAAAGGGTACAAGCTGGGTTGCACAAACATCAGGTACTGCACAAACCCTTAATGCTATTTGGATAGGGCTTTCTACAGGTTGGACGGTTGGTGATGCAGGCACTATTTTAAAAACTACAAACGCAGGTGATACCTGGACGCCCCAAACATCAGGCACAACAAGAACCCTTTATTCTGTTTTTTTTATTGATAATAATATCGGCTGGTGCAGTGGTGGTACAGGTACTATTTTAAAAACCATTAATGGTGGTACTACATGGGTTGCGCAAACCTCAGGTACTACCAATTCTTTGTACGATATACGTTTTAAAGATGCCAGTACTGGTATTGCAACGGGCAACAATGGTGTAATACTTAAAACAATTAATGGTGGCAGTACATGGGCTACGCAAACATCAGGCACTACTGCTGGTTTGGCAGGTGTGTTTAGTTTAGATTATACCAGGGCTTCTGCCGTTGGCGATGGTGGCAAAATACTGCTAACAACAAACGGTGGCAGTACATGGGCTACGCAAACATCTATCACCACAAACAGTCTTTCTGATATTAGTTTTAGAGACAGCTTTTTAGGTTGGGCCGTTGGCGATGGCGGCACTATTGTTACCACTACAGATGCAGGGGCAACATGGGCGGTACAGCCATCTGGCAATACCAGTAATTTAAACGGTGTTTTTTTTGAAAATGGTGTAGATGGATGGGCCGTTGGTAATAATGGCACTATTTTAAAATATGGCGATATAAGATTACTGCCTGTTACAATAGTTGGTTTTACAGCCAATGCACATAATCAAAATGTCATTCTTAATTGGCAAACCAGTAATGAGGTTAACGTAAAACATTTTGCAGTTGAAAGAAGTTTGGACGGCATCAATTTTACAGCCGTTGGTATAGTAAATGCAACGGGTACAACAATTGCGCAGCAACATTACTCATACAGTGATAATGCAACAGCAAATGATATCATTTATTACAGGCTTAAAATAACAGATAAGGATGGCAGCAGCTATTACAGTAAAATTGTTTTAGTAAAAACATTGCAAAATGGTTCTTTAAAAATCTATCCTAACCCTGTAAAAGAAATGCTGTTGGCAAAAGTAAACGCTGTAAAAGATGAAGCAGCAACACTGCAAATAACAGATATGCAGGGCAAAATTCTGGTTCAAAAAAATATAAAGTTAACAAGGGGCATTAATACAGTTAGCTTACATGTAAGTGGCGTGGCTAAAGGAAACTATATCTTTTTGGTAAAAGCAACTTCGTTAGTAAAACAACAATTTATAAAAGACTAAATTATTGTGGGGGGTAATGGCATGTTTAAGTTGTAAAACTAAAGTGCCAACCTGCTGTATTGAGTATTGTGTGGTTTTACATCTTTATAATCATTTAAGTCGGTGGTACACATGTAAGCATAAAATATTTTCTCTTATTTTTAATCCATGCTTTACAACCAATTCCTTGAAAACGGGTTTATGAGAACTGCTGATGCATTCTTAAAAACAAACTTTATCCGCCAACTGCACAACTGGCGCAACCATCTTCACCGTTTAAATAAAGAACAATTACAACAACTTCAGCACCAGCGTTTACAACAGTTGTTAGAACATTCCACTAAAAATATTCCTTATTATAAATCGCTGAATGTTCAGCTTACGGGTAATCCTTATGAGGATATCAAAAAATTCCCCATCCTTTATAAAAGCACGGTACGTGACAATATGGATGCCCTGTTTGGCAATGATAAAAGTAAGATGGTGGTAGAGAGAAGCAGTGGCTCATCAGGCATACAGGGCGAGGTTTGGATGACGAAAGAAGAACACACACAATACCAGGCAGTGCAAACTTCTTTATGGGAGTGGAGTGGTTTTAGGATTGGCAAGCCCATTATGCAAACGGGCATTACACCCTATCGTGGCTTTGTAAAAACCGTTAAGGATATTCTTTTTAGAACACAGTATGTAAGCGCTTATAATATCTCTTACGATAATGCAGTGGCCAATCTTAAAAAGGCAAAACGCAATGGTGTAAAGTTTTTTGGTGGCTTTGCAGCTTCGCTTAATGTATATGCAGAAGTGGCTTTAAAAGAAGGTATTGATATACAATTTGAAGGTGTAATTGCCTGGGGCGATAAGCTGTTTGATATGTATAAAAACAATATCAATAAAGCCTTTGGAAACCCCATTATTACTGAGTTGTATGGCACTGCAGAAGGTTTTGTAATCACTGGCAGTTGCAGTAAAGGCAGGCATCATATTATGACGCCGCAAACCTATATTGAACTGCTTGATAAAGATGGCAACCATGTAGCACCAGGTGAACTTGGCTTTGTGGTTGTAACAAGGCTGGATTGTTTGTCCTTTCCTTTAATACGCTATTATTTAGGCGACCTTGCCATTAGAGAAAGCGAGTATGTAGCCTGTACCTGTGGCAAACATTATCCTTTGCTGCAAAAGATTATTGGCCGCGATACCGATATTATACAAACTCCTGGTGGTAAGTATTTGGTAGTACAATTCTTTGTTGGCTTCCTGGAACATTTTAATGAGATACAGCAATTTAGTGTGGTACAAAGAGAAGTGGGCACGATGGAAATTGAGTTTATAAAATCGCCCACGTATTACGATGGTGTGATAGAAAAGATAAACGAAGTGATGTTTAAAAGGGCAGAAGAAGTGTTTCCTGTAGAATGGATACCGATGGATGTGATACCACCTACAAAATCAGGCAAACCACAAATTATAAGAAACCTGGTAGCACAAAAATTGGCTGTTTAATGCAATGGGAACAAGGATGAATGGGGAACACAGATGTAACGGATTGTCAGGATTAACTTGAACGCAAATAATACGAATGGTCATGATTAAAGGCGTTTGCAATTAAAAAATTGTGTTTATCCATTTAATCCGAGTTATCTGTGTTCCAATCATCATCCGTGTTCCCATTACAAATCACCATTCTGTCCCTGCCCTGCATGTCTTTTTTAAGTTGTGCTTTGTAGCCAAAGCTTTCAAAAAGTGTAACTGTTTCTCTCCCTAAAGCTTCATTTATTTCTACATAGATTTTACCTTTTGGGTTAAGGTGTGTTGTGCCAAACAAAGCAATCTTTTTATAGAATATCAAAGCATTATCATCTGCTACAAACAAAGCCAGTGGCGGTTCATAGGCTATTACATTTCTGTGCATAGCATCGCTTTCTGATTGTTTAATATAAGGTGGGTTACTTACAATAATATCAAACATGGAAAGTTGCTGCCAGTTGTTTTCCTCTAAAAAATCAAGCAGTTTAAAGTTCACTTCAAAGCCAAGTGTATCTGCATTTTTTTGTGCAACCTGTAAAGCCTTCTCACTTACATCAACAGATGTTATTACTGCTTTTGGAAGCTTCTTTTTCAGGGCAATGGGTATACAGCCACTGCCACTTCCAATATCAAGAATCAGTAGATTGTTAGTGCTAAATGATGAGTGGTTCAGACTATCATCTTTCAACTGCCAACCAACAACAACTTCCTCTACCAGCTCATCTGTTTCAGGTCTTGGTATCAACACATTTTCATCAACATAAAACTTCATTCCTGCAAACCATGCTTTCTGCAAAACATATTGCACTGGCCTGTGCTGTAAAAGCTGGTTTGTATACAATTGCAATTGCTGCTGCTGTTGCGGGTTTAGGGGGAATTGTTTATTGATTACCCTGTCAATTTTTGTAAAACCTGTTACACGCTCAATTACCCAGTCAGCAATATTGGCTGCTTCGCGGTTATCATACAGGTCGTATAACTGGTATAATAACTGCTGGTAGGCGGTGCTGATGGTCATAAATGCAATGTTACTATCAATTGGTATATTTTTGTTCTTAACCTACTCACTTCTCACAATTGACAACTCACCAGCAATATATGCAGCGCTGTATTCAACTTGCCTTATTGGGCAAGGGGTCGGTAGCACCAAACCCAATGGTGGGCAGTGTTTTGGTGCATGAAGAAAGGATTATTGGAGAAGGTTACCACATGCAATACGGCCAGGAACATGCCGAAGTGAATTGCATCAATAGTGTGACAGATGAGGACATACATCTTATCCCTCAATCAACCATTTATGTAAGCTTAGAACCCTGTGCGCACTTTGGTAAAACACCACCATGCAGCGATTTCATTATAAAACACAACATAAAAAAAGTTGTGGTTGGCTGCCGCGATCCTTTTAAAGAAGTAAATGGTAAAGGCATTGAAAAGCTACAGCAACATGGTATTGAAATTACCATGAATGTGCTTGAGAAAGAATGCCTTGAACTCAATAAACGCTTCTTTACTTTTCATACAAAACAGCGGCCTTATATTATTTTAAAATGGGCACAAACAGCCAATCATAAAATTGCCGCTTTAGGTAATAAAAGGTTGCTAATAAGCAATGATGTTACCAATCGGCTGGCACATAAATTGCGCAGCGAAGAAGCGGGGATTTTAGTTGGAACAAACACTGCTTTAAAAGATAATCCTTCACTTAATAACCGTTTGTGGAGTGGCAATAACCCTATACGTTTGGTGATTGATAAGCAGTTAACATTGCCTGCCACACTCAATGTTTTTAACCGTGAGCAGCGTACTGTAATTTTTAATTTTATAAAGCAGGAAGAGAACGATAACCTTCTTTATTTTCTGTTGAAGAAAGAAGAAAATATTTTAGAGCAAATACTGCATGCCTGTTACCAGCTTAACATACAAAGTGTATTGGTAGAAGGTGGTACAACCACCTTGCAATCTTTTATTGATAACGACTTATGGGATGAGGCAAGGGTAATTACTAATGAAAATTTGATTGTTGATGATGGTCTTGCTGCACCTGTTTTAAAACATTTTCAACAGGTTAATAAAATAAATTTGCTGGATGATACAATCAGTTGGTATCAACCTTTTTAAGGGGTCAGGTAACGGGTTCGTTGTTCAACATAAAAACGTAGCTTTCAACTTATAACCTGCGCTTATGAACCAACCGTCTGCTTTAAAAAAAGTATTGAAACCTATTCATATTTGGGCCATTGCCGTTGGTCTTGTTATTTCAGGCGAATATTTTGGCTGGAATTATGGCTGGGGTGTTGCGGGCTCCGTTGGCTTTCTTATCGCCACAATCATTGTTACAATACTCTACATCACTTTTGTGTTCAGTTTTACTGAGCTTACTGCCGCTATACCCAATGCAGGTGGCCCCTTTACTTATGCCTATGAAGCACTTGGGCCTTTGGGTGGTTTCATTGCAGGCTATGCAACGCTGGTTGAGTTTCTGCTGGCACCGCCAGCCATAGCTTTTGCCTTGGGCAGCTATGTTCATTTTTTATACCCTGGTGTAAGTGTAATGCAAACGGCCTTTGCGTGTTATATCATCTTTACTTTTATAAATTTTTTAGGCATTAAAGAGTCTGCTGTTTTTAATCTTGTAGTTACATTACTTGCTGTGGCAGAACTATTGCTTTTTATGGGCATTATTGCACCAAATTTTAAAATGGTTACCTTTCTTCAAAACCCAATGCCTTTTGGCTGGCAGGGTGTTTTTGCTGCCCTGCCTTTTGCTGTTTGGTTTTACCTCGCTATTGAAGGAGTAGCAATGGTTGCAGAAGAAGTGGAGAACCCGCAACGCAATATTGCCAAAGGTTATATTTATGGTATTGGTACGTTGGTTTTTCTTGCATTGGGCGTAATGATATTATCTGGCGGTATTACCAACTGGCAAGACCTTTCAAAAATTGACTACCCTTTGCCAGAAGCCATCAGCATTGTGCTTGGTAAAAATAATAGCCTTACAAAATTGTTTGCAGGCATTGGTTTGTTTGGTTTGGTGGCTTCTTTTCATGGTATAATCATTGGTTACTCCAGGCAAATATTTGCTATGGCACGAAGTGGTTTTTTACCTTCTTTTCTGGCAACGGTTCACCCAAAATTTCAAACACCGCATTGGGCTTTAATTGCAGGTGGGGTAGTAGGTATCATTGCATTGTTCACAGGCACTACGGATAAAGTGATTATCCTTTCTGCCATTGGTGCTGTGGTAATGTATATTATCAGCATGATAAGTTTGTTTGTACTCAGAAGAAAGCAACCACAATTAAACAGGCCGTTTAAAACCCCTTATTATCCATACTTTCCAGCCATTGCGCTGGTACTTTCTGTATTGTGCCTGCTCGCTTTTGTATGGTATAACCCCTTGTTAAGCGCCTTGTTTTTTGGTGGGTTGATGATTGCAGTTTTTTTATTTTTTGTTTTACGAAAACAAGGCAAAATCACTGATATGTAATAATTGTTTAAAATAGATATTTACTTATTGAAGGATTACGGTTTGCTATCTGTAATTTCGTGACAAATATTTAGTATGAAAATTTTTGTGGGTGGAATCACCGGCGACTTTGATGATCTTGATTTGAAGGAAATGTTTGAACTATATGGTGAAGTAAAATCTGCCCAGGTAATACGCGATAGGGCTACCGGTAAAAGCAAAGGTTTTGGTTTTGTTGAAATGCCAAATGCTACTGAAGCCCAGGAAACAATAACCCTGCTTGATGGTGTTGGTTTATACGGTAAAAAAATTGCGGTAAAACCTGCTGAAGATCAGCCAAGGCCAGGAGGCAGTAGCCCAAGACCAGGTGGCGGCGGTTTTAACAGAAGCGGTGGAAGCAGTAGCGGCGGTTTTAACAACGGTAACCGTGGTGGTGGCAGCAGCAGTGGTGGAAGTTGGGGCAACCGTAGCGGTGGTGGTGATAGAGGTGGCAGCAGTGACCGTGGAGGTAACGACAGAGGCCCAAGAAGATATTAATTGCATTCAGTTGCTGTAGTTGTGGTACGCACGCAGTGTACCACTATTTAAAATAATTTTTTAAAATACCCGTTGTTGACATGAGGTATAACCTGCCAATGGGTATTTTTTCTTTCCCTATTTCTACATAATTGCTGGTGTAGCTTTTTATTTTATCCAGTGCTACAATAAACGACCTGTGTACCCTTATAAAAGATTCTTCAGGTATCTTTTCTTCCATCTCTGAAATTGAGTGGTGTGCCCTGTACACTTCCTTTTCTGTATGTATCAGCAGGTAGTTTTTCTGTGATTCAAAATACAGTATCTCATCTAAAATCAGCTTCACCATTTTCTTCTCGCACTTAATAAAAATGAAGGCTTTTTCATTGGCATGGCTTGTGATATTTACAATGCCCTCGCTCTTGGCGTTCTTAAGTTTAAGGAACCTGTTTACAGCTTTTACAAACCTTTCAAACGAAATGGGTTTCAGTAAATAATCAATCGCTTCAATATTAAAACTCTCCACCGCATATTCAGAATAAGCTGTTGTGAAAATGGCATTGGGCGCAGGGTTCAGCGATTTTATGAAATCAATACCAGAAATTCTTGGCAGGTTAATATCCAAAAAAAGAAGGTCGATTTTATTGGTATTGATGATGTTAAGTGCCTGTGTTGCATTGCTGAATTTTCCTTTCAGTTCAAGAAAGTCAATATTTGAAATATACAGTTCCAGTAGCTCTGCCGCAGGCATCTCATCTTCTATAATAATGCAATTAAATTTACTGGTTGCCTGCATAAAGTTTTAGCTTAAGCGATATAAAAAAACTGTCTTCACTCTTTACAATTTTAAGCGTGTGCATGTCAGGATAAGAAAGCTGCAGCCGCCTTTTTACATTGTTCAGGCCAATGCCATGATTGTTCAATTGCGATGGTGCTTCTTCTTCCTTTAACTGTGTATCAGCAATGCTGTTTTCTACTTTCAGCGTTAGCCAGTCGTCAATAACAGAAATGTAAATGGTAATCCATCCATAGCCAGAAGTTTCATCAATGCAATATTTAAAACTGTTTTCTACAAACGGTATGATGAGAAACGGCTCAATAAATTTATTGTTGTAATCACCTGTAATGGTAAAGCTCAGGTCAAGCTGTTTATCAAAGCGGATGCGCTGTAAGGCAATATAATCTTTCAAGTAAATAATCTCTTTTTCAATGCTTATTTGCGGGGTATTTATGTCGTATAAAGTAAAGCGTATTAACGAAGAAATCTTCAGTACAATATCAGCCGAATCTTCTGATTTATTAAGGATTTTAGAGTACAAACTATTAAGTACATTAAAAATAAAATGTGGGTGAAACTGGTTGCGCAGAAAATTAAGTTCAGCCTGCATTTTTTCGCCTTCGGCGATATAGGTTTTGTTTTTTTCCCTTGCCCAGTAAGAGAATAATTTGTAGGAAAATGGTATGGCGGCTACAAACTGAAACTTTAATATGTTGTGTACGTAGGGGCCAGGTTCAAGCAGGGGTTGTTCTGCCCAATGCAAAAAATAGCGAAGGTTAATGTAATTGTCTGCCATTCTTTGCAAAAAAGCAAACAGTAGCAGCAAAGGCAGGTAACTGGCAATATAAAGTGTTGATTTTCGCTGGAATAAAAGCCGCTTCATCAATGTTTCAGAAACAAGGGAAACGAAAATTATTTTCAGGGGAAGGCTTATCAATTCAGTTAAAAAAGCGGTACCATATTCATGGTTAAAGCCACCCTGTATAAACGTAAAGAATAGCAAATAACCCAGCCAGTAAAAAAAATATACCCGGGATTTTTTAAATTTATCAATGGCTAACAAATCTGTCATGGGCAGGGGTTTGCCTTGGGCAGGCACTTTACTATATATCGTTTTTTCCTTTACCAAAACTATTTATTTTACCATGTTCAGGTTTTAAAGTTATACAAACAGCTTAGTTTTTTATACAAACAGCATTTATGGCTGTATTTCAGCGTTCAGTATAAATAAAGCTACCGTATGGATAAGGCCGATTTTCACGCCATTTTTTGCTTTTACATTTGGTTAACGATTTTTTAACGAATGATGCTTGCTATGGTTTTTACACGGATTTCATGCTCCCATTTTGCCGCCATTTTAATTAATGGGAAATTAACTACAAAATTTTTATCGCGTTCTAAAAGCTGTGTAATGGCTTTTGTATGCTGTATTTTAATACAGGCTGTTGCAGTAACTGCAAATGGTCAGTTAATGGTAACCTCCCCAACTTTTATACAGGAGTCCTCTTCAAGTGTAGAAATTACAGGTGATGCAAATTTTGGTAACCAGGGGTTGCTTAATCATTCACCTGTAACTGATGTTTATGTACATATTGGTGTTATTACCAATTACAGCACTGGGCCTGCAAACTGGCTGCATGTGCCTGCTGCATCTGTTTGGGGCAGTACCAATAGTGCCATACAATGCACCAGTGTTGGTACCAATAAATGGAAGTACACGATTACTGGTGGGTTAAGAAATTTTTTCGGCCTTACAGATCCCAACGAAAAAATACTTAAAATAGCCATGCTTTTTAGAAGTGGTAATGGTAGTAAAAAACTTGCCAATACGGGCGAAGGTGATATGTATATTCCTGTGTATACAAATAGTACGCAAGTAAGAATTGACAATCCTTTTCGCAAGGCGGATTATAACAACACGCCTGAACCTGTAACAAAAAATGTCGGTGACAATGTATCCATCATTGCCAATGCAAGCCCGTCATCTAACCTTACTTTATTTTTTAACGGAACACAGGTGGCTACTGCTGCGGCGGCAACACAGATTACTGCAAGCCCCGTAATTGCAGCACCGGGTACTCAAACCCTTATTGCAGAAGCGGTAAACGGTGCAACCACCGTAAGGGATACCATCAATTTTCTGGTAACAGGTGCGGTAAATGTAGCGGCTTTGCCCGCTGGTGTACGTGACGGTATTAATTACGAAACAGATGCCACTACAGCTACACTGGTACTTTATGCGCCAAATAAAACAAGGGTTGCAGTGCTTGGTGATTTTAATAACTGGACAGAAACCATTGCCCACCAAATGAACCGTACACCTGACGGAAACCGTTATTGGCTAAGGCTTACAGGCTTAACGGCGGGTATGGATTATGGCTATCAATACATTATTGACGGCAGTTTAAAAGTAGCAGATGCTTACACCGAAAAGGTACTGGATCCAGCTAACGACCAATTTATTTCTTCCTCAACATACCCCTCTTTAAAAGCTTACCCAACAGGCAAAACCACGGGCATTGTAAGCATTTTGCAAACGCAAAAGCCTGCCTTTAACTGGACGGCCACCAGCTACACAAAGCCAGTTAAAACCAACCTTGTGGTGTATGAATTATTGCTGCGCGATTTTGTTACCAACCATAATTGGCAAACGCTGAGGGACTCGTTAAACTACCTGCAGAAGCTTGGCATTAACGCTATTGAACTGATGCCTTTTAATGAGTTTGAAGGCAACAACAGTTGGGGCTACAACACCAGTTTTTACTTTGCCCCTGATAAATATTATGGTACTGAAACAGCATTAAAACAGTTTATTGATGAGTGCCATAACCGTGGCATTGCGGTACTTATGGATATTGCAATGAACCACTCTTTTGGCCAGTCGCCCATGGTGCAGATGTACTGGGATGCTGCCAATAACAGGCCTGCTGCAAACAGCCCATGGTTTAATACGGTAGCCAAACACCCTTATAATGTGGGGTACGATTTTAACCACGAAAGCCAGGCCACCAAAGACCTTGTTGACAGGGTTACCGAACACTGGCTAACAAATTATAAGATAGATGGTTTCCGTTGGGATTTGAGCAAAGGCTTTACCCAAACCAACTCATGCACAACGGGTAATTGCGATCAGGGTAGCGAAGTAAACAACTGGGGTAATTACGATGCTGGGCGTATTGCATTATGGAAAAGGATTTACGATAAAATGCAAAGTCAAGCTACGGGTTCTTATTGTATATTAGAACACTTTGCAGCTAACAATGAGGAAATTGAATTGTCTAACTATGGCATGTTATTGTGGGGCAACAGCAACCATAATTTTAACGAGGCTACCATGGGCTGGACGTCTACCTCAAACTTTGAATATGGTATTTATAAAAATCGTGGGTGGACGGTTCCTAACCTTATTACTTACCAGGAGAGCCATGACGAAGAACGCTTGATGTACAAGAACACCCAGTTTGGTAACAGCAGTGCAGCACCTGCCTATGATGTAAAAACTTTGTCTACAGGTTTAAAAAGGAATGAAATGGCCGCTGCCTTTTGGGCAATGATACCTGGTCCTAAAATGTTATGGCAATTTGGTGAACTTGGATATGATTTTTCAATTAACCGTTGCGAAGATGGAAGCATTAACAACAACTGCCGTACCAATCCAAAACCCATCCGCTGGGATTATGTGCAGGATGCCAACAGGCAGGCTTTGTACCAGGTGTACAGCAAGCTTATTAAGTTGCATACATCATCATCTTATACATCAACATTTACTTCAAACAATATTACCTGGGGTTTAAACGGTGGTTTTAAATGGATGTCCATCAACGAGCCTTCTTTAAGGGTAATGGTACTTGGTAATTTTGATGTAACTACACAAATAGCAACGGTAACATTTCCTGTTGCAGGTACCTGGTACAGTTATTTAACAGGCACTACAAGAACGGCCACAAGCACTGCGGAAAGCATCACATTACAGCCTGGCGAATATTATGTTTATACTGACAGGAATGCCGCGGGCACTGTGCTGTCATTGCCATCAAACACTGTAGTGGCGGCTTCTAAAGACTCTGCTGGTTATGCGGATGGGTTTAAAATAAACATAGGCCCAAACCCTGTAAAAGGTGCCACCAATATTAATTACAGCCTGCTGCAAAACGGCGACCTGTATATGGGTTTAACAGATATCAGCGGAAAGAATATTGCTGTTTTTTACAGTGGCTATAAACAAAAAGGTAGTTATACCATTTCCACATCCAACAAAATAGATTTAAAAAAAATGCCTGTTGGTATGTATGTATTGCAGGTACAGTTCAATGGCATCAGGCGAAGTATTAAACTGATAAATAGCAATTGACAATCGTTATTGATAATGGGCTATAAACGATTGACTATGGACGATCAATCATGGACGACAGACAATCAACAATAAACTTCTTCTACATAAAGCAACATGAAAAAACTTTCACTAAAACCAGATCAATTATGAAACTGACACGATTGCTATTGCTCCTTCTTTTGCCCTTACTTTTGTTCTGCATGCCTGCACTGGCACAAGATCAAACGGTTACGGGCAAAGTAACCGATGCCAAAGACGGCAGCCCCATGGCCAATGTAACTGTTCAGGTCAAAGGCACTAAGACTGCCACACAAACCAATGCTGACGGCACTTTTAAGATCAAATTGCCCACAGATGCCAAAATATTGGTACTAAGTTCTGTGGGATATGCTAACAAAGAAATCAGCGCTACCAATGGCGATGCCATAGTATCGCTGACCCAGACAACCAACAACGACCTGAACGAAGTAGTGGTGATAGGTTATGGCGTACAACGCAAGCGTGATGTTACGGGTGCGATAGTAAAAATAAGCGGTGATAAGATCTCTAATATCCCGGTGCCCAGTTTTGAAGCGGCATTGCAAGGAAAAGCACCCGGCGTGCAAATCATACAAGGCAATGGCCTTGCGGGTTCTGGCTCGGTAGTGCGCATAAGAGGCGTTGGATCTATTTCTGCAAGTGGCGATCCGCTGTATGTTATCGATGGCGTGCCCGTTATATCAGATCCTTTTTTACGGGGCAACAGCGGTGCGATGAACCAAAACCCATTAGCTTCTATTAACCCAAATGATATAGAATCTATTGAAGTGCTTAAAGATGCTGGTGCTACTGGTATTTATGGTAGCCGTGGTGCTAATGGTGTTATCTTGGTTACTACTAAAAGAGGTAAAAGTGGTAAGCCAAGTTTTACCTACGCAGCTAAATTGGGCATCGCAACTTATGCCAACAAACCAAATTTTGTAAATGGTACCGAGTGGTTGCAACTACGCCAAGAAGCTTGGGTAAATAGTGGTAAAACCGGCTTGGCAAGTTTGCCAAATGGCATCACGTATGCACAGGCTACACAAAACAATACCGACTGGTGGGATTTACTTACCCAAACTGGTTTTATAAACGATCATAGCTTATCTATGAGCCAAGGCAATAAAAAGCTAAAAACCTTTGCCAATATTACTTTTAGCGATGATGCTGGCTATTTAAAAAACAATGCGTACCAACGTATTGCTGCCCGCTTAAACGTTGATTATGCCGTTACTGATAAACTAAAAGTAGCTTTAACTAGTGGCTATAACCGTGGTACAAATAGGCGTGTTAACTCATCGTATGCAGGTGGTATTGGCGATGCAATGAGTAGTGCATTACCTATTTTTCCGGTGTACAATGCCAATGGTACTTACTTTACCAACGGGGCTAATCCTGTAAGAAATATAAACGAAACCAAACGCCGTGAAATTAATAACCGTGGGTTAGTGGGTTTATCGTTTGAGTACCAGCCCATTAAAAATTTATTCTTAAAAGCTAATGGTTCGGTGGAATTGATTTCTTCTTCCGACGACCAATTTGAAACCAATTTATCTACTCAACGATCTACTGCCGATTCGGGTTATGCTAAACGTTACCCTTATTGGGGCTACAACTGGACTACCACTTACACCGCCAACTATTTATTAAATATTGGTACCAACCATAAGTTTAATTTTTTAGCTGGTACAGAGGCACAAGAATTTAGTTTAAAAGAATACAAAGTAGAAATTGGCCAATTTGCCGGATCGCCTTACTACCAACACATTCAAGACTATTATAATCGTATAGATACTTTAAAGAAAAACAACCCAACTGGTATAGAACAAAGCAAGGATAAATATACTTTTAATAGCTTTTTTGGGCGTGTTAATTATACTTATAAAGGTCGTTACTCGTTACAAGCTGTTGTAAGGTTAGATGGGTCTTCTAAATTTGGAACCAACTATAAAAATGGCTTTTTTCCATCGGTTTCTGCCGCTTGGACAATAAGTGACGAAAGTTTTATGAAGACCATTAAGCAAATAAACTTTTTAAAATTCCGTGCTAGTTATGGTATTGTAGGCAATGCCAATTTTCCTAATGGTAAGTACCAAGATAATTATAGAACAGGTGGTATTACTTACAATGGCAACACTACTTTATACTTAGATGCTTTGGGTAATCCAAACCTAAAATGGGAAACCTTGCGTAATACTGATATTGCTTTAGAATTTGCTTTGTTTGGTAATAGATTAACTGGTGAAATTGCATATTACCACAAAGCCACAACCGATATTTTGTTAGAGCCAGGTTTATCACCATCAGGCGGTACAGGTAAGGTTTTTAGAAACCTTATCAATAGCAAAATCATTAATCAGGGTTTAGAGTTTAGTGCCAACTTGAAAATTATTGATAAGAAAGATTTTAAATGGACAATTGGCGGTAATATTTCTAGAAATGAAAACAAAGTTGTAGAGTACGAATTAGGCCCAGACGCCGTAGGTGGTGGTACTAACGATACACGTATTATAAAAGGCTTACCAGTAGGTGTAAATTTTTTGGTACGGTTTAAAGGGGTAGATACTAACGATGGCTTACCTATTTGGTTAGATAAAAATGGCAAACAAACCAAGACTTTCTCATTAGATCATAGGGTGTACGCTGGTAGCGTTGTACCAGATTTTATTGGTGGTTTTAATACGGCTATTAACTATAAAAACTTCGAGTTTTCTACATTGTTTAGTTATGTAATTGGTGGTAGTATTTACGAAAACTCAGGCAAGTACCAATTTTTAGGTACTTCTTCAAAATTCTGGAATTTCAGGAAAGATTTCTTGGACAGATGGACAAAACCCAGCGATATATCTCAATATCCGAAATTGGTAGCAAGTGCCACCGACTATCCGGGCGTATCTAGCGAAGACCAATTTAACTCTACCATGTTTTTAAGAGATGCCTCTTATTTAAGATTGCGTGAGTTAACAATTGGTTACCGCATACCAAAAACAGCATTGGGAAAATCGTTTATAAAAGATGTACGCATGTTTTTAACAGCTACCAACTTGCTCACTTTTAGTAAGTACCCAGGTGGCGACCCAGAAATAACCCGTGATTTTGAAAACGCACAGGATAGAAACCTTAGTCCCAACATTACTTATCTAACAGCACCTTCTCAAAAAACAGTAATTTTTGGATTAAACGTAAACTTCTAATTTCTAAAAAACAAACAATATGAAGCAGAATAAAAATAAAATAATAGTTATTGTAATGATGGCATTATTGGTTGGGCTAGTTGGTTGTTCTAAGTTTTTAGAACGTAAACCAGAGGGCCAATTAACAAAGGAAGAAGCCTTAAAAACCGAAGCAGATTTATTGGCTTTTGTAAATGGCACTACCACCTTAGTAGGTAACGATGACTATATGGGTGGCCGCTTACAAGCCGCAAGTGAGTTATTGGCCGATGAACTAAAGGGTGATAAATTTACAGGTGATGAAGCCGAAATTTTTGGTAGAAGGAATTCAATATTCGGTGACTTTCGAAACAATTTGTACATAAAAGCATATACCGTTATTAACCGTGCCAATGTAATATTAGAAACACTAGACTTAGCTGGAACTAACAAAGGTTATATAGAAGGATCATCAAGATTTTTTAGGGGTATGGGGCATTTTGAAATGGTACGTTTGTTTGCCCATCCATTTGGCTATAACACCGATAATTCTCAACCCGGTATTGCCTTACGATTAAGTACTGGTAATGGTTCTATACCACGATCTACCGTAAAAGAAGTGTACAATCAAATTATAGTTGATTTGAAATATGCTGATTCTATACTGCCAGTAACGCCACAAAGCGGTACTAAATATTATACAGTAACTAAGTGGGTAGCCGAAGCCTATTTGGCAAAAGTATATTTTCAAATGAACGACTTTGCTAATGCCTATTTATACGCCGGTAAAGTAATTGCAAGTGGTAAGTTTATGTTAGATAATAATTATAATAATCGTTATTCTACTGGCCTTAGCACAGAAGGTATTTTTATATTGGCCAATAATACAACGGTGTATAACCCTGGTAGTGAGTTGCGTGGTAAATATCGCTCCGATAGAAATGCCCCAAATTATAACTACACCGATATTTTTTACAACTTCGCGACCTCAAAACCTGGCGATGTACGCAAAGCTTGGTACAGCAAAACGTTGGTGGTAGATTTAAACGTAAGCACCAAGTTTAATAAAGATTTTTTCGATTTGCCAATAGTGCATTTAACCGAAATGAAGTTAATACGTGCCGAAGCTGGTGCCGAAATAGCCGCATCAAACCCGGCAGCTTTAGCAGTTGCCATTACTGATATTAACGATATTTTGACACGTGCTTATGGCGGTACTTCTCAAAATTTAGCAACCACCGCAACGGCTGCAGCAGTTATTGTAACGACCCGCAGCGAACGTGAATTAGAAATGGTAAATGAAGGCAATAGGTTGCAAGAAATAAAACGTATTGGTGCAAGAAATGGTAGCAATATAGATAGGCGTGGCTCGCCTTGGAACTGTAATGGGTTGCTGTTGCAATTTCCTAAAGCCGAGCAAGATGCCAATGCCTCTTTTCAACTCAATGTAGAAGGCGGTTGTTTCTAAAAAAATAAAAACTGAACAAGATGAAAAAAATACTAAAAAATATGTCAGTTGCAGTATCGTTGGTAGCGGTGCTGTATGCTTGTAAGCCCGATGCCTATAAAACCGTGGGGCTTCCCGTAGATGCCGTGGGGTCGCTGTCTGGCACTTGGCGCTTGACCAAAGTGACCCAGACCGATGAGAACGCAAAGAATAATGGCTTTACCTACGATGCTATCAACATCCAAACGGCCGACATTACCAATGTGTTCCCTTACTCCGACTTTAAGATCACGTTTAATTTTGCCAACGGCACGCCATCTACTTTTACCACCTTACCGGGCAATTCGCCAAAGGTAATAAAGCTGGCAAGCGGCAATTGGTCGTTGGACGATCCTAAATATCCGCAGGTGATTACCCTCATCAACGCACCCGATACGGCCAGGATCACACTGGGAGCTTATCCTGTGGCTGGTGCCACTTCGTTGAAAATTGCTTCTCAAAAAAGGGACGCTGTTTCGGGCAAATTATTGGTCTCTTACAGTTACGAATTCACTAAACAATAAACCGATTGACCATGAAAAAAACAATTTCAATACTCATTGCGGTTCTTGTGTTTTATACGGGCACCGCAAAAGCGCAGAATCCTTCCTTTTCCCCAGGAAGCTTTACCGCTAACGACCAGTTTACTTTGACCATAGATGTTACAGGAACGCCTATGGCTGGGCAAAGCGAAGCCTATATCTGGATATTCTCCAACACTTCGGCCAACGGCAATAGTGCTTATCCGTCAAAAGATGGTTACACCAATACGGCTTGGGCCAACTCGCCCGCCACTGCAAAAATGACCGCTGCTGGAACCAATAAATGGTCGTTTACTTTAACTGGCAGTACCATGTTTTCGCAAACGCCTGCCGAGCTGAAGGATTTTGGTTTTTTGGTAAAAGCAAAAGACGGCTCTAAGCAATCGCCCGACTATAAACCCTTTTTCTTCGACCCCTTGGTTTTTGTGCCGGCCGCCTTGCGCATTTTCCCTGCAAAGGTGGACAAGGACGATGTGGTCACCCTCAATTTTGAACGCACATTGGCTGCTACCCCAAATGAACAAAGGATGCAACCCGCAACCGTAACGGTTACTTTGTTTGATGAAACAGGAGCGCAGGTAGGCTTGCCAAAAACAATACCGGTAAAACAGGCGGCCACCAATATTTGGAACGCATCCATTATTCCCGCAGATAATTTTTCGGCTGCCGCCGGACATAGGTTGGCAAAGTTCCGTTTCAAGTTCAATGGCACGGTGCTGGATGCTTCAGGTGTCCCGGCACAAGTAACTTCTTCAGAAACCGAGACACAGTTCACAACTCTTAAATAAATTTATGACTTTACGATCGTGCAATCGTAAACTCATAGCAAATACAATTATATGAAAAAAATAATCTTTTTTTTAGCAACCGTACTCTTCTTCGCTTCTTGTAAAAAGGAGGGAATCGCCGATAATGATGCTACAGGCGAAGGCCTTGTTGGCTTTACTTTAAAAACGCCAACATCGGGCACGGTAATGAAGTTGAATGCGGCGGTTCCCGCCGATACTATAGACTTCACATGGGGGGCTTCCAAGCCTGGGTTGAATACGGCACCTACCTACACAATAGTCTTTGCTCTAAAGGATGGCGGCGATATTAATACCCCCCTTTTTACTTTCCCCGCAGGCAACAATGGCAAGGATACAAAAGCCACGGTCACGTACAAGCAAATAGATGATGCACTGGCGTCAAAGTCAATAGCAGCAGGTGCTACGGCTAATTTAATTTGGACGGCAAAGGCCGATAATGGCGACGTGAAATTATTGGCCAGCAGTACCTTCAACCTCACCATCACCCGCTTTCAAAATGGTGCAACCCCTTTTTTATTGTTAGGCCCAAGCTCGTCGCTTACACCATTGGCAATGAATCCAGGTTCAACAACCAATTCTGTTAAATTCAACTGGACTAAATCTGCCCCAGCAGTAGGTAGCCCCGCCGTTAAGTACAAAGTGTGGTTTACCTTACGTAAAACAGATGCTGCGGGTGTTGAGATAACGCCCGATTTTACAAATTCTTTATTCAGTGTAGCTGCTGATAATTTAGGTAATGACAGTTTGCTAACTATGACTTATAAAGCCATCAGTGATAGCCTGACTGCCCGTGGCCAAACCAATTTAAGCCAGGTATCAGAATTAAAGTGGACGGTTACCGCTACCAGTGGCACCTGGGTACAATGGGCCGATTACGTAAACAGTTTTGCGGTGTTAAGGGAAGTGCGTTTGTTCATGCCGGGCAGTTATGCAACACCCGCCTGGGATCCGCCAACCGCACCTGAAATGATAAGGGATCTTAGGCCAAATGGGGGTATCAATTCCATTTACTACACTTATGTTTACCTTACCGCAGGTACCGAATTTAAAATTACAGAAGGCCGTGCATGGGCGGTAAATTATGGCCCGGCCACTTCTACCACAGGTACGGGCGGTGCCCTGCAATTGGGTAGCGGCAACAACTTTAAAATAGCCACTACTGGTGTGTACAGGTTTAGTGTAGACAGGGTAAATATGACCTACGACTTGCGCCCAGGGCGTATGGGTTTTGTGGGAGCTGCTTTTCCTGCCAACAACTGGACCCCAGCTACCACTTTTACCGACCCTTTATCTCAAATGATAAACATAGAACGGGACAGGTTTATTGGTATCGCTAACCTTAATGCAGATGGCTGGAAATTAATAGACAACAACGCATGGAACAGTGGCCCGATTTCCATAGCCGATACCCGTAGTTATGGTGCCACCACCAATGGCAGTGGCAACGGTACTGCCATGGAAATAAACGGCGCCAATATGCCCAACGTAATGGCACCTGGCCGCTACCGCGTAATATGGGATGGCAAAGATGTGAACAGCATCAAGTACCTCTACAATCCGGCAACAGAAATGCGGGTAGTGGGCGATGGTATGAACCAGGCGGGGGTTATTGATTGGGATCCCCCAACATCCCCACAAATGACCTATGCAGGCAACGGCAAGTGGACCATCTCAATTACATTAAAGGCTGGTAAGGAAATTAAATTTTTAGCGGGCAACGCATGGGGTGCTTTCGATTACGAAGACAATAGTGGGCAATCAAATGCAACAGGCACTGCACGTTCAATTAAGTGGGATGGTAGCAGCAATTTTAAAACACCAGCTACGGCGGGTATCTATACTATCACATTAGATGAGTACAAGCAAACGGTAACCATACAATAGCCATAACAGGGCAGCAATGCTGCCCTGTTATTTTTATAACCATAAGAAGATTACGATGATGAATATCAGAACAAAAATTGCAGTACTGCTATCCTTTTTTTCATTTTCACTTTTTGCCCAAACAACGGTACTAAGCCCCGGCAAAATCACATCAGTAAAAACCGAAGGGCAAAAGCTCAGCATCACCACAGAAAATGCCCTGGCAGAAATTACAGTGTACAGCCCCAACATTATCCGTGTAAGAATGGATAAAAAGCGTGGTGTGGCGCAAACACTTATGGGCGATTTTTCCTATGCTGTGGTTGCAAAGACTGAAACTGTAAAAGCCGCTATTGAACAAAGTAGTCAGACTATTACTATCACTACAGATTCTTTAAAAGCGGTGGTAACCAAGAACCCTTTTGCCGTAGCTTTTTATACGCTAAATGGTGATGTTATAAGCGAGGACGAAACAGGCCTAAACACAAGCTGGGTAGGCGATGAAGCTACCACGTATAAGCACATGCAGGCTGGTGAAAGATTTGTAGGGCTTGGCGAAAAAACTGGCGGTCTTGACCGTGCAGGTAATGGCTATACCAACTGGAACTCAGATGTGTTTGGCTACCAGGCAGGGCAGGATCCATTGTACTCAAGCATTCCGTTTTATATTGGTATCCACCATCAACTCAACTATGGTATTTTTCTGGATAATACCTATCAAACCGATTTTAATTTCGGTGCCAGCAACAACCGTTTTTCATCCTTTGGTGCAAGAGGTGGTGAGATGAATTATTACTTCATTTATCATACCCATCTTTCCGATATTATCACTTCTTATACTGCCCTTACAGGCAGGATGAAAATGCCACCATTGTGGAGTATTGGCTACCAGCAAAACCGTTACAGCTATTATCCTGAAACAGAAGTAATGCGTATTGCACAAACACTTCGTGAAAAGAAAATACCCGCTGATGGCATAACGCTTGACATACATTATATGGACAGTTACAAGCTTTTTACCTGGAATAAAAGCCGCTTTCCTGAACCAAAAAAAATGAACGATAAGCTCAATAGCCTTGGTTTTAAACTCACTGTAATTGTAGATCCTGGTATTAAAGTAGAAAAGGATTATGGTGCTTATGAACGTGGGTTAAAAGATGATATTTTTATTAAGTACCCCGATGGAAAACCGTACACAGGTCAGGTTTGGCCAGGCTGGTGCCACTTCCCCGATTTTACGGCAGAGAAAGGTAGGGCATGGTGGCGAAACGAAATAAAATCTTATGCCAATGATGGTGTTTCGGGCATATGGAACGATATGAATGAAATAGCCACATGGGGCCAAAAAATGCCCAACAATGTGTTGTTCGATTATGATGGAAAACCCACTACACACTTGCAGGGCCATAATGTTTACGGTATGCAAATGGCACGTAGTAGTTATGAGGGTTACAGGCTTGCACAACCCAATAAACGCCCATTTCTTTTAACCCGTGCAGGCTATGCAGGTTTGCAGCGTTACACCGCTATATGGACAGGTGATAACCGTTCAGAAGATGACCATATGCTGGCAGGTGTTAGGTTGCTTACAAGCCTTGGTTTGAGTGGTGTGCCATTTACTGGTATGGACATTGGCGGCTTCACAGGCAACCCTTCTGTAAACCTCTATATCAGATGGATGCAGTTGGGTGCATTCACACCTTATTTCAGAAACCATACTGCTGTAAATACGCCATCTGCAGAGCCATGGACACATGGTGAAGAAGCACTTGAAATAACAAGAAATTATGTAAACCTGCGTTACAAACTGTTGCCTTATTTCTATGCTACTTTTTATGAAGCCACCCAAACTGGGTTACCTGTTGTAAGAAGCCTTGCCATTGAAAACACACATGATGCAAGGGTGTACGAAGGACAGTTTCAAAACCAGTTTCAATTGGGTGAAGCGTTTATGATAGTACCTGTAACAGGCAATGCGTCTTTTATAAAAGTGTACTTCCCGCAAAGTAAATGGTACAACCTTTATACTGGTGAAACAGAACAGTCAAATACAGAGAAAATAGTGCAGTTGTCATTGAACAAGTTACCTGTGTATGTAAAAGAAAGCAGCATTATACCTATGCAATCTCTGGTACAGTCAACATCTGAAAAACCAACGGATACGTTGTACCTGCATGTGTACAAAGGTGATATTAGCAACAGCTATGTTTACTATGAAGATGATGGCGAAACGTATAATTATGAGAAAGGCGATTATTACAAACGAACCATCACTTACAATCCTTCAAACAAAACGTTAAGCTTCGCTAAAGCAGATGGCAGTACCGCTTCAAAGTTTAGTTATGTAAAACTGATGCTGCATGGGTTTGGTGATATCAGAAGTATTAATGTAAATGGCAGCAACCAATCATTAAACAACGACTTCGCTTCCTTTCTAGATCCTGTTTCTACTTTCGATCCGCAGGGTAATAATAACCCTGTAGAAGGATATAAGATAAAAAGTATTGTTGTTAAAAACAACGCTGAGTCATTCAGTTTTAATTATTAACAGGCAGCAGCGTGAGCCAATCTCAAAGATTGGCTCACGCTGTTTAAAAACCACAAATATTTATTCATCAGCAATGAATTATAAAGAAAGGTATACTCGTGTTATGAACCGTTTAGCAATCATTGCATTGCTATTGTTTATTGCAACACATCTTGTTGCACAAATTCCCGCTTTGGAAAGGGTTGAGCCTTCCAACTGGTGGGTAGGTATGAAGAACGCCAAACTTCAGTTGCTGGTTCATGGCAATAAAATTGCCAACAGAAAAGTGCAGTTAAGTTATCCTGGTGTTAGGCTTATCAAAACCAATAAAGTAAGTAACCCCAATTACCTTTTTCTTGATGTTGAAATTAGTGCTGCTACAAAGCCCGGAAAATTTAATATACAGTTCACGGAAATTGGTAAGCCTTTACTAACCTATAGCTACCAGTTAAATGCCCGTAACACATCAGCTTCAAGATGCCAGGGGGTTACAAGCAAAGATCTTATTTACCTGATTATGCCTGACCGTTTTGCCAATGGTGATATAACCAATGATCGTGTTGCAGGTATGAAAGATACCAGTCTTAACCGCTCTGTATTAACTGCCAGGCATGGTGGTGATTTGCAGGGCATCATCAATCACCTTGATTATCTAAAAGACCTTGGTGTTACGGCCATTTGGCTTACGCCTGAAATTGAAAACGATCAGCAATACACATCTTATCACGGCTATGCCGTAACAGATCATTACAAAATAGACCCACGTTATGGCAGTAACGAACTGTATAAAACCTATGTTGAAAAATGCCATGCCAAAGGCCTTAAAGTAATTAAGGACATTGTACACAATCATATTGGCAGTGCACACTGGACAATGCAGGATATGCCTATGAAAGACTGGGTACACCAATGGCCAAAATACACCAATACCAATTTTAAAGATCATGCAGTAATGGATCCTTACGCAGCGGCTGCTGATAAAAAAATAATGGTAGATGGTTGGTTTGATGGCCACATGCCAGACATGAATCAAAGCAATGAGTTTGTACAGAATTACCTTACCCAAAACAATATTTGGTGGATTGAGTATGCAGGTATAGACGGGCTTCGTTTGGACACTTATCCTTACAATGATTTAAGCTATATGTCAACATGGGCTGCTGCAATAAAAGCTGAGTTTCCACGCCTTGGAATCTTTGGTGAAACGCTTGTAGCAAGTGTTGTTAACCAAGCCTTTTTTACGGAAGGAAAAACGGTAAATCAATCTATTGATACCCATTTGCCGGGCATTACAGATGCCCAGGTAAAAGATGCCATTTACGATGTGCTGAATGTAAAATCTGATGGTGTGGTAAATGGTGTTAATCGTTTGTACACCACACTAGCCAATGATTTTGTTTATAAAGATCCCTCACGTAATGTAGTGTTTTTAGATAACCATGATATGAGCCGTTTATACTCAGTGGTTGGCGAAGATTTTGATAAATTTAAATCAGCCGTTGCCATGTTACTTACTACAAGAGGCATTCCTGAAATATATTATGGTACAGAGTTTTTAATGAAAAATTTTTCCAATCCTGATGGCCTTGTAAGGCTTGATGTAAGGGGAGGATGGCAGGGCGATTCGTCTGATATTTTTACAGAGAAAGGCCGTACCGCCAAAGAAAATGAAGCTTATAATTTTGTAAAAAAGCTGGCCAATTACCGTAAAAATAACCCTGTTCTACATGATGGTAAATTGATGCAGTATGTGCCTGTAAAAGGTATCTACATATTCTTTCGTTACAACAGCGAAAAAACCTTAATGGTAATTGTAAACAGTAATGAAAAAGAAGAAGTACTTGAAATGGATCGGTTTAGCGAAAGGTTGAATGGCTTTGCAAAAGGAGTAAATGTAATTACGGGCAATGCTGTTAACTCACTGGATAAAATAAACATAGCAGCAAAAGAAACCCTTGTAATAGAGCTAAGTAAATAGTGTTTTGTTCTGGTTTTTCATAGTGGGTCCGCTTGCAGTTTGCAGGCGGATTTTTTTTGTACTTCACGCAAGGAAGTTTGCAGTTTTGCCAATGTATGAGTTTTACGATAGATGCCTAAGGTCATTATAGTGCAATAAAAAACTGTATTCTTTGCTGTGAATGCTGCAATCGGTTCCGTTTAAATTTTGCTAAAGAATTGGCAGGCTCAGAAAAAAGTTTTCTATTAGCAGCGCAATAATTGTGTGCTGTATGTTCTTCTGTTTTTGAATTGTACTGCCACTTCGTCCTTAGTTTTTAAATTTTAAATAAATGAGTCAACAGCAAACAATTGGTTTAACGCATACCATGCGTTGGTATGGCCCGAATGATCCTGTAAGTTTAAGCGATATAAAACAGTCTGGCTGTAGTGGCGTTGTAACTGCGTTGCATCATATTCCCAACGGCCAGGTTTGGACGGTGGAAGAAATTGAAAAACGCAAGCAAATAGTAAACGCCGCAGGTTTAGATTGGAAAGTAGTAGAAAGCGTACCTGTGCATGAAGACATAAAAACACAGCGTGGCGATTTTAAACAATACATAGAAAGTTACAAGCAGAGTTTAAAAAATCTTGCATTAAATGGTATTGAAGTAGTTACTTACAACTTTATGCCCGTGCTTGACTGGACAAGAACAGACCTTTCTTTTGAAGTAGAAGACGGGTCTAAAGCGCTTCGCTTTGAAAAGGCTGCGCTTGTTGCTTTTGATGTGTTTATGCTTAAAAGAAAGGGTGCCGAAAACGAATATACCGCTGATGAACTTGCAAGAGGTAAAGCCCGTTTTGAAGCTATGAGTAATGATGAAAAACAGTTGTTGCAAAAGAATATTATTGCAGGTTTGCCCGGCAGTGAAGAAAGCTTTACACTGGAAAAGTTTCAGCAGGCTTTAGATACTTATGATGGCATTGATGAAGATAAATTGCGCAGCCATTTAATTCATTTTTTGCAGGAAGTACTGCCAGTTGCAGACCAGGTTGGTATAAAGATGGCTATTCATCCAGATGACCCGCCTTATGCCATTTTTGGTTTGCCGCGTGTAGTAAAAACAAAAGAGGATGTAAACAAGCTGGTAGCCGCTGTGCCATCTGTAAACAATGGTTTATGCTTTTGTACAGGATCTTATGGTGTAAGGGAAGATAATGATTTGCCTGCCATGGTAAAAGCCTTTGGTGAGCGTATACATTTTCTTCATTTGCGCGCCACTAAGCGCAATGCATTTGGTGACTTTTATGAAGACAACCACCTTGAAGGTGATGTAGATATGTTTGGCGTTATGAAGGAAGTAGTAGCATTAATGCAGGAAAGAAAAATCAGCTTACCCATGCGCCCAGACCATGGCCACCAAATGTTGGATGATTTGAAAAAGAAAACCAATCCCGGTTATTCTGCCATTGGACGGTTAAGAGGCTTGGCTGAACTGCGTGGTTTAGAAATGGGAATTGCTAAAGCTTTGTTTAGTTAGATTGTTTTGATAGATAAATGACTGGCTATGACTTCGGTTAATAAAAAGATCACTGTAAAAATTGACAAGCTCACCAAGTCTGTTGAGAATGCGGTTACAGGCGATAGTTTTAAAACTGAAGTTTTGCCGGTTTCTTCGGCAGACCTGAAGGCATTAAAGAAAACAGATTGGTTGTTTGACTGGAAAGGTGAAGTAAAGAATAATAGTAAGGTAATTTATAAACTTGTTATTGAAGGAAATCAAAGCGTAATTCAGGGGTTGATTAGTTTGCAGGATAGAGGTGACCATATTTTTATGCACCTTATAGAAAGCAACAGGTTTAACCGAGGGGCAAAAAGGATGTATCTGGGCGTAGCAGGTAATCTTGTAGCTTATGCTTGCAAACTTTCTTTTGAAAAGGGTTATGAAGGTTTTGTTTCTTTTGAAAGTAAGACCAGGCTTGTAGAACATTATACATTGATGCTTGGTGCCAGGCTATTGTTTGGAAACTTTATGGCAATAGAAACAAAAGCCGCCACGAAACTCATTAACCGTTATTTCCCCTGAAATTTGTAACTTCATTCCTGTTATACAACAAACTAAAACCAAATGAAGGAAGCGAAAAATATCGATTTTTATACTACCGGCAGGCAGCCTTCTGATACTGATTTTAAACGCATAAGCGAATGGATACGTAAAAGCAAACAAAAGCAAGCTTCAATTAAAAAGCCATCGCCCAAACAACAACCAAAAGTTGCACAGTAATATTTTATCAACCTTGCGTGAGGGATTGAAGCCTAAAGCCCACAGCACGCAATGCGAGAAGCCAATAGCTATCAGCTTAGCGCTAAAAGCCTGGCCTGGAGGGACAGGTCACTAAATTTTCATTTAAAATAGTTGGAAAAATTTCCACATATATAATTGCGCAGCTTGCCTTATTTTTACACTGTGCAGGAACCCCGTAACTATATTAACAATATCCTTTTGGCTGAGGACGATGACGACGACCGTGCTTTTTTTGCTGAAGCATTAACAGATATAAATCCCGACATTCAACTGTCTCACGCGCATGATGGTAACCAGTTGCTTGATTTACTGAATGGCGGTTTAAACCCTTTACCTGATGCGGTTTTTTTAGACCTTAATATGCCGATGAAGAACGGTTTTGAAAGTTTAAAAGAAATAAGGGCAAAAGCTGCCGTGGATAAGGTAGCAATAATTATATTATCAACTTCGTGGCATCAGGCAACCATTGATACAGTGTATATGCTTGGGGCAAATATGTACATTATAAAGCCTAATTCTTTTCCACGGCTTAAAGATGTAATAGAAAAAGTACTTACTACAAGTCTTGCTGATATGCTGCCGCAACCACCTAAAGAAAATTTTGTATTGCCTTCTTAACCTTGCTTTTTAATAACAGTTTTGGCTCTTTCGTACTTTAAAGGCCATGTAATTTCTTCTTTATGTGCAGTAGCTGCACTCAACGTAAACTAAGCATCGCGTAAAGATTGTCTTGCAATAAAATCATATCTGCTTTGCCTATAGCAAAAATTTCTTCTGCGTGTAAGGCATCTATGGTGCTATAGAGGAGCTTATTGATCAGATAGTTAGAAATCTTGTAACAGTACATCACTTTTTTTTTAGACAACCTATTCGCCTATGGCAGGCAAGCTGTAGTATCGGCCCTTAAAGTGTTGCAGCTATATTTCAGCTTCTCTTAATATTTTACTTCTAAACTTCTTTACATAGCAGATAGGTAAAAAGGGATGTTTTTTTGCTATTAAAAATATAAGTTCACCCATAATGTCATATTTGATTGCTATTATTTTTATTAGTTGCCAAACTTCAAAACACTTTCCTTCAACGATAAATTTCCCTGCAAGCCGCCGCTGTGTATGGCCATTATCTTACTTTCTTTTGTAAAATAGTTTTGTTGTATCAAATCATAAATAGCATACATCATTTTTGAAGTGTACACAATATCTGTAGGTAATTGTTCTTTATTGTAAAGCGCATTCATCCAGTCAAGTAAAGCTTGTGGGTGTTTGGCATAACCACCAAAATCGTAGCCGTTAATTACTTTAAAACGTTTCACTTTTTCTTCAGCAGTTAATAATTGTTCTATATCGTTTACTATGTTATTGTAACCTTTAAATACGTTAATGCCAATTACCTGTTGCTCAGATTTGCTTCCTTTTATAAGGCCTGCCATCATGGTTCCTGTGCCTGTAGCACAAACAATATGTGTATAGCTGTCATCAATCCATTGGTACATTTCCTTAACGCCTTCAGCACCCAAAATGCTACAGCCACCTTCATTTATCCAGTAAAAATTTTCGTTGCTGAATTGCTTTTTTATACTGTCTTTATTGCTGTAACCTTCCCTGCTTGCAAAATGCAGTTTCATGCCAAATGCCTGTGCCTGCTGCAATGTATGGCTTAGCAGTGTTGGTTCTTCGCCTCTTATAATACCAATGGTTTGTAAGTTTATTGCCTTTCCTGCAAAGGCCGCAGCTACAATATGGTTTGAGAAGGCACCACCAAATGTTGCAATAGCGGTATGGTTTTTTTGCTTTGCATCCTGTAATTGTAATTTAAGTTTAAACCATTTATTACCACTAACTATGGGGTGCAGCATATCTAAACGCAACACATCTAACTGTGGGCCACCAGGCAAAAAGTTCATGCTTTTCACGAAAACGTTACCGTAATTAATTTCTATCATTACACATTGCAAACAACAAAAATATTGGATACAGCATGCATATCCTTTACATTCGCAAATAATTATTCAACAATATATGACACAACCTACATTGGTAATTTTAGCTGCAGGCATGGCAAGCAGGTACGGCGGAATGAAACAGGTGGAAGGCTTTGGCCCTAACGGCGAAACAATTATGGACTATTCCATTTACGATGCTATAAAAGCGGGTTTTGGAAAAGTAGTTTTTATTATTCGTGAAGAATTTGCAGAAAGCTTTAAAGCTGCCTTTGAGCCAAAACTGGCTGGAAAAATTGAAACAGCGTATGTTTATCAAAAGCTGGAAAGCTTTGTTGGCGGAAGAACAATACCTGCCGACAGAACAAAACCATGGGGCACAGGCCATGCGTTGCTTTGTTGTAAAGATGTTCTTACAGGCCCTTTTGCAGTAATTAATGCAGATGATTATTATGGTGCTGAATCTTTTGTGCTGGCTGCCAATTTTTTACAAAATGGATGTTCTGATACAGTGTATGCTGCTATTGGTTACAGCCTTATAAATACGTTAAGCGAGAACGGCAGTGTTAGCCGTGGCGTTTGCGAAACTGATGCTGATGGTAACCTTGTTGGTATTACAGAACGCACCAAAATTTATAAAAAAGGTGATGAGATTGTGTATGAAGAAGAGGACGCAGTAAAAGGTACTTTACCACCAACAACCAAAGTGGGCATGAACTTTTATTGCCTTGGCGGAAACTTTATTACAATTTCTGAAGGGCTGTTTGAGCAATTTTTAGATACCAGCATTAATGTACCAAAATCAGAATTCTATATCCCTAAAATTGTGGATGATTTTATAAGAACAGGTAAAGGAAAAGTAGAGGTAGTACCTACAGATGCCAAATGGTTTGGTGTTACTTACAAAGAAGATGCTGAAGGTGTAAGGGAAAGTATTAAACAATTGGTTGAAACGGGAGTTTATCCTGCCAGTCTTTGGGCATAAACTTTACATTATATCCATAAAAAAGTCCGCTTTTAAAAAGGCGGACTTTTTTATTAGTCTGCAACGTGAAATCATCTGCTTATAAACATACATTATACGGGTTTAAACATATGCTTAAAGGCATATTTATATTTATTTGGTATGGTTTAATAAGCCCGTAAGCGTATTTAATATCCAATTTGTATAGGTTAAATATCACTTTAGTATAGTTAAATAAGCTTGTAAGTGTATTTAACTATCAATTTTGTATAGGTTAACTATTGCTTTCGTATAGTTAAATAATCTTTTAAGTGTATTTGACTATCAATTTCGTATGGTTAAATAACCCTGTAAGCTTATTTTATTATCTATTTCGTATAGTTTAATAAACCAAAAGCGAACTATATGATTTTTTATGTTATTGCAAATTACTGTACATAAAAAATGCTCACAAGAAGATACCTGTAAGCACTTATCGAATAACGTTTTATGGTGTAAATAAATTAACTGGCCTTATCTATTTAACAGCTACCTGCCATGATGCAGTAAATGAACCGTCTTTTTCAAGGATATTAATACCTTCTTTTTCTTGCAACTCACCTGTTGTTGCGGTATTGTCGCCAAGGCCGCACCATGGTTCAATGCACACAAAATCTGCATCTTTAAAACTCCAGATGCCCATGTATGGCATACCCGCATAACTTACCGTTAAGCCATGATCATTTTTAGTATTAAGGATTGAGATGGCTGTTGATTTCAACTCTTTAAACACCAGCGCATCTTTATAAAACAGTTCTTTTGTTAAAGGAAGTTTATTGGTGTTTTCAAGCAAAGGCTGCGCTTCAAGCTCAATTAAACCGCTGGCTGCAATAGGGTAGTGGCCTGCTGTTTCTGTTTCACTAAACTGTAAATAATAGTCTGTGTAAGCATCGCCCTTAACCAAGGGTACATTAAATGCAGGGTGTGCACCAAATGAAAAGTAAAGGGTTTCATCACCTGTATTTTTAACGCCAAATGTAACTTCAAGTTCGTTTTCTTTCAATGTATAACCTACCCAAAACAAAAACTGAAAAGGGTACAGTTTTAAGGTTGCTTCAGAAGAACAAAGCTCAAACCTAACGCTGGTGGCTGTTTGGTCTTTTACTTCGTACATGCTGTCCCTTCCAAAACCATGGCGTGTTAACTGGTAAGTGTTGCCGTTATAGGTGTAGCTGTTGTCTTTTAATCCACCAACTACAGGAAAAAGCACAGGGCTTTTCTTTGGCCAAAAAGCAGGATCTGCCTGCCACAAGTATTCAATACCTGTTTGCTTGCCATAAATACTATCAAGTTCTGCACCTTTTGGGGTAATGTCAACTTTTAATACATCATTTTCAATTGTAATCATGTAGCCGTTTTTTTTATAACCACCATGGTGCTGATGGATAATTGTTGTTTATAATTACAGGTTCGCCAATCATAGGCGTTGCAATGGTAATATTATTTTCAGCAGCAGCAAGCACTACTCTTTTTAAAGGCTCGTTCCATGGGTGCATTGCCAGTGCAAATTTGCTGTGATGTACAGGTAGCAAGGCTTTTGCGTTAAGATCAATGGCCGCAGTAACCGTTTGCTGTGGCGTCATATGTATATAAGGCCAGTTGGTGCCATACTGGCCGCATTCTAAAATGGCAATATTAAAGGGGCCACATGTATCACCAATAGTTTTAAAATGAGTATCGTAACCTGAATCTGCACCAATGTAAATATTATAATTGAAAAGTTGTAAAGCGAAGGAACTCCACAAGGTTTGCCCGCGTTTTAAACCACGCCCTGAAAAATGCCGTGCTGGTAGCGCCGTTAATTTTATATTTTGATTGATATTTTTACTATCCCACCAGTCAAATTCTATTATTTTGTCAGCTTCAATTCCCCAATATTCAAGATGGCTGCCAACACCCAGTGCTGTGTAAAAAGTAGTGGTATTATCTTTTAATTGTAAGATGGTTTTATAATCAAGGTGATCATAATGATCATGTGTAACAATGCACATGTCGATATGCGGCATATCATCTGCTGTATAAACATCTACGCCTTTAAAAGCTTTGCCGAAAAAGTTTACAGGCGATGCATAGCCACTAAAAACAGGATCAACAAGTACCGTGAAATTGTTGTATTTTATCAGGTAAGAAGAATGCCCAAACCAAACAATTACGGGTGCATCATCCTGCAAGTTATGCAGGTTGGTTTTTACAGATGGCAGCACATGCAAGGGCGTGGTATCTTTTGGCTTACGAAAAAAATCGCCCAGCATTTTAGCTGTTGAAGCATTCTTCAGCATCACCTCTGTAGGTGATTGGTTTTGAAAAGAACCTTCCCTGTAATTTGGTGATTTCAAAACCGCTTCAAGGCGCTTGCCTGTTGGGTTTTGGCCGAATGTTTTTGTTAGCATCTGTCTCGCTTGGTGTATTATGCTTCCGTTTCTTCCAGCCTTTCATCAACACTGTTGGCAATAAATCTTGCACTCATTTTCTTCAGCGGGTTTTGCCTTGCATCAGCATAACCGTTACGCCTGCGGTAAATATCAATTGCCTCAAAAGTGGCGGTTAAAAATGAGCTGTAGTCTGCTTTGTCTTTGCCTGCAATATCAAAGGCAGTACCGTGGTCAGGGCTGGTTCTTACGCCATCCATACCTGCGGTAAAATTAACGCCCTCACCAAAAGCAAGCGATTTAAAAGGTATCAATCCCTGGTCGTGATACATGGCTAAAACGGCATCAAATTTTTCGTATTGGCCTCTTGCAAAAAAAGCATCGGCACTGTAAGGGCCAAACGCCAGCATTGCGTTTTTAGCTTCTTTAATGGCTGGTTTAATAATGGTTTCTTCTTCATTGCCAATTAAACCTTCATCACCAGCATGTGGGTTTAAACCAAGCACCGCAATTTTAGGTTTATCAACACCAAAATCTTTTTTAAGACTGGCATTCATAATTTTCAACTTACTAAGAATACCCTCTTTGGTAATATGTTTTGCAATTTCAGCAACAGGCACATGTTCTGTAACAAGGCCAATACGCATATTATCAGCTACCATAAACATCACCACATCATTTACCCCAAAAACTTCTTTAAAGTAGGGTGTATGGCCACTGTGTTTAAACGCTTCGCTTTGAATATTTTTTTTATGAATAGGTGCAGTAACAAGTGCATGTATCTGCCCGTCTTTAAGTGCCTGTGTTGCCTGTTGTAAAGAAAGCAAGGCATACTTTCCGCCAATATCATTCAACTGGCCAGGAGTAATGGCAACTTCTTCTTCCCAGCAGTTAAAAACGTTTACCTGCTTGTGGCTAAGTTTATTAAACTCTTTGGTTGAATTGTAGCTGAAGTTTATTTCAGGCATACTCTTCCTGTAAAAATTAATGCTTTTGTTACTGGCAAAAACCACGGGGGTGCATATATCAACAACGCTGGTATGGCTCAGTGCTTTTATAATAAGTTCAATACCAATTCCGTTTAAATCGCCGCAGGTAAAACCAATCACGGGCTTCTGCAATTCGTTGCTCATAGCTAAAAAAGTTGAGCTGTAAATGTAGGGGAAGTTTAGGGTTTTTGTATTTAACTGCATTTGTAGTTACTACAAAACGCATGTTTTAGTTGTAGCTAGAGCATATCGCTTTTCTCCTGATTATTTTCAGGCTTTTCGTTGCAAGGATTATCTTCTTCGTCTTTTTTAATTTCCTGTGGTATATCAACACCTTCTACTTTATCTGTTGTTATTGAAGTGCCGCTTTCATTAAGTATAATTTCACCTTCCTGGTTGTCTGCCAGCCCTTTGTTTTTATCGTTCATACAATAATTTTTAAATGGGCTGCAATTTCTACGCCCTTCTAAATGTGTTATTGTGTACACAATTTGGTAAGCTGTTCTGGCAGAAGGCAATTATTGGGCGAGATAAGAACGATCTTAAGGGTAAAAAAAGATACTCTTTTTAACATATGCTGGCCGTTTTTGGATATTAAAGAGGCGGTTTACGCATCGTGTAAAGGCGGTGCAGGCACCTTGTACCGCCTTTACACGATGCGTAAACCGCCTTTACATACTCCTTGTACCGCCTACGCACACTCCTTGTGCCGCCTTCACACACTCCTTGTGCCGGCTACGCACACTTCTTGTGCCGGCTACGCACACTTCCTGCATCGGTTATACAAGGTTTATAAATAACCAATGCCAATTGAATAAGCCTGCTCCGCCGAAAACCCTAAAAATTTGAAATACGAATTTCTATAATGATTAAAATAAATGAGCTTTTGTAATTTAATTTGACTTTATATTTCTAATTAGCAGGGTTCAGCAAAACGGAATTACTGCAAAAACTTTTGAACCATGGCAAGAGCGTTTTTTGTGTGAGCGATTGATGAAAGCGGGCTTGATATATTTGAAAACTAGTAGTAAATTGATTGATATAAGACGCCAATATTTTAAATTCAACTTTATTGAACAAGCGTAGGAACTAAGTTTTCATCAGCAAAATAAGATATTGATAGAGCGAGGTGATATGTTGAAAAACAAAGAGCCATCATTTTAGGGATAGCTCTTTGTAAAGGGTTATGTAATGATTTTTTATAGCCCTTTCATTAACTCTTTTACAGCTGCTTCCAATTGCTGGTCTTTGCCTTTTACAACTGTTTCATAATCGTTTCTAACTTTTATATCAGGCTCTGTTTGATGATTTTCAAGGTACTGTCCATTCATCATTTTACAACCCAATGGCGGAACACCCCAGCGCACACTGTTGTCCTGCAGGCTTTCCCAACCCGCAAACGTACAAGTGCCGGGCACAGGCATACCAACGAGTTTACCAATTTTAAGTTCCTTGTAAGTGTATGCGTAACAATGACCATCGCTGTAGTTAGCTTCGTTGGCAAGTGAAATGCTTGGCTTTGTCCAGCGGAAATTGGGTTCAAAGCCATTGCTTCTGGTATCAGTGCTGTAATCCATAAACTTCTTGCCGCTTAAAAACATGGCAAGGTCTGCAACAAGGTCACCGCCACCATTAAACCTCGTGTCAATTACAATGCCTTTTTTGCTGGCATATTTTCCCATCGCTTCTTCGTAAGTATTACGGTAAGCACCATCATTCATACCAGGAATATGTACATAGCCCAACTGCCCGTTGCTCATTTTTTCTACCTCATCCTGGTTGCGTTTAATAAAACGTTTGTACAATAAAGCACTTTCTTCCCCAAGGGTTACAGGCTTAATGGTAATGTCTTTCTTTACGCCGTTTTCGCTAATGGAGAGCAGTGTGTTTTTGCCTGCTTTACGGTTAAGGTATTGTGCAAAATCTTTACCTGGAGTAATTTCAATGCCATCAATGGCTTCAATAATATTGCCTGCTTTAATGTTTAGCCCTGCTTTATCCAGCGGTCCATCATTTACAATTTCATCAATCTTAATACCATTGCCTTTATAGTTCACGTCGTAAAATATACCCAGCGAAGCGGTGGCATCTGCATTAAGGTTAATGTTGTTATAACTGCTGCCACTGTGGCTTACATTCAGTTCGCCCAGCAACTCGCTCAACAATTCACTAAACTCGTAATTGTTACTGATATGCGGCAGGTATTTTTCGTAATCAGCTTTGTAACTATCCCAGTTAACACCATGAAAACTTGCTGTGTAAAAAGTTTTCTTTGTTCTGTGCCATACATGCTCAAACATAAACCTGCGTTCTGCTGCAACATCAACATTTACTTCGCCGTTTATTTTTATAGCATCCTGTTTGCCCGTTGCTGCATCAATTTTAGCAAGACCCATGTCGCTTAATACAAAAATGTTTTTCTGGTCTTTATCCCACTGCATACTGCCACTGTTACTGTTAAGGGTTACCAGCATTTTGGTTTCCTTGGTACGCAGGTTGGTCGTCCACAGGTTGTATCCCTTTTCAAATTTGGCAAGATAAAAAAGCGTTTCACCATCTTTGCTTATCAGGGCATCAGCCAGTGACGATGAGTGAATGGTAAGTTTTGTTTTACGTTGTTGTAAACCGTCCCAATTAATAGTTACAGTATCTTTCTTCTCCTTCTTTTTGGCTGAGTCAAGTTTGGCTTTCATTTCATCCATTTCTTTGGTAAGGGAAGCGTCTTCTTTGCTTAGTTTAAAACGGTCAAAAGCCTCACGGGTAAAGAACATAGCATAGGTGTCTGTTTGGCGACTACCGCTTTGCGCTACAGATTTTAAACCATCTCTGTTGCTGCTCCAAATCATGGCTTTGCCTCCCATTACCCATTTGCCACGGGCATCGTTAAAACCACTTTCTGTCAGGTTTACCACCTTGCCTTTTCCATCAGTTGAAATTAATCCTACCTCGCCACTTGCAATGCCTGGTACGCTGTAATCAAACAGCATCCATTTGCCATCTGGACTCCATTGAAAATACTGGTCATTATCGCTCATGCTAAACAACTCTTTTTCTGTAAGAATAGTACGCGTTTGCTTTGTGGTGATATTGTATATTTTAAGTGTCATCCTGTCTTCAATAAAGGCTATTTCTTTACCATCAGGTGAGTATAACGGTTGATAATTTTCTTTGTTGTTGGCAATTAATGGTGTTTCTTTTAAAAGGGTAGAAGCATAGAAATAAGGCTCTTCGCTGCTTACCTTTTTTGTCTCAAAAATCTGCCAGCCATCACCTCTTTCACCAGCATACAATAAGGCCTTACCATCAGGTGAAAAACTTACGCTGCGTTCCTGCTCAGGTGTGCTGGTAATGCGTTTGGTAATACCGCCATCTACACTGGTTACAAATACTTCACCACGAAAAACAAAAGCCACTTCTTTGCCATTTGGCGATACCGCCATATCTCTTGCATTGCCTGTTACGTTTACAATTTTGTCATTATTGCCCTTTACATCAACAGCAATATTTATATTTATTTTCTGTGGTTTGCCATTGGTTTTTAATGTGTAGAGTTCACCATCATATCCAAAACACAAAGTGCCATTATTGCTGGTGCTTAAAAAACGTACAGGATGTTTTTTAAATGAAGTGATTTGAGCAGATTTTGAGGAATTATCAAGCGCAAGTTTATGCACGTTGAAGCTGCCACTTTCTTCGCTCAGGTAGTACATGGTTTTATCATTATCTGCATAAACAGGATTCCTGTCTTCGCCTGCAAAAGAAGTGATTTTTTTATGCGTGCCAGCCTTTACATCCCAAAGCCATATATCTCTCGCAATGGCAGATGTATGGTGTTTACGCCAGGTGTTTTCGCCACCTTTTTTATCCTGGTACAATACCAGGCTTCCATCCTTACTAAACTTTATTTCTTCAGCAGGCATACTCAGTAACTGCTCTATCCTTCCGCCATTGGCGTTAACCTGGTATAACTCAGGCTGAGAGCCAGTAGGGAAGGTGCGGTTAGAAGCAATATCCATTCTTACTCCACCAAAAACAATGTTCTTATCATCGTTGGTAAAACTGTAAGGATATTCATTGGAAGAATGATAAGTAAGCCGCTTTGCTTGGCCGCCATCAACAGGCATGGTAAAAACATCAAAATTGCCAAAGCGGTCACTGGCGAAAGCAATTGTTTTGCCATCATTACTAAACACAGGCATAAAGTCGTGTGCTTCATGAAAGGTGAGCGGCATTGCATTGCCGCCTGTGGAAGCTACTTTATACAAATCGCCTTTGTAAGTAAAAACGATGGTAGTTCCATCTGGTGAAATGACGGGGCTTCTTAACCATAAAGGGTTTGACTGGGCAGTGGTTTTTAGCAGCAGTACTGTTAGTGCTGCATACAAAAGACAAAGTTTTCTCATAAATAGTATTTATTGCTCTACGCTTAAAGGTAGCAGCCTGAACTATTTAATTATAAGTTTTTGATGAGCGGATATGTGAAATGCCGTCGTTTTATAGATGCTTTGGTCAGATGGTTTTTAGTAAAATGTTTTTTGTTGAATAAACCGAAACAAATTTTAAAAAATTAACCATATGGTTAATTTTTTTGAGCGGCAGTTACGTAATAAAAATGATAGCGCAACAGTATTATATTGCCAGCAAATAAGAATTATTATGCACAAATTGAAATTTAAGAACGGGGATGTTGTAACAGTATTTTATGAGGCCCTATGCAGTATTAACTGGATGGATGAAGTTACCAGAATAAAATACTCGTTTGAACCTTATCAGACGCCACAAAACGAATTGAAGTATAAAGTAACCGCTATTAAAGATGGTGGTATTGCACCCATAGTTTCTGGCTTTGTTCTTCGTTTTGAAGGAGATTTGTTGTTTATGGATGCCTTCAGTAATTCCTATAAAATTACTACCCTTAATACTTCTTCTTACCCTTGCGAGCTTGATATTGAATCGTCTTTTTCAGCGAAAGCCGTTAAAATGAGATCGTACCTAAAATAGTAAACACAACAGTAGCTAACATTTACCCCAGGTTGAAGCAAAGTCCTGCAACAGCAATGTTGCAGGACTTATTTTATAACGAAGTTTGTTTTTATGGCTGTTACCTGCGCATTACAGGGCACCTGAAACTATTATTACCAATTTTAAAACTAACACCCAGCGATAGGCCATAATAGCTGTCTTTGGCAGTTGGGTTTGCAGCGTAGCTAAAGCCATCCAAATAGTCGGTAAACGTAAGTCTGTAGGTTGCCTCTGCTTTAATAGCAAGCCTTGATGTAATATCATAGGCAATACCAAGCCCCAATGGAATAACAGGAATTGTTTTGGGTAAAGAGTGTGCGCTGTCAATAGCAATGCCTGCCAGTGTATAAGATTTAAAGTCCGTATTCATCCTGCTCCAGTCTCTTTGTACATTTAAAAATGTAGCTCCTATGCCACCAAAAATATAGGGTGAAAATGTGTGGTAATTTTTCTCAGTGTTCTCACCAAGAATATTAAAAACTAATACCGCCGAGAGTTCTGTAATTGGTGTGCTGAATTGAAAGTTGCGCTGTTGCTTCCATACAGGGTTGCTGAACTGAGATTCATCAACCCCAATTTTACCCAGTGTAAGCCCTGCACGTATGGCAAAATAGGGATCTAATTGTTTGCTTACAGATAAGGATACGGCAGGTTTTAAAGAACGATAAGTGCCAAAAGAACTGCGGGTAAGATCGCCCTGGTAAACCAAAGTGCCAGCACTAATACCAACATCATAATATGACCTGTATTGCGCATTAGAAGTTGTTGAAATGATAATAAGTACAAAGATTAACAAGGAGGTTTTTGCAAAAGATTTCATAACAGGGTAGGTATTAAAATGAAGAAAAACTATTAGGTAGAAATTTTTTGCGGGCAATAAATTTTAGGGGTCAGTTAATGATTTTTAAGATGCAGTGGGCATTTCAAATGTGTCTTTAAAGAATGTGAAAGAAATCATAATTTCAATGGATCAGTGTTATGTGATAGTGAGAAAGGAAATGGATAAGCTTCTGACCTGTAGGCGTAACTGTAGGTGTTTTACTTTAAAAGTTTTTGCGGCTCAATTAAAATGATGTTTTACTTTATTCATACAACTACTGATTTGTGTATTGGTTATAGTTGTTTAAAAAGTAACCTTTCGCAAGATCTAAGTTTTTATTTTGGATAGGCGCCTTGTCTATAAAGTATTTGAGGGGTGGATACATGACCCTCACTCGCCGCATACTTCAAGAGACCTTGCTGCGTAAGGGTTTTGTTTTTTAGTGGATAGCTCAAGTAATTTAGTGTATTTGGCCATTTACCCACTAAACAAGTAAATCTGGTTGTTTTATTGTAGTTAAAGTTTCTTGATTCAATTCCTTCAGCACTTTTATTTCATCCTCAACAATAGAACTTACCAGTTGAAACTGGTCAGTAATTGTTTTCATCTCAGATAATTTTTTTCCTGTGCCTGCATCTCTATTTTCCACACCTGTTTCAAGTTCTTTTCTGCGCTGCTGCAGCAACTGCTGTACTTTTTTGTGTACAGGAAATTTGGGCAGGCTCGCCTCTGTATCCTGTTTTTCCAATAACATCAAAGCATAATCAAACTGTCTTTTTACTTGCTTGATCATAGGCTCAAAATCGCAACTGCTGTATTGTTCCCCAAACTGCTGTGCATAGTAAGAAAGCGAAGCGATGTAACTGGTAAGCATGTGGCTGGTAGTAACCAACTGGTGATAATGTTCAAGGTGCTGTTGCCTGCTTTTGGGTTCGGTAAGCATACGCTGCAATGCGCCTGAAAGGTTGGCAATGGCCACAAAAGCCTCTTTTCGCGCCAGCTTATAACCCAACAATTCTAACTTTTTACCTGTAAAAACTTCGGCAGTAACGGTAAAGTAATTTGCGTTTGCCTTCATGGCATCTGCCAGTAAATTATTAATCTGTTTATGCTCCCATGCAGGCAGTATAAAATAAGAACAGGTAAATGCAATGGCAGAACCAATAATGGTATCTAACAGCCGGTCAGTTAATACATCTCCCAAACCTGATGGGTACAGAAAATGAAAGTTGAGAATAACGTAAAGTGTAATGCCTGCGGTACTTACCAGGTATTGCAGCCTTAGAAAAATGTAGGCCACCATCATACCAAATAACATCACCATAAAAATAACTGTATTGTTTTGGGTGAAGTGCAGCGTGATGAAACCCATAGCCACACCGATTAAAGTACCTGCCACACGCTGTATGTTTTTTTTACGGCTTATGCTGTATGCAGGTTTTACAATCGTGGCAATGGTAAGCAGTATCCAGTAACCATGCCCCAGCGAAAAGAATTGTGTTACAAGATAGCCAATGGTTAAGGCAATGGCAAGCCTTAATGCATGGCGAAAATGGGCAGATTTTAGTGATATGTTGGAGAGCAGCAAATGCACATCAAAATTAGATGGCTGCACAAAGGGCTGCACTTCTTCTTTGGTTAGCTGCCTGTTTATTTTTTGGCGAAAATTGGTATAGGTCTCAATTCTTTCAATGCGTTCTGTAAGGTCGTCAAGACTATTAAGTATATGCCTTAGTTTGATGAATATTTCAATATTGGCTGACTGTAGTTTTTGTTTGCGCAGCAATGCAAATGCATCCTTGCAATCTTGAAGTGATGTATCAAGCCTTGCTGCATTGTTGTAAGCGTAACCCGCTTGCACAGCTAGCCCTGTCTCGTGCAGCGCATTTGCCATAAGTATAATGTGCTGCTGGTATTGCTTTAAAATAGTGGTCTCATCGTCTAGTGCATGGTGCAGTTGCCGGTAATCCTGCTGCGTGGTCATTATGCGTTCAAAAAGGTCAAGGCTGTCAAGAAATATCATGGTCAAACGCCTGCCTGTATTGGTAGAATCATGAAGAAACTTTCTTGTTTTAAAGATGATACTGCGCAACTCATCCTGCTGCTCATGAATCTTTACCTGCTGTTCCATTAGATGTAGTACAATGGCATCACCATCAAAATCTTTATCATAAAAAAGTGCCTTGCCTTTAAGGTAATCACCTGCTTCAAGCAAACATTCACCCAGTAGCTGCTGCACAGGCTGGTACGGGCGTATGGTGTTTGATACAAGGCTTAGGAAGGTGTACCAGCTACCGCCAGCGGTAAGGTATAATGCTGTATAAAAACTGTTGGCACCAGTTACAGGTGTTATGTTAAGTACAAAAACAATCAAAGCAATAAGGCCAATACCGTTAGATCTGTCACCATATACAGCAACCAGAGAAGAAGCAATGCTTAATACAATCAGTTCAATACCAATAAGTATTGGATAAGGTTGGCTAAGGCCTGCTATCAACACAATAATGCCATTAATAATAATGGCGGCGGTCATGCCGTTTAAGCGGTGGTGGCGTGGGCCAGGGTTATCAGTAAGTGCAATAAATATAGCGCCCAAAGGCACAGCTATCATGGTGGATAGCAGGTTAAATTGATAAAGTATAAATCCTGGAATTACAACGCCTGCCGTTATTCTTAAACCTGTGTACACATACTGGCTGTAAATGAATTTCTTTATCTCAAGGCTGTAATTCATAAGCGGTAATTACTTTGCAGCAAGTGCGTCAAGTTTTTCGTTTAACTGGTTTAGTAGCTGAAACTGTTTTGCCTGTGTTGCAAAAAGGGTTTTTATCTGGTCTTCCAGCAGCAAGTCCATTTTCTGGTGCAGGCTGCGTATCTCCATTTCGGCTTTAAGGTTAATCAGGTAATCATTTTCGCTACGCATCCTGTCTTTTTCTTCCTGCCTGTTCTGGCTCATCATAATTACAGGGGCTTGTAAAGCCGCAATAGTGCTTAGTATCAGGTTCATTAAAATAAAAGGGTAGGGGTCGAATTTGTATTTACCAACAGCAATAATATTAAAGATGATCCAGGCCGTAAGTATCAGCCCAAATGTTATTATAAAACTCCAGCTTCCACCAAAACGGGCCACCCTGTCTGATATTTTTTGCGCGGGTGTTAAACGTTCCAGTGCTGGGTGCAGCAGGTTTTGCACAATCAGTTCTTCTGCTTTAATGGTCTCCTGTACAATAGTATGAAGTTTATTAAGTTGTTCCGATTCATCTGTAAGCAATTGTTCTATTTCGCTCTTGGGCATGGTATTTTTATTTAAATATAGCAAGAGGGGCAGCCTTGCTGCACGTTTATTTTTACAGGTTGCTACAGGTGGAGTTTTACTGTTTGTCAAAAATCAAACCTATTTTTTTTGAATGTTCAATAGCTTCTGTATTGTTTTTGAAGAAGCAGGTGTACACATCTTTTTCTTCAATGCTTTTAAGCAATTGTGTTGCGCTTTTTTCTTTTTCAGGATGAATGTTTCTGATATACACTGCAAAAATCTGGCTGGGATATTTGGCAGCTATAGAAGCATAAATGGCGGGGTCTTGCTGAGAATTATCGCCCAGCAAAACAAACTTTTGTTTAGGAAAAGTGTGCAGTATGCGTACTATGCGTATCAGCTTGCCCTCGTGTTTTGTTTTGCCTGTTTTAAATAATTGGTACCAGCGTTTTACCTGGTTTAACAAAAAAGCTCCTTTGGGTAACTGGTTATGGTCAAAAAAATCTACCAAATCATCAAATAAATTCCACTCACTGCTTGAAACATAAAAGAACGGGTTGGGAACGTCAGGTTCTGTATGCGCATCTGCAAGCAGTTTATAATGTTCTGCTGCTTCTTTAAAAATTTTTCTTGTGCGCGGGTTTTTGGTAAATAAAGTTCTAAGCCTTTTTCTTATAGTGGAAGAATGAGAAACCAGTACCGTATCATCAATATCAGAAATAAACCCATACTGTGTAACATGTGGTACAAACAGGCTTCCTTCGCCGCTTGCGGCAATACCATCTTTGTTTAAATAGTTTACTGTAACGGTATGCCAGCCAGCAGGTACCGATGTTGCTGAAGCCCATTCAAATTTAAAAAAACCATCTTTTTCTGTAATAGTTTGCAGTAGTTGATTTTCCCATACAAGTTCAATTTTTGCAAAGGGTAGTGGGTTTACAAAAAACAACCTGACAATATGTATAATATTTATCAAAATGTTGTTGGTATAATTATAGCGTTGTGCAGGTTTATTGTTAAAAACATGACCATATAAAACAAGATCACCAGTATGGCCATAGCCAGGATATATTTTTATGGTTTTATTGTTACTCTTATTCATTTTATTAAGCACTATTACCGTTAGTTGCTATATTCAACAATATATGAAGGATATTACGAACATAAAGCTACTTTTTATCATCAACCCAAAATCGGGCAGTAAAAAAACTGACTGGCCACTTCATATACAAAATTATCTTGCCAACACTGGTATTTTACACGAAATATTTGAACTGCCACAAGACTTTAAGCCAGAACAGATAAGGCAAAAAATTAACCACTATCAACCTCAAAGGGTTATTGCCGCCGGCGGCGATGGAACGGTAAAGCTTGTGGCAGAATATTTACTAAACACAGGCATTCCATTAGGTATTTTGCCAGCAGGTTCAGCCAATGGTTTGGCCGAAGAGTTAGGTATACCACAAGACCCTGAAAAAGCGATTGCAATAAGTGTTAATGCGTCCGCTCATTCTGTTCACCTGGTTAAAATAAACAACGAAATATGTATTCATCTTTGCGATATAGGCTTTAATGCGGCTTTGATAAAAGAGTTTGATAAAGGTGGTACACGTGGTAAATGGGGTTATTTTAAAGCCTGCTGTAAGGTAATTTTTAACCCGCCAGCTATGCGCCTTACAATGGTAGTTGATGATAAAACCATAAAAATTAAGGCAGCAATGGTGGTAGTGGCCAACGCCACAAGGTATGGTACAGGGGCGGTTATAAACCCTGCAGGCGAATTAACCGATTCGGTTTTTGAAGTAATTGCCTTAAAAAAGATTTCGGTTTCTGAAATCTTTAAAATGATGGTTACACATGCTGCTTACGACCCTGAAAAAACCGAATTGTTTCAGGTAAATTCACTTGAAATGTATTCCAGAAAAAGGGTTCATTTTCAAGTAGACGGTGAATACCTGGGTAAGATAAATACTTTAAAGGCATCAATAATTACAGGGGCATTATCGCTTGTTTTTCCTGATAATAATTCAGTAAGTAGAAAAGTAATAGCTGCAAATTGATTTAAAAATGAAAGTATGTATCTGGATGTATTCCCGCATTCCAATCACTTTTCATTTATCTTTTAAACTGTTCATGTACAGTTTATTTAACTAAATTACTATGAGAAGCTGGTTTTTAAAAGATGTTGCAGCACCCCGTATATTTTTATTTCTGAGAATAATTTTCTATCTTAAAGAGATACTTAATTTAATAAACATAAATAAACCAATTAAAAAACAATCGCAAATTCTGTACATTTATAAACCAACTGTGGTTATGCCTTTATAAAATTAACTACATGAACCAGCAAGATATACAAACACAACAGGCACTGCTTAGTGCTATTATTAATTCTTCAGGCGATGCTATTATAAGTAAATCGCTTGCTGGCATTATTACAAGCTGGAATCGTGGGGCAGAAAGATTATTTGGCTATACAGAAAAAGATGTTACTGGTAAACATATTTCTATACTGATACCAACTGAGCTTTTAAGTGAGGAAGTGCATATTATTAGCAAAATAACCAAGGGCGAACTAATTGAACATTACGAAACACAGCGGGTTAAAAAAAATGGTGAGCGTGTTTTTATATCGCTTACCATTTCACCCATAAAAGATGCGGCAGGCAAAATTATTGGGGCCTCAAAAATTGCAAGGGATGTTTCTGACAGAAAGAATATAGAGGAAAGGCTTGCTGAAAGTGAAAATAAATACCGTTACCTTTTTGAACATAATCCCATGCCTATGTGGATTATTAATAAACAAACTTTTCAATTTCTTGATGTAAACGGAGCTGCAATTATTCATTATGGATACAGCCGTGAGGAATTTCTTTCTATGACGGCACTTGATATAAGACCAGAAGAAGACAAAGAAAAATTTATAAGGATTGATCGCGTAACTACCATGGGCGCACATTCAACAGGCGTTTGGCACCATAAAAAAAAAGATGGCAGCCTGATTGATGTTGAAGTTAGTGTAGAAGAAATAATGTTTAATGATGTTATCGCAAGGCTGATACTTTCTAACGATATAACTGCGAAAGTTAAAGCAGAACAGGAGATTAATCTTTTGAATGAAACCCTTGAACAGAAAGTAATTGAACGCACTGCACAACTGGAAATTATGAATAAAGAGATGGAATCTTTTTCTTATTCTGTTTCGCATGATCTGCGTGCACCTTTAAGGGCCATCAATGGTTATTCGCAAATGCTTGAGGAAGATTATAAAAATGTAATTGATGAAAAAGGCAAAAAATTACTGGAACGCATACAGGCAAGCGGCAAAAAAATGAACACTTTAATTGATGACTTGCTAGCTTTTTCAAAACTGGGAAGAAAGGAAGTGGCTAAACTTGAAGTTGATATGGTAAAACTTACCAATGAAGTATTGGTTGAGATTAATAAATCTACACAACATACTGCTACCATTTCAATTGGCGAACTTGATACTGTATTGGCAGATTATACCCTGATGTACCAGGTAATAATGAACCTTATTTGTAATGCCATTAAGTACTCATCCAAAAAGGAAAAGCCTGTAGTGGCTATTACTTCAGAGAAAAAAGACAAACAGGTAATTTATAGGATAGAGGATAACGGGGCTGGATTTGATATGGCATATAGCCAGAAATTATTTGGTGTTTTTCAAAGAATGCACAAACAAAGTGAGTTTGAAGGCACTGGTGTTGGACTTGCAATTGTAGAAAAAATAGTAACGAAACATGGAGGAAAAGTGTGGGCTGATGCAGCAGTAGATATTGGGGCTACTTTTTATTTCAGCCTGCCAGCATAAACTATTTGGCTGAAAGCCTTGTCCTGAATACTTCCTGCGCAGTTGCACAAATTTCATACTGTTCTTCTTCAAGTGCCCTGTCGTAAATCTTTAATAAAAGGGTCGCATCAATACTTGTCATTACAAGTTTTCGTTCATCATTAGCCATACCAATCAATATAGAATTAACGCCAGTTACAAGTTTGTCAAGCGTTTCGCCTAACTGTTCATTTAATTTATGGAAACTGTTCGTTATCATATTTTAAAAATTGACTGCTTTAATTATTCAATTCGCACCATTAAAAAAGCATACCGTCTTTTTTTTGTTAACGTTATCGTTTACGTAAATGATTGAGATATAATGCTTTTAGTGAAGCTATTATATTTGCGAAAATATGTAAATGAAAATAGAAAAAGCAGTGCCTGACGTGGTTTTGATAGGTGCGGGAATTATGAGCGCGACATTAGGTATTTTGTTGAAAGAGCTGGAACCTGCAATAAAAATAGATATTTATGAAAGATTGGATACCGCTGCTGCAGAAAGCTCAGATGCATGGAATAATGCAGGTACGGGACATTCAGCTTTTTGCGAATTAAATTATACACCACAACACGAAGATGGAAGCATTGATATTTCAAAAGCCATTGCTATTGCTGAATCTTTTGAAGTTTCAAGGCAATTTTGGGCATACCTGGTAAAAGAAAAAAATCTTTCTGCGCCATCTGGCTTTATAAGCAGCATACCACACATGAGCCTTGTTTGGGGCGATAATGACGTTGATTATTTAAAAAAGCGTTATGAGGCACTGCAATCAAGCCCTTTGTTTCATGGTATGGAATACACTGAAGACCATGAAACGCTTAAACAATGGATGCCGCTAATAATGCAGGGGCGTGAAGCATCGCAGCATTTGGCAGCTACAAAAATGGATGTGGGAACTGATGTAAATTTTGGTTCTTTAACGCGTGCTATTTTTAAGCAGCTCACACAAAGCGAAGGCATTAATCTTTACTTTAATCACGAAGTAAAAAATCTTGAAAAAGAAAATAGCGGCTGGAAAATAACAGTAAAAGACATAGCTAAAAATGAAACCAATGAAATAACTGCTGGCTTTGTATTTCTTGGCGCAGGTGGTGGCGCATTGCCCTTACTGTTAAAATCTGGAATTAAAGAAGGGAAGGGGTTTGGCGGTTTTCCTGTAAGTGGCCAATGGTTAAAATGTAATAACAGAGATGTAATAGAAAAGCACGATGCAAAAGTGTATGGTAAGGCTGCTGTAGGTTCGCCGCCCATGTCTGTGCCACACCTTGATACCAGAATGATTAAGGGTAAGAAGGAACTTTTATTTGGTCCTTATGCAGGGTTTACCACCAAGTTTTTAAAACAGGGTTCTTTTCTTGATTTACCAAAATCTGTACGCTTCAGCAACATAGTACCAATGATCGCCGCAGGCCTGCACAATATTCCTTTAACCAAATATTTGGTACAGCAGGTAAGGCAATCGCCTGAAGACCGCCTGGAAGCTTTGCGTACTTTTTTTCCTGATGCAAAAATGGAAGACTGGCAACTTGAAATGGCTGGCCAACGTGTGCAGGTAATAAAAAAAGATGAAGAAGAAGGAGGTATTTTGGAATTTGGAACAGAAGTTATAAGTGCAGAAGATGGTTCTCTGGCGGCTTTATTGGGCGCATCGCCTGGTGCTTCTACGGCAGTTGCTATCATGGTAAGCTTACTTGGTAAATGTTTTCCCGAAAAGCTTCATTCTGCCGAATGGCAGAGAAAGTTAAAGAAAATGATCCCATCCTATGGCCTTTCCTTATCTAAAAATCCATCTTTATGCAGAGAACTTAGGGCGCAAACTGCGCAGGTTTTAGGCTTGGCAGAAGTAGAAGTGTGAGTTTTTGTGTGGCATGTTTTTGTTATTGAGTTTTAAAAATACCATACACAATGAAAAATATACTTATTGCAGCAATTATAACAGGTGCCGCTGGCGCAGGGGTGGTAATCTATTTAGCATCCCGTTACAGGGCTTATTTTTCTGGAAATGAAAGATTACCAACTGTTTAAAAACCTAATTATTTAAACGAAAGCCGGGATGCTATTTCCAGCTTTTTTGTTTGCTGCTTAATCTTTATGTAGAATAAACCCTACTTAATTCATACTTCAGCTACTACAGGCACCCAAAAAGCAATGGTTTTTATTTGCAGCTTTATAATAGAATTATAAATTTTAACATCCTGTATGTCAGAAAACAATCCAATATCCTTTCATATTCTTCTTGTAGAAGATAATGAAGGTGATATTATACTTACCAGTGAAGCACTGAACGATGATGATGTTAATAAACAAATAGCAGTAGTACGTGATGGAGAGCTTGCCATGCAATATCTTTCAAAACAGCCACCTTATACTAATGCTGTAACACCTGATCTTATTTTGCTTGATATAAACCTGCCCAAAATAAGCGGCAAAGAAGTGCTGATGTTTATTAAAAATGATACTGCACTTAAAATGATACCTGTAATAATGCTTACTACATCAACTTCTGAGAATGATTTGCGGGAAGCCTATCTTGGTTATGCCAATTGTTACATAAGTAAGCCGCTTGATTTAAATGAGTTTTTTACTGCAATAAAACATCTGGTTAATTTTTGGTTTCATACAGTACGCCTCCCCCAAAAAAGCTAAAGTTTTATATTAATACACGCGGCGCCCCATTATATTACCTGCAGGATTATAGCGGCAAACCAAATAATCTGCCTTGTTATTGCTAACCAATGCACAACCAACTTCAGTAGTATTGCGCCATATAATTTGGGTATAATGCCCTACAGTATGCCAACTGCCATTTGTTGAGCAATCAGGAAATGCCGCTGGTTTAAAAAACTGTTTTTCATTGCCCCATGATGAGGTCATATCTTCTAAACTGTAAGCTGATGCAGTACCCATCCACAAGTTTTCACCCTGGTTTTTAAGCCCACGCGAGTGTTCAAATTTATTTTTAGCAGCAAGATAAACTCCCCATTCCCTGGCTTCTTCAGCAAGTGTTGCATTCCATTTTAAATCTGTAATTCCCAGTTCGTTTCTGTATTTGTTTTGGCCATTAAGCATGGCTGTAATAAATGCAGTGTCTTTAGTAATAGCCTTTACTTTTTGGCTTTTAGCATTAAAAAGCATCGTTATAAAAACAAGAAATAAAAAAGTTTTTTGCATGATGTTGTGTGAATGAATACATTAAGCAAATGTCATGTTTGTTGCAATACCATTACGTGAATGAAAATTTAAACTTACTAAACAGTATTGTTAAAAGTGAATGATACAAAGTAGTAACATCATTTAACAATTATGCTTTTGTTGATGATATTATACCTTTTTATTTAGTTGGCTAAAGGCTTCCCCGTAAACCCAATTGTTTTAATATAATCACAAATTTGTGTAGTAATTTATTGTTTTTTAAACCACTGTGGCTCATGGTATGTTTTTATTAAAATACTTCATTACATTTACAAAACAAATGGTCTGATGAAAAACATTTACATCACTTTTCTTTTAATAATCGCAATAACCTGTGCAAGTTTTACTTCGCCGGTTAAAGGTTATTTTGAAAGTGCTGAGCCTGTTAAAATTGTCCGTTTTTATCCCAACCCAGCAACTTCCTTTATTACTTTTGAATTTGAAAATCCAGATAAATCATACACTTTTCAGGTGTATAGTTTTATAGGTAAAAAAATGGTTGATGAGCCCGTTAGCTCATCAAAAACCACCCTCTCTCTTGAATCTTATTATCGTGGTCTGTACATTTACCAGCTTAGAGATAAGGCAGGTAATATTGTAGGCAGTGGTAAATTTCAGGTAGTAAAATAACCTGTTTCTCTTTTCTTAATTATTTCCCTAAATCAAAGCACAAACAGTAAAACCTTTTGCACAGGGTTAAGCTTGATGTTGTATGTTTGTTTTATAACATTAACACACAATATTCACGTTTAATTTTACTTTTTACGCTTATGAAGTCTTACCCAATTTACCAGGTAAATGCTTTTACCGATACAATTTATGGTGGTAACCCTGCCGCGGTTTGCCCTTTAACAGAATGGTTGCCCGATGAAACCATGCAAGGGCTTGCAAAAGAGAATAATCTTTCAGAAACTGCTTTTTTTATTCCTGATGGTGATGTTTTTCATATCCGCTGGTTTACCCCTGAGTTTGAAATTGACCTTGCAGGCCACCCAACCCTCGCAACGGCCCACGTAATATTTGAATATTTAGGGTATCATAAAAACGAAATTACTTTTCATTGCAAAAGTGGGTTACTTCATGTAACCAAAAAGGGCGGTACTATGCTTGAAATGAATTTTCCAAGCCGCATGCCCCAAAAATGTAACCCACCATTAGCTTTAATTGAAGGTGTAAACCACCAGCCCCAGCATATTTACAAAAGCAGGGATTATGTGCTGGTGTACAAAAACCAAAAAGAGGTAGAAAATTTTAAACCCGATTTTGTTTGGTTGAACAGGATTGATGCCCTTGGTATCATTGCCACAGCACCAGGCGATGACTGTGATTTTGTAAGCCGCTTTTTTGTATTGAATTCTGTAATTGAAGAAGATCCTGTAACAGGTTCTGCACATGCCGAATTAATTCCTTACTGGTCTCATGTGTTGGGCAAAACAACTATGCTTGCAAAGCAAATTTCATCGCGTGGAGGCATTTTGCATTGCGAAGACAAAGGCGACCGTGTAACCATTGCAGGTGAAAGTATTTTGTACATGAAAGGTGAATATTTTATACCGTAGACTAAGGATATTTTTGTCCATCGTCCATAGTTTATCGTCTATCGGCTAACTATGGACGATGGTCGAGTAAACAATCGACTTCTTCATTCTTCAACATTCACCACTGACTATTTACTACTGACTTTAATGACTGAACAACATCCGCTGATTGTATATACTGACGGCTCGTCTCGTGGAAACCCTGGCCGTGGTGGTTATGGTGCTATTTTAATGTGGGGTACTAACCGCAAAGAAATTTCGGCAGGGTACAGGTTAACCACCAACAACCGTATGGAGTTGATGGGTGTTATTGCTGCGATTGAAAGTTTAAAACGCATCAATATTCCACTTACCATTTACAGCGACAGTAAATACATTATAGATAGTGTTGAAAAACGCTGGCTGGATGGCTGGATAAAAACAGATTTTAAAGGCGGCAAAAAAAATAAAGACCTGTGGACGCGTTATTATCATCTTTCCAGGAATTTTAAGATAAAGTTTGTTTGGGTAAAAGGCCATGCAGACAATCCTTTCAATAACCGCTGCGATGAATTAGCAACAGGTGCAGCCGATGGCGGTAATTTATTGGTAGATGTTGGGTATGAATCAATGCGGGGATAAACCGCTTTATTAAATTACATTTTTTGTAGTAGTTGCTATTTTTTTTGATAAAAAGAATATTCATGCCCAACCTAAATTATTCTTGCTCAATAACCTTAAGTTAAAATCCTTTTATCTCTTGTAACTTCGTAAAAACAAGTTTAAAATGAAATATGGAGCTATAAATATTGACCCCGAAACAATGGGTGGTACACCAGTTTTTTTAGGTACAAGAGTTCCTATCCAAACACTTTTTGATTACATGGAAGGTGGTGACAACCTTAATGAATTTCTGGATGATTATCCAACCGTTTCAAAAGAAGGTGCTATCCAAGTTTTGGAAATGGCAAAAAAAACATTGACGACTGAAAAGCTGCTTTATGAAAATTTTGCTTGATGAAAATTTACCCAGACAATTGAAAGCAGACTTTGGACCAGACTTTGAAGTGAAAACCGTCCGTGATATGGGGTGGTTAGGTAAAAAGAATGGTGAACTTTTGGGGCTAATTGTTTTTAATGGCTTTGACTTTTTCGTCACAATTGACAAAAATTTACGGTATCAACAAAACCTTGACCGCATAGACTTAAAAGTGTTCCTTCTATTAGCAATTAATAATCGGCGGGAAACTTTACAAATACTTGTTGAAAAAATTAAAGAAGAAATACAAAAAGGTGACTTGCAACAATTAACTGAAATTTCTTAGATAGTACAGCCAGCCGCTAAAATGCTAAAATCTTACTTCAGTGCATAAAGAAGGCCTGTTACATTCGTAACAGGCCTTCTCGTTTCTTGCAAAAAAAATCAGTACTAATCAGAAGCTCCGATTTTTAAATATCAATCGCTTCACCATAAGCCATTGCGGTAGCTTCTTTAAAAGCTTCGCTCATAGTTGGGTGAGGGTGTATGGCATTTAAAATTTCATGTGCTGTAGTTTCCAGTTTACGTGCAGCAACTGCTTCAGCAATCATTTCAGTAACATTGGTACCAATCATGTGTGTACCTAACAATTCACCATATTTTGCATCGTAAATAACTTTTACAAAACCTTCTGTAGTGCCTGCCGCGCTTGCTTTTCCGCTGGCCATAAAAGGAAACTTTGCAACCTTAATTTCATAACCAGCGTCTTTGGCCGCTTTTTCAGTTAAACCAACGCTTGCTATTTCTGGTGTGCAGTAAGTACAACCAGGTACATTGCCGTAGTCTAAAGCTTCTGGTAAATGGTGCGCTTTCTTTTCGTTGTAAGCAATAAATTCAGCTACTGTAATACCTTCTTTACTTGCAACGTGGGCCAAAGCCTGACCAGGTACTGCATCACCAATAGCGTAAATACCAGGAACGTTTGTTTGATAGTATTTATCTACAGCAATTTTTCCTTTTTCGGTTTTAACACCCAATTCTTCAAGGCCAATATTTTCAATGTTTGCTACAACGCCAACTGCGCTTAATACAATGTCAGCTTCAAGTGTAACGGTACCGTCTTGTTTTTTAACCTGTGCTTTTACACCAGTTCCGCTTATATCAACACTTTCAACAGAAGCATTGGTCAATACTTCAATACCTTGTTTTTTGAAAGATTTTTCCAATTCTTTGCTGATGTCTTCATCTTCAACAGGAACAATTCTTGGTAAAAATTCTACGATGGTAACTTTTGTACCCATGCTAGCATAGAAGTAACCAAACTCAACCCCAATAGCGCCGCTGCCAACAATAATCATGCTTTTTGGTTGCTCTGGTAAAACCATTGCTTCACGGTAGCCAATTACTTTTTTACCATCAATTGGCAGGTTAGGTAATTGTTTACCACGGCCGCCAGTTGCTATAATAATGTGTTTGCCTTCAACAATTTGTTTTGCACCGTCAGCAGCAGTAACTTCTATCTGGCCTTTAGCTTTTAGTTTGCCGTAGCCCATTATCACATCAATCTTGTTTTTACGCATCAAAAACTGAACACCTTTGCTCATTTTATCTGCTACGCCACGGCTGCGTTTAATTACACCACCAAAGTCCTTTTCAACACCAGTTGCAGTAATGCCGTAATCGGCAGCATGCTTCATATATTCATACACCTGGGCACTTTTAAGCAATGCTTTTGTAGGGATACAGCCCCAGTTTAAGCATACACCACCAAGGCTTTCTTTTTCAATAATAGCTACTTTAAAACCTAATTGAGAAGCACGGATAGCAGCAGGATAACCACCTGGGCCGCTACCTAAAACAATAACGTCGTATGCCATAATTTTTGCGTTGATTTATTAATTAAAGAGTCAAGTAGTAATTAAAGTAATGGACTGTGTATAAGCAGTTTACCAATGACTTTTATTGCGGTTGCGAATTTAGTTGCTAAATGGCAAACAGCAAAAGTTGTTATTTGCGGGTAGAAGAAAGGTTTTAGGGTGAACACTTCTTGCAATGATTAGTTAATACAGTTAATACCAGGTTATTTATGTTAATCCTCTAATCTTTACATTCGCCCCCATGTTTAAATCTATTGCCACACTTTACCTCACCATATTTGCTATTTATGTTTTGTTCAGTAGGCAGCCTGATTATTTTGACGGCGAAACTGCACCTGCAACTATTCATTTTGTAAAAGACAGCGCCACACAAAAATTAAAACCGGAAGCGTTTTTTACGGTTGGTACCAGTGCCTACCATGTAGATGCAGCTTATTTTTTACGCTCTGTAAAGGAAGGTGAAAAGCATGAGGTAATTTATGAACTGGCAAATCCTAAAAAAGCGGCATTATATAAATTATGGGGTTACTGGATAACTGCGGGTGAACTGGCATTTTCAATTATAGGGTTTATAGTTTTATTCCAGGTTGCGGTGGGCATTAATAAAAACCCAACACCTGAAGCATTGATGGAACAATTAAGCTATAAACCTGAACGTAAACGCAGGTATGATGATTAGAATAAAGTTTTAGAAGTTTAAAAAGTTTATTGATAGTTTAAAGAGTTTAAAGAGATAGAAAGTGTAATGGTAGTTTGAAAGTTGGGTTAAACTCTTAAGCTTTCAAACTTCTAAACTCTTAAACTTCTAAACTCTCTCTCAACCTGATTTTTTTCCTTAGTTTGCAACCAATGAAAACCCAGTCAAAACCCGCTGTCTTATTCATATCCTCTGAGTTTCCGCCCAATGTTGGCGGCATTGGCAACCATGCTTTCAGTGTTGCAAAATATTTGGCTTCCAATGGTTTTAACGTGCATGTACTTGCAGATTTGATGGATGTGGATGAACAAAAACTGCAAGAATTCCAGTCCACAATTTCTTTTAGACTGCATCCCGTTTTGCGCAGCAAAGTGGTGATTATGACTTATATGCAGCGCATTCAAAAAGCCATCGCATTAAGCAGTAAAGCAGATGTAATTATATGTTCAGGAAAATTTCAGTTATGGTTGGTGTTAATATTAAAAGCTATCTTATCAAACAAAAAATTTATTGCTGTAGTACATGGTTCAGAGCTTGACCTTAAACAGCAATGGGCAAAAAAATTAACTGATAAAAGCCTTGCAAAATTTGATGAAATAATATCCGTTTCAAACTTTACCGCCAGCCTCCTTCCACAGGAAGTAAAGGAGAAAAATATAACTACAGTCATTCATAATGGCATTAACAATAGCGAGTTTGTAAGCCAGCAATCTGCAAAGCTAAAAGGTGAGCCAGCCATTATAACTGTGGGTTCTGTTACTGAAAGAAAAGGCCAGGTAAATGTCATCAATGCGCTTCCATCACTACTAAAAGTATTTCCTCAATTACATTACCATATTGTTGGTAAACCTGTAGTAAAAGATGAGCTGGAAACACTTGCCAAAAAGCTTGAAGTAACTGATTATGTTACCTTTCACGGCATTGTAAGCAGAACAGAATTAGTAAATAATATTGCAGGCAGTAATGTAAAAATGATGCTGAGCAATTATACAGCAGATGGTGATTTTGAAGGCTTTGGTATTGGAATTATTGAAGCCAATGCGCTTGCAAAACCTGCCATTGGTTCAAAACTTGGGGGCATACCTGATGCTGTAAAAGATGGTGTTACAGGTAAACTTGTTGACCCTAAAAATGCAGAACAAGTTACAGCTGCATTGCAACAGATTATGCAAGATTATTCATCCTTTTCTGCCAATGCTTTGCAATGGGCAAAAGACCATGATTGGGATATTTTAATTCATCAATACATCAACGTAATTAATAAGGCATGCAACGCTTAGGTATCGTATCAGACTGTATTCATTTTAAAAATGCCCAAGGAAAAATTGGTACAGAAAATCATATTCTTTTACAGCAATTGCAGGCACTGGCAAAGCACTTTAAAAGTGTTGTTATCTGCTGCCCTTTTGTTGAACTTACAGACAAAATGGTGGCCTCTTATTATACTGATGAACGCATTAGTTTTGTGCCTGTGCCTAATGTTGGCGGCGATGGCATAAAAGACAAACTTAAACTGCTAACGGTAATACCAAAATGGTTTGCCGCTTTTAAGAAAGTAGATAAGCAAAGCGATATTGTTTACCAACGCTTTCCCAATAACCTCAATATTCCTGGCTTTTATTATTTCTATTATAAAAACAAGAAAGTATTCGCCACATTTACCGGCACCTGGGATGATTATGAAGGTGAGCCAGGTACCTATCTTTTTCAGAAGAATTTATTGCGCAACAAATTTCGCGGCCCTGTTTGGGGGTATCTTGATAAGCCTTCTGACAATCCAAGAATTCATGCAGGCATCAGCCCATCATACAGTAAAAAAGTATGGGATGATGAAACGGAACAGGTAAACCAAAGGCTTGCGCAATTACAAACTGCTAAACTTGAAACTTTAAAACTTATAACCGTTGGTGCTTTTGTTCCAAACAAAAACCAGCAATTAATTTTAGATGCCTGCCTGAAACTTCATAAGCAAAATATTCCTTTTACATTAACCCTTGTTGGTGGTGGTTATCTGCATGAGGATTATGAAAAATTTGTACAGGAACATGGCTTGCAGGATAAAATTTTTGTTGCAGGAAAAAAGACAGCCATTGAGTTAAGGGATTTATATCGCAGGCACGATTTTGTTGTTCAGGCACCTATACAGGAAGGCTTCGGCAAAGTGCCTATTGAAGGCTTTTTTCATGGGTTGATACCCATTTTAAGTGATGCAGAACTTGCAAAAGTGATGGTGGCAAACGGTGAACGCGGTTATGTTTTTAAACGTGGCGATGTAGAAAGTTTGTTTACAACATTGGTAAATGTTTTTCAAAATCAAAGTATCTTGCCAGCACAAATTCAGGCGGGCAGGGCTTATGCCGCTGCACAAACTTTAGAAGCCTGGGCACAGGAATACGCTGATGTGGTTGCTAATTTTTACAGGTAACCTTTTCCTTCTCTAACCTTTACTAAGCTGTGTGAGAACCCGTGTGTTTGCTGCACACAAGAATCTATTTCATTCATCCTTAAATGTAAAGTTTTGGCTAAAAAAAAATTACCAATAAATAATTTGTCTGCAGAAATTCCAGGCACAGAGATACCAGTTACATTAAAAGATGCTGTAAAAAAAGTGGGCAAAAAAGTGAGTGTTATTGAAACACCCAACACGGAAGAACCCGGTAAAATAAAACTGGCACGAACTAAAAAAGCTGCGCCTTCAGAAGAAGTAATTCCAAAAGAAAAAGCAGCTAAAAAACCAAAGAAAGAAAAGCCAGTTACTGAAACTGTTATTGAAGAGCCTCAACCATTAGCGGTTGAAAAAAACATCATAGAAGCAGCTAAACTTTCTAAAAAAATCGCAACTAAAAAGGTAACAAATGTTCAGGCTTCACGCAGTATAAAACTTACTTTCCAGTTAAGGTTTCATACAAAATTTGGGCAAACTTTATACCTAACAGGCAACCACGAATTATTTGGAAATAACGACAGGGAAAAAGCGGTTCCTCTTGAGTATCACAACCACGAATTATGGGCTGTAACGCTAACGCTTGATAATGCTGAAAAGATTACAGAACCCATCGTTTACAATTACCTTTTAAAAGATGCAAACGGTGCCGTTGTTGAAGATTGGGGTACTGACAAAACCTTTGTTCCTGCAAACATTACTGTTAATGCAGTAACTTTTGTTGATTCATGGAACAATGCAGGTTACTATGAAAATGCTTTTTATACTGAGCCTTTCAAGAATGTATTATTAAAGACAAATTATACAGATATAAATGCTGTTTTGCCTGCACAAACCACCCATATTTTCAAAGTAAAAGCACCACTCCTTACCAAAGGCCAGGCGCTTTGCATTACAGGCAATACAGGTGCGTTAAACTACTGGCAAATGAATGAACCAGTGTTGTTAAGTAAAGAGCCAGGCGATATTTATTATCAAATAAAACTTGACCTTACCAATGCAGAATTTCCTGTGGTGTACAAGTATGGCGTGTATGATGTAGCCCAAAATCGCTTGCTGCATTACGAAGGCGGTAACGACAGGCTGTTGTTTGATATGCCTGAAGAAAATAAACTAACTGTGGTAAACGATGGTTTTGCAGTACTACAAAACAACAGTTGGAAAGGCGCAGGCGTAGCAATACCTGTGTTTAGTTTGCGTACTGAAAAAAGCTTCGGTGTTGGCGAGTTTAGTGACCTGAATTTTCTAGTGGATTGGAGCAAAAAAGTTGGTTTAAAACTGGTTCAATTACTTCCTGTAAATGATACCACAGCTACACATGGTTGGGAAGATTGCTATCCTTACGCTGCTATTTCCGCCTTTGCGTTGCACCCTTTATACATTAATGTTGGTGAAGTGGCAGGCGAGGAAAATAAGTCGATAATAGCGGCATTTGAAGAAGAAAGAAAGCAGTTGAACAGCCTGTCTGAAGTGGATTATGAGAATGTGATGAAGGTAAAGAGTTCTATTTTAAAACAACTATACAATAAGCAAGGCAAGACGATATTTAAAAGCGAGGGCTTTCAGCAGTTTTTTACACAAAACAAACACTGGCTGGTGCCTTATGCAGCTTTTTGTTTTTTAAGGGATGAGTACAGCACTCCTGATTACACAAAATGGCCTCAACAAAATACTTATAGTGCTGCAGAAATTGATGCGCTTACTGCACCAAAAAGCAAAAGCTATGATGCCGTTGCCATCAACTATTTTATACAATACCATTTGCACCGGCAGTTAAACGCTGCAACTGAATATGCACATAAGAATGGGGTGATTGTTAAAGGGGATATTGCCATTGGCGTTTTGCGCAGTGGCGCAGATACATGGCAGCAGCCTGAGCTTTTTAATCTTAATGCACAGGCAGGCGCACCACCAGATGACTTTGGCGTGAAGGGGCAGAACTGGCAGTTTCCTACATACAACTGGCAGCGTATGCAGCAGGATGGCTTTGCCTGGTGGAAGAATCGCTTTGCACAAATGTCTTATTACTTCGATGCCTTCCGTATAGATCATATTCTTGGCTTTTTCCGCATTTGGAGTATTCCAATGCACGCTATAGAAGGCGTTATGGGCTATTTTGTTCCTGCCATCCCTGTACATGTTAATGAGTTTGAAGAAAAGGGCATTCCTTTTGATTTCAATCGTTATACAAAACCATTTATTACAGAAGATGTATTGTGGGAAATGTTTGGCGACGATAAGGAATATATTAAAAGTCATTTTCTTACCAATCATGATGATGGCACTTATTCCCTTAAACCTGAATTTGATACACAACGCAAGATTGCAGATTATTTTGCTTCGCAGGAACAAAGTCATTTTAATCATAAAATGAGGATTGATTTGTTTGACCTGGTAAGCAATGTGCTTTTATTTGAAGCAGATGGCAGTGATGGAAACGAATTTCATTTCAGGTTTGCGGTAGACACAACCGCTTCATTCAAAAAACTGGATACTAATGTGCAGGAATCTTTAAAAGATTTATACATTAATTACTTCTTCCGCCGCCAGGATGATTTCTGGAAAAAAGAAGCATTGCAAAAACTGCCTGCCTTAAAAAAGGTAACTAATATGTTAATCTGTGGTGAAGACCTTGGTCTTGTACCAGGCTGTGTGCCGGATATAATGCAGCAACTGGGCTTATTAAGCCTTGAAGTGCAGCGTATGCCCAAACAATTGAATGCAAAATTCTCTTATCCTTCTAACGCGCCATATTTAAGCGTGGTTACGCCAGGCACACACGATATGAGTACCATTCGTGGCTGGTGGGAGGAAGACCGAGAACGCATTCAGCAGTTTTACAATAATGATTTGTGCCAATGGGGCATTGCGCCAACTGTTTGCAGTGGTGAAATCAATAAAACCATCGTTACACAGCATCTTGCTTCACCTGCAATGTGGTCTGTTTTTATGCTACAGGATTTATTGGGTATTGATGAAAAAATACGCAGGCAAAATCCTCATGAAGAGCGCATCAATGTTCCATCAATCATACCTTTTTACTGGCGTTACAGGATGCACATCAGCTTAGAAAATCTGTTACAGCAGGAAGGCTTTAACAATGAACTTGCCACAGGCATTAGGCAAAGCGGCAGGGGGTAGATTACTCAGCAATAAAAAATATAAAGCACCCATAACTATTTTTATGGGTGCTTTATATTTAGGGAAATTGCACAAGCAAACAGAAATTGGTATTTTTAATAAAAAATGATATGTCAAACAATACTTCCATTCTTTTAGGAGACTACTATGACAACTTCGTTAATTATCAAATTCAAAGTGGGCGATTTTCTTCTGCAAGCGAAGTGGTAAGAGCCGCTTTGCGACTTTTTGAACAGGAAGAAAAACTAAAAGGAGAATTAATTCAAGAGTTAAAAGAAGGTGAAACATCGGGATTTGTTCAAGAATTTGACCGCAATAAATTTGTCAAAAATCTTCACGACAAATATGTAAGCAATGAGCTATAGAATTAGCATCAAAGCATCGGAAGACATTGAAAAAATCTGGCTTTATACTTTTGAAAACTGGTCATTAGAGCAGGCGGATCGGTATGTAAGTTTAATTCTTGATGAAATTGAATATTTGGCTGATAATCCAATGTCAGGTAAGGACTTTAGTCATATCAGAAAGAATTACTGTTGTTCTAAAGTGAAATCTCATTTAGTTTTTTATCGGTTTGATAACAAACAAATTGAAATAATCAGGGTTTTACATCAAATGATGGATATAGAGAATCGACTAAAAGACTAAAATCCTCCATTGCTTCCCCTCTATTTAAAAATTCCCCTTTTAGCAATGCCTTAAAAACCATAACCCTATTGCTTTTAAAACACTTGCTTATTTTTGCGCAAATATTTTTATGAGCCGTAAAGGAAAAGTTTTGGTAGCAATGAGTGGCGGTATTGATAGTACCGTTACGGCTCTCATGCTGCATCATGAAGGGTACGAAGTGGTGGGTATTACCATGAAAACATGGGATTATGCCACCAGTGGCGGCACCAGCAGTAAAGAAACTGGCTGCTGCAATATTGATAGTTTTAACGATGCAAGACAGGCGGCAGTGCACCATGGTTTTCCGCATTATATTTTAGATATACGTGAAGAGTTTGGCGGCTTTGTAATTGAAAATTTTGTTGAAGAATACATGGCAGGCCGCACACCCAACCCCTGTGTTATGTGCAACACGCATATTAAATGGCGTGCTTTGCTTAAGCGTGCCAATGCTTTGGATTGTGAGTTTATTGCCACGGGCCACTATGCAGAAGTAAGGCAGCATGATAATGGCCGTTTTGTAATGAGTAAGGGGCTTGATGAAACCAAAGACCAGAGTTATGTGTTGTGGGGGCTTGACCAGGAATTGCTGAGCCGTACTATTATGCCTTTGGGCAAATACCGTAAAACAGAAATAAGGCAAATGGCCTTTGATATGGGCTACCCTGAACTTGCCAAAAAAAGTGAGAGCTACGAAATATGTTTTGTGCCTGATAATGATTACCGCGGCTTTTTAAAACGCCGTGTAGATGGCCTTGAAGAAGAAGTGAATGGTGGTTGGTTTATTGATAAAACAGGTAAAAGACTGGGCAAACACAAAGGCTATCCTTTCTACACCATTGGTCAGCGCAAAGGGCTTGAGATTGCTTTAGGCAAACCTGCTTATGTTACAGCCATTGATCCTGATAATAATACCGTTGTTTTGGGCGATGAGAATGACCTTGAACAAAACGATATGATGGTAGGGAAAATCAACTGGGTAAAATACGATGGCATTACTGAAGGGATGGAAGCAATTACCAAGATCCGTTATAAAGACAAAGGCGCATTAAGTAATCTTTATACGTCTGACAATGGCTTGCGTGTTCGTTTTTACGAGAACGTAAAAAGCATTGCGCCAGGTCAAAGCGCCGTTTTTTACGAAGACAACGATGTAATTGGTGGTGGTGTAATACAAAGGGGGGAATTGATTTTATAACATTTAAAAGCAGCATATTTCAAGCGCAGGTGTTCAATAGTTAAGTGTTGCGCCTGCGTTTTTATTTAATGAGGCTCATGTGTGTTCACTTATTATCTTTCCGCTATAATTTACCTGATGAAAAAGTGCTTTTATTATATTTTTAGCTGTATAATTGTTTTGATGATTGGTTGCGGCAAAGACACAGAAACCCTGCCTTTAACACCCATTAATGAGCTTTACCCAATGCAGGGTGGTAAAACTTTTACTTACCGCCTTGATAGTAGTGTACTTATCAACTTTGGCGCATCCTTTGTAACAAGGTCTTATCTTATAAAAGACAGTATTGAAAGTACTTTTCTCGATAACGCAGGCCGTAAATCTTTTAGAATATACAGGTATATCACTGATACGCTTCAGGCCAAACCTTTTCAGTATTCAACTACCTATTACACTACTGTTGATACCAATAAAATTGAAGTAGTAAACAACAATCTTCGTTTCATCTCATTGGTAAATCCTGTGTCAGAAAATACAAGCTGGGGGGGTAATAATTTTATTGCACAACCATCCATTTCTACCAACGTTTCTTATGCCAACTGGAATTACCAGTATCAAAATATCGACCAGCCTTTTACTGTAAAAAAGGGCATCTTTCAAAATACAACTACCGTATTGCAGGTGGCAGACAGTAGTATTTATGGCAAAAAATATTCTGTTGAAGTATATGCAAAAGGGGTGGGGCTTATTTACAAAGAAATGATGCTGAACTTCTTTCAAACGGGCATTTCAAAATACGAGGATGGAAATTTTGGAATAAAAATGAGCCTGGTGGATTATAAATAATTTCATAACGCAACGATAATAGTCTTGTTAAAAGAGGCCGGCTTCATAAAGCCGGCCTCTTTGTTGTATCTATTACAAAATTTTGTGGGAAATTTTCTGTGGGTTTTAAATTCCCACAAAAAAATCCCCACAAAGTTGTGAGGAAATAATAGTCCTCGAAAAAATCCCCACAAAATTTTAATTGGTTACTACATATCACAAAAAAGCCAGCAGTTTAATTTACTGCTGGCTTTTATATTGTTAAGATGCTTCTATTTATTTCAATTCCCAAACCAAAGCACTGGCACCAAGTATGGCAGCATCGGCTTCCTTTAATTCACTAAAAAGAAGTTTTACTTTATTACGAAAAATAGGCAGCAGGTTTTCTTCCATGTGTTTGTGGGTTGGGTTTAAAATCAGGTCGCCCGCTTTGCTTAATCCACCAAACAAAATAATGGCTTCAGGCGAAGAGAACATCATAAAATTAGCCAGCGATCTTCCCAAAACTTCACCAGTAAATTCATATACTTCATTGGCAATCCTGTCTCCCTGTACAGCGCAGTCATAAACAATGCGGCTGTCAATTTCTTCCTTGGCGTAGTTGCGTAAAAGGCTGTCTTCATTTGCGTATTTATCCAATAATTCCAATGCGGTTAAACGCACCCCAGTAGCAGAGCAATACACTTCCAGCGAACCCTTTGCGCCAGTGCCTGTATGTAACCTGCCATTGGGTATTACAATATTATGGCCAAGCTCACCAGCCAAACCATCATGGCCCAAAATAAGATGGCCATTGGCTACAATGCCACTGCCAACGCCTGTACCAAGGGTAATCATAATAAAATCTTTCATACCAATGGCAGCGCCATAAGTCATTTCACCAACTGCCGCAGCATTGGCATCGTTGGTAAGTGCGGCAGGTAAATTAAATTTTTCGTTTATTAAATCAACAATGGGTACAATACCCTTCCACATTAAATTTGGTGCATACTCAATATTACCTGTGTAAAAATTACCATTAGGGGCACCAACACCAATGCCTTTAATAAACTCAAAACCGCCCACCTGTTCAATAGCTGGTAGAATTGCCTCGTATAATTCATTTAGATAATCGCTGAATTGTACGTGTTTTCTTGTTGAAATGGCGCCACGGTATTTTATTTCGCCACGATGGTCTACCAAGCCAAATACACTGTTGGTGCCACCAATATCTATACCTATTGCATACTGCTGAGAAATTGAAACGCTCATGTAAACTGAAATATTTTAATTAAATTATCGTTGATTGAAATAATATAGTAAGCATGGCCCTAATGCCCGCCCCTACTGGTTTTTACGTCATAATCAATACCCTGTGCTTTTAAAATGCTCTTGGCTTTAATGGCATAAAAAGCAAGGTAGGCAAAGCAAATAACGCCAACTATGTAACTATACTGAATGCCAAGTAAACCATCTTCAGCCACTTTGCCCTGTAATAAACTAATAAAGCCCCCACCCATAATCATCATAATTAAAAGGCTGCTTCCTTCGTTGGTATGTTTGCCTAAACCTGCAACTGCAAGCGTAAAAATGCAGGGCCATAAAGTGCTGCAGAATAAGCCAACACTTACAAAAGCAAACACACTTACCAGGCCTGTGGTAAGCATTCCTATAACCAAAGCAATAATGCCCATGGTAGAAAAAATAAGCAACATTTTTGCAGGGCTGCCTTTACTCATAATGTCACCAGCAATCATTGCAATAATTACCAGCCCATACACATAAAAAGAAGAAATATCATGCTGGGCAATGGCGTTAACAGCCAGAAAAATGCCAAAAGCTATATAGGGCATTACAAATTTTAGAATGTCTTTAAAACCTTTATTTACATCAAAAGCACCAATGCTGCTTGTCCACCTGCCAATCATTAAACTTGCCCAATACAGAGAAATATATGGTGCCACTTTATTGGTAGGTATTTGCAAATGCTGCTGTAAATATTCAGGCAGGTTACTTGCTGTAGCAACTTCAACACCTACATACACAAAAATGCCAATCATACCCATCCAAAGCTGCGGGTATTGAAAAGCACTTTTTTTATGAACAATTTTGCTGTCATCGCTGGCTTCTTCAGCCGCAACATTATCAAGGTCAATTTTATTTGGTATTGATGAAAATTTAAAGAACACGGCCACAAGTATAAAAGCAACTCCTAAAATAAGGTAAGGGGTTTTAACGCTTGAAATACTTGCTTCATCTGAGTTGGCAGTAACACTTCCAAAAATGGCGTAGCTTACAAGCAAGGGGCCAATGGTAGTACCAAAATTATTTACACCACCTGCAAGGCTAAGGCGTTGAGAACCTGTTTTAGGATCGCCCATTACAACGGCTAAAGGGTTTGCTGCAATTTGCTGTAGCGAAAAACCAAGTGCCACAATAAACAATCCCGAAATCATTAAGGTAAAAGAGCCTGTATTGGCGGCAGGAAAAAATAATAATGTGCCAATGGCAGAAATAGTTAACCCAACCGCAATACCATTTTTATAGCCCATCTTATTTAAAAGATCGGTACCAATGCTTTTAGAAATGGTTAGGTAAATAATAGAACCAACGGTGTACGCAATGTAAAAAGCCACTGATACTAATTGGCTTTGCGCCTGCGTTAATGTAAAAGCTTTTTTAAAAACAGGTATCAGGATATCATTACTTGCGGCTACAAAGCCCCAGAAAAAAAACACGGTAATTAGGGTGCCAAACTGGCCCCATTTTGTTTGTTGATTCATATAGTAATAGCATTTGTAGTGAGGGGCTGAAAATAAAGAGTTTTATTTACATAAAATTTTTTCATCAGAATTTGTTGTAAAAGATATTACGCCTAATTTGTTTTTAATTTTAATCAAAGCAAAAATCAACAGTATGGAAATAGTTCACGTGAGTGCAGAATGTTACCCCATGGCAAAAGCAGGCGGGCTGGGTGATGTAGTGGGGGCATTGCCAAAATACCAATGCAAAGCAGGTCATTATGCCAAAGTGGTAATGCCCATGTACCGCACCAAATTTTTGTATGAGAATGAATGGGTAGTTGATTATAAAGGTGAAGCCTATCTTGGCAATACCTTTTTTTCATTCACAATAATTAAAGAGAAAACCAATAAACTGGGTTACGATTTATACCTGGTAGACATTAGTGGCTTGCTTGACCGTGAAAAAATTTATGGTTACCCTGATGATACTGAACGCTTTCTTTCTTTTCAAATAGCAGTACTTACCTGGCTAAATACATGGGTGCACAAAATAGACGTAATTCACGTACATGACTATCATGCAGGGTTAATTCCCTTTATGCTTAAAAATTGCTACGCCTTCAAAAAGTTATCGCTGGTGCCAACAGTATTAACTATACATAATGCACAATACCAGGGCTGGATGGGCTGGGATAAATATCATTACCTGCCTGCCTACGACAGTTATAAATGGGGCGATCTTGACTGGAATAAAACCATTAACCCTTTGGCCAGTGCTGTAAAATGTGCATGGAAAATTACCACTGTAAGCCAGAGTTACCTAAATGAGTTGCGTTATAATAGCAATGGTTTAGAATCTTTATTTGAATATGAAAGAGGCAAATGTGTTGGTATTTTAAATGGTATTGATAACGAAGTTTGGAATCCTAAAACTGACCCTTTTGTTGATGCCACCTTTAATGTAAAAACAGTTACTGCGGGCAAAAAAAAGAACAAGAAAAAAATATGTGAGCAGTTTGGCCTTGATGAGAAACTACCACTCTTTGTTTTTATAGGAAGATTGGTTGGGGAGAAGGCTGCAGATATTTTACCCAATGCTTTGCTGAATGTGTTGTACCACCAGGAAAAGCAGGCCTGCTACATGATTTTAGGCAGCGGTAGCAAACAAATTGAATGGCAATTAAGCCAGATTACTGCACAATACCCTGGTTATTACAATGCTATGATTGGGTATGATGAAGCCCTTAGCCATAAATTATATGCAGCAGCAGATTTTTTGTTAATGCCAAGCCGTGTTGAGCCATGCGGTTTAAACCAAATGTACAGTATGCGTTATGGCACCCTGCCTGTTGTACGCAGTACAGGTGGCCTGCAGGATACAGTAAAAGATATGGGAGAAGAAGAAGGGTTTGGTATCCGTTTTAACCATGCTTCTGTAAATGACCTTGCACATTCTGTTTACCGCGGCATACAGGTTTATAAAGACAAAACACATATGGAATGGATGCGCAAGCATATGATGCAGATAGATCATAGCTGGGAGGCTGTAATTGATGAGTACACACAGGTGTACCAATCGTTATAACGTTATTTTTTTCGTGTTAACAAATTGAGTTTTATTTAAAGAAATGCCAACAATTTTAAGCAGTTCATAAACTTTCAGCCTAACTTTCCGTTCTTAATTCTAACGCTTGTTTTTATCATAAACCAACACATTAATCTATGCCTTCTTTAAGTAAGTCAATTGTATCCGTTATCCTTGGTGGAGGGGCAGGTAGCCGTTTATATCCGTTAACTGCATCAAGATCAAAGCCCGCAGTGCCTGTGGCAGGTAAATATCGTTTGGTAGATATTCCTATCAGTAATTGTATGAACAGTGGTATTAACCGCATGTTTGTACTAACACAGTTCAACTCTGCATCGCTTAACAAACACATCAAAAACACCTACCATTTCAGTGCTTTCAGTACAGGATTTGTTGATATTCTTGCTGCTGAACAAACACCTGATAATCCAGGCTGGTTTCAGGGTACTGCAGATGCTGTAAGGCAGTCGCTGCGCCACATTTCCAATCTTGAGTTTGAGTATATACTTATTTTAAGTGGTGACCAGTTGTACCAGATGGATTTTTTAGAAATGATAACTGCACACAAAGAAAAAGGTGCAGATATTTCAATTGCTACCATTCCTGTACATGCCAATGATGCTACCGATTTTGGTATTATGAAAACCAATGAAGAGAGCGTTATTACATCTTTTATTGAAAAACCTTCTCATGATCTTTTGCCTGGCTGGGTAAGCGATACGGGGCATATTATGCAGGCGCAGGGCAGGCATTATCTGGCCTCAATGGGTATTTATATTTTTAATAAAGCTGTAATTAATAACCTGCTTAAAGACCATCATCCTGATGCAACAGACTTTGGTAAAGAGATTATACCAAATGCTATTGAAAACTACAAAGTACTCAGCTATCAGTACGAAGGTTACTGGACAGATATTGGTAATATCGCTTCTTTTTACGAAGCTAATCTTGCATTAACGCAGGAAATACCATTGTTTAATTTGTTTGATAATAACAACGTTGTTTTTACAAGGCCGCGTATGCTGCCCCCAGCTAAAATAAGCGGCACCACACTTGAAAAAACTTTAATTGCAGAAGGATCAATTATTAATGCCAGCCGCCTTGATTATTGTGTTGTTGGTATACGTGCAAGAATTGGTTATGGAACAACAGTTGTTAGCTCTTACATTATGGGTAACGATTATTATGAAACCCTCGAAATTATGGCCGAAAATGTAAGTAAGGGCATTCCTAAAATTGGCATTGGCGAAAGGTGTTATATTAAAGATGCAATTATTGATAAAAACTGCCGCATTGGTAACGATGTGCGTATTAATGGTGGTAAGCATTTGGAGAATACAGACCATCCATTATACACTGTAAAAGATGGTATTGTAGTAGTGAAGAAAGGAGCTATTTTGCCAGATGGATTTGTAGTATAATATATCGCTGTTAATCTTATAAAAGAAGGTCGCACTTTTTAAAAGTGCGACCTTCTTTTATTATTGGTATATGTTAATTGATGATTGGTAATGTTGACAATTAAACAACAAAATATATTTGTAACGAGAGATTAAGCTTGCTTATTTTTCTCATGTTGTTTTAGAGGCCCTTGTTTTTACAGGGGCCAATTTTTTTATACTAAACACGTTAAAGTTTGAAACGAAAAATACGCAACTACATAGGCACATAGAAAAGCAAATGGTTGGTAAAGTTTTAAACTATGTGCCTATGTTTCTATTGTGGTAGAAAAAAGTGCAGACCTGATTGCGTTAGAATATCATATCAGGCTACATTGTTTTTCATGGCACCAATCTGGTCTTTGCTTCCCAGTACCATAACCTTCATGCCATGCTGTATAAGGGTTTCGCCAGAAGGATTAATACGGAATTTGCCATCTTTATCTTTAATACCAATGCAGGTAACACCTGTACTTCTCCATGCCATTATTTTTTGCAGTGAGGCATCTTTTAGTTCATCAGGCAATTGCTTATAGTCAACGCTTTCTATATTAATGCTCTGGCCTTCTTCACTGTTTAAAAAGTCAATAAATTCAACTACATCAGGCTTGCTTACAAGGGTTGCCATTTGTATACCGCCAATTTTATCAGGCATTATAATGTTATTTGCACCGGCCTTTTTTAACTTGGGTAAAGAGGTAGCCGCAGAAGCACGGCTGATGATTTGTAAAGAATGGTTTAAAGCCCTTGCGCTTAATACTATAAATACATTATCTGCATCGGTAGGCAAGGCACAAATAAGGCTTTTAGCACGGTCAATACCAGCCATATTTAAAATATTATCGTCTGTAGCATCACCCTTTAGGTAAAGCAGGTTTGGGTTTGCTAACAGGTAATTATCAATCTGTGCATTCACCTGGTCAATCACAACAAAATCAATATGGTTGGCCTTTAATGTTTGGGCGGCCTGCTGGCCATTACGGCCAAAGCCACAAATAATAACATGGTTGTTCAGTTTGTCCAGTGCCTGTATCATTTTTTTATTTTTAAAATAGTCCTGCATTTCGCCGCTGGTAATGTATTGGGTAAGCCTTGCCAGCGCATAAGTAAAAGTTGAAAAAGAAGAGATGATAAGAACAATGTTGAAAATTCTGCCCATATCACTAAGGTGATGTGTTTCGCCATAGCCAATGGTGGTAATGGTTATCACCGTCATGTACAAAGCATCCAAAAAGCGGTAATGTTCAATGTACATAAACCCTGCAACGCCTATCACCATTATAGAAAAGATGACACTGCACCAGAGTATAATAAAAGAAAAAGGTTTTTTCACTTGCAGTAGAAGTTTGTGGATGAAAATACTACGCTTTTGCCAAAACTGTAGTTAAGTATTGTTTTTATTTTGTAATTGCCACATTCCAAAAGTAATCAGCACACAAATAAAAGCCACCATCAACCATAAATTATAAAAACCATACAGTGCCGCAATAAAACTTGCCACTACAGGGGCACTTACATGGGCAATACTCCAGGCGGTGGTATTAAGTGCTGCATAACGGCCACGATTGTCATCGTTAGATCTTGCCAGCCAAAAACTGTTCATAAAAGGCAGGGCAAATATTTCGGCAAAAGTAATGGCAACAACACACAGCAAGGCTGTGCCATACACATGCGGCAACAAATTATTAAACAGGTAACCAAGCCCCATCAGTAAACAGCCCATTCGTATAAAAAACAATGGGTGCTTCTTCCCCTCAATTTTATGTATCAATATCATTTCAACAAAAGAAACCAGCAGACCGTTTACCATCATTAAAAAACCTATTTGCTGCTCTGTAATATGCCATTGTGTTTTGTAAAAAATTACCTGCATACCAAACAATTGCAGAAAGCAAAATGCAAAACAGATCACCATCAGCGAGAACAACATGTACACTTTGTCTTTATAAGGCGAAACACTTATTGCAGTAAGCCGTGCTTTTTTTTCTGGTTTTTTAAAAGGCAATAACCATAGCATTAAAAATGCTGCTGTAATATTTGTCAATCCATCTACCCAAAATAAAAGATGGTAATTTTTAGCTGCCAGAAAACCGCCCAAAGCGCCGCCAATACTAAAGCCAAGGTTAATGGCCAAACGGTTTAACGAGTATGACCTTGTTCTGTTTTCAGGCGTACAATAAAAGGCAATGGCGGTTGAGTTGGCCGGCCTGAAATTCTCGTTGCACATGCTTAACAGCAGTGTGCCAATTACCAGCCAGTTAAAGCTTTGCAGGTAACCAACAATAATAAAGAAAATGCCACCGCTAAGCAGGGCTGCAATTTGCAGTGGATAAAACCCAAACCTATCGGTAATGCGGCCACCCATTAAAGCACCAGCAATAGAACCCAGCCCAAAACAGGCCATAATAATACCCGCTTCTTTAATGCTGTAATGCAGTTGCTGTGTGCAGTACAGGCTCATAAAAGGCACCACCATGGTACCACTGCGGTTAATAAGCATTACTATAGAAAGGTACCACGACTCTTTACTAAGGCCGCCATAAGCATTTTTATAGAGTTGTGTAGTTGCTTGTAACATGATGAGAGGGCAATATAAATATCCTGTGGTTAGGATTGCTTTTTTTTGCTTTAAAGAGAATCTTTTTGGAAATAAGATGCATTGTGCAAATGGTAGTTATATTAGCTGTGTTGCTACAGTGAAATGTGGCAATATATGGGCTATGAGAAATTTTAAGACGACAATAAAGCCAACGTTTTACCTATCACTTGTCGTAGACATAAAAATACACGTCGTCACATAATCAAATTCAATTATCATTAATAAAAAATATTCTAAAATGAACAAATTGCTGCTTTGTATCCTGTTGCCATCTCTCTCATTTGCACAAATTGACAGTACTGATATCATCGTCAGGCAGATGATGGAGAAGCAAAAAATTGTTGGCCTTTCGCTGGCTGTAATTAAAAATGGAAAGCCTGTTGTAAACAAAGGTTATGGATTAGCCAATGCAGAACTTAATGTACCTGTAACCTCCGAAACTGTAATCAGGCTGGGTTCAGTTAGTAAGCAGTTTTTCACCACAGCTATTATGAAATTAATGGAGGAAGGAAAACTGGATATTGAAGATTCGGTACATAAATTTTTCCCTGCTGCCCCGGAAACATGGCGGCCTATTAAAATAAAAAACCTAATGTCTCACACATCAGGCTTGCAAAGAGAAGGCCCTGCCTATAACAATTTCAAAATACAACCCGATATAAACATTATTAAGTCTGCATACAACTTGCCCCTTGTTTTTAAAGCCGGAGAAAAATACCAGTATTGTAACCTCGCTTATTTCATGTTGGCAGAAATTATAAAACGGGTGAGTGGTAAGCCCTGGCAGGATTATATTCATACCGCATTGTTTATGCCAGCAGGAATGAATAATAGTTACCTGACAGATTTTAATCTCATCATACCTAACCGTGCCGATGGGTATATGCATAATCATGATACGTTGATCAATGCCACTGCTATGTATGCCATACGGCCCAGCGGTGGGTTTCTCTCTACTTCTTCAGACATGATTAAATGGGAGAAGGCAATGAGTGAGAAAAAGATCATCCTAAAAAAAGACAATTGGGAAAAGCTATGGCAACCGTTTATTAAAACTTCGGATAAAATAGATGCAAAGGAATATTATGGTTTTGGATGGGCAATAAATGAATACAAAGGGCATAAATTAATTGGCCACGGTGGTGCTAATATTGGCTTTAGATCTGAATTTGCGCGTTTTGTAAACGACGGGCTTTCAATTATCATTCTCACTAATACAGATGAAGCAAATCCCGGTGCTATTGCAAAAGCGCTTGCTGATTATTATTTCAGAAAATAGGTGTTTAGAGAGCATCAGGTTTTGTCAAAGTAGAGCAGATGAAACACCTGCTTTTATCTATACTTCGGGATGCCTCACAGGGGGCTGCGACCTGTGGAATATCCACAAAGAACAAGTTCGGTTCCTGCAGACGAATAACTAGCAGCTATAACATTCTTTAAAAATTGAAACGTTTTATAACCATGAAAATAAAAATTATATTCTTCTTTTTGATATTTCTTACTTCTTTAAAAGCGTTTTCAACTGACACTTTATTTTTTCGACTATCAAATCCATGGAACACTGTAAAAGCTTCAAATGGGAAATACTTAAGAAAGTGTGTAAAGGAAAATGACTATTTCCATGTGTGGGATTACAATAGTAAAAATCTTCTTGTTACAGAGTCTTTTTATTCTGATACAAACTTTACCACTAAACTTTTTTGCCATAAATATTATAATGAAACAAAAAAATATTTAGAGCAAACAAGATGTTACGCAGCCGGAAGACTTCATGGATACTTTGTTTCTTACGATGAAAAAGGCGATACTACCGATTACTACATTTACGAACACGGTACTGCTATTAAATCATGGAGTTTACATCCAGAGGAGGAGGAAACGATTGTTGCTGAGTTAAGGAAGAATGCAATCCCTGCTGAATTTCCAGGTGGAAAAAATGCTTGGAATAAATATATTTCGGATAATTTAAAAATACCAAAAGCGTTAGAAAATCAAAATATAAAAGGTGAATTGATTTTAAAATTTGTAATTGAAATAACAGGAAAAATTGAGAATGTTGAAGTTGTTAAAAGCTTGAATCCTGTTGTTGATGCAGAAGCAGTTAGGGTTATTAAAGAATCCCCTAAGTGGAAGCCGGCTAAACAAAATGGAAAGAAAGTACAAATGACACAAACTCAACCAATAATCTTATGACGAAAGATCAAGGCGTATCAACCTTCATTTGCAACAAAGACCTGTAAGGTAACTAACCATCTCTTCTTTACATTTGGTGCATGAACATGGATGCAGCTCATTGGGTGGTGTTTCTTAGCAACAATGCCAATAAAAATATACTGGTGCAACAACTGCTGCAGGGCAGGGCTGCTGCACCTTTTGAAGGTTTTAATGCGCTGCAAGGTGCCTTGTTTTCCAACAGTGTTATCAATGAATTTATTGAAGAAGAAGAACGCCACGAACAGGTAGCAGTAGGGCAGGAGTACCACCGCAAATTAAAATCATTATCAAGCGGCGAAAGAAAAAAAGCCCTGCTTATCTGGCTGCTGGCGCAGAAGCCTGGCTTTATTATTTTGGATAATCCTTTTGATAATCTTGATATTGCTGCACAGGCTTCTTTACTGCAAATGCTTACAGCAAGAGGAAAACAAACGCCACTGGTGCAGTTAGCCAACCGCAAAACAGATGCGCTGCCTTTTATTACCAACGCCATCAATATTGACAACGATAATGTGCAGCATATGGTGGCTGACATCAGCCATTATATCAACAGCACAAAAGAAGCCTACAGTTTTAAAGGTGCCATACCACAGCCGCTGCACAACTACCAGGTAGAAAGTAATGAGTTAATTAGGTTTGAGAATGTAAATGTTCGCTATGAAGAAAGGCATATTGTAAACGATATTAACTGGACCATCAATGCTGGTGAATTCTGGCAGTTGGTAGGCCCCAATGGCAGTGGCAAAACAACACTGCTTACCATGATTACAGGTGATAACCCCAAAGCTTATGGGCAAAACCTTTTTCTGTTTGGTAAAAGAAAGGGCAGTGGCGAAACGGTATGGGAAATAAAGGAAAAGATAGGCTACCTCACACCCGCCATGACAGACCTTTTCAGCACCCGCCATACCCTGGAAGAAATGATTGTGTCGGGCTTTTTTGATTCAATAGGATTGTATATCAAGCTTTCTGAAATACAATTGCGCCTGGCAGATGAATGGCTGCTGTTGATTGAAATGCTGCACCTGAAAAACAAGCCATTCTGCACACTTAGTCTTGGCCAGCAGCGCATGGTATTAATTGCAAGGGCCATGGTAAAACATCCACCGTTATTAATTCTTGATGAACCCACTTCTGGTTTGGATGACCATAATGTGGCCGTAGTAACATCTCTTATCAATAAAATTGCATCAGAAAGCAGCACGGCTATCCTGTATGTATCGCATAGGGCAGAAGAAGGGTTACAACCACAGTTTATATTTCAATTAACTGCTTCAGAAAATGGATCAACTGGTAAAGTAATTAAAAAGCCGAGCCTGCATTTGAGAATAGAAGCCTAAATTTTAATAAAAGTATCATCCATTTATATGAGCGAAGATGTTTTAGGTGAAGCCATTTCAGATTACTACCACAATAATGCACCACAAAAACTGTGGATACACAGCCATTACGGCCCAAAGGAAGAAATGCCTGTGCATATTTATTTCAGGGATGAAAAAGATATGACACCGCTTGAACTGGTAGCCCTTAAAAAGTGCAAAGGCGCCATACTTGATATTGGTGCAGGTGCAGGTAGCCATGCCTTATACCTGCAGCAAAAAGAGAAAGAGGTTGCTGCCCTTGAAATATCCCCCAAAGCCTGCGAAGTCATGCGACTGCGTGGTATTACCAACGTAATAGAAGCCAACATTTTTCAATTTCAGGGCCAGCGTTTTGATACCCTTATTTTATTAATGAATGGCATCGGCTTAACTGCCACCATTGCTGGTTTGCAGCAGTTTTTACGCCATGCCAAAGCATTGCTAAATAAAGGCGGTCAACTACTTTTTGATTCTTCTGATGTATCTTATTTATACGATGGTACCGTGCCTTTAACCAGTGATTATTTTGGTGAGATATTATGCCAGTACCGTTACAAAAGACTAAAGACAGATTGGTTTACCTGGTTATACATTGAACAGGCAACCCTTATGCATATTGCCGCCAAAGAAGGCTGGAAAACAGACGTAATAATGGAAGATGAACATGCTCAGTATTTGGTGAGGTTAACTTTGGTTTAGCAGTGGTGTATTAACAATGTATTTGCCTCAATTTAAAGTTTTGAAGAAAGATTCCATAAAGTTGGAATTGCTGGTTAATGTAAACAAAAAAGCCGCTGGTAAACCAGCGGCTCAATTCAATATGATTTGTTTAATTACACATTAAACCTAAAGTGCATCACATCTCCATCCTTCACAATATATTCTTTGCCTTCAATGCGTAGTTTGCCGTTATCTCTGCAGGCAGCTTCACTACCATATTTTACATAATCATCGTAGGCAATTACTTCAGCCTTAATAAAGCCACGTTCAAAATCGGTATGTATTACACCTGCGGCCTGTGGAGCCTTCCATCCATGATGAATTGTCCATGCCCTTACTTCTTGCACGCCAGCCGTAAAATAAGTATCAAGCTGTAATAGTTTATAAGTACTCTGTATCAGCCTGTTCAGGGCGGGTTCTTCCATTTTATATTCTTCCATAAACAGTTGCCTGTCATCTTCCGCTTCCATTTCAGCAATCTGACTTTCAATATTATTGCACATCACAATCACTTCAGCACCTTCCTCTTTTGCAGAAGTAGCAAGCGCTGCAGAATATTTATTGCCTGTGTGCATACTCGCTTCCTCTACATTGGCGACGTACAGTACTGGTTTTTCAGTCAGCAAAAACATATCAGCTGTAGCTGCTTTATCTTCTTTGCTTAAATCTAAACCGCGAATACTTTTGCCCTGTTCCAAATGCGTTTTGCAGCGTTGTAAAACTTCCAGTTCCAGCTTGGCTTTAGGATCCGTTTTGGCCATTTTTTCTGTGCGCTGTAGTTTCCTTTCTACATTTTCTAAGTCTTTCAACTGCAATTCGGTATCAATAATTTCCTTATCGCTAACAGGGTTAATGGCACCTTCTTCACGCAGTACATTTTCATCTTCAAAACAGCGTATTACATGAATGATAGCATCTACTTCCTTAATATTCCCCAAAAATTTATTGCCCAAACCTTCGCCCTTGCTGGCACCTTTTACAAGGCCTGCAATGTCAACAATCTCAAGCTGCGTAGGCACAATACGGTCTGGTTTTACAAACTCAGCCAGTTTATCCATACGTTTATCAGGCACATCTACCAGGCCAACATTTGGCTCAATGGTGCAGAAACGGTAATTGCTCGCCTGTGCTTTTGCACTTATACTTACTGCATTAAACAAGGTCGATTTTCCTACGTTGGGCAAGCCAACAATACCTGCTTTTAAACTCATAATTAAGATGCCCCCAACCCCTAAAGGGGAGTTTTATACCGAAGCGTATTTTTATGGCGGCTGCACTATTGCTACTATTGAGCAGTTGTTGCGTCGCACTCCCGATAGCTATCGGGATCTACGTTCAGTTCTTTATTCAACAAAAAATTTTGAGCCGCAAAAGTAAGGTTTGGCAGTGGGATTTTTGGGGTTCTATTTCAACTCAAAAGTTAAGAGAATATCCCAACCTGCATATTTATTCCTGCAGCATATTTCAAATTTATTGTCGCAGCTTCTTATATTCACGCTTCCCATAACCCCCCTTTAGGGGATGGGGGTTTCTCATGGCTTTAAGCAGAATCTGGAGCGCATTTATTTTGATCGGCATTTTTGTGGCATCGGTAAAATATTTTTCAATAGAGGACAGGAAAGATATTTTCAGTGAAATGGTAGTGGGCAAGCAGGGCGACACTGCGTTTACAAAACTGGTTGATAGTGCTGCACTGCCTTTAAGCGTTCAGAAAGATCTTGCAACCAAAAAAGATACAAAGCTGGGCGACTATAAGTACCAAAAAATTGCCAATGGTACTTTTATTTACTACAAAGAACAGGCGGCAGATGGTGTGATACCTACCTGTGGTACTGCTGTTAATATTTGCATCAACCTGATTGGTGTAATGGCATTGTTCATGGGCTTCTTAACCATTGCAGAAAGGGCAGGGGGCATGAACCTGCTGTCAAAAATTATCGGCCCTTTTTTCTCACGCATTTTTCCCGACATTCCCAAAGGGCATCCTTCTATTGGTTTTATGATGATGAATTTTTCAGCCAACCTGTTGAACCTTGATAATGCCGCCACACCTTTTGGCATTAAAACCATGAAGAGTTTGCAGGAACTGAACCCAAAAGAAGATACGGCATCCAATGCGCAGATTATGTTCCTCTGCCTTCATGCGGCAGGCTTAACCCTGATACCTGTAACCATTATTGCAGCAAGGGCATCGTTAAAATCTACCAATGCCACAGATATTTTTATACCCTGTATGATTGCCACTTTTATTGCTACCATGGCAGCCATGATGATGGTGGCATTCAAGCAAAAAATAAACCTTTTGCAGCCAGTAATTATGGCCTGGGTGCTTGGTTTCAGTGCATTGATTGTAGGGCTGGTAATTTACTTAACAACGCTTAATGTAGATGGCGTACAGCACTTTTCCAAGCTGTTAAGCAACGGGTTAATCCTCTTCATTTTTATTAGTATTATTATTGGTGCATTGTATAAAAACATTGACATATTTGATGCTTTTGTAGATGGCGCGAAAGGTGGTTTTGAAACGGCGGTTAAAATTATTCCCTACTTAGTGGGTATGCTCGTGGCTATAAGTTTGCTGCGCAGCAGCGGCACTTTTGATGCCGTTATAAGTGGTATGAAATCTTTTTTTGGATTCTTGGGTGCAGATACCCGCTTTGTTGATGGATTACCCACTGCCCTTATAAAACCATTAAGTGGTGGCGGTGCAAGGGGTATGATGATTGACACCATGAAAACCTATGGCCCTGATTCATTTGCTGGCCGTTTGGCCTGTGTTTTACAGGGGTCTTCTGATACCACTTTTTACGTAGTGGCGGTTTATTTTGGCGCAGTCTCTATTAAAAATACACGTTACTCCATTGGTGTAATGCTGCTGGCTGATTTGGTTGGGATTATTACTTCTATTTTATTGTGCTATTTGTTTTTTGGAAAGGTGTAAAACCCTTAACCCCTAAAGGGGGGGAAGAAGAAAATGAGGTAATTTGAAAATGAAGGTGATTGGTTATCCGTCATGTCGAAGAAATGAGACATCTGATTGTAAGCCTGGGATATTAATATTTGGTCAGATTTCTCGTGCCTCGAAATAACGGCTTTCATTCTGCTTTCTCCGCAATTTCTGCTGGAAAAATCAATGCTATGTTCATATAGATTTAAAACTAATTAAAATACAGCGATAATGTAAAATTGTTATATAAAGCTGCCGCTAACTGGCTTCATAACCGTAAATTTGAAGTCATCCTATCTTATAAACCATCTTATATACATGCAGGGCCGAAGAATTGTAAAACTTTCTGTATCCATTACCCTGCTTTGCAGCCTGCTTGTAATTACGCTTTATTTTCTGTACTTCAATAAAGGCAGGCCATCACCAAATACAAAAAGCAAAGTATATATCAGCGGCAATAAAGGAAATTATACGCTGTATAAAAATGGAAAACCTTTTGTAATTAAAGGTGCTACAGGCCAAACGCATTTAAACAGGCTGCAACAATGCGGCGGCAATACCATTCGTATTTATGATACTGTAAACCTTGCTGCTATTCTTGATACTGCCGCTGCCAATGATATTGCTGTGATTATTGGCCTTACGATGCCACATAATGTGCCTGATTTTTTTTATCATGATAAACCAAAAGTTGCCGCACAGTTTACTGCTTATAAAAGCGTTGTAGAAAAATATAAGAATCATCCTGCGGTTTTAATGTGGTGTATTGGTAATGAACTTGATTTTACCAATAAACCAGGCCATCGCGATTTTTATAATGCTTATAATAACCTGGTAAGTATGATTCATGCTTCAGACCCTGACCATCCTGTAACTACAACTGTTAACAATTACAGCCGCACCATGGTGTTTGCCATTAATACCAGAACAGAAACGGATGTTATTTCCCTTAATATTTTCGGCAGCCTGTTTGATTTAAAAGAAAAGCTAAACAGTTATACATGGTTATGGGATGGCCCCTTTATTATTATGGAGTGGGGCATTGAAGGCCCCTGGCCCATTAACGAACAAACGGCATGGGGTTCGTACATTGAAGCTACAAGCACTAAAAAAGCAGAGCAATATTTACAGGTGTACCGCGATTATATGCCTGTAGAAAACAAACGATTTCTTGGCTCACTCGTTTTTTACTGGGGGCAAAAACAGGAAACAACGCATACCTGGTTTAGTCTTTTTGATAAAGAAGGTGCAGCTTCAGAAGCCGTGGGTACCATGCAGTATATATGGACTGGTAAAAACACGCAGGCCAAACCACCACAGGTAAGTTATATGCTGGTAGATAATAAAGGTGCCAGGGGTAATATTATGTTTAAACCTGGTGAAACAAAGCAAGCGGCCATTACCATGCTTAACAAAGACAGCAGTTACAAAACCATTCGCTGGGAAATGTATCCTGAAGATTGGTACAAAAAGAACAATGTAAACAATACCATACAACCAGATTCTGTGCAGGGGCTTTTTGTAGCTGGCAGTCATTTGTCAGCAACTTTTCGCACGCCTTCAAAAGAAGGCCCGTATAGAATATTTGCCATTTTACATGATGCTCACGGTAATTATACCAGTTGCAACACCCCATTTTATGTACTTAAATAACTAAATGAACACATCTGTAAATGTAAAGCCACCTTCACGCAGAGAATCGTTTACCCTACGGTTAATGATCCTTTCTGGCTTTGTATGTATGGTGTTTTTTGTGTACAGTTTATTGGCCGATAATGCCGTTGGTTATGCACCACTTTACTGGTGTCTTGTAGCTGCTATGGTGTTTGGTTGTATGAAAGTGCTGTACGAATGGTTTCATTATTTTTTTATTACAGTGCCTGTAACACCGCCTTTGCAAAAGCAGTTTACGGTAGATGTTTTTACTACTTTCTGCAAAGGCGAACCTTATGCCATGATTGTAGAAACACTGGAAGCGGTGCAGGCAATCACTTATCCCCACACTACGTATTTATGTGATGAAGCAGATGATCCTTACCTGAAAGAAATTTGTAAAAATTTGGGCGTAATACATGTAACGCGAATAAAGAAAATCAATGCCAAGGCGGGTAATATTAACAATGCACTGCAGCAGGCAACAGGCGAGCTTTGCCTGGTATTGGATCCTGATCATGTGCCTGAGCCTGGTTTTTTGGATCCCATTATTTCTCATTTTAACAACGAAAAAATTGGGTATGTACAGGTAGTACAGGCGTATAAAAATTACGATGATAGTTTAATCGCCAAAGGCGCAGCACAACAAACCTACCAGTTTTACGGCCCCATAATGATGACCATGAACAGGCTGGGTACCGTGCTTGCCATTGGTGCCAATTGTACTTTCAGGCGTACTGCGCTGGATTCTATTGGTGGGCATGCGGCAGGACTTGCAGAAGACATGCATACCTCCATGCAGTTGCATGCAAAGGGCTGGCAATCAGTATATGTGCCTGCTGTTGTTGCAAGAGGGTTGGTGCCAAATACTTTATCTGCCTATTATTCGCAGCAGTTAAAATGGGCAAGGGGCGTTTTTGAATTGTGGGTTACATCATACATAAAACTCTTTACCAAGTTTACATGGAAGCAAAAGATTCACTATGGATTGATACCCATGCACTATCTCTCAGGCTTTCTTTTTCTCATCAATTTCATGGTGCCTGTAATTGCTTTGGTTTTTGATGTAAGCCCCATAAAGATTGACTTTGGACTGTTTGCACTAGCGGGTTTTCCATTGATTGTATTTATATTTTTAATACGCCACTATGTACAAAAGTGGGTGATGGAAGATAAAGAACGCGGCTTTCATATGGTGGGTGGTTTGTTGATGATCGGCACATGGTGGGTGTACATTACAGGCTTTGTGTACACCATTTTCAGAAAGAAAGTTCCATACATACCTACACCAAAAGATGATCATGAAGAAGATAACTGGCGGTTGAATATTCCCAATGTTGCCGTACTTTTTATATCGCTTGCAGCGATTGTTTATGGCCTTAATTACGACTGGAACCCTTACAATATTATCATGGCAGGGTTTGCTTTGCTCAACTGTTTTATACTTGCTTTTAATATATGGGCAAGCAGGCAGTACAGCTTTAAAAAACGCACATTTAAGCAAGGCTGGGTTAACACATCAGTAAGCCAGGTAAAAAAATATAAGGGGCAGTTTTGGTTATTGCGAAGAAGGATATATGGATTGTTACGCAAGGCTGCACTGCCTGTAACAATAGCGGTGCTTGCAGCCTGTTTTTGGGTAATAAATATGCGTTCAGTGGCTGGCCCTTATGCCAGGCAACTGGCGCAGAAGGAAAGTTTTTTTATTACAGGTATTTATGCCCCTGCACAAACTGATGGATTAAGCACTGTAAGCCTTGTAAAGGAGTATGAACATAAGTATCAAACGCATTTTAATATACAGTCGTTTTATATTTCTTGGGGCAATAAACCCAATTGTTTTGTGCCTTTTAAATTGATGGATTCTGTGTACAGCAATGGTGCCATACCAATGATAACATGGGAACCCTGGGGCAATCTTTTTCAAAACGACAGTGCAGCAAAATCTTTTAAAGATGAAAAGATCTTTGCCAAAATTGTTGCTGGTAATTATGATACTTATCTAACTACTTTTTCGCAGCAGTTACGTGACTTGAAACGCCCTGTTTACCTGCGTTTTGCGCATGAAGCAGACAATCCTTTTTATCCCTGGTCAGCAACTGGTAACAACACAACTGGCGAGTTTAAAGCTGCATGGAAATATGTGCATGAGTTCTTTACAGCACAGGGCGCCAAAAATGTAATATGGGTTTGGAACCCATGGAAACCTGCGGCTGTAAATGCTTATTTTCCTGGTAAGGAATATGTTGACTGGATTGGCGTTACTGCGTTGAATTTTGGGTCGTATAATGTAGATAAAAAATGGTATTCTTTCAGTGAGTTGTACAGCTCTTTTCATTACAATCCCATCTTCAGGCAGGGCATTCCTGTAATGCTTGCAGAAACAGGTTCACTGCCATCAGAAGGCAGGCAGGCAGATTGGTTTAAAGAAATGTTCAGCAGTATTGGTACAAAATTTCCAGAAATAAAAGGTGTGGTATTATTCAATTCACCTTTTGATAAAAATGTACCTGGCAAAAGCAGCGGTTCTTTAAACTGGATTACAGGTGATACGATATTGAAATCATCACTTCATAATCAGCATTATTACAGCAGTTCATCAACCACAGAAAATAAAATACTTACGACTATACTACAGCCAGCAGAAAAGATAGTAAAGGCAAAAAAAATGCTGGCTGATACAAGAGGCGTTAACTATACAAAGGGGCAGGAGTGGTATAAGAACTATCATCATTTTACAAAAAAAGAGCTACTGCATGATTTTGAAGAAATGAAGGCCGCAGGTATCAACACCATAAAATACTATGGGCCATCTGTGTTCGATCATAATATGCTTGGTGCTGCGGCAAGGTTTGATATGCGCATTCATTATGGCTTCTGGATACCCGGAAATATTAGTTTAACGGGCGATAACAAAGAGCTAACCGCATTAAACAATTATATTCTGCAAACAGTGCGTGAGCTAAAAAATAATCCTAATGTAACTGCCTGGAATATTGGCAATAATGTGTTTCAAACGCTGGCTGCAACCTACGATAAACCTGCATTGTTATACCAACGCGATGCTTACCTGCAATGGCTTAGAGAACTTGTTACAGAGATAAAAAAAATAGATAACAAAAGACCCGTTACTATTAATATTGATGTGGATGAATACCTGCTTGAAACAACCCAACTGATGGCTAACGCAGTGCCGCAGATAGATGCTTTTGGATTGGTGTTGAATGAAAAAGCAAAAGGTAAAGAATTCATAAGCCAACTGAAATATCCTTGGTTTTACAGTAAAATACGGGCAACTTCTTACATCGAAACTTTAAACAATAAACTGCCTGCTTTTATTACTGGCTGGCAAGACCAGGAACGTAAAGACTATGTTTCTTTTGATGGGCTAAAAGATATTTGGGGCAGGAACAAGCAGGATCTGCAACGTTTAAGCAGTTACTGGAAAAGTAATACAGTAAAGGCTTTGCCAGAAATTAAGATATTAAAAACGGCTGCGGCAACTTTTGTAAATGCACCGTTAACTTACCATGCAGTTGTGTTACAGAATAATGAATGGAAGCTGGCAAAATCTATTAATACCGGCTTTGAATTTAAGTGGGTACTGGTAAAAACAGATGGCTTTGGTAATGGTTTTTTTATGAAAGAAATGGGTACGGGCAGTTATGTTACATTCAATATTCCTGAAGCACCAGATACCTATGAATTGTTTGTTTTTGCCAGTGATAAAAACGGGGTAGTGGTAGCACAATCAACGCTTAATACGCCTTTGATTGCAAAGCAACCAAGTCTTAGATGAGAACGGGTAGGCAGGCTGATGACTTGAAATTTTTTTGATAAATTAAAACGCGTCCGTCATGTCGAGGTACGAGACATCTAACTGAATTAAGTGAGATTCCCTGTTGCCTGTAATGACGTTTTTAAAATATGAAAAAGAAACCCCTCTTTTTATTGTTTACCATTATTGCAGCCTTAGCAGTTGTGTTTGTGCTGTATAAAAAGAACTTCTTTCAAAAGAATACATCAAGCACAATTATAATTAATAACGAAAAAGTTGCAGGCTTTTACAACAGGCATACTGCTGTAACTATTGATACCACTCAATTACAGCATTATACTATTCAATGGTTTGGTACTGATGCTGGTGAACAGCTTGATAAAATTTCAAATGCCAAATCAATACTGGTAACCTTAGAAATTTGGGGCGATAAAGGGCTACTCACTAAAAACCCTTTGCAACAAATACTGGATGGTAAATATGATGAGCAACTGAAGCAACTATGCCTTGGTCTTTCAAAAAAAGCAACAAGGGTTTACCTGCGCTTTAATCCTGAAATGGAAGTGCCTGTACAGCATTATCCCTGGCAATACCAGTCGCCACAGTTGTATATCAACGCGTTTAAACACTTTGCAAAGCAGTGTAAACAGGCATTGCCGTCAATAAAAATAGTATGGTCGCCGGCAGGTTATCCCGGCACGGAAGAATATTGGCCTGGCATTGATGCCGCAGATATGGTAAGCATTACGCTTAACAGTGCTTCAGAACTAAAAGCAACGGCTTATCCTCCTGTAAAGCATATTGCAGTAGATCTTCAGCGCAAGCTGCACAGGCTTCGTTTTATGGACAGGCCAGTAATTATTCTTTCCAACAAAAATGACAGCACCACCGCCTCTGCGGTGCGGGAAGCCATTGCTGCAATTAATAAAGAAGCGGCAACGGTTTACGACACAAATACTACTACAGAGACCAGTGAAAAGATGGAAAGGAAATCAGCGCCCATACTTGGTGTGTACGATCCCAATCATTTTTTAAGCAACCATCTCGCAGTGAAAGTAGAACACCTTTTTGCTGACCTTGGTAATATACAGGATGGCAGTTTGCAAAGAAGTTTTGATTCTGTTGCAAAGCGAAAACATGATGTGATACTAACCATTGAGCCATGGCGTGGAAAGGATTATAAAGAAGGGGATGATGTTTTGAGTGCAACCACAAATGGCAGGTATGATGCCGACTTTAAGCGCGTGGCGGCAATGATTGCAGGCACTACCCAAACAGTATATCTGCGCTTTGCGCATGAAATGGAAATACCCATTACACGTTATGCCTGGCAAAGTAAAGACCCCGTACAATACATAAAAGCCTACCGTTATTTTATGCAGTTGATGCAGGCAAAAAATATTAAAAAAGTGTGGGGCCCTGCGGGCGACAGGGGTTCTATAGAATGGTTTCCTGGCAATGATGTGGTAGATTATATAAGCATTGCCATTTATGGCCTGCCTGATAAAAATATTACCGATCCTGAAAAGCAGGAATCTTTTAGTGCCATCTATCAGCGTAAATCTTATAGAATGCTACTGGTAAACAAACCCATATTTATTACTGAATTTGGTGTAAAAGGCCCTGAAACCTACAAGAAAAAATGGATGGATGATGCGGCCAATGTGATCAATACCAAAAAAGAAATAATTGGTGCCTGCTATTTTAACCTACCCGATAATCCTGAAGTATGGGGCAATATTGAAACGCCTGACTGGAGTATTACCAGGGCTACATTTGACTATTTTACCAGCTTAGTTGTGAATTAACAAGGTTGACCGTTTACGGGTAACAGGTGACCGCGAAACCAGTTAATCATAGAGTAACACATAGGTGTGACGCAGCGTTCTTCCATCTATGTATCCTTTCTTAACTATTTGCATAAGTGGTTCAAACTTTTTTTCAAAGTGCAAATGGGATGAGTGTAAACGCCAAATAAGGAAACAAAGATCTGTTTTGAAGAGATTAAAGTATTCAGTTTGTAAAGAGGCCTAAATTGTTTGCAATTCCCTCTTGTGGTAAAATTTTTGTGGTAAAATAAATCTCCACAGAAAAATCTCCACAACCATGACCCGTTCTGAAAATAGTTGACACTTTTTAGAGGTAATCCTGTATTTGGTTTACAGGAAGGTGTTAATCCTACAATGGCTTTACAAAGAAGTTCAAAAATAGGGAACATGCGGGTTTGATTGATTTTGTTGTCCTTAATTTTTAATACCTTCTTTTTGGGTTTAATAATCTTTTGTGTTTCCGTCATGGTTACCTCCTTTTGTTTGTAATAGTTTTTCCAATGCTGTTTTAGTATGCCGTTTTTTTGATGTGCCTGTTGTGGGGTAAGCATATCGCAACTGCTGTGGGGCCGCAGTGCATTGTACACCAGCACTGC
>JANPIP010000020.1:0-54390 GCA_031424995.1 Chitinophagales bacterium | reverse complement strand
TGTACAATGGTTTCATAATCTGAAGCCGCTGTACGCAGCCCGGTAGAACGTCTTTGTGTTTGCATAAAATTGTATTTATTACAAAACAAAGCTTGTCTATTCCTGGACGGGCTTACGAACTACCGAAGGTTTAGTACAACACTAAGTTGCCGCCTACCCTTGGGTCATTCATACATACTACAGCACCAGCACTGGCATTCAAGAGGTTGCGATAGCCCGATCTGATAATGGTATAGGTGCGGTTGGCACCCGTTACAAAATCTCCGTTTTTATCTATCAACCTTAAACTTGTGCCGGATTTAATTACCCATGCAAGCAGGTTATCCGTACCCGTGTTAGATATCCACACAAGTTCATCACCAGGTGTAAGATAATCATTGAACCCGCTGCTTATGGCGCCATCTGCGCCAGTAGTTACACCTGTCAGGGTAGCACCAATATTTTTATAGGCGCCGCCCATATTTGCATAGTCCTCTACCATATAAGCAGGGTAATGAAAAGCATAAGTATATTTATCAAATTCCGTCTGGTTTTTTGTAAGTAACACATCCCCGGTTTCTCCATCCCACAATAAATTCTCAGCCTCTGTGGTCGAACCATTCTGCATGGTTTTTACTTTAGTAACGATGCCATAACGGTGTACAACTTTAACAAGAGAAATGGAATTATAAGAATCAGCACTAATACTTGGCAAGGCTATGACGGCACCATAACCAATAGGTATAATAAAAGGTGGAAAAGGAAAAGGTATGAGGAACATACCTATATAGGCACCTACACTCCCGCCATAACTTTCATTCTTGCTTTCGCGAACATCCGTTACCAGGTCTACATCGGTAGCTATAACCGTATTTGAAGATATACTGCCATTTGCATTAAGTACATCCACACGGTTATCCAGTTCTTTTAAAGCAGCTTTATCGTTCTTAAGTTTATAAAAATATTCGCTGGATGAAATCATATCACCACCCTTGTTAAATACTTTTACCGCCTTTTCCTTGCCATGCATATCATTCAGTTCCACTTTAAAACCTTGCGAAGTGGCTACCCTTTTTACAGAAGTGCAGGTAAAAAGCTTTAAGATCATTCCGTTTTCATAAGCGGTTTGGTCAAGGCCTGTGTTGTCAACAATCACAGGAAAATCTTTGGCCGTATAAAATTCGTTTTCAATAAAACCTGTTTCAAAGGTATTGTCAGCACCAAAAGATTTTACTGTAACCTTGCTGTACCCTACCTGTGCAGCTGGAAAATAACTTTCACAATAAGGCTTTTCTATAAAATGGTACCTGTCAGTACTCCAGTGTACTTTTTCGGCAAAATTTTCAGGCTCATGAAAAGGATTTTCTTCATTACCTATACTTGGTTCATAGGCTGCAACACCTGAGGAAATAAGGGTGCGTTTGCCTGAAGCGTCCTTGATATCATCACTTAATGTGGTGTATTCATAGGTTTGCCCATAGGTTGCAGTTTTAGCACCGGAACCACCGCCGGTATTGCCCATCACCTGCCATTCATCTGAAATGGATATTTTTTTAACCCTGCTGCCACCACCCAGTTTTTTAAGATCGGGGCTTAAGAGCCTTATAAAACTCTTTCTTACATTTATTTTATCAGCAAATTTTCTTTTCGTTGCTTTATCTGAAAACGACTGAAACAGGTCGCCTAGCCCAACAATGGCCTGGCCAATAGCCCGTATGGCGCCCTCGCCATCACCCACATCTGTATTATCATAATTACTGTAGGCATATTGTGGCAGGTCTGTACGCAGCATTTGCCAGGCGGCTTTTGCAACCGGGTTTTTACCATCTATTGGCATTAAAGCTATCGCTGCAGTACTGGCACTAAGCCTGGTACAGTTGGCGAGTTTCAGTGCAGCATAACCCTGCACATATTCATAATGCCCCTGCCCATCTATATCTGTCAAAACTTTATAAAATATTTTATCTTCTCTGTTTAAATACCTTTTTTTGAACTCTGCATCAGTACTTACATGGTATGGAAGTTCTACTGTAAATGTTGTAGCCCCGATCAATCCGGGTACCACATCAGTAGTAGCCGCTGTACCCAGGTCAACGATCGGGCACATCTGCATGGCCTGCCTGTCTTGTACATAAGCATAATCATCCGTCTCGTATTCTACCTTTATAATAGCACCGGTAGGGGTATTGATTTCTTTTAACTGCCACATAGAACAAAGCCTGTCAGCAAGTGCTTTCTCATCATATCCTGTATTTTGATTGGCTTGCAGAGAGTAAGGGTATTCCGAATTACTAAAAACACCTGTAGTACCGTTAATCTTATTATAGAAAGCAGGCCTGTAAGTGCCCCACCGGTCTTCATTCCTGGTAGTATAGGCATCTGTAAGTTCAGGAACACCCGCAGTGGCAGGCACCGGTAAACTTGCAAGGTCACTGCCATTGGGTGAATAGGTACCACTAACATTTTTATAGATGGTACGGTTCTCATAGCTAAATTCATACGGGTTGCTCCACCCCCTGCCATTAGTTCCAAAAGTAAAATACACTTTTCGCAGTGTCAGCTTCCCCTGTTTTTGGTTCAGGTTAATGGTTTGTGTTGCGTCATCCGGATTTGTACCATTAACCGTAGCACCGGTGTTATTAGGCATCGCGGGGTATAAACTGTAATCGTATTCAAAATGAACCACTTTTACAGGTACAGGTGTGACTGTAGTACGTTTCAACCAATCAGCTTTTGAGTAGAGGGAAATACGTTCGATTTTCTTTAGTTTAAAGCTACTTTTTTTGCCCCCGTTTACACCGTTTACCCCTAACCCATCTTCCCTGTCGCTCATGGTAAAAATGGCGATCATGGTTTTGCTTTCTATAGAATTGAGGTACCGTATCTCCTTTTCTCCATACACAAAACTGCCTTTGTCATCCTTGGGATCGCTTAAAAAACCTTCATTATAGTTGGCGGTATTGGTATTATAAGGTGCCCGCCATTTATAGGTTTCATCAGTCCCCTGTTTCAATTTTGAGTAATTGAATTTTACAGCAGTACCCATATCATCATCAGTAATACCGTCATTTTTAACATCAACATAATCCGGTGACAAAATACCCGTTAGAAGGAAAGAAGTGGCGTATGGCGGTGTTTTTTGTTCTGAATACAGGTGATCGCGCCCCTTGCTGTTACCTGTGGTAATATCAGTGGGTGTTGATGTATAATCATAAAGCCCTGTTTTACGCATACCCTCTACTGCTGATGCTGCCGGCGTTATAGCAAAAGACACTTCCTGGTTTAGTGTATTATACACAGGTATGCCATAGATCATCCGCTTACCTTCATTATCTGTTACCCTTATTTCTGAAATATGGTGCTTTTCCCTTTTTCCTGCCACAACCCTTGTTTCAGAAGCAATTTCAGCACCCGGGTCAGTAAAAGAATAATTTCGGATGGTTTTATCTATGCCATATTTTGCGGCATCCCCGGCATTTAAAAAACTAAAAATGCTTGTTCGTTTGTCGCGTTTATTTTTAAGAATGGGTGAGCTTATATTAACACGGGTTTCTTCACGAGACTTATACTGCGGGTATGTTTTCGCACTGGCAAAAATATTTTGCTTGTCATTGATTCCTACCTGCCTCGTAGCGTCAATATTCGTACTGGCTTTATAACCCGTCAACTCTAAAAAATCAATATCCGCCAGTGACATTTCCCCGGTTTTCTTAAAATAGGTTCTTTCAGTGGCAGCATTGGAAACTGATGGCCCCATACTAGGTTCGGCTACCGTTAGATAATCGTTATTCTTTGTCCATTTATGTGTTTCGGCACCACCTGTGGTATGGCTAACCCGTGCACCACCTTTAAAAGTATGAAAGGCACCCACTGTAAGTCCAAAACTTGTGTTGCTGCTCTTATTATGGTTTGCCTGGTCAAACACTACATAGTTGCCGCCATAAAATGACCTGTATTGCGCAGAACCAGCTTGGCCCGTAGCCATAAAATAATCCTGTGTAGAAACCGGAATGGGGATAGATGGAGCACTTGTAATAAATACCCCGTCTTTTTCGCGGTTAAAATCAAGCAATGCATTCTCATTCTTTTGCCCGTTCAAATAATTCATGTACCCATAAGCAGGAACCGTCTTAACAGGCTCAGTATTCACTTCGCTATAGGTATACCCAGTACCCCCAAACCCAAGGTAGGTAGCAAATGCAGTAGGCCCTGCATCAAAATTGAAAGTAAATCCGGAATTGCTACTATTGTTCTGTATTGATGGTGTGTAGGTTTGACCAAAATAATGTGTTGCAGAAAGACCTTCAGCACCTACCGAATATGGCTTATCATTTTTTACTTTACCACTGGTTGAAAATGACTGACCTAAGGATACCTGCTTTAAACCCGATCTTGTATTATAAGTAAAACTTCCTGAAAGACTGATGGAAGGATCATCATTTACTTTATCTTCAAAAGCTCTCATTATAGAAACACTAGGTGTGATACTTACCCCATCCCTGGTATCAGAATTGATGTCCAACCCTAAACCGGCTGTAAGGGTTGTTGAAGGTATCTTACCAAGGTTATAATCTACCCCTGCACCAAAATTGGCACCAATGCCATAGTAATTATCTTTATATACATTTAATTTAAGACTGGCTGATCCTACTTCCTTTGCAAAAACAGACGCTTTTATCCTTATTTCTCCACCCACTTTCTTGAATGGTTTTCTTGAATAAACTTTCGTAATCTTATCCCCATTAAAATCATCCGGCAACCCCCGCATATTGCGGTTTACCGCACCGGGGTTCAGTGTCCACCCGGCACCTACCCAGCTTGCTTCATCTTCTACCCCTGTGCCCGACTGGTATGACAGGTTTACGGGGTAGCCGCCAACATCCATCAATGGTATATTCTGTTTAAAATCGACTGTAAACAGGTCAACCATGTCATTTACCCCCGCAGGCTCAAACTTCTGCATCTCAGGCTGTGTAGGTCCCGATGTAATGGCATAGGCAGCACCCGGGTAAAAAGTCTGGATACTTAAAACAGTGATTGTAAAGGCAGCTATTAATTTCCTGCTTCGGTTCTGCATCATAAACATGCTGGTTATTATTTTCGGTTCAAAACAATTAGTTGTATCTCTTTGGGGCCAAAAGGGCTTTTATATACCAGGGTATCCGGTTGTTGCCCCTTCATTATCTCAAATACCAGCAGGGCTTCCCTGCTTTGTACATTTTTTCTAACCATGGGCTGCACAAAAACAGGCCGCAGCGTATCGCCATTAACAAGTGCCACCCAGTCGCGCTGCATCTCATAATCAAAATATTTATTCAGTGCAATTTCCTCTTTCTTATCATGGGGCAGGCTGTCAGTAAACCCGATCCTGAAACTTGAAAAAGTATAGTTGCCGCTGTCACGCTCTTTCAGCACTTTCTTATTTGCTACCCCGTCCACATACAGTTCTCCACCAGCCGAATAAGGCACTGTTGCGAGGTGCTTAACTTTCACCGCAGCATCTTTATGCCTGCCATTGCATGCAGCAGCAATTGCCATGCAAACCAATGATCCATATATCAATCCTTTTTGTCTCATTTATCAAGTACATCATTTTCCTGGTACACAAACCTTACTTCTATTACAGGCTCATTAAACGGAAAAACTTTTAGTAAATATTGTTTGCCTGGCTCCAGCTCTAGATCCGTAACGTCAATGTCTATCTTATTCAAACCGGGCTGCATGGTCACTTCTGGTGTACGCTTTATTTGCTTTTGCGCATTGGCCAGGTCGTAAATACCATAGCTCAATTTGGATACATTGTAATTATTGGTAAAAGAGAACTTGAGGTATTTGTTGGTTACATAATAATTGCCATTAACCAACGACTTTAATTCTCGGTAACTATCGTTAGGTTTCAGTGGCAACTGCTCCTTGCATTGCACTGTAAACTCCCATATCTCTGATTTTGACAGCACCACCCCCTGCATAAAAGCAATTACCTGCCAGCAATAGGTTTTCCCCTCTTTCAGTTCCGGCGATGTGGCAGGATAGTTTACCGAGGTAGAAGTAATATTATCCAGAAATACCAGCGGCACATTCATCAAAAGGTTTTCAACCGGTGCTGTTCCCGGCTTTTTCTCAGTAAGCAGTAACCTGAAACGCATAGCTGCACTGTAAGGAAGCGGGGGTTGCCAGGTTAGAAAAGGGCGTTTATTACAGATGGTATCCCTGTCAGAAGGATTTAATAAACTGATGGGAACCAGGGGTTGAATACTGCCATCGAAACAATCTTCATAATTATCAGGGCTGCCTTTTACCGAAGGCACAAAATGGAAACAGAAACTATACTCACCGGGCGGAAAAGAACGTGTCTGGCTGGTAATATTTGCAAAGGCATTGGCTGCAAACTGTAGCTGGCTGTTCACAAAATTGATTCTGGGGAAACTGGATACCCCGGGGTTGATATTAATCTCCTGTGTTTTTACAGATACCACCTTCAGTTTATTAATATTTTCCTTCACCTCTATATAAATATTGCCAGTAAGGGTTTTACCGGTAAGGTTCTGTAACTGGAAGGCACTTAACCCGTCAATACTGCGGCCGTTAATTTCTGGCAAAAACACAAAATTCAACTGGCTGAAACACCCGGTACTTACAGCAAGCAGTAATGGAACAAGAAGATATTTTATACGCATACGGTTATTTTAAAAGTTGTACCTGATGGTTGAACTGAGAACAAACTGGTTGGCAAATTCAGGCCTTATCACCTGTACCGCTTTTTTATAGCCTAACTGCACATCAACATTCAGTTTATTAAAAACAGTGCTTATTTGCTGACTAACACCTACCTGCCTGTTCCAGCCATAATTGGCATAATACCCTGCACCGGAGGTAAGGCTTACTTTCTCAAACACTTTGTACGAATAGTTGATTTCAGAAGAAAGCATGGAAGTATTGAAATAATAATCCTTTGAATCTGAACTATTGGAAAGTACAGTTAGCGACAATATATTTTCTTTCAGTACTATGGAAGAATTATGCGAGAACAGGTAAGCATTGCTTTTGATATTCTCTGTGGAAAACATTGGCATATTAAACTGCTGCTTACCAATACTTGTATTATTAATAACAGTTTTACCCTTCCATTTAAAGGTATAACTGCCATCAGCCTGCAAACGGGTATTGGCCCCTTCAGCAGTACTGCTTACCGGCGATTTGCTTAAATAATCACTTCGCTGGTAGGTAAGCCCTATTTTATTACCACGGTTAATACGGTAGTTCACCTGTGTCTTATTGGCAATGGTGCGGAAGCTGTAATTCTTTGAAGGGTCAAAATCCTGTTTCCTGTAATCGCCGCTGTACTTAACAGTCAATTTACGCTTCAGGAAGGTTTTGGTGAATCCAAGCCCCAGTTGAGTTTCGCCCCTACGCAACAGGTAATTACCCGGGTTATTGTACCCCAGCCCAACATTTCTTACATGGGCATTTACCTCGCTGTTCCATATCCTTCCTTTATATTCCACACCTACAGCATAATTGGCCTGGCCTTTATTGCTTAATAAAGCGCCTGTGGCATCATTCTTTTCAGGAAGGCTGTCTGCCGAAAGAGTATTTACATAGGCACCTAATGATTTAGAAAAGTCTACTTCTATAGTATGAACACCTTTAAAACGAAACCCATGATGCAGTGTAATTACAGCATCCTTATGTTGCGGGGTAGGCAAAAAACCATCCTGCCCTGGCAAAGCCCCGTTCAGCATTTGTGCACTGTTATTAAAGTTGAACATATTAAGCGAAACGGACTGGTTAAGAGCCCGCCCGTTGCCACGGCTTAACTTCAGCCCCATCATACTACTGAATTCGTTGGTTAACTGGTTGGTTAAACCGCCCTGCAGCAGGTTATTGGTAGTATTGTTTTTACCATAGGTAAAGCCCGCCCCTATTTTAGAAGTTTGTAGCTCTGTATTAATACCGGTATTCATAAGATTTTGAGGCGCAAATTGTCCTGCACCCTGTAATGGGTTTTGACCAAGGTCAAGTTTGGTAACATTCAATAACAGCTGCTGCAACCCATTGAGGCTAAAATGGTCCTCTAGGGTACGTTTCAGGTTTTCCGGCTTATCAAGATATGATTTAAAGTTTCCTTTGGTAAAAGGCAGGTGACTGGAAAGCTCTTTTACTACTGCATTTTCCTGGAAATTTTTACGCCAGTACAATACCCTGTCATAGATTTTTTCCAGGGCCTGGTACTGTTGTACATGTTGCGTTGCCTTAATAAATACACTGTCTTTCTCAAGGGCTTTTACATCCTGCTTTTGCAGTAATTCCTGTATTTGCAGGGTACTGGCCTTATACTTTTCTAAAGCAGCACCTGTTAACAGTTTGGATTGCAGGCTGCTGATATCTTTATCACCAATATTGGTAACATCAGCCGGTAATTTCAGGGAAGATGAATCTGTAATACTGCTTTTTATATGAGTAATATCCTTATTCAGTGCCTGTATATAATTATCCTTAATGGCATTGATACGCTTAAGGGTTGAAGCCGCAATAGCTTCAGGGGCCAGTTTCTCTTTTACTTTTGCCTTCAGGTTGTCAGCATATTTCTGCGGGTCAAAATTAAATTTATACAGGTCAGTCAGCGGGCTTTGAGAATAGCTGTAAGCATTGTTGTTTTCTTTAAAGGCTACCGTAAAGGGCATATTATTAATACTGATGCCTGCTTCCGCTGAATAACCCATCATTACATCCTGGTTCCGGAACGCACCTAATGCAATGCCTGTAGTATCCCTTAGGTAACTGCTGTTAAATTCAACCCCCAGTTTGTTTACTTTAAAAAAAGAGTTCTTGTCAAACAGCTTCTTTTTAAGGTCTGCAAATTCGGCAACTGGCAGTAGCCCTTTTGCAGCACCCAATGCAGTATCACTGATACCGGCAGCAACACTTTTAGCGTCAGAAAAAGCCTGGCCTTTTATGCTGCCTGCCCCCTTCAGCAGGTTGCCGGTGCTATCGGCAACGGCCTGCGACTGCACCGCACCTGCGGAACAAAAAGAACAAACCAGTACGGTGATATATTTAAACATAAGCTCTTGTTTAAGTCTTTTTTGGTTACCCCGGTTTTCAATGTTGCAGCATTACATCTTTAACCGGTCTTTCAATGCTTTTATTTCTTCTTTCTGCGCTTTCATTTCTTCTTTCTGCACTTTCAGTTCTTTGCTTTGTTCAATTACATATAGTGTCAACTCTTCAATTTTTTTTAGTAACACCGACTGGTTCGTACCTACATCAAGGCCATCTTTGGCTACTTCTTCAGCAGAAGGCACATCGGGCAAATGTTTGTATTTGTTGATATAGGCTTCTACTTCTGTAAGGGTGGGTAGTTTGTAGGTAGGGGCAAAAACATAGTCTGACCATCCCGTTTGGGTAACTTTTATTTTTGTAGCACCTATCGTGCCTTGAACCACTAGTTTGTAATTAGATGTGGAAGCTGCCGATGCGCCAATTAATAAACTGCCCTTATGGAATCTTGCCACCTCGTACCCATCCATCCCTGCTTCTGTTATATCATAGCTTGCCCCACCTGCCGACTCTTTAGAGTAAAAAGTTATATCCCCCGTATTGCCCCCCCTACTATCCATTTTAATAGCAGACCAATAATTAGATCCACCATCGCCAATGGCTGTATAGTTGCCATTCAAATTGTACTTTATCCCTCCGCCTAAAAACAAGTTTGTATAACTATTTATAGAATATCTTGCACTGGAAACGTTGCCAAAACCCATTCCTATGTTCCCACTAAAATTTGCACTACCATTTACATCTAACTTGGCACCTGGGTCTGTTGTACCAATACCAACATTACCACCGCCCTTAACCATAAAAACATTGTCAGTACTTGATGTGTTAAGATGTAATTCCCCGCCAGTTGTATAAAGTTGATTAGCTGTTAAGTATGTTGAAGTACTTCCGCTGTTTTCTTGCACCCTTAGCCTAGCACCACCACCGTTAATATGAAGATGCGTATTAGGAGTTGTAGTACCAATTCCAACTTTACCGTCCCTGTCAATAACCATTCTGGTTCCTATGCTGGTGCCACCATGATGAGTGGTGAAGGCTAAATATTGATGATTGTGTGCCCCTTCAAAATAATTAACGGCCTGTATAGTTCCTCCACCCTGTCCAAAAGAAACTGTGTTGTCATTTCCGCTGCTGTGCCCGTAGTCTGCAACATTGATACTGCTGTTTTTACCAATTTTAATCCCACCCGCAATATGAAGCATAGCTGAAGGATCGGTAACACCAATACCTACATTTCCCCCCATAAAACTAATTTTGCTTGTATTGAAATTATTACCCCAATAATTCCCGTTTACAGCTCCTCCCCAGCCGGCATTAAGCAATTGTATTCCGCTGATATTAGCACTCCATCCATCTTGAAAAGCGTCAATTGTTAAACGCCAATACCTGCCGGTAGCACCTACATAATGAGAAACAATAGTAGAACTGTTATTAGTAACAGGCGCAAAGGCATTCGTATAAGTAATGTTATCATTAGAATAAGAAAGCGTATACCCTTTAGGAATAAACCTACCGTCACTATTAAACCATGTACCAAAAGTGAAATAACTGATAGTAATGGATTGATATACATCAATTGTTATGTAATCGCCTGTGGCCATCCCATACCATTTGCTGTCTGAAGTTTTAATCTGTGGACCGCCACCGGTAAGAAAACCACCACTTGTACTAACTGTAGCTCCCGTGGCTAGGTCATGAAACCCGGACGTTTGTAAAAAACGGTTGGCCTGTAGCGTATTAAAGGAGCCATCGCTTTGTGCAAATGCCTTACATACAATAAATAAAAGCAGTGTAGTTAATATTTTTTTCATTACTAATTTTTCTTTTCCAGTTTATCAAGCCTGTTTAACAAATGCTTATTTACTTCTTCCAGCTTATCATTTCTTTTTGCCTGTTCAATCACATAAAGCGTCAACTCTTCTATCTTCTTCAGTAATACCGCCTGGTTAGCACCTACATCAAGCCCATCTCCTGCTACTTCATCAGCAGAGGGTACCTCGGGTAAATGTTTGTATTTATGAATGTAATTTTCCAGTTCAAAAAGGGAAAGCAATTTGTAGGTGGGGGCGAAAACGTAGTCGGCCCAATCGGTTTGAGTAACTTTCAGTTTCTTCACTTTCACATCTCCTTTAACTGCCAGCATATAATCTCCAGGTTCTGTTGTACCAATACCGACCTTACCACCCAACGGATTTATAAAAGTGTTCGTTTTTGTATAGTAACCAAGGTATATATTATTGCTGCTTCCTGCATCTAAGTGTAGATTGCCATTAGTACTAACTACCTGACCCGTATTAGCAGTTGCTTTATTATCGCCAGCGCCTACATATAAATTGGCACCATATTGATTAGGTCCAAAAAAAGCAAATGATTTCTCTGCCCCGGAAACATGCAATTTCGCATCTGCTTTGGGGTCAGTTGTACCAATACCAACATTGCCGATGCCATCTATTGTTAAATCATCACCATAATACCAGTTATTATAAGGTAACTCAGCTTTATTTAGTCTTCTCGTTCCCAAAATCATTTTACCAGTTGCATTACCATCCCCTGTATTACCAGCCACCGTTATAATCCTTGCTTGTCCCCACATATTGCTACCATCAGTATTGGCCGGAATTACAAACTCTAATTGTGCACCGTTTGTTGTACTCCTGCCACCTGTTTTTGCCTCAATTATTAAACCCTCATTGAATTGTAAATTTGTATTTAGAGATGATCCACCACTGCTGATATTTATTTTTTTAAATCGTGCACCTCCATTAGCATCCAGCTCCATGCGTACATTATTACCATCACTCCATCCCCCGATCCGGAATACATTATCAGGATCCAGCCCCATATTTATTGCATATTGGTTTGCCCGGTGAAAAGACATGAATGCTGCACCACCATCAGACGAAAATGCCTGTACACCCGCACTTGATGTAGATTGCAGGTAAACCCCATTCCCCTTGTGGGAATAAAAATATTTAATGCCGTCAATATTTTGGCTTGTACTTCCTGTTGCACGCAGGAAGCCATCCTGAAGGTAGCCATAAACTGACGTCCATATATAGCCATCACTCTGCAGATTTATTACTGGGCTTCCCCGACGATTAGCTGAATAAATACGTACCCCCTGGCTAAAGCGCATAGCCGCATAACCATCATTCATATCAACAATATCCCCGTCATCCGCCAACACAATTCCACCGCCTGTCGCATTGGCGGTAGAAACATATAAATTACCTGTTACTGTATAATCATCCACCACCATCCTCTCATACCCCTTCACATAGGCCCTTGCCGAATCCTCACCTTCCATCAACTGTTTCCTTGTATATTCCAGTTGTTTACCAATATTGTTAAAACGCAAAGGCATCGCTTTAAAAACACGCAGTTTTCCTTTATACTCAGTATATGGGCTGCCCGTAACAGGATTACCCGCATTGTTGGCATAAAGACAAATGCCAGATGTTATAAAAACAATTAAAAGAAAGGCCAGCTTTTTAAATGAATACCCGCAGTACACAATCCTGACAGGTTTGGAAACCATAAATGAATGTAAAGCTGTTTAATGGATGGCATTTTCATTGATGAAAGAAAATACATGCAGTTGTTTAAAGTGATGGCTCACAGCAGAAATGTTTAAATTTGGTTAAGGAATTTGCGAATCCCTTCTGCTAAAATAAGGAAAATTTTATTTTGGCAAAAAATATTTTAAAATTATTTTAATTACCAAAAACAATAAACAACAGGACTTAAATAACACTATTCTAAAAGCAATAAGGTCTTCTCTTTTGTCTACCACCGCCTATAGCTTAAAAACCCTTACCAACTTGGCTTTTCCTGATTCCCTTTGTTTCTTCGCCTTCTTTGCCCCTTAGCGTGAAACCCTGCCAGCACCGCGCGCCAGCCATTCCGCGCCTTCTGCGTGTTCCGCGAGCCACTTGTTCTTCAAAGCGTAGCGTGAAACCCCTTTGTTTCTTCGCCTTCTTTGCCCCTTTGCGTGAAACCCCTCTTCAACGCACCGCGTGAAGCCTACTCCTCCGTCTCCACGAGGAACGAAGTGGCCTGCATTTCCCCTTTGCATCTTTGCCTGAAACCCTGCCAGCACCGCGCCCCAGCCATTCCGCGCCTTCTTCGTGTTCCGCGAGCCACCCCTTCCTCAAAGCGTAGCGTGAAACCCCTTTGTTTCTTTACATTCTTTGCGCCTCTGCGTGAAACCGTCCTTCCTCTTCTGCGCTCATCCGCGCCTTCTTCGTGTTCCGCGAGCCACCCCTTCTTCAAAGCGTAGCGTGAAGCCCCTTTGTTTTACATTCTTTGCGCCTCTGAGTGAAACCTTCCTTCCTCTTCTGCGCTCATCCGCGCCATCTGCGCGAAACCCGGCCAGCACCCCGCCATCTGCGCGAACCAGTTTAGGCTTCTCGGTCGACGGTTAACGATAATCGCTCGTCCTTCTTCTTCCGCGATTTCTGCGTTTTCCGCGAGCCACCCCTTCTTCAAAGCGTAGCGTAAAGCCCCTTTGTTTCTTTACATTCTTTGCGCCTCTGCGTGAAACCGTCCTTCATCTTCTGCGCTCATCCGCGCCATCTGCGCGAAACCCCCTCTTCAACGCCCCGCGTGAAGCACCTTGTTTCTTCGCCTTCTTTGCCCCTTTGCGTGAAATCCTGCCAACACCTCGCCGCAGCCAGTCTACGGTCGTCCTTCCTCATTCGTGCCATTCGTTTCATTAGTGGCATCAGTCAAATTACGCCCCGTTATTGCAACGCAGGAAGCAATCTCCATCCCTCTTCCTTCGGTCATCGGTCGTCGGTAAACGGCCGTCCATCCCTCTACTTAAAATTCCTCGCCCCCGGTATCACCTTATCCCCTGCGGTTTCCCTTACCTGGCTGCGTTTGTTTACCCCCGGCGGTATCATCTTTTCGTCTGCCCTTGATAAGGTCAGGAGTGGCAGCTCTTCCTTCTGTGATGCAGTAAGGTTCCGCAGCAGTTTGGTAAAATTAAAAGCACGGTGCACCACCACATGCACCACTTTGCCCGACACCTGTAAATGCCCCTCCACCATAATAAGTTTTGATTGCAGTATTTCTTTGCGGAACGCTTCAAACAAGTGGGCAAATATCACCAGGTTGGCATAGCCCGTTTCGTCTTCAATGGTCATAAAACAAATCCCCCCCGCGGTACCCGGGCGTTGCCTTACAAGCACCAGGCCTGCCACTCGCACAAGGTCGCCATTCTTTGCTGTTTCCAGCCCCTTTGCTGGCAGTATATGCAACTGGCTTAGCTTCTCACGTACAAAGCTTACAGGGTGTGCTTTAAGCGACAGGGACGTGGCAGCATAATCCTGCACCACATGTTCCGGTTCACTCATTACCGGCAGGCTGGCCGCTGCTTCCTGCACCACCTGCCCTTCATACATGGCCTCGGGCCTGTCTTTGGTGCTTACTTCCCAGAGTGCCTGCCTGCGGTCAAGCCCTACAGAGCGGAACGCATCCGCATCTGCCAGCTTTTCCAGTGCTGCCTGCGATAACCCCGTGCCACGCAGGGCATTAACGCTGTCATAGCCCTTGCCCCTTTTAGTTACCAGCACCTGTATATCTTCTACACGTAACTCGTTTACCTGCCGGAAACCAAGCCGTAAAGCACAATAATTGCCTGATTTTTCTTCCAGTGTATTGTCCCATAACGAATGGTTAATGTCTACAGGACGTACGTTCACGCCATGCTTCCTGGCATCAATAACAAGCTGTGCAGGCTGGTAAAACCCCATCGGCATACTGTTCAATAAACCACAGGCAAATACATCAGGATAATAGCATTTGATCCAGGCACTTACATATACCAGCAAGGCAAAGCTGGCCGCATGGCTTTCCGGGAATCCATAGCTGCCAAAGCCTTCCAGTTGCCGGAACACACGTTTGGCATATTCTTCTGTATAACCCTTTGCCATCATGCCGGTAATAAGCTTTTGTTCAAACTGCGATACCAAACCTTTCAGTTTAAAAGTGGCCATGCTGCGGCGCAATTCATCAGCTTCGGCAGGGGTAAACCCTGCGGCCACAATGGCTATCTTCATAGCCTGTTCCTGGAACAGCGGAACACCTAAAGTCCGTTTGAGGATTTCTTCCAGTTCAGGCGATGGGTATTCTACTTTCTCTTCCCCGTTGCGCCTTCGCAGGTAGGGGTGCACCATATCGCCCTGTATCGGCCCAGGCCTTACAATCGCTACCTCTATCACCAGGTCATAGAAGCAACGCGGTTTTAAACGGGGCAACATGCTCTGCTGCGCACGGCTCTCTATCTGGAACACGCCAATGGTATCCGCCTGGCAGATCATCTCGTACACTGCGGCATCATCCTGCGGTATATTGGCCAGTGTAAACTGCATCCCGTAACTGTCCCTTGCAAGATCAAAACATTTGCGGATACAGGTCAGCATGCCCAGTGCCAGCACATCTATTTTCATAAAACCAAGTGCATCTATATCGTCTTTGTTCCACTCGATACAGGTGCGGTCTGCCATGCGGGCATTCAGTATAGGGCAGAGGTCGCTTAGCTTGCCGTTGGTGATCACAAAGCCGCCCGTATGCTGCCCCAATTGCCGGGGAAAGCCCATGAACTGGCGGGTAAGGTCCAGCACCTTACGGAGGTGCTTGTCACCAGGGTTTAACCCCTGTTCTTCTATGCGTTTGCCTTCAAACCATTCATCGGTAAATTCCCATATAGCTCCCGACAAACAGTTGATGGTATCTACGGATAAACCCATGGCCTTTGCTACATCGCGTATGGCACCTTTCTGGTGCTGCTGTGTTACGGTAGCTACAATGGCTGCACGTTCACGGCCATACTTGTTAAACACATATTGCATTACTTCTTCACGGCGTTCATGTTCAAAGTCAACATCTATGTCTGGTGGTTCATTGCGTGCAGAAGAGATAAAACGTTCAAAGAGCAGGTCAAACTTGGTAGGGTTTACAGAAGTGATACCCAAACAAAAACAGATGGTGGAATTGGCAGCAGAACCACGGCCCTGGCAAAGGATGTTTTGTGACCTTGCAAAACGAACAATATCATACACCGTTAAAAAATAAGCGGCATAATCCATCTCTTTAATAAACTTCAGTTCATGGTGTATGGCAGCAGTTACTTTTTCCGGCACCGCTTCACCAAACTGTTCCCTTGCACCCTGCCATGCAAGCATTTCAAGTTCTTCCAAAGGTGTTCGACCTTCGCTGGTAATCTCTACCGGGTACTCGTATTTCAGTTCATCCAAAGAGAAAGTACAGGCATCCGCTATTTGCTGCGCCCTGTCTATGGCAGAAGGGTATTGCCTGAAGAGCCGCTGCATTTCATCAATGGGTTTCAGGTAACGTTCTGCATTGGGGTGCAGTTTAAAGCCTGCCGTATAGATGGTACATTTTTCACGGATGCAGGTCACAATATCGTGCAACTGCCTCCGCCCATGGTCATGGTAATGCACGTCATTGGTAGCGATCAGCGGTACCAGGAGTTCTAGAGATAGCTGAGATAACCGGTACAGGTATTTGGCATCATTGCCCTGGTAATAACGGGTAGCAGCGATGTACAAATTCCCTTCAAGCCTGTCCCTGTATTCTTTGGCGCATTGCTTAAACCCATCTTCAAAATCAAACAGGTTGTTCAGTTCAGCAGGTGGCAACAGTACCAGTTTCATATCTTTTGCATGCAAGTACACATCTTCCTTATACAACAAGCATTTGCCTTTTTCTGTGCGCCTGTTGCCAAGGGTCAGCAGGTTACTAAGCCTGCTGTACGCTTCTTTGTTTACGGGGTATGCCAGCAGGCTAAAACCATCGGCTAAGTCAAGGCGGCAGCCCACAATAATGCGGATGCCTTTTTTCTTGGCCGCAGCATAGGCACGTACAATGCCTGCCAGTGTATTACGGTCTGTAATGCCAATAGCAGTATAACCAAGCACGGCAGCATGTTCCACCAGCTCTTCAGGATGCGATGCACCTGTGAGAAAACTGAAGTTTGTTGTTACCTGTAATTCTGTATAGCCCATAAACTTTGTTCATTCGTGCAATTCGCACAATCCGTGGCCATCATTCTCAAATCATGCATCTCTTCTTATCTGTGTTCATCAGCTCAATCCGTTCAATCAGTGTTCCATTAGTATGCCCCTTCCGGGGGTCTCATGCGAAAAATCCATGCAAATACCAGCCATAAGTTTTCGCTGCATCATAATGCCCCAGCCTGAAGAGCCAGTACCTGTTTCCTTCCTCATCCTGCACACAGTAATAATCCCGGTGCTGGCCATCCTCAATCCACCATTCCTGCTCTATGCGTTCCGGCCCATCCGCCCGTTTTATGGTATGCAACTTTCCTTTATACCGGAAGTTCATAGGTGGGTAATCGGGCACTGGTGCGGTCACTTCAATGGGCTCCGGTGTTGCAAGTAATTGTACCGGCCTTTGTTTACCCGCAGGCCATGGCGTGGCAGGTTGTTCTGTAAGCAATACAGCCTGCTTTACAGACCGTTCCGGCCAGTAATGTTCATCCGGTAAAAAGCGCTGTACATGGCCGCCGCCAAACTTGGTACTAAGCCTGTCCAGCATTTCAGAGAGCTGCATATCATCCAGTCCCTGCGAAGCTTGCCACAGCTTTACCTGTACCGGTGTTACTTCTTCCACTTTCTGCGCTTCCAGTACAAAAACCTCGATCCCCATGGCGGGTTCAAACCGCTCAAACTTCAGCTCAAACAGTTTAAACAGGTGGGTGGTATTATGGGTAGGGTGGTTGGTGCTTATCTCTATCTTTTCAATTTTGCCATCGGTACGAAAACCTTTAAATACCGCCACCCGCAACCCTTTATGTTCTTTGGCCAAACGGCCGCATACCGTTTCCAGTAAACGCTGCAGCGCTATTTCAATACCTGTCAATGAAATGATGGGTTCCAGGCAGGGCAGCCTTTCCTGGTAAGGTTCCACAGGTTGTACCGGTTGCAAAAATTCTGCTTCATAACCCAGTGCCTGGTCAAGCCGTTTCAGCAAGGATGGACCAAAGCGACGTTGTAGTGATTGCCTTGGCATTCCTATAAAATCCTTTACCTGCCGCAAGCCCAGTTTCTGTAAACGTTCTGTAAGCCCAGGTTCCAGTCTTAATGCCGCCGCAGGCAAAGGCAGCAGGGTATCCATTTGCTCACCCGTGGCAACTATTGACATCCCCCTGCTATACCTGCTCATAGCCCATGCACAACCAACGGTATCACTAATGGCTGCCTGCACGGTATAGCCAAGTTTATGCAGCCTATTGGTAATATCCCGCAGGTATTTTGTTTCATCACCCCATAAATGCGCACAGCCTGTAGCCTCAAATACCAGCCCTTCCGGCAAATCAATGGCAACCACAGGTGTATAGCGTATGCACCATTCAGCAAGCCCATGCAGTATTTTCTCTGCAAGCCCCGGTTTATCATCCAATACCTGTAGCCCGTGCAGCAATGCCCTTGCATCTGCCACCACCATACCTGCATATATGCCTTTCGCCTGTGCCAAAGCATTCACTTCCGTTACTACCATACGCCCGTGGTCGGGCAATGCCAATGCAAAGGGTATAGCCTTCAGGGCAGTATTGCTTCGGGCAAACCTGTCGGTCTTTAAATGAGGCAACCATATCGTTACAAAGCGTTTGCCCATATTAAACCGCTTTTCTTTGGTATTCAATTTCACATAGTACTGCCACTTCACTTAAACGGCCGGCTGCCCATTCCATCAGCCATACACCTGGTTTACCATTGCGTACGCGCAGCAGTTCTACCTTCCAGCGGGGGAAGCCAAGCCCTGGCAACCACTCTTGAGGTAGACCAGGGGCTGATGTTATTTTCCAGCGGCCGCTACAGGCATTGGTACCCATTGCCCTGTTACCTGTACGCAGGATAAAACCTGTTACCCTGCTTTGTTCCGTAGCCAGTTGCAGCCGCCGCGAAGCCATAAAACTTAAGTCAGGCACTTCTGCCACTACGGCAGCCAGGCCACTGCATTTAAGGGCTTCTTCCATGGCCCAGAGCTGGTCTTTTTCTTTTGGCAGGTGAATAAAAATTACTTTTTCGGGCGGGATGCCAAAGGCCGCAAGGGCTTGGGGAAAGATGTTCTGGCGGGGACCGATCCACACACAGGCGCCACCTGTACGCATCAGCCTACCGGTAATGCCTGCAATAAACCCGGCAGAGGCACTGGCACTTTCTGGTGTGGCACAACAGAATTCATGGATGGCACCTGTAGGAAAACTACCCAAGGGAAACGAAGCATTAATAGGCCCCAGGTCAATAGCATTATCCGCTGAACGCAGTACCGGCCTTGCCTGCTGCAACAGAATATTCTTCTGCAAATGGGCAATAATATCGGCTTTGGATACAGGCATAATAACTCATGAATAATACTAAATAATTTAGCAAATATATCTTCCTTCTTGTTAGTGTATCAAATAAATTTTTCACCTGCATGGGTTATCATTATATGGTACTTGCAGATACAGTAAAAAGCAGTCGCTACTTAATCAGCGTAATTTTATTTCACGTAGAGGAATCACTACTTCTGCAACATCGGGCATATGCACAAAACACTTCTAATTACCTTACACGTTTTATAAGCCTTTACCTTTTCCACCATCTTCAATTCCCCCATTTTCAAATTGCTCTTCCTTCAGAATACACCCCCTGCCGGAAACTGTTTGTGTACCCTTTTAGAAACAATGATTTATTTAAACTTCAACTGCTACAACTTTCTTAATTATCTTACCCGCTTGGTAGCTAAAGCAGTAAACGCAATGCATGAGTTGCCGCTAATGCTTGAGAAACTGCAGTGGTACAGAAAAAAAGTAAACCAGGTTTTTCTAAAGCCGGGCATGGCACTATACAACGGCAGCACGCACATACGCAATCAGCTTTCACAATGGCTGGAAGAGGAAATTTATTTTTTGGAAAAGAAACACCAAATGGCATTCATCGTTCCGCTGCAAAAAACAAACAGCAATAATACCGACCCAATAGCTACTACCTTATCAGTGCCACAACTGGCACTGATAATTAGATTGTATAAAGATACTGGTGTAATAAAAGTAACCAACCAAACACAGTTGATGGAAAAAGTAGCTCGTAATTTCCGCACAGTGGCCGCGGCCACACTTGCCGCAGGAAGCATAAATGCAAAATCGTATGCCCCTGAAATGGCGACAGTAAAAAAGCTAAAAGATGTATTGATTAACTTAATGAACCAGCTCCGTAAAATTGAAACAGGTTTAAGGTAATAACCTATAGCGGTCTACCCAAAAAGAGAAGGTTATTCATACACTAACTTACTATTACGCTTTTCTAATAAAGCTTCTAAGAAAACAGTTCCATTTTTATTCTTCTACATAATTCAAATCTTTATGAAAAGTTTCTTCTGTAAAATTGAAAGCTATTAAAGAAATTGCCATCACAATAATACCTGTAATTATACCACTTTTGGTAAGGTTCCAACCCCAGCTTTTTTGAAATAAATCAAGAAACATTAAATTGATTAATGGCAATGCGCCACGTACCATATTGGGGATGGTGGTTGCTGCCGTAGCCCTTAAATTGGTACCAAATTGTTCTGCACCCATAGTTACAAAAATGGCCCAGAAACCTGTAGAAAAACCAAGCAATGTACAAACAAGGTACACCCTTTCATCGCTGTTGGTAAAGCTGCTGAAAAACAATACCAGTGACGCCATGCAGAGAATATAAAAACTCAACAAAGCCTTTTTCCTACTTTTAAAATACTGGCTTACAAGGCCAATAGCAATATCGCCAAAGGCGATGCCAACATAAGCAAACATAATGGCCTTGCCACTTTCAATTTTATTATCGCCATAAAACTCTTTGGCAAAACGGTTACTGTAATTTACCAGCACGCCTATAACATACCAGGTAGGCAAGCCGATTAAAATAGCCACAATATATTTTTTGAAACGATGGGCGTTGGTAAAAAACATAAAAAAATTACCGCGCTGTACATCCTGCTGCTTTGTTTGATGGAACATGCCACTTTCAACCACAGAGATGCGCAGCAGCAACAAACCAACACCAAGGCCACCACCAATTTTATAACACAAACGCCAGTCTTGAGTAAACTTGTAGGTAAAATATGCGAACACTGCACCAAACAATCCGATGCCTGCCACCAATGAAGTTCCTATCCCGCGCTTGTTTTTTGGCAACAGTTCACTCACAAGCGTAATACCTGCACCAAGTTCGCCTGCAAGGCCAATACCTGCCACAAACCTGGCCCATGCATAATGCTCAACGGTTTGCACATAGCCCGTAACAAAATTGGCAACTGAATACATGGCAATAGAACCAAACAATACACTTAACCTTCCGCGTTTATCGCCTATCGTTCCCCATAAAATACCGCCAATTAAAAGGCCCACCATTTGCCAGTTAATGATAGTTGCACTTGCTGCAAGCACGGCAACTTTATCAGTTAAAATAACACCCAAACCTCCAAGGCTTGGTTCACGTACAATGGTAAAAAGCAGCAGGTCGTAAATGTCTACAAAATAGCCAAGGGCTGCAACAATAACAGGTAATGAAATAATGCCAAATGTTTTTTGCTGGTTCATAAAAGCGTTATAGTTAGCGTTCAACAAAATTTAAGTCCTTGCCAAAAGTTTCTTTAGTATAAAGCACTGAGATAAAACCCGTAACAAGTACCACAATACCCGTTACCCATGCTGAAGTAACATAATTGTTCAACATCCCTGGCCCGCGTAAAAATTTAAATAATAGCAATATCAATGGCAAAAAGCCACGTACCATATTTGGAATAGATATAGCAGCAGTTGCCCTTAAGTTAGTGCCAAACTGCTCGGCACTCATGGTAATATACAATACAGAAATGCCTGAGCCAAAGCCAAGCCCCATGCACAACAGGTACATATTGGCAGCATTGCCGCCGCCTTTTAAAACAAAAAATAATGCAATAAATATTGAGAGGATGCCATAATAAATGATAAGTGTTTTTTTACGGCTTTTAATGTAATTGCTAAAGATGCCTGCAAACATATCGCCAAAGGCGAGTGCCACATACTGCAGCATCAGCGACTTTGGCTGATCAAAACCTTCGATACCAAAACGCCTTGCAAACTCATCTGAAAAACTAATCATCACACCTATCACAAACCATACGGGCAGGCCAATTAATATGGCTTTCAGGTAACGGAAAAAACGTTCACGGTTATTCAGCAGCATCCAAAAACTGCCCATTTTAAGGTCTGCATTTTTAGCGGCATCGTACACACTACTTTCCAAAATTCTCACCCGCATAAACAACAACAGCAGCCCCATGGTGCCACCAATATAATAACACAAACGCCAGTTGTTATCGCTGAGGTCATATACAAAGTAAGCGGCAATAGTACCAAATACTCCGCTGGTTGCAATAATGGCAGAGCCAATGCCCCTTTTTTCCTTAGGAAGCATCTCGCCTACTAGTGTAATGCTTGCACCAAGCTCGCCTGCAAGGCCAAGCCCTGCTATAAAACGCAGCCAGGTATATTGATTTACATCAGTTACAAAACCATTGGCAATAGTTGCGAGGGAATACAATAATATGGAACCAAAGAGTACACTTTTACGGCCTTTTTTATCGCCCAGCATTCCCCATAAAATGCCGCCTGCCACAAGGCCAAGCATTTGCCAGCTTATTACATTTTCACCAAATTCTTTTGCAAGAGCGTCAGGAACATGAAGGTCTGCCAGGCTTTTTTTACGCACAATACTAAACAGTAATAAATCGTAGATATCTACAAAAAAACCTAATGCGCCTACAATAACTGGGAGTGAAAAAATGCCGTATTCTTTATTTCTCATGGCAGCGTAATCGTTATTATTTTACTGGAGTTACGGATGGTTTTACTTTTCCAAAAACAAGCTTTATTATTACAGGTGCTGTGGTTATTAAAACAATACCAATTACAATTACTTCCAGGTGTTTTTTAATATCAAAATGATAGTGTTCTAAAAAGAATTTATCAAGATAATGACCGCCCGCCAGCATACTTGCTACCCATGCTATACAGCCAGTAATATTAAAGAAGGTAAATTTCTTTTGATCCATTTGTACAATACCCGCAACAATAGGTGCAAAAGTTCTTACAATGGGTACAAACCTTGCAAACACTACAGCCCCACCGCCATGCTTTTCATAAAAATCATGCGCCTGGTGCAGGTATTTTTGTTTAAAAATAAGATTGTCTTTCCAGTGGAACATGGTTGGGCCAATTCGTTTACCAAACCAGTAGCCTGCTGCGTTACCTAAAATTCCCGCAATGGCGGTTAAAGCAATCACCATTAAAAGATTTAAAAAGCTGTTGCCTGTATCGTAAAAAGAGGCCGCCAGTTTATCACTAAAGATTCCCGCTACAAAAAGCAAAGAATCACCAGGAAAAAAGAAACCAACCAGTAATCCTGTTTCGGCAAAAATGATGAAGAGCATCAACCACAAACCACCATTAATAATGTAAAACATGGGGGTAAGCAAATCCTTCCAGGTAAAGCTTTTGTTTACGGCTATGATATTGTTTTTTTGTATGGCAATAAGTGATATGGCATCGGCATCATAATCACGCTTGATGATTTTTATAGAATCGGTTTTTGCTGAAGCAATAGTTACATTACCCTGCAAGTCCGTTTCATATTCTTTGCCTGTACCAATTACGATAATTTTTGCAACCGGAATTTCAGATTCGTACTGGTTTACAATTTTAAGGCTAAGTGAATCGCTTTGTGAAAAGCCCAAAACAGGTATGGACAAAAAAAATAAAACTGCGTAAATAAAATTTTTCATTTTTAAAAGCTGATGGTTGAAGTTCTGATTTACTATTGTTATATCCTTGTCTTTTAGCTACAACTGCGGAAGTATTCTTGTGCGTATTTTTTGTGGCGTAATTACGGTAAAATAATTGGCAAGTGCGGCAGAATTATTGTTCAGGAAATTGACGAGTAGTTGCGTCACTGCTTCTATTTCGGTAAAGTGGTATCGCAAAAGGATAACCCCAAAATGTTTTGTACCGCCTTTAAATTGTAGTTTCCCAAAATCTTTATCCTGTGTTATTATTATTTTGTTTTCATCTACTGATATCTGCGAGATGGCGGCATCATGCAAACCTGGCGAATGAATGTAAACAGGATAAACAACAAATCCGTTATTCTGCAATGCGGCAATAATCCTGTTGTCTAAACATTCGTCAGCGATAATCATGCTATTGCCTCTTCTATTTCCTGTAATGAAACAACTGCTTTTGCGTATTGTAGTGCCTGTAGTATATCATCTTTTACAATTTGCGGGTAGCCTTCTAATATCCAATCAATGCTTGCCCCTTCACCTAACCTTTCCAAAATCAATTCAACCGTAATCCTTGTTCCTTTTATACAAGGCTTGCCTGTCATCACCAGAGGGTCTGTTGAGATACGTTCAAATTTCATGTTTAACATATTTTTTCAAATCTACTGTATAAACATTCTTTAACAAAGTTGCAAATGTTCATTTTATACAGCAGGGTGTGCAACATAAGCCAATGCCTTTGTATCATCAAACTCACCTTCCCATCTTGCAATAACACAGCTTGCAAGGCAGTTGCCAATTACATTCACCGAAGTACGCGCCATATCCATCAGTTCATCAATACCATAAATAGCCATAATTGGCCAAAGCGGAAAATGAAAGGTTTGTGCTGTGGCTATTAATATTACCAGCGATGCCCTTGGCACTGCAGCAACACCTTTACTGGTAAGCATTAATGATAAACCTATAAATAACTGCTGCCCAAAAGGAAGGTCCATACCTGCGGCCTGTGCTACAAATACCGATGCCAGCGAAAGGTATAAAGTGGTACCATCTAAATTAAATGTATATCCTGTAGGTATTACAAACGATACCACTTTACGTGGTACACCAAACCTTTCCATATTTTCGAGGGCCTTGGGTAAAGCAGAATCTGAACTGGTGGTGGCAAATGCAATAGATACAGGCTCTCTGATGGCTGTTATAAATTGTTTAACAGGCACTTTTGCTATAAATAAAGCTATGGGTAGTAATATGAATAATATAAAACAAATCAACGCCAAGTACAGTGTGAGCAACAGCAGCAAAAGGTTCTTTAAAATATCTACACCCAAATGCCCAACAGTAACAGCAATGGCTGCACCCACACCAAAGGGGGCAAAATACATTACTATATTAGTAAACTTAAACATGGTTTCAGAAAGGCTTTCTGCAAATTCAAGCATGGGCTTTTTGCGGTGCTCTGACAGCAAAGCCAGCGCAATACCAAATACCACGCTAAAAACCACAATAGGTAAAACATTGCCTTCGTAGATAGATTTAATAATATTCTCAGGAAAAATATCAATAATATGGTCCTGCCAGGTCTTCACCTTGGTTTCAGGCAATTCTTTTAACAGTGCCGCAGGTACAATGATGCCAACACCCGCTTTGGTGATGTTAATAAAAAACAATCCTATCAGCAATGCCATTGTTGTTACCACCTCAAAATAAAGTAGTGATTTCCAACCCATGCGGCCTACTTGTTTAAGGTTTGAATGGCCTGCAATACCCACTACAAGTGTTGCAAATAATAAAGGCGCCACAATGGTTTTAACTAAGCGAAGGAATATTTTGCTTAAAAACTGGAGGTTGGGGGCAAAAGCAGGAAAATCAATCCCTATTTCTACTCCAATTACCATGGCTACTAATATCCAGGTAGTAAGATTTTTCTTTAATAAACCGTAATAAAATAGTACAGCAATAAACACCCAGCGTATGGCAGGCAATACCATATCAGGCATGCCAACATTAAATTTCAACTTAAGCAGGTGTACAATACTTAAAACGGCAAGAAACACGACAAGGGTTAAACTGGTTATTTTTTTATTCATACATAAGAGTATAGTAATGCTTTAAAATCCAAATGCAAAAGATAATATCCGCATCCGTGTTTTGCATTTGGCAAAGTAAATTAACCTATGGCTATTTTTTATATATTATGTGAATGTAAAAACCAAACTTATATTGTGCGGCAATATAAGCATTAACCCTAAAACACCTGCAAATGCCATTGCTAAAAGAAATGAATTTTGAAAGCCATAAATGTTTATTTTGCCAAGTATAAAAATCACAAAAACTTAACTACCCCTTTATGAGTTTATTTGTAAAAAAGCCGCTTAGCAAACTGATCAGTGAAGCTTCAGATTCTGAGAAAGGCTTAAAGAGAACCTTAACTGCTGGTTCTTTAATTGCGTTGGGTATTGGTGCCATTATTGGTGCAGGGTTGTTTGTAAGAACAGCGTCTGCTGCTGCGCAAAATGCCGGCCCCTCCGTTACCTTAGGTTTTATTGTTGCCGCCATTGGTTGTGCTTTGGCAGGTTTGTGTTATGCTGAGTTGTCTTCATCTATTCCTATTGCGGGTAGTGCTTACACCTACAGTTATGCAACCATGGGCGAATTAGTGGCCTGGGTTATTGGATGGGATTTGATTCTTGAGTATGCAGTTGGTGCGGCCACTGTTGGTATTGCATGGAGCGAATACCTGAACAATTTATTGGTAAATGTTATTGGGTGGAAAGCAATTCCCTATGAATGGTGCCACTCGCCGTTTGAACATTCTGTAGATGGTTTACAGCATGGAATGATAAACCTGCCTGCGCTGTTTATTGTTTGCGCTTTAACCATGTTGCTTATTAAAGGTACACAAGAATCTGCTGTAGTAAACGGCATCATTGTTATTGCAAAAGTTTCTATCGTAATACTGATTATTATTTTTGGATGGCAATTTATTAACCCAGTTAACCATACACCTTATATTCCTGAACCTTCTATTTATAAAGACAGCCAGGACATTTCGCACAATTTTGGCGGAATTATGGGCATACTTGGTGCAGCAGGTGTGGTATTCTTTGCCTTTATTGGTTTTGATGCAGTAAGCACTGCTGCGCAGGAAGCAAAAAATCCAAAAAGAGATATGCCAATTGGTATTTTAGGTTCTCTTGCTATATGTACGGTTCTATATATTCTTTTTGCACACGTTTTAACAGGCGTAGCAAGTACAGAAGATTTCAGGACTTCAGGTAAAGAAGCTTCTGTAGCATTTGCGATCAATAAATATATGATTGGTTATGGATGGTTGGGCAAACTGGTTACCGTAGCTATTTTAGGCGGCTTTTCTTCAGTAATTCTTGTAATGCTTTTGGGCCAGTCAAGGGTATTCTATTCTATGAGCCATGACGGTTTATTACCAAAAGCCTTCAGTGCGATACATCCTAAATACAAAACACCTTATAAAGCAAGCTTATTCATTTTAATTCTTGTAGGATTGTTTGCAGCCTTTGTACCAGGTGATATTGTGGGTGATATGACCAGTATTGGAACCTTATTCGCTTTTATGCTTGTTTGCGTTGCAGTAATAGTATTACGTAAAACCAATCCTGAACTAAAAAGAGAATTTAAAACACCATGGGTGCCTTTTGTACCAATTATGGGTATCATTGTTTGTGGTGCTATGATCTACGGATTAGGTTGGACGAACTGGGCACGTTTAGGCGGCTGGTTGGCTATCGGGTTTGTAATTTATTTTGGTTACAGCCAAAAACACAGCAAACTTCGTAACCCTGGTAAATTAGATTAAATAACCTTTTATATACCAAATTATAAAACAGCCGCACCACAAAAAGTGCGGCTGTTTTTATGGGTTGATGATAAGCAGCAAGTACCTTATTTTTGCCGCCGCTCTTTAATGTGAACCACCAAATCACGAAGGAAAAAAGTTGCACGAAGATTTTGCGGAATGTTACAAGAACTTAGTGACCCTTCTAATTCTTTCTGCCTTCGTGGTTCAAAAAAAGCACAATAAAGTATTAAACCGTACAAGTGTGCGACGCAACGATGTATCATAGCAGTACCATTGCCCGTCACCCAAAAAAGAAACATACCTAAAGTAAATATAAATGGGAAGGATTTTTGAAGTTAGAAAAGCAACCATGTTTGCCCGCTGGGACAGGATGGCCAAACAGTTTACCCGTATTGGTAAAGAAATTGTAATTGCGGTTAAAGCCAGTGGCCCCGACCCCGCTACCAATCCCGCACTGCGCCGTTGCTACCAGAATGCAAGAAGTGTTGGTATGCCTAAAGACCGTGTAGAAGCGGCTATTAAAAGGGCCATGGGTAAAGACACTGCCAACTACGAAGAAATATTATATGAAGGTTATGCACCGCATGGTGTGGCCTTATTGGTTGAAACAGCAACAGATAATCACGTGCGTACCGTTGCAAACGTGAAGAGTCATTTTAATAAAGGAGGCGGTGCATTAGGTAATAGTGGCAGTGTAAGTTTTCAATTTAAAAAAGTAGGCAGCTTTAAGCTAAACCCTGCTGGTTTAAGTATGGACGATTTAGAGCTGGAGTTAATTGACCACGGTTTAGACGAGCTTGGCGAAAGCATCAACGATGATGGCTCTGAAATATTGGTATTACGTTGCGCTTTCACTGACTTTGGCAACCTGCAAAAAGCGTTGGAAGATAAAGGCATTACACCTTTAAGTGCAGAACTGGAATGGATACCCACCACCATGGTTCCTGTAAGTGATGAACAGGCTGAGGATATTAGTAAACTTATTGAGCGCCTGGAACAGGATGAAGACGTAAACAAAGTGTTTCATAATATGGGTTAGTACCCTTTAGTTTATAAAAAAATTAAACGAAAAAGCGGCAATCATATGGTTGCCGCTTTTTTATTGTTTTATAATTTTTTTGATATTTACTTTCACTCACCTAAATACATCAGATCATGCGCTTATTTAATTTAATACTGTAAGTGAGCATTTAACAGGATTCAGTAGAATATCGCATGGTCTAAAAAATAGGAACATTTAAAAGATAAATCATTGAATACTACCAACACACACAACCAGCGTGTAGCAAAACTAACTTTTGCCTCTGTGTATCCTATGTATCTTGAAAAAGTAGAGAAGAAAGGCAGAACAAAAGAAGAATTACACCAGGTGATAACATGGTTAACAGGCTTTGATAATGACAAAATGCAGGAACTGATAAAAGAAAAAGTAACGTTTGAAACGTTCTTTAAACAGGCTATAATAAACCCAAATGCAAAACTGATAACAGGGGTAATTTGTGGATACCGTATAGAGGAAATTGAGAACCCTTTAACCCAACAAGTAAGGTACCTTGACAAGTTGGTAGATGAGTTGGCAAAAGGCAGGAAGATGGAAAAAATTTTGCGCACCTAAGGGATAAATGTGTTGCTACGCTAACAATGCAAAAAACGATTGCAAATAGTTTTTACTGCTTGTTTATATAAAAATATAAACAAGGTTGCAATGAAATGAACGTATTAACAGTCAAAAATAAAAAACTTTAAATGATGAAAAAACAATTTACTACATCCATACTAGCTATTACCAATATTTTGTTATTTGAAAGTTGTGCCAAAGAAGAACAAGAGAATAAATGTTTCTTTTACTCTACAGCCCAAGTAACTAAAATTGCTACACCAAGTATTGTATCTGTAAATCAAGAAACTGATTTAATTGTTTCTTACTATTTAAATAACGGTTGTGGAAAATTTGAAAGTTTAGAAGCAACTTCAAGTGGCAGCACTACAACAATAAGTTTAAAAGCAAAGTATGAGGGTTGCGCATGTACTGACATTTTACTTGGCGGGCAAACTACTTATAAATTTAAAGCAGCTCAAGCTGGTGTTTATTATTTAAAATTTCTTCAGCCAAACAACACCTATTTGACAGATACAATAACTGTAAATTAGGCACAGAACGTGGTTTATACAAGTATAATGCACTAAACGAAAGTTTTACACTTTTAAAAGTATCAGCCAACAACCCTATTCGCGAGGTGGGCATGGATGCCAAAGGCAGGCTGTGGTTTATTATGGGTTTTACGCTTTTTAAATATGAAGAGGCACAGCAAAAGCTGGATATGTATAACACTAACAAATACTTTGAAATTACCACGCTTTGTACATATTGGCCATAATTTTTTTGATTTGGTACTTTGTTTACCTGTACCACAAAAACGTTGAAGCAAAGAATAAACGAAAATTTGAAATGCTTGAAACGGCAAAAGAAAAAGAAATTTATGAGGCCAAGATTGGCTTCTTTACCAATGTGGCACACGAGAAAAAACTCCTTTAACACTCATCAGCGCACCGCTTGAAAAGGTGATAAAAAAGTCAGCAGACAATCCTGATATCATCAATAACTTAAAGATCATGGAGCGCAATACAAACCGCCTTATTGATCTTACCAACCAGTTGCTTGATTTCAGGCAAACAGAAATTAACGGCTTCAGCCTAAGCTTTGTGACCGCCAATATCAACGAATTACTTGAAGATACCTGCAACAGTTTTAAGCCTTTGAGTGAACAAAAAAATATTCAGTTTACACTTAATATGCCTGCTCAAAATGTGTATGCTTATGTTGATCTTGATGCTTTTAATAAAATACTTTACAACATCTTCAGTAACTCAGTAAAATATGCCGCTAGCAAGGTGCATATACATTTACTGCCAGCGAATGAAAGGGATAAGTTTTTAACCCTGTACATTAAGAATGATGGCTTTATTATTCCTACTGAAATGAGTGATAAAATATCTGAACCATTCTTTAGGTTAAAGGCAACAGAAAAGCAAAAAGGCACAGGCATTGGCCTTGCTCTTTCAAGATCACTGGCGCAATTGCCCAAGGGTGAGTTATGTTTAAAAGAACCAGAACATGGCATGATTGTATTTTCACTTTCATTACCCATACACCAGGATAATGAGTTTAATTTTGGAACAAGAAACGGTTATTAGGCCCATAAAAAATTGATATGAAACCTGCCACATTATTAGTTGAAGACAATGAAGAAATGCTTGATTTTGTTGCTGAGGATCTCAGTAAAAAATACCATGTGATTAAAAGTTTAAACGGTGCAGAAGCATTAAATGTGTTAAAAGAAGAAGCGGTACAACCATCAAAAGCTATTATTAAACCATTGCCTGCATCCTGCTTTTTAGTATAAGCAGCTGCTGAAATAATAACAGGTTTTTTACGCTCAATCATGGGATTTGCAGGTGCATTTATGCAACTGTCAACCAATTTGTTTGGTAGCTATTTTAGGCATCTTAAACACTTCAAGATTGCGTGGGTGACAACTCATCATTCCATCCCATTCACCACCTGCAATTGTTTTGTTGTAAGTTGCTGTTATACTTTGTATTTCTTTATAAGCAGCTTCTGCCTTTGCGCCATATTGCAACGCATCTTCTTTACCCTGTTTTGCCAGGTCTATTCTTTGCTTTGCAAACAGTATTTTTTGGTTCATCAGGTAAGCACCTTTTACAGGATATACTACCAATTGATAAAAAGCATCTTTTAAACGGGCAGGAATTTTTTTGTATAAAGTCTCTGTCTTTATAGCGATTGCTTTATAATCTTCCAGCCTTTTATCCGCCTCATTGTTGGTATAACTTATCATTCCCAAATGCTCTGGTTTGCCTTCTTGCGCCAATTGATAAAACACTTTTTTATGGCAGCAATATCTATTGCATATTATTAACAGTGCCAATTATAACAGGCAGTGAATTAATATTTTTTTGATTAAAAGAAAGTGAAGATTTAACAGAAGTTATCATTGTAATATCCTGCTGAAACGCTTTGGCAGCAACAGTTACAACCTGTGCATCTGTGCTGTCAACATATATTGTTACAGCACTTCCTTTATTTACCAGCGCAAATGCATCAGCAGAAAAAATATTTTGCTCCTGGAGGTTATCCTGCTGAACCTGTGCCTTAACACAGGAAAAATTAAATACAGCGCAAAATAATATGGATAGAAAAAACAATCGTTTCATAGGATAAATATAGTCTGCCCCCTTACGTGAAAGCATCCTTTACCATCTTGCTTTTATAGTTAAAACATCCTTTGTTTCATTGCTTCATATAGTATAATACCCGCTGCCACAGAAACATTAAACGAGTCGAATTTGGTAGCCATAGGTATGGTAAAATATTGGTCAGCCGCTTTTGCTAAAAAAGGTTGTACGCCACGTTCCTCATTGCCCATTATAATACAGCAAGGTTCTTTTAAAGGCAGGTCAAATAGTTTTGTGTCGGCTTTCATATCACTTGTAAAAACGCTGATGCCTTTTTCATGCAATGTATCTACTGCTTTAATCAAGCTGTTTACACGAATAATATTAATATGTTCCAACGCGCCTGCACTGCTCTTCATGGCTTCTTCGTTTAAAGCCCCTACCCCTTTATCAGGAATAATAATTCCGTGGCTTCCACAGCAATGGGCACTGCGTGCGATGGCACCAATATTACGAACATCTGTTACGCTGTCAAGCATTACAAACAGCGGGATTTCGCCTTTCGCCAACACTTCATCAATTACTTCTTTCAGGCTTTTGTATACCACCAATGCGGCCAAAGCAATTACCCCCTGGTGATTGGCCTTGGTCATATAATTCAGTTTTTCAGCAGGTACCATCTGCATGGGAACATTGTATTCTTTTGCCAATGCCCTGATGTCTGATATCGCTTCGCCTGAAGCATTTTTCTGTACCAGTATTTTATCAATTACGCGTCCGCCCTGCAATGCCTCCACCAACGGTTGGCGACCTATTATCAATGAATCCTGTTTAGCCATTTTGTAAAATTAGTTCTTAAAACGCATAGAGAATAGAATTGGAACACATAGAAACATAGTTAAGAAAAGAAAACATAGAAATCATGTAGCTTGTTCTTTATCCGTGTTTTATGTGTACTCAACCTATGTGGCCTTATTCTTACCTATGTGCCTATGTGTTAAACAACCTATGTGTTATAATTTTCCCTGTAGCATCAGCAATTGTATTTTCTGTAAAGCAATAACAGATATGCTATCAGTTATCCTGCCATCATCTATCATTGCAAAAGCTTCCTGTAACGATACTTTTTTTAACTTCAGGTCTTCTGTTTCTTCTGGCTCTGCCGCATGTTGCGTTAAGCCTGTTGCCAAAAAAATTTCAGCATATTCATCCCCCACAGAATTAGATAAATGACTGGTTGCGAGCAACTGCCATTTATCAGCTTTAAGCCCTGTTTCTTCCAGCAATTCGCGTTTGGCTGCATCAAGCGAACTTTCATCAAAAGGGCCGCCGCCTTCTGGTATTTCCCATGTATATTGATCAATGGTAAAGCGGTACTGGCCTACCAGGTAAGTGTTCATTTCCGCATCAACCGCCAATACGCCAATAGCCTTATTTTTAAAATGAACTTTTCCGTAAATGCCTTTTCCGCCACTTGGATTAATTACATTAAAATGGGTAACCTGAATCCAATTATTATCATACCGAACTTCTGCATCAATTATTTGCCAGGGATTTTTTTCTTCGTTTGTCATTGCTGCAAAATAAGGAAGGAATAATTATGATAGAGTATCATATTCTTATCTAAAAAAGAACCAACAGGTTAATTTTTTATGTGGTGATATAAAGCCTGTTCACAACCTTAATTTTGTTGCTTACTTAAAAGGCTCACATGGACCTGAAATCATTACTTGCCAAACCTTTTGCAAGCCATATATACAAGAAGACAATTAAAGACGCTCACAATGCCATTGCCAACCAGGATGCCATTTTAAAAGAATTGATTAAAACAGGGCAAAAAACAGTATTTGGCAACGACCATAAATTCAAAGATATCAATGCTTACAGCGAATTTTCGCAGGCGGTTCCTGTAAGAGATTATGAGCAGATAAAAGATTATATCGCCCAAATTAAAGAAGGCAAACACAATGTGTTGTGGAAGGGGAAACCCATTTACCTGGCCAAAACAAGCGGTACCACCAGCGGCGTAAAGTATATACCCATTACAAAAGACTCCATTCCAAACCATATTAATTCTGCACGCAATGCCCTGCTATGTTACCTCGCAGAAACAGGCAATAGCCGTTTTGTTACTGGTAAAATGATTTTTTTGAGTGGTTCGCCTGAATTGGAAAGAATTGCAGACATCCCAACAGGCAGGCTTAGTGGTATTGTAAACCATCACATACCAAAATACCTGCGCACCAATCAATTACCCTCTTACGAAACCAATTGTATTGAAGACTGGGAAACAAAGTTGGATAAAATTGTAGATGAGACCATAGCGCAGGATATGACACTGATAAGCGGCATACCACCATGGATGCAGATGTATTTTGACAGGCTTGCACAACGCAGCGGTAAAAAGATTGCAGACCTGTTTCCCAACTTTAGTGTATTGGTACAAGGTGGTGTAAACTTTGAGCCCTACAAAGCAAAACTATTTGAAACCATTGGCAAGAAGATAGATACTATAGAACTGTTTCCTGCAAGCGAAGGTTTTTTTGCTTTCCAGGATAGCCAGAATGCAGAAGGTTTATTACTGAATACCAACAGTGGTATTTTTTATGAATTTATCCCCGCAGGGGAAATATTTTCAGAAAATCCGAAAAGATTAAGTTTAAAAGATGTAAAGCTGGGTGAAAACTATGCCTTAGTCATTAGCAGCAATGCTGGTTTGTGGGGTTATAGCATTGGCGATACCGTTAAGTTTGTAAGCCTTAATCCCTACAGAATTATTGTAAGCGGCCGTATCAAGCATTTTATTTCTGCCTTTGGTGAGCATGTGATTGGAGAAGAAGTGGAATATGCTTTGCTAAAAGCCGCCAACGAAGAAGGCGTAAAAATAACAGAGTTTACAGTGGCACCTTTTATTCAGCAGGGCGAAGGGAAAAGTTACCATGAATGGTTGATAGAGTTTGAAACTGAACCTGCTGATATTACTGCCTTTACCAAAAAAATAGACGACAACTTACGTGGCAAGAATGTGTATTACGATGATCTGGTTGGTGGCAACATCCTTCAAACACTGCAAATTTCTAAGATTCGCAGAAACGGCTTTATTGATTACATGAAAAGCATTGGCAAACTTGGCGGTCAAAACAAAGTGCCAAGATTAAGCAACGACAGGAAGCTGGCAGATGAATTAAAGGCGTTTTTGGGTTAGGTTGTTTGTAACTCCTTACGTGCCATAAACAGGTCGTAAGCGATTTGCAGCCGGAGCCAAAAACCCGCCTCAATACCTAATTTTTCCTCCAGTTTAAGTGCAAGCCTGGCAGATATATGACGTTTACCTTTTATCAAATCGGTTAAATGTGGTGCCTGCATTTCAATGGATAAAGCAAAATCCTTTTTTAAAATATTGCGGGCATCCAGTTCTTCCCCCAAAACTTTTCCTGGATGTAAGGTAATATTTGTTTTTACTAGTTTGCCATCTGGTCCCACTACTTGATGAATTGACATAATTTTTTATTTATAATGTTTTGATAAAGCTTCAATTAATATAATCTCTACTAAAATAATGCTATTATTTTCAATGCTGAATTCAATGCGGTATTGTTTGTTAACTCTAATCGAATACAAGCCCTTTTTATTCCCCTTCAATGCTTCAAAATGAAGGCTTTTGTAAGCCCTTAGCTGTTTGGTATTAATAAGCTGCTCCATTAGCAACACCTTTTCTTTAAAGCTTTCCACTATTTCAAGCGGGTAAATTGGCTTTCCCTTTATCTGTTCGTTCGCGTACAACTTCTTCAGATACATGTCTTTAAATTGTACTTTCATCTTTAACAGGTTTTATAAAGGCAACTGTTTATCCCTGCAAAATAAAAACACTTTTCCAAATTACCAAATTATGGTAATTTCAACTTTCCCCACCCAACTTTTCAATAAAAAACTATATTGCAACCCTCATGGTAAAACGCATCGCAATTTTTGGTTCAACGGGTTCCATTGGCACACAGGCGCTGGATGTAATTGCAGCACATCCTGATAAATTCTCAGTTGAGATTCTTACTGCACAGAACAATCATGAGCTTCTTATTAAACAGGCTTTACAATTCAATCCCAATTGCGTTGTAATTGGCGATGATAAAAAATATACACAGCTTAAAGAGGCTTTGGCGCAAACAGATATTAAAGTATTTGCAGGCGAAAAAGCCATTGAAGAAGCCGCTGCCATTGATTGTTACGATATGATGCTGGCCGCAATTGTTGGCTTTGCCGGTTTAAAACCTACACTACAGGCAATTGAATTAGGCAAACCCATTGCCCTTGCCAATAAAGAAACCTTAGTAGTTGCAGGCGATATTGTAATGCAGCGCGCCATCGAAAAACGTATTCCTATTATTCCTGTTGATAGTGAGCATTCTGCCATTTTTCAATGTTTGGTAGGCGAAGGACGTAATAAAATTGAGCAGATTATTCTTACCGCAAGCGGTGGGCCTTTTTTGGGCCGTAAGCCAAATTATTTGGTTAACGTTAAGCGGGATCATGCGCTGCAGCACCCTAATTGGGCTATGGGTGCCAAAATATCTGTAGACTCTGCAACCCTTATGAACAAAGGGCTTGAGATGATTGAGGCCAAATGGTTGTTTAACCTGCAGCCCAGCCAAATAAAAGTAGTGGTACACCCACAAAGCATTATACACAGTATGGTTCAGTTTGAGGATGGCAGCGTAAAAGCCCAAATGGGTTTGCCCGACATGAAGCTGCCCATTCAATATGCGCTGGCTTTTCCGCAACGTTTAGAAAGTAATTTTCCACGCTACGATTTTCGTAAGCCCAACACTTTAACTTTTGAAGAGCCTGATTTAAGAACTTTCCGTAACCTGGTGCTGGCTACAGAAGCATTGCACAAAGGCGGTAATATGCCCTGCATTCTTAACGCGGCCAACGAAGTTGCGGTGTATGCATTTTTAAGAAACCGCATTGGCTTTTTAGATATGACAGAAGTGGTTGAGCAGGCCATTACCAAGGTAAAGTTTATAGAAAAGCCAACTTTACAGGAATACTTTGACAGCGATGGCGAGGCACGTACTTTTGCGGCTTCGTTGATACAGATGTAACCGCCCCCGCAAACCCCCGACCCCTAAAGGGGAGTGAAGAAATTTTACGTCAGGGGCATTTGTTAACACTACCATTAAAAAGGTGTAGAAAAAAATTTATGGAACGGGCATCGGAATATCAATTTAGCTTGGGTTGCGTCGCACACTGCGGCGGTTTGATACGCTGTTCAGCAACAGAAAAAAGCAAAACAGTAGCGTAAAAGGTTAAATCGGCCTTTATAAAGGTAAAAAGAACGATAATAAAGGTAAAAAGAATAGCTAAAAAGGTTAAAAGAACAGAAAACAAGGTTAAAAATAAAGAGAGAAAGGGTTAAAATAAAGAGAGAAAGGGTTAAAACAAAGAGAAAAAGGGTTAAAACAAAGAGAGAAAGGGTTAAAACAAACCCTGCGAAGGTTAGAATAACAGGCTAAAGGGTTAAACTCCGTAAAAGCTGCATAGAGAACAAAGCGTACAAGGGTGTGACACAACAAAAGCTGGTAAAAGAACAGAAAGTTAGTCAACAACAAAAAATATTCATCAAACAAAGCCTGTGAATAACAGGGCTTTACAAAAAATTTCCCCCTTTAGGGGCCAGGGGTATGACATTATTAGCGATTGAATGGAGCAGTGTAGCTGTAAAAACAGGACAATTTATTTTATCATTTTCCATTTTGGTGGTACTGCACGAGCTGGGGCATTTTGTACCGGCAAAACTGTTTAAGTGCAGGGTAGAAAAATTCTATCTTTTCTTTAATCCATGGTTTAGCCTGTTTAAAATTAAACGTGGCGAAACGGAATATGGTATTGGTTGGGTGCCCTTTGGCGGCTTTGTTAAAATATCAGGGATGGTAGATGAAAGCATGGACAAAGAGCAGATGAAACTGCCCCCACAATCCCATGAATTCAGAAGCAAACCAGCCTGGCAGCGTTTAATAATTATGGTTGGTGGTGTTGTGGTAAACATTGTACTTGCTATTATTATTTTCATAGGCATCACAGCTTATTGGGGCGAAGAATACCTTCCTGCAAAAAATCTCACCTATGGTATTGCCACCAATGATCTTGCAAAAAGTATTGGTTTAAAAGATGGTGATAATATTGTTGCTGTTGATGGCAGAGTAGTTGAAGATTTTGGCACCATAACTGGTGATATTGTTTTGAAAGAAGCCAAAACCCTTACTGTAAAAAGAGATAGCCAAACCCTATCAATCGCAATACCAGAAACACTTACAAAAGAACTGGTTAAAAGCAAGAATGTTGATGATTTTATAGATATCCGTTATCCTGCTGTTGTTGATTCGGTAGGCAAGCCTGTTTACATAAAAGGCGAATTGAAAAAAGGCGACCGTTTTATAGCTGTTAACAATCAACCTGCAGCCTATTTTAACGAGGTAGTTGCCTTTTTGAAAAAGAATAAGGAACAACCAGTTGATGTATTGCTTTTGCGTGGAAAAGATACCGTTACTACACGTCTTTTAGTAACTAAAGAAGGTAAGCTTGGTTTTATGAATGTGCCGCCTTTTAAATCATTTACCACTGTAGTAAAAAAATACAGTTTTGCAGAAGCAATACCTATAGGTGTTAAACGCTGCGGCGAAACACTTGACAAATATGTTACTGGCCTTAAGCAAATATTTACAGGTAAGGTAAATGCTAATGATAGCTTAGGTAGCGTTATAAGCATTGGTAATACATTTCCTGGTGTTTGGGATTGGGAAAGATTCTGGACTTTGACTGGTATCTTCTCTATTATCCTTGCCTTTATGAATATACTTCCTATACCTGCATTAGATGGCGGTCATGCATTGTTCTGCCTGGTAGAAATGATTACAGGCCGCAAGCCAAGCGATAAGTTTATGGAGTATGCACAAATAGCAGGAATGGTACTGTTATTGAGTTTAATGGCTTATGCTTTAGGGCTTGATTTCTGGAGATTGTTTAAAAAGTAATACTTGCTTTATAGCTTATAAATTGATAGCCCCTCATTCGAGGGGTTTTTTATTGCACTTATATCGTTCATTTTTGTGTAGTCAATATCCTTAAAGCACTGCCTTAAAAAGCAAACAAAACATGGTTCTAAAAATTGTCTGTTGCAAGCAAACCCTATGAAAATCTCTTTTGCAACAGACATTAATTAAAGCCACTATCCTATGACTAAACCAGATTATCCAATTAAGTAAAACCAAATCCAGTTTAAAAACAATGTCCTAAGAGAAACTATTTCAACGTATGTCCTTAGAAAAACCAAGCCCTCAAAACAAAAATCCAGTATCCTTAAAAAACCAAATGCAACGTATATGATAACTTCTTAGATTAGCCAACGGTTAGGATCCCGTTTTATATCCACTACTCCTCTGAGAAACTGCTACCCTAAATTAAATTTTATGATAACAGTAGGTATTATTGAAGATGACCGTTCATTAAGGCGAAACCTGGAAGATTTCATACGCATGGAAAATGATCTGACCGTCACTTTTTCATGCAACAGTATTGAGGCTTTTCTGGAACAGCGTACTGCTTTAGAAGAGCCCTTTATTGTGTTTTGCGACCTTGGGCTACCCGGTATTTCAGGCCTTGAAGGCATTACATATATAAGGCAGCAATGGGCAGACACACACATTGTAGTAATTACAGGCAATGATGATGACAACGTGATTTTAGACAGCATACAGCGGGGTGCCAATGGCTACCTGCTAAAGCCTTTCAGGATAAATGAACTGAAGAAAAATATTGATATCATCCGCAATGGCGGAGCATTAATAACACCTGATGTAGCTTTAAAACTCTTCAGGAAAATACATAAACCACAAGAACGTTTTGAAGAAGCGACCGCAACCTTAACTAATCGTGAGAACGATGTGGTAAACGAGCTTTTAAAAGGTCACACTTATAAAGAAATGGCAGTAGCGCTGGGTATTTCACCTACTACCGTAAACGATCATTTAAAGAACATTTACAGTAAAATGGGGGTCCGTACCAAATCGGAACTGATAGCCAAAGTGCTGCGAAAATAAAGACAGAACAAGACCAATGGATGTAGCTGCAACATATTTAAATACCTTAGAAAAAAAGAAAAACCAGCTAATCTTTAATAGCCTTGCAGATGCTATATTAATTGAAACCCAGAACCGTTTGGTAGAATATGCCAACACCAGTTTCTGCACACTTTTCAAAGTAAAAACTTCACCTGAAGAGATGGTGGGTACTGATTGTAAACAAAGTACACATGCTTCAAGTTTTCTGTTTAAAAACCCTTCTAAATTCATCTACCGCTTAGATGAAATTATTGAGGCCAGCCTGCCTGTAAAAGATGAAGAACTTTTACTACGTGATGGCCGTACCATGTTACGTGATTATTTCCCTATCATCATTAACAATGCGCTTACAGGCCATTTGTGGGTGTACAGGCAAAATGTACCCGCCACCCAAATTCATTTTGCGCAGCAAAAAGAAAAACTAAATTTATTTGAGCATGTGTTAAATAATATTGACACAGGCATTGCAATTTTTACCCCTGAACAACGTTATATATTTATTAATAAAACCGCATTACCTAGTAAGGATAAACGCAGTTTTATTACCGGCAAAACAGATATTGAGTATTGTACCTATTACAATCTTGATAAAACTTTGGCTGAAATACAGCAAACTTTTTTTCAGCAGGCGTTAACAGAAAAGAAAGAAGTACGCTTTGAAGAAACTGTTGTAAACAAAAAAGGTAAAGAGCTTTACAGGCAGGTGATTTTTTATCCTGTCTTATCAGAAGAAAAGGAAGTAGAAGTTGTAATAAGGTATGTGCTTGATATTACATTGTTGAAAGAAAACGAGCAGCAGTTACAGCAAACCATTCACCATTACAACAGCATACTTAACAAGTTGAATGATATTGTTTTACTTGCAGATGATACACTTAAAGTTGATTTCATAAACGATGCCTGGAAACAATTGTTTGCAGCAGTGGAGGGCGATAATGAAGCCAATATTTTCAGCCATATTTCGTTAAAGAAATATGAGTTTTACAAGCAGGCTTTTGCGGTGCTTGACGGATCGGTAAACAAGGCTGATGGAAAGATAGATTTGCTACAGAAAGATGGCAGCAAAAAATGGTTTAAATACAGCATTGGCACGGGTTTAAGCAATAAAAAAAATGATAAGGGTATAGTGACGATTCTAAACGATATCACCAAAGAAATGCACCTTGAGGAAAACCTTCTTGAGGTGGTGAAGCGTGAGAAAGAATTGAACGATATAAAGAGCGCTTTTGTAAATATGGTGTCGCATGAACTGCGTACACCGTTAGCTGTAATTTCTTCAGGTGCAGAGCTGATACAGATGATGTTAAATGCAGGCAGGCCAAAAGAAGAAATTGGTGTTTATGCTGCGCAGATTTTAAGCGAAGTCGACCGCATGACCTCTTTTATGAACGACCTGCTGATGGTGAGCAAAATTGAAGCTGGAAAAATTGATTTTAATCCTGAACCAACTTCGCTTACTGCTTCTATAACTGAACTTGCTTCAAAAACTTACAGCCCCTGGAAAGATGGAAGAACGCTTACCGTTACTGCAAAAGGCGATGAAAGACTTGTACATGTTGATACAAAAATGACAAGGCATATACTGCAGAATTTAATTGATAATGCCTTTAAATATTCCACTAATACTGAAGCACCAAAACTGCGTGTGCGTTACAGCAAAACCTTTGCAACCATTTCTGTAATTGACAATGGCATTGGCATTCACAACGATGATATTGTAAAACTTTTCGCCTCTTTTTCAAGAGGAAGAAATGTTGCAAATATTGCAGGCACAGGCATGGGGCTTGTTGTGGTGAAGTATTTCGTCAATCACCACAAAGGCATAGTTGCTATTAAAAGTAAATTAGGCAGCGGCACTATTTTCAGCGTAAAAATTCCTTATTAAAATGAATAGCAAGGCAACTGTTTTGGTAATTGAAGATGAGCCAATGCTATTGATGAATATTGCTATGATACTTGAACTACACGGCTTTAATGTACTTAAAGCGCCGTCAGGCAAGGAAGGTTTAGCAATTGCAGAACAGAACCTGCCAAACCTTATTTTATGCGATGTAATGATGGAAGGAATGGATGGCTTTGAGGTACTGAAAAATGTGCGCAGTAACCAACAACTACACACTACCCCATTTATATTTTTAACTGCCTTTGCAGATGTACAGGACAAAGAAAAAGGAATGGCAGCCACAGCACAGGCCTACCTTACCAAACCCTTTGTAGCAAAGGAGTTGGTAGAAACCATACAAAAATTTATTTGAGTATTTATTATAACATGAGCGTGACCGCATAATGCGTTAGGGATTGTAGCGGAAAACCCACAGCGCAACGCAGTGAAGCGAGGATTTGCAGCGAAAAGCCCGGCCGCAGGAACGCCATAATTAATCAAAACAAACGGTTAATAACTCTCACTTTCCTTAGGAAAATCATTGCTTTTAACATCAACGATATAATGTTTAACAGCTTCAGTTATTTGTTCGTTTAAATTTAAATACTGGCGTAAAAAGCGTGGTTTAAATTCTGTGTTAATGCCGAGCATATCGTGCATCACAAGCACCTGGCCATCGCAGGAACCACCTGCACCAATACCAATAGTTGGTATGTTTACAGACGCTGTAACTTCTTTTGCAAGCACCGCTGGAATCTTTTCAAGTACTACGCCAAAGCATCCGGCAGCTTCAATTATTTTAATGTCTTTCTTTAATTTTTCAGCCTCAGCATCTTCTTTTGCACGCACGTTATAGGTACCAAATTTATAAATGCTTTGCGGCGTTAAACCAAGATGCCCCATTACTGGAATACCCGCACCAACAATGCGTTTGATGCTGTCTACCACCTCTTCGCCACCCTCTAATTTTACAGCATGGGCACCTGTTTCTTTCATAATTTTTATGGCAGAAGCAAGGGCCACTTTTGAGTCTGACTGGTAAGTACCAAAAGGCATATCAACCACCACAAAACTGCGCTGTACACCACGCACCACACATTGTGCATGGTAAATCATCTGGTCTAAAGTAATGGGCAATGTTGTTTCATACCCAGCCATTACATTACTGGCACTATCGCCAACCAACAGCACATCAATGCCTGCGGCATCAAACAGTTTAGCAAACGAAAAATCATAAGCGGTAAGCATGGATATCTTCTCGCCATTCAGTTTCATTTTCTGTAAAACACTGGTAGTAATACGTTTGATTTCTTTATTTACAGACATTGAATTTTATTTAAGAGAGAACATTGGACCATCAGGATGTTTGGGATTGTATTCAACGCTTTGCTCTGAGGGAATGATGGCCAAATCCATCAATTCCATTGGCACTGCACCAAGCAAAGGTTCTTCATTACCAGGCAAAACAAAAGCATCGGTAATGCAGTCACGATTTTTAAACTTTACTCTTATTGGGTCTGCAACCTGTAGATTTTTTTTGGTTCCGTCGGCAAGGGTTACATCCATTGAAGAACGTACCCTTAAACCTAAAGCATGCCTTATGTTTTCGTTTATGGCAAGCCTTATAACACCTCTGTCTGCAAGGGCTTTTATAGAAGTAGAACGTACTTTTTCCCGTGGAAGATAGCCGTCTTCGCACAAGGTTTCATCAGCAAAATTGATGAGTTCTATATCTGCGTAAGCAAGTCCCATGTAATAAAAGTTAAGCCACAAAGTAACAGAATAATAATCATTTCAATTCCTCATATAAACTCTGTACAAGGCCATCGGCCAAACCAATTTTTGGCACATAAATTTCTTCAATGTCCGCCCACTTCATTACATTGATGTAAATACTCAATGCAGGCACAATAACGTCTGCACGGTCTTCACGAAGTTTATAAATACGTACCAGTTCAGGAATGCTGTAGCTGCTAAGTTCTTTTTGAAAATCTTTTAATAATTGAAGACTAAGTGGTTTGCCTTCTTTCTTTTTACTGAGTGAGAATATTTTATTGATGTTGCCACCACTACCAATGGCAGTAATGGGCAGCGCCGTTTTTGTATTTTGTTTAAGGTGGTCGCGCATTTCATCCCAAACGGTTTCGTGTACTTGTTTCTTTAACAGGCGTATGGTACCAATGTTAAAACTTTCACGGTATTTCATTTTGCCATCGCAAAAAAAGGTAAGCTCTGTACTACCACCGCCAACATCAATATACAGGTAAGAATGGCTTTTATCAAGCCCTTCTGCTATATGATTTTGATTGATCATGGTAGCTTCTATATCTCCACTGATAATCTCAATTTCAATTCCTGTTTCAAGTTTCACCATACGAATAATGTCCTGGCTATTTTTTGCATCGCGCATGGCACTGGTGGCGCACGCCCTGAAATGCTCTACTTCGTAAGCGTTCATCAGGTGGGCATATGCCTTCATGGTTTCCAGAATCATGCTTCTACGTTCTTTGCTTATTTCGCCAAGTTCAAAAACATCAAAACCCAAACGCAAGGGTACACGAACAAGGTTTATTTTATTAAACTGAGGCTTGTTAATACCATTGCTTATTACATCTGTAATTAACAATCTTGCTGCGTTACTGCCTATATCAATTGCTGCTAACCTCAACTTTTTTTACTGTTTTTTGGTGGAGGTAATGATAGGTTTCTACTTGTGAACGTATCTTTTTTCCTGCGGAAGATACATAGTTATTAGTAAGCTCGTTATTAAGCACACGTGCCTTTACATTGTCGCTTAACTGTATGCTGATAATGTCTTTAATTTCCTGCCTTATAGTTACGTCAAGAATTGGCAGGGCAGCTTCCACACGATGATCGAGGTTGCGTACCATCCAGTCTGCAGAAGAAATGAATATTCTCTCCTTACCGCCATTATGAAAGATCAAAACCCTTGCGTGTTCCAAGTATTCATCAACAATACTGATGGCTTTTACAGGATGTTTAAACTTTTTATTTTCCATCACTGCACAAAAAATACTTCGTATTATTAACTGGATTTTTACGCCTGAAGCTGCTGCTTCATATAATTTCTCAATCAGTTTTTTATCGCTTAAAGAATTTACTTTAACCGTGATGGATGCCTCTTTACCAGCCTTTGCATTTTTAATTTCAACGTTAATAAATTGCTCAAAGCATTTACGCATACTAACAGGACAAACCAATAATGTTTTGCATTGCAGCAAAGGCGCAGTGCCAGCTTGCCAGTTTTGCAAGTAGTTGAAAATACGGTTAATATCGGCCATTACATTGCGGTTGGCAGTAAGCAAACAATGATCGCCATACACTCTTGCAGTGCCTTCATTAAGGTTGCCAGTGCTTACAAAACCATACTGAATAATTCTGTTGCCCACACGCTTTTTTATGATACAAAGCTTTGCGTGTATTTTTTGCTGCGGAACGCCAAGCAATACTTTTACGCCCTCATCTTCCAGTGTACTTTTCCATTCAAGATTGGCCTCTTCATCAAACCTGGCTTTCAATTCAAGCATTACAATCACTTCTTTTCCATTACGCGAAGCATTGATAAGTGCATTGATAACTTTTGATTTTGAAGCGAGGCGGTAAGCCGTAATTTTTATAGACGTAACCTGTGGATCCATGGCTGCCTCACGCAAAAGATCGATGACACTATTGTAAGATTGATAAGGAAAATGCAGCATTACATCCTTCTTCAAAATCACATCAGTAACACGCATTGCATTTTGCAAATCAGGATGTACAATGGGAGCACGGCGTGTACTTTGAGAAGAAAATACATCAGGAAAATCCATAAAATGCCTGTAATTATGAATTCTTCCACCTGGTATAATATTGCTTTTTCTTGAAAGGCTGAGCCTGCGTATAAGATACTCAAGTAAGCCTGCATCCATTTCTTTATCATACACAAAACGAACTGGTTTTCCTTTACGGCGGTTTTTTAAACCCTTCTCCATCTTCTCAACAAAAGTGGTGCTAAGGTCGCTGTCAATATCTATTTCAGCATCTTTGGTAACCTTAAAAACATGGGCATCAAAATAGTCATATTCAAAGTAAGAGAAGATATTGGGAAGGTTGAAACGTATCACATCTTCCAGCAAAATTATCTGGTGTTCACCATCTTTGCAGGGCAGTTGTACAAAGCGACCTACGGCCTTTGCAGGCACTTCTATCAGTGAATATTTCTGCTGATAAGCATCATCTTTTTTGCGCATTACAACGCCAAGATAAATGCTCTTGTCGCGTATATAAGGAAGCTGCGGAACGCTTTCAATCATCAGGGGAATTACATTGCTCCTCACCTGCTCATCAAAGAAATTTCTTACAAAGTCTTGCTGGTGCTTGGTAAGATGTTTTTCATCAACCGGTGTAATTTTTTCTTTCTTGAGGTCTTTTAGAATATCTTCCCAAATGCGGTTAAATTCATTTTGCTGGCGCAGAACAATGGTTTGTATCTGGTCAAGAATATTTTGGGGATCCTCTTCCATGTGCATGTTCAGCTTGCGGCGTTTTTCAGCAAACTCAATCATGCGTTTTAGAGCAGCAACACGCACACGAAAAAACTCATCGCTATTATTGGAAAAAATACCAAGAAAACGGATGCGCTCTTTAAGCGGAACAGTGGGGTCATTGGCTTCCTGCAGTACACGTGCATTAAAACTAAGCCAGCTAATATCTCTTTGTATAAATTGTTTCTTCATAAACCAAAGCCTTAAAGCGTCAAATATAATTACAGGCTCTTTTGGTTTGGTGTTAAGTTTGGGGCAGAAAAATAAAATATTACCCCAACCGCCTTATCTTTTCAATAATACCCGTAGTAGAAAAGCCCTGAACAATATTATTTATTACTACCCTTCCACCGTTGGCTATTACTTCTTTTGCACCTACAATTTGTTCTATGGTATAATCGCCGCCCTTAACAATTACATCGGGTAAAATAGCTGTAATCAATTCAAAAGGTGTGTCTTCTTCAAAAATAACAACAGCATCAGCTATTGATAAACTTGCCAAAATAAGTGCCCTGCTGTGTTCATTGTTTACAGGTCTTTCTTCGCCTTTTAAACGTTTGGTGCTGGCATTGCTGTTTACACCGATTATAAGAAAGTCTGCCTCTTTTGCCGCCTGTGATAAAGAAAAAATATGCCCTTCATGAAGTATATCAAAACAGCCATTAGTAAACGCTATGGTTTTGCCAGTAATACGCCATCCTTTAATAACAGCCTGTAACTGCAGCAGGGTATAAATTTTCTTTTCTATTGCATCAACTTTTTTCATTCAGTTCTATTTTTTTATTGTACCACGGCAGCAAGCCCAAACATATAAAACCAACAACAACAATAAGTAAAAATTGCGCAAACCATTGCAGTGTTCCATTAGCAAAACCAAGTTGAAAAGGCACGTTGTTTTTCTCTAATACTTTTGCAAGAAAAAAAGCATAAGCCCCAATGCCACCAGGCGTTACAATCATACCAATACTTGCAAAAGCAAGCGCAGAAAGTGCAACGGGAAAGCCCATATGTGTACCCTTGGTTGCATACAAACCCACCCATGTACCAACAGCATACAGTACCCAAATACCAACGGTGCAAAGCATAAAACTGCTTTTGTGTTTAAGATGTTTTACGCTTGCAAGTCCCTCACCTATGCCTTTTAAAATTCTTTTAAAACCAATAACCATTTTATGATGGGCAAACTGTTTAAACCAGATTTTAATACCAATAATAATGACTGCAATAACTGCAAGCACAATCAATATTTTAGAAAAAGAAAAAGCACCGCTTTTATCGGTAAAGAGTTCTGATAAAACCTGCTTTCCATATTCGCCAACAATCTCGTACTGAACAATGAAAGCCAGTAAAAAAACAATGATAAGGCAAACAACATCAACGGCACGTTCAACTACAATGGTACCCACCAATTTTTCAGCAGGTACTTTTTCATAACGTGACAAAATGGTACACTTTAAAACTTCGCCCAAACGTGGTACTGCAAGGTTAGCCAGGTAGCCTATCATTACAGCAAAAAAAACATTTACTAAAGAAGGCGTGTAGCCCATTGGATGCATCAGGGTTTTCCAGCGTATGCTGCGTAATAAATGGCTTGCAGAAAGAATAAAGAACACAGGTACCAGTAACCAAAAATTTGCATCCAGTAACGATTCTTTAAATTCATCCCATTTGTCAGGCGGTATTTGCTGTAGGCTCCACCACACAAGAAATACACCAATGCCCAGAAACAATAAGTATTTTAAAATATCTGCTACCTTCTTATTCATGCAATGGTTACTAAGATGAGTTGGCAATTTACAGGCTTTGCAGTTGCCTTTCGCCTACAATCTATTTCCTTCTTTAGGAAAAATGATGGCTGGTTTAAAAGTCTTTGCTTCTTCAAAATCCATCAAAGCATACGATATAATAATTACAATATCACCCGTTGCTCCTTTTCTTGCCGCAGGACCATTCATACAAATAACGCCGCTGCCGCGTTTACCCTTAATAATGTAAGTTTCTATACGTTCGCCATTATTAACATTTACTACCTGTATCTTCTCGTTTTCTATAAAATTGGCAGCATCCATCAGGTCTTCATCAATGGTAAGGCTACCAACATAATTAAGATTTGCTTCTGTAATAACAGCCCTGTGTATCTTAGATTTTAATACTTGTATCTGCATAATCTATTGTAAAATTAAGTACTGATTTTAAAGCAAAACCATGTTATCAATCAATCGTACCCCGTTTAAAAAAGCAGCAACAAGTATAACAGCTTTGGTAGTCCTGTCGCCCTCTTTAATGGGTTCTAATGTAGCTGCATTGCATATTTCAACATAATCTATCTTTTCAAAACCAGTATTTAACAGGTTGCTTATTGCCTGATGCTTAAGCAACTCTAGTGAAGAAGTTGTATAGTTTCTTTTGATGAATTGAAGGGATTCGTAGATAGCCACAGACTTTATTTTATCTTTCTCTGTTAAGCGCACGTTTCGGCTGCTCATGGCCAATCCTGAATTTTCGCGCAATGTTGGCCCAATAATAAGCTCTATTGGCATTTCCATTAAAGCAATTAATCTTCTTATAACCATCCATTGCTGGTAATCTTTTTGCCCTAAAAATAATTGGGTAGGCTTCACAATTTCAAGTAACCGCTGCACTACCTGGCAAACCCCCTGGAAATGATTGGGCCTGAATTTTCCTTCAAGTACGGTTTCCAGGTAGCCCAAATCATACTTCTCTTTAAGGGTAGTACCATTGGGATAAATTTCATCTGCCGAAGGCAAAAACAACACATCACATCCTGCCTTTTCAAGCAGCAAAATATCGTTCTCTATAGTTACAGGATATTTCTCAAAATCCTTATTGTCGTTGAATTGCGTAGGATTTATAAATATGCTACAGGTAGTAATGGCGTTTACTTTTTTGCTAAGGGTTATAAGCGATAAATGCCCCTGGTGCAATGCACCCATCGTTGGCACAAAACCTATAGACTGATAATCGTTTGTTTGTTGTAAAAGGTAATTCTGTAAGCCTTCAATCGTTTTAAAAAGTATCATTTCAATGGCTTTAATCGGGCATAGTTAAGGGCAAAATTTATATTCAGCGTAATTCCTTTACTTTTGCACACTTGTTTTTTCGGCTAATATTAAAAAGAGTCTTATCAATGTCAAAGAAAAGAATTTTATTCATAGCCACAGAAATGTCGCCTTATTTAGAGCTTACGGAGTTTGCAGAGATGGTAAATAAGCTTGCTATTAAAAGTAACGATACTGGTTTAGAGGTACGTTGTATTATGCCACGCTTTGGTGTAATTAATGAGCGGAGGCACAGGTTGCATGAAGTGGTTAGGCTTTCAGGTATTAATGTTTCTGTTGACAATGATGATTATCCATTACAAATTAAAGTGGCCTCGCTGCCAAATGCAAGGCTACAGGTGTACTTTTTAGAGAACGAAGATTTCTTTAAACGCAAGCAAATTTTTCACGATGAAGAAGAAACATGGTTTGATGACAATGGCCTTAGAACTATTTTCTTTTGCAAAGGCGCTTTGGAAACAGTAAAGAAGTTTGGCTGGGCGCCTGATGTCATTCATTGCAGTGGCTGGATGACGGGTTTAGTTCCTGCTTACATAAAAACAGCCTACAAACGTGAACCTGTTTTTGGTAACAGCAAAATTGTTTTTACGATCGGAGAAAATACTTTTGAAGAAAACCTTGGTGCTGACTTTATTAAGAAGGCGTTAATAAATGCGAATATTAAAGAGAAAGACCTGGAAGCCGTTAAAGATGCAACCAATACATCTTTGTTCAGGGTTGGTGCTTCCTATGCAGACGCTATAACCTTTGGCGCAGAACATCCTGAAAAGAAATTGGTAGATGAGTTTGCAAAAGCAAAAGGTAAAAAGATAGTAACCTTTAAAGGCTTTGATACCGACCTTTCTGAATACATGGATTTATACAACAGCCTTTCTTCATAATTGAATATCATATCCACTTATTTTTGCCCACATTAAATTTAAAAAATTAATATTCATGCCTTACTTATTTACTTCTGAGAGCGTATCTGAAGGACATCCAGATAAAGTAGCCGACCAGATATCTGATGCATTGATCGACAATTTTTTAGCCTTTGACCCTGAGTCAAAAGTAGCTTGCGAAACATTGGTTACAACAGGTCAGGTTATTTTAGCTGGTGAAGTTAAAAGCAAGAGCTACCTTGATGTTCAGGAAATTGCACGTGGCGTAATCCGTAAAATCGGTTATACGAAAAGCGAGTACATGTTTGAGTCAAACAGCTGCGGTATTTTAAGTGCAATACACGAACAGAGTGCAGATATTAATCAGGGTGTAGACAAGAAAAAGAAAGAAGAACAGGGTGCAGGCGATCAAGGTATGATGTTTGGTTATGCCACTAATGAAACAGCCAACTATATGCCTTTGGCTCTTGACTTAGCACACACGCTCTTGATAGAATTGGCTGCTTTGCGCAGAGAATTGAAAGCGATTAAATACTTGCGCCCGGATGCTAAAAGCCAGGTTACGCTTGAGTATGATGATAACAACAAGCCAATAAGAATTGACGCGATTGTTATTTCTACGCAACATGATGATTTTGACGCAGAGGAAAAAATGTTAGCCAAGATTACCAAGGATATGAAAGAAATTTTAATTCCAAGGGTAATGAAAAAATATCCTCAATACAAGCATTTGTTTAACAGCGATATTAAGTACCACATTAACCCAACAGGCAAGTTTGTTATTGGTGGGCCACATGGTGATACTGGTTTAACCGGCCGTAAAATAATTGTAGATACTTATGGTGGTAAAGGTGCACATGGTGGTGGTGCTTTTAGCGGTAAAGACCCAAGCAAGGTTGATAGAAGTGCTGCTTATGCAACACGTCACATTGCTAAAAACTTAGTAGCTGCAGGCCTTTGCGACGAGGTTCTGGTACAGGTTTCCTATGCTATTGGCGTTGCGCAACCAACATCTATTAATGTAAATACATACGGCACTGCTAAAGTTGCAAAAACCGATGGTGAGATTGCTAAAATAGTGGAATCTATTTTTGACATGAGGCCTTATTTTATTGAACAACGTTTTAAATTACGTACACCAATTTATAGCGAAACTGCTGCTTATGGGCATATGGGCCGTAAAAATGAAGTAGTGGTTAAGGAGTTTAAAGATCCTTATGGAAAAGTGAAGAAAGTAAAAGTGGAATTGTTTACCTGGGAAAAATTAGACTATGTACCAAAAGTGAAAAAAGCTTTCGGCATAAAATAAAAACAAATAAAAAAATCCCGCAGTAAATGCGGGATTTTTTTATTTTAAGATTATTCAAGTATAAAGCTATAAATGCTTTGCGCCGCCTTTGCAGATGCATTACCATCCTGCGATAATAGGGCTTTCAGGTCGCTGTAATCTTTTTCTAGCTGTAACTGCCTTTGTTTATTGGTTAGCAATTCAGTCAATTCTGCCACCAAGTTTTTAGTATTCATTTCATCCTGTATCAGTTCCTTCACTACCAACTTATCCATAATAAGATTTACCAGGCTGATGTATTTTATTTTAACCACGCGTTTTGCAATCTGGTAACTGACATTGCTGCCTTTATAACAAACCACTTCAGGTACTTTAAACAATGCGGTTTCTAAAGTGGCCGTGCCGCTGGTAACCAATGCCGCTGACGATTTCAGCAGCAAATTATAAGTATCATTTCTAACTGTTGAAACGTTATTGTATAGTGCAAGAAAGGGCTTATAAAAACTGTCTTCCTGCCCTGGTGCCATGGCCACTACAAACTGGTAATTGGGAAAAGACTTGCTTACCTCAAGCATTACAGGCAGTTTCTTAGTTATTTCCTGCATGCGGCTGCCAGGCAAAAGAGCAACGGTTTTAGTTTCGGTTGACCGTTGACCGTCGACCGTCGACCGTTGGCTCTCGACCCCATCAATCACTTCTACCAGTGGATGCCCAACATATTCGACATCCCAGTTCCATACATCTTTAAAATAGTTTTTCTCAAAGGGTAGAATCACCAGCATCTTATCAATGCAAAGCTTCATTTTTTTAACGCGGTTGGCCTTCCAGGCCCATACCTGCGGTGAAATATAATACACCACTTTAAAACCCTGCGCCTTGGCCCATTCAGCAATGCGTAAATTAAAACCTGGGTAATCAATCAGCACAAGCACATCAGGCTGAAAGCCAAGAATATCTTCTTTACAGAATTTTATATTACGCAAAATAGTGGGCAGGTTCATAATCACTTCTGCAAAGCCCATAAAGGCAAGCTCGCGGTAATGCTTTACCAGCCTGGCGCCCGCAGCTTGCATCATATCGCCTCCCCAGCAACGTATTGCAGCATTTGTATCCTGTAAATGTAGTTGCTTAATTAAATTACTGCCATGCAGGTCCCCACTTGCTTCCCCTGAAATGATATAATATTTCATGCTTGCCTTTGCCCGTTTGCGGTAGTGCAAAATAAGCATTACGGCCGCAAAAATTGGTTGGCAGATTTGCCAAATATTAAAAACAACTTTAGCATATTTTTGAGTTATTAGTACTCTTTAAGATTTCAAAGCGCGAAGCAATAAAACATGACGTTAAAAACTCTTCAAAAAGAAATTGAACAAGCGGTTCCTTTACTGATGAAGATGGTACAAGAGTTGACCTGGAACAATATCGCCTATAATTACAAATTCATTTTAACAGAAATTAAAGACAATCAGAAGAACTTTCATTTAGAAAGGAAATTATTAAAAAAAGAGAATGACAAAAAATTTCCTTTAAAACTTCAGGAACTTATGCCTGCACTTGAAAGCCTTTATAATAATTTATATGACATCAACCTCTACGTTTACAGAGCCAATCATAATGGTACTATAATCGACATACGTTATTATCCAAAATCATCGCTTGATCAGGAATACAGGCAAAAAATTCTGACTAACCCACCAATGCTTCATTGTAAGGTTGCTACGCCGCCATGGCTGTCTGACAAAAAGCAAAAGTTTGATATTAACTGGGAGCATAAGCAATGGCTAATAAACTGGAAAATGTTTTGGGCAAGGCAACAATTCAAACATCAGAAGCAGCTAACATAACAACAGGTTCAGTTGGAATATCAAAGACAGTGACCAACATTTCAAACAACAAATCTGCGATTAAAACATGCTTACAGCCATCCACCCCAAACTGCCAATGCGTAACAAAGCCGCAACAAAACAATTTTATATTACCCAATTAGGGTTTACTGAAATTGGAGATTACGGCGATTATTTATTGCTAAAAAAGGACAGTATTGAAATTCATTTTTTTGAATTTAAAGCACTTGACCCCAAAGAAAACTACGGGCAGGTGTATATAAGAACAAATGATATAGACAACCTGTACCAATCATTATTAAACAACAATGTAAGCATACATCCCAACGGGCCACTGCAAATAAAACCGTGGGGACAAAAAGAATTTTCGCTGCTTGACCCTGATAACAATCTGCTTACCATTGGGCAAAGCGTATAAAACTACCCGGTTAGATTCATCTTCACATTAACTAAATGGCTTTTTGTTCTTGTGTAAATCCACTTCGTGTAATTTTCATTTTTACACAAAGCACTTTTACACAAAATGACCCGTCCTGAAAATAGTTGACACTTTTTAGAGGTAATCCTGTATTTGGTTTACATGAAGGTGTTAATCCTACAATGGCTTTACAAAGAAGTTCAAAAATAGGGAACATGCGGGTTTGATTGATTTTGTTGTCCTTAATTTTTAATACCTTCTTTTTGGGTTTAATAATCTTTTATGTTTCCGTCATGGTTACCTCCTTTTGTTTGTAATAGTTTTTCCAATGCTGTTTTAGTATGCCGTTTTTTTGATGTGCCTGTTGTGGGGTAAGCATATCGCAACTGCTGTGGGGCCGCAGTGCATTGTACACCAGCACTGC
>JANPIP010000019.1:0-19613 GCA_031424995.1 Chitinophagales bacterium | reverse complement strand
GCCACCAATAACAGCACCAGACAATAAAGTATGTACAGGTGCTACGCTCGCATTAGCCAATGCAACAGCAGGCGGAATATGGAGCAGCAGTGATAACCTAAAAGCAACCATAAGCAGCACAGGGCTGGTTACAGGTGCGGCAGCAGGAACTGTTACCATCACCTACAGCCTCACAGGTACTTGCGGCACAACAACCGCTACTTACCCACTTAGTATAAATGATAAACCCGTTGTACCTGCCATTACGGGTACTAATGCAGTTTGTGCAGGTACTACAACACAGTTAAGCAATGCAACAACAGGTGGTACATGGATTAGCAGCGACAACTCAAAAGCTACCGTAAACAGTTCAGGACTTGTTACAGGTGTGGCAGCAGGTACGGCTACTATAAGCTACAGCGTTGGCAACACCTGCGGCACAACCACAATTAATAACACAGTTACCATTAATCCTGTGCCTATCCTAACCCTTACAATAACCCAACCCACTTGCAACACACCTACTGGCACTATTGTAATTACGCCGCAAGCCAACAGCAGCTATAGTATTGACGGGAATATCTACCTAAGTAATAACACATTTAGCAATGTTTTGCCAAAGGCTTATACGGTTTATGTAAGAAGTAGTGGCAACTGCATAGCAAGCACAACAACAGTAATTAATGCCGCTATAGCAAGTGTACCCACGATTATTACCAATACACTTAAACCTGCCTGCAACAACCCCAATAGCGGCCTGGTGGCTTTGAATATTACAGGCAGCAATATGCCTTATACGGTAGCCTTTAACAACAATGCACCAACAAACAATTTTTATTTTAATGGGCTGGCAGCGGGCAAATACGCTTTTAAAATAACAGATAATATTGGGTGCACTTTTGATAGTTCGGTAACTGTGCCACCTTACATTATATCCAAGCCTGTTACTACAGTAAACGCTATTAATCCAAGCTGTTACAAGCCTATGTCTGGCAGTATATCAGCTTCTGTTAGCGGTAATGAAAGCCCTTACCGCATAGCGATAAACGGCAACTCAAATGCCAGTGCAACCTATAACCTGCAGGCGGGCATTTATAGTGTTACCATATTTAACAGAAATAATTGCCCTGTAGATACACTTGCGCATACACTTAGACTTACAGAAGATGCTACCTGCGATACCCTGTATGTACCATCTGGCTTTACACCCAATAACGACAAAAAGAATGACCTTTTAAAACCACTTGGTGGTACGCTGGTAAAAGAAGTTTCTTTCAGGGTGTACAACCGCTATGGTAATGTTATCTTCTCAAGCACCAATGTATTTAGCGGCTGGGATGGAAGAATTAATGGTGTACCACAAGATTCGGGTACCTATGTTTGGTTTTTAGAATACACCAACAGAACAGGGATAAGAAAGATGAGTAAGGGTATTACGATACTTATCAGGTAGATGATTTATTTCAGGTTCTGCACTAACATCAACTACATACGACTACTTTATTACACAAGATCAGATACCCCAACTATTGTAACTAAATAGTAAAACTGCATGCCTGAAACACTTTACTTTTACATGCGTTTTTAATGGTTGCATAAATTTTTTTCCACGTAGAGACGCACAATTGTGCGTCTCTACGACACAAACAATATTAATAGGCGGAAAATTATTTATGCACCCTTTTTAATACACGTTTATTTATAAAATTGTTACACTGTATATTGCACTTATGGCAAAAGCGAAGAAAGAAAAGAAAGAACAGCCGATTATACTTATTACAAACGATGATAGCATTGCAGCACCTGGCATTAAGGCTCTGGTAGAAGCGGTGAGAGACCTTGGAAGAGTGGTAGTTGTGGCACCTGATAAACCACAAAGCGGTATGGGGCATGCTATAACAATTGGCCACCCATTGCGACTTCAAAAAACAGTTTTTTTAGATGATATTGAAGCTTATACCTGTAGCGGCACGCCTGTAGATTGTGTTAAGCTGGCAGTTGACAAGATCCTGCACCGTAAACCAGATATTTGTTTAAGCGGAATAAATCATGGTGCTAATCACAGTATTAATGTTATTTACAGCGGCACCATGAGTGCTGCCATGGAAGCGTCTATTGAGGGTATTCCATCTGCTGGGTTCTCTTTGCTGGATTATAGCTTGGAAGCGGATTTTACCGCTTCTAAAATATACGTTAGAAAAGTAGCGGAGCTGATACTTGCCAAAAAGATGGACAAGCATTTATTGCTGAATGTGAACATCCCAGTCCTGTCACCTGAACTGATTAAGGGAATGAAAATCTGCCGCCAGGCTTATGCCAAATACGTAGAAGATTTTGATGAAAGAAAAGACCCGCATGGCAAGCATTACTACTGGCTTACAGGCGAATTTGTAAATTTTGACAAAGGCAAAGACACTGATGTATGGGCACTTGCCAATGGCTATGTAAGTGTTGTACCTGTTCAGTTTGACCTTACACACTACGAGTTAAAAACCAAATTGGAAAACACCTGGAAACTGTAATATGTTCTTAAAAAAAGACAGTCTATTACTGGGCATTATACTGGGCATAATTGCACCTTTTATTGGGCTTTATATATTTTACCTGCTCAAGGCAAGGTCATCTGCTTTTCTTGATTTTATGCAGCAGGTGCTTTACTATAAGTCACTCTTCACTTCCGCCATAAGTTTGTCGTTAATTGCCAATGCTATTGTATTTACCATTTATGTTAACACTGATAAAGACAAAACTGCAAGGGGCGTTTTTATTTCGACTTGTTTGTATGGCATTTTTGGGTTGCTGGTGAATTATGTTTTTTAAGGTGAGTGGTGAGTAGTCAGTGGTGAGTGATGAAGCTCTGTTTGAAACATGATGAAATTTAATTGTTTACATTTGAAACAGTATGAACAGGCTTGAAACATATAAACCTGCAATTGATAAACTTTGTGCAACTCACAAAGTGAAGAGATTGTACGCATTTGGTTCAATACTAACAGACTATTATACAAACGAAAGCGATATTGACCTAATTGTTGATTTTACAGCGATTTCACCTGAAGATTATACAGACAATTACTACAATCTTAAATTTTCTTTACAGGAAGTTTTGCAAAGATCTGTTGACTTGTTAGAAGAAAAGGCTATAAAAAATCCGTATTTTCTTAAAGCCGTTAATGACAAAAAGCAACTTATTTATGGACAATAAAATTAAAGCCTGGCTTTATGATATATTGAATGCCATAAATGAAATTGAAAGCTTTTTCCACAACAGCAATAAAGACTTCGATTTATATCAAAACGATATAAGAACCAAAAGAGCCATAGAAAGAAATATTGAAATCATTGGCGAAGCAATGAACAGGATTCTAAAACTTGATGACCGTATCAATATTTCAAATTCAAGACAAATAGTGGAAACCAGAAACAGGATAATTCATGGATATGATACTGTTTCAGACGAAATAATATGGGGAGTTGTAATTAAATACCTGCCTGTTTTACAAACAGAGATTGAACTGCTTTTAAAAGAATAATAAATTGAATTTTCTTACTCACAATTCACTTCTCACCACTCACTAAATCAGCTTCTCAAGCACATAATGCACAATGGGGCAAAAGGTGGAGTTTTTTAAAGTAATGGCGGGGCGTTTCAACAATACATCTTCATCTGTGTAAGGAAAACGGTGGCAATCGCTGGGCCTGTCTTCATAAATACTGCAGTAATTATCCGCACCTAAAAATGGGCAGGGCGAAGATTTAACAACATAATCACCATCACTGTCAAGGTTAAGATAAGTTTCAATAAAATCACCTTCTTTCATGCGCAGGTGTTTGCTGATGCGCTTGATGTCGGGCGTTTTAAAACGCGGACTGTAATTTTTACAACAGGCCGCACATTGCAGGCAGTCAATTTTTTCAAACGCTTCTGCATTTAGTTTGGGCAACTGTTTAAGCACTTTATTTTTATCTGCTTTTTGCAGAAAATATTTGTATTGCTTGGCATGATCTGCACTTGTTTTTTTCCAACTATCGCTATTATTTTCTAACATGCTTAACAATTTAACCATCAAAGACGTATATTGATGTGCTTTACTTTGCAAATATTACAAAACTACATGGATGCTTTACAGGAACAATGGCTAATCCTTATTTCAACGCCTATTTATATTATTATTATTGGTATTGAATTATTGCTGAGCCACATTAAACAGGTTAAAACCTACACTGCAAAAGATACACTTACCAATGTTTATCTTATGCTGCTCAACAGTACTATCGACCTTATGTTCAGGGTGGTGTACATCAGCATTTTTCAATACTGTTATCAGCACCGTTACATTAATTGGCAGCAGGGCATAATGTACTGGCTACTATTGCTGTTGGCAGAAGATTTTTTATATTATTGGCTACACCGTTTTGACCATGAAGTACGCTTTTTTTGGGCTACCCACGTAACCCACCACAGCAGCCAGCAGCTTAATTTTTCAGTAGGTTTCCGTTCTTCTGTATTTCAGCCATTGTACCGTTTTATTTATTTTTTACCCCTGCCCTTTCTTGGGTTTAACCCACTTGATATTGTGTTTATGTACAGTGCCACCCAGATATGGGGCATTTTTGTACATACTGAAATGATTAACAAACTTGGCTGGCTGGAACATATTTTGGTAACACCATCGCACCACCGTGTACACCATGCGTGTAACCCAAAATACCTTGATAAGAACATGGGCATGTTTTTGATTTTGTGGGATAAATTGTTTGGTACTTTTCAACCTGAGCTGCCCGCTGAGGAATACCAGCCCATTAAATACGGCCTTACTTCTAACATTAAAAACCCTTCTGCTACAGCCATTGTTTTTCATGAATGGAAGCAACTATGGATAGATGTTCTGCAACCCAATATTACCCTTTTTGAAAGAGTCAATTACTTGTTTGGCCCACCAGGTTACAGCCACGATGGAAGCCGCCAAACCAGTGAAGAAATGCGCCTTGCAGAAGAAGATGCTGACAGTGATTATATTATTGTTACAGAGGAAGAAGTAACAGAATTGGCTTTGATTAAAATTTAAAGAAGTATAGTTATCATCTTTGCTCCATCAATACACTGCATATGCTATACCTTATTGGCTTTTGTATCATACTCGTTGCCGTGTTTTTTATTTCTGGTAGCCAATCAAAAAGTAGAAACGAAAAACAGCTTTTAGAAGTTAAAAAAAGATGGGGCAAAGTAAAGAAAGAGTATGCCAACACAGCATTAACAGGCTTATATTATCAATATAGCCAGCAGGTTTCTTTTCACCAACTTTCGCAACAAACCCTTTCTGACATTGACTTTGAAGCTGTATTTAACTTTGTAAACAGAACCACTTCAAAAGTTGGTGAGCAATTTTTATACAACAGGGTACAGCAACCTTTAAATGATATTAATGCTTTACAGGAGATAGATAAGCAGGCTGATTTTTTTGCAACAAACACACAGGCAAGAGAGGCTACACAACTGCTTTTGCTGCAACTAAATACTTATGATGCTTACTTTATACCAACCCTCTTTCAACAACAAATTATTATAAAACCATGGTGGGCTAAATGGCTGAATCTGAACATAGCCGTTGTACTTGTCATGCTTTTACTCTCACCATTTTTTAAAGTTTTATTGGTTTGGTTGATGCTGCCTTTAAGTATTAATATGTTTCTGCATTATTATAACAGGAACGGCAGTTACAGGTACATCCGTTCTTTACCTCAACTTCATCTGTTAATCAATATTGCAAAGCAACTATGCAAGCAGGATATTCCGTTTGATAAAAGTGATTCTTTGAAAAGTATTGCATCTATGCAACCATTTCAGCGCAGCTTTAAACTTTTTAATTTTGGGCAGGGCAAAAAAGCAGAGGATATTGCACAAGCACTTTTACTGGTTGTTGATTTAATTAAGGCTTTCTTTTTAATAGAAGTAAAAGCATTTTACAAACTGGCCGATGAACTTCAAAACAAACAAACTGAAGTACAGCAATTGTTTGAGATGGTTGGAGGGGTTGATGTTGCTATCAGCATTGCATCTTTAAGGCATGGTGATTTGCCCGTTTGCAAGCCTGTTTTTGCAGAAGAAAAGAATCAGTTAATCGCTACCGCCGTTTATCATCCACTAATAAATAATTGTACAACAAATACTATAAACATCAACCAAAAAGGTATCCTCATCACTGGTTCAAACATGAGCGGTAAAACCTCTTTTCTACGTACCATAGCCATCAATTCAATATTGGCACAAAGCATTTATACCTGCTTCGCAGAAGATTTTATAACTCCTATTTTAAAACTTCATTCATCTATAAGAATTGACGATAATTTATTAGAAGGCAAAAGCTACTATTTTGAAGAAGTAAGCGTGATGCACCATCTGATAAATGAGTCTGGTAACGGTTTTAAAAACCTTTTTATACTTGATGAGGTTTTTAAAGGCACTAATACCGTTGAGCGTATTGCGGCTGCAAAAGCCATCCTTTCTTACCTTGCAAAAAACAAAAATATTGTAATGGTTGCCACGCATGATATTGAATTATCGCAACTTTTACTGCACGAATACGACCTGTACCATTTTACTGAAGACATAGAAAACGACAATCTTATTTTCGACCATTTACTAAAAGAAGGTGCCTTAAAAACACGCAATGCCATTAAAATTCTTGAGCTATCAAAATATCCTGAAGAAATTATAAATGAAGCGAAACAATTAAGTGTGAAATTGTAAAATGTATAATTCATCTTACCAAAAAGTTGCGATAAACGCTTTACAAAGTTCAATCAGCACAAATAAAAAATCCCGCTGTTTTACGAACAACGGGATTTTTTACTTATAACAAAACCAATTTATTATTTATGAGGCGGTGCCTGCTGTGGCATTTGTTGGCCACCTCTCATATCTTGCATTGCACCTGCTGCTGGTGGCGGTGGTGGAGGTGGTGTGGTAACATCTGTTACTTCAACATCAAAAATCAGGTTTGCATATGGTTTAATCTGCGGGCCGGGGCTTTGCTGACCATAACCTAACATACCTGGAATATAAATGGTTCCTTTACCACCTTTACCAAAATATTTTAAACCTTCTTCCCAACCTGGAATTACGCTGTGTGCGCCAATTACAAGGCTAAATGGTGGTTTACCTGCACCTTTTGCACCCATGTTTGAATCGAATTCAATACCGTCTTCAGTATAGCCTTTATACAATACAGTTACTTGTTTACCACTATCAGCTTTATTGGCAACATCACCTGCATTAACTACCTGAACAAAAGCACCACCAGGAGTTTTTTGTGTTTTTACACCTTTCTTTGAAATGTATTCTTCCAGTTTTTTAATCTCTCTTTGTTTCTCTAATTCAAACTCTTTTTTGTTGTCTTCTACAGCAGCATTATCGCTGGTAAAAGCAGCCAGAATTTCTACACGGCCTTTAATTACACCACCTTTTTGAAATACTTTATTGTACTCAGGAATTAAACCCTGTTTCTTTAAAGTATCAATGTTTAACTGAAATTCAGCTTTATCACCAGCAGACATTTGTGGTAATATCTCAGTAAAGTTATACTTGCCCAATTGTGCAGTATCATATTTCATGTAAGCAGGTACATGCTCGTAAGTACTGTTTAACACGGTATCCTTCTCGCCTGTTTTAAATTCAATGTTGAATTTTAAGATATCGCCCTGTTTAAATTTGGCAGTGCTTCCACCCTTTTTAATTTTATAAGGCATTCCAGACTTGCTCTTGTCAAACTGGTTGCAACTAGCCAGTAAAACGGCAATGGCTAAAACCGATGTTAACTTTTTCATTTTATGTTTCGTGATTTTTAAAATTTGTATATGTTACGGCTAAAGCCCGTTGCATATAGTTAGCGTAATTGTTGTTCGTATTCTTTTATAACTTCTTTAAATCTTTTAACGGTACCATCAACAGTATCGCGGCTGCTTCCGCCAGAGGCGTTAAAATGCCCACCACCTTCAAAATGTTTGCGTGCAAAAGTATTTACATCAAAAGCTCCTTTACTGCGAAAACTCCATTTGCGTTCTTCGTCACGGTCAATAACAATGGCGCCGAATTTAATACCCTGTATGGTTAGCAGGTAATTTACCAGCCCTTCGCTATCGCCTGTTTTTATATCAAACTTTGTTAAGTCCTGTTTATAAATGTACATGATGGCAGTATTGTATTCGTACAGCACTTCCATCCTGTTCAGCAATGCAAAGCCAATAAAACGCAGGCGGCCTTCTAAAAAGTTATCGTAAATATTATTGTGAATAACGGTATGCTGCAGTCCCAGGTCTTTTAAATGCGCTATCATTTTATGTACAGATGCCGTGGTACTTTGAAAACGGAAAGAACCTGTATCCGTCATTACACCAGTGTATAAACAGGTCGCTACATCAAGATTAATTTTATCAGCATGACCACTGTTTACGATGAAATCATACACCATTTCGCAGGTACTGCTTTTTGCCGTATTGCTGATGCCGTAAGCAAAAACTTCAGTTTGCGGCTGTTCGTGATGATCTATTAAAATGCGCATTGCTTTTGAGCGAAGCAAAGGCTGTTCTAAATTTTTAGTACGGTGCAGCACATTAAAATCAAGGCAAAAAATAATACTTGCTTTGTCAATTACGGCCTGCGCTTTAGGGCGGCTGGCTTCATAATCCATAACAGTATTAACGCCTGGCATCCAGTTAATAAAATCGGCCCAGTTAGTGGGCGAAATAACGGTTACAGTATGGCCAAACTGAACAAGAAAATGGTAAAGGCCCAGTGTGCTGCCCATAGCATCGCCATCCGGTTTTTGATGGCAGGTAATTACTATGTTTTCAGGCTGCGTAAGTAAAGGAAAAAATTGGTCGATCGATTGCATACAAGGCGGCAAAATTGCGGTTTAAAAGCCATACGCTCAAATTGATTTTTTCAGAGTTGCAAGGTTTGTGAATAACAAAAAGTTAATGTAGAAGATTTACATTTGAACATCACCAAAAACAACAAACATGGCAGTAGTTAATCCTTACTTAACATTTAATGGTACTTGCGAAGAAGCGTTTAATTTTTACAAATCGGTATTTGGGGGCGATTTTCCTTACGTAGGCAGGTTTAACGATATGCCTGCGGCAGAAGGCAGCGAACCAATTTCAGAAGCTGACGGACAAAAAATAATGCACATTTCTTTACCAATAAGCAAAGAAACCATTTTAATGGGAAGTGATACGACTGAAGCTTATGGCAAAACATTTCAAGTAGGAAACAACTTTGCCATTTCAATTAATACAGACAGTGAAGAAGAAGCCCAAAAACTTTTTGATGGCCTTTCTGCAGGTGGCACAGTAACAATGCCTTTGGCTAAAACTTTCTGGAATGCCTTTTTTGGCATGTTCACAGATAAGTTTGGCATTAGCTGGATGGTGAATTATGATTATACCGAGGTTAAATAAGTTTAACTAACATTAGTTTTGCGTCTTCGCACAGCAATAAAACTACAAATAAAAAGCGGCGGGCAAAATTGCCCGCCGCTTTTTATTTGTATGTTTCGCAGCCAAATCATGGCTCAACAATCATCATATCTTTTTTCTTTTTGCGTTTAAGCCTTATGGCAGCAGTTCTGTCAAGGTCACTGCTCATCATTATTTCGTAACGTATTTTACCATCGTATATAATAAGGGCTGCTGTATTGGGCGGTATCATACCAACATTATCAGCAAACATGCTAATGTCGTTAAACTCTTTGGTAGTATCTAAAGCAAGCGTAATAGAAATAGCTTTATGGTTAAGCATGGTTGATGGCACCACTTGCTTATCGTTCAAAAAAATAGAAACAGAATCATAATCTATCTGGCCATTATCATACAATTCAATCTTTACTTCATTGCCTTCCATTTCAATTTGCTGTAAATAAGTTTTGCCACGCTTAATAAATTCTACCTGTTTGGCATCTACCACTGGCGCCTTTGGTATAACAGGTGTAACCGCAGGCTGAGCAACGGTTACAGGCGTTGGTGCCGCAGTTTCCTCTTCTTCTTCCTGTTTTTTTGCAAGCGCAGCAAGCGATAAGGTATCATTCGATTTTTTAAGCGTTACAATAATAGATGGGCAGGCATACTTGTGGTCTTCATCTGTTACAAAATAACCCTTTAAAGTAGAAGCTGTTTTAGAAGAAATCAATATCATTTCCCCATACATGGGGCAATCAACACCAGTTTTTGTATTGGTACTTCTGTAATAAATAATATTTTGTTTTTTTATAGATAAAGCCCTGGTAGCATCGTTATAAGTGCCTTCTACTTTATTGGTAAAAAGGCTGTCTCTAAAATAATAGCTAAAAGTTCCGGTAACTGTTTTTGCTTTTTGGTTAATAATAAGTTCACTCATATAATTGTTGGATGCATCAGGCATATCAACCTTACCAGTACCATACCAGTGACCATTAACCTGTTGTGCTTTAAGCGAAACAAAACCACTAAAAAATATCCCTGCTAAAAAAAGGATTCTTGTACACTTCATCATGTTGCAAAATAAAAAGCTGACAATTTAATATAAACGATTTTCAAAAATGAGTTACTAACCAATTATCATACCTAAAGTTTAATACAGATTATCATGGTTGATGATGTAACAACTCCACTCATCATAAATACCTGTTATAACCTGTTTAACGGGCAGTATTCAAATACATTAGCAATAACAAAACGTTATTTATGGTAAAAAATTTTCTACTTGTCTTTTTGTTTTTAATTATTCAGCAATTACATGCGCAAAAAAAGCCGTTAGACCATACGGTGTATGATGGCTGGCAAACCCTTGGCGAAAAACTCATTAGTAACGATGGTAAGTTTACAGTGTACACCATTACCCCGCAGGAAGGTGATGCAACGCTCGTAATTCAGCAAACAGACGGTAAAAAGTTGGCAGAAATTAATCGTGGCTACAGTGCAAAAATTACAGAAGACAGTAAGTATGTAATCTTTAAAATAAAGCCACTGTTTCAGCAAACACGTGCAGCAAGAATTGCTAAAAAGGCTGCTGCTGATATGCCCAAAGACAGTCTTTGTATTGTTGAGATGGCATCTGTAAAAATAGAAAAAATACCTGCGGTTAAAAGTTATAAACTGCCAGAAAAAAACAGCAATGTAGTTCTGTATTTACTGGAGAAAACTGCCGCTGACAACGAAAGACAAAGACCAGCAGCAGACTCAAACAGAACAGCCGCTATAACTGCACCTTCTGGTGGTGGTGCAAGAAGAGCCGGTGGTGCAGGCGGTGCAAGGCCCGCAGCGGGTACTTCAGGCGATGAAGAAGGAACAGACCTGGTTGTTCGTAACCTTTTAAGCAGTACAAAATCTGTGTACAAATTGGCTGGCGATTATATCATCAGCAAAAAAGGAACGGTTGCTATTATCAAGACCACTAAAAAAGCAACAGACTCTCTTATAAAACCTGAAGTATTAAAACTGGATATTGCTGCCAATAAAACAGATACGATTTTTCGGGTTTTTAACGATGCCAAGAGTTTTGCATTGGATGAAGAAGGCAGCCAGCTTGCTTTTGTGGCAGAAAGGGACAGCGCAAAGAAAGAAGCGCAGAAATTTTACAAACTTTACTATTACAAAAATGGTAACGACAGTGCCTTAAAAGTAGCTGACAGGTTTACCAGAGGTATCCCCGCAAAGTACACTATCAGCGAGTTTGGTGCTGTAACCTTCAGCAAAAGCGGCAAGCGTTTATTTATTGCAACAGCCCCTATCCTTCCACCAAAAGATACCAGTTTACCTGAATTTGAAAGGGCTGGCGTAGATGTGTGGAATTATAAAGATGATGACCTTCAGCCAGTACAATTAAGAAATCTTGAACAAGATTTAAGAAAAAGTTACCTGGCAAGATTTGACTTTGAAACCAACAAAATCATTCAGCTTGGCAACGATAATCTGGCACGTGTTACCCAAACAATGGAAGGCGATGGCGAAACCTTTTATGCGCAGTCAGATTCTGGCAGGCGCGTACAAAAACAATGGACGGGTGCCACGGTGAATGACCTGTTTGCCATCAATCCCATGACTGGCGAAATGAAGCTTATCACTGCATCCTTTAAAGGCAATGCTTTTCCTTCTTATACAGGTAAGTATATGTTGATGTATAACGATATCAAGCGTAGTTATTCCGTTTACAATGCATCAACAAAAACCATCAACGCAATGGCGGCAGACATTAAATTTCCTTTGTATGATGAGGAAAATGATGTACCAGACGATCCCAACCCTTATGGCATTGGCAAATGGATGGAAGACGATAAATACGTATTGCTGAATGACAGGTTTGATGTTTGGAAAGTTGACCCAACAGGAAAAGAAAAATCTATACCACTAACCTTTGGGCGCTTTAATAAAATGCAATACCGTTATGCCAGTGTAGATGCCGAGGAGAAATTTATTAAGCCAGATGCCCTTGTTTTCTTTAGAATATTTGATGAAAAAGACAAGACGGCAGGCATTGCACAAATGAACCTGAAAAATAAAATGAGCCCTACCACTATTTTTAAAGAACCTGTAAGCCTTGGTGGTGCAAGTGGCATTTTAAAAGCACAGGATGCAAATATTATTGCCTATACCAAAGAAAATTATCAAACCTCTGCCAATCTTTATACACGTAAAGTAAATGGTGCTGATGAGGTTAAACTTTCTGCCACCAATCCGCAACAGCAAAATTACAACTGGGGCACTGCTGAACTATTTAAATGGAAAGCATATACTGGTAAAGAAACGGAAGGCATTTTGTACAAACCTGAAGATTTTGACGCCAAGAAAAAATACCCGATGATTGTGTATTTCTATGAGCGGAACAATAATACACTCTATAATTACCAGGCACCCTCGCCTACTCCATCAAGATTAAACATTCCGTTTTTTGTAAGCCGCGGTTACGTTGTTTTTGTGCCTGATATCTGGTACAAAACGGGCCATCCCGGCAAAAACTCTTTCGACTACGTAGTTAGCGGCACAAGGGCTGTAGTAAAACAGGGCTATGTTGACAGTACCAAAATTGGCATTCAGGGCCAGAGCTGGGGCGGTTACCAGGCGGCTTATATAATTACGCAAACCAATTTGTATGCAGCCGCATGGGCGGGTGCGCCAGTGGTAAACATGTTTAGTGCTTATGGTGGCATTCGTTGGGAAAGTGGCGTAAACCGCCAGTTTCAGTACGAGAAAACACAAAGCCGTATTGGTGCAACCATTTGGGAAAAGCCAGAATTGTATATTGAAAACTCACCATTGTTTCATTTGCCAAAAGTTAAAACACCGCTGGTAATTATGAGCAATGATGCTGATGGCGCCGTGCCTTGGTACCAGGGCATTGAATATTTTACCGCCATGCGTCGCCTTAACAAACCCGTTTGGCTGCTGGTATATAATGGCGAGGCGCATAACCTTGTTGAAAGAAGAAACCGCAAAGACATACAAATTCGCGAACAGCAGTATTTTGACTGGCTGCTAAAAGGCGAAAAGCCCACCAAATGGTTAACAGATGGTGTACCTGCGGTAATGAAGGGAGGGGATTGGGGGCTTGGGTATTAAAAAGTATCTCCCGCAGATAGCACGGATTTTCGCAGAGAAGAAGTAGGAAGATTTGAGATTTTTTTCCGCGCTCATCTGCGTTATCTGCGCGAACAAAATTTATTGCTGATTAGTGTTCGACTTCGCAAGAAGATTTGATATTTTTTTCCGCGTTTTCCGCGCTTTCTGCGAGACACCTTTTTCTTTTCCGCGCTCATCTGCGTTATCTGCGCGAACAAAATTTATTACTGATTAGTGTTCGACTTCGCAAGAAGATTTGATATTTTTCCGCGGGCAGACTATGGTTTTTGGTGTTCTCTGTCTATAATATTGGTAACCCAAAGCAAAAAGCCTTGATAATCGAAAGATTTCAAGGCTTTTGGGTTTTATAACGTTAAGCAATCAGGCTGTTATTTCTTTATGGCTTTTATTTTTCTTCAATATCAATATCGCAGCGTTCGCCCTTTAATATTTGTAAATAATCTTCAGGTTTCGTTTTCTCTTTCAACTGCTGCTCTTCCTGCATGTATAATTTCTTTTTTTCTTTACGATGAAATGCTTGTGCAAAGCGGCGTACTTCTGTAGCGTTTTTTAATAAAAGTCCCGGCACTTTTACAGGTTTGTTGTCATCGTCCAATGCCACCATGGTAAAATAACTGGTGTTGGTATGTTTTACTACATGCGTTTTTACATTCTCAGAAATTACTTTAATGCCAATAACCAAAGAAGACTGGCCAACATAATTTACAGAGGCCAGTAAAGAAAGCAACTCACCCACTTCTACAGCAGCACGAAAATTAACGGTATCAATGGAAGCAGTTACACAATAAGCATCTGCATGTTTGGCAGCACATACATATGCCACTTTATCCATCAGCGATAAAATTATACCACCATGTATCTTACCTCCAAAATTGGAATAAGAAGGGATCATAAGTTCAGTAAGTGTTGTTTCAGACTGTGCTACGGTTTTATAACCCTCCATATGTACGATTTAATGATAGGAGACCAAGATAATAATATATGTATGAAGCTGTTTAAACTTTTAGAAGTAACCTGAAATTTGATCAACTTTTAGTTTTGTAGGCATATTTTTTCCTCGCAGCGTCTTGCCTGCGCACTCTGGCCAAGAGTAAAGACGCTGCGAGGAAAAAAGTTGATGATTTTCATTTAGCCGAAAGTTGCTTGTACCACCCGAACAACTGCCCAATGATGCTGAAACTGTTGAACCACGGCTTCCGTCTGCCCCAGCTTTTGCAAATATTTTTGTGGTACGACTTTTTCAGAAGTTCTTTTAAGTTTCATAATTGCTAGTTAAACGCTCTTACGCAAAAGGCAGTTTTAATCTAGCTAATTGTTGGATTTGGGAATTTCTATTTTATTTTTTTGTGATAGGTATGCTATGTTACTTAACTTATTAACCTAAACAAATAAGTAAGTTTAAACTCTAAAAAACTTATTCATGTATTTTTTGCAGATTTCATTAGGATTTAGTTGGAAAGAGTTAATGTTAGGAGGCGAAAATTGGAATTTTTTAGCTGAAACTGTTTTGCGCACTTTTATAATGTTTGTTATATTACTAGTTAGCCTGCGTTTATTGGGAAAACGCGGCGTTAAACAACTATCTATATTCGAACTCGTAGCCATTATCAGTTTAGGGTCAGCAGCAGGTGATCCAATGTTTCATAAAGACGTTGGAGTTTTTACCGCATTACTTGTTTTTATAATTATTGTTGGTCTTTACAGCCTAGTCACATACTTTGTTGGAAAAAATAAAAAGTTCGAACGCTTGATGGAAGGAAAACCTATCTGTCTTATTAAAAACGGTATATTTTTAATTCAAAGTTTTGAAAAGGAAGCTCTGGGTTCTGACGAATTTTTTGCTGAACTACGGATGCAAAGTGTTTCACAATTAGGACAAATTGAAGAAGCGATCTTGGAAAGTTCTGGTAATATCAGCATCTTTTACTTCCCAGACGAAGATGTAAAATATGGATTACCAATTATGCCGAATTCTTTGGATTCGAGTATTCAGAAGATTATTGATTCTGATTACTATGCATGTACCTTTTGCGGCTATACCGAGAAAATGAAACCTACCACATTACATACTTGCCCTGAATGCAAAAAAACCAAGTGGGTTAAGGCAAGCAATAAAAAACGTATACAGTAAAATGATTCAAAAGAGTTGATTGCAACCTTTGTTTTTTTTCTTGTGCCGTGGTACGTGTCTGCACGTACAACAACTAGATAGCCCGTGGGGCACGGCACCATGGCCAGGCTTTGTGTCCATTTATTCCTCGCAGCCTCTCACCAAGCCAGGTTATGAAGCAAGGCAGTGGACGCTGCGATCAGCATTTGCATTACCAACCGCAGAGTCCTGCCAGCGCACTATGGCCAAGAGTAGAGACGCTGCGAGGAAAGAATTTTTTTATTTTTACCGTCTTTATATGTTATCAATACATAAAAGGGATTCTTACTCTCAAATGGTACTGTTCTATTTTCATAACCGTTTAGCCTTATTGGTAGTTTCCCAAAAAAAGGCAATAAGGTATCAATCTTGCTAATTCTTATTGTGTCTTGTGAAAAACAAGCTAATGGAAAAGTCAGTTGAAATATAAAAGCTTTTAATTTCATTTGGGTGTCGTGAAAAATTACTGCCAACGGTTTGGCGGCTTGGCGAAGGGCGGGATATTTAGCACTAAAGTTCATACGAAGCACAAATGTTGAACCTTGCACAAATGTTTCTACGAAGCACGAAACCCCGCCTTTTGCCAAACCGCTGTTATGCACCGTTTTTCTTTTCATTCTAATGGTTTCCAAGTTTCGTCTCGTTGTTCGTCCTTTGTCGGTTGTCTTACATTTTTAATCATCTCTATTTCGCAAGCACCAAACTCAATAAAATTTCTTTGTCCTTGTTTAAGTGAAACTTTGTTTGCTCCACCTTCATAATTCGGGTCATCAAGTTGAATTGGGTCGTCTTCCCAAAAACAAACTTCGCATATGTCGTAATGTCCGTTAGGTTGTTCTGCGAATGTCTTGTAACCACAACAAGGGCAAGCAAATTTTTCTGTTACCATATTTTCCACCAAGGTTTTTTATTCTCAAATGAATAGTAACTACCACCTGTCAAAGTTCTTGTATCAAGGTCATACTTAAACTCAACCCATTCATCTGAATCGTGCATAGGGTTAAATGCAAGTCCAGATATCAAGTTACCTTCAACTTTTATTTCTGCTAATCCGTCCCACGAAATTCTTTCTGTGTCCCAATGTGTTCCGTCAGGCTCAATAATTGTCAAGTCGGTTTGGTCTTGTAAGACCAGTCTGTCTTTACTAGCCTTAAAAATGTTTGAATAGCCAACTCCAAAAACTTTAATAGGTTTTGTTTCGTTTGGGTTCATTAGGTAACAAGTTCCATAAGCTATAATCAATAAGTTTTGAGTTTTTCCAAACTCAATTATTTGTTTTAATTCTGTCCAGCCTGGTTGAAAGTTTGCAACCCATTCAGTCTGGTCTGTCTTGTAAAAACGAACAGGAAACCCTTCCGAATAAAATGGTTCTCCATTGTCTGTTACAGGAATATAAATTGGACCATAAGTCGGCAAAGAGGTTAATATTTCGTATCGTTTTTCTGTCGTCACTTTGTTTTTTGTAGGGTCGTTCTAAAATGGTGCATAACTCTCAAATGTACACACCTTTAACTTCTACAATTGCGGCAATACAACCAATATAGTCGTATTGCCGCAACATATTTTACGCCATGGTACCTGTACGTACAACAATTAGATCTTGCGTGAGACACGGCACCATGGCCAGGCTTTGTGTCTATTTATTCCTCGCAGCATCTCACGAAACCACGTTATGAAGTGCGGCAGTGGACTCTCTGCGATTAGCATTTGCATTACCAACCGCAGAGTCCTGCCAGCGCACTATGGCCAAGAGTAGAGACGCCGCGGGGAAAAAATCGTAAATTATTTTAGCGTTCCCGCTTGGGCGGGTCGGGCTGTTCGTTTCAAGTCCTCGTTGCCTGCGGCAACTGTGGGCTTTACACTGCTATCCCTTACGCAATGGTGCGGCAGGCTATGGGGTTGGTAGAAATGCTAAAGTGAAGATATATTGTTGGTATGCTTACGCACATTTAGCTGCGCTACATACCAACAAGGGCGAAACAGCTACTACTCATTCCCACACCTAAACTCATGAAAGGGCTGTATAATCAACTTATATGTTCGTGTTTTAGCTTTAATTAAACCAATTGGACACTCATAAAACTTAATTTCTAATTCCACTTCTTTAGAATCTCGGTTTTTAAGCATAAAAACCTGACACGGCTCATCTGGATTATTAGGATGCTCAACCATTATAGCGTATTGAGAAAAAAAAGTTGTTCCTGCGTTTAAAAAGCGTTCATAGGTTTTCTTGTTATACAGGTTTAAACTAATAAAAAATGCGGTATCAGAATCATAGTATTTGAATTTCTTGATATTAATTGCTAAGCCCTGATAAAATCCAGTAATCGTTGAATCATCTTGATTTGTTCCAACATTGACAGTGCCTTTAAAAAGTTTAGTCTTTTCCAATTTGGAGTAAACTTCTTCAAGTGATTTAGATAAAATAGCACCTATTAAAGGTTTATACTTTGGCACCGGTTGGCTAAACAAAGTAGTTGAAACTGTAATGAATATAAAAATCAGTAAACTTTTCATTCTCTTGGTTTTCAGTTTAAAGTTTGCGTACAACAAACAGGGCTTTGTGCAGGCACGGCATTAGAATTCCGTCCGCCCGGAACCCCTGCCGATTGGATTTTTGCCTCGTTAGTCGGGTCTAAATATTTTATTGTTTATGTCGTTAATTAGGTTGTTATGAATTGGGTTTTCGTCTGCATACATTCGCTGTCTTGTTATTCCTCTTTCTGTTAATGTCTGTCTAATACTTTGTTTAAACGCTTGTGGAATTCGTATGTGAAATAGAAAGTCTTTAAATAAGCCGTGCTTGTTAATTGGAATGTTACAAACGTTGTTTGGCATAGCTAAAAATCGTCCTCCTTGTTTGTACATTCTATACTCAAAAATTCTTTCGTCAACATTGTCAATATAGATAGAAGGGTTTATTAAATATACGTTGTCAATGTTAAATGGGTCAAGGTTGTACATTGATTCTTTTGGGAAAAATTGACTATCAGAAATTATATTTTCCTCTGGTACCATTAAACACCAAAGTTGGGCATCTGAATTTTCTATTTCATCATTGTTTGATTTTTCTGTCGCAAAGAACAGAGCAGTTTGTATAAACCCTGTCCAATCAGTTAAAGTTGTTTTTACTCCACCGTGCTGTGCTTGAAATAACAAATCCCATTCCTTACCAAACTTTTCGTGGTTGAAAATATTGCGTAAAACTTTGTCACCAATTTTAGTTTTAATCGTCTCTTCAAATTCTGTTACTGCTAATTTTTCAAGATTTTTTCCTTCGTCAGATGAAAGTTTGTCAAAAGGTGGTCTAAAAACACCTGATAAAATATCCCAACCAAACTTTTGTTCACCTCTGTAATGAGGCATAAACCCGTTGATTCCATTTTCAAATAGTTTTACTCTAAATGGAATAAATAAATTGTCGTGTAAATCGAAAGCTTCATCTAAACTTTTGATTTCAATATTGTCAGGAATAAAATTTTGTTTGATGTCTTGGTAAACTTCTTGTGCTGTCATAATGTGTCGGGTCGTTTAAGCTTGCAGGCAACGGACAGGGCTTGCTGCAGTTTGGGGAAAAGCATTCCGTCAGCCTGTAACTGCTGCCAAATAATTGCAATATTGCCGCTGTTTTATTCAATAGCCAAATTTATAACGTCCAGCCCAAACTGAAGCTAAATGGAATTACAAATGTTGAGGCTTACTCCGTCAAGCCCAAATTGCAGCAAACCCCTTGTTGTACTAAACCTTCGGTAGTTCGTAAGCCCGTCCAGGAATAGACAAGCTTTGTTTTGTAATAAATACAATTTTATGCAAACACAAAGACGTTCTACCGGGCTGCGTACAGCGGCTTCAGATTATGAAACCATTGTAC
>JANPIP010000018.1:0-77846 GCA_031424995.1 Chitinophagales bacterium | reverse complement strand
CCGATAGATTCTGTGTTAAGCACCAAAAAGTTTTTGCATTATTTTTGTGTTTTAGGCGGTTTTTTAAGCCAGCCTGTTTAGTGGGTTGATTTCATTAGCCCACTAATTTTATACTGCCATTTTTTCCTGTATACTTTCTTGTTCTGTTTTAAGATAGTTCCTGTCATATGGTATTTGGGTTTTAAAAACGGTGTATATCATCTCAAGTAATTTTCTTTGTACTGCAACGGTTGCCTTCATTTTAATTCCATGCTTTGATACTATTCTTACAAAAACTGCTGTGAACCTTTCATCGTGCCTTATGGCTGTAAGGGCAGGCAGGTGCATCGCTTTACGAAGGTGCTTATTGCCCTTTTTTGATATTCTTGCTTTCCCATTTACCGATGTGCCTGATTGCTTTTCTTTCACATCAAGCCCTGCATAGCTGGTAAGTTGCCGTTTGTTGCGTATCAGGTCGAAGCCATTGGTTTCACCCAATACAGTTGCCGCTGTAAGTAACCCTATGCCGGGCAATGAGCATAACAGTAATACCAACTGCTTCATTTGGGTATCGGTATCTATTAAGGCCTTCAATTCCTGCATAATGTCAAATTCCTGTGCATCAAGCAGGCCAATTCGCTTCTGCATCCGTTCTATGCTTTTGTTATAAGGTTCAGCCTCTTTTGTTTCTGCATGCAACTGGTTTTTGAGCATGGTACGTTCTTCCAGCAACTGGCCCCGTTCACGGGTAAGCTGCCTTAGTTTTTTGAACAACCCTTTTGGGCGGTGCCATTGGTCCAGCTTTCTTTCCAGTCCAAATAATGCAATGGCTTCAGAAGCTGTTTTGTCCGTGACTGTTTTAATGGTCAGAGAACGCGCATAGTTGCTGATTTTATTGGGAAGTACAATGCTTACTTCAAGTGCCTGCTCATCTAAAAAATAAGCCAGCGACTCATGGTAAACACCTGTTGCTTCCATTACAAAACGTACCCGTACTGAAGGATTGCTCAATTTCTTTACCCAGTCCATAAAACCTGCAAACCCTTTGGCCGTGTTGGGGAAGGTTTTATGGGCAAACAATTCTGGTGACCAGTCATCGTACATTCTTCCCAAACATACTACCAGTTCATCCTGGGCAACATCAATACCTGCAACCTGCTTTACAATGTTTCTCATACCTGATTTTTACTGTTAAGAATAAAAGTGAAAAATCCCCCTTCGCCTTGTCTCCTTATGGATATCCTGGATACCTGCCAATGACCGGCTCCTTACATTCTGTTCAGGCTCAAAGAGATAAAAAAGGATGAGGTAATTTCTATCGGACTACATGCCATAGTGGCTGTTTGCTATCGGTTGTACTCTCACCCCTTTTTCACTTAAACGTAAAAATATTGGTAGCTAAAAACATAATCTCAAAGAACTATTACTAAAAAACAAACATAGGAGCCATCGGGATGTACGTTCATAACTTTATTCATCATGTGAGGGCATAAAAAAACCCGGTCAGTTCACACTTTGACCGGGTTATACCTCCTCTGCTGAAACTCGTCAGCCAAGATTTTTGATATACCGCGGTCGCGGGTATTGATATTGTTTCTTTTCACTAAAGCCCATATCACCTGAAAGAATATTGCGAACAGCACCTGTATTTGCAGAAAGGCTTAACCATTGCGGGCAATGTGTTGTGCTTGTTCTTTGGGTTAATATGATTTGTAGCTGTAACATTTTATTTATTTTATAATTATTGTTTTCCCCGACCCCCTTTCTTACTCCCCTTCAGGGGCTTGGGGGTGTCTGGAATAAAAAAAGCCCCGCATTTTGGTGCGGGGCTTTCGGTATGTTGAGTTATTTTTTTAAACCTAACGTACAGCTTTTGCAGCCCCGCAAACAGTATATTCCTGACATGGAATAAATCCTGTATTTGCTTTTATATGTGATTGACTGCGTAGCATGTGATTGATTATTTTTTGCATTGCAAATGTGAATTTATTTTTCTCATACTTCCAAATAAATTTTCAACAATTTTTATTTTCACCACTTTTTAAAAATGATATAACTCAACGCCAGTAAAGGTTTCAGAAGATAAAAAATATTTTAAAATTGTTAAAATGGCTGACTTAAAAGTAAACTGTAGTTGCTGTGTTTTTATTTTACAGCGTTCGTTTCATAACTTCTCAGCACTTTAAATTTTAGTATACTGCCCTCAACGGCAGGCATTAAACCATACTGAATATGACGTATCATTCCTGTGGGTTTTGGGTTGGCTTCATCGGTTACATCATACACCGGAAAGTGCCTCATTACGGTGCCTTGTATCAATGTAAAACTATCATAGCCTTTATAGCCGATTCTCAATTTTGCATCAATTAAAATATCAGGAAAAGCAATAGGTTTTATTGACTGGTTTCCTTCTGCTGCAAAAGCTATAACGTTTATAAAATTGCCACCTGCACCACTGTTTACATACACCAGCAAATCGGGGTATCCATCGTTGTTAAAATCCTCAACTTCAGCCTTTTTAACCTTACCCAATACTTCAATATCGCCACCACGTGCAGTATTGTCAAACCCAACAGGCGTAATGGTTACACTGTTTTTTTCAGGATTTTTATTATTGCATGTAATACGGTAACCAGCCTTACCCATATTCATGGTGGTGTCCAGCTTTTTGTTTTGTGCAGAAGCCGCAAAGGCAAGAGAAATCAGAAAAAGAAAAACAGAAGATTTATAGTGCATAAGAACCGTTAAAATTGAGGGTTCAAGATAAAGATATTTTGAAGTCTTGATAAAAAGATATGATCAGCTTTAACAAATGGGCATCGCTTTTTTATTCTGTTTAAACCATTTACACAGTATGAACAAAATAAGCAATGCTTAATTGAAACCTCCTGAATTTATTGAAATAATCCCCATGATAAACATTAGCTGAATTATTTTACTTCCTGCATATCTATCAGCTTTTTGTAGATGCCGTTTAAGGCAAGTAATTCGTCGTGGCTGCCGCGTTCTGCAATAGTACCTTTTTGCAACACAATAATTTCATCTGCATGGCGTATGGTACTTAAACGGTGCGCAATTACAATACTGGTGCGATTTTGCATCATATTGTTGATGGCATCCTGAACGAGGCGCTCGCTTTCTGTGTCGAGAGAAGATGTGGCTTCGTCTAAAATGAGGATGGGTGGGTTTTTAAGCAATGCCCTTGCAATAGTTAAACGCTGCCTTTCACCACCACTTAATTTAGAACCACGATCACCAATATTGGTGGTAAAACCTTCTTCTTTTTGCTTGATAAAATTATAGGCATTGGCAACTTTTGCAGCTTCCTCAATTTGTTCAATAATAGCATCACGCTTGCCCAGCATAATATTATTGGCGATGGTATCGTTAAATAAAATCGGTTCCTGCGTTACTATGCCAATCTGGCTACGAATGCTGTTAAGTGAATATTCTTTTATATTAACTCCATCAATTAATAATTCGCCACCAGTCACATCATGAAAGCGTGGCACCAAATCGGCCAGCGTACTTTTTCCTGCACCGCTGCTACCAACCAATGCAATGGTTTTGCCCTTGGCAACGGTAAGGTTGATGTTGTTTAAAACAGTAACATTGTTATAAGAAAAGCTAACGTTTTTAAATTCGATACTATGGTTAAAACCTTGCAGTTGCTTACCATTTATAGCATCAACTACCATATTTGGCGTTTGCAGTATTTCTTCAATTCTGTTGATGGACGCGCTGCCTTTTTGAATATTGTAAAAGGTATTGCTTAAGCTTTTTGCAGGGCTTATTAATTGGCTGAAAATTCCCAGGTAAATAATAAATGCGGCACCATCCATGCCAAAACCTTCGTTAGATAGGATCATATTACCACCAAACCAAAGAATAATGCACAACACCAAAACGCCCATTACCTCACTTAAAGGACTGGCAAGATCGCGCTTGAAAGTCATTTTATTTTTTACATTCAAAAGGTCATTACTTATTGAAAAGAATTTATTGCTGATCAATTGTTCTGCCGTAAAAGCTTTTATTACACGCATACCTGATAAGGTTTCTTCAAGAATGCTAAGGCTTTCAGAAGATTTTTCGGCAGCGGTATTACTTTGTTTTTTTAAACTCTTACTTATTTTTCCAATGATAAAACCAGCAACAGGCAGAAGAACCAGTAAGATCAATGATAATTGAGGGCTTAAGAAAATTAAAAAACCAAGGAAGAAAATAATATTCATGGGGTCTTTAATCAAACCATCCAACACACTGCCAACGGTGTTTTCAAGTTCTGCGGTATCATTGGTCATACGGCTCATAAGATCGCCCTTACGCTGTTCTGTAAAATAACCAATAGGCAGGGTAAGAATTTTTTTATACAAATCATTGCGCAGGTTTACCATAAGGCCATTGCGTATAGGCGTAATAAGGTAACAACTCATGTATAAAAAAATATTTTTTAAAAGTATAGATGAGACAATAAACACACAAACCATTGCAAGTGCGTAAGATTTGCTGTGTTCTTTAATAATAATGCCCAAATAATATTGAAGTGTTTTAAATAATACTTCTGACTTAAAAGATAATTCTGGTTTTGTTGTTACAAGGCCATCATTATCAAAAATAATTTTTAAAAAAGGCCAGAGCATGGCCAGAGAAATTACGCTGAATACAATAGAGAGGATTACAGATATAAAATAGAGAATGATGTTTTTTTTAAAAGGCGCAAAGTATTTAAAAAGGCCACTATATTTTTTCATGAAAATGGTTGAATGAAATAAGCCTGCAAAACTATAGCATATGCGATATTTATAACCAACGGATTAACCCGTGTTCTTCTTTTGGCAATTAATTAGCAGAACGCAACAAAAATTAATGCTGCATTGGTAACATTTTAACGTTAATAATTTCGCTGGAGGGCAAGTATGGCGCAGAATCATGAACAGTAAAACCGTCAAGCACCTTCTCATATAAACGCAGATAATTCTTTGCCATAACATCTGCGTTAAATACATCGGCTGCATAATTGTGGCAATCTTTTTTGCTAAAATTTTCTGCGTGTTTTACAGCCGCTATCAATTCACCTTCGCTGTTTGATGTGAACCCTGTATCCTTTGTAATAAGCTCAGGTAAAGAGCCGTAAGCCGTACCAAAAACAGGGCAGCCATAAAACATACTTTCAATAATAGCAAGGCCAAATGGCTCATGCCATAGCACAGGAAAAATCATTCCTTTTGAGTTTTGAAGAAGCGCAGATTTTTTATCGCCGCCTACCATTCCTTTAAAACGAACATGAAGGTCACTGGTAAACCTGAAGCCCATATTAAGGTTTAAACGTTTACCACCCAAAACAACCAGCTTTTCATTTGCCTTTTTTGCAATGGCAATAGCACCCTTTACGTTTTTTACTTTCCATGCGGCATCGCCTAAAAAATGAAAATATTCTCTTGAGTTATCAAGTACAGGTTTTGCATAATCACTCCAATCAAGCCCATTGTACACAAATACATTACCATGAAAACGTTTGGCATGATTTGCTGAAATGAAAACGGTGTTTATATCAAACTTGCATTCCTGGTTTACATTTCCGTGAAAGGTGGTGATGTATGGTTTTGTAATGGGCTCAATTACCTGGTAACTCAAATGAACAACATCAACATAATCTGGTATTTGTTTATTAATGTCTTCATTAGCGTTAAAAACAAGTACCGACTTTGCAAATGGGCAAGTTGATCCTTTGGGAACAAGATAATGAACCTCGTGGCCAAGATTATTTAACGCCTTACCCAGGCCCCAGATAACCCGCTCAATTCCTCCGTATTTGACTGCAGGAATGGTAGTATTATGTACAATTAATATTCGCATACTTTATTGTGAACGGAAGGAATGAAGTTTGAATAATTTGTGTTTTGTAAAATCACTTAAAAGAAGCTGACCGATTAGTATCATCCAAATACAAAAACATGGCAAAGCCTTTAATGCATAAGCAACAAAAAAGCCAGCTTTAACACGATGAGGGAAAATATCAGTTGCAGACAGGCTGGTAAAAACAAGTAAAAAAACAAGCATGCCCAAAACCCATTTTTTATACGGTTGTGATTGAATAATAAACCATATTGCCGCACCTGAAACTGCAATAATATAAGTTGGCGACTCAGCAGATGAGCTGTAAATGACCACAGTTATCAATACAACTGCCAAATAACTTGTACGGAAATCAACATTTTTATACTGCTTTATACGTAAGTAAGGCAGCATAAACAAAATTACGGCAGGTATAATAACCAGTGTATTTGATAAGCTATGATAATTAAAAACCCGCCTTATGATGCCCATTACAGAAATATCCTGCAAGTTCTCAGCTTTTAAGGCACTAACATTCTCAGTGTTTTTATTAACCAGCGACTGGAACCAATCACTATAACATTGCACAATAAATGTTGGCGAAGACAGTAGCATTGGCAGGCAGAATAAAACAATCAACCAAAAAATAAAAGAGAAAATAAACCTGGTTTTCTGCTTTGAGAAAAGAAAAAATGCAAGCCCGGCAATGCCATACAATTTTACCAAAAAACCAGCCGCAATAAAAAAAGTAGCCCAAAAATCATTCTCTTCTTCTACCAATACAAACGAAAGTATAAGCCCACCTGCCAGTAAAGGATTAAACTGTACACTTTGCGTTGCCGTCATTAATTCAACCAGGCAAATAAGCAGTACGAGATTTTTTTTATGGTTGCTTATATGCATTCTGCTAACAGCATAAAATAAAACTGCAGCATTTGCCATGCACCACAAAAAACACGCTGCATAATTATTAAGCAATGCAAAAGGCGCAATTAGCAAACTAAATGTGGGACCATAATGGTTGGCATCGGCATATTCAGCAGGGTATTGCAGGTAAAGGTTTTTTTGCTGCAGTACATGGGTAAACACTCCTTTAAAAATGAGGTAATTATTTATATCATCAATACCTCTTGACAGTTCAAGCGATACACCTAATGCAGCAATAAAAAACCAAAGCAGTACAGGCCATGAAACAGTATAACCTGCGATTGATATTTTTTTGTTTACAAAATTCATTTTTACAAAAGAGTGTGCAAAAATAGCCTTCCTGCTGTTTGATTAATTGCATTTAATAAGAGACGCACAATTGTACCTCTCTACGTGGAAACCATACTAAAAAATGCAAAGATTTATGGACTCTTTCCGCTGTACAATCTAAAACCACGCAATCAAAAGATTTTGAGTTTCTTTGATTTGAATATAAAAGAAGGTTGATGAAGATTTCAGGTTTTACTATTATAAAAAATGCTGTTATAAATGATTATCCCATTGTGGAAGCGATAACTTCTATTTTGCCTGTAGTTGATGAAATGATTGTTTTAATTGGCGACAGTGAAGATGAAACAGAGGCTCTTATCCAATCCATCAACCATCCAAAAATAAAAATTCACCATTCTGTTTGGGATACTTCGTTACGAAGTGGCGGTACAGCCCTGGCCGTAGAAACCAATAAGGCTTTTGATTTGATTGACCCTGAAAGTACCTGGGCTTTTTATATACAGGGCGATGAAGCGGTACATGAAAAGTATCATCAAAATATATTAGATGCCTGCAAAAATTATAAGGATGATGTACGTGTGCAGGGGCTGCTGTTTAAATACCTGCATTTTTATGGCACTTACGATTATGTGGGCGATAGCCGTAAATGGTACAATCATGAAGTGCGTATAATTCGCAACGATAAAAAAATACGTTCGTATAAAGATGCGCAGGGCTTTAGAATTGACGAAACCAAAATAAATGTAAAAGCTATAGATGCTTTTATTTATCATTATGGATGGGTTAAAAGTCCTGAGCAAATGATGGCTAAACAAAAAAAAGTAGGCGTTTACTGGCTTAACGATGATGAGATGAAAGGGTATGAAAAAATACCCGATACTTATACTTTTGATGAGTTCGATTCGCTGCAAAAATTTACAGGAACACATCCACAACCTTTACAAACCCGCATTAAACAAAAAAACTGGCTAATAGAATTTGACACAACCCAAAAGAAATTTAACTTAAAAGAAAAACTCCTTTATAAATTTGAAAAATTAACAGGTATACGCTTATTTGATTTTAAAAATTATAAAATAGTGTAATGGCTCTTTAGTAAACCTGACTATCATTAAAACCACTCATCACCCCAACCATGTCTATAATTACCTATTTAAAAGATTCATTCAGCAGAAAAAAGGCCCGACGCGTTTTTCAAAATTATGGGTACAGGATAGACAAATTTTTGCTTGATAAAGATGGCGAGGTTGAATATGCCAATTGGCTAAACCCTCTTGTACAACCCAAAATTGTAACCCAAAAAGAGGTTGATTTCTTTAAAAAAGTAATCAGTAAAAATAGCTTAGCCATTGATATTGGTGCTAACACTGGCGATTTAACAGTACCTATGGCAATTGCTGCAGATGCGGGTAGCCTTGTTTTGGCTCTTGACCCAAACCCTCAGGTATTTTCTATTTTAGAAGCTAATGCAGCATTAAACCAAACTAAAGGTAAAATAGTTCCTTTGCCTTTTGCCGCAACAGAAAATGACAGTGAGTTTTATTTTGCCTCATCTGAGGCTTCCTTTAGTAATGGTGCTTTGGTAAATGAAATTGAGGATAAAAGCCATGGTAATCATAAATTAAAACAGAAAGTAAAAGGGGTGAACCTGGAAAATTATTTAGTCCTAAATTATGCTGAGTGGATACCTAAAATATCATTTGTAAAGGTTGATACAGAAGGTCATGACCTTTCGGTATTAAAAACTTTATCAACTATTATTGCTCAATATAAACCTATTGTGGTTGCTGAGGTATTTCCAACTTTAACTCAGGAAGAAAGAAAAGAAATGTTCCTTTTTTTTAAGGGTTACCAGTACCATATTTATGACATTTCTCATTTTGATTTAAACAGTGGCATTGACCCTGTATTGTTAAACAATGAAAACGATATGACACCATTTGGTACGGCTTCCAATATTCTCGCTATGCAAGAAGAATGGAAAGGGTAACTATTTCAAATCAAATTTTTTAAGGCATCCCTTCAACAGCAGTATAATAGCAATGTAATGCAACAACCATAAGGCTTTGATTTATTATCATGGATACAACAACGAATCAACCACTTGTTTCTGTAGTAATTGCTACCTATAACGGCGAAGTTTTTTTAAAGCAACAGCTTGACAGCATTATTAATCAAACGTATAAACACCTTGAAATAATTATAGTTGACGATTGCTCAACTGACAACACTACTGCGTTAGTAAAAGAATACCAGCAGCACAATAGCAACATAAAGCTCTTTATAAACGAAAAAAACTTGGGCTATGTAAAAAATTTTGAAAAGGGGATGCTGCTTGCATCTGGTGAATTTATTGCCCCCTGCGACCAGGATGATATTTGGTGCGATGATAAAATAGCTACGCTTATAGCCCAAAAGGGTAATCATGAAATTGTGTATGGCAACTCTGAGCTTATTGATGATAATGGCAAGAGCCTGAATAAAAAACTATCTGAAGTAAAACATTTTGAAAGCTTTAATGACTGTTTAAATTACACCATCGGCAATACAGTTCCAGGCCATGGAATGCTGATAGATAAAGATGTAATACAGCGTTGTATCCCATTTCCTACAATGATACCCCATGATTTTTGGATAGGTTTTGTGGCCACCTGCAAAGGAGAAATTAAATACATAGATAAAGTATTGGTGCAATACAGGCAGCATACGGCAAATGTGTTTGGCGCAGTAAAAGTGAGCCATGCAAAAAAGAAAATTAAACCCAACAAACAACAGGTTCAACAACAGGCAAGAGAAAGAATGCGGTTACTTTATTTAAAATGCCCTGATGAGCTAACGGAACAAAAGCAAGTGCTACATGACCTCTATACAAGTTACCAGAGTTTTTCTTTAGCAAATAACTGGTTAAGAATGATAACCTTTTTTAAATACAGAAAAAGAATACTTGCCTATAAAAACAAACCTGCTTTTAGAAAATGGTTATTTTGTTTTAAGATGTTTGTAATGATAAAATAAACCATTAAGATAGCAAGCAGTGGCACCAAAGAGAATTATTATAGATGTTGAAAGAATGAAATACCCCAACACAGGGTTGTATTATTTTTGCTATCATTTGGGCAAATGGTTATCAATAGAAAAAAATGTAGCTTCAGAAGAGTTGCATTTTTATGGCCCAGCTGAAATAAAAAATATTTTTGGTACAGATGTATCATATCAAAAGCAAAACAACCTTCACAAAATCTACTATCCCAAAACTACAGCCTTCAATATCTGGCACTCGTTATACCAGGGTACTGAATATTTCCCATTCAATAAAAAAGTAAAAAAGGTTTTAACTATACATGACCTGAATTTTTTACATGATGAAAAAAAGAATGAAGAAAAGAAGAAAAAATATTTGTCAGGTTTGCAAAAAAAAGTAAACAACAGCAACCATATTGTTACCGTTTCGCAGTTTGTATTAAATGAGGTGAAAGCGCATTTAAATATTGCAAACACCAATTGCAGCGTTATTTACAATGGCTGCAGTATTGAAGAAATAAAGGGTTTAGAAAATCCAGCGGTACCTCCTGATAAGAAATTTTTATTTACCATTGGCACCGTTGTGGAGAAGAAAAATTTTCATGTTTTGCCTGCACTATTGGTTGATAATGATTGGCGATTAATTATTACAGGTAACATTGTAAGTAAACAATACCAGCAAGTAATTATTAATGAAGCCGCAAAATATAAAGTTGAAAACAGGGTGATTTTTACAGGCTCTGTAACAGAAAATGATAAACAGTGGTACTATAAAAATTGTGAGGCATTTGTCTTTCCCTCAATAGCCGAAGGCTTTGGTTTACCCGTAGTTGAAGCTATGTATTTTGGCAAGCCTGTATTATTATCTAACCACACCTCATTGCCTGAAATAGGCGGGCAATTGGCTTATTATTTTAACAGCTTTAATGCTGAAGATATGCGGGCAACTATGCACCAAAGCCTGGAACACTATAAACAACAAAACACAGCAAAAGCAATACAGCAGCACGCCTCAACTTTTAGCTGGCAAAATGCAGCAAAGCAATATTTGCATATTTACCGCAATCTATAATTTACCTCGTAGGTTTCGCAACACATGCAAACTGCAGGTAACGTGCATCGCCTGCTTTAAATAAAAACATGGCGTTAAAAAAATCAAACCGTATAGATTTTGTGCCGTTGATGCCTTCAATTTTTAAAACATCATAACCCACATCGTTAAACATTCTTACAATACTGATTTTTGTAAAAAAACGAAAATGCGTCCTGTCAAGAATACCATTGGGTTCATACTTCCAGTCTCTTTTATATAACAGCTTGCGCAGGTTTTTCCAATAACGTACATTGGGCACAGAGGTAACAATAACCCCGTTAACCGTAAGCTTGTTTTTTAATGTAAAAAGCACAGCATCAGGATCCAGCAAATGTTCCAATACATCGTTAAAAACAATGCAGTCAAAATAAGCGTCTGGAAGTTGGTCAATCGCGCCTTCAACAGTATTAATAATTACTTTGTCTAACCGTTTAACTGCTGCATTTGCAGGCCCATCTTCAATTTCAATTCCCCATACAATAGCGCCTTTCTTCTTCAATTCGGCACCAAAAAAACCTTCACTGCAACCAACATCAAGAATAGTTTTTGCATTTTCAGGAATGTATTTAATCATCTCTTCCCTGTATTGTACATAGTACCCTTCTGGTTTTTCTATTGTTTGCATGTAAACTATATAATGGTAAAAATCAAATATAGGCAGTAGATAGCAACACGTTTCATAAGCGGCTTAATAAGGTATAATATTGTAACCCTATGGCTATAGCGTTTCCCTGTACCTGTGTATCTTAGCAACTCCATGTGGCAAAAACTATTACAAAACATTCAGCAGTTTAAAAGCCTGGCACGTGCCATTTCATTGGTTGAAAATAGCAGCCCGGGTTATTATCAACTGCTCGAAAATCTTCCCTCTTCATCCACACAAATTATTGGAATTACTGGCCCGCCAGGCGCGGGTAAAAGTACGTTAACAGATGCCTTGATTGAACAACTGGTGTCGCTTAATAAAAAAGTGGGTATCCTGTGTGTTGATCCATCCTCGCCGTTTAATATGGGTGCTTTGCTGGGCGACAGGATTCGCATGAGCAACTGGTACAACCATCCTTCCGTATTCATACGTTCACTGGCATCAAGGGGCAACCTTGGTGGCCTCTCGCCAAAAATTATTGAAGTTACAGATGTAATGAAGGCTGCACAGTTTGATTATATTATTATTGAAACCGTTGGCGTGGGGCAAAGCGAAGTAGATATTGCCGGCCTGGCAGATATTACCCTTGTAGTGCTGGTACCAGAAGCTGGGGATGAAGTGCAGGCCATGAAAGCTGGACTAATGGAAATTGCCGACCTATTTGTTGTGAACAAAGCTGACAGGCCGGGTGCCGATAAGTTTATTAAAAACCTGCGGCAAATGACCATGCCTTTAACTGAACACGACCATGCGCCAGCCGTTATTAAAACGATTGCCCTGCAAAAAGCAGGGATAGAAGAACTGTTTAGTGCTGTTTTAACCTTTACCACGCAACCATCTTCTACAAACAAAAAGGCGTACCTGCTGGCAGAAAAAGCTTACCAGTTAATACAACAGCAACGCATGGGCAACATCAATAAAAAAGTGTTGATGGAAAGCATTACAGAAGCCGCTTCCCATCAACACTTTAACCTTTATAGCTTTGTAAAAAAAATTACTGAGAACAATATAAATTAATGCCGTAAGTCAACATTTTACCCTTCTTTAGGATTGTCGGCCCAAACCGTCGTTTCTTCCCAGGTATCAATATCGTTTTTTAATTGTTCCAGTTTCATTCTTGCACCTTTTAAAGCACCAGCACCCAATAGTAAACGCAATGGTGGTTTTTCTGCTTCTACAGCTTTTACAATTGCTTGTGCCGCTCTTGCTGGGTCGCCTGGCTGGTTGCCGCTATAACCACGAATGGTGTTTTTATTGGCACCTGCGGTGGATGAATAATCTTCAATAACAATGGGGCTGTTATTGGCGCTTCGGCCAGCCCAGTCTGTACGAAAACCGCTTGGTGCAATGATGGTAACTTTGATGCCTAACGTTGCTGTTTCTTTTGATAATGATTCTGAAAGCCCATCAACCGCAAACTTGGTGGCATTGTAAAAACCAACGCCAGGAAAGCCTACCAAACCACCTATGGAAGCGATATTTACAATATGGCCACTTTTTTGGGCACGCATTACAGGCAGGGTTTCCTGTATCATTTTAGCAAGGCCAAACACGTTTATTTCAAACATATTTCTTACCGCTTCGTCTTCGCTTTCTTCAATTGCACCAAAATAACCAATGCCTGCATTGTTTACCAGCACATCAATACGGCCAAATTTTTCTTTAACCGTTTGTACGGCTTCTTTTATTTGTTCAGGTTTTGTAACGTCCAGTTTTACGGCAATGGCGTTACTTTCATTGCCCGCAATAATGTCTTTTACATCATCTGTATTACGTGCAGCTACAGCCGCTTTGTACCCTTTTAAAATAACATATTTTGCCAGCTCGCGGCCAAAGCCAGTTGAGCAGCCTGTAATAAGCCAAACTTTTTCCATTGTTGTTGTAGGTTTTTATGTAATGAGTTAATGCTAAATAAATCAGTAGCTGCCAAAGCTGGAACAATTTTACAAAAGATTGGTTGCGCAATGCGTAAAAGAAAGCGGGAACGTTAACAATAAACAAGGCAATTCACTTCATCATTTCAACCAGCCTGTTTATTTCAAATTGCATTAAATCAATTTTTAATTGTAGCAAAGCCTGCGCTTTTGCACCACAACTCCGCAGCTTTTGTTTTGCCAGTGCTTCTATCAATTCCAGTGCAAGCCTGTCGCCTTTGCCTTCTTCACCTGCTGGTATGTTTGGCAATAAATGGCTTACAGCCAGCATTGCCGTTAAGCATTGCTGCTGGCGGGTTTTCATTGTCTCCATTTCCATTTGCGCTTTAAGTAGTTTTACTTCTATAACCCTAAGGCGTCTTGCAAGCAGTCTTGCAATTTTTTCATCTACTTCCTGTTCAGCATCCACGTAATTCTGTGTGGGTGCTGTTTCTTTTTGTAGTAAAATCACCAGCGCAATATTTTTCATGTGGGCTTCGTGAGGCAATTCTCGTATATCAGCTTCATACATTGAATACAGGCCGCGGGTTACACCAAGATAAGCTGCAAACAAATCCTGCGAAACACCCATTCTTTCACGAACAGTCAGTTCTTTTTTCCAGCGTTGCATATTTTTTTGCTTTTAAAATAATTGCAACAGTTTTTGTTGCAAGTTTACTTGTTGCAAAAAATTTTGCAACGAAAATTTTGCAACAAATTATGTAACAGTTTTAAAATAAAAAGTGAAAGTGCAACAGGATGACCTTAGAAATTAGTTTACAAACTGGTTTCAATTTTATAAATAAAAAAGGCATGTTACTTTCATAACATGCCTTCAGTATTTTTAAGTAGATCGTACTTATATCACCACAAGTTCATAAAAGTCTTCAGGCTGCAGGTATTTTTTAGAAAGTTCCTGTAATTCTTCAGGTGTAACGGTTTTAATGGTATTGATGGCGCGGCTAAAATAGTCAGCGTCAAGACCATTTAATACATAGCTTTTCCAGCGCGAAATAATCTGGAACGGCCCATCAAGATCGCCAAGTAAACTGCCCATCATAAAATTGCGTACCAGGTCTATTTCTTCTTCTTCAATAATTTCATCGCGAAGCTTTGCCATTTCCTTATACACTTCTGTAAGCGTTGCTGCACAAACATCACGGCCTGCTTCTGTGCTAACCATCCACGCAGTTTGCTTTATAAGGTTTTGTATGTATGAGTGTATGCCGTAAGTATAGCCTTTGTCTTCACGTATATTGCTCATTAAGCGTGAGCCAAAAAAGCCACCAAAAATATTGTTCAGCACCTGCACTTTAGGAAAATCAGGATGATGCCTGTTAGGAAAAGGCCGTGCTACACGTAAAGCACCCTGCACTCCATTGGGGTCGTTAATAATGTGGTGCTTTTTTTCTGTAAACGGTGCAGGCTCAATAGTTTTTGCCGGCAGGGGCGACTGGTTAAAAGGCAGTTTACCAAAAGCATTGTTTAACTGATGCTGGATATTGGCAGGTAACTTACCTGCAACAAACAAAATACATTTACCGTTGGTATAGTAACGCTGGTAGAATTTTACCAGCTCATCACGCTGCAAACTTTCATAATCAACTGTTGATGTATAACGGCCATAAGGATGATGAAATCCAAAAAGATATTCATCAATAAGCCGGTTGGCTACAAAATCGCATTTTTTAAGGTTTACTTCCAGCCTTTGTTTTTGGTTTTGTTTGTAGATGGCCAACTCTTCTTCAGGAAAAATACTTTCTGTAAGAATCTCCGCCATAACGGGCAATAGTTCTGGCAGATGCTTGCCTAAGGTATGCAGTGTAAAGGTGGCCGTTTCGTTGGCGCAACTGCGGTTTAAAAAAGCTCCGTAAAAATCAAAATGCTCATTAATGGCGAAGGCTTTTTTTTGCTTTGTGCCATTTTTAAGCATGAAGTTGGTGGTGGCTGCGGTAATATTATTATCCTCGTGCCAGTTGCCTGCATAAAAAACCATTTCAACCATTACCACTTCCTGTGCACCGGCATCTATGCTGTACACTTCTACGCCGTTATCTAAAGTAAATTTATTGGCTTCTTTCAGTTTAAGGTCAAACTCAACGGCATCAAATATTTTCGGGGCTTCTGTTCGGTTCAGTGTCATGTGTAGCAACTAATATTTAAAAATTCAATTGGCAAATAACGTTCATTAGCAGGTAAAATATTTCAAAACCTTGGGCAGGGGTTTTCGATAAGGGAAGAAATGAAAACAGTGGGTTTTGTGGCTCGCAGAAAACGCAGAAGGCGCGGAAATAAATATTGAGCCATACTGGCGCATAAACATGAAAATGCTAAGAGAAAGGGCTTTAAAAAAATGTTTGAGTTTTTAATTTTTGCAAAAAAAACACACAGAAAGTTCAAACACAACTGACCCGTCTATCTAACCTTCCTTGTTGAAATCAAAATGGTAAGTATAAAGTTCAATGTTAGGTTTACTTTTTACCAACTCTTTCAGTAAATTGTCTGGTTTATGTAAGCAAATAATTCCTTTGATTTCTCTGTTCAATTCCTGTGATAATCCACCAATGTATTTTTCAATTTGCTCAACAACTTCAATGCCTGCATCGTTTCGTTTTAGTTCAACAACGTAAAGCGTATTGTCTGACTTATCAATAAGTAATAAGTCCAAAATTCCGTTTATACTTGAAATATAATATTGTCGTCCAAAAATATTATTGTCTTGATAAATTTCAAATGGTCGTCCAAATACATGAAAACCATATTTTATTTGTTCTACGATTAAATCTTCTAATGCTTTTTCCCTTGCAATCAATTTGGTCTGTTCAAACTTACCAATATTGAAAGGTTGCTTTGTTTTGAATAAACGATTTATTATTTCGTCAGCACAACTTGTGTTTGCAAGTTTCTTTTCAAAGTTTTCTTTCTTTGTTTTGTAATAAATATCAAAAGGCAATTTTCCTATTACAAAGTTCAATATTTCAATTGCTTTTGTATAGTTGCCTGATTTTTCAAGCGACAATAAATAGTTATTTACAAAAATTGTGAAATCATCAATTTCTTGAAGTGCGTTTTTAACGGATTTGATTTTGAAGTTGTCCCCTAAATCAAATATTTCAAGTCCGTTCTCGTAACTCTTTTTGGCACTTGCATAATCTTCTACACGATTAAACAAATAACCTAAGTCGTTGTAAACATTCCATTGTGTTATTAGCAAACCATGCTCCTGTGATAAGTCTATTTCGTCGTTAGAACTTTCTTTAATTGTTTCTTCTAAATTGTAAAGGAAAAACTGGTTCTGTCTAATAGCATTTTCATAATTCTCAAGTTCTAAATAGCAAAGTCCTATAAAGTAACTTGAAACGTAATGTTCAATTCTGTTGAAATGATATTGTGCAATTTCAGGGCTTGCATTTTCTTCAAGTTCAATGAAACCGTTTATAAAGTCTGTGGCATCTGAATTATTTGAAAGATCAAGACTGGTTTTATAAAATTCAGATCTCTGTTGAGTACTTAGAAAATATAATGTCGGCTCCCAAACTGAAAAATACAATTCAGGAAAATTGTTTAAGTCGTCAATGAAGTCCAACGCAAGTTCAACATAAAAATTTTGTCTTTGTCCGTTAAGTAACTCTCTTGCTTTTTCTTCGTCTTGATAAAAGTCTGAAAAGACTGTTTCATCTCTGAAGCAGTTCATTGTTTGTCCTAATAAGTTGTCTGAATAATTATTTTTTAACTCAAGTAATAGGTCAAACAGTTTGATGCTCATTTTGTAGATTTCAATTGTTAAAGTGGGTCATAACGTGCAACTATGAGAAGTAAAACTTAGCACAATATTTTTTCTATTTCTTTAAAACCCTGCCTTGCAGGGAGGTGCTGCCAGAGTATTTCGTAAATGGCATTGGCAATGGGCATTTTTACCTGAAGGTTTTCATTGGCTTTGTGAATGCTTTTGCTGGCATTAAAACCCTCTGCCACCATGTTCAGCTCAAGCTGTGCGGCGGTAACGCTGTAGCCTTTGCCAATCATGTTGCCAAACGTACGGTTGCGGCTGTACAGGGAGTAACAGGTTACCAGCAAATCGCCAAGGTAAACAGAGGCAGAATAATTGATGCTGCGCTGCTCTTCCTCGCTTTCTTTATCCCACACCAGCTTGTGGCAAAAGCCCGCCATTTCGTGGGCGGCATTGGCTATATAAACGCTGAGGAAATTGTCGCCATATTCTAACCCGTGCGCAATACCTGCGCCAAGCGCATAAATATTTTTGAGGATTGCGGCATACTGAACGCCAGCAATATCGTGGTTTATAATAGTGTTAAGGTATTCGGTTTGAAAGTTGGCTGCTATTGCTTTTGCGGCAGATTCATCAATACCAGAAAAGGTAAGGTATGAGAGTTTTTCTGCGGCAACTTCTTCTGCGTGGCAGGGGCCAAGAACGGTAAAATAATTGCTTAACGATACGTTGAAATTGGTAAACAGGTAATCGTTTAAAAGTTGATTATTAGATGGAACAAGTCCCTTTATGGCTGAGATGATTTTTTTGTTTTCAAAAGCATTTGGCGCCAGGGGCGAGAGTATATCTTCTACATAAGCAGAGGGAACAGCGATTACCAATGCATCTGAATTTTGAACTACTTCAGTGATATTACTGCTGAGGCGTAACTGGTTGGTATCGAAATAAGCGGCACCTAAATAATGCTGGTTATGGTGGCGCTTTTGCATATACGCAATGTTGTTGGCGTTGCGCATAAACCAGTTAATGGTATTGCCATTATCGGTTAAAATTTTAGCCAATGCGGTGGCCCAACTTCCGCTACCAATCATTCCAAATTGCATGGCAAGTCTCCTGTTTTAGTGAATAGACAAAAGTAGTGAATGCGTATGTGTTATTGCAAACAAAAAAGGAAGCTTTCGCTTCCCTTTTAATTAGTCCTTCTTTTTCTCATCGTACAGTTTGTCTTTAGCTACCACCTGCACTTTGTCTTTATCTTTTAAAGTTTTACTTACCACATTGTACGGTCCAATAATTACTTCATCATCTTTTTTAAGGCCAGTGGTTACTTCAATATTATTGAGGTCTTGTATAGCAGTGGTTACTTTTACTTTTTTAACGGTGCCATCTTTCTGCAATACAAACACTATTTCTTCCAGGTTGTCTTCTCCAGTGGTTGCTGCAGGTTCAATCGTTGCCGGTTTTTTATCTTCTTTCTTATCGTCTTTTTTATCCGATGCAGCTTTGTCGGCTTTACTGTCGCGTGTGGTTACGGCGTTTAAAGGCACCGACAAAATATTCTGCTTTGTTTTAGTTTGAATATCGGCACTGGCACTCATGTTTGGACGGAAAGGGAAGCTTTTTCTGGGAACGATAAGGTCCTTATAACTGTCTTCCAGCAAGCGGATATGCACTTTGTAATTGGTTACTTCAGTTGAAGAAGAAGTACCAGTACTTGATGCTAAAGTATTGGGATTTGCAATTTTATAAACAACCCCTTTAAATTTACGGTTGGCATACGCATCAATGTTTACAATGGCAGTATCGCCCAGTTTTACTTTTGGTATATCGTTTTCGCCAACATCTACACGAACTTCAATACTGCGCATGTCTGCAATACGCATCATTTCTGTACCTACATTAAAACTGTTACCAGCTACACGTTCGCCTTTTTTTACAGCAAGCAGGCTTACCACACCATCCATAGGGGCTGTAATTACGGTACGTGCAAGGTCTTTATCGGCTTTTGCCAATTGTGCCTGGTTACCAAGAATTACCGCTTCGCTGCTTTTTAGCCCTTCTTTAGATGCGTTGTAGTTTGCCTGTGCGGCCAGGTAAGCCTGCTGTGCAGTTTCAAATTCTGATCGTGAAATCACTTTATCGTTGAGCAGTTTTTGCTGCCTGTCGTAAGTCGCTTTTGACTGGTCAAGTGTAGCTTTTAAACCAAGAATACTGGCGGCACTGTTGCTTAACTGTGCTTTAGCCTGCGCCACGCCTGCAGACACCTGGTCGCGTTGTGTTGCGTAAATATCAGCGTAAATTCTTGCCACCACCTGGCCGCGTTTTACACTGTCGCCTTCGTTTACGGGCAGTTCTACTACTTCGCCACTAATGTCTGGGCTTACTTTTACTTCCACCTCAGGGTACACTTTACCACTGGCATTTACCGTTTCGGTAATGGTACGCATAACAGCTTTTTCGGTAGCTACTTTGATGCCTTCATCTTTACCAATAACGCCAGCGGATTTCAGGCCGATAAGGCCGCCAATAAGTACCACTAAGCCAATGATGATCCACAATAATGTCTTGTTCATGTAAGAATAATTTTTTTCTCGCAGAAAACGCAGAAAGCGCGGAACCTGCGGGTAATGTAAATATTGAAAAAGCAATACGGATAAAACAAAATTTTCAGGCTTGAGAAGATTGGTTTTAAACTTCCCGTCTGTATTCCTTTTGATTGTGTATTTACTTCAGTTCCAGTGTGCGACGCAACAAATGTTCAATGGATATTCCTCTGCCCGTCCCCAAAAAACTTCTACAACTTTAACCCCTGCCCTTTGTAAAACTCAAGCAGTTTCATTTTAAATACATAATCGTATTCGTTTGCTACCTGCTGCAATTTGGCGCGTAATAAATTATTTTGATTCGTAAGCAAATCTATTGTACTCAACAATCCCACTTCGTAGCGTTTGGTAGCAAAATCAAATGCTTTTTGGCTGCTTTCAACGCCCTTTTTACCTGAATTAAATTTTTGAAATGATGTTACAGCGTTTGTATAAGCGACATAAATGTTTTGCTTAAGCGTCATATCTGCCGACTCTTTATTAATGAGATTTGTTTTGAGGTTTAGTTTTGATTGTTCATAAGCTATACGAAATTGCCCATTATTAAAAATGGGAACATTGATATTGAAGCCAAGAGTTTGACCAAAATTGTTGCTTAACTGCCTTCCATATCCTTCCCACAACTGCGCAAAGCTTCGGGTAAAATTACTTTTAAAAGCTGGCGTTTGTAACTGATAATTTGTACCTGCAACATTTACATAAGCAACGGAAGGCTCATAGCCACTAAAGTTGCTTCCTTTAAAAGTATTATAAAAATTTGTTCCCAGGTTTACTCCAAAACTTATAGTTGGGTAAAGAGATGCCTTATTAACAAGTATATTTTTTTCAGCAGCTTTTATACGCAATGCGTTGGCTTTTTGTAGTGGTTGATTGCCTACGGCAAGTTGAAATACGGCCTCAGGCTGCATTTCTGTTAGGGGGTCTAAAGGTATTTTATCAACTGATGGTACTTCTACTTCAAAAGGTAAACCTGCATCAAGATTTAAAACACCTTTTAACGCAAGAACATTTTGCTGGTAAGTACCCTGTGCTGTAATTAATGTTGCGCTGTCGTTTGCCAACTGCGCTTCCAGTTCAACATAATTTAATTCTGGCAAAGCACCTGCATCAACTCTTTTCTTGGTGATATCTAACTGAGATTTAGTTTGGGCAATTTGTACTTCTGTAATTTTTACCTGCTCATTCGCAGCAAGTACCTGCAAATAATAGGTACAAACACTTAAAGCAGCATCGTTAGCCGCTTTTTCAACATCTGTTAATGCAGCTCGTGCGCTAAATTTTGCAAACTCTATGTTATTTTTTAATCGCCCCCAATTGTATATCTGAACACCAGCTTGCAATTGAAAATTGTTGTAAATGGCTTGTGTTGTACTAAAAGTGTTTGTTGTACGGTCAATGGATCGGCCGAATTGTGTGCCTAGGCCTGAGGTTAACGAGGCATTGGGATATTTCGCCAACTCTGCCTGTTTTAACTGCAATGCAGCAATTCTTGCCTGCACATCGGCTTGTTTTACCGAGATGTTATTCTTCATGGCATAGTCAACACTTTTTCTCAAATCCCACTTTTCAGTGGTGTTTTGTGCGTTTGCAGTAAACAGTATAGTTAGTGCAAGTAAGGTAAAAGCAGGTCTCATAATAAACCAAAATAAAGTAAATGGTTTGAAGTAACAAAAGTTGATTTTGTTTTACGGCAGATTAAGTTGACAAATGCACCAATTGTGTTTAAAATACTATGATAAAAATGCTGATTTAAAAGCCTGTTCAAGATCATTTATAATGTAATCAGCTTCTTCCAGGCCAATGTACAGGCGCAGCATACGGTGTTCTTTGTTTTCTTTACTAAAAGAATCTTGTTTAATACCAGCGCATCTTGGAATAATTAAACTTTCGTAACCACCCCAGCTTACTGCCATAAGAATATGCTTTAAACTTTCGCAAAAGGTTTCTATTTGTTGGATGTTTTTTGCTTTAATAATAAATGTCAGCAAGCCACAGGCACCTTTCATTTGATGTTTTGCCAATTGGTATTGAGGGAAGGATGGCGAAAAAGGAAAGATCACATCTTCTACCTGTGTATGTTTTTGCAGATAATCAACAATGGTTTGCGTGGTGCGTGAAATACGCTCCAGCCGCATGGGCAATGTTCTTAAACCGCGTATTAAAAGCCAGGCATTATGTGGCTGTATGCCGCTGCCAATGGTTAAATATTCGCTGTTAAAAATGCGGTGTATCATTTCAGCAGAGCCACTTAAAACCCCTGCCACCAAATCGCTGTGACCACCAATATATTTTGTGGCAGATTGCAGAGAAAGATCAATACCAAGCTCTATTGGTTTTTGATAAATAGGCGTGCAATAACTGTTATCGCAAATGGTAATGATGTTATGCTGCTTTGCAATGGCTGCAATGGCCTTTAAATCCTGTAAATCATAGGTCCAGCTGTTGGGGCTTTCCAAATAAATAACACAGGTTTGCGGCGTAATGGCATTGATGAAGTTTTGTGTATCAGTACCATCAACATAAGTATGCGTCACGTTAAAGCGTGGCAATATCACTTCAAACATTTTCTTTGCCCATGTATATGGATTTTTTACAGAAACAATATGTCCACCGCTTTTACTATTAGCAAGCACTGCAGCAAAAATGGCGGCAGCACCGCTGTTAAATACCAGGCAATCTTCTGCGCCATCAAGCGCGGCTAATTTTTTACGAAGTATATCAACAGTTGGGTTTTGGCCGCGGCTATAAAGCCATGTGCTGTATTCGTCCTCAAAACTTTTACGCAAATCATCTACCTTATTAAACGCAAAGTTTGAGGTTTGGATAATAGGCGGTGCAACTGCATTGAAGTAATCACTACGGTTTTCGGCATATTCATTTATAATAAAAGAGAGATCCATAAGAGTATTTTATGTTTAAATGTACTTACTGTTTTATTTTAACACTAATTACTCAAATTAATAGTGGTGCAAATAAATTTGAAAAAAAGGGATGATAATTTCTAAATTTCCGAATCACCTCTTATATTTGCAGCCCTTTACGGATGGTGCGGTAGCTCAGTCGGTAGAGCAAAGGACTGAAAATCCTTGTGTCGCCGGTTCGATCCCGGCTCACACCACGCTTTAAACCTCAGCAGAAATGTTGGGGTTTTTGCATGTAATAGGGATACAAAAACCACTACACAGTTATGAAAAAGGTAATTGCCCTAACTGCTTTAATAATACTTATTACAGGCAATGTAAATACCTTACATGCCCAAACTAAAAAAAAGAGTAAACCCGCTAAAAAACCATCTTATTATGTATTTATGTGTTCTGGTGGGCCTGCTGCGCCAAAATATCATACAGACACATATTGCAAGGGATTGTATGGATGCTATTCTGTATCAAAGGTTACCATTACTGAGGCTTTAAAAACCTATAAGCGTAAGCCTTGTAAGATTTGTAATTAGCAATAATTCAAAGAGTTTCATCCTTTGTAAATTACCCAATTACTTCATCATCACCTTATTCTCTTTCCCCTGCCTTCATATCCCTGGTATTTTTCTGCACAGCAATTGCGGCAAACATGCTAAGCACAAAGCTCATGGCATAAAACCCTTTTTCGCTGCGGGCTATTGTGGCATTCCACAAGCCAATGGTAAGCAGCACCATACATAATATAGCACTAAACCATGCAATGCCATAATACAGATTGGTAACAGGAATCCCTTCTATCTGGTCACGCACTGCCTTTTGTACAGAGATGGCAGCAAAGAGGCCAAACATCAATATGGTGAAATAATAACCCTTTTCATTCAGTTCCATTTCAGCATTCCACAAGCCAATTAGGTAAGCGGTAACACCCGTTAATAAAGCAGCCCACGAGGCACCAATAAAGGCGGCAGTTGGTCGTAATACTTGTTGTTGTTCCATAATTTTAATTTTTTAATACGCCAAAACTATATACCTCAACACGGGTATATTTTGATATTAGTCAAATAATTAAAGAAGAGTATTAGTGTTAATTGATTAAAACCGTTGTGGTTGGATGTATATGCTTATTCATTTTCAAATCAGCACATTTTCTCATCATCAAATTAGCTTGCCCCTTACCCTGCTTAATGTTTCCTGGCTTATGCCCAGGTACGAAGCAATGCAGCCCAGTGGCACACGTTCTACAATATGGGGAGTATGCTGTAAAAGATCGCTGTAGCGTTCTACGGCAGTTTTAAACTGGCCATTGATAAACCGTTCTTCTAAACGCAGGTAGTAGGTTTCGTAAGCAATACGAACCAGCCTTTCAATATCGGTATATCGATTCATAAGATTGGTAAGACTGTCTTTTGAAATAGACCAAAGCGTGCAGTTTTCCAGCAACTGAATATTTTCAACCGCAGGTTGCAGGGTAATAAAACTATAAAAGGAGGTAACAAAGTCGTTTTCAAAAGCAAACCAGTGGGTTATCTCTTTACCATCAAGATTATAAAATCCGCGCAGGCAACCCTGCTGCAAAAAATACAGGTGCCTACAGGTTTTACCCTCACGCACCAGGTAATCGTTTTTTGTAAGAGTAACTTCATTAAAACTTTCACGCACGGCGTCAAGTGCATCTGCACTTAGCTTGTGGTAAGTATTTATATGATGTAACAGTTGTTGTATGCAATGAAGATAGCGGGAAATAATATATTGTAGGAATGCAAAAAAGGATGCCTGAATAAATGCACCGCAATGGATACTCTTAAAATGTAAGCCTTGCTTTAATAATTTCTCTTACTGAGTTACAGATACGCACAATTCTCATCTCCTTGGCTTTATCGTACAGTTTTATCAACGTATCTGAATCCACATTTTTAAGGGCGTTTTCGCGTTCTTTTTTATTCAAATCTTTAATGCTATCAATAACATTGGTAATAATCCTGTCGCCAATATCAGAAATAAGATCTGAGAATTTATGGTAAATCCCTTCATGTTCCATAATGCCACTTTAGTAATAAATATGCCAAAAGCATTCCATTAACAGTGCGTCTACCAATAACAAATTAATGGGTACATTAATATTCTACCTGTGGAATGTTTAGCTCTTTTGTTGCCCGTAAACCTCAACTTACTACCCCAAAAAAGAACATGTTTAACTAAGTTGTTTAACACTGCCATCTTCAAAACCAATAATTACTGTAGTTACAAGTGCCGGCAAAAACAACCCGTTATCTACTACGCCTGGTATAGCATTAATTAGGGAGTGCAATATAGCAGGTTCAGCAATTTCTTTAAAATAACAATCTGCTATAAGGTTGCCGTTATCGCTTATAAAGTCTTTGTCACCAGCTTTACGCACAATAGCGGTACAGCCCAATTGTTCTAATTTTTTAAAGGTAAGGTTAGCTGCAAAAGGTACCACCTCAACAGGTAAGGGAAAGCTACCCAGGGTTGTAACCAGTTTACCAACATCAGCAACTACAATAAACTTTTTGCTGGCTGCTGCCAGTATTTTTTCACGTACCAATGCCCCGCCTCCTCCTTTAATAAGGCAATAATTGTTATCAATTTCGTCAGCACCATCAATGGTCACATCAATACTATTAATGCTGTTGATATTTACAAGCGTAATACCACACTCTTTTGCCAGTTTTTCAGAGGCAACAGAGCTTGCAACTGCAACAATAGAAAGCCCATCCTTTACCAGCTCACCCATCTTTTTTATTGCCCAATAAGCCGTTGAGCCTGTACCAAGCCCCACCGTCATTCCATCATTAATAAATAATACTGCTTTTTCTGCTGCCAATTTTTTTGCACCCGAACGTTCCATTACAATGCTTTTTAGTAAAACTACGCTATAACCTTAAACCCGCTTTACGCCTGCATTAAAGCAACCTTGTAACAGTTAAAAGCGGCAGAAAAAATTATTTTTATTTATAAAATTAACTATAGATGCCCTTAAAAGTAGGTTAATGAAACAGCCATGGCGTGATAATACAGTTTCTTTGTATGGCAGCCAGTATTTGTTATGATTGAATTGTAAACCATGGAAATATTTTTTAGCATAATTTGTGGTTGATGTGGTTTTGTAATTCCACTTGTAATAAGCTGTGAACACTTAAATTAATATGATAGAATGGAAATACCGGAAATAAATTTAGCAATTGCTGATGATCATGATTTACTGCGTAAAGGACTATGTGTGTTACTGGGCGAATATGGCTTTAATGTAAGTTTACAGGCCGCCAATGGCAAGGAAATGATTGACCAGTTACAAGCTTGTGAAATTTTGCCCGATGTGTGCCTGCTGGATATTAATATGCCCGTTATGAATGGTGTTATTGCTACAAGGCTTATTAAAGAACAATGGCCCAATATGCCTATAATAGCTTTTTCACTTAGTATTAATGAAAGTGAAATCAACGAAATTATTGCCAACGGCGCAGATGTATTTATAAATAAAGCCAGTCTTTCTGATGATTTGCAAAGTGCAATAATGCAATTATATTCCTCCCGTAAACATGTTGCAATAGCTTAATTCTTTTTCATTTACTTGCTGTTCTTCTCCCTTTCAGGCAATCGCCACAACCATTATTCAGGCTGATTTACCTACTTTACATCTTCTAAACAATTGTATATGCCACTTAGTAAAATTGCCGGCATCGGCAAATATGTACCAGCCAATATAGTTACCAACAACGATCTTAAACAATACATGCAAACCAGTGACGAATGGATACAGGAACGCACTGGTATTAAAGAACGCCGCTACGCCCACCGCACTGATGAAACCACCACTACCATGGCTGTAAATGCTGCTGCTATTGCTATTGAGCGTGCAGGCATTACCGCGCAGGATATTGACTTTATTGTGTTTGCAACCCTTTCGCCTGATTATTATTTTCCTGGTTGCGGGGTGCTTTTACAACGTGCCATGGCGATGAAAGAAATTGGTGCACTTGATATACGCAACCAGTGCAGCGGTTTTGTATATGCGCTTAGCGTGGCAGACCAGTTTATAAAAACAGGCATGTATAAAAACATTCTTGTTGTGGGTAGTGAGAAGCATTCTTTTGGTTTAGATTTCAGTACCCGCGGCCGTAATGTTAGTGTAATTTTTGGTGATGGTGCAGGTGCTGTTGTTTTGCAGCCTACTGAAAAAGATAACCAGGGGATTTTAAGTACGCACCTGCACAGCGATGGCGAAAGTGCAGAAATACTTGCCATGTATAATCCCGGCACCCACGCCAACCACTGGCTTGATAAACCTTTGGCCAGTTTTAAAGAAGCTGCCATTGGTGAGATGTTTATGAGCCATGAGATGATTGACGGTGCTGAAAACTTCCCTTATATGGATGGGCCTGCTGTGTTTAAAAAAGCCGTAGTTAAGTTTCCTGAAGTAATAGCTGAAGCACTTACCAGCAATGGCTTAACGCCTGCTGATATTGATATGTTGATACCGCACCAGGCTAACCTGCGTATTGCACAATATGTACAACAAAAATTGGGGTTGAGTGATGATAAAGTATTTAATAACATTCAAAAATACGGCAACACTACTGCAGCAAGCATCCCTATTGCTTTATGCGAAGCATGGGAAGAAGGAAAGATAAAAGAAGGTGATCTTGTGTGCCTTGCAGCTTTTGGTAGCGGCTTTACATGGGCCAGTGCGTTATTAAAATGGTAGTGTTGTAAAAATAATAGATTGATAGGCTATTGTGTATAGTTTAAGCATTTTGCAAAAGCAATATAGTGCTGTAGTGTGTATAAAAGTTACTGTAGACGGATAAAACATTTAAATAAACCAACCCAGCAACAAACATCCGGCAACAATAAACGGTGGCCTTATTTTAGTAAACTGCAGCAGGCAAAAGGTAGTAATAATAATACCTACGTCTATCCATCCAATAAGCGGGTTTTTCCATAACTCAACCAGCATAATATCTTTCATTAAAAAAAATGTAGCACCCGTCATAATACCAACAACGGCGGCATTAATACCTTCTAACGAGCGGTAAATAACGGCGTACTTTTTAAGGTTATGCCATACAGGAAAAAAGAAAAGTACCAGCAAAGCACTGGGCAAAAAAATACCAAGTCCACCAAGGGCACAGCCAAGTAATTGTGTAAGAACCGTATTATCCCCACGAAGTACCATACCGCCCGTAAATGCACCTATAGAAAAAACAGGGCCTGGTATAGCACGCACCAATCCTGAACCCGTAAGAAAATCCTGTGGTTCCATAGTAAGAACATCACGCTTACTTTCAATAATGCGCTGCGTTTTGGGGCGTACCACATACTGCTCATACATCAACGGCATCAGTACATCACCACCACCAAATACCATACTTCCAAAACGGTAATTACTTTCAAAAACGTTAAAGGCTTTATGGTTTGACCAGTTGTTTTTTGAGGCCGTTTCTGACAGGTAACCTGCAATACCAAACAATCCTAAAAAAATAATAAGGTTACCCCATTTTATTTGTTTTGGTGGTACGCCCTGCTGAGGGATACGCTTGCTGCTTAAATTAGTAGCAATGCCTGCAAACAGCATTAATAAAGGAAATACCCATGGCGATTTGAAATAAAAAAAGGTAACAATTGTTGCTGTGGCCATTACTATTCTTGTAATAGGATTTACTACAGCAATTTTAAACATACGAAAGGCAGAAAAGGCAATAAAACCAATGGCCATTGGCTGTATAAAATGAAACACACTGGTACTGATGGAACGGTCAGTAAAATAGTCAAGTAAAAAAGAAAGCGAGCCCATAATCAGGCAGGCGGGGGTTATCCAAATAAGTAAAGTAATAATTGCCAGTAAAAGACCGCCGCGTTTATAACCAATTAATGTAAGTGTTTGTGTTGATGAAGCACCAGGAAGCATGTTGCAGAAGCTTACAAAATCCATCAGCTCTTTTGCAGTAACATCTTTGCGCTGGGTTACAAAGGTTTTCATCATCATACCCAAATGCCCCTGCGGCCCGCCAAAGGCGGTAACACTGTGCAGTAGTACTGCTTTTAAAAAAGGGATATGGCGGTATAAATGCATCTGAATTTTTGAACGGTTATTTCAAAAACGTAATATAGCAAACCGATGTTGTGCAAGCTGCAAAGAAACAGGATTATAAAGTTGTATAATAACAAACAGTTCGAGATAAAAGGCCAAACATATAAATATTGAATAAAAACCACAATTATCAATCCTGCTTAACTAAATAAGAGGAGTTTAAACATTATAAAGCGGCTACCCTTGCGCTTTTAGGTGCTTATATAGTCGCTTTAAGCTCCTTATACCACCTATATAAACTCCTTATATAGGCGGTACACACACCTTGTATAACCGATACAAGCAACTTCCATAGGCGGTACATAATGCCTGCACCGCCTATACAGGGCGATAAATTACTGATGTGTTAATTATTTTAAAAATTGGCAGATTTATTATCAAAAATTGTTAGCTAAGCACTGTATTGCTTTCTCTGCAATACAGTGCTTAGAAAGTCTTAGCCATACACATAATAAAAAGCCTTAACAAATCCGTTAAGGCTTTTTATTAAAAATTTTTATGTTTTGGGTAAGCTGATAAACTATGCCATTACTAAAAAATCATCGTCAGTTAGCAGGCCACCACTTAACGAAAGGGTTCTTTTTTCTAAAGACCTTGCAGTTTCAATTACCTGCTGTACAATCTCGTAGGTTGTATTAGTTAATGAAAGTTGGCGTTGATGGCCGCCTCTCAACCATTGGTCTACCTGACCAGGAAAGGACAATGTTATTTTATCAATAATTGGTACGCTGAAACCTTTTAATGCTGCTGCATTGCAAAGCTGTTCGTACTGGCCACGTATGGGTAAACAAAGCAATTTTTTGCCCATATACAATGCTTCAGAAGGTGTTTCAAAACCTGCGCCTGTAATTACGCCATGTGCATCAATCATACTTTTGTTAAAGGCATTTCCATCAACAGGTTTGTAAGTAATGTTGCCAACTTTTTCTTCCTGCTTTCTGGTTTTAGAAAACACTTCAAACCTTACATCTTTACACTGCCGCAAGCTTTGTTCTACAACAGCATCGCTATAATGCGATAAGTACACGGTAACATGCCCCTTATCTGCTGGCGTTGCATTTAAAATATCTTCTTTAATAATGGGTGAAAATATAAAATCATCATACTGCTCAAAGTGAAGCCCCATATAGCTTTCAGCCGCAGCATAATATTTAAGCACCAGTTCGCCAGCAATATCTTTTTTAGCAGGTCTTGGTGTTTTGTCACTCATAAAACTTGCCTGATGACCAAAATTTACAGAGGGTATTTTTTTTAATTTACAAGCAAGCGATGTAATACATTCAAAATCATTAATAACTACATCGTAGTTTTCAACAGGTAAATTTTTTGCCTCTTTTATAATACGTTTAATACTTAGCTCCTTCCACATTTTACCATAGTTTAAACCACCACGGTTTCCGTAAAAAAGGCTTACGCCATTGCTGCGGTATTTTACAGGCAAGGCCGCTGTATTTAGGTTACTGTTATTGCCGCTTAAAAACACATCAACATCACCATACTGCTGCAGGTAGGGCATTAACTCCATTGCCCTTGCAATGTGGCCGTTGCCTGTAGCCTGTACGGCATAAAATATTTTTAAACGGTTGTTCATATATTAAATTTTAAGGCATTGGCTAACTCAGATCTAAGTGCAAACAGCGCAACATCTTCAGGCATCACATTTAGTTTTGGTAACCGTTTTTCCATGGTAACCACAGGTACTGCACTTGATGCAAATGCTTTCTCATCATATTGATAAATGCTCCACTCATTATTATGGTATTCCAGTGCTGTTAAATTCTCAATCCAGTCGCCGCTGTTCAGGTAAGTCACGCTGCCTTTTTCTGTAGTAACAACACGTTTTTGTGGCTGGTGTATGTGGCCACAGATTACATAATCATAATTCTTCTCAATGGCAAGCTCGGCGGCTGTTTGCTCAAAATCACCAATCCAGCTTACTGCCTTTTTTACACCGTTTTTTATCTTTTTGCTAAAGCTCATTTTTTCGCGGCCCAGCATTTTTAAACCCGCATTTATAAAACGGTTCAGTACAATTAAAAAGTCATAACCGTGGCCACCCATTTTGGCCAAAAACTTGGCGCCGCCTTTAGTAGTTGCATCAAATACATCACCATGAAAAATCCAGGTCATCTTGCCGTTTATTTCCATCACCAGTTTATCGGTAAGTTCAAAATTTCCAAGTTGTAAACCGCTGTAACGGCGCATAACTTCATCATGGTTGCCTGTTATATAAATTACCCTGGTACCACGGCCAAGCAGGTTCATAATTTCTTTAATTACCTGCATGTGGGCTACGGGAAAATATCGTTTGCTAAATTGCCAAACGTCAACCACATCGCCATTAAGAACAAGAATTTGAGGGGATATGCTTTTAAGGTAGTTTACAATTTCGGTTGCGTGGCAGCCATAAGTACCCAAATGCAGGTCACTCATAACTACTACTTCTATATTGCGTTTTTCCATTTTATTGGTTTACCAAAATTGCCCAACTACTGTTACGGCAATGTGATGTAACAATGAATAAATTGTTATGTGTTTTGTGTGGAGCAGCTAAAAGAAGTGTGTTTATTTATTATAGAATTAAATATTGCATAATTTTTGGGATGCAAAAGCAGGAAAAGTGGCTGCTGCTAAAATTTTAAACATTTGTTATAGCTATAATCAACCATATTTGTAATCATTTAAAAAGCAACCTGATTGTTTTAAAGAATATTTTTATTTATGAGAAATAAAGTGCTGCTTATCGCTGCCCTTGCTTTCCTTCTGCTGAAAGCAAATGCCCAGAACCTTGATTCTACAATGGCAGTTTACGCTGAAAACTACCAGCAGGAAAAAATTCATATTCACTTTGACAAAGCGGTGTACAACCCTGGCGAAACCATTTGGTTTAAAGCGTATATCATGGCAGGCAGCGATCCATCTGTTTACAGCAAAAACTTGTATATGGATTGGTTTGACCAGCAGGGCAAACTTGTTACGCATACTGTTGTACCTGTAATTGAGGCATCGGCACGCGGCCAGTTTATGGTACCTGAAAAATATGCAGGTAAACTTCTTCATGGTAAAGCCTATACCAACTGGATGCTGAATTTTGACACTGCTTTTCTGTTTAATAAAGACATACGCATTAGTCAACCAACCACAGCTGCAAAAACAGCGGCAGAAAAAGCAGTGGCAAGCATACAATTTTTTCCTGAAGGCGGCGATTTAATAAGCGGCTTTTCTACCCGCATTGCATTTTTAGCCAATAACCAGTTTGGCTTGCCTGTAAATGTTAGGGGGGCTGTAAAAAACAGCAAAAATGAACTGGTAGACAGCTTTATGACGGAACATGATGGTATGGGCAGCTTTTCAATTGATGCAGATGCCAAAGAAAAATATACAGCCACCTGGGTAGATGAATATGGCATTGCACACACCAGCAATATTCAGCAGGTAAAAGCCACTGGTGCAACCTTACAGGTGCAGCCAACCACCACCAAGATTGTTTTTATTATTAAAAGAAATGCAGAGGCAACACCTAACTTAAAAACGTTGAACTGTATTGCCAGCATGAACCAGTTTACCGTGTACAAATCACGCATAAACCTTAGTGCTAAACTTTCAGGTATTGGCGAAATTCCATTAAATGAACTGCCTACAGGTATTTTGCAAATTACTTTGTTTGATGCCAACTGGATGCCTGTTGCAGAACGCATAGTGTTTGTAAATAACCAGGAACATGAGTTTATACCTGATTTAAGAATTGTTACCAAGGGGGTTGCAAAACTTGCTAAAAACGTTGTTGAAATAACGGTTTCTGATACTGTTTTATCAAACATGTCTCTCGCTGTTACAGATGGCGATTTGTTAAGCGACAGCAGTAGTAACATTATTTCGCAAATGTTATTGTCTGGCGATATTAAAGGTTATATACACAACCCTGCATACTACTTTTCCAGCGAAGCTGATACTGTAAAACAACACCTTGATCTTGTAATGCTTACACATGGCTGGAGGCGTTTTAACTGGCAGGATGTAATGGCAAGCAAAACGCCTGCTATTACTCATGCTAAAGAAACCGACTATATGAAACTGGAAGGAAATGTATATGGGGTAAATTTTGCCACCATGAAACCTGGCCAGTTAATAAACCTGATACTGCAGGCAAAAGATTCTACTGTAAGTAAAGGTAAACAAATGCTTTTTTTGCCTGTAAGCAAAACAGGTTCTTTTGTGCGGGATGGTGTTACATTTTACGATACCATAAAAGTATATTACCAATTTAACGGCGATAAAAAATTAACAGACCGTGCTGAAGTACGTTTTGGAACAGGCCATATTCAGCCGCCAGCAAAACTGTTTTCTACCATTGCGGCCTCGCCATTATTTTTAAGCTTAAAAACAAAAGACAGTATTGCACTTGAAAAAAGCAAGTTTTTTTACAACGAAAAAATAAAGCTTGATAAAATGCTGGCAGCTACCATGCTTGATGAAGTAACGGTAAAAACCAGGACTAAAAGCGCAAAAGACATTTTAGATGAAAAATATACCAGCGGTCTTTTTGCAGGTGGCGATGCTACCCAGTTTGATGTAATGAACGATCCTTTTGCGCAGGGTGCATTGGATGTATTTTCTTATTTACAGGGGCGTGTGGCAGGCCTGCAGATAAATAATGGCGGCGGCGAAACTACCTTTAGCTGGCGCGGCGGTACGCCTTCGCTTTTTTTGGACGAAGTGCAGCAACAGGATCCTGACCAGTTGCGTACCATTTCTATGAATGATGTGGCCTATATAAAAGTGTTCCGCCCCCCATTTTTTGGGGCATCTGGTGGTGGTGCAGGTGGTGCTATTGCCGTTTACACGCGTAAAGGTGGTGACCAAAAATATACTCCAGGACAAGGACTTGGTTATGCGCTTGTAGCGGGTTACACGCGTTATAAAGAATTTTACAGCCCCGATTATACACTAAACCAAACCAGCCAGCCAGATGTGAGGACAACCCTGTACTGGAACCCATATGTACTTACCGATAAGAAAACAAAAACGGTACGCATAGAATTTTTTAACAACGATGTATCAAAAAAAATACGCTATGTACTGGAAGGGGTTGATGCTAATGGCAAACTTGCCAGGATTGAAAAAATGGTACAATAGCTAAGGCAGATTTAGTAAAAACACATGGCAACTTATAAAGGGTTGCCATTTTTGTTTTAATCAGCTATATGTATTCTGTTCATTAAGTAAAATAAAAAAGGCATACGCAGGAAATCGTATGCCTTGAGTTGTCATCTTTAAAATACCCCTATTGAAAAGATATTGAGTAGACTATTGGTGTAAAAAAAATGCTGCCTCAATTTTTCAAAAAAAATTTACCTTTTTTCCAGCAGCCACCATTTTCTTTTACGTGGCATTACTTTATAATTGGTGCTTACATAAGTTTGTATGTGCTGCATGGCTTCTTCATAATCATCTGTAAGTAACAGCAGTTTCAGGTCATCTTCTGCAATGGTACCCTGCCTGCTCATAAAATGCACGTACTCCATAAGTGGTTGGTAATACTCCTTTCCAAATAAAACAATAGGAAAATTGGTAACCGTTTTAGTTTGCACCAGCGTAAGAATCTCAAAAAATTCGTCCATGGTACCAAAGCCGCCAGGCATAATAATAAAGGCGTAAGCGTATTTTACCAGCACCACTTTACGTATAAAAAAATAATTAATGGTAATGCTTTTGTGTACATAGGGGTTCGCCTTCTGCTCAAAAGGTAACTTTATATTACAACCAACTGACATGCCGCCACTTTCAAAAGCCCCTTTATTGGCTGCCTGCATTACACCAGGGCCGCCGCCTGTTAATACGGTAAAGCCCATTGCCGCAATACGTTTGCCCATACTTTCAGCTGCCTTGTAGTACGCATTCTCAGGCCCAAACCTTGCACTACCAAAAACAGTAATACATGGGCCAACAAAATGCAGGGTTCTAAAGGCATTTATAAACTGTGTAAATACTTCCCACGCAAAAAACAATTCATATATACGTGGTTTGGGGCCCTCTAAATAAACAGGGTCTTTGGCGGGAATAATACGTTTCTGTTCTTCCATATAATTTATTCAGTAAGGAAAATTAAGCCATTCCCTTTCTTCCAAAGCCACAATTAATGTACACCATTAACGCAACCTTTATCTTTGCCGCTTATTTAAAAACAGGGCAAACTAATATTTAATGAGAAAGGTTTTACTTACTGGCTGCTTATATACTTTGAGTATATTTTTTTTAGCAACCAATGCAATAGCGCAGAAAAAAAAGGGTGAAAGAAAAGGTGAATTTTATTTTAGCTGGGGTTATAACAAAGAATGGTACACCAAAAGTACAGTAAGGGTTATGCAACCATCGCTGGGTAACGATTACAAATTGGTAAAAATAAGTGGCCACGACCGCCCTGGCTGGGATGAAGGATTGTTTACATTGCCTTTAACCATACCACAATACAGCTATCGTATTGGCTATATTTTTAACCGCAAAAAAGGCCTTGGTTTTGAAATTAATTTTGACCATACCAAGTTTATCATTGGCGATCAGGATGCAAGGCTTGTTGGCAAGCTTAATAACCGCCAGGTTGATACAACAATAGCTTTTAACCAGGCCAACGGTTTTTACTATTACCTTAACAACGGTGCCAATTTTTTACTGTTTAACATTGTAAAACGCTGGCATTTAACCAAAACAAAAAACGAAAAAATTAAGATTGATGCTTTTGGTAAAGCGGGTATTGGCCCTGTGATACCCCATGTAGAAAATTCTTTTTTTGGTAAAAAAAATGATGACGGTTTTCAATTGGGTGGGTGGAATGTTGGTTTAGAAGGCACGGTACGCACCACCTTCTTCAACACCGTATTTTTAGAATACTGTAACAAGCTTGATTATGCCAGTTACACGGGTCTTAAAGTTTATGAAGGCAAGGCAAGGCACAGCTTCGGCACGTATGAGTGGATTTTGAATTTAGGTATTACCTTTCCTATGGGTAAGCGAATGGCTGTAAAATAGTTGATAGCTGCTATGTTGTTTAACTGCTATGGGGCTAACAGAATTCTCTTGAATGATAGTATAAAATATCCGCAGCCAACGCCACACACAAAACTTATATTAGTTCCAATTTTAACAAATGACAAAAGAAGCAGCATACAATAAAATAGAAGAACTTGTAATAAGATTCACAGACCAAATAGCTAGTTACAAAAAGTCAGACTATAACGAAACCCAAACTCGCCGAGACTTTATTGACCCTTTTTTTAAAGCATTGGGTTGGGATGTAGACAACGAACAAGGAAATGCAGAAGCATATAGAGAAGTCATTCATGAAGACAGAGTAAAAGTTGGCAAGGCAACAAAGGCACCCGATTATTCTTTTCGTTTATCAGGTGGCAAACGTTTATTTTTTGTTGAAGCAAAAAAACCAAGTGTATTTATAAAGGACGAAGTATTACCAGCCTATCAGGTTCGTAGATATGGTTGGAGTGCCAAACTATCAATCAGCATTATTACAGATTTTGAAGAATTCGCTATCTATGATTGTTCTAAGAAGCCACTACCTACAGACAAAGCATCCGTTGCAAGAATTAAATATTTAAACTACAAAGACTACTTAACCGAGTTCGATTTTATCTGGGATACCTTCTCAAAAGAAAAAGTTTTAAAAGGTAGTTTCGATAAATTTATACAAGGCACTGCTAATAAAAAAGGTACTACAACAGTTGATAAAGCATTTTTAGAAACCCTTGATAATTGTAGAACAATACTTGCTGAAAGCATTGCAAAATTGAACCCTTCATTAGATGAAGACGAAATAAATTATGCAGTTCAACAAACAATTGACAGGATAATATTTTTACGCATAGCTGAAGATAGAAGCATTGAGCCTTATGGAAAACTACAGGAATCATTAAAGTTTGGCAACTACTACACCAACTTATTTGGCATCTTTAAAATAGCCGATGACAAATACAACTCTGGCTTATTCAATTTCAAGAAAGACACCATAAGTCAAAACCTTCAAATAGATAACAAGGTTTTAAAAACAATTATCAATCAATTTTATTACCCCGAGTGTCCTTACGAATTTTCTGTTTTAAGTGTTGAAATTTTAGGTAGTGCCTACGAGCAATTTTTAGGCAAAACAATTACTATCAACAAAAATCACAAAGCAGTAATTGAGCTAAAACCCGAAGTACGCAAAGCAGGCGGCGTTTACTATACACCACAGTATATTGTAGATTACATTGTAGAAAATACACTTAGCAAACTCACACAAAACAAAACACCAAAGCAAATTGCCGAACTAAAAATTGTTGACCCTGCTTGTGGTAGTGGTAGCTTTTTGATTGGGGCGTATCAACATTTATTAAATTGGCATAGCATCTACTACCAACAAAACCCCACAGTTGCCAAAAAAGATAAAGCACTTACACCAACAGGCAGTCTATCAACTAGCATTAAAAAGCAAATACTACTCAATAATATTTATGGTGTAGATATAGATATTAATGCAGTAGAAGTAACTAAACTTAGTTTATTGCTAAAATGTATGGAAGGTGAAACACAAGCGAGTATTACAAACCAAGTAAGTTTATTCAACGAACGAGTATTACCCACCTTAGACAATAATATTAAAAGTGGCAACAGTTTAATTGATACAGACTATTATGATACACAACTTGATTTTGGGGAAGAAAAAAAGATAAAGCCATTTAGTTGGCAAAAGGCTTTTCCCAGTGTGTTTAATAGAGATGTTGCAACATCGCAATTAGATATAAAACTATTAGCAAGCAAAGCAAAAGAACACGCTAAAAAAGCAATGGAATTTGCAAGCGAAATAGAAGAAATGCTAAATGTAGTTGCAGAACCAAATGTCCCTTACGGCAAAAAAAATAAAGGTGGTTTTGATGTAGTTATTGGTAATCCACCATATGGAGCAACGCTAACAAAAGAAGTTGATAATTATTTGAGACACAGATATCAAGTGGCAAATTATCAGTTGGACACTTATATTCTTTTTATTGAAAGAGGAAAAAAACTTCTTAATCAAAATGGGTTTTTAGGTTTCATAATTCCAACAGCTTGGGTTGCATCCACCTATGACAACAAATTGAGGAACTATTTAGCAAAAGAAAACAGAATTGAAAATTTTGTAATTACACCGAAGCAAACTTTTAAAGACGCATCTGTTGAGACTTGCATTTTAGTTTTATCAAACGAGTCACCAAGCAAAAGTTTTGAAGTTGAAAGATGGGATATTAAAGAAAAAACATCATACATAATAAAAACAAAAGATATTATTGAAGAAAACTCTTTTGTGTTCCCTGTTTATTCTAATGATAAAACAAATAAGGTCGTTCAGAAAATAAGAATGCAGAAAACGATTCTTAATGATTTTGCTGACGTAGTCTGGGGTGTAAAAATCTATGAGAATGGAAAAGGAAAGCCGCCACAAAATGGAAATGAATCAAAAACAAAAGTGTTTCATTCAGATAAGAGGATTAGCAAAACACACAGACCACTTTTAGGTGGAAGCGAAATTATTAGGTACACAACCAAATGGAAAGGTGGCTTTGTTGATTATGGTGAGTGGTTAGCAGCACCCAGGCAACCACACTGGTTTGACGGCGAAAGAATTTTAATAAGAGAGGTAACAGCCAATGGAATTATTCAAGGGACATTTGTTGACCAAGATTTCGTGTTTTCTAATTCAGTTGATGGAATCAAAATGAAGTCAAAGGACTTGAACATAAAATTTCTTTTAGGTTTAATTAATTCAAAACTTATTTCGTTTTATCACAGTAACACATCAGCTAATGCATTTAAGGGAGCATTTCCGAAAGTATTACTTCAAGATTTACGAACCTTACCAGTTCCAAAAGCAGAAATAGTAATTCAAAATGACATTGAAAAGATGGTTAACCAACTTTTACAATTAAATAAAGACCTACAATCAGCAACACTAGAATGTAAAAAAGATCACCTAAAAAATAAAATTGATTATTGCGAAGACAAAATAAATCAGTTAGTATATCAACTTTATAATCTAACACCAGTAGAAATTGAAATTGTAGAAAATAAATAGTTTATTTCATGTATCAACAACAAATGCAACAAGGCAATTTATTTGGCAGCAAAAACTCTGTAAGTTTTTACAAATCCGCACAAGAAATTAAATTAAAAGACTTAGAGCTTAATCGAGAAAAACATATTGAGGAATTAAAAACATTTGGCTACAAGAAACTTAATAAAAATTTAGAAATTCTTCAACAACAAATGCAAATGGCTCACATCAATAATAAGCACATTTCATATTTAGTTTTATATGAAATGGAATGCCAAATTATAGAGGCTATTTATAGTTTATAATAAACAAGTTGGTATATCAAGTTTATAATGTAAACACCAGCATAAATTGAAATAATTAAAGGAAGTTTTAAACAATAAAATAATCTTTATGAAATATAAAGAAAAACTTTTAGACCTCATTTTTGATGATAACAACAATGCACTTTTCGATTGGATATTAGCTCAACCAGTTTTAGAGCAAGTAGATATTTTACGAGAGTTCAAACAACTCATCCAGGAAATGTTAAACAACATTGATGATGATAGCCAAAACCAACTGTTGCTACACTTAGACAAAAAAATTGACGAGTACCAGGAAAACTATTTAGACGAACAACTATTAGCCCTAAAGCACGATATACTAGTTGATGAAAGAGATAAAATGGTTATTGAAATGAACGATAAAATAAAAAGGATAAGGCTTTACCTAAAAGAGTGCATAGAAACCAATGCACCCAATGCCAAAGAAATGAAAGAACTTGCAAGAGGTATGATTGAACTTGAAAAGAAAGATGGTTATTACGACCCTGCAAATTGGACTTGGTACAAAGAATACTAAACCTTTGCCCCTTCGCCTAAAATCATCCATAACTCATTAATAAACAAACATTTACAATGCAATTTCAAAAACGTGCATCAAAGCATCTAACATTTACGCCAAAGCATTGATGCCTGTAATAGAAGCATTAACAGATGGGGGCAAAGCATTAATACCAAACACTGCAACATATACATATTGCAGCCCAACAATCCTCAATTGCATTAAAGCAATAAACACTTACACTAAAGCAATAAGCCAAAACAGTTAAACAATGTACAAGTGCACCTTAGCAACTAATACGCCAACGCAAACATTCAACACACGCAATAAAACATTTTTCAATGTCATCTAAACATTGTATAAATTTACAATAGCATATATATATTCAACCACTTCTAAATTATTTCTTATGAACAAGAGAGACGAGGCAAAAGTGTCAATGTACAAATCAGTAGAAGCACATTGCACAGCCAATCAAACAATCATCGCAACAAGTGTTGCATTCCTGGCTTCTTTCAATGTTTTTATTGCAAAATTAGCATCGTTGTTTACCAACCAATCAGCAGCACAAAAACAAACAAAAGGTGTGGCAATAGACAAAGAAGCATTAAAGGCTGCACTTATACAGGCTGCCTATGATATTGCATCGGTAGTGTTTGCCTATGCCAGCAAATCAAAAAACGAAACACTAAAGCAAAGTGTTAATTTCTCAATTACCGATTTAGACAGACTAAAAGACGAGTTGATTGTACCCGTTTGCAACAACATTAAAAAAGCTGCAAACGACAATATTATTGCCCTTGCCGACTATGGGGTAACAGCAGCAACACTAACTGCACTGCAAACCAATCTAGACAATTACGCTGGCTCAACAGCTAAACCACGTTTAGCAAAAACACAAAAAACCACAGACAATAAAAATGTAAAAGCTGTAATGAAAGAAATAGACGAGATACTTAAAAATGAGATGGACAAAACAGTAGTTATATTTCGTGCAGCCAACCCAACCTTCGTTACAAAATACACAGAAGTTCGTAAAATAGTTGACCCCGGCACAGGTGGTAAAACAAACAAACCAAAAACAGACACACCTAAATAGGTTATACAATTTGCAACTGCTTACACACACACCCTGCCACCCGGTGGTGGGCAATAAAAATCATATCAATAGCTGTAGCACATAGGCAAGCCATATAAACAACTGTCAACCATCATCCAACAACCATCAACTTTCTTAACATGCGCATCATTTCCTACAACGTAAACGGCATAAGGGCCGCCATAAAAAAAGGGTTTATTGACTGGCTTAAAACCGACCCCGCCGATATCATTTGTCTGCAGGAAACCAAAGCCAATAAGGAAGATGTAGACCAGTCTTTGTTTGAAGATTTGGGATACAGTACTTACTGGTTTTCTGCCCAAAAAAAAGGCTACAGCGGTGTAGCTATTATTACAAAACACAGGCCTGATAATATTGTGTATGGCAGTGCCATTGAGCAAAGTGATTTTGAAGGCCGTGTAATACGTGCCGACTTTGGTGACCTTACTTTGGTTAATGCTTACTTTCCCAGTGGTACCAGTGGCGATGAAAGGCAAACCTATAAATACCAATGGCTGGATGAATTTCTGGAGCATGTACAAGACCTGCGTAAAAAACGTCCGCAGCTAATTGTTATGGGCGATTACAATATTGCACACCATCCCATTGATATTCATGATCCTAAAGGCAATAAAAATTCTTCTGGTTTTTTGCCTGAAGAAAGAGCATGGATGGATAAGTTTATAAGCAATCATTGGGTAGATACTTTCAGGCTAATACACCCTGATGAACCGCACCGTTACAGTTGGTGGAGCCAGCGTTTTCCATCCGTTCGTTTAAACAACAAAGGCTGGCGTATTGATTATATAAGCGTTACAGCCAATTTAAAAGACAGGGTTATTGGTGCCGATATTTATGCTGATGTAAAACACAGCGACCATTGCCCCATATTTTTAGAACTGAAAGATTAATCACCCATGGATAACTCTGATACAATTATTACAGCGGCTTATATATACAATGTAACCACGCAGGTAACACACCAAATTCACGAAGCATGGTTGGCATGGATGCAGCAAACGCATATACCTGAAGTAATGCAAACAGGCTGTTTTATAAAATACCAGTTGGTGAGGATACTTGAGGTTGATGAAACAGAAGGTGTAACCTATGCCACCCAATATTATGCAGAAAGCAAAGCAGATTATAACCGCTATATTCAACTGCATGCTGCGGGTTTACGCAGGCTTGCAACCGATGCATGGGGCAATAATTGTTACAGTTTTCGTAGTTTAATGCAGGTTGTGCATTAGCTGTGGATAGTTTTAGCCGCCTTATTACTTTCTCTGCCAAATTGTATTATATTCTTTAAAAACCTTGTACAGCAAGGGTTTTAGCTTATAATAAGCTGTAAGCCTTATACAGCAAGAGTTTCAGCAGGTGTAATATAAAAAAACAGCGTTTTGCAAAATACTGTATTTCGATAAAACCCTTTGTGGATAAGGGTTTTATTAAAAAAATAAAACTGACATTCCTGTAAAAATATTTTGCAGCTAACTAAAAGCCAATAAATTTGTTACTCTTACAAAAACTAAAATACACTTTATGAACAAGGCTGAATTAATTGCCCAGTTAGCAGAAGATGCAGGCATAACAAAAACGCAGGCAAATGCTGCTTTAGATTCTTTTACAGCAACCGTTACAAAAACTTTAAAAAAAGGCGATAAAGTAACATTGGTTGGTTTTGGTACTTTCTCAGTATCTAAACGTGCTGCACGTACAGGCCGTAACCCACAAACAGGTGCTGCTATTAAAATCAAGGCAAAAAAAGTAGCCAAATTTAAAGCAGGTAAAGAGCTGAGCGCAAAAATTTAAGAAGGTTTAAAACGCCAAAAAGAAATTAAGTCCTGCCTTTGCGCAGGATTTTTTATTTTCGTGGCTCACTACAAAAAATTTAAAACAATTATCATGGGTAGAGGAGACAAAAAAACAGCTAAAGGAAAACGTTTTAAGGGGTCATTTGGTAAAAGCCGCCCTGCAAACGTTAAGAAAGCTGTTGCAAAACCAGCAGAAGTAAAAGCGTCTTAATTATCACTCACAATTGATAGCTTTTTGTAACGGTTGCGCATGCAGCCGTTTTTTTATGTACCGCCTTTATACCTGCACGCAAAAAAAGCAATCAGCAGGTTTATGATAATTGAAAACCCATTGGATATGATAATGATCCAGTCGTTTTTTAATACCCCATAATAAATCCAAAGGCCACAGCCTGTAAGTAACACCCAAAGCATCCAGAGCGAGATGGCATCTGCCTTCTTTTCGGTTACAATTTTAACCAATTGCGGCAGCATTGGCTGCACCTGTGCAAATGCTGGCCGCAATGCCAATAGTAGTGATGAAATTCATACTTAGGCAGCCATCAAAACCATGCCTTTATATTAACAATTGCTAGCAAAAACTTTTTAGCGTAATGCTGGAATGATAATGGTATCTTATCGACTAAAAAACACAATGCTACTTAACGCTTCTTACCAGCAACAGGTACAGCAGGAACTGCAGGCATGGCAAAATGAAATGTTGCAAAAGCCAGGGTTCTTTAACCGAATGTCTAAAAAACTACAGACCAAAATAAATAGTTACATACCAGAAAAAGTGCACAACGCCATTACCGTGGCCATAAAGCAAATGGTGCGTGGTGTATTGTTTGGTGCACGTATTACTACTGCTTTGCAGCAGGAAGAAAAATCGCTTGAAGTAAAAGAAGCTGTTATACAAGAGCGCATTAAATTTTACCGTACAACCGCTGCCGCTGAAGGTGGCATTACAGGCGCAGGTGGTATTTTGCTTGGCCTGGCTGACTTTCCTTTACTGGCCGCCATTAAAATAAAATTGCTGTTTGAAATTGGTGCCGCCTACGGCTTTGATGTAAATGATTATAAAGAACGGCTGTACATTTTGTACATCTTTCAACTAGCGTTTTGCAGTAACGAAGAGCGTAAAAAAATTTACCTGCAAATGGCAGACTGGAACAATCATGTGCAGCAGTTGCCTGAAGATATTAATGCCTTTGATTGGCGCAACTTTCAGCAGAAGTACAGGGATTATATAGACTTGGCTAAAATGGCTCAATTAATACCTGTTATTGGCGCGCCAGTTGGCGCAGTAGTAAACTATGGGCTGATTAAAAAGCTGGGTATTACTGCCATGAATGCTTATCGTATGCGTTTAATGCCATAATCACTTGGCACATACACAAAAAATGAACCACCAGGCCGTAGCGTGATGGTTCGTGTTATTTATAAGTATAGGAGATTACTAATTTTTGGCACCCGGCTTAGCAGCAGGTTTTGTAGCGGCTGGTGCAGGAGTAGCAGTACCTAATAAACCCTGTGCACGTAAGGCGTCTGTCCATTCTCTTGGTAGCTGCAACTTTAAAGCTTGTGCTACCTTAATGGTAAGGTTATCGGCCAATGGTGGTGGAAATACAAACACATCACCTTTAAACACGTAAGTATATTTTTGGTCGGTTACAATTTTCTGTAAAGCCTCGTAAACTTTTTGTTTGTAAGGGAACAACAACTCCTCAGATTTTTGCTCTAAAGCCTGGTTTTGAAACTGCTGCCAGTTTACAATAGTGTATTTGTGCTGGTTAATTTCTTTCGTCATTATCTGCCTTACACTTGGAGATAACCTGATAGAATCTTTTTTGAAAGTGCTGTCTTTTCTTAACAACTCACTGTACTCGTAATCATACTGTGGCTTTAAAGAATCGGCCATGTATTTTTGAATGGCAGTATCTAATTTACCTTGAATACCTGGATATAATGACAATACAGTCTGCTCATCAAACAAACCTATTTTACCTTGTGCATTGGTACTGTTTACGCTTAACACAAGTGCTGTAAAAGCCAAACACACTACGAGAACTTTTTTCATTTTTTTGTTTTTATAATTGGTTGTTGTTAACGCTTTAAGTATTAAAGTTTTATGCCCAGTTCAGCAAGCACATCATTGCTCTTGTCTAATTTAGGGTCGGCAAATATAACGGTAATTCCTTCACTTTTATCCAGTACAAAATCGTAGCCACGGGCTACTGCAATTTTCTGTACGGCATTGTAAACCTTATCCTGTATGGGTTTAACAATTTTTTGGCGTTCTTTAAACAGGTCGCCTTCATAACCAAAACGCTTTTTCTGTAAATCCCTTACTTCCTTTTCTTTATTAAAAAGTTCTGTTTCCCTTTTTTTCTTCAGCTCATCGGTAAGCATAAATTGCTCTGCATCATAATTCTTGTACATTTTATCCAACTCAGTTTGTTTACCATCAATTTCTTTTTGCCATTGCTCGCCAATCTGCTGAAGTTTAGCATCGGCATTTTTGTATTCAGGCAATTTATCAAGAATGTATTTTGTATCAATGATGGCATAGCGTTGTGCATTTGCAGCAAAGCTGAATGCGCAAAGGGCAAAGCATAAAGCGAATAGCATTTTTTTCATGACGCAAAAATTTAAATGATGTAATTGATTTTTTTATTCAGGTTCAACACCCAGCATAAATGTAAAGCGGGAAGCATCTTTCAATTTGCCGCCGTCTGTTATCCTGTCAATACCTATGCCATAATCAAATCCTAACAAACCAAACATTGGTAAAAAGAAACGCATACCCACACCAACTGAACGGCGCAGCTTAAAAGGATTGTATTCTTTAATGCCATACCAGCCATTTGCAGCTTCAACAAAACCTAATGCATAAATAGTGCTGCTTGGGTTTAAGCTTAGCGGGTAACGCACTTCTAACACATATTTATTAAACATTGTAAAATATTGCGAAGCACCGCTTTGGTCAGGGTTTATTCTTGGGTTTGATGTTTCGTACACAGGGTAACCGCGCTGTGCAATAATATCATAACCCAATAAAGCAAACTGGTTGGTTAAACCTGCATCACCCACTTGGAAACGTTCAAATGGTGAGATGGGTAAATCAGGATTGTAACGGCCCAGGAAACCAAATTTGGCGGCAGCCTTTAATACAAACATTTTGTTTCTTTCAGGGCCATGCGGCTTGCCCAATGGCACATACCATTCGCCTGTAAAACGGGTTTTATGGTATTCTATAAACTTGTATTTATCGTTTAGGTTGGTTTCTTTAGCTATGCTTTTATCAAACAAAGAATATGGTGGTGTAAGCGCAAGACTTAACAAAAATGTAGAACCACCTGTTGGGAATAATGGCTGATTAACAGAGCTGCGCTGCAATGCAACTTTAAAGCTAATATTATTAGAGGTACCATTGTTAAAACCAGGCAGGTTGCGCTGGTCAATTGGATAATTCTTTAACTTGTAACGTGCATAGTTAATACCCATTGAAAGAGAGAAATAATCATCAGGCCATTTTAACTGCTTGCCTAAACTAACACCCACACCAGTGGTTTGAATATAAGAATTGTTGGCAGCAGCACTTGTGTACTGGCCAGTTAATGGGTCGTAAGCATTGGCATACTTGGTGTCGTACAATGATACAGAGAAAGAATTTCTTCTTTTGCCACCCAACCAAGGTTCAGTGAAGGAGAAGTTATAAGAACGGAAGGCACGGCCATTGCTCTGTACACGAAGGCTTAGTTTCTGGCCATCGCCCATTGGTAATGGATCCCATGCTTTTTTTGTAAAAATATTTCTAATTGAGAAGTTGTTGAACGTAATACCTAAAGTACCCGTTAAACCAATATTACCACCAAAGCCAGCACTCAATTCTAACTGGTCGCTCGATTTTTCTTCAACAGTGTAGTTAATATCTACAGTACCATCATCAGGATTTGGAACTGGATTAATACCAATTTTTTCCTGGTTAAAGTAGTTTAACTGGGCAATTTCGCGTTGTGAACGTACAAGGTCTGTACGGCTGAATTTTTCGCCAGGTACTGTGCGTATTTCACGGCGAATAACGTATTCTTTGGTTTTATCGTTACCTGCAATGGTTACACGTTTAATAGTAGCCTGCGGGCCTTCTACCAAACGGATTTCATAGTCAATGGTATCGTTGTAAACGGCAGTTTCAATAGGGTCAGTTCTAAAAAACAAATACCCATCATCCTGGTATAAACCACTGATATCACCACCTTCAGGCCCACCGCCCTTACCAAGTTTTTTATTTAAAACCTCAAGGTTATAAACGTCGCCTTTTCTTATTCCAAGAATAGCAGACAATACAGAATCTGGATATTTGGTGTTACCCCTCCAGCTAATATTACCAAAATAATACTTGCGGCCTTCACCAACTTTAATATCTATGTTAAGGTCGTTTTTAGAGTTGTTATACACCGTATCTTTTATAATAACAGCATCACGGTAACCAAGCGAGTTGTAGTATTCAAGTACTTTTTCTTTATCATCACCAAATTTTTTCTCGTTGTATTTGGCCGATGTAAATAATTTGATACGTACATAAGGGTCTAAAACACGTTTGGTTTTAGAGAATGTCAGGTAGCCTTTTTCACGCAGGTAATCATCAAAAGTATAGGCGGGTTTTTTATCAGCAAAACCACCACGGTTATCGGCTGGGTGCAGTGTAAATCTTGATTTTTCTTTGGTGTCTTTTAACTGGCCTTTCAGCTTGGCTGCATCAATGGTATTGCCAACAAAACTTATGTTGTTAATACGAACTTTGTTGCCTTTATCAATTATAAAAGAAACAAGTATAGAATTTTCAATATTCGGATCTTTTTTCTGCTCAATATTTACAGAAGTATTTTGAAAGCCTTTCTCAAAAAAATATTTCTTGATGGCTTCTGTGGCTGAACGTTTAATATTCTCAGTAACAACCCTTCCTTTTATTAACCATGTTTTACTTATAAGGTCATCAGCCTCACCCTTTTTTATACCAGTAAAAGTAAAGTTTGATAAACGTGGCCTTTCTGTTACAGCAATTTCAATATCAATGTTTTTACCAACTACTTTGGTCACAAAAATCTCAACATTGCTAAAGTAATTTTGCCCCCAGAGTTTGTTAATGGCCTTAGAAAAATTATCACCACCAGGAATTTTTACTTCATCGCCAACATTTAAAGTTGAGATAGAAATCAATAATGTTTCATCAAAAAAACGGTTACCAGTAACTTTTATGGCAGCTATTTTATACACTTTAACCGGGTTTTTGGCATCAAATAAATGAACCAGATCCGCATCAATGGATGTGATGGTGGTATCTTCCTGCGCCGTGGCCGAATAGCTTACTAATGAAATAATAAAACCCAGGAATAAAAATTTGTACACTTGCTGCATCCGGTTAATTGATTTGTATTAGTTGTGTTGGCTGAAATGTAAAGGTTTCAGCAGTTGGTTCACGTTTGCTTATAAAAGCGGCAAATTAAAGGGATTATTTAAAAGTCTTTGTTAAATAAGCCCCCAATATCAGGCATTTTACAGTGTTGTTGGCTCTTCGTGGGCTATTTGTTTGCCTGTTTTGCCAAAACGCCTTTCGCGGTTTTGAAAATCAATAATGGCTTCGTAAAGATTTTCTTTCCTAAAGTCTGGCCAGCGTGTGTTGGTAAAATACAATTCAGCATACGCCAGTTGAAAGAGTAAAAAATTGCTGATACGGTATTCACCACTGGTGCGTATCATCAATTCAGGATCAGGAAATTCGCTGGTAGTAAGGTATTTCTGCAGTGTTTCCTGGTTTATGGTATTGGCATCAATGTTACCTGCGGCAACATCAAGGCCAATATTTTTTACCGCATTTACCAACTCCCAGCGGCTGCTGTAGCTTAAAGCCATTACCAGGTTTAAACCCGTGTTATGGCTTGTCATTTCCAATGCTTCTTTCAATTCTTCATAAGCAAAAGCTGGCAACATATTCATATCGCCAATAACGTGCAGTTTAATATTGTTTTTGTTAAGTATAGGTACTTCTTTGCGTATGGTATCCACTAAAAGGTACATCAGGCCATCAACTTCCTGTTGCGGCCTATCCCAGTTTTCGGTGCTAAAGGCATATAAAGTAAGGTAACCAATGCCAAGTTCTGCGCAGCCTTCTACAATATTCCGCACACTTTCTACGCCATGAAAATGACCGTATAAACGTTCCTGTCCTTTTTCCTCAGCCCAGCGGCCATTACCGTCCATTATAATGGCAATATGTTTAGGTAAACGGTTTTCATCAATTTGTTCAGCTAAAGCCTGCATGGTTTCCCGGCAATTTTGTTAGCGGCAAAAATAAGGAAACCATTGCGTTTGCGGGGATTTTTAAAAACCCGTACACTTAGCTGCAATTGTATCATGATACGGTAAAAAATGCTTTTACTTTAAATACTTGCCTTGTTAAAAAACAATCGCACCATAGTGCCTGTTACATTTGTAACCTCAATTGTAAAACATGCTTTCTAAAGGTTTCAGGGCTTATGTTTGGTTTGTATTGATTAATATTTTTTTAGTAATTATTGCAGGAAGTGTGGTACGAAGCACGCAAAGTGGTATGGGCTGCCCAGACTGGCCCACCTGTTTTGGCGAAGCCATTCCCCCAACTGATGTAAAACAGGTTTTGTTTCAACCAAATCATTCTTACAAAAAAGGTCAGTTTATTATTTATAACGATAGCCTTAAATATGCTGTTAAAAAATTTGTAAGCGGCGCAACCTTTGATGCCAACAACTGGAAGCAGTACGAAAAACACAACAACGCAATATTTAATGTAACCAACACCTGGATTGAATATCTTAACCGTTTACTTGGGGCATTGCTTGGAATATTTATTTTAGTACAATTTGTTTGGAGTTTGAAATTCTGGAAACGAAGCAAGGCTGTTGTTATGCTTAGTTTTTTACTGGTGCTGCTAACTGCTTTTCAGGCCTGGCTTGGCAAAACAGTGGTTGACAGTAACCTTGCCCTGCTTAAAATTACCCTACATATGTTTGGTGCCCTGGCCATGGTATTTTTATGCCAGTATATTTTATTTCTTGCTAAAGCGAAGCCTTATATTACAACCAATAAAAAAGTGGTTGCTATAAACTTTTTGCTTTTTGTAATGGTATTTGCACAAATATTGCTTGGCACCAATGTTCGCGGGCAAATTGATACCGTTGCAGAACATTTAAATTATCTTAACCGCAGCGGCTGGATAGAGCAGTTGAATATTTGGTTTTATGTTCACCGCAGTTTTTCGCTGGCAGTTTCTGCAATAGCCATTTATCTTTTTATTTTAACAAGAGCCTACCCCATGGCAGCTACTTTGTTCAGGGTTACAGTTGCTGTAATTATGCTTGAAATTTTGGCAGGCGTTATTTTAGCTTACGCAGATTTTCCTGTAATTGCTCAACCCATACACCTTTTGTTATCATCGGTTTTAATTGCAGCAATTTTTAACAATTGGTTGAGATTAAAGGCGGTTTAAATTATGGTGGTAATTCAGTTTTCAACTATCTTGTTGCGTAACTTTAAAAGAAAAAAGGAAGTTTTATAAAGCGCTCCTTTCTGCAATAACGATTTCAAGTGAAATACTGATGATGAAACTGCTAAGGGGTTTTTGGTTCAGCTTGCCAATACAACTCTTTTTATTGCACTTTAAAAAATACCAGGTTTTTCTGTTGTTTTGGTATTTTCTGTTCGCAACTATTGCAGGCAACTTTATGAGCAGTTACGGTGCTGTTTCCTTATTTCTGGCACCTGAATATTTGGGTAAAGTAAGTTTTTTTAGTATCGCATTTGTAGGCGCAGCCATTGGTATTTTTATCATGAGCTGGAATGTTACCACTTTTATTCTTCACACCAAACTAATTAGTTTTCTTGCTACAACTGCACAGCCCTTTTTAAAATATTGCATCAACAATGCCTTAATACCATTGGGGTTCCTTATTTTTTATCTTGTAAAAGGCATTAGGTACGAGCATTATGAAGAATACAACAGCGTTGGGGGCATAGTTATTCTTGTACTTGGTTTTATTACAGGGTTTACATTTTCTATTGGTATCGCATTTGTTTATTTTTTTTCTGCCGATAGAACCATTTATCGTAAAATGAGTGGCGTAATAGCCATAGCCAATAAACGTTACGATAAAAAAATTCTTGGTAAGCCTTTGCCCAAACGAAGGGCAGAAATAGAAGTAGACTGGTTTTTTAGCGCCATGTTTCAAATACGTAAACCAAGGGATGTAAGGCATTACAGCCAGGATTTTTTAAACAGTATTTTCAAGCGCCATCATCTTGCAGCAGTATTTGCTATAATGCTGGCATTTATATCATTAATTACCATCAGTTTTTTTTTAGACACACCCGCTTTTATCATTCCTGCGGCAGCAAGTATTACCCTTTTGCTTGCCATATTAGTAGCAGCAAGCGGTGCTTTTTCTTCTTTATTAAAAAGATGGAGTATACCGCTTTTAATAGTTGCCGTTGCAGGGTTTAATTACCTGTACCAAAACGAATTTTTTGATCCGAGAAACAAAGTTTACGGGCTTAATTATCACTCAAAAATTCCACGATCGCTTTATAATGCAGCCACAATAAAAGCACTGGCAAGCGATAGCAATATACAGGTAGATAAACAGGTTTTTTTGCAGCGTTTAAACCACTGGAAACAGCAACAGGGCGAAGAAAAACCAATACTATTTATAATGAACGTTAGCGGCGGCGGCACCAGAAGCGCCACCTTTACCATGAACACTTTGCAGCGTATTGACAGTGTTTTACAGGGCAGTTTAATGAAGAAAACTTTTTTAATTAATGGGGCTTCTGGCGGCATGTTGGGGGCTGCTTATTACCGTGAACTTTACCTGCAGAAACTAAAGGATAAAACGTTAAACCCCAATGATAAAAAATACGTTGATGCTATTTCAAAAGACCTTTTAAATCCTGTGTTTTCTTCTTTTGTGGCAAGAGATATTTTGGGGCCTGCACAACAGTTTGAGTATGAGAAAATGCACTATGTAAAAGACAGAGGCTACGCTTTTGAACGCCAGTTAAATATTAATACGCAGGGAATTTTAGATAAAAAACTGAAGGATTATATAGATGTTGAATCAAAAGGTATTACACCAACCATCCTCTACAACTCAGTAATAACAAGGGATGGAAGAAAAATGATTATAGGTAGCCAGCCTGTACGTTTTTTAATGCGGCCTGTGGCAGATACCAACCGTTTTTATGACTATGAACCTGATGCTATTGATTTTAACAGCTATTTTAAAAACCAGGGTTCTGCCAATACAAGAATATTAAGTGCCTTGCGTATGAACGCAACTTTTCCTTATGTATTGCCGAATGTGTGGCTGCCAACAGAACCTGTTATTGATGTAATGGATGCAGGCCTACGCGACAATTATGGACAGGAAACCAGCCTGCGTTTTATAGAAACTTTTAAAGACTGGCTGCTGCAAAATACAGGCGGCGTAGTATTGATACAAATTAGGGACAGGGCTGTTACAGACTGGGATAATGCGGCACCTGAAAGCAACAGCGTGCTTAGCTTTTTTACCAAACCCTTTATGCTGCTGCAAAACAATCTTTTTAACATACAGGATTATTACCAGCACGATGCACTTGAATACTCCTACAAAAGTTATGGCTCCAACTTTAAGCGCGTTTGTTTTCAATACATTCCAGGTGATGAAGGGTTAACAGCAGGATTAAGTTTTCACCTTACAACAGCAGAAAAAAACAGTATTGCAGCTTCGCTGGATAATGCTGTAAACCAAACTGCCATGCAGGATCTGCTAAAAGCACTTAAATAAAAAAAGCTGTAACCTTATTAAGATTACAGCTTTGCTTATTGCTTAATTCAATAATTAATTTCCAATGGGCAGTATGGCTTTCACGTCATCCCACAACATTAAAAGGTTGGCACCAGTTTTTGTTTCTTCAAAATACATGGTAAAAGCTTCAATGTTATCGGCTATTTTATCTATTGCAATCTCTGTTCTTAAAGCATCTTTTTTAGCATCATACACAAAATTGCCCCAACTATAATTGTCTTTATTTATAATGATGGTCCATTTTGTTTCTTCAGGTATGCAGTATAAAGTGTAGCGGCCTTTTGGCAATGGCTTACCGCCAATTTTTACGTTCTTTAAAAATTCAATTTCAGTGGCTTCGTTGGCACCCAAACGCCACATTTCGCCATATTTAATAATGCCGCCAAAAACGGTACGATTATTTTTAAACGGGCGGCTGTAAACAACCCTTGCAGAAGGTATATCTTTTGCCTTACCACTCATTTTTAAAATTGGGTAATTAGCAGGCCAGTAACTAACATCAAGCGGGCTTTTATCTAATTCAGTTGGTTTTTGTTGTGCAAAACAACAACAGGCAATGCAACAGGCAACAACAAAAGCAAAAGTTTTTTTCATGATAGTTAAATAAAGTAAGGGTTATAAATGGTTATCTTCCGTTGCAATAAATTCTTCAGAAAACTTTTTTAATAAAGGAAAAAACGCACGGTAACAATCCTGCAAATGAACATAATGCTTTTCAAAAAGTTCAAAACTATCTTTATGACTGGTTAAATATTTAGCACGTCGTGTAACACTATCAAAGCTTTTTTCAATACCCCAGCCAAACTGGTAATTATACAACCAGTTTTCTTTACGCATAGAAGGCAGCATATTTTTGAACTTTTGCGGCAGCACATCTTCAAAGCACTCTAAATCATCGCAGGTTTTTGTAGCAAAGCTTTGCAGCGATGAAGTACTGGTAAATTCATTCTTATCAATTGCTAAAAAATGATCGTACACCACATCAATAAAGGCCCCCGCATAGGCACCAACAGCAGGTTTTAAATATTGTTTGGCATAACGGGTTATTTCGTGGGTATCTGTAAAAGTATCAATGGCCCTGTGCAGTTGTATCCCTTTTTGTATAGCAGGCGAATAATCGTACTGCGTCTTTCCCTTTAAAAAATCGCTTATCATATTACCAACAAGAATATCAGGCTGGTTAAAAGATAAATAAGCGTGGGCCAGGTAATTCATGAACAATTTTAAAATTGGTGGTAATTAAAGCTACAGTTAAAAGCCGTTATTTTTTGTGCCAAGCCAAAAGCGAGCCAATCTTTAATTTTTCTGCTTTCAGCAGGATGATTGTATTTATCAAAGCTTTTTCCAGTAACAAAGATGCCGTTACATAAATGCATGTTGCATAATTTAAAGACGGTTTTAAGCTTTATGATTTCTTTAAGAATTGCCTGTAATCCTTTACTGTAAAGGATTACAGCATGGGGGTAGGTAAAAGATAGATTCTTTTCGATAAAAAAATTGAACGCCACTGTAACATATTTGCTTTGTTACCGTCTACTTACCATCACGTGATAATGAAACTGCTTTATACAAAACAACTAAAGCACTTAAAACAAATTTTACAAAACAAACAATTTACAAAAAAATGAAACAGTTATTTATAATGGCAATTGCCATTGCAACCCTAACCACTACTGCTTATGCCAATAACAACGAGGGCAAATACAAAGCACCTGCTAACATTGTTAAACAAGATAACAGTTACCGCTTTGCAGATGATAATAAAGAAAATGTTACCTGGAAAACTACTGAAAATTTTATTAAAGCAACCGTTACAAAAGGTACAGAAACAAAAGAAATTTTTTATACAACAGATGGTGACTTACTGGGTTCTAGCGTGAAAATGGCATACGATAAATTACCTGCAAATGCTATTACAACTATCAGCAAAAAATACCAGGTTCCGTATTTTAATCTTAAAGATTGCATTGCTTATACCGATGCAAAAGATAAAACCACTTACTATATTTCTTTTGATACCCCTAAAGAAAATGTGGTTATAGAAATAACTGAAACAGGACTTGTAAATGAGTTTTCAAGAACCTATAAATAAGTATGGTAAAGGCAAGAAATAACAAGCAATGGATGGCTTCTCTAAACAAAAAAGAGAAGCCATTTTTGTTGGCCTCTCTTTTTTAATTTTTTGCTTGTGCAGTTATGCTTTTTTTGCTGCCGGTGCTTTTACTGTTGATGCAGTTTTAGCCTCTTTTTTATCGCCTTTCTTGCAACACTCTTTACTTTCTTTTTTGCAGCAATCTTTCTTTTTATCTTTTCCGCCTTCGTGCGCAAATACACTGCCCATTACTAAAGTGGCAGCGGTAAGTACAAATAATTTTTTCATGATTTTTATTTTTAATGGTTTTGCTAAATGTACAACCCTTTTCAGGAAAAAGTATTTACAGTTTGTTAAAATTACCAGGTGGCTAAAACCGTAACCCCACCTTGTACATTTTGGTTAAGGTTTACGTTTATTTTGGTGCCTACAGGTAGCAGAATATCTACACGGCTGCCAAATTTTATAAACCCATATTCTTCCGTTTGCTTAACCTGTTGGCCTACTGCTGTATAATTACAAATTCGTTTGGCCAAAGCTCCAGCAATTTGTTTGTATAAAATAGTACCAAAATCATTTTTAACAGCAACACTCCAGCGTTCGTTTTCAGTTGAGCTTTTTGGGTGCCATGCCACCAGGTATTTGCCTTTATGGTATTGATTATACACCACTTCGCCGCTTATAGGGTTACGGTTAACGTGTACATTGGCAGGGCTCATAAAAATGCTAACCTGTATGCGTTTGTCTTTAAAATACTCAACATCATGGGTTTCTTCAATTACTACCACTTTACCATCAGCTGGGCAAATAATTTGGTTTTCAGCTATTGAATGCTTACGGTTGGGAATACGAAAAAAAGAAACAATAAATAAAAATAAAGCAAGTGTTACAACGAAAATAAGGCCAGCAAGCCATGGTGTAGAACCACTTAAAAACGTAAAGGAAATTACATTAATAATGCCAAAAAGCAATGCCGTAATACCGATGGTTTGATAGCCTTCTCTGTGAATAGTCATAATGCAAATATAGAAATTAGATAACAGAAGATGCTTGTAAGATGCCAGTAAATATCATCATCCAACAAACAGTTTAATAAACACCCACACAAACGGCGTGGCCAGTATTAAAGAATCAAAACGGTCTAAAAAACCACCATGGCCTGGCATTAGCTGGCCGCTGTCTTTTACACCTGCAAGGCGTTTTAGTTTGCTTTCCAACAAATCGCCAAGGGTGCCAATGATGGCGGCGATGGCAGCGATGACAAACCAGTGATAAGATTTTGTATGTGCTGAGGCTTCATATTTTGATGCCAGCATTGGCGCAATTAGAAATCCAACCACTACAATGCACAATAAAGAACCACCTATGGTTCCTTCCCAGGTTTTTTTAGGTGATATTTTTGAGAAGGGCGTTTTACCGATAAAAGACCCAACAATATATTGCATGGTATCATTAATCCAGATAGATGCAATCAGTACTACAGGCACTAACCAACCATTATCAGTTAAAAGAAAATCATTTTTAAATATGAGTTCTTCATTCCTTAACCCAACCATCAAGCCCCAGCTTAATGAAATGTACATCAACCCAAACACAGAATGAGCTATCAATTTTGGGTTCAAATTTTTCTTCAATACAATTTCATTCACACAAAAAACTATGGTTAACACCATCATGGCATACCAGCCAACGGCATGTAAGGTTACATGACCAATACGGTAAGCATCATTCATCATAAACAGCATAAAACTCCACCCAAGCAGCATTACAATATTTCGGTGCATAGATGAGATGGTTTTATACTCAGGGTCAATTAAAGCTACCAGTTTCTGGTACTCAATCCAGCAGCCAAAATGTATTACAGAAAAAAGTACAAAAAAGCTCCAGTGGTTCCATAAAAGCCCAACAAGCATTACTGCTACAAATACAATAGCCGTTAAAGCACGGGTTTTAAAAGTTTGAATATTGAAAGCCATATTAAGAAGTTGATGGATGACAGATGGCGGTTGTCGCGTTTAATTCAATAACGCTTTGTTTAATAAACTTTTGGCCAAATCTTTTAAAGTAAATGGCACATACAATTCTATATCGCCAAAATTAAGGTAGCTACTGTCTTGCTTGTTAAGTACCTGTACGGGAATATGGTTTTGTGCCAACATGCCCTGCACAATACTTGCTTCGGCGTAGTTGCGGGTTTTGTAAAGCAAATGCCATTGCTGCATTATAAAAGATTGTTTTGGGTTTGCTCAATTGTTTTTTGCTCAAGCACAAAATCACTTACTTTCTTGTACAACAGCATCAGCACAATAATAACGGCCAATGCAATCACCCCCCACCAAATAGGGAAGGTTTCTTCAAGCACCTTCTTATCAATTTTTCCTTTGGTACTCATTACATAAAACTGTGTAACTGCAATACCATTGTTTAAAAAGTGCGCAAAAATACTGGTCCAGATGTTTTTACTGTAGTAATACAACAGACCCAGAATTACGCCTAAAGCAGCCCTTGGTAAAAACCCATAATAACTAAAATGTACGGCACTGAAGATGATGCTGGTAAATACTATTAAAAGAATGATAACCGACTTTTGTCTGAACCATTTAGTTAAAAGTTGCTGTAACCCTGCACGGAAAAAAACTTCTTCAACAATGGCAGGAATCAAAGCAACAATAAAGAGAGAGATGATATATTCTTTAAATGATGTCATTTTCAATAAAGCCATCATTTGCTCCATGTACCTATCCTCTATCCCCTTAAAATATTTTTCCATACTTGCAGATATGGGAATCATTTTATTCAATTCACCCAATGCTCCACTTAAAAATAGTCCTGCAACCGCAATAATTAATACTAATGCAAGCTGTGTAAAAGAAACTTTTGTATTAAATCCAAGATATTTAAGTGGTTTTTTGCTTATTATCAACGCAAAAAAATAAGCCGGTGCAAAAAACATTATCACCGTGCTTAGCACCTGAACCACTTTGATCGCATTTAAATTCTTAGGATCAAGCATGGCTTTCTCCATATCAAAAACACTAAGGCCGCCCATTAAAAAAAGGACAACGCCACTAATAACAAGGCTAATAACCATTGCGCCAGCAATTAGAGCAAAAAATATTACAAACTGTAATGCAGGATGTATTTCTTCACGCTCTTTTATTGCCGCTGGTTTTGGCAAATAATCCTGGAAAGTGGTCATTCTTTCTTGCTGTGGTAAAGGCAATTCATCCTCATTCATCTCCATAAAAAATAAGCTTGTAAATTTGCAGCTCAAAGTAAAGATAAAGAACAGTGGGCAAGGGTGTGATTTTGCGTTGAAAATATAAACCACATAGACACATAGGCACATAGCCTGCGCACACTTATGGTTTATATTAATATAAAATAAGTTGTAATCAAGTAAACCAAAAGCAAATACACAATTATGTACAAGAGCATAAAATGCTATGTGCCTATTTGTCTATGTGGTGAAAAGAAAAAAAAATTATGGTTCAAATAGGCAAAATACAATTACCAGATTTTCCGCTACTACTTGCACCCATGGAAGATGTGAGCGACCCACCGTTTCGTGCGGTGTGTAAAGACAATGGTGCAGATCTTATGTACACTGAATTTATCAGTAGCGAAGGCTTGATTCGTGATGCGATTAAAAGCCGCCAGAAGCTTGACATATTTGATTATGAAAAGCCAGTTGGCATACAAATTTTTGGTGGCGATGAAGACAGCCTTGCCCTTGCCGCTAAAATTGTAGATGTTACCAATCCTGATTTACTGGATATTAATTATGGCTGCCCTGTAAAAAAGGTGGCTTGTAAAGGTGCTGGTGCAGGGGTTTTAAAAGATATTGATTTAATGGTGCGCCTTACCACGGCTGTTGTAAAGTCTACCTCTTTGCCTGTTACTGTAAAAACACGTTTGGGTTGGGATGAAGACAGTAAAAATATTGAGGAAGTAGCCGAACGCCTGCAGGATTGCGGCATTAAAGCACTTGCTATTCATGGCCGCACACGCAGCCAGATGTATAAAGGCGAAGCGGATTGGACCCTGATTGCTAAAGTAAAAAATAATCCACGCATACAAATACCCATTTTTGGCAATGGTGATATTGACAGCCCGCAAAAAGCGCTGGACTATAAAAACCGTTTTGGTGTTGATGGCATTATGATTGGCCGTGCAGCCATTGGTTACCCATGGATATTCAGGGAAATAAAACATTTTATGGAAACTGGTGAAATACTTGCTGCGCCTACTTTACAGGAACGTATTGAAGTAAGTAAAAAACACCTGCGCCATTCAGTTGCATGGAAAGGCCCTGTGGTTGGCATTAACGAAATGCGCAGGCATTATGCCAATTATTTAAAAGGGTTGCCCAACATTAAAGAGTTTCGTGGCCGCCTTGTTACTTTAAAAGAAATGGAAGAAGTAGAAGCGGTACTTGATGAAATTCACACTTATTATAATGGTATTGAAATTGAACACAGCCCAATTGAGTTGATAAATTACCATGAAAAATGCCCTGTGTAGAGGGTTCACGCAAAGAAGAGCTTTCACGCAAAGGAACAAAGGATACGAAGGCACAATGTTTCTCGCAGAAATCGCGGAAAACGCAGAAAGAAAAATAAAGGCTGGGGTTTTAAGCAAGCCGCCAGCCTTTATTTACAAGCATATTAATTGATAACATACCCTATGGTTAGGCCTAAATGTGCAGGGTCTATCGCAGCAGCGCGATCGGCTTTAAATGAACGTGAAGCTATTAATGCACCTACATAAGCATTTAAGTAAAACCGTTTCTTTAATTGTTTTTGCACGCCCCAGTTTAAAAAAATGCCATTGTTGCCTTCATAGTCAAGTGGGTGGGGGCCATCTAATAACGGTCTTGATGCAGTATAAGGATTTAATGAAAAATAAGATGCAGAAAAATTGCGGGTATCCTTTTTCTTTCTGGCTCGCCTTTTTATATTGTAATAATACCTAGCATCAATTTCAAAAATAGTCGCAAGTAGCACGTCGCCATTTGACCGGCCAAAGGCCAAATTGCCAAAATGTGCAAACAAAGAAGCTTTGGTAGTTAATGTAAAGGTTTCGCTTAACTTTTTTTCCCATGCCCCATTAAGGCTTACTCCTACTGGTACAGTTATACCTGCCCTGAAAATGTTTTTAGGCTGTTGGCCGCCTTGTTTGGCATCTTGTGCATTAACTATAACGGATAAACAAGAAAGAACGATACTAAAAAAAAATTTCATGCTTAGCTATATGGTATTTAAATCTTAAAAAGATACATTTTTTCAACGGATTTATTGTATTACGAACCTAATCTTATACCAATTACTTCCTACCCTTGCCTTGCCAAAAAAACTACCTGCTTTCATTGTGTAATCGTAAGCAGTGCCTTCTACACTAGAATTTTGTCCAATTTTTACAGTAAGACCTCCGTTAGCGTCCATATTCCAGTTGTTACTGTGCGAATATCCTTGTTTCTTTTCTGTAAAACCGAGGGCTATTCTATATTTATTGTTTTCGGTCAACGTGTTAACCTTCGCTGTATATGCCGCATATCTAGTTCCAAAGCTAGGGTCGAAAGACTTTATAAGGTCATCTTGGATACTTTTAAAATGATTGTTGTATTGAGAACCTATAAAAGAATTAAAATTTCCGTTAGCCATATTTAGAAAATTGACTGTTGTAAGTTTATAAGTATATCCAAAAAAATTCAATTTTGTATTTATATCAATGTCCAAAACGTCAAATGCAAAGTTTCCAACTTTAAAATTTGGTGTAATCCCTTTAAAGTATGGCCTATCTAATAAATTATACTGTTGTGGCAGTGGAAAATTATAATCGATTCTTAAATCCATATTTTCACATCCAACCGACATCTCATCAGCAAAAGATTCTCCCCAATAAGTTATCCATAAAAATTTTTTTTGTCTTTGAAGTTTCCCCTTAACCCCAACCGATTTAAAAACGCCCAGCCACAAAAAATCAGTGTTGTACGCTTCCAATTTAAATTTTCTATCCCCTATCCTTTTACTTTCGTCTTTTTTAAAATCAGTGCCACTACATACGTATCCATTACTTCAGGAGGGGTTGGTGTAATTGATCCTGAGGGTGCAAATTCCATATAAAAATTATCTGACGCAGTAGATTGTTGTTCATCATACGGATACCTTACTATACCTTCACCAACTTCATAAGTCTCATTACCTAATGCAACTTCATTCGGGAAACTAGTAACTTCTGGATGATAAAGAACAGTGTTTTCCTGAGCGGGGTACCAAGCAGCAAAATCGTTTATATTTTCTCCTTGAACAACTAATAAGCCTAAGCGGGTAACTTGATAAAAATCGCCTTCTACCATAATTTGCAAGTCATCGTTTAGAACATACGTTAAACGGTCGTCTGGCACTAAAAAACGTTCTAAATCATACAAATACTCTTCCTCTGAAACCTCTACAATTGCTTCATCTTCAGAAAATGTTTGCTTATCATTTTGTGAATGTGTTGATAAAGAATTTCTTATGGAAGCTTTTTTGTTTTCATAATTTTCAAAGCGTTGGTGAAGGCTTTTAAAACCAGTTGGTAACTTGCCCGCATCTGGAGCTTTATCATAATCAAGTTGTTTTAAGAAAAACTCTAAACTTTTTTTGTTAGGGAAACTTAAAACTCCATTTGGAGCTGCGGCATTTTTTACAAGCGTGGGTAGGTTTACAACTTCTAACTGGTTTGGGGTAATCAAAGATGTTTCTTTTTTACAGGATGTTATTGTCAACATCACGACGCAAAAGATTAAAATTTTTTTAAAATAACTCATAAAATATGTTTTTTGGTTAATAATGTCATGTAAACATAAATATGAGTTTTGAATTATTATTAAAAAATAGACTAAAAAATTAAAAAGTAACCATATGGTTACTTTTTCCTAAAATTCAAAAAAATAATTTGAATTTTGAACTTTTTTACTTATGAGAAAGTTGTAGCACTCGAAATAAGCTCATATACGCTTTTTGCGAGAACGTTTTCAAGCGCAGCGCCTTTGCTCCTTTGTTTCTTTGCGTGAAATTTCTTTTCGATAACAGGAAGTATCCATCATAAAAAACCATCATTCCGCAAAGCGGCTTATTTTTACTTTACTATATGCCGTACTTTAATTTAGCAGACAGTCTTAATTTACTTTCAAAGCTTACACCGCGCCGTGTTAGCAACGCTTTAAAAGTGGTGGCAAGCTACCAGTGGAGCAAGCTTACAGGCAAGCCTGTTCAATGGGGTTATCCTATTTCTATTTCGTTTGAACCCACTACAAGCTGTAACCTTCGTTGCCCTGAATGCCCCAGCGGCCTGCGTGAATTTACACGCCCAACTGGTATGCTACAGCAGGACTTTTTTAAGCAAACCATTGATGATATTTATAAAGACCTGCTTTATCTTATCTTTTACTTTCAGGGGGAACCTTTTTTAAACCCTTCTTTTTTAGATATGGTGAAGTATGCGCACGATAAGGGCATTTATACCGCCACATCAACCAATGCGCATTATTTAACCGATGAAAAAGCAAAGAAAACCGTAGAGAGTGGTTTGGATCGCCTGATTATTTCTATTGATGGCACTACACAGGATGTGTACCAATCTTACCGCGTGGGTGGCAAGCTCGAAAAGGTAATTGAAGGCGCAAGAAATATTGTAAAATGGAAAAAAGAACTGAACAGTACAACGCCTTTTGTATTCTTTCAGTTTTTGGTAGTAAAACCAAATGAACATCAAATAGAAGATATAAAAAAACTGGCTATAGAAGTAGGTGTTGACCAGGTTCGCTTTAAAACCGCACAGGTGTACGACTTTGAGAATGACCCTAATAATTTGATCCCTTCTATTGACAAATACAGTCGCTACAAAAAAGACAAGAATGGTGTACGCCAATCGAAAAGCGGGCTTAAAAACCATTGCTGGAAGTTGTGGCATGCCAATGTAATTACCTGGGATGGCCTTGTAGTGCCCTGCTGTTTTGATAAAGATGCTACCCATCAATTGGGCAACCTTAAAACCCAGAGTTTTAAAGAAACCTGGAACAACGACAACTACAAACAATTTCGCCGCGAACTGATGACGAGCCGTAAGAACATTGATATCTGCGCTAATTGCAGTGAAGGGTTAACGGTGTGGGAAGAGTAAAAAAACCTAACATATAGGCACATAGTAAAGAAAAGAAAACATAGAGAAAAGGCAAACTTGGGCTTTCTATGTACTCTCATTCATCGCTATGCCCTTATGTGTACAAATTCCCCTTCCCCTTATGCACCTATGTATTAAATTATTTGTTATATTGCTCTGACAAATTAAAACCAATTTAATCACCCAAAACCCGCTGTGTATGCCACGCAACATTCTGCCAGAAGCATTTACTGCCCAACAATCACTTTTAACCAGCATTGTTACCAAACACAACGCCGATGGCACCTCAAGTGTGCTTACACCATTTTTAACGCAGGAAAAAATTGACCTGCCCAAAGCCGTAACCGCAGGCACCGATGCCGCCACACACGAGCAAAGTAGGCTACTGTTTACCAGTACCAGCGAAACACAGCGCCGCCTGCGCGACAATATCTTTACCCCCGTTTTCTCAAGCCTGCAGGCATGGGTACAGTTTTTAAAAAAGCTGTACAGGAGCAATACCAAAGAGCTTACACAATGGGGCATTACCATTACAGACAGCGGAAAAATAACCTACCCCGCCGCCTTTGAAGACCGTGCCCGCCTGTACAAAACTTTTACCAATAAGCACAGCAGCTATGCCGCAGGCACCAGCCCCTTACAGCCATTTATTACCGCCAACGAGGTAGACATGGCAAAGCTTACTACTGCCGTAACCAAGGCAACCGATGCCCACCAACTGTATGATGATAATGCTGCCAAAGCCACCATTGAAACCAGCCTTCGCGATGGACTTTGGGAACCCGTGTTTAAAAACATAAAAGCCATAGGTGCTTACCTGATTGGCCTGTACAGCAGCAACCCAAAAAAGGCAACCGCCTGGGGTTTTAATATTGTAGACAGCGTAAGTAAACATCAATTACGCACCACAACGCTAAAGCCAGGCGAGCAAAAAACCTCTGCCGCCGTAATTATAGGCAGCACTTTTACCAATACCGGCACCGTGCCGCTGCATGTGTACAAAGGCAAAACCACCACAGGCACGCCTGCAATTATCGCCGCAGGCGAAAAGATGGGCATACTTAAAGGCTTTAGTGTAATTACCGTGGTAAATCCTTCAACGCTGGAAGGGGGGAAGTTTACGGTTACAGTAAGCCGGTAAAGGAGTAGAAGTATGAACAAAAGGGTTAAAACAATGCCTAAAAGGATTAGAATTACGAGAAAAAGGATTAAAATTATTTGAAAAAGGGTTGAAATGATTGATAAAAGGGTTAAAAAAATGGGAGACAACGTTGAATGGATAAAAGAAAAGGTTTGAATAAGCCCTTTTTCAAGAATTTATTAGCGGTCGGTGTCTCACCGACCGCCTTAAATATTGGTTGTTGAGGATATCAACGAGCCGATTAAAGAATGGAAATGAAGGAAAGAAAAAGGAAGAACTAAAAGGTATTTATTCAAATCATATGAATACATCACGGAGATAAATTAATCAATTAATCAAAATTAACATTATGATCGAGTTTACGGTTACTGGCCCATACGAAATAGGGTATAAGAAAAGCAATAAAGTAAAAAGAATTTATGGTGAAAACACTGTAGGTTTTTGGGATAATTGTCCGGTTGATTTAGAAAATCAAAGAGGATGTTATGTATTTGCATTAAGAAAGCGTTCTATTGTACCTTATTACGTTGGTAAAGCTTCGCTAAGTTTTTCACAAGAAATATTTACTCCGCATAAGATAGAGAAATATAATGACGTACTGCATAGTCATACGTTTGGAAATCCGGTTTTGTATTTCGTTTCCCATCCTTTACAAAAAGGTAAAACAAATGAAAAAGCAATTGATGAGATTGAAACATATCTTATTCAATCCGCATTAATAGTAAACCCTGAAATACGTAATATTCAAAAAAAGCGATTACCGACTTGGACAATAAGAAATGTCATAAAACAGGCAAGAGGCAAATCAAAAGCGAGTGAAATTAGCTTTACTCAAATGCTTAGATTGACGTAATTATTTACCTGTCTTGTTCCATTTGTCGTAGTATATCCGCTCTGCGGAATTAAAAATTCCGCAGCCATATTTTGTTGCTTGCAGCAACTTATAGCAAATAGACACAGGCTATACAATAGTGCTGCAAAACTGCAAGTTTAGGCAGGGCAGAGATTATACTTACTTTCAACCAACAAAAACAACAAATATGTACCCAATACTCATCACCACAAGCAATGCACTTGAAGGTTATAAAATAACCAAACAATTAGGCCTGGTAAGGGGCATCACAGTTCGCTCAAGAAGTATTTTAGGCAATATGGCCGGTGGTTTTATGACCATTTTTGGTGGCCGCAGCACTATTTATACCGACCTGTGTGAGAAAGCCCGTGAAGAAGCTTTACAGTTGATGATTCAACATGGCCAGCAATTAGGTTGCAATGCTATTATTAATATGCGTTACGATGCCAACGATGTAATGAGCGGTCTTACAGAAGTATTGGCTTATGGTACTGCGGTGTTTGTAGAGAAGGTGGATTAGAACCGCATGTGATAATAAAGAAATGTCGCTCTGCGAAGTCTCTGACTTCGCAGTTTTTATGTTCTTTAGAGCCTGTGGCTCAATTATGATATTGCACCAGGAACACTAAACAGTATTTTAAAACAAGCTCAACTAAAAAAATTATGACTTACCTGGTAATATACGAAAAGACATCAACCGGTTATAGTGCTTATGTACCAGACCTGGCAGGATGTATTGCCACAGGTAATGATAAAGCCGAAGCCGCAAACAATATAAAAGAAGTCATTAATTTTCACATTGATGGGATGCATGGAGAAGGTATAATAATACCAGAACCAGTTACTGAAAGCGAGTTAATGGAAGTAGCATAGTATTTTCTTAACCACTTACAAATCAGCAGTAAACAATTGCTTTTGTGCTTGCGCATGTTTAAAATAGGTTTTAGAAATGGCATCAGGCAGGGCAGATAACAGCTTATACATTTTGTTTAAAAACTCATCCAGGTTATAGTAAAATTGCTGGTACTCATCAAACTGAGAAAGATGTTCTTTGGTAGATAACTGCAGCAATGTGTGTGCCTCTAAAATAAGGCGTTCATGCTCTGATAAACTGTTACCTGAAGTTGTTTTTGGCAGGCTTGATAAATAAGTTTTTAACCTGTTTAACTGGTAAATTAACGAACGTGGGTTGTTGCCATCAAACAACATCAATTCTAATACCAATGGCAGTTGTATATACACACGGTACTTATAGCGGTAACTTACCAGGGCTTCATTACTTTTTAAAACGGCTTCCTGTAAATTATAAGCTACTTCATCTTCATGCCAGGTTACCAAAGTAGCACGCAGCAAACGTATCAGCAACAAAACCTGTTCAATTTTGCGGCCTGCATCCAGCATCAACCAACCCTGCTCACGCGAAATGGTTTCCCTGTTCAATCCTACAAAAGCCACCATCGATGTAATAAGGCTATCAAGTGCCGTGGTCATTTTAAAATGGGTAAGGTTAGCTGTTGAAGCTGTGGTCCAGTCTTCCTCCATGGTTCTTAAAACACGCCATGTATCTGTACTCCACTGGCCCCTTACCGCATACACCGCCCTGTTAAATAACTGGCAGTTAAAAGCCATACTGCCATTGCGTTTTACATCAAACATGGTAGCACTTAATTCCGTCCAAACATCCACATTTTTATTATCTATAAAACCAGGGTAAGTAAACGTAAAATTGGTAAATGCCTCTAACAACACCTGCTCTGTAGCAGCGTCTTCTTCTACCAAAAGTTTATTGCCTTCGGCTACAAACTGCATTACGGTTCTGTGAAATCTTGCATTGCCTAAAACACGTTCTGCATAGCGGCCAACCCAAAATAAATTTTCTGCGGTATGGCTTGGCAATACACCGTTAAAAGAAGGTGTATGCGCCCTGAACATTTCTTTGCGGTGATATGCTGAAGGTTCTGTTTCAGCCGAAATAATCCAGGTGTCTTTACTTATACCGCCCTGCTGGTTACTTATAATCATATTACCTGCACCTGCTGAGCTGCGCGTGAGGCCACCTGCCATGGCGGTATAACCATCATTATTACTTACCAAAAAACTACGAAACAAAGCATTGCGTGGCTGTATGGTATTATTTACCATTGAGGGGGTTGAGGCAAAATTTACCTTCTCTTGCCCTACAAACAAATGCGGATGCGCCTTTACCTGTTGCTTTAACTGCTGCACCTGCGCCAGCGTTAAAGTACTTACATCAACTGATGTGCTGGCAGTGCTGTCGCGGTAAATGCGTTTCATTACCAGTTTCTCAATATTGTTAAGTACATAATTCAGCTCTTTGGGCTGGCCGCACCACCACGAGGCAATGGTGGGCATTATCAAATCTTCATTAAAATAATAACGCGAAATATTTTGAAGGAAGGGCATTAACCCCGGGTTCTCTAAAATGCTGCTGCCAAGCGGGTTTGCAATACTTACATTACCGCTGCGCACTGCTTGTAGCAAACCTGGAACGCCAAGTTGCGAATCTTCCTTTAACTCTAAAGGGTCACAATACACATCATCTACACGGCGCAGAATCACATCAATCTTTTCAAGGCCACCAATGGTTTTAAGCCATACAAAATTATCTTTCACCATCAAATCATCTCCCTGCACAAGTGTAAAACCAAGATAAGAGGAGAGGTAAGAATGCTCAAAATAAGTTTCGTTACCAGGCCCAGGGGTAAGAATAACGATGCGTGGATCTTCTTTTTGCTGCGGTGCAATTTGGGTTAGTGATTGATGCAGATCGTTAAAATAGGAGGATAGCTGTTTTACTTTTAAACCGTTAAACAACTCTGGCACAATACGCGCCATGGCTGCCCTGTTTTCTAAAGCATACCCTGACCCTGAAGGTGCCTGCGTTCTGTCGTTCAGTACCCAAATTCTTCCATCAGGGCTTTTGGCAAGGTCAGCAGAATATAATACCAGGCTGTGTTTGTTTGGGTTTGGTATACCTACACACTGGCGCAAAAAACCATTATGATTGTATATAAGTTCAACAGGCAGTAAGCCATTTTTTATCAGTTTGCGACCACCATAAATATCTTTAAGAATAAGGTCTAATAAAGTAGCACGTTGTGCCAATCCTTTTTCTATGGTTGTCCATTCCTGTTTGCTTACAAAAAAGGGGATTATATCAAGGTTCCATGGGCGGTTAAGGCCAGAAAGATCACCATGAATGTTATAGGTTACACCGTTTTCTTTCAGTAAGCGTAAAATATCACGGCCTCTGTCTTCTACCTCATTTTTACCAAGCTGCTGCAGCGAATTAAAGAAGCTAAGCCAGTAAGGGCGCAGGTTGCCGTCAGTACCCAGCAGTTCATCATACACGCCGCTATTGTTTAACAAACGCTCAGTAAAATAATCCTGTTCAATATTGGTAGTCATGGAGATACACTTAAAAGTCTTTTATCAAAACAATTCGTTTTTAAACTCATTTAAGGGAGTAGAGAGATCAATTAATTGAATTGAAAACTGTTTAACTTTTTGAACCGGTTGAAAAACTTGTTTGAAGGATCTTTTGTCTTTGGTAATGTAAGCATCAATCTTTCGAGTACATATCTGCGCCATTAATTTACAATCATCTTTTACTGCAACCCTATCTAAACCATGCAACTGTTGGCGATTTTGCAGCAATATTGAATGAAATTCACCTGCAAGGCACCCATCAAAATAATCAAAGGGTGTAATTTTCATTGTCTTTAAGGGTAAGTTCCTAACATCATCTAACACACTGTATTCTGCTATAACAATTGAGGATAAGAACATTTCAATTTTATTATCAAGGAAGTATTCAAAATATGCAACTGCATTTTTATGAAGCGCGTCGTCTTGTTTTAATAACCGTATGCAGAAGGATGTATCAAGTAAAATACTATTCATACACCCCTCCCCGTATTTCACTCATCCAGCTGTCAACGTCTTTTATTTTTGACAGGTTGGGTGTAGCTTTTGAAATAAGAATATCCAGTTCTGTTTTATTGAATAAAGGGTTATAATCAATATAGTTTATAAGCTTTAGGTCAAAAGGTTTGCCATCAGAAATATTTTGTTTGCCGGATGCTTTAATACCATATACCTTATATAGTTTTTGTTCGCCTTCAAGCAATTGCTCTCTTGTAGCTGAAACGGTGAGTTTTCCATATTCTTTAGTAAGGATATGGAGATTTGGGATCATTCCTCCCTCTTCATAAATCTCACCATACAGGTATATTTCGGTTTTAATCCAATAAGGTGTAACGTTAAAATAATTAGTTTGTTTATTTATAACAAGCTCTGCATTATTGCTGATTGAACTGCTCAACGAGATTTCATACCCTTTCTCTTTTGCTTTGCGCTGAAATTTTTCAATAATTTCCGCCCGTTTATAATCAAGAAAATCTACTGTTTTTCTGTTATTGATTTCTGAAATAAGACCATTAAAGAGAATTACGGCGCTTATTGGTAAGGAAAAAATATGTCTTGCAGAACCTTCTTCTAACCTGTAAGCAATATGTGGACGGTTAGTTTTCTCGCTTTTGGTTGGATACAAAAAAGTTTCAACATCGTTTAATATCTCCCTGATATCAGAAATATCAACGTCATCAGGAATGAGTTTTCTTTCATTGACCGTTCCTTCAATTGTTACTTTTATTTGTCCGGTTTCTTCCATTTGTGTTTTAAAGATAAAGATTGTTTTGTAAGAGTGCTTTCCTTAACTAAAAACGGCAGCCGGTAAGGGCAGCCGCTGATGTATCATTATTATTGAACGGAAATTAGAATCCCCATTTAATTAAAGTAGCACCCCAGGTAAAACCACCACCAAAAGCGGCAAATACAAGGTTATCGCCTTTGTTCAACTGGCTTTCCCAATCCCACAGGCAAAGTGGTATGGTAGCGGCTGTAGTGTTACCATAGCGGCTTATGTTTATCATTACCTTTTCTTTTGGTAAACCCATGCGGTTGGCCGTTGCCTCAATAATACGAAGGTTGGCCTGGTGCGGTACCAGCCATGCAATATCATCGCCTGTAAGGCCGTTTCTTTCCAGCAGTTCTGCGCTTACATCGGCCATGCCTTTTACGGCAAACTTAAATACGCTCTGGCCTTCCTGGTAAATAAAATGCTCCTTGCCCAAAACGGTTTCAACACTTGCAGGGCGAAGGCTTCCGCCACCTTTCATATGTAATAAGTGTTTACCGCTGCCATCACTTTTTAAAAGGCTGTCCTGTACACCATAGCCTTCATAATTTGGTTCCAGTAATACTGCGCCTGCACCATCCCCAAACAATATGCAGGTATTACGTTCTGTATAATCTACAATGGCGCTCATTTTATCTGCACCAACAACAATTACTTTTTTATAACGGCCGCTTTCAATAAAACTGGCACCGGTGGTAAGTGCAAACAAAAAGCCGCTGCAGGCTGCACTAAGGTCAAAGCCAAAAGCATTTACGGCACCAATTTTATCACCCACAATATTTGCAGTTGAAGGAAAGAGCATATCTGGCGTAACAGTGGCGCAGATGATACAATCAATCTCTTTTGGGTCAAGGTTTTTTTTGCGCAATATTTCCTGTATGGCAGGTGCTGCAAGGTCGCTGGTTGCGGTTCCAGGTTCGCTCATAATCCTTCTTTCCGAAATGCCCGTTCTTGTTCTTATCCATTCATCGTTAGTGGCCACCATTTTTTCAAGATCAAAATTGGTAAGCTTTGTTTCTGGCACGTAGCCTCCAATGGCGGTAATAGCGGCGGTAATTTTACTCATTTAGTCATTTTATTTTCGAGGTCGTAAAAGTAAAAGTTTTACAACAAAGGCAGTGTTGTAGTTTATTGTTGAAATGAAAGCCTGCAACCGCAGCGGTTTAAGTACAGGAAACCTTTTGCTGAATAAAGTTAAGAACGCCCAAGTGAGTGACACAACAGGTGATCAATAGAAATCCAAAAGCCCGTCCCCCAAAGAAAGACCATGTGCCAGGGTTGAAATATTTTAAATTGTGGCACTAAATAAATAAACATGCAATACAGGCAGTTGGGCAAAACGGGAATAAATGTATCTGAAATAAGCATTGGCACCTGGCAGGTTGGCGGTAAATGGGGCAATGATTTTAGCCATGCTAACGCAGATAAAATACTGAATGAAGCCGTGGATGCGGGTATTAATTTTATTGATACTGCTGATGTTTATTCAGATGGTGAGAGTGAAAAAGCCGTGGGCCGTTTGGTACGCAGCCGTAAAGAGAAACTGTATGTGGCTACCAAGTGCGGCAGGCAGTTAAACCCTCAAATAAATGAAGCCTACCAGCCTGCGGTATTGCGCAAGTTTGTTGAAGACAGCTTAACCAATATGGGGATTGAAACCATTGATTTGATTCAACTGCATTGCCCGCCAACACAGGTATTTTACCGCCCTGAAATATTTGAAATGTTTGACAAGTTGAAGCAGGAAGGAAAGATTCAAAACCTTGGTATAAGTGTTGAAAAAGTAGAGGAAGCGTTAAAAGGAATTGAGTTTGAGAACGTAACAACGGTACAGATTATTTTTAACATGTTTCGTCAGCGGCCGGCAGAATTGTTTTTTAAAGAAGCACAGAAAAAGAACATCGGTATTATAGTTCGCGTGCCTTTGGCCAGCGGATTATTAACGGGAAAATTCAGCAAACAAAGCAGCTTTTCCAAAGGCGACCACAGAAACTTTAACCGCAATGGCGATGCATTTGATAAGGGCGAAACCTTTTCTGGCATTGATTACGAAACCGGCCTTGCGGCGGTTGAGGCTTTAAAAGCCGTTTTTCCCGGCGAAGAAAACCTGGCGCCTTTTGCACTAAAATGGATACTGCAATTTGAAGAAGTGAGTTGTATTATTCCGGGTGCTTCAAGTTCTGCGCAGGTAGCTTCTAATTTACAAGCACTTTCAATACCAAACTTAACTGCGGGGCAACTTGCAGGCGTAACAGACGTGTATGAAAAGTATGTGAAGAAGGGTGTGCACCAGTGGTGGTAATTGCTATCTTCTTATTTAATATATGGCTTCTGTGTTAAATAAATTGCGCCCTTTTGTTTTATGATGCTTTAATGCTATTTTCATTTTTTAAACTTTAATTAAGTGCATATGAAGAATTTCTTCCTTTCAATTTTTACATTAGTTTTTTCTCTTTTTGTTAATGCCCAGGTAACTGTAGATCCAACGTTTAATCCGAGCGATGTGGGATATGGGGATTTTTCGGGGGTTAGAAATGCCCAAACTTCTCCTATTTATCCGGGTCAAGTTTACGCTCAGGCTATTCAATCCGATGGTAAGATATTATTAGGGGGTACCAATATTTATGGATATAATGGATATACCGTATCTGGTTCGGGATATCCTAATCTATTGCGTCTAAACGCCAATGGCACGCGTGACACAACATTCAATCCAGGGACAGGTATTGGTGCAGGAACTATTTATGCTATTGCCATTCAAGGCGATGGCAAAATCATTATAGGTGGCCTTTTTAATAGCTATAATGGCATAACTGTAAACGGCATTTGCCGTATTACCAGTTCGGGCGGCTTTGACCCTACGTTTAATCCTGGATCAGGTGTTGGAAGTACCTACCTTAATGGTGTATTTTCTATTATCGTTATTCCTAGTGGGAAAGACAGTAGCAAAGTGTTGATTGGTGGTGCGTTTAATACCTTTAATTCGATAACTGTAAATTCTATTGCCAGGTTAACAAATAGTGGTGCAGTAGATCCCACTTTTAATATCGGCGGGGCTGGCGTAAGCACTACAAATTCTTTTTATTCCATAAAAAGTATGGCGTTGCAGACGAATGGTCAAATTATTATTGCTGGCAATTTTAACGGCTATAACAATATTTCAAGAAACAGTATTGCACGGATAAGTAGTGATGGTGTGATAGATGCAAGCTTTACATCGCCTATCAGCTCAGGTTCAGCAACCGTGTTTGCATTAAATGTACGGGGTGATGGTAAGATATGGGTAGGCGGCAGCACCATCAATACAACTACCAACTCCAATTTTACTGGTGTTGTATTACTTAATACCAATGGCTCTGTAGATGCTTCTTTTGCACCTACTACTGGCGTTGGGTCAAGTACAGTTATTAATGCTATTCTCCCTGTATCCAATAGTAAGCTTTTAATTGGGGGAAGTTTTTCTTCGTTTAATGGCACCGCTCGGGCTGGAATAGCACTTATAAATGAAACTGGCACACTTGATTTTTCCTTTGATATGGGTTACCTCTCTGGTCAAATATTTAGCATCGCAAAAACGGATTTAGGTAGCTTTATTTATTCGGGTAATTTCAATAACGCGCAAACAGGGGGCAATAACAGCGTTGAAAAACTTACCTCCTCCTATATAATTGATAAAACTTTTAATTTAATGACAGGTTCTAACAGCACCGTTAAAACCTTTGCCTTTCAACTTGATAAGAAAATAATTATAGGGGGTCAATTCAATACTTACAATGGAGTATCCAGCAACCGCCTTGCCCGTATTACTGCTGATGGTGAAATTGATACTACTTATAAACCAGGCACTGGTGCCAATAGCGATGTAAATACTATTGTGGTACAAGCAGACAATAAAATTATTGCTGCTGGCGACTTTACAAACTTTAATGGAACAATTACAGGAAGGATTGTAAGAACTGATGCCCTAGGCAATATTGATGCGGCATTTACCACCAACAATGGCACAGGTACCAATGGAACCATTAATGTTATTGCCTTACAAGCCGATGGAAAAATATTGCTGGGCGGAAATTTTACTTTATTTAATGGCAATGCCGCAAACTACATAGCACGGTTGAATAGCAACGGTACATTTGACAATACTTTTACCGCAGGGGCATTTGCACAGGTAAGGGATATTGCAATACAAGCTGATGGTAAATTATTAGTGGGTGGTGATTTTCAATTTTTTAATGGCAGTACAGCCGGAAGAATTGTGAGGTTAAATATAGACGGAACAACTGATAATAGTTTCGGATTGACCAGTACAGGTGCCAACTCCATAGTTCGTAACATAAAATTGACACCCGATGGCGGTATTTTGGTTGGTGGAGATTTTGAGATATACAATAATCAGATGAACAAACGCTACCTTATTAAATTAACTTCTACAGGTACCCTTGATAATACATTTGTGTATAGCAATCCTACTTCGCAACAACAATTAGGAGGATTTGTTTTATATAATTCGGGCAAGATATTAATCCATTTGTTTGGATTAGGCAGTAGCACCACCTCTTTACAAAGGTTGAATGGTAACGGGACGTTCGATAATACGTTAGGGGTATACAGTGGTAATGGTTTTGTGGCCAGTACCTCCCCTTCAATACTTAGTAAAATTGGCTTGATGGATAACGGCAACAAAATCCTCATCGCAGGTGCCTTTACTTCTTTTAACGGCGTTGGCCGCAACCGCATCGCCCGTTTAACAGATGCTACTATTTTGCCACTTACTTTAGAATCGTTTACCGCCAACCTGCAAAACAACAATGCCATACTTAGCTGGAACACCAGCAATGAAATAAACACCAGCAACTTTACAGTAGAGCGCAGTTTAAATAATACTTCGTTTACTTATGCAGGCACTGTAGCTTCAAAAGGCAGTAGTTCTAACACTTACCTATTTACAGATGTTGATTTAGCTAGTCTTAACAATAACACCATCTATTACAGGCTTAAAATGCAGGATAAAGACGGCAGCTTTACTTACTCTCCTATAGTATCAGTTAGCCTGAATGGTAGTGGTAAAACAAGCATTAGTTTATCACCAAACCCTGCTAAAAATATTGCTTGGGTACAGTTGCAAAGCAATGCGACAGAAAAAGTACAGTTACGTATAACTGATGTTTCTGGTAAACAATTACTGCTGCAAAATCAAATCATAAACAGCGGCAAAACATCTTTACCTGTAAATGTTTCTTTATTAAAAACAGGTATTTATTATTTACAGGTAATAAGCAATAACAGAAATGAAACCTTGAAGTTGGTTAAAGAATAAGTAGACTCTTTTTAAAATTATAAAGCGGCATCAACCTTAGTTGATGCCGCTTTGCTTTTTACTTAATGTTTCTTTGCTACAACCTCAACAACCCAACTTTCCCCATCGTAGTCACAGGTTTGTTATCCCAAAATAATTCAAAATCTTCCAGGCCGGCGGCTTCGTAATCTTCTTTTACTTCCTGAATGGTCCAGGTTTTTAGGTGGTAAACTGACAGCTTTTCAAGTATGTTAGCAAACCATAGGCCCTGTCTTTGATCGGTTTGTATGGTAAAGCTTTCTTTTTTGCTTTGAAAGGTGAGTGATGCCATTTCCCACTGGTTGCCTTTTTTGCTTTTGGTAAATGTTTCTACTTGCGGTTTTTTACCAAGCCAAACCACTTTCGCAGTAGGTTTATAAGAAGTGCTTTCATCTTCAAGCAGGGCATTCACAATAAAATCAGGTGCTACTTTTGTTTTAGGAACCTTCATGTCAAACCAAGTTTGCAAAGGGTCGTCAAAACAAAGATTGTGCATATAGTTCAGCAGCGACTTTTTCAACCCAAAACTAAAACTGTCATGGTCTGCACCCGTGGGGTCAATATGTTCTACATCATTATTGGCAAAGGTTATAACGGTTTCAGCAGCTTTTTGTACACCAAACTTCTCGGGGTTCAAACCTACAGGGCTATGTGCCGTCATTGCAAACTGGTGCCAAAAGGCTGATTGTAAAATACCCGCTTTAAATAGCTGCCTTACCATCTCCAAACTGTCAATGGTTTCCTGCGCCGTTTGCGTGGGGAAGCCATACATCAAGTAGGCATGCACCATAATGCCAGCCTCAGTAAAGTTGCGGTTTACTTTGGCTACCTGTGCCACCGTAATTCCCTTTTGTATCAACTGCAATAAGCGGTCGCTGGCTACTTCTAAACCACCAGAAACTGCTATGCAGCCTGCAGCTTTCAGCAACAAACAAAGGTCGCGTGTAAAGCTTTTTTCAAAGCGCACATTGGCCCACCAGCTTACGGTCAATTTCCTGCGTAATATCTCTAAAGATAATGCACGCATCAAAGCTGGTGGTGCTGCTTCATCTACAAAGTGAAAACCATTCTCGCCCGTTTGCGCTATCATTTCCTCCATCCTATCAACCAATAACTGGGCAGTAATGGGCTCGTACAGTTTTATGTAATCCAGCGAAATGTCACAAAAAGTACATTTGCCCCAATAGCAGCCGTGTGCCATGGTTAGTTTGTTCCAGCGGCCATCGCTCCACATGCGGTGCATGGGGTTTACCACCTCTATCGCAGAAATGTATTTATCTAACAAAAAGTCGCTGTAATCTGGTGTGCCTACCTGCCCCTGTTTGTAATCTGTGCAGGCTTTATTATTAAAGTAAGTAACCTTTCCATCAACCAAAGTAAAAGTGCGCTTCAGGTTTTCAAGCGATAGCTTTCCTTCCACAAAAGCAACAAGGTTTTCTACAGGTGCTTCACCATCGTCAAGGGTAATAAAATCATAAAACTCAAACACCCTTGGGTCGGTAAGTGAGCGCAGTTCTGTATTGGCAAAGCCGCCACCCATGGCTACTTTAACGCTGGGATAATGTTGCTTTATCCATTGGCCGCAACGCAGACTGGTATATAAATTACCGGGAAAAGGAACAGAAATAGCTACCAGTTTAGGCTGCACTTCCCCCATTCTTTTTGCAAGAATAGCAATAAGTATCTCATCAATATAAGTGTACGGCTGTTGTAAACTTTCGTATAGTTCATCAAAACTATTGGCACTACGGCCAAGGCGTTCTGCATAGCGGCTGAAACCAAAATGACTGTCCACACATTCCATGATAAGGTCACTCAAATCTTCCAGGTACATAGTGGCGAGGTGCTTTGCTTTATCCTGTACGCCCATGGTGCCAAAGGCCCAGTTAAGGTCGTCCAGTTGCGAAAAGCGGGAAGCTTCAGGTAAAAAATCGCGCTTGCAGATAAGGTGTGCGAGGGTTGGATTTTTGCCCTGCAAAAAAAGTATTACGGCATCAATGGTGGTTATATAATCATCCTGCAAAGCAATAATTCTTGCTGCATTTGCGGTTGGTGTTTGCTGTTTTGCAGCGATATGGGCAAACATTCGTTTTAGGCCATCTTTACAAAATAAGGCGATGGTTACTTCTATGCCTAAATCTGCCTGGAAGGCAGAAATACCTTTGGTATTTAAAAACCCTTTGAGGTATGCCGTTGCAGGATACGGTGTATTTAACTGTGTAAATGGTGGCGTTATTAAAAAAACCGAAGCGCTCAAAATGGAATGTTTAAGCTGCAAAAATATCCTTTAATGTTTTAGGAGGATGAGGGTGTTTTTATGTTTGAGAGGATATGCAACAGGCAAAGATTTCTTGGCAGACTACTTCTTGTTAAGCCAAAGTTTTTTGTTTTGATGCAGAGGTCTTTACTTTCGGTACCGCTTTTTTTGCTTTATAATCCTGAATAAATTTACTTATGCTTTTTCTTTCTTCTTCTGTTAAAGGTTTGCTTTGAATAATAAAGTCAACACCTTTTGGTTCTTTTATGTATGCCATTTTTTAGCTTTTAAAATATTTATAAATTAAAATTTTGGCAGGCTCAGTTGTACAGATGATAGATAGCTGAAGTTGAAATGGCGTTATCTGTCCGCCGACATAACACAAATGCATTGTTGTACTAAACCTTCGGTAGTTCGTAAGCCCGTCCAGGAATAGACAAGCTTTGTTTTGTAATAAATACAATTTTATGCAAACACAAAGACGTTCTACCGGGCTGCGTACAGCGGCTTCAGATTATGAAACCATTGT
>JANPIP010000017.1:0-75139 GCA_031424995.1 Chitinophagales bacterium | reverse complement strand
GGTAATTTCTATCGGACTACATGCCATAGTGGCTGTTTGCTATCGGTTGTACTCTCACCCCTTTTTCACTTAAACGTAAAAATATTGGTAGCTAAAAACATAATCTCAAAGAACTATTACTAAAAAACAAACATAGGAGCTATCGGATTGTATGATTTTTTTGATTTGTATGATTGAACCGTTGGTGAAAATGTATCATTCCTGAAAATCATATTAATCATACAAATCATAGTTCAGATATTTACGAAATCTCTTTAAACGCTTTTGCAAAGGCTTCCATTTCATCCATTCTGCCGATGCTTATGCGGCACCATTCTTTATTGTTAAATTTCCAGAAACGCAGGCCCACACCACGTTTCATCATCTCTTCAGTAAACTTTTTTCCTTCCATTTTAATGGGAAACAATACAAAGTTGGCTGAGGATGGAATGTAATCGTATCCCTCTTTTTTAAGTACAGAATACAAGTATTCTTTTGATGCGTTGGTCTTCTTGATAACATCATTGCAATAAGGCTGCTCTTTAAATGATGCTGTAGCCGCAGCAATAGTTGGTGCAGAAATATTACCATCGTTATTGGTATATTTTTCGAGCATTTTAATCATTGCTGGTTGGGCAACAATATAGCCCATACGCAGGCCTGCAAAACCGTATAGTTTAGAAAAAGTTCTTGCTACAATAATATTCTGTCCCTTCTTTACACTTTCAATCAGCGTAGCATTTTGTGGGTCGTCCAGGTAATCAATATAGGCTTCATCAACAAACACAGGTACTTTTTTGCTCACCCTTTCACAAAAAGCTTTCAACTTTTCACGGTCTATAACCGTACCTGTGGGGTTGTTTGGGTTGCAGATATATACCAATGATGTTTTGTCATCTATTTTTTGCTCCATAGCATCAAGGTCGTACTTATAATCGGCCGTTAAAGGCACATATACCAGTTTGGCACCAAGCCCTGTAGCCCTTCTTGGCAAATCATCATACGTAGGGTTTGCGGTAATAATGGTGCCGCCATTTTTACTGAAATGCTGTGCAGCCGCCAGCAATAATTGCGATGAGCCTGAATCCATCAATAACTGATCTTCAGTAATACCTTCAAAACTGGTTATCTTTTTTACAAGGTCGCCCATGCTTCTAAAAGCATACTGGTAACTGGTAGCCAATGATTCGGCCACCGCTTTCTTAGCGGCATCTGAAGGGCCAAAAGGGTTCTCGTTGGCAAACAGCCTTGCCTTCAATTCAAAGGGGGGTGCAAAATCTGCATCTCTTAAAACTTCTTCAAATGGCATGGTTACAGCTTCTTTATTTGCAGTGGCGGCCTGCGTAAAAATGCTTGGTAAAAAGGTAATTCCTCCTGTTAATAAGGCACTGTTTTTAAGCCATTTTCTGCGGTTAATGTTCTGTTCCATGTGTGGTGATGTTTTATTGATGAATGATGGTGGATAAACAGTTATGGTGCTTTATAAGCTGATTTTTGTTCAGTAACTTTTGCGTGAATATCATTTACAACACTGCGTGCTGATAAAAATGCGCCAGCCATCCAGGCATTCCAATGGGTTAGATGTTCACCTGCAAAGTAAACATTGCCATCAGGCTTTAACAATGCCTGGTAAACTCCCTTACGTTCGCTTTCGTTATACACCGCCCAGCCGCCCTGGCTGTACTTTGTTTGCTGCCAGTTTACTGAAAAAGAATGCTCAAAAGCCTGCTGGTATTGCGGGTGAATAAGGCCGCCTTTTTGAAGTGCCAGTGCTTCCCGTTCTTTATACGTTAGATCGCCAAAACGTTTTGCTTTATCATTAAAATTATATAGGCCAATTAAAATACCCTTCTTGCTTAAATAATTATTGTTGGGATAAAATATTTGCGTCAGCTCATTATTGGTATGCGTAATGCCGCCATAAATACCTTCATCTTCTTCCCAAAAACGGCGGTTAAACTGCAGGCCAATTTTGCAGGTATTAATGTATGGCACATAGTCAATGGCCCTGCTAACATCGCTTGAAAAGTTATGGTTGATATTGCTTAAAACAGGCAATGGAATAGTACAGATACAAACATCCCCACTAATTTTTTGTATGCCCTCTTTGGTTTTGTAAGTAATGCTTACACCTGTCGCCTCATTCTTAATATCCGTTACGGCTGCGCCAAGTTTAATAGGTGTGTTCACCAGTTTTTGCTGCAAGGCTTTTGCAATGGTATCCATACCGCCAACCGCCTGAAACATGGTCATCTGCAGCTCATAAGTGTAGTAGGTAACATTGTAAAAATCAGGGTTCATCAGGCCAGATGAAATGATGTCTTTTAGAAAATAAGCATCACCCAAAATGCCGTCGTTATTGGCTGCTGCGGGCTCTTTTATAAAACCACGTCGCGATGATGCCTTGTATAATTTATCAATGTCAAGGCCGCCTTCGGCACGTAAATATTCTATAATTTTTGTGGTATCTTCTTTGGTCAGTTTGGCATCCAATTGCTGCGTATCCATAGCCTTTGCAAGCAGTTCGCTCATATAACCACGCACATCATTTTGTATGGCTTTAATGCGTATTTTTTTGTTGGATAATGGCCCGTTTCCTTCAGCAAAATAATAAGCGGCTTCATTTACATTATTGTAGGTTTCTAAAGGCACGCCCAGTTCTTTACAGTAATGCAAAGTAATTTGGTGATGGTGCGCAATGCGTGAAGGGCCGGCATTAAAGTACAATCCATTGTCAAATACAGCGGTTTGTTTGCCATGTGTTATCTCTTCATTGCTGCTGCCGTTCCTGATGCTGAAACAACGGCCACCAGTTCGTTCCCTTGCTTCAATAATAGTACAATCGTACCCTAATTTTTGCAGTTCATAAGCAGCACTCATACCTGCCAGGCCTGCACCAAGAATAATTACTTTTTTGCCTTTGCCAGAGCCATGTAAGTTGAAAGCATTGGCTGGTGCGGCTTTCAGCATTCCTAAGGCTAACATGGCAGGGTAGGTGCCACCTGCCAGCATACCTGCTGAAGACAAGAACTTGCGTCTTGATATTTCTTTTGACTGGGAGATGTTGCTTTATTTTAAGTAAACGGAAAATAATCAATTAACCCATAACTGGCGTAAAAAAATTACCAGTGGCAGAAAAAGAATAAAGAGGTAACGACAAAAAAAAGCCCCAACTTTTGGTTGAGGCTTTTTAATTAAAAAAATATTTTTTATTGTTTAATAAACTGTGTGCTTTGTTTTACACCTGCATTTTGGTAAACCGCAATATAACTGCCTTTTACAAATTTGCTTATGCTCATGCTGGTTTGGGTAGCACCCGTAGCTACTGCAATATTGGTAATGTTACGGCCATCAATACCTGTTAATTGTATAAATGCACCTTTACTTGCTTTAGGGTGAGAAAGTAAAATAACATCTGTAACAGGGTTAGGATAAGCAGTTACGCTTAAAGCTTCTTTACCTGATAAGGTAACCATATTACTGTATTTAAAACTGCCATCATTATCTACCAGTTTCAGGCGGTAGTACTGCTGGCTGATAGCTTTACTTACTTCGTTGTAATTGTATAAGCTTCCGTTTGCAGTTTTTTTGGATGTTACTTTACCAATTTCAACAAAGTTTTTAGCGTCAAGGCTTTTTTCAACACCAAAATAGTTAAAGTTGGTTTCGTTAGAAGTTACCCATGTAAGAGATGGTTGGTTGTTTACCAAAGAAGCGGTGAAGGCTTTTAGGGTAACGGGAAGAACTGCAGAACCAAAAACTGCTATTGAATTGTAACTGGTAGCGTTGTTGCCAATATAAAATGTACCTGTTGCACTTGTAGCAGTATAAGGAATTAACCTAAAAGTGACAGTTGTTCCTGCTGATACATTTTGAAGTTCAGTAACATTTGAGAGTTTAATAGTATCTAAAGCAAAGTTTGTTGTACTTCCTGGTCTTGTTACACTGTAAGTCCTGAGGTTTTTATAAGCACCTGCACCAATTGCATACTGTGCCAATAAACTAATAGGTCCGGTGGACGAAATTCTTATACGGATTGAATCTATATAAGTTAATGACATATTATAGTTAGCTTTGGGTGAAAGTGTAAATGTGATGAATTTACTGCTGTCAATTGCGTTTTGTACTGTAGTAGTAGCAAAACCGTTAGCACCCCAAACTTTTCCTGCTCCAGTACCTGTAGTTGTTAAACCAGTTCCTCTTACAAGCCCGCTTGATGTTAAATTTGCATCTAATGTAATAGCTGCATAAGGAGAAGGACCGTAGTCCGCAGAGCCGCCGGCTAAAGAAAATGTATTCCAAGCAGCAATTTGCCCAAAACTATTAATTACTAAAAAACTTCCAATGGCGAGTGTAAATAATTTCTTCATAATAATGGTTTAATTAAAAATTTGTATTTATATAGCCGCCAAGTTAAATAAAATGTAAATACCGATGCTTTTATTTACAATAAATTAATGTCACATACCTATCTTCATTTTTTATAACAGTTTGTTCATGCGAATTTCAGCCACTTTTATACTAATATTTTTTTTCTGTATTTCTGGGCTTGCACAAAAAAATGCCACAGTTTCAGGTAAAATATTAGACGAAAATGACAATGGATTACAGGGCGTCTCCATTCAGTTGCTTAATAAAAACAAGGGAACCTTATCTGAAAAGGATGGTTCTTTTAAAATTGTGGTTGCTGCTGGTAAACCCATCGCGCTAATATTTTCTTATTCAGGCTACAAGCCACTACAAAAAAATATAACGTTAAATGCAGGTGAAGAAGAAAAATTGGTTATTAAACTGGAACGTGCCGTTATAAAACTGGATGATGTGACAGTTAAAGATGATCGTGGTAGAGGCGAGGCAGGCCGTGTAATACTTGATGCGCAGAAAAGCCTTTTAAACCCAAGCCCAATAAGCGGTGTTGAAAGCCTGATTAAAGTGTTTGTTGGCAGCAATAATGAGCTTACCAGCCAGTACTCAGTTCGTGGTGGTAGTTATGATGAAAATCTTATTTACGTAAATGATTTTGAAGTATTTCGCCCTTACTTAGTAAGCAGCGGCCAGCAGGAAGGTTTAAGTTTTATAAATCCTGAAATGACGGGTGGTATTAAGTTTTACAATGGCGGTTATCAGGCAAAGTATGGCGATAAAATGAGCAGTGTACTTGATATCACCTATCGTAAGCCCAAAACCTTTGGCGGCAGTGCCTATGTTGGTTTGTTAGAGCAGGGGTTGCATGTAGAGGGGCTTGCCGCAAAAAATAAAGTCACTTATTCTTTTGGGGTGCGCAACCGCAGTAACCGTAACCTGTTAAGCAGCCAGTCAACAAAAGGTAATTATATTCCTACATCATCAGATCTTCAGGCATTAATTACCTGGCAGGCAAGCGATAAATGGTTGCTGGAAATGCTGGCCAATATTTCTGCTACAAGGTTTACCTTATTTCCTGAATCTAATAAACTTACTTCCTCGGTTTTTTCAAGTCTTTTTTCCGCCAACCTTGGCGTTGATATTTATTTTTCAGGGCAGGAAAAAGACAGGTATAGCACCAATTTTATTGGGTTATCTGCAACCCATCAACCAAGAAAAAATCTTAAGTTAAAATGGATGTTGAGCCGCTTTAACGATAACGAAGAAGAGAATGTAGATATCACTGCTGCTTACCTTTTTGGGGAACGTGATTTTGATAAAAGTAAAGCAACTTATGGCTTGATTGTAAATCCATTGGGTGCAGGTGTGTACCTTAATTATGGCCGCAATAAATTAAACATTGATGTGTGGAATGCAAGCCACAAAGGTTCTTTAGACAAAGGCAAACATTTTTTACAGTGGGGCAATACTATTGAGCAGCAAATCATCAGCGATAAGCTGAATGAGTGGCAATACAATGATAGTGCTGGTTATAACCTTCGTTACGATCCTTCCACACTGCAACTTTTTAACGTACTAAAAGGCAAGGCAGAGCTTAATGTGACCCGCTTTAATGGCTATATACAGGATAATATACAGTTTAAAGATTCAGGTGATGTTACACTGCAAGTCGGCATTCGTTATAACTACAACACCTTAAATAATGAGTTGCTGGTTTCACCAAGAATGGGCTTTTCTTTTAAACCAAAAAACTGGGTAAAAGATGTGGTGATAAAAGCATCAGCAGGTATTTATAACCAGCCGCCTTTTTACCGTGAGTTAAGGCGTTATGATGGTACGATTAACACCAATCTTAAAGCACAAAAAAGCTGGCAGGCAAGTGCTGGCCTTGATTACAATTTTAAGATGTTTCAGCGCCCTGCAAAAGTTACCGCAGAAGCTTACTACAAGGATATGTGGGATGTTGTGCCTTATGATGTAGACAATGTGCGTATCCGTTATTTTGGCGAGAACAGGGCTAAAGCTTATGCCATGGGTTTTGAAACCAGGCTGTATGGCGAACTGGTAAAGGATGCCGAAAGCTGGGTAAGCTTTGGTATTATGAATACCAGGGAAAAGATTGATAACTTCTTTTATCAAAACTATAAAAATGCCGCGGGTGAAATAATTACAGCAAACAGTACCGACCAGGTAGTAAAAGACAGTGTAAGGCAGGACGTTGGGTATATACGCCGCCCAACTGACAGGCTCATCATGTTTGGCCTTTTTTTTCAGGATTATATGAGTACCAACAGGAACCTGAAGTTTTATATGAATGCCATTTATGGCAGTAATCTGCCTTATAATATTCCTAATAGTGTGAGGTACCGTAATGCGTTGATTATTGAGCCTTATGTACGTGTAGATATGGGCTTTAGTGCTTTACTGCTTGATGGCGAAAAAGCCGCAAGGCGCAGCCATTCGCCTTTCAGAAATTTTCAGAGTATTTGGGCAAGCCTTGAGATTTTTAATATTATTGACAGGGACAATACCATCAGTTATATGCTGATTAAAGATTTTCAGAACAATACCTTTGCATTGCCCAACCGCTTAACGCCAAGGCTTGTAAATTTAAAACTGGTGGTAAGATGGTAGCGTAACTGAATGATGCGTTAGGGGTTGCAGTGGAAAGCCCGCAATGCAGCGCAGCGGAATGAGGCCTTGCAACGAAAAACCCGCCCGCAGGGAACGCCCTTAAAATTTCTTATTTGCTGGTGTATTTGTTTTTTAGAATGCTGATGCTGACGGTGGTATTTTTAAATGTTTTCAGAATGGTATAATTCTGCTCAATCATCTTGTACTCTTCGTTAGATAAATTATAAACGTTAGAATAAAATACGTAGGGGTTCTTTCCTGTAAAGTATGCGAAAGAGCGAAAATCGCCATTTAAAGTAATGTCGTCCAGTTTCTCATCGTTCGGGAAAAAAGTTGCTACACTGTCTAAAGTTGTTTTTTGGTTATCAAGATAATTAATGGCCTGCAGCCTTAATTTAAAATAAGGCATATGTGCTAAAGATGCATCCCAGCCTTGTGCAATTTTTTTGGGATATACCCAAAGATTTCCTGTTAATAATGCAGACAATAAGATAAAATAAAGTATTTTTTGGTGGGTGATGTTGACGTATGTTATAAGAACAGCGGCAAGAAGAGCGAAGCTTAAATAGGAGGGAATGAAATACCTGTGCCCCATAGCATTGGTAGATAACAAACTGTAGATGCTTATAAAAAAAGTGGAAATGAAAGCAAGCAAAAGCAGTGACTGAACGGATGTTTCTTTGAACAAGGATTTTTTGCTGAGCATTAACCAAAGTATGAACAACAATACCATACATCGCCCAAAATCTGCATGCCTGTGAACGATTACGATTAAATTGAAAATAAATTGTTTTGTGTTAACAAAGTGGGCAGCACCTGCCCATGGCGAATCTGGTGAAGTTTGTATGAGATAGCCTCTTGCGGCAATATGCCAAACAATAAAAATTATTGCAGGCAATGCACCTGCCACATAAGCAATGATATTTTTTTTATTGATGAATGACGGAACACCCGTTTTTTTAATAAGGATGGAATAACCCACATCAAACAAGAGAATACCACCACAAAGCATCATCCCTCTAAAAGTAACAATGCCCAAAAAGAATAAGCCAAGAAATTTAAAGAAGTAATTGTTTTTTAAAATGGCATTGACCGCCATTAGAAAGAAAAAAATTTGTATTACCTCGGGGTTTACCAACACAAATTGAGCGGAGAGTGTTGGGTCTGCAGCCACTAAGATTGTTGCTGCAATGCGTAAATTATTTTTAGAAAAAAAACAGGATGTGAGGCTATATAACTGCCACAAAATTCCAAACACAAATGGCATCATCATTAAATGACTTACCCATAAACTCTTACCTAAAAGTTTCCAGCCAATGGCTAATACAAAACCTAAAAAAGGGGGATGTCCCGGATCGAAATTTTCAGGGATATACCAGTTAAAAATGCCTTGTGAAAATAACTGCGTACCCATTTTTGAGGCAAACAGTACATTGTCCCAAAACATTCCCTGTTCCTTAGAAGCATAAAAAATAGCAACACAGTAGACTAAAATGATTAAAGTTTTAATGATGTTTTCCCTTTTCATTTGCAGTAAGCAGTGTTGCTATTGTAACTGGATAATTAACTTACAGTAGCCCCAGGATTTATCTCAGTTTCTGAATTAATAAAATGCAGCTTACCTGCTTTGTCCTCAGCCATCAGTATCATTCCATTGCTTTCAATGCCACGCATTTTGCGTGGTGCAAGGTTTACTACCACAGTTACCTGTCTGCCCACAATTTCTTCAGGTTTAAAATGAAGCGCAATGCCGCTTACAATGGTTCTTGTTTCAAAACCAAGGTCTACAGACAGTTTCAACAGCTTATCAGCTTTTTCTACTTTTTCTGCGGCGATAATGGTACCAACACGAAGATCAACTTTTGCGAAATCATCAAATACAATAGCCGCCTTAGGAGCCCCCCCACCCCCCGAAGGGGGGATTAAAGCACCAGCTTCATTAGCTTTCTGCGTCACTGTATTTGCAGGTTCTAAAGCCCCACCTTCGGAGGGGTTGGGGCGGCTTCTTTCTTTTAGCTTTAACAACTGTGCGTCAATTTCTTCCTGCTCAACCTTCCTGAACAAAAGTTGTGGTTCACGTAAGCTATAACCCACTTTTAACAGATTTATTTTTCCAGCGTTTTCCCAGTCTAATATCTTCTCCACCACCTTCATCATATACAGCATTTTTTTCGCCGTAAATGGAAGGAATGGATGAATAAATATGGCAAGATTGGCGGTTAATTGTAAGCACAAATGAAGGCAGTTGTCAATCTGCTGCTGGTCTGTTACCAAAGGGAGGGTACCATCTTTCGGCACCTTCTTCCATGGCTCTTTTTCCTGTAAATATTTGTTGCCTTTTCTTGCAAGATCAATTACTTCAAACAAAGCATCCCTAAATTTATACCCTTCTAACAGAGATTCTATTTTTTCTTTAGCCGCAGCAATATCTGTTATCAGTTGTTTGTCTTTCTCATCAATAATATCATTATGAAAAACAGGTACCTTGCCTTTACAAAGCTTGTGCATCAACACAAAAGTTCTGTTTACAAAATTGCCGAATATGCTTACCAGTTCACTGTTATTGGCATCCTGAAAACCCTTCCATGTAAACTCACTGTCCTTACTTTCTGGCGCAATCAGTGTGAGGTAATAACGTAGCACGTCAGCCATGCCTTCACCACCATTCTCTGGTTTTATCCAATCATTGATGTAATCATCCATTTCAATACTCCAGCCACGGCTGGTACTCATCTTATCACCTTCAAGGTTCATAAACTCATTGGCAGGAACATTGGCTGGTAAAATGTTGCCATGCAGTTTAAGCATTGCAGGAAAGATGATACAATGAAACACAATGTTATCCTTACCAATAAAATGAACCAGTTTGGTGTCAGCATCGTACCAGTAAGGCTTCCAGTCTTTATCATTATTTAGCGCCCATTGTTTAGTAGCGCTGATGTAACCAATAGGTGCATCAAACCAAACGTAGAGGACTTTGCCGTCAACGGTCGACGGTTGACCGTTGACCGTCGTCTTGACTTTAATCCCCCAATCCAAATCTCTCGTAACAGCTCTTGGCTGTAGGCCACCATCTATCCAACTTTTACACTGGCCAACCACACTTGCACGCCAGTCGTCTTTATGTTCTTTTAGTATCCATTCACGCAAAAAATTTTCATGCTTGTTTAATGGCAGGTACCAATGTTTGGTCGCCTTTTTTACAGGCACATTACCGCTTAAAGTACTTACAGGATTGATCAGCATTTCAGGGCTTAGCGAAGTGCCGCATTTCTCGCACTGGTCGCCAAAAGCGTTGGGATTACTGCAATTGGGGCAGGTGCCTTTTATATAACGGTCAGCCAGAAAGGTGCTTGTAGCTTCATCAAAATATTGCTCACTTTCCTTTATTTCAAGGTCGCCGTTATTGTTTAAAACAGTGAAGAATTCCTGTGCAGTTTCATGGTGCAGTGGCGAAGAGGTACGGTGGTAAATATCAAACGCAATGCCCAAGTCTTTAAAGTTCTGTTCAATAATAGGATGGTACTTATCAATAATCGCCTGTGCCGTTGTTCCCTCCTTCATCGCCTGTATAGGAATAGCAGTGCCATGTTCATCGCTGCCGCAAACAAAAGCTACATCACGCTTTTGGGCTTTCAGGTAACGCACGTAAATATCTGCAGGCAGGTAAGCCCCTGCAAGGTGACCAATATGTTTCAGTCCGTTGGCATAAGGCAATGCCGCTGTAATTAAATATCTTTTGGGTGTTGTCATTGTTTCTTTTGTAACCGGCTTTTGATTCTTTAATGATGCTTCCGTTGCGTCGCACACTGGTACGCTTTGTACGCCGTGCGGCAAAAATGAAGACCGCAAAAATAGGCAATTGAGAGGAGAGGCGGCAGCGTTGATTGTAGTTGTTAGTTTTACTGAATCATTTATAAAAGCATTCGTGTAATTCGTGTAATTGGTTTTAATTCGTGTAATTCCTTTTTTATATGAACCGCAAACACTTTCTTTCAACAATACTCCCTGCAACCCTTACAGCATCTGCCCTTGGCCAGCAAATTACTCCTAAAAAGCAGGCCGCTACACATCAAAAATCCCTCAGTCAGAAATCAAAAAATATTATTATCCCACCTTACTTAAAACCTGGTGATGTTATTGGTATTACAAGCCCCGCAGGTTATACCACTTTAAAAGAAATTACTCCTGCCATAGAACAAATAAAAAGTTGGGGTTTTGAAGTAAAGGTTGGCGATACCATTGGTAAAAAGGACTTCACTTTTGGTGGTACTGATGAAGAGCGTTTGAACGATTTTCAGGCAATGCTTAACGATGTTTCTGTTAAAGCGATTCTTTGTGCAAGAGGTGGTTATGGCGGTGTGAGAATTATTGATGCTATTGATTTTTTAAACCTGCGAAAACACCCCAAATGGGTTATTGGGTTTAGTGATGTAACCGTACTGCATTCGCATATTCATCAGCAGTACAAAGTCGCTACCATACATTCCAAAATGTGCAACAGTTTTCCTGATGACTGGGCGTTTGCAACTGAGGAACAAAGGCTTACTATTCTTTCAATTAAAGATGCATTATCAGGAGTAGCAATGCAGTACAGCGCAATGCCTTCTGTAAGTAATGTTCAAGGCAAAGCAAAAGGCGTTTTGGTGGGCGGCAATTTAAAAACGCTTGAAAGCCTTGCTGGCAGCGATTCTGACATAGACACTGCTGGTAAAATTTTGTTTGTGGAAGACACTGGTGAATACCTCTACAGTATTGACCGTATGTTCTGGAACCTGAAACGCAGTGGCAAATTAAATGCCCTTGCAGGTTTAATTATTGGCGGCTTTAAAGTGAAGGAAGATATTGGCGGTGAGACTTTTGGCAAAACGGTTTATGAGATTGTTAAAGAGAAAATTAAGGATTGCATTTACCCCGTTTGTTTCGATTTTCCTGTTGGCCACCAACGTAATAATTATGCTTTAAAATGTGGCGTATTGCATGAATTGAATGTAACTGTTGATAAAGCCACCTTAACTGAAACAACTGCTAAATAAATGTAACGTTCGCGCTTTAAAAGAATTGCTGTTTTAGTAAATGGCTTATAATAGCTTGCACTTAAAATAAGTGTATGAAAGTTCCTCAACCTGAAGTTTGGCAATGCGGCCCAATCACAAATATTCCTGCTTTATTACAGCCTGTTGCACATGCCTTGTTGCAAGCAAAGAATGAAGTGCAGGATATGATGGATGACTTTCCATCAAACGCTTTATGGCAAAAGCCTGCGGGTGTTGCTTCTCCTGCTTTTCACTTGCTGCATCTTTCAGGCGTTTTAGACCGTGTTTTTACTTATGCAAGGGGCGAAACGCTGAACGAAGAACAATTGTTATTTCTTTCAAATGAGGGTAAAGAAGATGATACCGTAACAGTAAGCAGATTAGTAACATTGTTTGATGAACAGGTTGTAAAAGCGCTTTCTCAACTTGAAACAACAGAAGAAAGCACCTTAACAGAAACGCGTTACGTGGGTCGCAAACAAATTCCTTCTACTGTTATTGGTTTACTGTTTCACGCGGCAGAACATACCATGCGCCATACAGGCCAGTTATATGTTACTGTTAAAGTAATTACAGCGGATAAATAAGTTATTCAGCTTTTACAAATACAATTTTAGCCCTGTCTGCTTTGTAAATGGTTTCATAATAAGCAGCAACTTCTGCAAAGGCTGAAGCTGGATATTGTGCAGCATTTTTTTCATGAATGCGTATTAAGGTTATGTCATTATCCTTAATGTTATAAGTAGTGCTGTACTTGCCATAAGCATTATTTATCTCAATGTTTTTAGGTAGAGATTCTGGTTTATAGCCAGCAGGTATTTTTATGTTTATCGTGTCTACATCTTTATAGCAGGATTTGAACCTGATGATATTTTTTCTTTCTTTATCCTGCGCCAGGCGTGTGCTGCTTTTATTAAAAATATTGGGTACAATAAACAATCTTTTGCCTGTTACTGTGGCATAGTTGGGGGCCTCTATTTTCAGCGTTTCATATACTTCCGGCAGGCTGTTATTTATTTCAGTATAATCAGTTTTAGTTACTGTGTATGTGGGTAAACTTAGTCTTGTATTTAAATATTTATCTCTCTGCTCTTTGGTTGATGAATGGATAAGGCTATGATGCAATTCTTGCTGCTCACCTGTAAAACGGGTATTAATATCTGTTATTAAATTCCCATTTTCATCTATTACTGCTTCAATTTTGCGCAATTGTAAATTACTGTTCGATTTGTAGTAAGGCGTAGAAACTACGTAGCCACCTTCATCATTAATTAATAATGCTTTACGGTTTCCTGTAAAACTGCCCATAAAACCTGCCTGTTTGGTTTGGCTGGTGCATTCAAGCCATATGGTATCCTTGCCTAAAGGCACACAGGCTATGGCATGGTTAAACTGGTTCGATGGAAAGTCTGTGATCATATTGTCCTCTTCATCTCCACCATAAATTAATACTGTATTGCCTTTTATACCTGCTTCTTTAAGCATGGCTACCATGTAGTTTGATAAGGCTTTGCAGTCGCCATATTTTTTGGTGGCAACAAACGATGCATCAAAAGGCTGCCAGCCGCCAATACCTAACTGAATGCTTATGTAGCGGGTGTTTTGCTGAAGGAAATTATAAATGGCTTTTACCTTTTCTTTATTGTCTGCAAGGCCGTTTGTAAGCTCATGTACTTTTTGTTTGATGGCAGGCGGTAATACATCTTTACCTGCATACAGCTTATTCATAAACTGCCCAAAATGCAGCCAGGTATCCATAGAACCTTTGTAACCATCAATTTCAAAATCAGTTGGCGCTGTTAAAACAACAGGTGTAATTTCATCCCAGTCAGGGCCATATATTTCTAATTCAGGGGCGATTGTATTTTTCAATTCCCATGAATATGTTTTATTGCTTGCTGTACTGTTTATAACGGGTTTAAAGCCTTGATTGTATTTGTAACGAAGCGTATAATCTGCTGGTGTAACTATGGTAAATTTTGAATTTATTACAGAGATGTTATGCCTGGGAACCGGCCGCCAGTCTGGTAAATCAAAAATGCCGCTTATTTCTATTTCTGTTTCGTACTCTACCGTGTAAGGATATTTTTTGTAATAAAAATTATGGTATTTGGTTCTTGAGTCTGTGGCAAGGCTCATATTATCATCTACTGCTTCATCTTCTATGTCTTTCTTTTTTACCTGTTTAATTTTAGTACCAAGCGCATCGTAAAGTGTGCCTGTTATTGAGTTTATTTGCCTGAACCTGTCATAATAATCTATAAAATAAGCAAAACGGTCACCAGCTTCGTTAAGTATGGTATAAGCGTATTTTATTAATATTCTGGCCTTGCCAATGTTTTTAATTTCTATAGTAGTTTCTTCTGTACGTTTTACCATGTTGGCACTTTTGGCAAGCGAGTCAGGAATAGTAAAAACGGGGTACTGTGCCGTAACAGTTATGTATACACTGCAAAAGCATATTAATAAAAATAGTCGCGTACTTACCATATGGTTACTTTGCTTTTTTAAATACAATTTGTTCTGCCTGTTTTTTAACAACAAACCCAAAAAAATCTCTAATGGTTTGATAATCTTCTGTTGCATAATTGGCTTTCCCTAACACAAGCCTGCACCTTAATTGAATATTATCTCCATTGTTTTTAACAATATACTCAAACATCCCTTCATCTTCATTCAGTTTTACACGTGTAGATTTTGGCAGTTCATCTACTTTATATCCTTTGGGAACTTCCATATTTACGTTAATGGTTTCATTAAACCTGTAAGGCATTTCTACAGGGTAAAGGCGGCTCATAGATTTAAACGGATTTTGCTTTGTGGCTTCGTTAAGTAATGGGTTAAAGTAAATAACATCATCATCGCCCAAATCAAATTTCATGTCGTATTTTAAAGTAACAGGCTGCTCGTAAATTTTTAAAGAATCAATTTCACCATTGGTAATCTTCATTTCATTGCCATATCCTTTTTCTACTTCTTTAAAGTAATCTTCTTTATTTGTTTTAGCCAGCTTGTTTCTTAATTCAAGTGATTCGTACATGCCTAAGGTTGTTGTAAAACCACCTTCCATGCCTTTTTGTGCACTGTTTACAATAATGATGGTTGTTGCTTTATTTTCAAGTAACATATCTGCTTCAAAATCAACAGCAGCAGGCACAGTACTTATTATTCTTGCACGGCCGTTATAACAATATTCAGGCAGCATTCCAAACCCCAAACGTGGCAGCCCTGCATCAAGATAATAACGACTGCTGTCAATTACAGCCTGGCAAACAAGGTAATTAAACTTGCCCATCAGCGGGTAAATGGCATGCGCAAAACCATTGCCCCTGGTGCTTAAAATAACAGGCTCTGCTTCAATTTTTTCGTGGCGCAGCATGGCTATCAACAACAGGTTTATCTCAGCTATATTGCCGCTTCGTTTTTTAAAAATATCTTTCAACGAAGTATTGTCGCTTATGTAAGTACCATTGCCAGTACGGGTAAAATTATCGCGTACATAAGCGTAAATTTTTTGGGCAGCTTCCAGTTTGTTACTGCTGTTTTTTGTTATGATTTTTATTTCATCATCCAGCCAGCCGTTACCCCTTTCTATAGGCACTCCAAAGCTTTCATCTTTCAGCCTTTCTTCACTTACCTTTCCCCAAGTACCCATAATGTTCTGAACAGGCTGATTTGGATAATTTATCTGGGATAACTGAAAATCAATTTTAGAGATATGGTTGCTTAATGTAGTAATAAAGCTTTCGTTTTTTAAAGCAGGTACATCTTTCATTACCCATCTGTTGGTACTTACATTGGCAGTTATGCTGAAGCTTTCAGATCTTTCAGCACCTGAAGCACTGTTTAAATGATAACTGGTGCTTGAGTTGGTGGTTTTATTTGTATGGAATGCCTGGCTTCCCTGGCTTAAAAAAACATAATTATAAAATTCGGGGATGTTAACTTCATATTCGCTCCACAAACAAGGGTACTCGCCCTGAAACTCCCATGGCTGCAGGTTAAAAATAAAATCTGAATTTATGGTATAAGTATAGTCTATTATAGAGCCCTCTTTTACCGCAGGTAAAGTAAACTTTTTTGTAACAATGTTTTTGCGTACCTGCTCTTTAAAAATGTTCTTGGTTTCAAGTTTTGTTTCTACAATCTTATCGCCTTCAAGGTTGTAAGTAACAGCTTTTACATCGTCAAGTTTTTCCTCGTCGCCACTGTTTGAGATATATAATGATATCTCCACCTTGGCAGCATCAAACCCATTTTTGTTTAAAATTTTAATGCGTTTATGGCGTTTGAAAATAAGGCTTAGGCGGCCTTTGTTATTGCCCTGAAATTCGGTGCTTCCAATATCTGCAAGTACAATGGCATTTGCATTCGAATCTACCAAAGCAGAAGCAACAGCAAAGTCGGCCACCGCTAATTTTCCATACTTAATATTCAGCTTATCTTGCGCTTTTAGTTGATTAATACAGCAGATTACAACAGCACTCAAAGCAAGTATCCGTAACATCAACAGTTTCATGGTTCAGTTAGTTATAAACTCAAATATATCAGTTAGCAGTAAAATAAATAATTAATTTTTGAATACACAGCAGCATACTTTTTTTATTAAACAAACGGCACAGCAACTGGGGTTTGATTATTGTGGCATGGCAAAAGCACAACTGCTTAATGACGATGCAAAGCGGTTGGAAAACTGGCTTAACAAAGGCATGAATGGCACCATGCAGTACATGGAAAATCATTTTGATCTGCGAATTGATCCTTGCAAACTGGTGCCTGGTGCAAAAAGTGTAATTACACTGCTTAAAAACTATTATCCTTCTGCGCAGCAAAACACAAGCGAGGTAAAAATTTCAAAGTATGCCTACGGCGATGATTACCACGAAGTAATAAGAGAAAAACTAAGAGCATTATTGGTATTGATGAATGAAAATATTGGTCAGGTAAATGGCCGCGGTTTTGTAGATTCTGCACCTGTGCTTGAACGTAGCTGGGCTGTTAAAAGTGGCCTGGGCTGGATTGGTAAAAACGGTAACCTGCTTAATAAAAACCAAGGTTCTTTTTTCTTTATTGCTACGCTGATTGTTGACGTAGAATTGCTGTATGATGATGCTTACGCCAAAGACTTTTGCGGCAGTTGCACCCGCTGTATTGATGCCTGCCCAACAGATGCCATTTTGCCTGGTAAAGTGGTAGATGGTAGCAAATGCATCAGTTATTTTACCATTGAATTAAAAGACCAGCTCATTCCCCAAAACATGCAGGGCAAATTTGATGACTGGATGTTTGGCTGCGATACCTGCCAGGATGTTTGCCCCTGGAACCGCTTTAGCAAACCACATAACGAGCCACGTTTTACACCAATAAATGAGGTGCTTGATTATACAGTTAATGACTGGCAAATGCTTACTGAAGAAAGCTTTAAAACCATCTTTAAAAACTCGCCCATAAAACGTACTAAATACAAAGGCATAAAGCGTAACCTGCAGTTTATAAAACAGAAGCCTTAAAGCTTCTGACTTAACAATGACTTACTGACTCATTGACTCTTGACTATTTGCCCCCATTGACTCCATGACTTTTCTGCTATGGCAGTGCCTTTTGTTTTTGCAGCGCAACATTATATTCCGCATCACTACAGCTAAAAAGGTATCCGTTCGATTCCATAATATTCCATGAGCCGCCTGCTTTTTTTGCACCATAAGTGTAGGCAGATTTTCCATCAAAAACAGGCACTAAAATAAGGCGTGTATAATCTGGTGGGTAAGCCCATTTTACGGTAAGTAAGGTATTTGCAGGTGGTGGTATATATGGATATTTGGGGCCTATTCTTGCTTTTGCCATCCCTTGGCTGTTTACCCCTTTATAATCTGCATCGCTGTCACCATCCCACCTGTCCATCAACTGCAGGGTTCTTGATTTTAAATCAATATAATCTTTGGCCGAAACTTCACTAAACTGTTTGCTGTTCTGCATTACCACTTTGTAATTGCCATTGCCTAATATATTCCCCCAAATAATAGATGTGCCGCTGATAAAGGGCGATAAAAAACCGCCACCACTATTACTTACAGGTTTTGGTGCAGGTGCAGGTTGCTGCGTGGGTAAAGGGTTGGTAACACCACCATTACCACAAATAATATAACGTTCAATACTGCCATTGGCCTGCTTTATAAAAATGGTATCGCCATTGCGGTAATAGTCAACCTTGGCCCAGTTAATGGGTATATTTTGTACGGGGGCAGGTGTGTAGCCACCATTTCCGCTGCCGCCTTCATTAGGGTCAATGGCAGTGCCATTGGCCGTTTTGGCCCAATCAAACATTCCATTGGGGAAGTTGATGGAAGCCCTGGTTATACGCACATTCACAATTTGGTAACCCGCTTTATACAACGCTTTTGCTTCTTCGGCCGATAGGCCGGGAAACATATCTTTCCATGCAGGCGAGCCTGCAAAATCAGAACTCATAACAGTACTATGGCATTTGGTACTTACTATATTGCCACCACTGTTTTGTATATCATAACAAACATCAAGGCTGCTTATACGCAGCTTATCCCTTAACTCAGGCGAAAGATCAACCATGTTATACCGCTTACCTGCGTAATAAAAATAATTGCCTGGCTTAAAGTTGCTGTGGTAAATCAATTCGTTGGCATCGCCAAAAAAAGCATCATGCTTAATATTAATTACGCAGGTAAAAGCTACGGCATTTTTTTCGCTACCCTTGGGGGTATAGGTAACCGTTGGCTGGGCAATGGTTTTGTAGCTTTTAGTTTGTGCATACACCGTAAAAAAGGGCAACATCAAAAAAACAAAAACAATATAGCGGATGATGATGGCAGGCAACTTCATGGGCGGGTTGTTATAAAAGTAATAGTACAAAATAATGTGTAATTGTTTGTTATCAGCAAGCTGAAATATCAACCTATAATTTTTTCTTACAAAAAAGTTAAATGCCTTTGCAATTGTGTTTGCTGTTTTATCTTCAAAGCACAAAAACAAACCATTATGTTTTACGCCGATAAACAAAGCGAAGAAGATGAAAAACTGTTCCAGGAAAAACTTGCAGCGGTTAGAGCTTATATGGCAAATGAAAGGGTTGCAGACGATGCACGTATTACACTGGTAATGCAGGAAGGATGGGAGCTGCTTAAGAAAAAGACCATGACCAAAGAAGAACTGGAACGGCTGGATGAGATTCAGGCGATTATGATTGCAAGAAAGGAACGCCTGTTAGAAATACAGGCAATATTAAAAGAAGACTGCTTTCGTTACACCAGCGAAACCTACCACGACATAAAAACACTGGCCGAAAAATCCAATGATCCCATACTTATGCAGGCCTACCTTGATCTTAAGCCCCATTATCTTAAAAAGTTAAGAGATAACATGAATGATAATTGATTGGTATAATCGTACCTATTTTGTTGCCATTACTTCCTTTCTAAAAATTACTTTTAAAAAAGCTACTAAAATACACAGGTGTATATACAGCAAAACAAAAAAAACAAACGGTGCTGCCAAATGCCATTTAGGTATTATACGGCTTAAAAAACTTTGCCACATTACCAAAAAAGTAAACCCTAAAACAACAAAACCGCCCTTGCTGCCATTCCTTATCCATACAAAAACAATGGGTATGGTTAACAACAAAAAGATAAGCCTGTAATTAAAATTGTAACCAATTAAGGAAGAAAGTATGAATATGCCACTACCTGTTGCAAAACAAAAATTTTTCCTGTTGATTGCTGGTGTTAATAAAGGTAACTTATGCGAAAACTTATTGTAGAATAGAACGAAACCCGCAAACACTAAGCCCATATACAAAACTGCGTACAGCCACTGGGGCAATTGCTTAACTATTGATGATAACGGGCTTTGTATATTGTATTTTATTAATGAAAATAATACTCCAGCACCATAGGAAAAACGGTCGTAGGGCCTTGGTGTTTTGCTGCTAACCATAGCAAGGTTATCCTGCAAAAACAACACAAACGCCACAAACAAAATACAGCTTGCTAAAAATACACCTACCGCTTTTTTATAGTGTTGTTTATAATAAAAACCACAGCAATACAGGGCAGCAACAGGAAACAATTTTAAAACGCCGCATAAAACCACACATGCAGCAAAAAAAATTGGGGCGGCATACCTGTAAACAGCAATAGCCATTAGCAAAAAAATAATAAGGTCGCAATTGCCACGTTCTAATGCCAGTATAGTGCATGGTGCCATAAAAAGTAAAACAGCTACCAGCGACTCAAATAAATTAAGCCTTCCTGCAATAAAATATACTGCGGTATAAAACAAAACAATCAATACCAACCCTATGGGTATAAGGTTTGGTACGGTAACAAAAGAAAACAGGCCAAAGGCACCCCATGTAACAGGGTAATTAAACATGGCATCAGTAGCTGGCGGGCAAATAGCGGTATAGGGGTTTTGGTGCAGGCGCATGGCATCAATACCGCATAGAAGTATCCTCAAATCATCAAAGTAAGGTATGGTTTCAATACCTGTATAATTTATTAGTAACGTATAGCTGCCATATTTAAAATCAGTAAATACAACAACACCCATAATAAGTGCAATTATGCTGAAGGTTAACCACCTGTAATCTGCGCTATTTTTTTGTGTTAATTGGTTAGGCATTAATTAAAGGGTTAATGTAATTGTAAAGTTTATTGGGGGCTATTGATAAGTGATTGCTGCGTTAGCCTTCCTTCAAAAACTTCCTCAACTCCTCCAGTTTTTCGGTACTTAAATTCTTTAATTCTTCCTGTATGTCCATCACCGTTTCTTCCCTTTGCAGTTTTAACAGTTCATGCCCTTCTGGCAGATTTTTGTGTTTATGCTCAAACTTAAAAAGGTCGTTGGGCGTACAATTCAACGCCGTACAAAGGGTTTCAACCTGCCCCCATTTTAGGCTGGCACAACGGCCGTGCACTATATCGCCTGCTAAAGTGTTGTAAAAACCAAGCTTTACAGCCCATGCCATTGGTTTGTTAATGCCCCTTGCGGCAAGCATATATTGCGGGTAAAACTGCAGTTGCCCTGTAACAGTTTCCCGTTTGGTGGCGGCCCTTTTTTTTCTCATAGCAAAATAATTTTATTTACTTACTGGCAGGTGTAAAGTTTTCTATATTATCCTAAAATAGGTAACAAAATAGTTAATACAATTATTTTAGTTGATAATTTCTGTAAAAATTAGGATAACATAAGTAAAACATAGGTTAACATAAGTAAAAGTATCGTTAACATAAGTATAAATACCGTTTAAATTATTTTTTTAGGCTATTTACTTGCAAAGTATATTTATTGATGTATATATTATTTACTGGCTAATAAGTTTAAACATAAATAACTATCAGACTAAGCATTACATTTTAAATTTTTTAATGCGCTGTAATAATGCTACTAATATGCATATAAAACGATATAATTAACCGTATGGTTAATTTTTTAAAAAATCTATGTTATGTTGTTTTTTTATTGATTTTTAATTGTACGTTTATTTTGCAATCAAATCTTAAATACAACATGACTAACACGCAGGAGATTTACATCGGTATGTTCCTAAGGGTAAAACTTTGGTTTACCAAACACGCCACCGCATTAGCTGCCATACCAGATGCCGCAGCCATTTTACCAAGACTGGAAACTTATATACAGTCAATTTTTGGGTACGCCGGCGAGGGCAGTGCCGACGAAACAGGCATTACCGATAAAAAAGCCGCCGCAAGGGAAAAGCTGAGCAGGCAGGGCATATTAATTTCAGCCGCTGGCACTGCATATGCACTAAAGAACAAGCTGCCCGAATTAAAAAGCAAGTTGGATTATACAGATACTGATTTTACACGTTGCTCGGGCAAAACGCTGATAGCCAATATTACCCTGCTGCTAAAAAATGTAAACCCTGTAAAGGCAGAGCTATCGCCTTTTGGGGTAGCCACTGCCGATGTTACTGCATTAGTTACCCTGCTGGATGATTTTGTGCAACTGGAAGAAGCCCCAGAAGCGGCCATTGATAACCGCAGCCTGCAGAACCAGCACTTAGATACCACCATTACCCAGGTAAGAACAATGCTTACTGAAGAGTTGGATGTATACCTGAAACCACAAAGCATTATTAACCCTAACCTGTATGCCGCCTACCAGGCTGCCCGCCTGCTGGATGCCACAGGCGTACGCATTGCCCCCGATGCTACGGTAACCGTTGCTGCCAATGGCCTCGCAGTACTCTATAACAAGCCTTACGCGGCTGACCGCATTTTTTATATAACCAACGATGGCCCCGAAATAATTGAGGTAAGCCTTAGCGAAACCGCCACCGCCCCCGGCAGTAAACTGCTTATAATTGGCAAGGGTGATACCCGCCAGCGCACTACCTATAATATGGCTACCAGCGGTAATTATTTAGTTGCAAGAAATTTGGGTGGTAATGCAACGCAGGTAAGGGTTTGGGTGGAAGAGTGAATAAACGCTACGTGAAGACGCGTACTAGGGCTGAGGGTATTCATTCGTGAAAGGGTGGCATGTAATCATTAATGAATCAGTCAACAATTGATTTATAGAGCATATTCAAATACTTTAAACTAAAACTTCAATTATGACACAAAATCAGTATTTTAAAATGGTTGTTATTGCATTTCTATTTTTGACGGGATGCCAAAAATCTGACTTATCAAATATTGATTCACAGCAGAAGGCAGAAAAGAAAAACATTCCGCCGGTTGGCTTTTTTATTGAGAATAGAAAAGTGCCGGGTACTGTACCTCAAACTACAAATTTTGATGTAAAAACAACACTTACAAACAATTCCACTTCATCAAACCCCGATGCTGACAATGGCGATGAACCAATTATATTAGGGCAGCAGCTTGCAAACCCATATTCTCTTGCCAATATGCAACAAGCGGTTAATATTTTATATGGCGGCAACTATCCTATTGCAGCCAATTATTTGTATGTTAGGTTTAAACCTGCCAGTGAAGAGCAATTAATGACACTCGATGAAACCGAAGACCTGGAACTACAGGACTATCCGATGGATTATGAATTAATACAAGATGGTGACTATTACCAAGACCCAACATTAGGAACAGAAGATTTTCATTGGTTGTATACAGTTGTTCCGGTAGGTTATACTTTTCCACAAGGCATACAGCATGAAATATTGGAGCAACTATACCTACCAGAAAACAATGAAATTTTAGAGGACTTAGCAGAAAGTATGTTAAGTGGTGCTCAATACAGTTCTGCAAGAATAGATAACTCATCTACAGTTACAATTGACAGAATGGATGCTCAAGTAGAGTCGTTTAATTATATCATTGAGGAATGCCCATGTTATGTACCTGACCAACCATGCCCTGTATGGCCTAACTGCGCAGCGGGCGGCGGTGGTGGTGGCGGAACACCTGCCCCAACTTTACCGCCAGGTATTTATGTGCAAGAGCAAACAGTTTGTACCGCAGACCCAAGGCCATTGCCTTTGAGGCAGGTAAATGTAGTGGCTAAACGTTGGTTTAAGTTTTGGCGTGGTTTTACTAATGATAACGGACAATTTACGGTTACAAAAAACTTTAGAAACAGGGTTAAGGTAATTGTTAAGACACAAAACGGCAATGCAAGGGTTTCTAAAGTGCGTGGTATAAGGTTGTGGCAAATGCTGTTTCCTTGCAGAAAAAGGATAGGTGTATTTAATGGCAGCGATTTGCCAAACATAAGATATGTATTTAATAAACCTACAGACGGTAGTGCGAGTAATAAAGAATTGGCTTATTGGGCAGCAACTACTACCCATAATAGTATTGTTGAGTTTAGGCAGTACACTACTGAATTTGGTTTGCCACAACCACCCGATAACCTGCATGTAATGGTTACTAACTGGGGTTTTATGGAAAATTCTGGTGCAGCACCCATGTGGAACAAATGCCATAGCAATAACATACAATATTTTATAACAAATTTTATTGCATCAAGCATAGCACCTTTGGCCAATACCCTTAAAAACCAAACGGATGTAATAATTGGTTATAAGAGTACCGACTACAATTGTTTTTTAACCAGTTCGCAACTAAGGGCAACTGTTTACCACGAGCTTGGCCATGCCCAACATTTTGCCCAGGCGGGCTGCGGTTTTTGGACTGCTTACAGAGATGCCATAGCATTGGAATTGAGCAAACTTGACCAGGTTAATTTTCACCCTTATGGCACCGGTGCAGATGATAGGTCAGCACCCATAATAGCCACTGGTGAAATGTGGGGCAATCATTGCGAAAAATGGTATAGTGAAAGGCATTATGGAAATGGTGGTACTGTGGCAGCAAATTTCATCTCTCGTTTACAAGGATTGGAATTCTTTAATGATGTTACCTCTGGGTTAAATGCTAATTTTTGGTCAATTGAAAACTTTAATCCAAACAGAAATCAAGATGTGCATAGGTGGATACCTCAAGGCTTACCTTATGATTTATTTGATAATCGAGATGATGGTTTTTTCCCAATTGCGATTGATAACGCAAATGGCTTTACAATCAATCAAAGCTTTAATGCTTTACAGTCAGATGTTCGTTCTATACCTGCATTTAGAGATAGATTATTATTTCAAAATGCTAATGCTCAACAATTACAAGTAAACCAATTATTTCAACAATATGGGTACTAAATTATTACAAATGATGTTGCTGATTACAGCAACATCATTTCTTTTTGGGAGTACTTGCAATAAAAATGGTTCAAAACCTTGCCGTAATGCGCCTTATAGTTTCAATGTAACAAGTGAGTTTTCACTACAAAAAGAAGTGCACAATGTTGGGGACACGATTTTTTTAACATCAACATTTCCAAAGATTTTAACAAATTTAGTTTCAAACCAACAAGTAGACTATAGTAACAGTATAGGAGTTGGTGGAAATTTCAATATGGCTAAGATGGACACAGTAAATAAAGTAGCAATTGAAGCACGAAACAATTTTGAACTTATTAATTTAATTGGAACGACAACCCCGATAACCAATTCCCCTAACTTAGGAGTAAACATTTTTTATGTTGAGCAAGCTAATACTTATAATGCAAAATTTGGTTTGATACTAAAATCAAAAGGGTTATTTTACATTGGATTAACAGATTTAAGTAGTCAAGGTTTAAGAGGGCAAGATTGTACAAATGCAGGTTTTAATATGACAGTTATTAACAGTAATAAGAACTTAAACTTATTTCAATATGCTTTAGGTTATTCACCAGACGCTATGTTGGCTAAGTATATATTTTGTTTTAGAGTGCAATAAAGGTAATAATTTGGGTTTGTAATCAATCAAAGTTTTAATGCTTTACAATCAGATGTACGTTCTATCCCTGCATTTAGGGATAGGTTATTATTGCAAAATGGTAATAATCAACAAGGAGCAGTAGACACATTATTTCAACTATATGGTTACTAAATTATTACAAATGATGTTGCTGATTACAGCAACATCATTTCTGTTTGGTGCAAAATGTAATAAAGACGGCTCAAAAGCTTGCCGTAATGCACCTTACAGTTTTAATGTTACAAGTGAATTTACACCACAAAGGGAAGTTTATAATATAGGTGATACAATTTTCTTTTCATCTACATTTCAGAAGGTATTGCAAAATAGTATTACAAATCAACAAGTCGATTATAGTAATTCTTTAGGAATTGGTGGTAACTTGGCAATAGGTCTTTTAGATTCAAGTAATCGTACAATATCGTTTGCTTTATCAAAATTTAAAGTAGTGAATATTTTTGGATCATCCTCACCAATTTCTAATGCTCCCGATGGCGGGTTAAACATACTTTATAAAGAAGACGTAAATTATAGTTTTAAGTTAGGTTTGGTATGTTTAAACAAGGGGATTTACAGATTTGGATTGACAGATTTAAGCAGTCAGGGAATTGCAGGAAAAGATTGTACAAATGCTGGTTTTAGTATGACTGTTACCAATACAAATAAAAACCTAGGCTTATTTGAACGAGCAATTGGATATTATCCTGATGCACTTGCTATTAAAACAATTTATTGTTTTAGAGTCCAATAACCCAAAACCAAAAGTTTTAATGCTTTACAATCAGATGTTCGTTCAACACCTGCATTTAGAGACAGGCTACTTTTACAAAATGGGAACAATCAACAAGCTCAAGTAAATCAATTATTCGATGCGTATAATTATTAATAATTTTAAAAAGGTATTGCCAATATTGGCAATACCTTTTTTCTTTGGTACAAAATGCAATAAGGATGGTTCTAAACCTTGCCGTAATGCACCTTATTCGTTTGATGTTAGTTGTGTGTTCACACCACAAAAAGAAGTTTATAATGTTGGTGACACTATTTTTTTGACATCAACATTCCCGAAACTTTTGACTACCCAAATATCAAGTCAACAAGTTGACTATAGTAATAGTTTGGGTATTGGAGGTAGTGTAACATTTGGTCTTTTAGACACTATTTTAAAAGCTGGGATAGATTCATATTCGAAGTTTAAGGTGTCAACAACAATAGGTTCGTTTTCACAAATTACTAACACACCTAACAAAGGTATAGTTACAAATTATTTAGAAACTTCATCAGAATATAAAATTATCTTGGGTATTAAACTTTTGGAGAAAGGGCTATTTGTCATAGGAATTTCAAACTTAAATAGTAACGGTTTACGTGGACAAGACTGTACTAATGCAGGTTTTAATATGACTGTTACAAATAGTAATAAGAACTTAAACTTGTTTCAGTATGCTTTAGGTTACCCAGCAGACAACATGTTGGCTAAAAATATATTTTGCTTTAGGGTTCAATAACCTAAAAGCTTTAATGCTTTACAATCAGATGTACGTTCTATACCTGCATTTAGAGACAGTTTATTATTTTTACTACTGGTCGGTGTCTCACCGACCAGTTTAATTTCGGTTGGTGAGACACCAACCGATAGAGGAAAACGCAAATGCTGCATTTGCCAACTATTGCTACAATGGTTTACCTTATTAGTTAATCACCTTATCCACTACTTTATTTTTTAAATTGATAGGAATATAGATATCAAACCTGGTGCCTTTGCCTACTTGGCTGGTGGCACTTACAAAGCCATTGTGATTTTCAACTATTTTTTTTACAATGGCCAATCCTATGCCTGTACCTACATATTCTTCTTTACTATGCAGTTTTTGAAATACTTCAAAAATGCGTTCGCTAAAGGTTTGATCAAACCCAATACCATTGTCTTCAAACACCATATGGCAATAGTTTGTTTCTGGCAATAATTTGGGGTTTACCAATTGACTGCCCTTTGCAATTTTGCATGTAATGGCTATGCCTAATGGGGTATCTGTTTTGGCAAACTTTAGTGCATTGCTTAGTAAGTTTTGCAGCAATTGCCTAAACTGAAAAGGGATGATGTTTATTTCTACTAATGATGTTACGTCTACTTTGGCCTGTTTGGCCTCAATAGTATCTTTAAAATCTAGTAACACATCGGTTACAATCTGGGCAAGCTGGGTGGGTTCAAATTTTCTATCAGATTTATTAAGACGAGAAAAAGACAGTAAATCTTGAATTAACTCCTGCATTCTGTTTGCAGCCAGTTGCATACGCCTGAAAATATATTTGCCATTATCAGACAGGTTTTGCTGTTCTTTTTCAAGTATCAGGGCAGCAAAAGTTTGTATTTTGCGTAGTGGCTCTTGCAAGTCGTGGCTTGATACATAGTTAAAAGCCTCCAACTCTTTATTGGCAATGCTTAATTCGGTAGCACGTTTGCCTTTTTCTTCGTTTTGAAACACCAATTTTTCGTTAGCAATATGTAATTCTGCCGCGCGTTTTTCTTTCTCTTTGTTTTGAAATAGCAGTTCTTTATTCGCAATTTCTAATGCTGCTGTGCGTTCGTTAACCGCAAGTTCTAAAGCCGATTTTTGTGATAGCTGCTCGTGTATTTCTGTACTACTGCCAACCCACATTTTTATATTACCATTATCATCTAACACAGGCGAGGCGAGGTTTAAGTGCCACTTAAATTGGCCGTTCTTGTTTAAAAACCGCATTTCCATTTCTAAAACAGTTTTTGTTGCCGATGCATTGGCAAACCGTTCTTGAAATTCCTGTATCTCATCTGGATGCATAATAGTGTGATAGCCAAAATCTTTCAATTCCTCAAAACTTAAGCCTGTATAATCTAACCAATGGTTGTTAAAATATGTCACATTGCCTTCAATATCGGCATTACTAATTTTTGCAGGCATTAAATCTGCCATTTGGCGAAAATGCTTTTCACTCTCTTCAATCCTTTTTTTAGCATTCATTTGTTCTGTTACCTCGTATCCAAAATTTAAAATCGAGTGAATGTTTTTAAATTCATCGTACATGGCTTGGTAACTGAAATTGAAATACCGCAGTTCAGGTGTTAAACCTTCATTCCTAGCTATGTAAACCGGAATATCAATACCTACATAAGATTCTCCTGTGGTATAAACTTTATTCATCAATTCATCAAAACCTTGCCCTTTTAATTCTGGGAAGGCACTCATTAGTGGCTTACCTTTAATTTGGTGGTTTGGAAACAAACTTTGGTATTGGTCGTTTACCAACTTATATATATGATTTGGGCCGCTTAATATGCTAACAAAACCAGGGGCAGTCATCAGCATATCTTCAAACAAAGCATTTTGAATTTCCATTTTTTTACGGCCAACCACCAAGTCGGTGATTTCATGCGCTAAAACCATCATGCCTGAGATGGTACCATCCACTTCGCGTAATGGTTCGTATACAAATGTTACGTAAGCATTCTCCAATTGCCCATTACGCATTATTGTAAGCGGAAGCTCAGATGTTACAAATCTTTCTCCTGTTGCATACACGTTATCTACCAGTGCTTCAAAGCCTTGATCTTCAAGCTCTGTGAGTACTTCAAAAATGGGCTTGTTTAATACCTGAGCCTCTGTTCTACCCCAAATTTCGAGTATTTTCTCATTGGCAATCTCGACCACATATTTTTCACCACGAATTACACATATTGCCACTGGTGCTTGCGCTACCAATAAGCTAAACTGTTCTTCTCGGGTTTTGATTTTTTGGTTTAATAATGCTTGTGGAGTTACTTCTTGTGCAATTACAGCAACACCTACTATTTCTCCGTTTAGGTTCCGCTGTGCTTGATATACGAAGGTAAAATGGAATAGCTTTTTCTCAGCATCTCTAATTAAATACACCGGAGATTCATAGCCATATTGAGGTTCGCCCGTTTTAAAAACTTTTAATAATAAATCGCCTAAACCTTGCTCAATAACTTCAGGTATAACTTGTAATAAGGGTTTATTAATGATGTCAGGTCCTTTACCTAAAACCTCTAACATGGCATCATTACTGAAGGTTACTATTAAATCTTCGCCATTTAAAATCAATATCAAAGAAGGCGAAGAATATATCATTTCTTGATAGCTATGCTCAACCTCTTTTACTTTTAAAGTAGCATTTGTATATTCAGTGATGTCTCTGGAAACACAAATAAAACTGCCACTTTTATCAGATGGCGTGTTTAATTTTATTGGCAACACAATAATATCCCACCATTTAATGATGCCATTAGCCGTAACACGTTGTGCTTGAAACTGTACTTTTTGACCACTATGGGCTTTTGCAACTGCATCTTTTATTAATTGCTTGTTATCTTCTTCCCACAAATCCCACCAATATTTATCTTTAAATAGGTTAAAATCATCAATTTCTAATAAGGTAATACCATTTTCATTCATAAATTGAAGCCTACCCTCAGCGTCTAAAATTTTAATACAATCGGGGCTAGCATTTAATACAGAACGATTGAAATTATCATTCTCTTCCATTTTTTTTCTACTTAGCACATGTTCTGTAACATCGTAGGCAATAGTAGTAACGCCAGAAATAACATCATCTGCTTCACGTATTGCTTGATAAACCACATTAAAATACCTATCTTCTAACTTACCATTATTAGTAAGTTGGGCTAATATTTCGTTTGCATAGTAGGGAATACCTGTTTCGTATACATTGTTAATAATTGATGGATATGGTTGGTTTGTTAACTCTGGTAAAAGTTCTAATAATGGTTTTCCTTCCACATCTTGGCCCTTACCCCAAAACTCTTTTATTAAATCATTGGCAAGGCTTATCACCATGTCTTTGCCTTTTAGTACACAAAATGCAAATGGAGATTCCATTAACATGTTGTAATGCCGCTTTGTACTTTCTTCAATACTTTTTAGTGCTTTTTGCTCAGCAGCACGTTGTTCAGCTAATCCTTTTTTCAAAAGTGCTTTTGGGGTAACTTCATAAGCAATTATAGCTACACCAGATATGGTTTCATCTGCCTCTAAATAAGGCTGATATATAAAGTTAAAATAGACATCTTCTAATTTTTTATTACGAACAAGCGGAGCCAAAAGCTCATCACCATAAAAAGGTTTTCCTGTCTTGTAAACGTCTTTAAGTAAATTAGGAAAATCTGAATTTCTTAGCTCGGGAATAATGTCAAATAAAGCTTTTCCTTCCACGTCTTTCCCTTTGCCCCAAAAATCTTTAATGCTATCATTCGCAAGCGAAATGACCATGTTCTCTCCCCTTAAAACCGCAAACCCAAATGGCGATTTCATTAATAACATATTATAGCGTTTTTCGCTATCTTCAATTTGTTTTAGTGCTTTTTTTTCTTGCTCAAGATGAATGGTTAGGGTTTCGTTGTCTGTAACATCTTCTGCTACCTGAACAATGTATTTTACATTATTATCCGCATCAAATATGGGTGAATGGCAGGTGCGCCAATACTTTTGTATATACCCACCACCTTCTGGGTTAGGTATATCGTACCTGACTACTTCTAAAGTATCAATTGTTTTATTGGCAATTACCCTGTTAAAAGATGCCCTGATATTGGTACCACCACGTGGATTTAGCTCATCTGGATTTTCAGGAAATACATCAAAAAGATACCGATTGGTAATATTTTCTCTTACAGTTTTAGAAGCTGCTAAAAATGCATCAGATACAGATACAATAGTAAAATTTGTATCAATAACCAATTTTATTGTACTTGATTGCTGAAAGAGTAATTTATAATCTTGCGCATCCATTAAAGTAGTTTTTAGGTATTAATTGGTGTATCTACAAAACCACAGCATACCCTGCCAATTATTTAAACAAAAAGAATATGGTGAGAATAGTAAATATAGTTGATTGAAGTGAAGGCAAGTAATATCAAATAAAGCAGGGCAAACGCAAGGCCAAAAACTTAAATACTACCTATGCCTGTTTAGATGCTGCAAGAGATGTGTACTATTATTTTTACGATGGTATGGTTACAAAAAGGAATAAATAAAATTTTCAGACCTGACAGGTCTGTATTATTTGTCTTACAAAAACTCAGTAATTGTAATTATTGATGTTTCGCCAAACTTGATTAGGTCTAATAAATCTTTGTCACCAGTCAATAAAAAGTCTGCACCGCCATCAGCTGATAATGATAATAAGAAATTATCCTTGGGATCTCGGCAAACATCAATTTGTGTTTCAACTTTTACGAAGTCAGCATATTCATCTATTGTTTCAAGAATATCTTCAATGTCAGAAGTTGAAAAGAAACGTCTGAATTTGGGTCGTTTTGCAACTTCTAAAAATTCGTCCAGTAACTCTTGACTAAAGATTAAAATACAGTGTTTGGAAAAAAGTAGTTCATCTATTTTGGTATAGTCTTTTGTAATTAAAAAACTAATCCAAAGGTTGGTATCTATAATAATTCTACCAGCCTTATTTTGATTTTGCATAACGCTTGCTTCGTACCAACGCTACTTCGTTGGTTATTTCTTCTAATGTGGGTGCTGATTTTGCTTTTGAACGCAGTTTTTTTAAAACGCTTGCAAACCCACTTTCTGAAGTGTGCTTAATGGCAATAAGATTTAAGTCTGCTAAGTCTTCCAAAATTCTGGCCGCTTTTGGGTTTAATATATCAATACGCATGGTGTTCATGTATCAAATTTACTGAAAAGAACCACATGTTCAGCGCCACACCAGCAATCACTGCTACAACCCTGGCAACGCCTGCTTCAACCAAACCAACCGTTGCCCGGAATATTTAATGCTTCCACCACACCAGGCAATAACTACCGCAGCCCAATCGGTGTTTGCCCGGCATCATTTAACCATTGCACCAAGCCGGGCTACCCCACCTGGTGGGGTGGGGCAAGCTACCTATAAGCCTAACCTGTAAGTGCTACAACCTAAGTGTAACATGCCAAAAGCCAAACTATCCCACCCAAAGGGGTGGGGCAAGCTACCTATAAGCCTAACCTGTAAGTGCTACAACCCAAGTGTAACATGCCAAAAGCCAAATTACCCCACCTGGTGGGGTGGGGTAATTGTAAACCAAGGTGGGTAGTATATGCCTAAAGCTTAATTGTATTGTGCTTTTTGGTAGGTATACTTTGTTTGTAGCTAGTTGATAACTATTAGTTGGCAGGCTCGGTTGGTGTAGGGGTAGTACCAGTATTGCCTTGACCAACAAAGCGTTGTTTTAGTTGATTATACAATGTATCTGCACCAGGTATGCCAGCAATAGCAGCACTTTCGGCCAGGCGATAGATAGCCAAAGCTGTAATATAGGCTTCGCTACCAGCCAATGTTTGTGTATCAGTTATTTTTTCTGCCAGCTTTTTGCTGCGTTGTGCAAATTCATCTAATTGGCTAAATAGGGTTACATCTTTCGCCATTTCCTCTGCCTTTAGATAAACAGGAAAAATATCTGCATTAATGGTTAAACCTGTTTGTGCATCCTCGGTAAACGTTTTATTACTATCGTTCATCTTTGGGATAGCAATTTTTTCTGTATTGGTAAGCCCAACTAACCATGGTAAAATGGTTTCGATGGTAGTAAAAGCGGCTCTTAAACTGTCTATTTCTGCTTGTGTAAGCGTTTTAGATAGGCGATTGTTGTTAGTAATTGGCATAGTATTAATTTTTTATTTAGTTAAAGTAAAACTGCTTTTTATAATATTAACTACTGGTAGATTAATTAATTGTTAAGAAAAAAGGGGGTATGGAAATACCCCCTTTGGTAATGCGAAAAACTAAATGTACTTATGATGAAAAAGTGGTTACTGTACTATCAATTTTTGCGTAGTGCTTACACCCTCTTTGGTGGTAACCCTTACTAAATAAGTACCGCTTGGCTTGCCTGCAATACTTATTTGTCTTAGCAAACCTGCACTATTATCAGTAGCAATGGTAGTACCCAATGAACTAATAATGGTTACAGTTGCGCTCTCCATACCCTGTGGTAATTGTACCGTTACTTTATCATGTGCAGGATTGGGGAAGATGCTAATTTTAGAAATCTCAAGTGCATCATTTACTGCATTTACAGATGTTTGATTAGTGGTTAATGTAGTTGCTGCCGTGCTACTTTCATTACAGTCATCATCCAGTCTCCAAATTTCGCCATTGGTTTTTACTGCCACAGCATGGGCTGCATTAGTAAGAGAAATTTCTGCATACGCGCCGCTGGTATAATTAATAATCTGCCATTTATATGTAGTAGTGTTATAGCCCCAAATGTTTTTATCTAAACCTAATATAATTATTGAGCCATCATCGCCACAGGCTATTTTAGTACCTAATCCATTGGTGTAAACCAATGAGTCACCACCTTCAATTTTGTAAATTTTATTATCGCTGGCTATAAACCATGTATCGCCCATCTTATCTACCGCAACTTCTTTTGCATTGGTACCAGCCACCTTTTGCCATTCGGTGCTATCAATGTGCCTGGTATAGATACTATTATAGGTATCTATTATAGCTATTGACTCAAAGTTCACGTTGTCGCTACCATCAACTAACCCACCAATAGCTATTTTTTTACAAAGCGGGCTTGCCACATAATTCCAAACGCTATCATAATCGCCATTATTAGCATATAATTTATTGTTGGTGCCCACATGCCAAATATTGCCGTTATTGCTTACTGCAATATCGATAGCCAACCCATAGTTGGGCTTGCTTAAGTTTTTCCACAAATTGGTACTATCTGTGTAGGTATAAATATATCTATTAGCATTTATTAAAGCGGTAGTAGCTGCATTAGATGCCGTTTTAACCCCACTGCCAGCAAGCTTTGTAGCACAACTTATTTTTGGTACTGCATAATAATAAAGTTCATTATCCATTATAGTTTCACTATTGGCATCATAAGCAAATGGTTGTGTATTTGTATTATCGGCGGCATCTATAGAGAGAGAGGTGGGTGCCGGAAGAATGCCACCGTACGCTCCTATACTGTTTAAACTACTTCGGACGCCAAAAAAATCATCCGTTATAACACATCTAAAATCCCAGTTATTCTTAGCATCTTTAGTAAGATTAACTAGGAAATTTAGAATGGAACGCTTGTCGTCTCTGTCGTAAATAATATTGCTTGTTTGCCTGCTTTTTGCTTTTTTTGTATAATACCTACTTAAAGTATAAGTTCCTTTCCCTTCAACATCAAAATACCTATTTTTTTCATAGTCATTAAAGTAGTCAGGCGTCATCCCGGCCTCTGGTACAGCATGAAAAATTTGTAGTTTTAATTGATTCTCATTTGCAAGTGCTGCAACATCATAATAACGGTTATTATCTGTGTTTCTACTTGTGCCAATTCCACCCTCTTTTACGTTTACTTCCATGGTGTAAAACCAATCTTGTTTTTTTAATAAATCATAAGCGTTAATTAGAGGAATTTTAATACCCATTTCAAGTGAAAAACTTGGAATAACCCTAATTAATTTGGATTCGCTAATGCCAGCCCCCCCCCATTTAGTTTGACGCACTTTTTTGAATTGCATTCCATTTATGAACCCATTCAATTCTTTTCCTTTAGCTGAGGCATCGTACAAAAGCGTTGCTTTGATTTTAAATATCACCCAGTCATATGCATCGTGCTTACGTACCACTTCTAGGCATTTTTGCGCATCATAAACAGATTTTATGTCTAATTGAATAACTGGAACTGATTTAGGATTTGATTTCGACCACTGTTTTATAAATGCTAATGCCTGATCTAAACTAATGAATTTACAACTTTGAGGTTGGTTATCATAATAAGTTTTGTTGTTAGAAACATCGGTAAACCTGAAGCCAGTTCCATTTAAAATATAAGTTCTTACGTACATATGTTTTAATTCATCCCAACTAACTTGATTAGAGTGTTTGTTATTCACTGCCGGCACAGCTTGCCAATTATTAACATCATAACTAGGTTTTACGTTTGCTGGGTTAGTGGCAAGTCTACCAAGACGGTAATCGTGATTGAGATACGGTATTGACATGTATTTGCCCTCTTGATATTCAAACCATGTTGTTTTAATATCCAACTCAATCATTTCAGCATTGTTATAACAAGCATGACTAATTGCTTGTAAAGTGTTTTCTGCAGGATAATAAGTTTTTGTTCCATTTTTTCCCTGACCATAATACCCCCATAACCCTCTATGGGCACAAACAATTACACGGTTTTCAGTTTTATTTGCATTCCAATCAGCTAAATAACCCATCACCTCTTGTTGCTCTCTATGCAGGTATATTCCGCCGTAAAAAAGTGCTTGTTTTGTTTGTGAAAATAAATTGTTGCTGTAAAATATTGTTACACATATAAGTAACAATTGTAAAATTTTTGTTTTCATTTTTGATTTTTTTTATTGATTACTATGCTTAGTTCATAAGAAGTGTACAGTACGTTCTCTCATTTTTGTTTAGCATAATAAAGCCCCCTCCATGGGCTTAGTTGTTGTACACAGTATGGTTAGGGTTTATTTATGCAGTTTTTTACTTCGTAAGTAAGCTAATAATTCTTTTGGCCTATCAGTTTGCAGCATAGTAGCACCATGCTGAATTAACCAATCCCAACTGTCTTTTGTATTGTTTTGCTCTACTGCCAAGTCATCGTCATGCCCAGCATTTAAAGATGCCCAAAGCGAATTGATCCAGATTTTACTTTTGGCTGTTATAAACCTGTTATTGGCCAATATAGCTGAAGTGTCTTTGGCAAAAATTAGCTCAAAAGCATAAGGCTTCATGTTTGCTAAATAGTCTGTAATAATGGCTTTGGCATTGGGTTTATCAAGGTTTGCTACTGGCATGTAAATAATGCTATCAACAATTGTTGGGTAAGTATTTTTTAAAGTTTGATAACTAACATCGGCTTTAAAAATGGCTTGTTTTAATGTTTTGGTTGCTGCTAATACTTGGTAGGCCTGTAAAAAGTAGGGGTAGCTTTTATCTAAATTAACTACTACTTTTCTACCTTTTAAAGCCTGCATTACTTCGGTTAATGTAGGTATTGTATTGTTGGTTAAACGGCCCAACCCATTTTTTAAGTGCAGTTTTTTTAGTTCAGCAAGGGTGTAGTCGCTGGGTTTACCTTTACCGTCGGTTGTACGGTCTATCGTTACATCGTGCATTATTACTACAACACTGTCTTTGGTTAGGCTTAAATCTAATTCTATAATATCTACCCCCATTTGTGCAGCAGATAAAAAGGCCCTTAAAGAGTTTTCGGGATGGTTGCGCCAGTCGCCACGGTGGGCAGCTACTAATATTTGTTGTTGTTTATTTATTTGCGCTTTGCTACTATTAGCAAGTACACAGCTAATAGCCAATGGTATAAAAATTGAAAGCTTCATGTGGTAGTTGTAATAATACAAAAGGCAATACCCACCCAAACAAAACAGGTGGATATTGCCTTTTGATGATTCATTTAATATTGTGGGTTTTGAGGAAAGCCAACAGGGTTGTTCATTACATTTATTTCATCTTGTGGTACAGGATATATGTACTGAAAGGGCTGAATAGTAATTTTTGTTAACCCTGAATTTTGTAAGGCCGTTATGGCGGTGTTGGTTCTTACAAGATCAAACCAACGGTGCAATTCTAAAGGAAATTCTAACCTTCTTTCCAATAAAACAGCATTTTTAAAATCTAACTGATTAATTAAAGTTGCGCTGGTATAAGTTGTGGCGTTGGCTCTTGCTCTCACAGCATTTAAATAGGTAAAGGCATCGCCTGTGCTACTGTAACCTACTTCGTTTAATGCTTCTGCATACATCAATAAAACATCTGCATACCTTAAAATAATGTAGTCGTTACCAAGGGTATTGTTAGAGGGGTCAAAAGTATCTTGATACTTTTTTACTGGTTTGTTATTGGCATTAACGGTTACTGTGTTTAACAAATCTTTTCTTGTATCAGTGTTATTGTAAGCAGCCGTTAAAAGCGGGTCGATAGATGGCTGATTAAAATATTGATTAAGCCCATGGCCTTGCCCTACAATTGCTTTGTTATATTTCACAGCAAATATAATTTCTGCATTATTTTTATTAGAAACACTAAATACATCAGCAACGTTTGGTAAAAGCCTGTAACCATAAACATTGGTAGTGGCAGGTACTAAATCTTTTAGAATATTAATTGCCTCTGCATATTTTTTTTGCGTAAGCAACACTTTTGCTAATAGTGCTTTTGCTGCTCCTTGCGTAGCTCTACCAGTATTTGTACCAGTAAATGATGTTGGTAGTGCTGTAATTGCAGCTTTTAGGTCGGCTTCAATAGCCCCATAAACTTCAATGGTTGTATTGCGTATTTGCTTTTTTGCTTCGCTGGCACTTATAGGTGTTAAAACCAATGGTGCATTGCCCCAAAGCCTTACAATATTAAAGTAATGTAATGCCCTTAAAAACTTTGCTTCGCCTTCGTATTGCGCTTTAAGGGTAGCATCACTTACCACAGATATGTTTGCAATAATATTATTACATCTTGATATTGCGTTGTAAAGTGCAAGCCACGATTCGCGTATGGCTCCATTATCTGCTTTTGCCAAAAATTGATCAATATTATAATCCCTACCAGCATTTCCCCCCGGGTTAATATCTTCTATATTATCAGAGCGGGTTTCCATGAGCGTTATAAAATGTCCACCATACATGCTACCACTTTGCAAGGCCGCATAAGATGCGGTTACAGCCTGCGTAATATCATTTGAGGTTTTATAAAAATTACCATCCGTTATTTGCGATTGTGGGGTTAGTGTTAGAAAGTCTTTTTTGCAAGACATCAATATCACACATAACACCGTAATTACTACTATTGAGTGTTTCATAAATTAATTTTTTGAGGTTAAAATGAAAGGTTTAAACCAAAGAAAAATGAGCGAGCTAATGGGTAAGAACCATAATCTACACCAGGTGTAAGTGGGTTGGTATCTATACTCACTTCAGGGTTGTAACTATTGTATTTGGTAAATGTGATAGGATTTTGGGCTGTTATGTAGCATCTTAAATTGGTAATTTTTGCCTTTGCCAGTATTTTAGAAGGTAATGTAACACCAAGTGTAATGTCTCTAACACGTAGGTATGAGCCATCTGATAAATGATAAGTTGATGAGACTGCATTAAAACCTCTGTGTGCTCTATTAGCTCTTGCTATTCGTCCATTTCCTGGGTTGGTTTCAGAGCGCCACCTTTCTAGTACTTCAGTTGTGTTGTTTGCGTAGCCTTCTGCACTGTTCATGTGGCGTTGATTAATATTGGCAATTGTGTTACCATAAACGCCTTGTATAGATACACTTAAATCAATCATTTTGTATTGAGCCTGGCTTGAAAAACCATAAGTGAATTTTGGCATGTAGTTGCCAGTTATTTCTCTATCATTTGTATTGTCTATTACGCCATCACCATTTACATCTTTGTACATAAAGTCGCCAGGTTTTGCACCAGGAACTTTGGCGTTTTTAGCATCGGCAATAGCAGCTTGATTTTGAAAAATGCCCGTTTGTACTAGTGTATAAAAGTTAGCAATGGGTTTGCCTACTTGGGTAATAAAATCAACAACACCCTGCGCCCTTGTTATAATAGAATTTGCACCACCTAAGTCTATTACTTTGTTTATATTTTTAGAATAGTTAGCCGTATTGGTTAACGTAATAGCACCAATATTTACAGTACTAGCTAAGGTTATTTCAATTCCTTTGTTGTTTACCTTTCCAATATTTACCAGATTGGTACTAAATCCTGTGTTTAATGGCACTGGTACATTTAACAACAAATCTTTTGTGTTATTATTATATAGCTCTACTGTAGCATGTAATTTTTCTTTAAACAAGCCAATTTCAACACCTAGGTTTACAGCAGATGTTTTTTCCCAACCCAATTCTTTATTACTTGCCGTAGATAATGCTAAGCCATTGTTTAACGTGCCACTACCTGTACCAAATACATAGTTTGATGCCGATAATAACCCGTACGAGCCGTAATTACCTATTTGAAAATTACCAGTAACACCATAACTAGCACGAATTTTCAGTGAGCTAACCGTTTTTATTGGTTTCATGAAATTTTCGTCACTTACAATCCAAGCAGCAGATGCTGATGGGAAATAACCCCATTTATTTTGATTTCCAAAACGGGAAGATCCATCGGTTCTTACGGCAGCAGACAATAGGTATTTATTTTTAAAGCTATATTGAAGCCTAGCTAGACCTGAAATTAAAGACCACTCGTTAATAGTAGAAGAGAAGGCCGTTACAGTTGTGGCTGCATTAAGCGTTTGAGTGATATCGTTTGGAAAGCCTGTAGCTGTAATATTTGAAGCATCCTGACGCTCTTTTTGTGCTGAAAAGCCAGCTATTGACTTAATAGAATGATTACCTAATTTTTTATTGAACGAAAGTGTGTTTTCTACCACCCAATTAGTGATACTATTGGTTCTATAATTGCCTATTGGGTTGCTTGGCGCAAGTTTAGATACAAAATCTGGTAGCGTTGAAGGTCTAAATGCATCTCTTTTATAGTTGGATATATCTGCACCAAAAGACACTTTATATTTTAAGTCTTTTAAAATTTCATATTCTGCAAATAGATTAGATAGTAATTTTGTTTCAAATGTTTTATCTGTTTTTAACATAGCTAATCCTACAGGATTATTAGTATTGGCCTGTTGAAACAACCATCTTGCCTGATCAAAATTATAAGCACCATCCGCTTTATAAACTGAGTAAAATGGCGCTGCTGCCAATGCGCCAGAAATTACATTTTCTGTTGCATCATTAAACCTTCCTTCTGTTGGTAAAAAATTATACACACCAAAGTTGTAATTGATGCTTGCGCCAAGTTTTAGTTTTTGGTAGTTAGCATCTACATTTATTCTACCACCGTATTTTTTATATGCAGAATTAATTACAATACCCTGTTGGTCTAGGTAATTAGTTGATATGTAATATTTTATATTTTCAGAGCCGCCACCAACAGAAATGGTGTGGTTTTGCATAGGTGCTTTTGTAAAAATTTCATTCTGCCAATCTGTATTTGGAAGGCCTTGCTGCTTGTTTAGGTATGGAAAAATTTCAGGCGGCATCAGATAGTTTAAATTATCGTTGGATGCTGCTGCGCCTAGTTTTAATCTTCTAGTGGCATTATCGTCGCTAACGCTACCCGTTAGGCCTCTGTCAGCCAATAAATCAAAATAGGTTGCATTACGTGCTTCATAAATTAAATCAGCATATTCATACGCATCCATCATTTTTATTTTCTTACTAGCCTCCTGTGTACCATAGTAGCTATTTAAGGCAATAACTGGCTTGTCTTTTTTTCCTCTTTTTGTTGTTATAATTACCACACCATTAGCCCCTCTTGAACCATAAATTGCAGATGCAGAAGCATCCTTTAATATATCTACACTTTCAATATCATTTACATTAATAGCATTTAGTGGGTTTACTTTAAATCCAGGGCCATCACTGCTATTATCAGATATAGGCACACCATCTACTACGTAAAGCGGGTCGCTACCAGCAGTAATAGTGCCTCTACCCCTTACCAATATTGCAATGCCAGCACCTGGTGCACCACCTGGTTGCAAAACTTGTACGCCTGCTAGTTTTCCTGTAAGTGCTTTATCAAGCCCTGTAGCAGGAAAATTGTTAATATCTGCTGCTTTTAGAGATGATACAGAGGTAGATACGTCTCTTTTATTTTGCGTACCGTAACCAACTACAACCACTTGATCCAGTGTAGAAGCTGTTTGCTTTAACCTTACCAATAGCGAATTACCATTACCCTCTTTTATGGTAAATGCCTTTACATAACCTGTTTCGTAACCAACATAGTTAAATGTAAAATTGTAAGCAGTACCTACTTTAAGTGTGGTAATTGTAAAAATACCTTTCTCGTTTGTTGTTGCTGCAACGGTAGTTTTGTTGTCTGTTGATGTAATTTTTACCGAAACACCATTTAATAGTTCGCCAGTTTCGGTGGTAACGGTACCAGACACATTGGTACTAATAGTTGTTTGCGCTTTTGTGGTTGCTAGTAGCAGCAAAAAGCAGCTAATAAGCAGTTGCCATTTTTTCATTGTTTTAAATTTTAATTGTTGCATAATTGATTATTTTGGTTTTTGGGCAATAGTTTGGTATTACGCAGTTTTGATGCGTTTGCCACTTATTGCAAAGCGGTGATTTTTGTGATTATTTTTTGATGAAAATTTTACCCTCAACTTCCTCATATACTAAGCCGTTCATGTTGGCTATAATGTTAAGGATGGTTTTTAAGCTATCGGTTTTTAATACTGAACCTGAAAAATAAAGTCCTATTATTTGAGATTTTGTATAGTTTATTTTGGTGTTGTACTGCTTACTTAATTTTTCAATCACGTTTTCTAATGGTTCGTTGCTAAATACCAAACTTGCCTCATTATTATTAATTTTCTGGTTGGTCGCTAGATTATTTTTTCCAATGGTGTTATTGTCATTAAATGTATTTAAAACAAAGTTTTGAGTATGTTTAATTGCTGTAGCCATTTGTCCTGGTAGCAAATAAACATCGTTGATAGCGTAAGTATTTTTGTCAACTGATTTTACCACTACTTTGCCCTCAAACAATTTTACTTCTACCTTATTTTTAACCAAAGTACTTACTGTAAACTGTGTGCCTAATGCAGTAGTGGCAATGCCACCAGCATATACTGTAAATGGTTTGGTTTTATCTTTTGCTACTTTAAAAAAAGCCTTACCCGTTAAGCTAATATTACGTTGTGTGGCTGCAAATGTTTCATAATAAGAAATGCTGCTGCTAGGGTAAATGGTAATAACCGATTTATCGGCTAATACTACCTGTATATTGCTTGGGGTAGTATTTGTAACCACTTTTAAATTAGCAGTTGCGTTAATGGTAGATGCCACATTTTTACTTGCCAATTGTTTTTTGCCAATTCCACCAATATTAAAAATTTGAAATCCAATAACTACAGCAACTACAGCAGCGGCGGCGTACCAAATGGTTTTGCGTTGTATGCTAACTACTTTTGCTTTGGCTTGTTCTTGTGCATTAATTTTTGCCAGTAATTGTATTAGTATTTCGTTAGCTTTTTTATTAATTGGCAAGTGGTTTTCACTGATTACCTTTTTATTAAATTGGGCTTGTAATTCGCTTTTTAGTTTGTTAGCATCGTTGTGCAATAGTTCATCCAAGGCATCTGCTTCGTGGGGTGCAATATTGCCTTTCCAAAGTTTTTGTAATAATGCTAAAATATGATTCATGGTTATTGTAAAAACGCAAAACCTTAAAAAACAGGGGGTATGGTTACTGTTACCAAATTGTTATCGAAATGATAGGTGGCTTGGCAAATTAAATGTGCATGTAAATGCTAAATATGGACAATGCACCTAAAGTTTCAGTGGTGTATTTATTTTGGGAATAGGATTTTACAAATTTCAAGGCAATTGTTAAATGCTCTTTAACTGTATCTGGTGCTATACCCATAATTGTAGCAGCTTCAGCATAGGTTTTACCTTGTAGCTTACATAACTGAAATACAAGTTTTTTTCTGGTAGGTAATTGATCTATGGCATCTGCAATTATATTTTCCTTCAACTCATCCATAGCTGTAAAATCAGTGGTATTTAATTGCTCGTATACAGCCTCAGTAATGTTAAATGATAGGTATTTTTTTTCTTTTATAATATGCCTAATATAGTTTATAGATTGGTTATAGCTTACCGTGAACAACCATGCAGCTACAGATTGCTCGTCTTGAAGTTTGTGTTTATTTTCCCAAAGCTTAAAAAATACATCCTGTAAAATATCTTCTACTGCATGTTCTTGAAGTATCAGTTTCGATATATTGTTAAAAACAACTTGTTGGTAATGGTTATAAATTATTTCAAACGCTGCCTTATCCCCATTTGAAAAATTATTAAATATGCTTGTTGTTAATTGGGTATTTGGCACAAAATGACTTTAAGAAGTCAAAAATAGGACTTTGATATACTGAACTTGCTTTTTGTTAGTGTTAATAAACTATTATCAAGTAGTTGAAACTTGTTGCAACCAAAACAAAAAGAGGGTATAGAAATACCCCCTTTTTAGTGCGAAAAACTAAACGTTGGTTATGATGAAAATGGTTATTTGACTTTTCCTGTAAATGGATCGTAGTTAATTGAATTTGCCCAAGAAGACGTCACCTTACTATTTGAATAATAGTGAATATCTATTTTGGTAATTTCTTTTTCACCGTTATCATCTACATCTATTTTGGCTATCGGGCTATTGTTTTTGTAAATCCAAACACCCATATTGCCTCCGAGTTTGTCTGGCTGTAGTTTCCATACATCTTTTAACGTAATAAATTGTAAACCGCCATTTTTAATTACTTGTTTAAAAATTAAATTGCCTTCTACATCTTTCCAAGTGCAAGTATCACCTTGTACAAACTGGTTTTTAACTTGTTTTATGGGCTTATTGTTTTGGGTTATGCTTTGCTTATTACTAATGATATTGCCCATACTATCTAAATAATAATGCGGAATGATGTATTGTTTCTCTCGCCAGTTGAGTCCATATTCTTGGTTATGCCCATGCTGCCAATGTTGCAAATGCCAATGGGGCGGAAAATCTAAATGTGCCCTTGGTGCAGAGGATTCGCAATTGAGCAGAATAAGCTCGCCATTAAATGTTTGGTTTTGCCCACTCATATTACCCATTAAACGCAGCATTTCCTGGCACGCTACTTCGTAATTGAGTGAAGCTGCTAAAGCTTTAGCAGGATAAGGCATATTTAAGTAATTACCACTTACCCGTTCTACCCAATTATGGTATAGCCACATAAATGGCCCACCTTTTTGGTTTTGATAAGCCGTTTGTACGTGCCTGCCATCGGCGGTATCTTGTACCAAAGTAAATTGGTAGCGGTTATTTATTTTACTAAAAGCCACATCGGTTCTACCTACAATAGCCCTTTGTATGATTACCCCTTCTGCTTCTATCTGCAAGGTTTCAATAGGGATGTTTTTATCGTTTGTTTCTATTTCAAAAAATATCTCTCTATTGTTTTCCCCGTTATACCATTGCTTGGTAGCAATGGTATAAGCAGACGGGTTGCTTACAAAATAAAGTTTAGGGGGTATTGAACACTTTGAAGATTGTGTTTTGATGAGCCGTACTGAAATGTAGGTAGCTTTTGCTGAGTTTATAACACTACAAAGTATTAATAGCAGAAATAGCTTTTTCATAACTAATAACCTGTGTTTTGTGTTAAATTAGGATTTAAGCTTCTTTCACTTTGAGGAATTGGAAATAGTTCCTGCTGGTTAGGGGTAAACTTTCTGCCCAATTCACCCACAGCATTGATTTTTTGGTTGGCAATACCAAGCGTTACCAAATCAAACCAACGTTGCCCTTCAAAGGCAAATTCTACCCTGCGTTCGTGTATCACTTCGTTTTTAAAATCTAGTTTAATTAAACCAGTGGCAACATTTGTAATTGCAGCTCTAGCTCTTACTTTATTAATAGCAGTATAAGCAATTGTAGAAGGTGTAGTATTTACTTCATTTTCTGCTTCTGCAAGCATTAATAACAAATCAGCATAGCGTAATAAAGGCACATCTAGCTGACCTTGGTTTTGAGCCAGGCCATTTGTGGTGGTTAATTTTTTAATTGCAAAATTGGTTTGCAACACACCAATAGTTGTTCTACCATTGAATGCCAATTGTTGCGTACCTGTTGAATAAGTATCGCCAGGTGTTGTAATGCTTGCTTTTAAACGTGGGTCACGGTTATTGTAAGGCGTTGCAGTGTTATACAATGGTGAAGTAGTGATAGGTAAACCATCGGTACAATAAAAATCATTTACCAAATTACCATGCACTGATACACTTAAATTACCCCCACCAGCAGCAAAAAATGTGTAGATATTGGCACCTCTATCTAAATCGTTATTTTTTACTGCAAATAAAATTTCTTTATTGTCAATATTCGCTAATGCAAATACCCCTTCAAAATTGGCTTGCCCATTGGTTGGTGTTGTAGAAAGATACAACCCTGCACCAGCACCATCTGCTATGGTAATGGCTTCGTTAACAGCTGTTAACGCATCTGTAAATGGTTTTTTACCTAGCCTTGCTTCGTACAATAATACTTTTGCTCTAAAACCTAGCACTGCTTGTTTGGTTAATCGTCCCTTTTCGTTACTGTATGGTCTATTACCCAACTTGTCTGCCGCAGTTCTCATTTCAGTAATAATGAAATTAACTACATCTGCACGGGGGCTTCTTGAAACAGTTTTAATATCTGTTAATTGGGTAAATGTGGTTATCAAGGGCACATCACCATAAAAATACACCAATCGCATGTAGGCCAACGCTCTCAACGCTCTTGCTTCAGCTTCAATAGCATCTCTTTCTGCTTGTGTAATATTTCCTGGTGCATTGATATTATCCAGCAAAATATTGGCACGTTGTATTAATTGATAACCTGATTGGTAGTAAGAGGCAAACTTTTGGGTAACATTTGCATTAGCAATGCCTTGGGCAAAAGAAATTAACTCTGTTTCGTACCTAAAATGTATTCCATTATCGCTAATAGCATCTAAGTCTTGTATTTTACCAAAATTATTATCGCTTTGAAGCGCGTCGTACACACCCAATAATGCTGTTTTTAAATTATTGCCATTTTGATAGAAGGTTTCTGGTGGCAAGGTATCCTGCGGCTGCTTCTCTAAAAAATTTTTGCTACAAGCTGTTAAACCAAGTATAATGGTGATGATGCATAGATATTTTGCTTTCATTTGTTTTGTTTTTATAGTTTAAAAAGTAACATTAACCCCTGCTGTTACAATTTTTAATTGTGGTAAAGAATTGGTTACGTATTGCTGGGTTGATAAACGTTCAGGATCAAAATCTTTGTACTTGGTAAACGTTAGCAAGTTTTGCGCATTTACATACACTCTAATGTTCTCAATTTTTATTTTCGATAGTACTGCTTTAGGCAAAGTGTAGCCTATCTGCACATTTTTTAAACGTAAGTAAGCTAAGTCTTGCACCCAAAAAGAAGAAGGTAATGTTTCTATAGTAGCACCATTGTAACCACTTCTATCAATCCATATTCTTGGCATGGTAGCACTTGGGTTGGTAGCTGTCCATCTATCTTGCCAAAACTCTCTAATACCTGCAAATGCAAAAGGCCCAACTTGTCTTGATTGATAGGTATTAAATGTACCTACACCTTGAAATAATGCACTAAAATCAAACCCTTTACAATTCAATTTGAAGTTGAAACCATATAGCCATTTAGGCTGTCTATTGCCTAGTATCACTCTGTCTTTATTAGTAATAACACCATCACCATCTGTATCTTGAAATCTAAAATCACCAGGTTTTGCTGCGCCAAAAAGGGTATGTACGGGTGCTTTTGTTACTTCATCTGTTGTTTGAAAAATGCCTGCTACTTTATAGCCGTAAATAGCATTGATGGGTTGATTACGAATTAGCCAAATACTGCTGGTTGCATTCAATTCTACTTTATCATCTTCAGGTGCAAGTGAGGGGTTGATGGTAGTTACTTTGTTTTCTACATAGGTGACATTGCCACCAATACTAGCGTTTACTTTTCCAATACTAAAATTATAATTACTACTTATTTCCCATCCTTTGTTTTGAACAGAAGCTGCATTGGTAATAGTAGGCGAAGGAATGCCAAGTGTTAATGGATTATTGATAGCAGTTAAAATGTCTTTTGTATCTCTAATAAAATAATCCGCTTCAAATGTCAACTTCGATTTAAACAATTGCAGGTTGATACCAAAATCTGTAGTGGTTGTACTTTCCCATTTTAGGTTAGGATTGCCTAATACATTAATAGAACCACCGCTAGTATTAACATTGTTAAATGCATAATTGTTAGATAAAACAACCTGCGAGGCAAATGGATAAAGGGCTGTGTTTTGGTTGCCTAGTGTGCCATGCGACGCTCTAACCTTCAGGAAATTAACGATTTTTTTATTCCAAAAATTTTCGTTTGACACAATCCAGCCTGCTGAAAACGAAGGAAAATTACCATAGCGGTTATTGCTACCAAAGCGTGAAGAACCATCTCGTCTGATATTAGCTTCAAACAAATACTTGCCTGCATAGTCATAATTTACCCTACCAAAAAACGAACGCAAAGCCCATTCACCCTGTGTGGTATTGGCAACTAAAGTAGTAGCACCATTGCCTAATGTAATTAAACTAGTACTCGAAAACCCTGTTTGTAACGTAGCATTTCTTTTTTGAATTGCTGATTCTTGGTTATAACCAAGCAAGCCACTTATTGTATGTTTTCCAATCTTTTTTTCATAAGATGCTTGCAGGAGCGATGTAATGTTTTGAGAAAATTCTTGTACATCGGTTAATAAACTGCCTGGTACTATGGTTGATACTAAATTCTTTGTTACAGGGTCGTAATTCTGGTATTGTTTACGGGTATCTAAATAGCCTGTTTGTTGATTATTGATACCTATTGTCGCTTTTAGTATAAGGTTATTAATTAGCTCATACGATAGATATACGTTTCCTAAAAGTTTATAATCCTTTTGTGCTAGTGTTTCATTGTCCAATATCGCCTGGCCATTATTACGGTTTCTTTGAACGCCTAATTTTTGTTCAAGGGTAGCATATCTACCTAAAGAATCATACACTTGGTTGATAGGGTGTTGTGTTAAAGCCCCTTCAAAAGCAAGGCTTCCTTTTCCATTAAGCGAGTTTACATCCGTACTGTTGGCTTGGTATTCAGCACCTTCTTTAGTTGCTAAAGCTGCTTGAGAATAGCTATAAGCTAATGATGTACCTGCTTTAAAGCGGTTACTAATTTTTGCATCAAGGTTTATCCTTGTATTATATCTTTCAAAACCAGTTTTTTTAATAATGCCAGTTTGATTTAGATAACCTAAAGAAATATAAGTATATAGATTTTCGTTACCTGCCCTTAAACCAATGGTATGTTCTTGAATTGGGGCATTTTTATCAAAAATTACATCAAACCAATTGGTAGATGGTAGGTTTTTGTAACGGTCAATATCTGCATCTGTTATGCCAGCAGTGCTTACATTGGTATTTGCCGCTGCTTCTCTATATAATTGCAAATAGGTAGCATTATCCGTTACCATTTTTGGTAAAATTGTTGGTGCAGATGTACCATAATACCCATTGTAGTCAACCTTAATTTTTGTGTTGAATTTACCACGCTTGGTAGTAATTAAAACCACACCATTGGCAGCCCTTGAACCATAGATTGCGGCTGCTGCAGCATCTTTTAACACAGTAACAGATTCAATATCATTTGGGCTAATATTGTCAATAGGTGCTTCAATACCATCTACCAAAACCAAAGCACTAGCATCGTTTAATGTGCCTACACCTCTTACTCTAAAGGTAGTTTGGCCGTTACCTGCCTCACCAGTATTAGCATTTGCAAAAATGCCAGGCACTAAACCATAAAATATTTGTGATGCTTGTGTAACGGGTCTACTAGCAAATTCAGAAGCTTTAATAGTTGATATAGCACCTGTAACTGCATTTTTTTGTTTGGTGCCATAACCCACAACTACAATGTCGTTAAGGTTAGAAACTGTTTGTTTTAACCTTACTAACAGCGAATTATTATCACCACTGTTTACCAAATAATTAACCACACTGTTATCTTGATAGCCTACATAACTAAAAGTAAAGTTGTATTTAGTACCAGCCTTTAAGTTTGTAATAGTAAATAAACCTTTTTCGTTGGTAGTAGTTGTTTGTTTTGTAGTGCTACCAGCTTGGTTAATGGTTATGCTTACTCCATTTAGCATGTCGCCACTTTCTGAAACGACCGTTCCTTTTACTTGTGCTAGTTGCTGTGCATACAAGCCCATGTTTAGTAAGCCAAGTATTGCAACAAGTAGCCATTTTTTGTAATTGTTTGTCATATTGTTTTTGTTTTTTGTTTAAAAAGTAAAGGCAATAGTTTAGCGGTCGCCTTTTGAGACGTTATTTTAAATTGTTATAAAATACAGTTATTGTTTGCTGATAATGACTATGCCCTTATCTAGCTTATAAGCCAAATCGTTGGTATTGCATATAATGGTTAGTATGGTTTGTAATGAGTCAGTTGGTACAAATGCCCCAGTAAATGATAGGTTTTGTACATCTTGTTTGTTGTATTGTATCAGTATGTTGTAGCGATTGCCAATACTTGTAATCACCTCTGTTAATGGTGTTTTGTTAAATGTTAGGCTTACTTGCTTGTTTGCAACCATTTGCTGTGCTGTTTTTGTAAGCTGCTTTTTGTTATTGTTAGTGTTGCTTAGTGCATACGTACCAGTTAATTTGTTAATAGCCAATTGTTGCCCAGGTTGTAAGTAAGTATCTTTCATGGCAAATGAAGCGTCTGTTGGCCTTACTACTACACGGCCTTCCATCAATACCACGTTTACTGATTGATTAAAGCTGGATACTTTGAATGTTGTACCCAACGCAGTAACAGCAATATTATTAGCATAAACCGAAAATGGCTTGGCAGCATCTTTAGCTACCTTAAATATAGCTTCACCAGTAAGGCTAATGTCTCTTGCTTTTACAAATGGTTGATAGTATGAAATGGCACTTTTGGCAGATAGTGTAACGGTTGTGCCATCTGCTAAAGTGAACGATTTGGCGTTATTGCCGCTATTGGTTAGTTGCTGTAAGGTTGGTTGCGTTGGTGCGCTAATACTTGATAACGATTGGTTGGTAATAGTTTTACCAAAATACCAACTGCCAATAATGGTAATGGCAATAACAGATGCTGCGGCTGCCCACTGTACCCATTTAAAAGATGCTTTGATAACTTTTGTATTAGAAATGTCTTCGGTAACGATGGCTGCATCTTTATGTGCTTGTATGAGTTGGAATATTGCTTGAGATTTTTCCTGCGATAATACTGGGTTACCAAGCTCAATATCTTTATAATAATTTGTGGCAAGTAAATGTTGCAGTTCAGGCGCTTTGCTGGCCAACAATTCTAACAGAAGTGTTCTTTCTTCTAAAGAAGCAGTGCCAGCGTTAAACTTTTCTATTAATATGCGTATTTGTTCCATTGTTATACTTAAATGAACAAAATGCTAAAAAGGGGGATATTGTTTAACGTTACCAAATTGTTACCAAATGTATAGTTGTTAATTTTCTAGGAAAATAGATAAGGCAATTAGCCCCAATGTGGTAGTTGCTAATTGATGCGTTGCGACAGTTTGGCGTAATAGTTTTGAGGCAGATTTTACATATTCTTTAGCTGTATCTACCGATATGTTTAAGATGCTTGCTATTTCTTCGTAGGTTTTACCTTCTAATCTGCAGAGTTTAAAGGCCAATTGTTTTTGTGGTGATAGCTGTTCAATGGCATTAGTAAGTTTGGTTACTTTTTGGTGATATTCAACTTCGTGGTTTAGGTTTTCAGTTGGCTCGGTATATAGTTCTGCATGAGCATCTGTCAGCTCATTCATACTTAGCTTCACCGCTTTTTTTAATTGCTCTAAACTTTTAAAGTAGCTAGTGGTAAATAACCAACCAGCTATTGAATGATTCTCGGTGAGTTGCTGTTTTTTTTGCCACAAGGCAATAAATACTTCTTGTAAAATATCTTCTGCTTCTTGTTGGTTGGCTATTAGTTTACAGATATTCTTGAATACTGCTTGGTGGTATTTGTTGTAGATGTATGCAAAAGAACTTTCATCAGCTTGATGCAATGCTTTGATGAGTTGGTGATTGGTGAGTTCTTGTTGCACAAGGTGAAAATTGTTTGAAGGCAAAAATAGATTTTTGTGCTGTGCAATAAATTGTTTTATTGCATTATCAAAATGTTAAGAGGTGGTTTTGTATTATTCTTTAGTCCTGATTTGCAATCAGGTGTAAAGAGCAATGGACTTGTAGTCCAGCAATATCAATGCTTCTTCCCCTCTTCCCCTTCAGCATAACATTTCCAGCAGCGGGGTTCATAAGTATCTTTTTCGCCCAATAATACCTGGCCGCCTTGTTCCGTTTTACGGTAAGAGACGTTGGCGATATTGCCGCACCTAACACAAATCGCGTGCAGCTTGGTAATATAATCTGCCACAGCCAAAAGGTTGGGCATCTGGCCAAAAGGCTTGCCTTTATAATCCATATCAAGCCCTGCAACAATTACGCGTATGCCACGTAAAGCCAGTGTTTGGCAAACATTCTTTATTTCATCATCAAAAAACTGGGCTTCATCAATACCTACCACATCTACATCCTGCGCCAGCAGTAAAATGGTCTGGCTGTTATCTATTGGGGTAGATTGTATGGCATTGGAATCGTGGCTTACTACGTTGTTCTCATCGTAACGTATATCAATGGCCGGTTTAAATATCTCCACTTTTAAATTGGCAATCTTTACGCGCTTTAAACGGCGTATCAGTTCTTCCGTTTTTCCACTAAACATACTTCCGCAAATCACTTCTATCCAGCCTCTTCTTTCGCCGCTCAGGTTAGGTTCTATAAACATGTATAATATATTGATGAAAAAAACGTTAGTAACTTTGACCAGGTTCAGGTTATTCGTTTTAACGCCAAAAATATCATATCCCATGGAAAGAGTGGATATTCTTATACAACGGTTGCAGGAACAACTTCAACAACAAGCAGGCAGCGATAAATTGCTCATCACAGCGCAAATGCTGGTGGCAGAATTGCATCACAAACAAATCATTAACAGCAGCAGTAAAGTGGCGGTAACCATGCCTGCTGCGCATCATATACCCATAAAAACACCCGTTGAAGAAGCGAAACAGCAAGTAGAAGTGCATGATACTATTGAATTGCCGCAGCCTGTAGAAGCAGAATCTTTTATTGCTGAAGAAGAAATTGTGGCGAAAGAAGAACCCAAAGCATTTGAAGCATCGCCTTTCTTTTTTGATACCGTTGCAAGTATTCCAACCCTTGCCCACCAGGAGCCAAAAGAGGTTTTTGCATTGAACGATACCCTTGTAGCACAAGAAAACACTTATAATGCCAGGTTTAGGGAAAATAAAAAAGAAGTGGCTTCTTTGATGGAACAAACGCCCATTAAAGACCTAAAAAAAGCCATTAATATCAACGATCGTTACCTGTTTATTAATGAACTGTTTCGTGGCGATGAGGCAATGTATGAGCGCAGTTTAAAAACCATACAAGGCTTTACCATTTTGCCTGAGGCTGTTTACTGGATACAAAGGGAACTGAAGCTGAAACTTGGCTGGAGCGAGGAAAGTCAGGCAGTACAAATGTTTGATCAGTTGGTTAACAGGCGTTTTTCCTGAATATAATTGATGATGGATTGTGTTGCCCCTGTTTTACTTTTTACATAATTACCCGCACTTAAAGAGGCTGTATAATAAGCGTTCTCATCGTTTAATAGCTTGTCGAATATCTTTTCCAATTCAAGCGCACTTTCAACAGGAAAGGCTCCACCCGCTTCCACCAGTTCTGCTGCTTCAAAATACTTTTCATATTCAGACCCTGTAACAACAGGCTTATTGTACACCGCGGCTTCCAGAACATTGTGTACCCCATCGCCACCAAAACCACCACCTACATAGCAAATGGTTGCATAATGGTACAGTTTGCTAAGCAGGCCAATATTGTTGATGAGGAGGACGTTGGGGGAATGTCCATCGTCCATTGTCCATTGTCTATCGTTGTTTTGTTGTTGCGGCCTAGCGATTGACGATTGACGATTAACGATTGACGAATGATGTTCATCTTCCATGGCCCATTGTCCATCGTTGTTTTTCGGTTCTTGTTTAACGATGGTCGATTGACGATTAACGATGGACGAATACAAAACCACATTTTTATACAACCCCACACATTCATCAATCCTGCTTTGCTGAATATCGTGCGGCGCAATAATGAACTTTATTTCAGGATGGTTTTTGGTATAATGTGCCAGTTCTTTATCATCTTCCAGCCAGGTGCTGCCTGCAACAATTACTTTGCTGCTGCCAATAAAATCTTCAATTACTTGTATGGGCGAAAACTGTTCTGCAATTTCTGTTACACGGTCAAAACGGGTGTCGCCACTGATGGTAACGTTTTTATCAAAACCAATACTTTTAAGCAGGTTGGCAGAAGATTGGTTTTGCACAAAAAAATGCGTAAAGCATTGCAGCATTTGTTTATGAAAACCTCCATACCAGGTAAAGAAGGGCTGGTTTTGCCTGAATATTCCTGAAACCAACAGCAGGGGAATATTTCGTTGTTTGGCTTCGCTTAAATAGTAAAACCAGTATTCGTATTTTACAAACAATACCAGTGAGGGCTGTACAATATCAAAAAAGCGTTTGGCATTTTGTGACGAATCCATTGGCAGGTAAAACACCCAATCAGCACCTTCATAATTCTTTCTTACTTCATATCCTGAAGGGGAAAAAAAAGTAAGTATTAATTTGAAGTTTGGTGTTTGACGTTTCACGTCTTCTATCAATGGCTTTCCCTGCTCAAACTCACCTAAAGACGAACAGTGTACCCAAACTACTTTGGAAGTGTTGTTTGCAAAAGCTTTTTCCAGCTTGCTCAAAATATCTTTTCTGCCTTCCACCCACAACCTGGCCTTTTCATTTTTAATGCCTGTAAGCTTTGCAAGCAAGGGGTAAATGCGTATAAAAATATCGTAGAAGAATTTCAATGTCAGCAGATTATGACTACAAATTAAAGCATTTAATACCATGTTCCATATTAGAAGCTGTTACTATCCTTAAAGCATTTTCCCTTAGATTTGCTCACCCACAAAGAGCATATGAGGTCAATTCAGATGGTAGATACTAAAACACAGTATCTAAAAATTAAAGACGAAGTAGATGCAGCGATACATGAGGTGCTGGATAGTGCCGCATATATTGGCGGCAAAGCAGTTGCTGCGTTCACACAATCACTCAATACTTACACAGGCAGTAAACATACGATCCCTTGTGCCAATGGCACAGATGCTTTACAGATTGCCATGATGGCGCTGGATCTGCAGCCAGGCGATGAAGTAATTACTCCTTCCTTTACTTATATTGCTACAACAGAAGTAGTGGCTTTATTAAGGTTAAAACCAGTTTTTGTTGAGGTTGATAATATTACTTTTTGTATTGATCCTGAAAGTATCCGCAAAGCCATTACACCAAAAACAAAAGCCATCGTTCCTGTTCATTTGTATGGCCATGCCGCTAATATGGAAGCTATTATGCAAATAGCGGCTGAACATAATTTATATGTGATAGAAGATAATGCGCAGGCTATTGGCTGTGATTATACTTTCAGCGATGGTACGGTTAAAAAAACGGGAAGCATTGGCCATATAGGTTGTACCTCGTTTTATCCAAGTAAGAATTTGGGCGCCTTTGGCGATGGCGGTGCCATTTTTACCAATGATGATGCATTAGCTGATAAAATGAAAATGATTGCCAATCATGGGCAAACTGTTCGTTATTATCATGATGTGGTTGGCTGTAACTCAAGGCTGGATGCGATACAGGCAGCAGTGTTGAACATCAAATTAAAAGAGCTTGACAATTATATTGCAGCACGCAATAAGGCTGCAACATTTTATAATAAAGCATTTGAAGGCAATAGTAAAATTACAGTGCCAGGAATTGCTTCTTATTCAAACCACGTGTATCATCAATACACACTAGTTTTAAATGGTGTAAACCGCGATGGTTTAAATGCTTACCTGGCGGAGAAGAAAATACCGTCTATGATTTATTATCCTGTACCAGGCCACAGGCAAAAAATGTTTGCTTCTTTTGGGTTGGATGAAGTGAATCTTCCTGTTACCGACTGGCTCACAGAACGGGTAATTTCACTACCCATGCATACAGAACTTGATGAGGAACAACTGAATTTTATTGCATCAGAAACATTAAATTATATAAATAATAACTAAAACAACAGCACATGAAAATTGCAGTCGTTGGTACTGGCTATGTAGGCCTTGTTTCAGGAACCTGCTTTGCAGAAACTGGTAATAAAGTAATCTGTATTGATATTGATCAGCGTAAAGTGGATAAACTTTCCAATGGTGAAATCACTATTTACGAACCAGGTCTGGAAAAAATATTCCTGCGTAACCTTCACGAAGGCCGTTTAACTTTTACTACCAGCCTTGCGGATGGTGTTAAAGATGCAACCATTATTTTTCTTGCTTTACCTACACCTCCCGGTGCCGATGGTAGTGCTGATTTAAAATATGTTTTGGGTGTTGCCAACGACCTTGGCAAAATAATGACTGATTATAAAGTTATTGTTGATAAAAGCACGGTTCCAGTAGGTACTGCTGCTAAAGTACATGCTGCTATTGCTGCTAATTTTAAAGGTGAGTTTGATGTAGTGAGTAACCCTGAGTTTTTACGTGAAGGTGTTGCTGTAGATGATTTTATGAAGCCTGACCGTGTAGTAGTTGGTGTTAACAGCGAACGTGCCAGAAAAGTAATGGCAGAATTATACGCGCCTTATGTTCGCCAGGGTAACCCAGTTATTTTTATGGATGAAAAGAGTGCAGAGCTTACAAAGTATGCTGCCAACTCTTTTCTTGCTACCAAGATTTCTTTCATGAATGAGATAGCACAATTGTGTGAGCGTTTGGGTGCTGATGTAGATATGGTGCGCCGTGGTATTGGTAGTGATGACCGTATTGGTAAACGCTTCCTTTTTCCTGGTATTGGTTATGGTGGAAGCTGTTTCCCTAAAGATGTTCAGGCACTGATTATGTCTGCAGAAGAAGTGAAATATAATTTCCAGATACTTAAAGCGGTAGAAGAAGTAAACGAAGCACAGAAGCTTCACCTGATCCCAAAAATAAAAGCCTATTTTAATAACGATCTTGCAGGTAAACATTTTGCTGTATGGGGCCTTGCCTTTAAACCAAATACCGATGATATTCGCGAAGCACCAGCCTTATATGTAATTGATGCTTTGGTTGAAGCAGGTGCTACCGTTACTGCATTTGACCCTGAAGCTATGCCAAATGTAAAAGGTGTTATTGGCGATAAAATTACTTATGTTGATAGCCAGTATGCAGCACTTGACAATGCTGATGCTTTAATTATTGCAACAGAATGGGCTGAGTTCCGCACACCTGATTTTGACAATATTAGTTGCCGTCTTAAAAACAAAGCCATTTTTGATGGCCGTAACTTGTTTGATAAATCGCATATCATTGAATTAGGCTACCACTACGAAAGTATTGGAAGGCCGTAATGACCCCCAGCCCCCTAAAGGGGTGTATTAATTAAACTATTAAAGAAAAGTAATGAGTTCTGATACTACACAAAAACGCGTATTGGTTACAGGTGCGGCAGGTTTTCTTGGCTCGCATTTATGTGACCGTTTTATAAAAGAAGGTTACCATGTTATTGGTATGGATAACCTTATTACAGGTGATCTTGCTAATATTGAACACCTGTTTCCTTTGGCGCAATTTGAGTTTTACAATCACGATGTATCTAAGTTTATACATATTCCTGGTAAGCTGGATTATATCATGCACTTTGCATCACCAGCAAGCCCTATTGATTACCTGAAAATTCCTATTCAGACCCTTAAAGTGGGTTCGTTGGGTACGCATAATTGCCTTGGTTTGGCAAAGGCAAAAGGCGCAAGAATATTGATTGCATCTACCAGTGAAATTTATGGGGATCCATTGGTGCACCCTCAAACAGAAGAATACTGGGGCAATGTAAACCCTATTGGTCCGCGTGGTGTGTATGATGAAGCCAAACGTTTCCAGGAAGCTATTACCATGGCATACCATACTTTCCATGGTGTTGAAACAAGAATTGTCCGCATCTTTAATACCTATGGTCCTAAAATGCGTTTGAACGATGGACGTGCATTGCCAGCCTTTATTGGCCAGGCTTTACGTGGAGAAGACCTTACCGTTTTTGGTGATGGCAGCCAAACCCGTTCTTTCTGTTATGTAGATGACCTGGTAGAAGGTATTTACCGTTTGCTGTTAAGTGATTATGCACAGCCTGTAAATATTGGTAACCCCAATGAAATCAGCCTGCTTGATTTTGCACAGGAAGTATTAAAATTGACAGGTTCTTCTGTTAAGATTACGTATAAAGATTTACCAAAAGACGATCCTAAACAACGCCAGCCAGATATTACCAAAGCAAAAGAAATTTTGGGCTGGGAGCCAAAGGTTGACAGGGCGGAAGGTTTAAAGAAAACATACGAATACTTTAAATCTTTACCACCTTCTGAATGGCTGAAACTACCCAAAGAATTCGTTAGCAATAAATAACCCATGTTACCATCAACCCTTATTAACCGGCAGGATAAAATTGCCCTTATTGGCTTAGGCTATGTGGGGCTACCCATTGCGCTTGCTTTTGCTAAAAAACTTTCTGTTATTGGTTTCGATATCAATGCAGAAAGGGTAAAGCTGATGCAGCAATGCATTGATCCAAGCAATGAACTGCCAAAAGAGGCTTTTGATGGTTGTGATATTGTATTTACAGATTCACTGGAAGAGCTGGGCAAAGCGAAGTTTTTTATTGTAGCTGTACCCACACCGGTTGATGACCATAATGTGCCTGACCTTACTGCTGTTAAGCGTGCTTCTGAAACGGTAGGTAAAGTGATAAAGAAGGGCGACTATGTGGTGTTTGAATCAACTGTTTACCCTGGTTGTACAGAAGAAGATTGTTTACCGATAATTGAGGAGTTGAGCGGTTTGAAACTGGGCATTGATTTTAAACTGGGCTATTCACCAGAACGTATTAACCCGGGCGATAAAGAACATACCCTGGAAACCATTGTAAAAGTAGTTTCAGGCAGTGATGCTGAATCACTGGAGGTGATTGCAGCGGTATATAGTTTGGTGGTAAAAGCGGGTGTTCATAAGGCTTCCAGTATTAAGGTAGCTGAAGCCGCAAAGATCATTGAAAACACACAGCGCGACTTAAACATTGCATTGATGAACGAGTTGTCCATCATTTTTGACAAGATGAACATCAACACTTTTGAAGTGCTGGAAGCTGCGGGTACCAAGTGGAACTTTCTTAAGTTTCAACCAGGTTTGGTAGGTGGGCATTGCATTGGTGTTGATCCTTACTATCTTACGTACAAAGCTGCGGAATTAGGCTATACCTCAAAAATCATTACCGCAGGCCGTTTTATAAATGATAGTATGGGCAGTTATGTGGCAAAAAAAGTATTGCAGCATATCATACTTCATTCAGGCAATGTTCGCGAAGCAAAAGTGTTGGTAATGGGTGCTACTTTTAAAGAGAATGTAACAGACATACGCAACAGTAAAGTTGCTGATGTGGTAAAGGCTTTAAACAGCTATCATTTAAATGTAGATGTAACAGATGCCTTTGCAGATACTAAAGAACTTGAGCATGAATATGGCTTTGCTTTAACGCCACAAATTGCAACAGATTATGATGCTGTAATAGTAATTGTGGCGCATAAACAATACAAAGATTTTGATGATGCTTACTTCGCATCTATCACTAAAGAAAATGCTGTAATAGCTGATATTAAAGGGCTTTACAGGGGTAAGATCACTTCAAGAAATTACTGGAGTCTTTAAAGAAAAAGATGTAGGATGACAGATGTTAGATGTCAGAAGAACAACTGTCAACTATTTGTCAACTGCCAATTATCAACCGTCAACTTTTATCATGAAACCACTTATAGTAAGCACAGGCAAAAACGGCCAGTTGGGCTACGAACTTTCTCAACTGCAAAAAGATTACGAAGACCAGTTTGAGTTTTTAATTGTAGATAAGGAAGAACTTGATTTAAGTCAGCCTGAATTGATACCTGAATTCTTTAAACAGCACAAGCCCAAATACTTTATTAACTGCGGTGCCTATACTGCTGTTGACAAGGCTGAATCTGATAAAGAACTTTGCCACAAAATAAATGCTGAAAGCGTTGGTGCCATTGCAACAGAATGTGCGGCTATTGGTTGTACCCTGATCACTATCTCAACAGATTATGTGTTTGATGGTAACGGCACTTCACCCTACCTGCCCAATCAGCCAAAAGATCCGCTGAACTATTACGGCCTTAGCAAATCTGTTGGTGAAGACCTCGCTTTTCAAAACAATCCCAATACCGTGGTGGTGCGTACCTCATGGGTGTATAGTGTACATGGTGCCAACTTTATTAAAACCATGCTGCGCCTGATGAAAGACCGCGACAGCCTTAACGTAGTGGGCGACCAGGTGGGCTCACCTACTTATGCCGCCGACCTTGCAAAAGCACTGCTTAAAATAGTTACTGAATTTGAAAAAGGCAACAAGCATTATGGCTATTACCATTACAGTAACGATGGCGTTATCTCATGGTACGACTTTGCCGTGCAGATAAGAGACAATGCAGGCCTAACCTGTAATGTAACTGCCATACCAACCAGCGCTTACCCTACGCCTGCAAAAAGGCCTGCGTATTCTGTACTTGATAAAACCTCTATTATTGAAGACTTTGGTGTAGAAATGGTTGACTGGAAACTAAGTTTAGAAAAATGTATGAAGCTGTTGGCGGAAGCCACTGCTTAAAGTTTATAAAGAATTGATATTAAAAATGACAGCTTTAGCTGTCATTTTTGTTTATAGTTTTTGGGGACTATCTGTATCTCTTACCTCAACACCATAGGCGTCGCACACTGGAGCTGTGGAATCACTGCTTTGCGAAACTTGTAGTTTCGCAGAATTATTATATGGCCTTTGGCTATTTGTTTATTATTTGTTGCTGCAAGCAACATAATATGCCTGCGGAACTGCAAGTTCCGCAGAGCGGTTAAACTTCAAACCTCTAAAGCAGGTAATCAATTTCTATTAATCCTTTTCCTGTTTCGTAATTAGAGGCACTACTGTAGTTATAATGGGCAGGCTCAGAAACAAGTCCTGCTCTTACAGGATTAGTATCAATATAATTAAGTTTGGAACGCATAAAGTCATCAGAGAAAATTGCTTCAGGATGATTATTGTTCGTCCATATTTTAAAATGGTCATTCCCGGCAGACTTGTTTGCATAAAAGTGAAACATATACAATAACCACTCCCTTCGGCTTTCAGGTTCCTGTTGTATACTTTTTGAAATAGCCTTGCTGGTAAATGTTTTAAAATCTCTTATAATATCACTCAAATTGGCATGTGTTGCGGTGCAGATAGCATGCACATGGTTGCTCATAATAACATAAGCACCCAATCTCAATCCTTTATTTGCTCTGCAAAATGTAAAACTGTCTAAAATAATATTCCTGTAACATTGGCGGCTGAAAATATCAATCCACCCTTCAATGGTAAAAGTGAGAAAATGCGTGGAAGCCTGGTCGCGGATTTTATATCCTTCTGCAAATTCGTAACTCATAACGCTAAGTTAGTTTTCTGTCGCTCTGCGAAACTTGCAGTTTCGCAGCACTATTATATAGCCTTTGGCTATTTGTTTTATTATTTGTTTGTTGCTGCAAGCAACATAATATGCCTGCGGAACTACAAGTTCCGCAGAGCTGGGAGCAATTCTCAACTTAGCATTTGCCAAACATCAACACCAAACTCTTCCTTTATTGCCCTTGTATAAGAAACACCGCATTGGTCAGTTTTGATAAGTTCAGCGAAGAAGTCATTTGCACTTAATCCCCATATTTCTACTTCTATATGCTTTCTTTTGATGTAATTTTTTCTTTTATCCGCTAATGGCTGATCATCTAATTTTAAAAGTGCGATTAAGTTTTTTGCTTCAGTATCTTCATCAGATTTAGCAGAATAATCTCCCTCAAGATAAATTACTCTTTCTTCAAAATCGGCTGCTGTAGGATGAAGTATGGGCTTGTTATCATCCCACTTATAACTTTTTTCTTTGTTCCACTGGTGTTTTACAAGAAACCAGTTATTGTAATTATCATTTTGTGTGCCTTTTAATTTTGGATTAAAATGCTCAATATCCCTTGCGTCCGTTCTGCTGATAAATTCATCTGTGTAGGCACAGAAACGCTTTTGCTCTGTTAACAGAAGTTCAGAGATTTTTTTATTATTAGCTGAATTTCCCGGAATATATGTTAAGCCATCTGTAACGATTACCGAAGCAGGATCTTTGAAAGCTTTTCTCATCAGAAGTTGTATTTATCGCCTAATTCAACTAATTCAAGCATCAGTTCTTTCTTTTTTGAGGGTTCAGTTTCCTGTGTTGCATCTCTCTTAAGTTTTAAATACCGTTCGTATGCATCCTTCCCAAAACTGTTATAATAATTAACATTAAAATCATTCGTTAACATGTCATTCGGGTCATCGCCAATTGGTGATACACCTCTGTGAACAGCTACTTTCCCATCCTCATCAAAATATAAAATAAACCTTTCTTCGGGCTCAAAGGCTGCAGCAATAAAAGGTGAATGTGTTGCTACAATAAACTGTGCACCTGGTGCCAATGATTGATAATGGGACATTAAGTCAATCTGTAGGTCAGGAAATAATGACCTTTCAGGCTCATCCATCAAAATCATGCTATCTGTGGTATCCAGTTCATATAGAGGGAACATAGAAAGTAGTAGCCCTTTCGTTCCTGTGCTCAATCCTGCAACAGGTATCACTTCATCGGTATTACCCATTTTAACAGGAATAGGATATTCTGTATTTACCAGGTCAATTTCAAGGTTCAGCTTTTTAAGAATTGGGTTAAAATGGCTTGCGAAGGCAACTAATGGGTTCTCATTGTTCGCAGACCATTCAGCATATTTCTTATTTAACCTGGATAAATCACCAATCGCACCTTTGTTGATTAATTCGGAAGCCATTTGTGTGAAACGCTTCCTGTAGTCAAGTATTTTATACAGTAGCGAAAACCACAATTGTGTGTTAACTTCCTGACCGAATTCATATAAAAATTTCTCATTTCTGTTTCTTCTTTGGGAGGCTAGAGGAACTACTTCAGAAGTTAAATCAGCAAAAATATTAACGGGGTTTTGATTAAAAATATTAACTGCCTCCCTTGAAATTAGCTCACTACTTAGATACAATAGTCTTATTCCTTCAGGAATAAGATAGCCTACACTACCTCCTTGATTCTTATTTATAATTTCTTTCCCATTCTTTATGATTGTATTCTTTTTTATTGTTAGATTATTATGTAGGTCTTGGCATTCTATCTGACCATCGAAACTTAATTCAAAAGACATATGAAAAGACTCTTCATTGATGACTTCTACTGGATTCAAATTTGACATGCTATTCTTAATCAACTCCAATACACTGGTTTTTCCTGTTGCGCTTTGCCCTATAATGCATATTTTTTCTAAAGGCTTGCCTGCTTTTTCATGCCCTTCGGGATAAGTGAAATCGAAATCTACATTTTGCAGATGCCTGTAAGAATCAATATGTAATTTTTTAATCTTCATAACAATAAGAAATGGTTAGTAGCTTTTCCTGGTTAGTCTAAAACTCATTAAAAGAAAACAATGTTTGCATTCGTTGTTTCAAAGATAATTGAATCACATCTGCAAAAGCGATACCCCAAAATAATAGTAATTCCATGGCGTTCCTAAAAAACTATAACACACAACAGAAATCATGCAGCCATCTTTTTTATAATCCGGCTAATAAACAAAATGCCACCACACCACCTACACCAAAATCACCGCTTATGTTCTTCCTCATCTTCGGTTGTGTTGTAGTTAATCATCGGTTATGTTGTTCCTGATGATAAGCGATGATTTCCACAATCACCACTTATGATTTCCAAAATCATCGGTTATCATTTTCTTCGCTACCATTTACGGCATTAAAAAGCCGCCCCAATACTGGGGCGGCCTGTAGTACTACCTCGCAAAACTGCTGGCTATTTATACTACCTGTACTGTGTCGGCCAATGCGCCAACACGTATGGTGCCTGCATTACCATAGCCCCTTCTTACTTCCAGCGTATAGTTGCCTGCGGCTAACCCATCAGGTATGCTAAACATTAACTTGCCCTCGGTACGGGTGGCAATAACAGCCACTTTGGTAGCTGTGCCTGTGCTGCTGACTATAAAAATACCTTCCGCGGCATTGGCGGCATTAAATTTTAGTTCCTCGCCTACAATCTGGCCAATACCACCCGGGGTAAGTTTGGCGTTGGCAGTTTGGGTATTTATATCAAAATACTCTACCAGGGTAGGCATGGGCTGTGGTTGCAGCACTTTTTCTACCGTAGCTCTTTCCATAAAATCTACCAGCATTACCCCTTGAGATATAGTGGCTTTTTTGGTATGCCTGCTGGCATCAAAACTATCGGTAGCACTGGTAAATACCCCGTTTACGGCTGGCTTATAATTGGCCAAAGGGGTATTTACATGGTAACCATCCATCAGCGCAAAGCAAATGGTTTCGTTTATTAAGTTACTGGCTGCCCGCAGGTCGGTTTCGGTAAGCGTGGTACCACGCATTTTGGCACGTTGTACAATATCTTCCATGGTTAGTACCCCTGTGGCAGCTATCCTTGCGCTTTGGTCGTTAGGGTCTGGCGTAATAGGGTTGGGCTGTAAATAATAATAGATTGGCATGGCCTTTAAAATTTAAAATGAACAGATTTGTATTTAATTGTTGTTTGTAAAAGCCTGTTGGCAGGTATATGCCTTTGTTTAATTGATGCCTGTAAAACAATTGGAAACTACCGGGCATACTACCGTTGGCTATGGGCTAAGCATAGCTGTCCATTCCTGTTTTTGCAGGCATTAATAAACAAACATTATGTCAGGAAACACACGCCACAATTACGGGCTTCACGGTTTTTAAAGGACGGTTGGATTAGCAGTTAACAGTTGTTTGGTACCAATGCTGTTAGTGAATTAAAAGTAGTAACGAGCTTGAAAATAAAAAGTTAAAACGGTGAGTTGTGAAAAGTGAATAGTGAGAAGTGTTGAAAGCGGAAACAGGTAACAGGCAAACAGTTCATCTAATATTCTTCAACCAGTCAATCAGCTTTAGTATCATCACATTTAATGCTATACCCAATGGCACACCAATTACATAATCTAAACTAGTTACCAGTTGTTGCTGGTGTATGATATAAAAAAACCTGCAGGCAAGTGGCAGGAACAATAGTATAGCTGTTGCCATGCCGGGGTTGTAAAGGGTTTTGCCTTTGATATTAAAGAGAAAAGTATGTGCTATAACATTGCCCATTGATACCAGTATTGTAGCGATGCCAAGCCATAATGCCTGTTGATAAAAGAGGGCTGCGGCCGCATAAAACGTCCACCCCATAACCCCATTTACAATTAATGAAGTGAAGGGATTTAAAGGATACGAAGCAGGGTTATCGCTTTTGTACATTACCGTATTCAGCATCCGTATAAAATAACCTGGGTAACGATATTCCTCAAACTGGTGCCAGAACAAAGAAACCAGGCTAAGCCATAATAAACTGCTTACATTATCAAAAAAATTTCCCTGTTTCCATAGCATTATAAGTATAGGAAAGGACAAAATAAAACCAATATCAAACCAATGCGTTTTAATGAATTGCATACCAATGTTTTGTTGGTTTAAATCTAAAACAAATGATGGTAACATAAAAGCTTACCGCTACATTTGAAAAGCAACATGAGTACCGTTATTGAGTGAAAAGATGAACAGCGTATCCAGCCTTACATGCCGATAGCTATCGGCAGTGCGACGCTCGCAGAGTCCTGTGGACAACGAAGTTCAATTATTAACCAACAGCCGGTAACCAAAAAACAACCACCATTTTAAAACATACACCATGGCCACAAAGACAGACCTGTTTCAATCGCCTGACTATTATTTACTTGACGACCTGCTGAATGATGAGCAAAAAATGATACGTGAAACCGTGCGTAATTATGTGAAGAAAGAGATATCGCCCATTATAGAAGACTATGCACAACGGGCTGAGTTTCCGCAGCAGATAATACAGCAAATGGGCGATTTGGGTTGCTTTGGCCCTACCATACCTGAAGACTATGGCGGTGGCGGTCTTGATTATATAAGTTATGGTTTAATGATGCAGGAACTGGAACGTGGCGACAGTGGCGTGCGTTCTACTGCAAGTGTGCAGGGCAGCCTGGTAATGTACCCCATTTATGCTTTTGGTAATGAAGAGCAACGCAATAAATACCTGCCCAAACTGGCCAGCGGCGAATGGCTGGGCTGCTTTGGTTTAACAGAACCTAATCATGGTAGCGACCCAAGCGGTATGCTTACCAATATTAAGTCAGACGGTGATGATGTGATTTTAAATGGTGCCAAAATGTGGATCAGCAATGCACCCTTTGCGCAGGTAGCAGTGGTATGGGCCAAAGATGAGAATGGTGAAATACGCGGTCTTATTGTTGAACGTGGTATGGATGGTTTTACTACACCAACTACCCATGGCAAGTGGAGCCTTCGTGCAAGTGCTACGGGTGAGCTGGTATTTCATGATGTGCGTGTGCCAAAGAAAAATATACTGCCCAATATAAAAGGATTGAAAGGGCCGCTAAGCTGCCTTACCAAGGCTCGTTATGGTATTGCCTGGGGGGCATTGGGTGCAGCGATGGATTGTTATGATACCGCGCTTCGCTACAGTAAAGAGAGGATTCAGTTTGGTAAGCCTATTGCGGGTTTTCAGTTGCAGCAAAAAAAGCTGGCAGAGATGATTACTGAAATTACCAAAGCACAACTGCTGGTATGGCGCTTGGGTGTTTTAATGAACGATGGCAAAGCAACACCTGCACAGGTGAGCATGGCCAAGCGTAACAGTTGTGAAATTGCCACCAATATTGCAAGGGATGCAAGGCAGGTATTGGGCGGTATGGGCATTACTGGCGAATACAGCGTTATGCGCCACATAATGAACCTTGAAAGTGTGCTTACTTATGAAGGCACGCATGATGTACACTTGCTTATAACAGGCATGGATTTAACGGGCATTAACGCGTTTAAATGATTAAACACATAGGGGCAAAAAGGTTTAACACATAGGAACATAGTTAAAGCCGAGAAAGCATAGGGAATACAGAAAGGTGATACGGTTCTATGTTTTCTTTTCCTCACTATGTACCTATGTGTTAAAAAAAGTAAAGAGTATGATTACCAAAAAGCTATTAGACAGCTTAACTTATGAGATTATTGGCTGTGCAATTGAAGTGCATAAAGCATTGGGGCCAGGTCTGCTGGAAAGCATTTATGAGAAGTGTTTAATGCATGAATTACTGTCAAAAGAATTGATAGTAGAATCGCAGATAAAAGTACCTATAAACTACAAGGGGTTACATCTGAATGCTGATTTAAAACTTGATTTATTAGTTGAGGATATGATAGCGGTTGAAATAAAGGCAGTTGAAAATATGAATACTTTATACGAAGCGCAATTACTCAGCTATATGTACCTGTTAGAAAAGCCAAAAGGAATACTGATTAATTTCTGTTGTAAGAATATTTTTAAAGAAGGACAAAAAACATTGGTAAATGATTTATATAGTTATCTGCCAGATGAATAGCATTAATTAACACATAGGTACATAGTAAAAACCAAGGACACATAGTAGTACTAAACTTTGGTGCAGCATAATAGAAAGATTAATAACTTAATAACAGCAAACTAAGTTCTCTTTTCCTCACTATGTACCTATGTGTTAAATAAAAAGGGTTAACACATAGAGACATAGTTAAAGCCGAGGTGACATAGCAAAGTAGGAAGTTTAGGTAGGTAGTATGATAATGGTTCTATAGAGGAAACAAAAGCTATGTTCTCTTTTCTTCACTATGTACCTATGTGTTAAATAAAAAGGGTTAACACATAGAGACATAGTTAAAGCCGAGGTAACATAGCAAAGTAAGAAGTTAGGTATGTAGTATTATAATGGTTCTAAAAGCTATGTTTTCTTTTCCTCACTATGTACCTATGTGTTAAATAAAAGGGTTAATACATAGAGACATAGTTAAAGCCGAGGTAACATAGCAAAGTAAGAAGTTAGGAATATAGTATGTAGTATAATGGTTCTAAAAGCTATGTTTTCTTTTCCTCACTATGTTCCTATGTGTTAAATAAAAAGGTTTAACACATAGAGACATAGTTAAAGCCGAGGTAACATAGCAAATTAAGAAGTTTAGGTATGTCGTATGATAATGGTTCTATAGAGGAAACAAAAGCTATGTTTTCTTTTCTTCACTATGTACCTATGTGTTTAATTCTTTTCCTTAACTATGCCCTTTGTGTTTAAAATTGGTTTATGAAATTGTTTTTACTTGGCATGATGGGTAGCGGTAAAAGCTACTGGGCGCAGCAAGTTGCTGCCGCCATTGATATTGACTGGATGGACCTTGATGCAGAAATTGAAAAGGAAAGCCTGATGAGTATAAGAGAAATCTTTGAAACAGAAGGGGAGGTCTCTTTTCGCAGACGGGAACAACTGGCTTTGCATGCCCTGGCTACAGTAGAAAATATTATTGTTGCAACAGGTGGTGGTACCCCCTGCTTTCATAATAATATTGACTGGATGAATGAAAAAGGGATTACGATATGGATTAATGACCCTGTTGAAATACTGGTACAAAGATTACAAAAAGAGAAAGCCCACAGGCCATTGATAAGCAGTTTGTCAGATGATGAATTGCAACAATTTTTAGAAAAAAAATTAAAGGAAAGGCAATCTTTTTACAGCAAAGCAAAGTATGTTGTTGAAGGATATAAAAGTTCAGTGGATGATTTTGTAAAACTTGCTGAAGCGGTGAGATAGCATAAATAATTTTTATTAAAACGGGTAATATACATGCATAAAGGATATATAAAAACAGCAGCATTTTTAGGAGCTTTATCAGTAATGCTGGGTGCTTTTGCGGCACATAAATTAAAAGATATGCTTAGTCCTGCTGCACTATCAGTTTTTGAAACAGGGGTACGTTACCAGTTTTACCATGTGTTTGCACTTGCCTTATCTGCCTTGTTGTACAAGGAATATCCCAATAAATTAATCAGTGCTTCAGGTATTTTATTTATCTGCGGTATCTGCCTTTTCAGTGGGTCGTTGTACCTGCTAACCTACCTGGTAAATAAAGGGGTTGCAGGGTTTGAATGGGTTGGTATTTTAACGCCCATTGGTGGAGTTTTTTTTATTCTTGGATGGTTGTGTTTATCGCTTGGTGTAAAGTACAGATGAGTTTGAGATTTTAGGTTTGGAGTTTGATGCAACAGTTTAAATTTTGAAATGCGAGTACTGCTTCATGATGTTATGAAAGTACATCCCGATGGCTATCGGGAGAGTGACGTAACGATGCTAAAAAAAGGGCTAAAGACCGTCACATAATTTTCTTTCTCTTTTTACTACCCACCGCTTGCGGTGTTTTTTATACCACTGGTATCAACAGGTTTTGGTGCAGCATCTTTAGGTGGTTTTACACGTATAAAGCCATCGTCTTTATTGCCAAACAATCTTTCAAAATCGCGTTTATAGGTAATGCTTAAACCCTGCCTGCTGCGGCGGCCTAAGCTTCCTGCATTTAACTCAAGACTGTTTTTACTAAAACCAATAAGGCTAAGGCGTTGCTTGCTGGTATTGTCTCCCGTAAGAATATATTCTACATTAAAATCGGGCAGCCATTGAAAATTTCCATTGGTAATATTGGAAGAGTTGTTAAGGCTAAAATCAAAATCGCCACCAAGGTTTACAATCAGTTTATCGTTAAAAAAGCTTTTGCCAAACTTAAAGTTTACCACGCTTCTGTCTATACGGCCATTGTTACTGGCAGTAATGCCTGTGGCCTGGTCAATAATACTTGAGTTGCTGTATGCAGAAGCACCAATATCAAAGCGTATGCTTTTATCTTTTGTAAGCTTGTATAAGAAGCCTGTAACTGCTTTGTTTACCTGCTTGGTAAGCAACTGCGTAATGGTGTTTACGCCAAGCATATTAATGGCGTTATTATTGCCTTCGCCCAAAAAGCCTTTGCCATAAGGCGCAAAAGAATTAAACACAATTAACGAAGTAGCCTGTGCCAGCATTTCGTTTTGGTCGCTTTCTATCCTGCTTATAAATTCACTAAAAACGGGATCGTTTTTAACAGGGTTGTTTTGCGGAAAATCGAGGCTGAAAGTAATGCTTGGTTTTACCAGTTTATCTCTTAAATGGGCAACCACATACACATCATCTCTAAAAGATTTTGTATTGGAATTTAAGCCGCTTACCTGCTGGTTAGAGATAAGGTCTGCAATGCTTACACGTGTGGCAGTGTACTGTGCATCAATACGTATGGTAGCGTTGTAAGGGTCACCGTTCCACTCAATATAATTATCTGCATTCCGCATCTGGAAAGGCTTTTTTATAAACGACTGGAAGTTGAAGTTATACTGCCCAAAGTCAATATTATAGCGGCCTTTAATGGTTAGTGGCGCAGTGGTGCCAGCTACAATTTTAAGGCGGCCTGTACCTCTTGCTTCAATTACATCACCTGTAAGTTCATCAAGTATTACATTAATATTTACCAGCCTGTTGGTGCTTATATCAAGATCAACCGTAAGATCAAAATTACTTTTCTGTGTTTCGCTTACCAGCTCTGTGCCATATTGCTTAAACACAATAAAATCGGCATCGCTGCTTTCTTTACCAGAAGATGTTTTAATGGAAATATTAGAACTGTCATTTGACTCTGCAAGTATAGCCATCCTTGCATTTGATTCAGACCCTTTTAAACTTAAAGAGGCTTTGCCAATTGCTTTGCCATAAAACTGTTTATTGTCTTTGGCTTTACTGTCAATCAATAATAATTTATTGGTGTTAAGGTTAAAATCAAACACCATATTTTTAAAATTCTGCTCGTACAGTTTACCGCCTACAGTGCCTTTATTGTCATATTTATCACGAATGGTAAACTGGCCAAAGTCAATGCCATCAGGCTCAAAAGCAATATTGGCAGAATCTATATTATAATACACCTGTGTAAAATTTACTTTCAACCCACCATTAATTAATTTTATTTTGCCTGATAAGTTTAGCGAAGAAGGATCGCCGCTTACAATTAAGTTACCAGTGGCTTTGCCGCTCAGGTCACTAAAAATATCTCCTATAAAACGTTGCACAATACCAATACCCGAGTTCTCTAATTGTGTATTCACATAAAGGGCTTTATTGGTGCTGTCTTTAAGGTTGTAATAGCCTTCGGTTTTAAATTTATAGTTATCGTTGGGCGATTGAATAGCGAATGGAATTTTACCTGTTTTACTGTCGTAGCTGCTTTTAATATTTACCAAACCAATACTGTCATTATCAAGGCGAAACTGCTCTGCTTTTATGGTTGCTTCTGCATTAAACTGGCCATAAAAGTCGTTCAGGCGTATTTCGCCGTTGGCGATACCTTCCATTCTTGGATTTTTTACCACAAGAGATGTAAGATCACCCAATACCACATTCTTTAAACGTACTACAAGATTATTGGCATTGTTCACTTCGCTCATTTCCGTTTCTACTCTTATCTCCTGGAAACCCTGAGAAAATTTTACATTCTCTGCACTTACAAAATGCTTGCGCACTACTATTTCACCTTCTTTTTCAAGGTTCCATCTTTTATCATTTATTACAAATTCAGATGGCTTAAAGTTAATACGCACACCATCTGGTAAAGTGTACACATTTGCATTCAGGCTTGCTTCGTTCAGGGTGTTGTCTGCCTTGGTTTTTATGCTTATGGCAGAATGGTCGTTGCTTGACTGTATGCTAACAATTGAGTTGGGAAAATTAAGGCTGTCGCCTATGCGCACATTGGCCACATCGCCATTTAAAATAAGCGTATCAATGGTGCCTTCGCCTTTAAAAAAGGCATCGCTTACATGGTAGTTTTTATAACTGAAAGATGGTACAGAAGCCAGTAAAGTAAACTGGTTTTTTTCTGTATTAACCGTACCCGTTAAGCTGGCATTACTAAAGCCTGTAAGATTGGTATCAATAAGTTTGGTATAGCTTTCAAAGTCTTTGGTGGTAAAACTTACAGAAAAATCCTGGTCCTTTAACTTTTCAACAGGTGCTGCAAAATAAGTGGGGTAATAGTGGTTTAAATAGGTTTGAAAAGCCACTGGTAAATCAAGTATCCTGTATTGCTTGCCCGTTACGGTTGCAGTAAACTCGTTACTGCTGGCGGTTAAGGTTTTACCTGTACCTGAGTCTACCGCAGTAACCACCAGCGAATCAAAACTCAGGCGGTTATTGTCTTTGGTAAGGTTGGCATTTAATATTTTAACTGAACCCAAAAAAGCATCAATGTTGCTGCCAGTAAAGTTCAAGTCAAATAAACCTGTTAACTCATACTTATCCTTTGGGGTAAGATGTATGTTTTGCAGGTTGCTTTTTACAAGGTCACCAAGTATATTAAAGCTTGGTTCTTCCTTGCTCATATCAATTTCAATAGTACTTGTAAAGTCAAGATTGGGGTCATCTATTTTCAATTCACCATTAAAATATTGCTTTAAAAAAGTACCTGTAGTAATAATATTGGTGTAGGGGTAGCCTTTAAATTCAAGTAGGCTAAAAGCGCCGTCAAGGCTGGATTTCATCTTCATCAAATCAAAACTACTGCCCTTTACTTTACCCTTAAAGCTTATCAAACCAAGGTCGCTGCTGTTAATAAATTTGCCAAGGTTAAAGCGGTTGGTTGTTAAAGTGCCGTTGTAAGTTGGTTCTCCTTTTTTAGGAAATGTCATGGCAACATTGGCATCAACACCACCAATATTGGTGCTTATAACGCCAACCGTTTTAAAGTTGTTGATGGTACCGTTAAAATTGCCGCGAAACAATACATTACCTAAGGCTGCCAGGTTAGGATTGTTCATCCTGCGCAGCGCAGGGATAACAATGCCCATATCAACATTATTGGTTTTAATATAGCCCTGGTTAAAGTTGATGACGGTTTTGTCAATATTCGGCAGGCCCTTCATAGCAAGATCGCCTGCAATATTGGTGGTGCCGCCAGAATGGATAAAGAAGTTTTTGATATGAAAATCTGATACCGTGCCTAAAAAATTACCGCTTACAAAAACCTCTTTCTTCCAGGTTTTAAGGTCTGGTGCAAAAAAGGCAATATCATCGCTGTTCACCTTTGTGTTTTTAAAGCGGGCATCCATAAAAACATCCGTCATGTAGTTTTTAAAGTCATTTTTAAAATGACTGAACTTCATAGAATAATGATCTCCCAAACGGCTGCGGTTTGTTTGCAGGTCAAGCTTGGCGAGTTCTATTATTTGAGGGGTAATTCTTAAATTGGTTTTTAGTCTTTTCAACTCAAAGCCGCAGCGTTCTTTTGCACTAATGTCCATTTTGGCTTTAAGTGTATCGTTTACAAAAGAAAAATCTTTAAACGTACCTTTTAATTGTGTAAGCTGCACATGCTCGCCATCAAAGCCCTTGAGAGGTTTGCTTTGCGAAGTTTCATCTATAAAAGTGCCATTATTAATACTAAGGTTATTAACCATAAAGCTGATGCCCAGGTTAAAACGAAGCGTAGTATCGTTCGGGTCGTTTATTTCTTTAGGCTTTAAGGAATCAGGCCTCAATTCAGGAAAATCATCAATACGCACATAAGGTTTTTCTAACTGCAGAGAGTTTACATGAAACACTTTCTGATTAAACTTTAAATCTTCTGCATCAAGTAAAAGGCTGCCTATATTGGCTGTTATTTTTTCGCCAACCCAAAGATCGTTTTGTATAAAAACAACATTTTTAAGGTCTGCCTTTCTCAGGTTTATCTCAATGCCTTTACTGGTATCTTTTTTTGCCTTTGGCGAAGCAAAATAATCGGCAATAAACTGGTAGTTCCAAACACTGTCTTTACGCTGCAGTTTTACCACAGCATCTTCAAGGCCAATAAATTTAAGTTCCAGTTTCGATTGGTCTTTTACAAAAAACCAGTCAGTAATTCTTACCCTTAACTGTCCTGCATACAGCAAGGTATCTTTTTGTTTGTCGCGTATTAAAGTGCCTTCAAGGTTTACTTTGTCAAATAATGAGAGGCTTATATTTTTAATACGCACTTCTGTACCCAGGGCTTTGGCCAGTTTTTTTGTAGCAATACCTGTGGCCCAGTTTTGCACAAAACTGGTTTGCAGGGCAATTACCAGTAAAAGTATAATGGCAATTACAGCCATAGTAAAACGGCGGAATTTTTTAAAAGTATCCAGCCACAATGCCAGCAGCGTAACAATAATGGTAGTTGTAAGAAACAGTTTGTAATAAGTGGCAGAAACCAGGCTGGTAAACGAACCCACAAGTATCAACAGTACAGCAAAGGCAATAATATATAGACTGCGCGTTGATATTTTGTTAAGTTGCTTCAAATACTATTACTTTATCGCAGTAAAAATAAAGGTTAACACACTAAGTTCAATTACAATACAATCTTAAAACTTATGAGAAAATTTTTTTTATCGGTAATAATAAGCTTTTGCCTGCTTAACCTTGCGGCACAATCAGGTAACAAAAAAGCATTTACCCTGGTTATTCACGGCGGTGCAGGCACCATTTTAAAAAGTACTATGACCCCCGAAAAAGAAAAAGCTTACAACCAGGGCCTGGAAGCAGCTTTACAGGCGGGTTATAAAGTGTTAAATAATGGTGGTAAAGCATTAGATGCCGTAGAAGCAAGTATAAAAGTGCTGGAAGACAATCCCCTTTTTAACGCAGGCAAGGGATCGGTTTTTACCAATGACGGCCGTAACGAAATGGATGCCGCCATAATGGATGGCAGCAATTTAAAAGCAGGTGCTGTAGCTGGTGTAACCACAGTTAAAAACCCCATTACTGCTGCAAGAGCCGTTATGGAAAAAACAGAACATGTAATGCTTACAGGGGCAGGTGCCGATAAGTTTGCAAAACAGGCTGGCTGCATTATTGTAAACCCCTCTTACTTTTTTACTGAACCCCGCTGGAAGGCGCTACAGAAAGCCAAACTTGAAGACAGCCTTAACACCATTAAAAAAAATGGGTTGTTAAAGCAACCCGGCAACCACGATTATAAATATGGTACCGTTGGTGCCGTTGCTGTAGATGTATATGGCAACCTTGCTGCTGCCACCAGCACTGGCGGCATGACCAACAAGAAATTTGGCCGCGTAGGCGATGCGCCCATTATTGGTGCTGGCACTTATGCCGATAATAATACCTGCGCCGTTAGCTGTACAGGCTGGGGCGAATATTTTATACGCTTAATCATGGCTAAAAGTATTGCAGACAGGGTTGAATTTGCCCACATGAACTTAACTGATGCCGCCAACGAAATGGTGATGAAAAAACTGCCCGCCCTTGGCGGCGATGGTGGCCTTATTGCCGTTGACAAACAGGGCAATGTTGCCATGCCTTTTTGCACAGAAGGCATGTACCGCGGCTATATTAAAAGTACTGGCGAAAAAGTGATTAAGATTTATAAGGAGTGATGTACTAGATGTTTGCTAATGTTTGCAGAAGGCATTATTGGCCGACTGGCTTTAATTTGCTCTCTTTTATTTTCGTTTCCATATATATTCAATTCATCAAAAGTCATGTTTTGGGTTTCAGAACCACAACTGTTCGGAAGTTGATTTTAGTTCTTTGACATATTTTCAATTCAAAGTGTAGACTAAATTATTTATGAGTTCGTTTTATTGTAAAACGATTTAATGAATAAAAAAGTTAGTGCAAAGTCAATACTTGAATTAATTGATGACAATCTTCTTGACAGTCTTGCAGATGAGACAGATGTAGATTTCAACGTTAAGAAACTATTAGGTAAAGTTATTTTCAAGCTTTTGCTGATGACGATTTTAGACGATTCTAAAGCTAGTCTTAGAATAAT
>JANPIP010000016.1:0-22845 GCA_031424995.1 Chitinophagales bacterium | reverse complement strand
AAGTATACAGGAAAAAATGGCAGTATAAAATTAGTGGGCTAATGAAATCAACCCACTAAACAGGCTGGCTTAAAAAACCGCCTAAAACACAAAAATAATGCAAAAACTTTTTGGTGCTTAACACAGAATCTATCGGTACATGGTTCAGACAACGTGGTTTCACACAAACACGGGAGGGGGCAAATAAGCACTTATGTATTTCTTCTGTCAACTGTAAACGGTTAACCTTTCTTTCGGTTATCCGTCAACGGTAAGCAGTCAACCTTTATTTCAATTGGTCAACTGTCAACGGTAAACGGTCAACCTTTCTTTTAAAAACGCTGTGGTTATGGGATGCTTTATTACTTTTAACTATGAAACTATAGCATGAATTGATTGTGGCTATAAGCCTGATGCTATATTTTTATCTTCTTCAAAAAAACATCATATGGAAAAACAATCAAACGACATCAGTAAATGCCCTTTTCATAACGGCACTATGAAACACAGTGCAGGCGGCGGTGGTACTCGCAACCATCATTGGTGGCCCAACCAGCTAAAGCTGAATATTCTGCGCCAGCATTCTTCTTTATCAAACCCGATGGGTGAAGATTTTAATTATGCTGAAGCTTTTAAAAGCCTTGACCTTGAAGCTGTAAAAAATGATCTTCACGCACTAATGACTGACTCCCAGGACTGGTGGCCTGCTGATTTTGGACATTATGGCCCATTATTCATTCGCATGGCATGGCATAGCGCAGGCACTTACCGTGTAGGCGATGGCCGTGGTGGTGCAGGTGCAGGACAGCAACGTTTTGCCCCGCTTAATAGCTGGCCCGATAATGTGAGCCTTGATAAAGCACGCAGGTTGCTTTGGCCCATTAAGCAGAAATATGGTAATAAAATTTCATGGGCTGATTTAATGATACTAACAGGTAATGTAGCTTTAGAATCAATGGGTTTTAAAACATTTGGTTTTGCAGGCGGGCGTGAAGATGTTTGGGAGCCACAGGAAGATGTGTACTGGGGTGCTGAAACAAAATGGCTGGGTGGCGATATACGTTATGCGGGTGGATCTGAAGGTGTGGCTGAACATGCGGTATTATCATCTGATGATGATGCAGATGGTAAGATACACTCACGAAACCTAGAACAACCTTTGGCTGCGGTGCAAATGGGATTGATTTATGTGAATCCCGAAGGGCCAGATGGTAACCCTGACCCGATAGCTGCTGCAAAAGATATTCGTGATACGTTTGGCCGCATGGCCATGAATGATGAAGAAACTGTTGCACTGATAGCAGGTGGACACAGCTTTGGGAAAACCCATGGTGCTGCTTCTTCTGAGCATGTAGGCAAAGAGCCAGAAGCTGTTGATGTGGAAATGCAGGGCTTTGGCTGGAATAACAGTTATGGTACAGGCAAAGGTGCTGATACTATTACCAGCGGACTGGAAGTAACATGGACAAAAACACCTACGCAATGGAGCAACAATTTCTTCGAGAACCTTTTTGGTTTTGAATGGGAACTTTCTAAAAGTCCGGGTGGTGCGCACCAATGGGTAGCTAAAAATGCAGAAGGCATTATTCCTGATGCGTATGACAGTGCTAAAAAGCATTTGCCTACGATGCTTACCACTGATCTTTCATTAAGACTTGACCCTGCTTACGAAAAAATATCAAGGCATTTTCTCGAAAATCCTGATGCCTTTGCAGATGCTTTTGCACGAGCCTGGTTTAAATTAACGCACCGTGATATGGGGCCGCGTTCACGCTACCTTGGCGCAGATGTGCCACAGGAAGAACTGATCTGGCAAGACCCTGTTCCTGCGGTTGATCATCCATTGATAGATGCAGTTGATGTAGCCACCTTAAAAGCGAAAATACTTGAGACTGGTTTAAGTGTTTCTGAACTGGTTTCTACCGCATGGGCTTCTGCATCTACTTTCCGCGGCTCTGATAAACGTGGCGGTGCCAATGGTGCACGTGTTCGCCTGGCGCCTCAAAAAGACTGGCAGGTAAACAATCCTGTTCAATTGCATAAAGTATTGAAAACATTAGAGGGTATACAGTCTGCTTTTAATGGCACACAGGCAGACGGTAAAAAAGTTTCTGTGGCAGATTTGATTGTGCTTGCAGGTAATGCAGGTGTTGAAAAGGCGGCCAGTGATGCAGGACAGGAAACCACTATTCCTTTTACAGCAGGCCGTACCGATGCTTCGCAGGAACAAACTGATGTTGCATCCATCGGATTCCTTGAACCTATTGCTGACGGTTTCCGTAATTACAGCAAATCAAGATACACGGTAGCTACCGAAGAATTGCTTATAAATAAAGCACAACTGCTTACACTTACGGCACCTGAATTAACAGTGCTGGTGGGCGGCTTACGTGCTTTGGATGCGAATTTTGATGGTTCAAAACATGGTGTTTTTACTTCACGCCCTGGCCAGCTAACCAATGATTTTTTTATAAACCTACTGGATATGATTACTTCATGGAAAGCAGTTTCTGACGATAAGCAATTGTACATTGGCAGCGACCGCGCCACTGGCCAACCTAAATGGACAGCCACTCGTGCCGATCTTGTATTTGGTTCCAACTCAGAATTAAGGGCTATTGCAGAAGTATATGCAAGTGCAGATGCGCAAGGTAAATTTGTAAAAGACTTTGCTGCTGCATGGAATAAAGTGATGAATTTAGACAGGTTTGATTTGCAAGGATAGGTTTTAATCTTGCAAATAATTTTAAGGCACCGCTTACAACGAATACTGTTGTTGGCGGTGCCTTTTTTGTGACAGTAGCTATCGACAATAAAAATCCCAGTTACCAAAGGCAACTGGGATTTATAAAAAAAAAGCTTTTATGTTGATTCCTTACGGGAAAATACCAAGTTCAGTATAGCTGGTACCTACTTTGTTGATGGCACAAACATAGGCTGCGGTACGCATATCAGGAATGGTGGGGTTGGCTTTCCAGATGTCCATAATTTCTCTTGTAGCGGTGATCATAGTTTCCTCAAGCCCACTGTGTACCAAATCAACCTCATCCGCACCATGCTCAATAAAGCGGCGTTCTTCTTCGCTTACTTTTTTACCGGCAAGGGTTTCTATCTGGGTTAAAATATGATGGTTCATGTTCTCTGTAAAACGCTTTTCCATACGGCCGTAGCGCACATGGCTCAGGTTTTTTAACCACTCAAAATAGCTTACTGTAACACCGCCTGCATTCAGGTACATATCAGGTACTACCAGTACGCCTTTTTCTGTAAATATTTCATCTGCTTCAGGGGTAAGCGGCCCATTGGCGGCTTCGCCGATGATTTTTGCTTTTATACGCCTCGCATTCTCATTATTAATTACGTTTTCTAATGCCGCAGGTATTAAAATATCGCATTCCATTTCCAGGGCATCCGCGCTTTTAAATATATTGGTCGCACCAGGAAAATTGAGTACAGAACCGTTGGTTTTTTTATGCTGAAACACCAGTTCTTCATTCAGCCCATTGGCATCATAAATAGCACCGTTGTGTTCTGCTATGCCCACCACATAAGCCCCGTTTTCACGAAAGTATTTCGCAGTATGGTAGCCCACATTACCAAGCCCCTGTACAATTACTTTCTTGCCCTCAATACCTAAAGGCAGGCCAAGTTTTGCCATTACATCAGCCATATTACACACTTCGCGAATACCAAAGAAAACGCCCAGGCCTGTAGCTTCTTTGCGGCCACGAACACCACCCTGACTAACTGGTTTACCTGTTACACAACCTGCGCTGTCAATTTCGCCGGGTTTTAAAGACTGGTAAGTATCTACTATCCATGCCATTTCACGTTCGCCCGTACCATAATCTGGTGCAGGAACATCAATACCTGGGCCTATAAAATTTTTCTTTACAAGCTCGCTGGTATAACGCCTGGTAATTTTTTCAAGCTCGTAAGTGCTGTGGTTATGCGGGTTAATTTTAATGCCGCCTTTACCACCGCCAAAGGGTACGTTTACAATAGCGCATTTGTACGTCATTAAACTTGCCAACGCCATTACTTCATCCTGGTTTACTTCTTCACTAAAGCGTATACCGCCTTTGCAGGGGGTTTTGTGCTGACTGTGCTGCACACGATAGGCTTCAATCACTTCAATTCTGCCGTCATCCATTTTTACAGGAAAACGCATGCTGTATATGCTGTTGCAGGCTTTTATCTGTTCCAGTAAACCTTTTTCCCAATGGGTAAATTTTGCTGCTTTATCAAAACTTTTTTCCACGCTCTGGAAAAAGCTGTACGCTTGATGTAACATAATCTTTCGTTTTATTTTTTATATGGCAATCCTCATTTTAGTGGTTCTCGCAGAAAGCGCGGAAACCGCAGAAATTGTACTTTATGTTTTCAGAGTGAGCCAATCTTCAAGAGTGTCTCACTCTGTATTGCTGCAAATCGAACCAGCCGCCGCAGCCGATAGCTATCGGCTGTGAGACGCTCACAGAGTCCTGTGGACAACAAAAGCATCATTGTAGTGCCATTGCCCGTCCCCATAAAACCTGCTAATGCTTTTTTTATAAAAAGATGTTTCGTTCATCAACATCAAATTATCCTTTCTTTTCCAGCCTGCTTAATTTTCTGTCAATACTTGTAACATAAATAAACAATCCTACAAGTATTGTTACCACTACGGCCATTACTACGTAAATTTTGCCGTTACTACGCATTACATCGGTTGTATCTGCTGTTTGCGCCTGTGCAAATGCGGTAATAAAAGCCATGGTTATAACAAGGCCAATACGTTTAAATTTATCCATTGTTTAAATGCTTTTCGGTAAGTATATGTGTGCGAATTTTTAGCGTGGTGATCCATACGCCCAGCAGTGTCCATCCTATAACTGCCGGCCAGAAAACCAGTTTCATTGAAGGTGCAAGGTCTTTACCATTAACACCAGGATTTCCCTCGCTGCCCTGGCCACCTGGATGCAATGATTCTGTAAGGCGCGGCAATATCCACAGGGTAGGAAAGAGCATAAAGAACGCGAAAATATTATAGACCGCACTGATGCGTGCACGTTTTTCATCGTCGGTAATACTGCCTCTTAATACAAAATAAGCAAGGTAAATAAGCAAGGCAACGGCTGCACCGTTTTGCTTGGGGTCACCACTCCAGGGTTGCCCCCATTGATAGTTGGCCCAGATGGAACCTGTAACTAAACCCAGTACGCCAAACACGGCACCAGTGGCTGCGTATGCAGAAGAATAATGATCGTTTAACGTTTTGGGATTTCGCAAATAAAGTATGGCATATACCAATGAAACCAGCAGCAGCAACATCATACCAAACCACATTGGTACATGGAAGAAAAAGTTACGTACAGATTCCTGCATCCTGTCGTCAAGCTTGGGAATTGTTACTAAAAAACCATAAGTGCCTGTATAAAGAAGCAGTATAACAGCGAGTATCTTCCACCATGAGTTGCGCATATACGATAGGGTTTACAATAAACTTTTCACGGGCAGCACCACAAAAATAACCAGTAACACTTTACGCCTTAACATGTTTGCGTTAAAAGAAATATTAACGCTTGTTAGTTTATTGAGGGGACAAATGTAATGGAAAGGTATGCACCAAAACAAAAGGGAATGTGAAAATTACCATGATGGTAAGTTGTTTGCAATGATTTTGATTGATGGCAAGTCAATGATAAAAACATGATTATGAAAAGAATAATGATTGTATTGATGATGGCAGTGGCTGTTACAGCCTGCGAAAAAGCAACCACCACTGTTGAGCCTGCGGGCGTATTTAAGGGAACCTTTCAACGTATGGGTGTAATGACGGGCGGTGTTGCCAATGTTACCCTAACCTTTAGTGGCAGCCAGTTTACAGGGCAAAGTGACAGCCCGCGTTACCCTGCAATTGGCACTGGTAATTTTGAAGCAAAGGCCGATTCAGTTTCGTTTACCAATACCAGTGTATGGACAGCCGATTTTGACTGGTCACTAATACTTAATGGTAAGTATAAAGTAATTGTAAAAGGTGACAGCCTGGAACTGCGCAAGTATTACAATGGCATTGCTTATATGGAAGATGTTTACAAGCTGAAGAAACAATAGTGTTTTACAACCAGGGTTGACTGTATTATTTAACATAACAGTGTTGCCTTTTTTGTTTCGCCGCCTGCGTTTTATAAATGCCATTTGCATAGTGTTATTGGTTATAAAGCGGTTTAGTTTTATTTGCTACGCACTGCGATTTGAACGTATTATTACTGCTTTTGTTAGCGTTTAGTTATAGTTGATTGTATATACAAATCTCTGCTTGTTTTTTGCAGTGTATGTTATAAAAATCACACTATGAAAAAGATAATGATACTGCTTTTAGCCGTGGGGATTTCCCTGAACCTGAAGGCACAAAAAAGCGTAAGAACAAACACAGGAAGGGGTGGGGGATTTAGGGCAGCACCAAGAGTAATAGTAGCAGCACCAGTGTACCGACCTTTTTTTTATCAGCCTTTTGGTTATGGTTATGGTTTATATAACAGGTTTGGTTACCAGCCTTTTATGAACGAGCCTATGGAACACCGCCCATCTAAACTTACCATTGCGATACAGGATATTGAAAATGATTATGCCGATAAAATTACTTCTGTAAGAGCTGATGATACTTTAAGTGGTAAGGAAAGAAGGGCTAAAATAAGAGAACTGCGCAATGAAAGGGATGAAGAAGTAAACAATACCAAAAAGAATTATTACAAGGAATAGTAACTGGTAATGCCCATTTTAAAAAACAGTAAGCTGCTCTGCCGTTTACTGTTTTTTTTGCTATGATTGGTTGATTTGATTATGGATGATACTATAATAAAGTACTACTATAATTAATTACAAGGCTTTTAGAATTATTGTATGATTAGAGCGAAACTGATTTGCGCAAAAATATTTTAGAAAAAAATGAAAATATTTTTGGCTGTTCTAATTCTACCCCTATTTTTGCACTCCCAAAACAAACAAGGAGATACAAAAACTTAAAATAATTGTGTTTCAACAGAAAAAAGGGAGTTTAGCTCAGTTGGTTTAGAGCATCTGCCTTACAAGCAGAGGGTCGGCGGTTCGACCCCGTCAACTCCCACTTAATAATCAAGCAGTTATGAATATATCATAGCTGCTTTTTTATTCTTGTGACCTCAAATGTGACCTTAAAAAGAAATTACAAGGGAAATGGTAAAACAAGTAAAAGAAAATAAAAAGTTGAGGTGAGAGAGTGAGAAGCTATACCATAGCTTTTACAATAATTCGACTAACGTAATTGTTTCAAAACTGCATCCAATTGTAAGCCCATATACTGGCAAAATTCTTCTACACTTACAACCTGGTGTTCTTGCTTCAGGAAGTGCAAGTTAATTCTCTTAATTAGATTTCTGCCGTACTTATCGCTTCTGCCTGTGATTATGATAATGTTCTAAGGATAAATACAAAGCCTCTGCATATATACAAAACCACTGCAAAAACTAAAGACCCCATGCCGTGATAACCAACGTTCTGCTGCCACCATGGTTGCGGTGCTCGCATAAATAAATGCCCTGCCAAATGCCTAATGCAAGCCTGCCATTACGAATGGGGATAGTTACAGAACTGCCCAACATAGCAGCTTTTAAATGGGCTGGCATGTCGTCTGGACCTTCATCATCATGGCGGTAGTCAGGGTCGTTCTCTGGTACATTTTTACTGAAGAACATTTCAAAATCCTGACGCACCGTAGGGTCTGCATTTTCATTGATAGTAAGCGATGCAGAAGTATGCTGAATAAACACCTGGCAAATACCTGTTTTTATTTGGCCAATGGCTGGCAGTGCCTGCACCACTTCTGCGGTAATAATATGAAAGCCGCGTTTTCTTTCGCGAAGGGAGAATATTTGCTGGAAGATTTGCATTGAGGGAATATAAAAAGCTTTGGAAAGCAGTTAATCTTTATGTTAGTGACGAAATATTAATATTCAAAATAAAACGTCATTTCGAGGAACGAGAAATCTAACGAAATAAATACAATCCTATAAAGAAATAGATGTCTCGTGCCTCGACATGACGAATCCTACTTCTTCAGCACTTCCAATACTGTTCCATACAATACTTCTGTACCAATGGCCAAGTCTTCATAAGAAGAATATTCTAATGGATTATGACTGATGCCGTTTTTACAGCGAATGAAAATCATTCCATAATCACAGGCATAAGATAACGCTAGTGCATCATGAAAAGGGCCGCTCATTAGTTCAGGGGCATCAAGGTTTAATGCTTTACACTGGTTATGAATAATCTCTTTTATCCAGTCTGCACAATAACGCGGCTCGCTGTTGGTATCTTCTGAAATAGAGTAGGTAAGGCTGTGCTTTTTTGAAATGGCTTCAATACGATCCATCAGTTGTTTTTCGTAGCGGTTGCGGCGCTCAAGGTCAATGTCACGCAGGTCAACTGTAAACACCACTTCTTCGGCAATAATATTCCTGCTTGCAGGAAAAACATTCAGCGTGCCTACCGTGCCAACCGTTGGCGCACCTGGAATTTGTGTAGCAATTTCGTTCAGCGCAATAATAATTTCAGCGGCACCCACCATCGCATCTTTGCGTATGGCCATAGGTACAGAACCTGCATGCCCAGCCATACCTTTTAGTTTTACCGTAAGCCAAAGTGGCCCAGAAATGCCGCTTACTACACCAACAGATTTTTGTGCCATGTCGAGTATAGGCCCCTGTTCAATATGCAGTTCTAAAAAGCAAAATATACCGCCTGACTTGTATTCTGATTCTTTAAATTTGGTAGGGTCGCAACCAAAGTCTATCAGTGCTTTTTCGCGGGTAATACCGTCTTTATCGGTACGCTGCAATTCACCTGGTTCCAGCTTTCCTAAAATTCCGCGTGAGCCAAATAATCCTTTATTAAAACGCCAGCCTTCTTCATCGGCAAAAGAAATTACTTCTATAGTTCTTACAGGCTTAATGCCATTTTCTGTAAGTGTTGCCACAGCTTCAATAGCACAAAGCACACCAGCCACGCCATCAAAACGGCCACCATAAGGTTGTGAATCAAGATGTGAGCCCATCATTAACACTGGAAGCGAAGGGTCAGAGCCTTCAAGTCTGCCAATAAGGTTGCCAAAATTATCTATGCGTGTGGTCATCCCTGCTTCCTTCATCCATGAAGAAGCAAGTTCAAAGCCCTGCATTTCAAGTTCGGTCATGGTAGGGCGGCAGGTGCCGGTTTCGCCAATTTTACCAATCAGGCTCATGGCTTCAAAATGTTGCTGCAGGCGGGTTGCGTTTATCATAAGAATTTTATTTGTTGTCGATCGTTTATCGTCCATTGACCATCGTTTGTAGTCCATTGTTCATTACTATTGACTATTGACTATTGACTATTGACTATTGACTATTGACTATTGACTATTGACTATTGACTATTGACTATTGACTATTGACTATTGACTTAATGAGTGATTGCGGAAGATAATAATTCTCGCTATCGCCCAATACCCGCCGCTATAATTTTTTCTGCTACCTGTTGCTTTGGGCTTTTCTTTTATCTTCGCCGCCTTATGAATAAAGAGGTTGTTTTAAGTGGAATAAGGCCCACAGGTTTTCTGCACCTGGGCAATTATTTTGGGGCCATGCGCAACTATGTGCGTATGCAGGATGAGTATAACTGTTATTTCTTTGTGGCCAACTGGCATAGCCTTACTACGCACCCTGATACAAAGGAATTACAAGCCGCCGTACACCGCGTTATTGCTGAAAATGTGGCTTGCGGTTTAGACCCTGAAAAAGTGGCTTTATATGTGCAGAGCGATGTGCCGGAAATTGCTGAACTGTACCTTTATTTAAACATGCTGGCCTATAAAGGCGAGCTTGAAAAAACGGTTACTTTTAAAGAAAAAGTACGCATGAACCCCGATAATGTTAATGCTGGTTTATTAACTTATCCGGTACTGCAGGCTGCTGATATATTGATACACAGGGCGGTAAAAGTGCCTGTTGGCAAAGACCAGGAGCAGCACATGGAGATGGCGAGGAATTTTGCACAAAGGTTTAACCACCGTTACGGAAACGTTTTGCCAGAACCACAAGCTTTTAACTATGGCAGCGAACTGATAAAAATTTTAAGCCTTGATGGTAACGGTAAAATGAGCAAGAGCGAAAACCAAATGAACACGATTTATTTGGCTGATGAAGATGATGTGCTACGCAAAAAAATAATGAAGGCAAAAACTGACCAGGGGCCTGAAGAACCCAATAGCGAAAAACCAGATTATATTCAGAACCTTTTTACATTAATGGGGCTTGTGAGCGGCTATGATACCATCCAGAAATTTGAAGACGATTTTAATGCCAGCAGTTCAGGCAATTGCATTATACGTTATGGCGATTTAAAGAAGCAACTGGCAGAGGATATGGTAAAATTTATTACGCCAATACGCGAAAAAGCTGCCGATATACAGAACAATAAAGCGTTGCTAAGCAAAATAATACAACAGGGTGCAGATAAAGCAAGGGAAAGTGCAGGTGCTACTTTAAAAGAAGTAAGGCAGGCAATAGGCATGAATTATTAAGCGGCGGTTTTATGTAAACGGTGGCAATTGTTTTCTTGCAGAATATCGTTGATATTCTATACTTTCATTTTTTTAAGATACTTTTTAATTCAAGATAAAAATTCTCCCTTTTTTGGGATGGGCATGGCAAAACAAAAGAAACCGAAACACGTAGCAATAGCAGGTAATATTGGTGCGGGCAAAACCACTTTAACTGAAATGCTGAGCAAGCATTACAGGTGGATTCCGCAGTTTGAAGATGTGGACCATAACCCTTACCTGATGGATTTTTATGATGATATGCCACGCTGGAGTTTTAACCTGCAGATATACTTTTTAAACAGCCGCCTTAACCAGTTGCTGGATATTCAAAGAGGTACAGAAACTGTAATACAAGACAGGACGATTTACGAAGATGCCAACATATTTGCACCCAATCTGCATGATATGGGTTTAATGGGTAAGCGTGATTATGACAACTATTACCAGTTTTTTCAAACCCTTAAAACAATGGTTGAACCGCCAGATTTATTGATTTATCTGAAAGCTTCTGTGCCAACATTGGTGGCGCAAATACAAAAGCGTGGCCGTGAATATGAAGAAAATATTCGCCTTGATTATTTAAAAAAACTAAATGAATATTATACCAAATTTGTAGATGGTTACAAGGAAGGCCCGTTGCTTATTATTGATTGCGACAAGAATAAGTTTGCAGAAAACGAAGAGCATTTGGGCGAAATTATCAGTAAGATAGACAGCCAGTTATTTGGGTTGTTTTAATTATGTTCTCCTGATGCACGTAACATTTAGAAGCTACCGTTGGTAGCTTTTTTATTTCGCGCAGTTTACGCAGATTTATAAAGAAGAACTGTTGTACTATAATATCTTTGCTATAGCATGAGATTTGGGTTTCCTGCCAGAAAATAGAAAACAATTTTTGCAGGTGAGTATAAGCGCATATGGCTGCGAAACCGTTTATGATGGTATTAACGGTGCTTCTATACCTTGTATTTTCTATATCAAAAACTGTTTTCAAAATATCGGTAACTGACTCAATCATTCTTCTTTTCTTGAGCAGTAGTTCATGTGACATTAGTATCAGTTTGTTTTCATGTTGGCTTTTATAACTTATACTGGGTGGGGTGTCTTAAAAACATAATTTCTAACCAACAGCAAATCCCTTCTCCCCTATCTTAGCATTATGGAAAATGGTGCAACACTACCTGTATTAAATGCTGAAGAACAACGTGTATTGGGTGCTTTAATGGAAAAAAGCAAAACAACGCCTGACTATTATCCCATGACATTGAATGGGTTGACTGCCGCGTGTAATCAAAAATCTTCCCGCAAACCAGTGGTTGATTACGATGAAGAGACGGTAATGGAAACGCTTAATTCATTAAGAAAAAAAGGGCTGGTAGCTACCGCGACGGGCGGTAGTAGCAGGGCCATTAAATACAAACATAATTTTACCATCGTATTTCCATTACTGCCTGAAGAGTGCGCTGTAATTTGTTTACTGCTGCTTCGCGGGCCATTAACCCCGGGTGAAATAAACAGCAATGCCGGCCGTTTATACGATTTTGATGACCTGGAAGAAGTGCAGGCCAAGCTTGAAAAATTAACCGAAGGTGAAACCCCCTTTGTAGCACAATTACCAAGAAGGGCAGGACAAAAAGAAATAAGATGGGCGCATTTATTAGGCGGTGAGCCTGGTGTGTATGAAGAAGATATAGCAGAAGAACCTGTTGCTAAATTAACCACTGCCAGCCTGGAACTTCGACTTGCCAAAGTAGAAGAGGAGCTTGCTGAAATGAAAACCGCTTTTGATAAACTGATGAAAGAGTTAATGTGATAACCTCAACTTATAGTTAACTGCTTAACACCTCTTATATGAACAGGTATTTTATTTCTGTGATTTGTATTGTTATACTTAGTGCACAAGGCTGCAAGCCACCAATGGTTACTTACAAAACAGTACCACCAGAAATTGCTTTACAGGATAGCTCAAAATCATTTTTATTAGTAGATGCTGGTAATATTAATGTGCCAGGCATGATGATAACCAAAAAAAGGGAAGCAGTTATTACAGAGTTGTCTAAAAATTACCTGGTACTGCTACAGGATGCTGTTGAAAAAAAGCTTAGAACAAAAGCCGTAATTGATACTACTGTTACAATAGAAATGGTACAGCAAATTCAGAATAAAAACGATGCTGTAACAGAAAGCCTGATGCGTAAGCACAATGCAAATGTTATTGTATTGGTGCAATCGTATAACGGTGGTTTTACACAGGATGAAGTGGTAAAGGCTACCAATACTGATGGCAGTACCAGTAAAACAGCCTATTACTCTGTCTACTTTCAAACAGAGGCACGTATTGTGCAGGGTAAAGAATGGTACAGCAAAACAATAAACGCCAGCCGTAAACACTCCAGCAGAAATGTAGTAAGTGGCTTGCTTGCAAGAGGCCCTGGTTACGAAGCCAATAAAAAAGACCTTGCCGACATGATGGAACAAAATGTGGTAAAACTTTGTGAGTTATTCATGACTACAAAACAGCCTGTATATGGTACACTATTCTAATTATACATGCATTTTCTATTTGATCGTACCCTTTTTTGTATTTCGTTTTTTATTATAAATTACCCCTGTTTTGAGTTAAAAATGCAGGGTAAACTTCAATCCCCAATCTAATTGCCGTTCCCTACCTTTGCCGCTCAATTTAAAAAACAAGAATGAGTACGGATAAGAATACGATTATTGGGATGGTATTACTGGTATTATTATTTGGTGGATTTTTCTATTTCAGTAACCAGCAGCAACAATCGTTCGCAGAATCAAATAAGCGTATAGAAGATTCAATTGCAAGGGTTAAAGCAGCACAAGTAAAGCCTGTAGATAAACTTGATTCTTTAAGAAGGGACACAGCAGCAAAAATTGCTGGTGCTGGTAACCTGGCTGGTGCAGCCATTGGTAATGAACAGTTTGCAGTAGTTGAGAATGAAGTTATAAAAGTTACATTTACCAATAAGGGCGGCACGGTAAAAAGTGTTGAATTAAAGAATTACAAATCATCTTACAACGGAAAGCCTGTTATTTTAGGTGGGGATGAAAAAGATAAAATAGCATATACAGTAAATACAGGAAAAGGTGGGTCAGCTTCTGTTTCTGGTCTTTATTTTACTGCTTCACAACCTGTTAAAAATGCAGATGGCAGCCAAACCATTACTTATAGTATTAACGATTCTACAGGCGAAAACATTACACACCAGTACATCATCAAACCAAATAATTATTTAATTGACTGGAATGTTAATCTAACTGGTGCAGATAAATTATTAAGTGGTGGTAACCTTAACCTTACTTGGGATTGGCAAACTACACAGGCAGAAAAATCAGCTATTTATGAAAGGCAGATGAGCAATATTGCTTTCAGCGAGGGGAATGATTTTGATTATATTTCTTCAAAAACAGAACACAAATTTGAGAAGCCCGCACAGTGGTTAAGCGTGGTACAGCAGTTTTTCAATACTACATTAATTGCTAAAAACAGCTTTGCAAGTGGTGATGTTAAATGGGTGCGTTCAAAAGATGATGATAGCACCAATGTGCTGGCTAATGTAAATGCAGCCTTGCAATTAAAAGTTCCTGTAGCAGCAACTGCATCCATCCCTTTTCAATTGTACTATGGTCCTAACGATTATAAAATATTAACGCAGCAGGCAGAAGGTATGGACAAGATCGTAAACCTTGGCCGTGATATCTACTCTTTTGTGCGCCCAATAAACAAGTTCATTATTATGAACGTGTTTAACTTCTTTACCAGCTTTGTTGTCAATTTTGGCTGGGCTATTTTGTTGCTTACTTTGTTCATTCGTTTATTTACTGCGCCTTTAATGTATGGCAGCTATTTAAGCGGAGCTAAAATGAAGGCGTTAAGGCCAGAGCTGGATACGCTTAAAAAGAAATTTGGTACAGATCAGCAAGGCTTTGCTATGGAGCAGATGAAGTTGTTTAGAGAAGCAGGGGTAAACCCTTTGGGCGGCTGTATTCCTGCATTATTGCAGATTCCAATCTTCTTTGCATTATACAGTTTCTTTAACTCAAATATCTCATTGCGTGGCCAATCCTTCCTTTGGAGCAAGGACCTTTCTTCTTACGATGTTATTGCAACACTGCCATTCTCAATTCCTTTAGGTTTTGGCGATCATATCAGTTTGTTTACCATCACTGCGGTATTAACCAGCTTCGCAATTTCGTTGTACAATATGGGTAATACACCAACGCAGGATAATCCTGCAATGAAGTATATGCCGTATATTTTTCCTTTTATGATGCTGTTTTTCTTTAACCGTTTACCATCTGCACTTACCTGGTATTACACGGTTTCAAACACTATTACGTTGTTGCTTCAGTTTGTAATTCAAACCTATATTATTGACCATGACAAAATATTGGCTAAAATGCAGGAGGCCCGTAGTAAGCCTAAAGTAAAATCGAAAAGTAAATGGCAGGAGCGGTACGAGCAAATGATGGAAAGCCAGAAAAAAGTACAGGATTTAAAAAATAAGACAACTAAAAAATAAGTAAAAAGCCCTGCTGAAAAGCGGGGCTTTTTTGGTTATCATTGCAAAGGTTTTAAAACAATAGTATTATGTATAAACTGGCAGTATTTGCAATGTATGTTTTACTCATGGCTAACCATTCCAGTGCACAACAAAAAATTGTTGCAGAATGTACGGTTAGTTTTAACATATCAACTACTGACAGTACCATGAGTAAAAGCAGTGTTGCATCTTTAAAATCAAGCACCCAAACCGTTTATATTAAAGGTAATAATAGCCGTGTTGATTTAGTAAGTCCGGCTTTTACACAATCTGTTATTTATGATAAACTTAATAGTACTGCTTTTATTCTGCGTGAGTTTGGTACCAATAAATTTATTACAAAGCTTAACAGTAATGAATGGTTGCAGCATAATAAAAGATACGATAGTGCTGTTTTTACAGCAGGTACCAACAGAAAAAGAATAGCGGGATATGATTGTGCCAGCGCTACTATCAAGCTTACCAATGGTGTCGCGTACCTTTTATATTATACTACTGCCATAGTGCCTTCGGTTAAAGAGTATGAGTATTCTTTTAAAGATGTGCCAGGTTTTGTATTGGAATACACAACAACAGACGAAAAGGGAAGAAATATCACTTACTCAACAGTAAAAATAAATTTAAGCCCTGTTCAGCAGGCTAAATTTGACATACCAACCAACAGTGGTTACAGGTTGTTGAAATAATAAAGAGATAAAATTAATTTACGGCAGAAGGGGTTTTAAACTTAGGCACTTTTACCTTGAACTTGTAAGGCATGATGTAAGTAGTGTTGCCTTTGTCGAAACGAAGCATAGAACTCATTTCGGTACCAGAAGATAATTTCTTTTGGTTGAAGATATCTGTACCGCGAAATTGCAGGCCAGCCTTTAAATTGGAAAGTGAAAATGAGTAGTGACGTGAATAAGATCCTAAATTATTTAAAGAGTATTTACTTTTTTTATTTTTTGAATCTTCGCTGCCGATAATAGTAGTTGAAATAGAAGCAAATGCTACCTGCACACCTATTATTAAAAGAGTGGCAATCATTACATTTTTTATGGTAGTCTGCTTTTTCACGATTCAAAAGTAATGGAATTCTTAAATATTACACAAAGTTTATCGGTATACTTTAGTTTTAACAGGATAAATGGTGGAAAAACCGTTTGAAAATTGTATTATCCTCAAATACCAAGCAAAAATGCCTTATCATTTCACTGTTCATAATCATACTTACGGGTTTAGTGACTTAAAAGATTTGCTGGCAAAAGCAACCCCTTTTCGTAGTGGCGATGCACTTGCAGGTGTTACAGCAACTACCTACCAGCAAAGGGTAGCTGCGCAGATGGCTCTTGCCGACATACCACTGAAAACATTCTTAAATGAGGTTGTTATTCCTTACGAAGAGGATGAAGTAACAAGATTAATTATTGATTCTCATGATGCATCAGCCTTTTCTTACATCAGCCATTTTGCTACAGGACAGTTGAGAGACTGGTTGTTAGGCGATGATGCAGATACCCATACTTTAAAACAGTTGGCCAACGGCTTAACACCAGAAATGGTGGCCGCCGTTAGCAAATTAATGCGCAATCAGGATTTGATACTCGTAGCGCAAAAATGCGAAGTAGTAACACGTTTTCGCAATACCATTGGCTTGCGTGGCAGGTTTTCAACAAGGCTGCAGCCCAACCATCCTACAGATGATGCAAAAGGCATTGCCGCCAGTATTATAGATGGTTTGCTATATGGTTGTGGAGATGCGGTGATTGGCATCAATCCTGCAACTGACAGCCCCGCTGCTGTAGCAACTTTGCTGCATATGCTTGAAGAAGTAAGAATGAAGTACAGCATTCCTGTGCAGTCATGTATATTGTCTCACATTACTACCACAATGCAGTTAATGGATAACAATGTGCCTGTTGATCTTGTTTTTCAATCAATTGGCGGTACAGAACAAACCAATACCAGCTTTGGTATAAACCTTTCTTTATTGCAGCAGGCTTATGAAGCTGCAAACTCCTTAAACCGTGGAACGGTTGGCAATAATTTTATGTATTTTGAAACGGGGCAGGGGTCTTCACTTTCAGCTAATGCGCACCATGGTGTTGATCAGCAAACCTGCGAAGCAAGGGCTTATGCAGTTGCACGAAAATTTAATCCCCTGCTGGTAAATTCTGTGGTTGGTTTTATTGGCCCTGAATATTTATTTGATGGCAAGCAAATTACCCGCGCTGCGCTTGAAGATCATTTTTGTGCTAAATTAATGGGGCTGCCCATGGGTGTAGATGTTTGTTATACCAATCATGCAGAAGCAGACCAGGATGATATGGATAACCTGCTTACACTTTTAGGCGTGGCGGGCTGTAATTTTATTATGGGGGTGCCTGGTGCAGATGATATTATGCTTAATTACCAGTCGACCTCTTTTCACGATGCGGCTTATGTGCGTAAAGTACTTGGTAAACGGCCCGCCCCTGAGTTTGAAGCCTGGCTGATTAAACAAGGCATTATTGATGAAGAAGGCCACCAGTTGCCTGTTGGTAAAGGGCATTTGCTATTGCAGTAATTGGCTTACAGTGGTTGTCAACCTTACCAAAGGTTGGCAACCACTGTAAGCTGTTTTAATATTCCATCTTTCTTAAGCTTGGTGCTTTAAACCAGGTTGTAGCAACAACTAAAATAGTCATACATCCACCAAAAACAACTGAAGGAATTACACCCAGCAGTTTGGCCATTACGCCGCTTTCAAACTGCCCCAATTCGTTGCTGCTGTTAATAAACATTGAGTTAACACTCATCACCCTGCCGCGCATATTGTCAGGCGTTTTTAATTGAAGTATGGTGCCGCGTGTTACTACACTAATGCCGTCTAAAAAGCCGCTCATCATCAACGCCAAAAAAGAAAGCCAAAACACTTTTGATAGTGCAAACGTGATGATGCAGATGCCAAATCCGCCAACGGCATACAACAGTTTTTTGCCCTGTTGTTTTTTTATTGGGAAGAGTGTTAAAGTAATAATGATAGTCATAGAACCTATATCAGATGCAGCATTCAACCATCCAAACCCAATAGGCCCAACTTTTAAAATGTCTTTTGCAAATACAGGTATCATGGCAACGGCGCCACCAAATAGCACTGCAAATAAATCAAGCGACAGCGCCCCTAAAACTTCTTTTGTTTTAAATACATAATCAAGGCCTTCTTTTACACTGTCAAGCGTTTTCTTTTCACCACGTTCATTTAAAGGTGGTTTTGGTTTTAGCCTGTATAAAAAAAGAAAGCCAGTAAATGAAAGGCATGCAACAACAATCAGTGCGCCTGTATTACCAATTCCTGCAATTAAAAAACCAACCGTGGCATGGCCTACAACGGATGCCGTAAGCCAGGTGGCCTGGTTCCAGGTAGTGCCGTTTTGTATAATGCTTTTTGGAACAATAGAACCCACCATAGCATTAAAAGTAGGCCCTGTGAATGACCTGAAAACACCTGTAAAAAATATGATTACATAAATGCAATAAACAATGGTATGCTTGCTGAATTGTTCTGCACTTATTCTTGTTGAAAGCATTAGTAACAGCAGTACTGCAAAAAAATAAAGGCTTACACCGCGTATCATCAGCGTTCGCTTATCGCTGATGTCTATTACATGCCCCGCGTATAAAGAAAGTGAAACCGCAGGTATCACTTCGCTTAAGCCAATAAGGCCAATGGCAAAGGGATCGTTGGTTAGTTCGTACACCCACCAGCCAACCAAAGTACCCAGCATACGCAGCCCCATAATAAATACAAAACGGCCAAATAAAAAGTTCCTGAATTCTGGTATTCGTGGTGCTGCAAAGGCATCGTAAGGTACTGATGGGGTATTGGTCATGCGTAGGTATTAATGAAAATATCAGCGCGAAAATAATCCTAAATGCTGTTAGAATAGGCTCATTTAGATTAGCGGCTTGATTGACTGCCTGCCAATTGCTTCAAAGTTTATCTTTGCTTTAATGCAATACACACTGAAGAAATCGCTGGGGCAACATTTTTTAAAAGATGAGAGTATTTGTAAACAGATTGTTGCTGCATTGCAGGAAGATAAGTTTGAGCGTTTGGTAGAGGTTGGCCCTGGCGCAGGTGCATTAACCAAATACTTATTGCAGCTACCTTCCATTGATTTTAAGGCGGTAGAGCTTGACGATGAAAAAGTACCTTATCTCAACAAAACCTTTCCATCTATACAGGGTAAAATTATTCATAAGGATTTTCTTGAAATAGATGCCCCTTTTGAAGATGTGTTTACTGTAATTGGCAATTTTCCATACAACATTTCATCACAAATACTTTTTAAAATACTTGACTGGAAAGACCAGGTACCTGTGGTAATTGGTATGTTTCAAAAAGAAGTGGCGCAACGCGTTGCCGCTAAAGAGGGCAGTAAAGTGTATGGCATTATAAGCATTTTAATACAGGCATATTACGATGTGGAATACCTGTTTGATGTGCCGCCTGAAAGCTTTACTCCACCTCCTAAAGTAATGAGCGGCGTTATAAAATTGAAGCGAAAAAAAGAAGTACTGGAAGTTAAGAGCGAGAAGGAGTTTATTCAGCTTGTTAAAGCCGCTTTTAACCAGCGGCGTAAAATGCTTCGCAATGCCGTGAAGGGCTTATTTGATGAAGAAGTATTAAAGGATGAATTTTTTAACAAGCGTGCAGAACAGGTAAGCCTTGCAAAATTTGCTGAGCTGAGTTTTAAAATGAACACGGGCAGAAAAATGGAACAATAATATAACCTCATACTAAAACTATATCATTATTATCAAGCGATGAAGAAAGCAATTATTACCGCCAAAGTGCATCCTTATTTAAATGAAACCCTTACCAGTAATGGGTTTGATGTTATTTATAAGCCAGCTATCACTTATGCAGAACTTGGCGAAATTATTGGCGATGCTACAGGGCTCATCATTACTACCAGGTTAAAAATAGATGCTGCCATGCTGGATAAAGCCAACCAACTGCAATGGATAGGCCGTTTGGGCAGTGGCATGGAACTGATTGATGTGCCTTATGCAGAAGCAAAAGGTATTACATGCGTTAGCAGCCCTGAAGGCAACCGTAATGCCGTGGCAGAACATAACCTTGGTTTTTTGTTAAACCTGATGAACAAAATAAACAGCAGCAACCTTGAAGTAAAAGAGGGCAAATGGATACGTGATGAGAACAGGGCTGATGAACTCTTAAACAGAACCGTTGGTATTATTGGTTTTGGCAACACAGGCAGCCAGTTTACAAAACTGCTTGCACCGTTTGAAGTAACTGTGCTGGCGCACGATAAATACAAAAAAGGATTTGCTAAAGATTATATTAAAGAAGCTTCGCTGGAAGATATTTATGCGCAGGCTGATGTTGTTAGCATGCACCTGCCATTAACGGATGAGACTTTTCATTATGCAAATGAAGACTTCTTTAGCTCTTTTAAAAAGAAACCCTATTTCTTAACAGCCTGCCGTGGTAAGGTAACAGATACCGCTGCCCTTATAACTGCATTAAAAGAAGGGCAGATTAAGGCCGCTGCGCTTGATGTGCTGGAAAACGAAAAATTAAATACTTACACTGAAGAAGAGCAGGAGCAACTGAACTGGCTACTGGCGCAGCCAAACGTAATCATCACACCGCATATTGCAGGTTACAGCCACGAAGCCTTTTTTAAAATGGCAAAAGTGGTGTTGGATAAACTTGGTATTCAATAGAGCAACTTAATAGACAGTTATACTTAAAGCCGCATATTCAATTTTGAATATGTGGCTTTTTTATGGGATATAAACAATGGAATCGGTATCATCAATGCCCCGCTATTACTGGACTATTGCCTGCTTTAATGCCATGATGTATACGTTTTATTCCTGCAGTTAATATAGATAAAGACAGGATGGAAGAAGCTGCAATGGCCAATACCATGGGCGTTGCAGAAGGTATTTCAAACAGGCTGAGGAATGCTGATACTGCTGCGCCCAACCCCATTTGTAAAGCACCCATTAAGGCAGAAGCACTGCCTGCATTTTTAGTAAAAGGTGCCAATGCCAGCGAAGAAGCATTTGGGTTTGAAATGCCCAAACAGGCAAGCATCAGGAAGAGAAAAACGATAGTAAGTGCCAGGTTCAGCCATCCGCAAAGTGTTACCAATAAAAATAAAAGCCCAACTATGGTATATGCTTTCATAGCAAGCAAAACTATTTTCTGGCTGCTCATCCTGCGCAGCAGTAATGTATTTATCTGGCTGGTGCCAATAAACCCAAGCGAAAGAAAAGCGAATATCCAGCCATACACTTTTTCGTTTACCCCAAATACATTCATAAATACCAGCGGAGATCCCGAAACGTAAGCAAACAATCCTGTAAAGGCAATGCCGCCAGTTAAAGCATAGGTATAAAACTGCGGCTCAATTATAACAGCATAAAAGCCCTGTAAAATAGGCCTGGGTTTAAGGGATAAACTGGTATCTGGTTGATAAACATTTGGCAACCCAATAATGGAAGCTGTTAATGTGAGCAATCCAATTATTGCAAGGATGATAAAAATATAGCTCCATCCAAAGCTTGCGGTAACATAACCACCAATAGTGGGTGCCAGCATGGGCGATGCACCCAGCACAAGTATTAATAACGAGAACACTTTTGCACCATCTTTTACAGGAAAAAGGTCGCGTACCATTGTCATAGAAGCTACCATCGCAACACAACCACCCAGTGCCTGTACCAGTCGCCACCCAATTAAAAAATTAATATCATGCGCAAACGAGCAGGCTACAGATGCAATAATATAAACTACAAGCCCTGTGTATAAAGGTTTTTTTCTGCCAAACCTGTCAAGCAGTGGGCCATACAATAACTGGCCTGCCGAAATGCCAATAAAAAAACCTGTAAGTGAAAGTGAAACCTTTGCTGCACTGGTGTTTAAATCTTTTGCAATGGCAGGAAACCCAGGCAAATACATATCAATTGAAAAAGGGGCAAGGGCGGTTAAACTACCTAAAATAAGGATCAACGATACGTACCTTTTCCTGCTCATTAAAACTGTTTCCATCTGTTAACTATTGCCGCAAAGTTGTTTGTATTGGTATAAAATGAGATACGGTTTAGGGAAATATAGGGTGGTTGTCCGTTTTAAGAGTGGCTTTTCAGTGTAAAAATGGTTGAGGGTCATCCAAAAATGGTTGAGGGCCGCCCAAAAATGGGTGAGAGGCACTCAAAAATGGTTGAGGGTCATCCAAAAATGGCTGAGGGTCATACGGAAATGGTTGCGCGTCACCCAAAAATGGGTGAGGGCCGCCCAAAAATGGTTGAGGGTCATCCAAAAATGGGTGAGAGGCACTCAAAAATGGTTGAGGGTCATCCAAAAATGGCTGAGGGTCATACGGAAATGGTTGAGGGTCATCCAAAAATGGGTGAGGGTCATCCAAAAATGGTTGAGGGTCATCCAAAAATGGTTGAGGGTCATCCAAAAATGGCTGAGGGCCGCCCAAAAATGGTTGAGGGCCGCCCAAAAATGGTTGCGCCGCATAAGAAAATGGTTGTGCCGCATCCAAAAACTGCACCCTCCTAAAAAAGCTTGACAGATTTTGGGGTTAAATAGTAAATGTGATTAACTTGTTTTTTGTTACTACTGCTACAAGGATACTGCTTTTATAGTTACAGGTACAACTTGTTTACACAGCTTTTGTTACTACTATT
>JANPIP010000015.1:0-37976 GCA_031424995.1 Chitinophagales bacterium | reverse complement strand
AGAGCATGCAAACGCCTGGATGGACGCTTTTAAAGCACTGCTAATCAGGTATGAAAAGAGAACGGAAACATGGATGGCATTGCAATGGATTACTTTGACCGCCATGTTTTGTAGAAAATTAAAAGTTTAAACAGCTTCATTTAAAAAAATCTTTTCATACAAGGCGAGCAGTTTTAAGTATGCATGTTACAGAACACGAAAAAGCCTGGATAAACATCCAGGCTGCGCCTATTAACCTTGGGTGTTACCACCCGCAGATAATTGTACTCTCGTAAATTCTATGCCAGTTTTAAAATACTATGATTTAGCAAATGAGATTGGTAAAACTATTACGGATTTTTTGTCTTGATATATCACACAATTAAGCTGTATTGCTGCAAAATATCTGCTTTCTATTTGTTTACTTTTACTGGAAATCGTACATATGATAGCTGTAGTACTCTGTGGTGGAAAAAGCGTAAGAATGGGTAATGACAAAGGTTTGATTTTAAATGATAAAAGCACCTGGGCTACAATTGCATTTAATAAACTTGCCTCTCTGCAACTGCCTGTTTACGTTAGCGTAAATGAGCAGCAGGCTTCTGTTTATAAAGACTATTTTGATAAAAAATATTTAATTGAAGATGATGTAAATATGTACATAGGGGGGCCAGTTCATGGGCTGCTTAGTGTTCATCAACAACATACAACTGAAGATATTTTACTGCTTGCAGTTGATATGCCAATGATGAATGAGGTTGTACTAAAAGAGTTGTTGCAGCAATACCAAAACAACCCTGGTAAAGATGCTTTTGTTTTTTTAAACGATGGTGAATACGAACCTTTATGTGGAATTTACAGCCATGCAATGCTGGCTGGCATTTTAAAAAGTTATCATGAAAAAGAATTGACAAAGCATAGTATGAAACACCTGCTTGATATTGCTGATGCTGTATTGCTACCCATGCCCAATGAATGGAAACCTTATTTTAAAAACTATAATGCCAAGAGTGATTTAACTGATTTGTAGCGTTTTCACACAGATAATGCAGCACAATAAAGATGTTAATTACTATTGGTGGCGCAATAATTTTAAGATACCAGCAAACTTAAATCTGAATGGTTCACCGCCACAAAATCTTCTTTTAATGCTTCGCATAAAGGGCAGGTATAAGTGGCTGGTAATGCAGCAAATGCAGTGCCTGCGGCGATATTATTCTCTTCTTCGCCAAGGGTTTCATCATATACCGTTAAGCAATGGCTGCACTGGTACACCTGGCGTTCCGCAATATTTTCTTCTTCTTTTTGTTGCGATTGATAAGTTGCTGCTACAACGGTTTGCTCTTTGTTCTGTAGTTCGTAATAGTGCTTGCAAAGCGATATAAGGTAGGTGTCAAGATGCTCTTTTGAAACATCTTTTCTAAATACAGTATAGTCTTTTGAATTGGGGTTGAAGTTGGCAGCGTAGAGTATATCATATTTGTCCAAAGCCTTTAACTGTTTGCGTACCATCGCAAACTGGCGCTGAATAATTACAGAGCCAAACATGCCGCTTTCGGGTAAGGTTTTAACCGCAAAACAAAGGCCGAAAGTGCGTACGTCCTGCTTGTCAAACTCGCGTATAATATGGCGTTTAATGTTAAGGCCATCATCGTTATTGTCTTCTACCTGCCAGTTTAATTCGTTGGCTGCGTGACGTACATTAATACGGTATTTACCAAGAATAAAATCCCATAACTGCCTGTCTTTACGCTCTATATTTTTTATGATGATGCTCTTCCATGGGGTGGTGTACAACTGGCCCACTTTTGTTTGCATGCAGGTAGTAGCAATATCTTTTAAAAAATCAACAGCAAACAGTTCATCACGCCTGTAAATGCCCAGCCATGTTTTGTTGCCATAGCTGTTAAACCCTTCGTAGTAGGGAAGGTTAAAAGCAGGCAGACTTAATGGTTCATCAATTGTTTTTGAAATGATGGAAAGCTTTGCTGTGATTGAATTGTACAGCAACTGGCCATCGGCTTGATGGTTGGCATAAAACAGGTCTTTTTCTTCAAAAATGGTAGCCTCAATTTGTTGAGAAAGCCTGGGTAGATCGTTGGTATAAACCAGTTGCGGCCATTGGTACAGCACATCTGTTTTTGGGAACCGTATAAACAGGTACCAGAACTGGTTACTTGCAGAAGCAATCCAGTTAATGTTGCCACTAAAGAAAGGGGTGAAGGTTTGGTTGTTATCTGAGAAGTTTAATTTGAGCTTAGGCTGGTAATCAAACAGGTCAAAAATGTCTTTATAAACACCTTCCCGCAACCAGCCATCGTTTACAAAAATGTCTTCAGCGGCGTACGAGCTTACAATGTTGGGATACTCATCTTTATTCACTTCATAATTTACCTGGTGTTTATCAAGCGAAGTGATGAGTTTATCGTAATTTTTTTGTGTTACATCTATCAGCAATTGCTGGCGAAGGCCAATGCGTACATGCTCTAAACCTGCGTCCTGCAAGGCTTCTGTGATATGCAACAGGTTGCCTGGCGATAATATTCCGCCCTTAACATTTATCTTAAATTGAAATGAGTAGCGCATGTTATTCTATTTTAACACATAGCTGGCTTAAACACATAGAGACATAGTGAGGAAAAGAAAACATAGTTTATTGTAATTATACAACGGACTTTGAATAAACTGCTTTTCTAATTAAAAGCGGTTCTATGTGACCTTTGTTTTACCTATGTACCTATGTGTTTAACCAATCCAAATTCTTTTGCTGCCAGTGGAAAGTTCCTGTTCTCATGGCTTGGCCTTGCCAGTTTTACCAGTACAAACCTTTGTAAAATATTTAACTCCTGCCATTGTTGTATTGCTATTTCAAGGTTGAACTCTTTGCTTTTCTCTGCTACAATTGCAGGAATCATCAGTGTTTGCAGCCATTCAGGATTTTCTTCTACATCAATTTCTTTGGCTATTTCACCTGATTTTTTAAAAATAACTTGTTGCAGGTAAGTCTTATATGCATTGAGTTTGATGGCGCTGTCGCAATCAAACTCAGTTACAATATTTCTTTCTTCAACACTCATTTTACTCCATTGTTTTAGCGTAAGTTTTATGCCACAGGCATCCAGTTTATATCGAACAATCATTGGTATGCAACGGATATTATCGGCTATAAAATCAGATTCAAAGAGGAAGATGCCCCCAGCACCCCCAACCCCTAAAGGGGAGTGAGGAAGCACGCCGTTATTTTTAAAAATCTCTTTCATTTAAAAACTTCTTTTTATTAGAATAAAGCAAGTTTTTTCTTTTTTGTCTCGTCTACATCATTTCTTCTCTCCCCTTTAGGGGTGGGGGTTTTCCCCCCTTTAGGGGCGGGGGCTTCAGGTGCCATCATCTTAGCAAGTATTGCCTGCACCTCTGTTCTGCAACTGCCGCAACCCTGGCCTGCGCCAGATGCCTGGCAAAGTTGTTTTATTTCAGTACAGCCTTCATTTATTTTATTGATGATATTGCCTTCGCCAACATTGCCGCAACTGCATATCAGTTTGCCGATTACAGGTTCTGCTTTATTACCGCTGCGCAGTAAAGCCAAACGTTTATCGCTCAGTTCAATTTTCTTTTCTATCAGTTCTTTAAACTCAATAAACTCTGTTTTATCACCAATCAAAATGGCACCAACAAGCTTATCGTTATGAATGATACATTTTTTGTAATAACGTTTTGCCTTATCAATAAAAACCACTTCTTCGTAAGAAGGATCGTTAGGCGCTTCTGCCATACCCAAAGAGCATAGGGTAGTGCCGTGCATTTTTAAAATGTTCATCAGTAGCGAACCCTGATAATACTGGGAAATATCGCCACTTAAATATTTTGCAACCACTTCTGCCTGCTGTTCTGCGGCAGCAGTAATGCCATACAAAAAGCCTTTAAATTCAGCGATCTCGCCAATGGCATAAATACTTGGGTCGTTGGTTTGAAGGTAATCGTTTACCACAACACCCCGTTTGCATGCAATGCCTGAAGCCCTTGCCAATTCTATATTTGGTGTGGTGCCAATCGCACAAACCATGGCCTGGCAATTAATTACGGCACCACTTTTTAAACGTACACCTGTAATAGTATCTGTACCAAGATAACGTTCAATCTCATCGTTATAATAAATGTCAATGGCACGGTCACGCAGTTCTTCATCAAGCAACTGGCTGCCCAACTGGTCAAGCTGCCTGTCCATTAATTTTGAGCTGCGCTGAATTAAAACTATTTCCACATTTACCTCATGTAAAGAAGCTGCCAGCTCAATACCAAGCAAGCCTCCGCCAACAATAACCACTTTTCCTTTTGATGGGTCTACATGGCTCTTAAACCTATCGGCATCTACGCGGCTGCGCATGGTAAATACGCCCTTTAAAGGCGGAATATCTTTAAGTACAGTAGCACGGCTACCCGTGGCCATTATTAGTATATCATAGTTATGTGTTTCTTTGTTGCTATCGGTAACTGTTTTTGCAGTACGATCAATATTGGCAATACTTACACCGCGTTTAAGGTTAATGTAAAAAGCATACTCTTCTTCCGTTTTCATCTTTACCAACTGCTCCCATTTCTGTGTTCCATTTATATAATCGGGCAGCATCACACGGTTATAAAACGGAAAATTTTCTTTGCTGAAAACAACAATCTCATCATCTGTATTCAACTCTCTGTAGCTCTTTACAAAACCAAATGCACCAGCACCAGCCCCAATTATTATAATTTTTTGTTTGGGCTTTATATATTTTGCCACCTGTACCGCCGTGAACTTAAAATCAGGTTCCTTGCTTTTTGGGTCAACAAGGTTATTGGTAAGATTATTGGCGCGGTTTAAATCGCTGTTCAACACTTTACCCCAATGCATGGGAAGAAAGACAACACCTTGTTTTATATCTTCTGTAAGTTTTGCTTTTACACGAACAGCGCCACGATTGTTGATGATTTCAACAAGGTCATCCTGTTTAATATTTCTTGCAGCAGCATCTTCAGGGTGTATCTCTAAAAAAGCCTGAGCAATATGCTGGTTCAGCTTGTTTACCTTAGCTGTGCGGCTCATGGTATGCCACTGGTCGCGTATTCTTCCTGTGGTTAAAATCAAAGGCAAATTACCAGTTAAAGGCTCTGATTGATTGGCATCATCAAAAGAATGGATAATGGCTTTTTTGTTAAGGGTATGGAATATTTTATCTGTAAACAAACGTGCTGTGCCATTGCCTTTTTCGCCTTTAGGATAAGGCCATTGTACGGATTGTTTTTCGCGAAGTATCTCATAGCTCAAACCACTGATGTCTGTATTGGTACCTTCCGTTAAAGCACAGTGTTCTGCATAAATATCTGCGACGCTGTTAAACCCAAAACCGTTAAACCCCATTTTGTTGGCAAAGCGGCACAATATATCGGCATCAGCTAAAGCTTCGCCAGGTGCATCTGTTATTTTACGTAAGTAGCTGATGCGCCTTTCAGCGTTGGTCATAGTACCTTCTTTCTCCGCCCATGTAGCAGCAGGCAGTACTACATCTGCATACTTTAAAGTTTCTGCATTGGCACTCATATCTTGTACCACTACAAACTTTGCCTTCTTTAAACCTTCTTCAGCCATGCGTACATCCGGCATACTTACCAAAGGATTGGTAGCAATAATCCAAACGGCTTTTAACCTGCCATCGTTCAGGGCTTCAAACATTTCTGTAGCTGATAAACCAGGCTTTGGATTGATGGTGGTGCCACCCCAGAATTTTTCAACGTAAGCCCTGTCTTCAGCCTTGGTTAAGTCCCGGTGCGCAGGCAACAAATTGGATAAACCCCCAACCTCTCTGCCACCCATGGCATTAGGCTGACCAGTTAATGAAAATGGCCCGCTGCCAGGTTTGCCAATATGGCCAGTAATAAGGTTCAGGTTAATTAAACTCAGGTTCTTGTTTACACCAATAACGCTTTGGTTCAAGCCCATCGTCCACATGGTGATAAAGCCTTTCGCATCGCCGATGTATCTGGCTGCAAGCCTTATGTCTACTGCTTTAACGCCACAAATAACTGCTGCTTCTTCAATGCTTTTCAGCATTACAGTGGCTGCATATTTATCGTAACCTTCTGCATGATTTTGTATAAAGTCTGTATCTATATTTCCGTATTCTATCAATGCCCTGCCAATGGCGTGATGAAGCACAATATCAGTTCCTGGGTTCAGTTGCAAATGAACATCTGCAATAGCACAGGTTTGTGTTTTGCGTGGATCGCTTACAATAATTTTGAAGTCAGGATTTGCAGCCCTCGCAGCTTCTACACGGCGCCATATAATAGGGTGGCACCATGCAGGATTAGCGCCTGCAACAAAAATGCAGTCGCTCAATTCAATGTCGTCATAGCTAACTGGCACACTGTCTTCACCTAAACTCATTTTATAACCTACCACAGCACTGCTCATACAAAGGCGGCTGTTGGTGTCAATATTGTTGCTGCCAATAAAGCCTTTCATCAGCTTGTTAAGCACATAATATTCTTCAGTAAGGCATTGGCCTGATGCATAAAAAGCTACACTATCAGGACCATATTTTTCTATTAGTGTTTTAAAAACGGCCACCGTTCTGTCCAATGCAGTATCCCATGAAACCCTTTGCCTTGCTGCATTTTTACCGTAACGCATTTCAGGGTACAGCAGCCGGTCTGCCTTTTCCATTACAGTGTAGTGCAGGTTCATGCCCTTGCTGCACAGCATACCTTTGTTTACGGGATGGTCTTTGTCGCCTTCTAACTGTAACCTTCCCTGCTTGTCTTTTTGTACCACAATACCACAACCTACGCCGCAATAGCAGCAAGTTGTTTTACCCCCTGCCCCTAAAGGGGGGCTTAAAAGCAGGAGCGGACTTTCTACTGTAAGAGAAGCATTTTGTTTTACTATGGTTGAATTATTTATAGCCGGCATTTGTAATACTATTAAGCTTTTGTTGCGTCGCACACTGCGGCGCTTTGTATGCTTTTCAACTGTAGGTTTCTATTTTGAATTGTTGGCAGGTGCCGCAAAACCTGCCTTTTAAAATGGCTAATATTTGCTGGCTTATTTACATTCTGTAACCCAACTTTTTAGACTTGGTTAAGATTGAGCCGTAAAGGATAGACCATGGAATTTTTTATGTTTATGATTGTAAGCAACCATTTTTTCTGTTCTGCAAGGTCAATAATGTTATAAACGTACAAGTGTAGATGCCTCGTTACCTCGGCACAGGCTACACAGGCGTTGAATAAAGAGCTACAGCCTGTTCCCATGACACGTTTAAATGGGTTACGCTATTGCCATTTTTTCTTCTGCAAGCACTACTGTTTCTTCCTGTTTGTTATTATTGTCAGAGGCTTTTGAAGCTGACGTGAATTTTGTAACAGCAACTATTGCAGCTACACCAATTACTACATAGCCTATGTACTCAAATGCCTGCACATAAGTAATGGTTGAGGACTTGAATAAAAAGCCAAACAACATACCGCCTACATTACCGCCTGCACCTACAATACCGCTTACCATACCTACATTTTTTTCGTTTACAAATGGTGTGATAGCGTAAGTAGCACCGTTTGCCATTTTAAGGAACATGGCAAAACTCAGCATAGAAACAATTGCCATTTCAAGCGAACCAGCCTGTGCAAAAAGTATGATACCAATACCTTCAAGCAACAGCATGGCGGCAAGAAAAATCCCTTTGCCCTTCATGCCATATTTGGCACCAATCCTGTCAGCAAAAATGCCGCCGATAGCCCTGGCAAAAATGTTCATGAAACCAAATATACCTGCCCAAAAACCTGCCGATGACTGGTTGAGTTTAAAAGTATCTGTGAAGTGTAAAGCAGCTACGCCATCAAACGTAATTTCCATGCCAAAGCATACACCGTAAGCAAGGGCTAAACTCCAAACGCGCCAGTCTGCAAGAATGCTCCAGTCAGTTTTAGCAGCCGCTTTTTTTGTACGGTTAATTTCGCTGTAATTGCCTTCTGGCGTGTCTTTGGTGAATTTGTAATATACAAAAGCCATTACCAATAACATGATGCCAGGAAAAACCATTGCATAACGCCATGCTTCTGCTTTTGTGTATCCAAAACCTACAATGGTTGCAAATATTACGGGCATCAACATATTGGTAATACCGCCACCAAGGTTACCCCATCCGCCGGCAACGGCGTTAACAGTACCTTTTATTTTTGGCGCAAACATTACCGATGTATGAAACTGTGTAATTACGAAAGAGGCACCAATTACACCAATAGCCAAACGGAACAACAGGAAGGTTTCGTAGCTGTGCGCAAGACCAACCAGCATCACAGGAAATGCTCCAATAACAAGTAATGCTGTGTAGGTTTTTCGTGGCCCCCAGGTATCGCAAAGTTTACCAATCAATAAACGAGCAAAAATGGTAGCAGAAACCGCTGCTATAATTGTGTTGCCAACCTGTGGTTTTGTTAAACCCAAATCTGCACGTATGGTTGGCATTAATGGTGCCAAACCAAACCATCCAAAGAAGCATACAAAAAAGGTGAGCCATGTAATATGGAAAGTGCGCATCTGCACGCCTTTAAGACTGAATAACTGTAACTTGTCAAGAGGCTGTGTATTGTTCATTAGTGCTAAGTTTCTTCTTTTTGGGCGGCAATAGGATATGTGATTAAATCTACGTTTTTCCTTAATCTTCAATCGAAAATTTATCAATCAAGAGGTTCAATAATTTGTCATGGATACGCATGTATTCTTCATCATGTACAATATTTTTTTTGTTGCGGGGCCTCGGCAGGTTTACGTCAACAATTTCTTTGATGGTTGCTGCGGGGCCATTGTTCATTACCACTACGCGGTCGCATAAAAAGATGGCTTCTTCAATATCGTGTGTTACCATAACAATGGTTTTCTCACGGTTATCAAGGTTCCATAATTTCAGCAATTCAACATGCATACTGCTTTTTGTAAGTGCATCCAAAGCACCAAATGGTTCGTCTAATAAAAGTATACTTGGGTTGATGGCGAAGGCCCTTGCAATAGCCACACGCTGTTTCATACCGCCAGATAAATGACCAGGTAATTTGTCTTTATGATCCCAAAGCTTTACCATTTTAAGGTTGTTCTCTACCAGTTCTTTTTTCTCTGCAGCACTCATATTTACCATGGCGCTATCAACAGCTTCGTAAATATTTCTGTAAACTGAAAGCCAAGGCAGTAAGGAATAATTCTGGAAAACAATGCCCCTGTCTGGTCCAGGCCCTTTAACCACCTTTCCATTGGCAACCACTTCGCCTTCTGTTGGCGAAACCATGCCGCTGATGGTTCCCATCAGGGTAGATTTACCACAGCCTGAATGCCCTATCAGTGCAACGATCTCACCTTTTTTTACCTGCAGGTCAATTTCTTTAACAGCAGTATAAACACCTTTTGGTGTTTTAAAACTTACGGTAACATTGTTGATGTTGATGGCGGGAGATGGATTGATAACAGGTTCAATAATACTGTCTGCGATATGTTGATTTTTTGGATTGATAGTCGTTGTCATGATGAGTGATTTATATTGAATGTTTTCCTTTATGGCTAGTTAGACGTCATGTCGAGGCACGAGACATCTGCTGTTTTAATGATTAGATTTCTCGGGCACGATCCCTCGAAATGACGTTATGGTGTATAAGAAACTTTCTTTTGCAGAACGTTGAAAAGCTTATCCAGCAATAATCCTACTAAACCGATGATAACAATGGCTACCAGTATTTTGGCGGTACTTCCTCCATTAAACCCTTCTTCCCAAACAAAGTTTCCAAGGCCACTGCCACCGCTTAACATTTCGCCTGCAACAATTACCATCCATGCAATACCAATAGATAAACGAAGGCCGGTGAAAATGTGCGGAAAGCTGAAAGGAAGCATGATGCGTGTGATGTATTTCCAGGTAGAAAAGCCAAAGGCTTTGCCTACATTTTTATGATCCTCAGGTATGGATGAAACACCAAAGGATGTGTTTATTAAAGTAGGCCAAAGACAGCAAATAAATATCATGAAGATGCTTGCTTTTGGACTGTCCTGGAAAATGGCAAGACCTAATGGAAACCAGGCCAGTGGCGATACAGGGCGTAATATTTGAATAATGGGATTAAATACATTCATGATTTTTTGACTGGAGCCAAACAGCAAACCCAATGGGATTGCTACAAGGCTTCCAAGGCCAAACCCAATAGCTACACGACCAAGAGAACTGAATAGCTTGGTGCCGATACCTTTTACATCAGCATCGTTTTGAAAAGGCTGCTGTATTACTTCGCCTGTAAATACTTTCCATGTTGCATAAGGGGTGGGCAACTCGTTTTTAGTTACTTTACTTACCAATGCCCAGATTGCTATCAATATCACCATTCCTGCTACAAAATAGCCAACGGAATAAAGCGCTTTTAGGGATGCATTTTTCATTTTGTTTGTTTTAAGCCCCTAACCCCTAAAGAGGGATTAGAAAAGTTGATAAATAATTGATAAGAACTTTTTTCACGTGGCAAACAACCGTTAGATAAAAACTAAAACAAATAGAACCTATGAGAAAATCGTTAGTGTGTAAAAACCTGTCATATAGAAGAATGAGGGCAGCTTAAACTTAGTGCCTTTGTATCCTTTGTTCCTTTGCGTGAAACTTCTATTTTGGTGATGCTGCGATATAAGCTTTTGGATTGTTAGGGTCGAATGTTACCGTTTCAATGTTCAGTTTAAAAGGCTTCATGTCATCTGCTGGAACCGCTACACTCATTGCTTTTGCAACTTCTGCGTACAAATCCTGCATAATTATTTTATCAGCTATTTCTTTGTAATTGGCAGGTAAAGCAGGCAGGTAGCCAAACCTTACATATTGAGACATAAACCAAATGCCATAGCTAACTTTTGGTGCGTTTACGTTACCATTGTTATGAAAAATCATGTAATCGTCTTTGTACTTCTGCACACCTAATTCGCAACCCAAATCGTTGCTGCCCATCAACCTTGCCTGTATCACAGGCAACGCTGCATTAACATAATTTGGTTTGGTTAAGAAGGAAGCTGCTTTATTACGGTTTGTCATGTTATCAAGCCATTTGCAGGCTTCCAAAACAGCCATCATTACTTTTTTAAGATCCTCCCTGTTAGCCTCAGAAAAAGCCTTGTTTACTACTAATGCTTTTTCAGGATGATTTTTCCAGATATCCTGTGAAGCGATATGTGTGTAACCAATGCCCTGTTGTGCTGCAACACCATTCCATGGTTCGCCTACACAAAAACCTTCCATGTTGTCAACCTTCATATTGGCAACCATTTGTGGAGGTGGTATAGTAATGATACCAACGCTTTTGCTGTTAATGCCGCAAGCTGACAGCCATGTACGTAACCAGATGTCGTGCGTGCCACCAGGAAACGTCATTGCAAAAGTTACTTCCTTTCTTGCCTGAACCGTTTTAACAGCGGCAGCTACTTTTTTAGTTTCTTTAAAACCAACAAGACCACAAAAATCTTTAGATAAAGTAATTGCCTGGCCATTGTTGTTAAGCGTCATAGCTATACGCATTTCAGAGCCTGCTTTACCACCAATACCTGTGTATACAGAAAAAGGCATTGAGTACAAACAATGGGCACCATCCAGTTCGCCATTAAGAATTTTATCACGAATAACAGCCCATGAAGCTTCTTTTGTTAACTGAACTTCAACACCATATTTGGCAAACAAACCCATTTCTTTTGCCACCACTAAAGGCGCACAGTCAGTAAGAGCAATAAAACCAAGTTTTACAACTTTTTTTTGCGAGAAAGAAGATGCTGTTACAAGAAGCAAAGCCGCTGCCAGTAAAGCTTTTGATATATTTTTAATGAAGGTCATTGTTGTTGTTTTAATAAAGTGGATGATGATAGATGAAAAGGATTATTGCTTAATAGCTACTGGTTTTGCGTAAAAGAAATCTGGTGTGAATTTCAACATCGCGTAAAACCAGGTGCCTGTTTTATTGTAAGCTGTAGATACAGCTGCTGTTTGCCCTTTTGCAATTGTCATATTATCTGTTGCAAACATTACAGAGTAACCAAGTTCCATATTGGTAAACTTGTTCATCTGATAGGTTAACTGTAAATCAATTTCATCACCTAATTTTTTATTGGTAGTATTTCTCATTCTTTCCGCAGTGCTGAAAGTGTGATAATCTGCACTAAGCGTTAGCAGGTTAGAAGTGTATTTTACCTTGAAATAAGGGTTGAATAACCCGCCTGCAGGTGAGTTGGTTCCTGTATAGAAATAATCCATGTAACCCCAGAATTTATGCGGAGTGCCATACAATGGGTCAAAGCGTTTGCTGTTACTAGCAGCTATACTTGAATCATTACCTGAAAGAACATCAATACCTGGTGTAAAGCTGAACTTGCCTTTTTGGTAAGTGGCCTGCAGGTTGTAGTGGTAAGCATTTAATTCTAAACCACCACGATCTTTACCAGTTTGTTGATAGTAAGCGGCCTGTATGGCAATTTTGCCAAAGCCAGAAGCGTTACCAAGTGTGTGGTTGATCATCAAACCATACGTAAAGCGGCTGAAATATCCAGAATAATCATAGGCATCAGCAGCACTGCTTGCTACATACCTTCTGCCGTATAACTGACCACCATAACCATCGCCAAGTGAGTCAAGTTTTGATTTGCCAAAATTGTCGTTAAAGAACAAGGCGGCTACTTTTGTTTGATTGAATTTCTTGCTTGCGTATAGGCTTGTAAAAGATTTATAATCTGCACTTGCCGCATTTGTACTTGGTGGATTTGTGTAAACAGGGGCACCTGTTTTAGAACTGTTGTTGGTAACAAAACCGCCAGTAGTAATTGGCACAAAACCTGTTGCAGGTACTGGTAAAACTACACCTCCAGAACTTTTAGCATATAAAGGCACATTACCTGGAACATAACCTGTACCTGCGTAACCAAAGCCATCTGTATTTTGGTTAAAGGCATAACCAAGATCAACCTGCCAGCCATGGTGTACGGTTTTTAACAAAGCCATATCATGCCTGCGAGCCTGTTGTAACCAGTCTAAGTTTCCTATTAAACGTGCATCATCATAAACAAGTTCCTGGCGTCCGACTTTTAAACTCAAAAGGTCAAACCAGTTGAATTTAATAGTGGTGTCTGCTTTGTTGGCAAGGGTTAGGTCTGCCCATCCTTCATGCAGCATTAACTTGTTGCCATCGTTATTCGAAATAGTGGAAGCATCCTGCCCCCAAACACGAATATCCTGTACTGCTATGCCAACTGTAAGCCTGTCCCATTTATAACCAAAGTTTAAACGGGTTCTTTGCGAAGTAAATGCGGCAGTTTGTGCCCCTGCAAGGGCAAGGTTGCCTAAACCATTTCTTACTTCAGTACGTGTACGCAGTTGGCCTGTAAGGGTAAACTGCGCTTTAACAACCGTAGTGCCTGCAGCCACAAGCGCTACCGTTGATAATAAAACTTTTGGTACATGTTTTCTAAACATCTTAGTTTTGTGTTTTAAGGTTAAATAATCAGAGCTTTAAAAACGTCCTCAACGAGACAGCCATCTCTTGAGGATTTTTATTTTTAATCCAATAAGGTTTCAAAAACCTTATTGGATTGTAGTTATTCCTATATATACCAAGCCGTCACTCACTTTTACAGGATATGTTTTAATAGAACATTCGTCGCCCTGCAAACACTCGCCAGTAACAAGCGAAAATGTTTTTTTATGGAAGGGGCAGGCCACTTTAGGTTCATCGTTTTGTGTACCAATCATACCTCGGCTTAATGCCATTTGCTGGCGGTGCGGACAAAGGTTTTGTGTAGCGTACCATTCGCCCCTTCTTGTAAAATGAAACAAGGCTACCTGCTCATCATTATACTTTACACATACACCGCCATTGGTTGGTACATCTTCAACTTTGCAGGCGAGGAACCATTTACCCCCTGCCCCTAAAAGGGAGTCTTGTAATAAACCTTCTTTACTTGCAGATTGTTCCATTTAATATTTTTTGATTGCAGATTTTGAAATTTTGTTTATTCACCATTCACCACTCACAATTCACTACTCACTACTTCCAGTCTGCTACTTTTTTCATTTCCCGCATTTGTTCAAACTTTGCAGTTGGATCTTTTTCTTCAGGGGCGTTTACAAAGTGGCTAAAGCGTTTGCGTATTTCAGGATTTTCAACGGCTTCTTTCCATTCGCATTTGTAGCTGTCAACAAGGCCCTGCATTTCTTTTTCCAATTCTTCGCCAATGCCAAGGCTGTCGTTTACTACCACATTGCGGAGGTAGTTGATGCCGCCTTCCATTTTATTTAACCATGTAGCGGTACGTGTTAAAGGGTCGGCAGTTTTTATATAGAACATCAGGAAACGGTCGAGGTACTTGATAAGCGTTGCACTGTCAAGATCCGTTGCAAGCAGTTGTGCATGTTGAGGTTTGCTGCCGCCGTTGCCACATACATACAGGTTCCAGCCTTTTTCAGTAGCGATGATGCCAAAGTCTTTGCTTTGTGCTTCTGCGCATTCGCGGATGCAACCAGAAACGCCTGATTTTAATTTGTGTGGTGAACGAAGGCCACGGTAACGTTCTTCAATTTGAATGGCAAAGCTTACACTGTCGTGCAAACCAAAACGGCACCAGGTGCTGCCTACACAGCTTTTTACGGTACGAAGCGATTTGCCGTAAGCATGGCCGCTTTCAAAACCAGCAGCAATTAATTCTTCCCAAATTTTTGGAAGGTCGGTTAAGTGTGCGCCGAAAAGGTCGATACGCTGACCACCGGTTATTTTTGTATAGAGGTCGTATTTTTTAGCAACAGAGCCAATAACAATCAGTTTGTCTGGAGTGATTTCACCACCTGGAATTCTTGGAACTACAGAGTAAGAACCACCTTTTTGAATGTTTGCAAGAAAACGGTCGTTACTGTCTTGTGCAGTGTCATTGCCTTTTGCAAGAATGTTCTCGTTCCAAAGGCTGGCAAGGATAGAAGAAACAGGGGGTTTGCAAATTTCGCAACCATCACCTTTGCCTAAAGTATCTAAAACTTCATCGTAAGTTTTAAGTTGATTGATCTTGACAAGATCAAATAATTCCTGGCGTGAATAAGCAAAGTGTTCGCAGATAACGTTGCGAACATATTTGCCCTGTGCTTTCATTGTGTGCAGCATCAGGTCTTTAACCATTGGTACGCAACCGCCGCAACCTGTACCAGCTTTGGTGCATTTTTTAATAGCATCAATGGTCTCGCAACCACCTTCGCTTACGGCACTGCAAATGCCAGCTTTGGTAACGCTCTCACAGCTACAAACAATTGCTTCATCGGGTAAGCTTAATACACCGTTTTCGGCGCTTTCACTGCCGCCACGGCTTCCAAGTATTACATCTTCAGGGTTTGGAGGAAGAACAACTTTATTTTTTGAGGTTTGCAGTAACATGTTGTATGCTGCTGCATCGCCAATCAATATTCCACCCAATAAATATTTACCGTCACCACTAATGTTGATGCGTTTGTAAACACCTTTCAACGTGTCTTCAAACACCACCGTTCTTGTTTCGTTGTTTTGAATGAAAGGATCACCAAAACTCGCTACATCCACACCAATTAGTTTCAGTTTGGTACTCATATCAAAACCAAGGAATGATTTCTCAACGCTTACCAGGCCACTTGCAACCACTTCAGCCATATCGTAGCCTGGTGCAACAAGGCCGTAAATCATACCATTATATAAAGCACACTCGCCAATAGCGTAGATGGAAGGGTCAGCGGTTTGTAATTTCTCGTTCACAACAATACCACCACGGTGACCAACTTCAAGGCCGCAAAGTTTTGCCAGCTCATCGCGTGGTTTAATGCCTGCTGAAATTACCAGCATGTCAACATCAATCTTTGTATCATCAGTAAACTGCATTCCTGAAATAGCACTTTCGCCTAAAATTTCAGAAGTGTTTTTGCTGGTACATATTTTTAAACCAAGGGTTTCTAATTTATTCTTTAAAATACCAGATCCCGCATCGTCAATCTGGCGGGGCATAAGGCGTGTTGCAAATTCTATTACAGTGGTATCTGTAATGCCAAGGTCAAGCATTGCTTTTGCAGCTTCCAAACCTAAAAGGCCACCACCAATTACAGCACCTTTTTTTGCTTTTTTAGCATAGGCCTGCATCAGTTCCAAATCTTCTATAGTTCTATAGATAAATACACCTTCTTTTTCAACACCAGGAATTGGGGGAACAAAAGCGGAAGAACCAGTAGCTAAAACAAGTACATCGTAACTTTCTGTAATGCCATGATAGGAGTGGACTGTTTTTGCTTCGCGATCAATACTTTGAACGGGATCTGACAAATGCAGTTTAATATTATTATCTGCATACCAGCTTAGAGGGGACATAGACAAATCTTCGGCAGTTTTGCCTGCAAAAAATTCACTTAGGTGAACGCGGTCATAGGCAGGGCGAATTTCTTCGCCAAAAACCACAATTTCAAATTGTTGAGGGTTAGCTTTAGCGACTAATTTTTCGCAAAATTTGTAACCAACCATTCCATTACCAATTACTACAACTTTCATAAGCTTACTATAAATAAGAGAAAATATAATTGGCAGCAATTGTTGTATTAAAATAAAACATATTTAATAACAAAAGAGCCAAATTTCAATAAATACCTATTAAAATATGATTTTCGTCATAAAAATATAAACTACATTTGAATTTACAATTATAATTCTTTAAAAAATATAGATATAATTTATTGTAATTTGTTATAGGGGCTTAATTTTGGCACATTGATATTTTATAAATAAAAAGCGGTTGCTTTGAATGTTTAAACGTTGTTTCAAACGAATTTTAGCTAATCAAATAATAATCAACTTATTATACATCATTAATAATTTATGGCAAAACAGAAAAATACCTGCGACCTTAAAAGTTGCACCTTTTGCAGGCTTTGTTTAAAGGAATGGTTACCAGCAATAGATTCAAATAGGAAAATATTTAACTATAAGAAAAGTGAGCGAATATTTAATGAAAATGAGGTGGTAGCAGGCATGTATTTTATATATAGTGGAACCGTAAAGGTTCATAAACAATGGGGCGACAAGGAACTAATTGTGAGATTTGCCAAGAAAGGTGACATTTTTGGCCACAGGGGATTGGGCAACGATACCCATTACCCCATTTCAGCTACAGCACTTGAGCCAGTTACTGTTTGTTTTATTGATCTTGATTTTTTTAAGGCATCCCTGAAAGTAAATCACGAATATGCTTACCACTTAATGATGTTTTTTGCTGACGAGTTACAGGAGTCGGAGAAAAAAATGCGAGACCTTGCACATATGAGCGTGAAAGGAAGAATTGCAAACGCCTTGATACGCCTTAAAACCAAATTTGGGCTGCATAAAGACGGTTATATAGATATACTATTATCAAGACAGGACATTGCTTCTTTTGCAGGCACAACTTATGAAACAGTTTTTAGAATGCTTACCGAGTTTATGGAAATGGGAATTATAAAAATTGATGGAAAGAAAATTACAGTAATTGACGAGAACGAATTGTACAGTTTAATTGCTGTTGGATAGCCTTTATACCAACCCTTAAATTTGCACCTTACTTATGTATTATGACTGAAATAAAAAAAGAAACAGGATTTATTTTTGATATGAATGGAACCATGATTGACGATATGGAATATCACGCTAAAGGCTGGTACAATATATTAACTGATGATCTTGGGGCAACGCTTAGTTATGCCGATGTAAAAAAAGAGATGTACGGCAAAAACAGCGAAGTGCTGGTACGCATTTTTGGCGAAAGCCGCTTTACACAGGAAGAAATGGACAAATGGAGCATTGAAAAAGAAAAGCGTTACCAAAAAGCCTACCTGCCGCAGCTTAAATTAATAGATGGCTTGCAGCGTTTTTTTGATGATGCTTATAATGAAGGTGTTCCAATGTCAATAGGTTCGGCAGCCATTCCATTTAATATCAATTTTGTTATTGATAATCTTGGCCTTGAAAAATATTTTAAAGCTGTGGTAAGTGCAGATGATGTTGCCATAAGCAAACCTCACCCTGAAACTTTTTTAAAGGCGGCTGAACTGATGGAAGTTGCCCCTGAAAATTGTATTGTATTTGAAGATGCGCCCAAAGGTGTGGAAGCTGCCCAAAATGCAGGAATGAAATGTGTGGTATTGACCACCATGCATACCAAAGAAGAATTTAGTGCATACCACAATATAATAGCCTACATAAATAATTATAACGAGTTAACCCTTCAAGGTCTTAAGAAACTATTGGAAACTGTGACAGTACAGTAAGAATTTGAGAGGCGGGGAGAGGTAGATTTAGAGGAAAAGTATAGTTGATAAAATAAAAAGCGCCGCAGTGTGCGACGCAACCCAAGCTCAATAAGGCTTCTGCTGCTGGTGCCATAAAATTTTAAACTATTTCTACTGTAAAACCCCTACTTTTGCGCTCCCAAAAAGTTCTTTCGATAAAAAAGAATGATTGATCTTGGGAGTTTGGGCATATCGTCTGAACGCTATAACCAATAAATCGTAAACAAAATGGCAAAAGAAATCTCCGGCTACGTGAAGCTGCAGGTGAAAGGCGGTCAAGCCAATCCTGCTCCTCCAGTTGGGCCTGCACTCGGTTCTAAGGGTGTGAACATTATGGAGTTCTGCAAACAATTCAATGCAAGAACCCAGGATAAAATGGGAAAAGTTGTTCCTGTTTTAATTACAGTTTATACTGACAAGTCTTTTGACTTTGTTATTAAAACTGCCCCCGCCGCAATTCAATTAATGGAAGCTGCAAAATTAACTGTTGGTCAAGGTAGTAAAGAGCCTAACCGCAGCAAAGTTGGTAAAGTTACCTGGGAGCAGGTGGAAGCTATTGCCAAAGACAAAATGCCTGACCTTAACTGCTTTACACTTAACAGCGCTATGAAAATGGTTGCTGGTACTGCACGCAGCATGGGCGTTACTATTGATGGACAAGCCCCTTGGGAGAAAAACTAATTATTCACCTTACTAAATCATTCAAAAAATGTCGTTGACTAAAAAAAGAAAGGTTGCCAATACTAAGGTGGATAAGAATAAGAACTATTCCCTTAAAGATGCAACATCACTGGTAAAAGAAATTAACTGTACCAAATTTGATAGCTCTGTTGATCTTCACCTTCGTTTAGGTGTTGACCCTAAAAAAGCTGACCAGCAGGTACGTGGTACTGTAACCTTACCTCATGGTACAGGTAAAACTAAAAAAGTTTTGGTGCTTTGTACACCTGATAAAGAAGCCGCTGCAAAAGAAGCAGGTGCTGATTTTGTTGGTTTGGATGAATTTATCCAGAAAATTGAAGGTGGATGGACTGATGTTGATGTAATTATCGCAACTCCGTCTGTAATGCCTAAAATTGGTAAATTAGGTAAAGTATTAGGGCCACGTAACTTAATGCCAAACCCTAAAACAGGTACTGTAACTAATGATGTTGCAGCGGCTGTTAACGAAGTTAAAGGTGGTAAAATTGCTTTTAAAGTTGATAAAGCCGGTATCGTTCACGCTTCAATAGGCCGTATTTCTTTTGCGCCTGAAAAATTAGCTGAAAACAGTACAGAATTTATCAATGCCATCATTAAGTTAAAACCTTCTACCTCAAAAGGTACTTACCTTAAAGGTGCAAGCATAGCTACTTCAATGAGCCCTGGCATTACCTTAGATACAAAAGCATTATCAAACTAATCCTGGCGATCGTAACGCCTCTGGCGAAATGAAATGACCCGGGTACAAATAATTTAGTGAAATGACTAAAGAACAAAAAAATGAAGTGATTGAAGTTCTTAAAGAGAAGTTCAGTCAATACAGTAACTTTTATGTTACTGATACAGAAGCCCTGAGTGTTGCACAGGTTACCAAATTACGCCGTACTTGTTTTGACAAGCAGGTGGAAATGAAAGTTGCTAAGAACACTTTGATTAAAAAAGCTTTAGAAGGCCTTGATACAGAAAAATATGCTGGTGTTTATGACAGTTTGCATAAAGTAACTGCATTATTGTTTTCTGAAAACCCTAAAGAACCAGCTTTAATTATCTCTTCTTTCCGTAAAGAAAGTAAAGGTGAGAAGCCAGTTTTAAAAGCTGCTTTCATTAATGGTGATGTATATTCAGGTGACAACCAACTGGATGCACTTACTAAAATCAAGACCAAGAATGAATTAATTGGTGAAGTGATTGGCTTATTGCAATCTCCTGCTAAACGTGTATTGGCTGCTTTATTGCACCACCACGAAGGCAAGGAAGGTGCAGCAGTTGCTGAATAAATTTGAAAATTTGAAGATGGGGTGATTTGATAATTTTTTCATCTTCAGAAAAAATATCCCAGGCCTGAGGGAAAATAAAGGCAAATTTTTTTAAAACCTCCGCCGGAGTCTTCAAACTATGAAGGCGGAAAAAATTTAAACATTATGGCAGATATTAAAGCCTTAGCTGAAAGTTTAGTAAGCTTAACTGTAAAAGACGTACAAGAGTTAGCAAACATTTTAAAAGCTGATTACGGAATTGAACCAGCTGCTGCTGCTGCTGTTGCTGGCCCTGCGGGTCCTGCTGCTGAAGTTGTAGAAGAAAAAACATCTTTTGATGTTGTTCTTGTAAGCGGTGGACCAAGCAAATTAACTGTTGTTAAGATAGTTAAAGAATTGTCTGGTTTAGGTTTGAAAGAAGCTAAAGACTTAGTTGACAGCGCACCAAAAGCAATTAAAGAAGGTGTTTCTAAAGCAGAAGCTGAAGAAATTGCTACTAAATTAAAAGAAGCTGGTGCTGAAGTTGAAGTAAAATAATTTAGCACAGTTACTTAAATAGTTTTAATGTCCCTGGTTATTAATTTAACTGGGGATTTTTTTGTTGTCTGAACGATGACGCGATAGTAGCTATATGGTTTGTGGGATTGATTAGATTAATTCTATAAATACCAGTGCTTTAAAGTAAAACAAGCAACAATAAGGGTTAGTAATATTTTTAAACCAGCGAATTATTTAACCGATAAGCGAATAAACTAACTGTTAGAATGAATGTTTGTTGGTAGTATAATAAAATAGAACAATATTAATCCTGTAATAAATTAAAAAAGTGAACTGCATTTATACCCCAGCATAATATTAAGTTTGTTAAATGCTATTATTTTTTTCTGTTTTTTTATACAAGTAGACTTGAAGAATTGATAATAAAATCAAATATATTGATAACCCTAATGATGTAGAATATATTAGAATTAAGCAACTTGAATAAATTAAACCAGACAAAAGTTTAATAGTAAAATCATTTCTATCTTTCTGAAAGAAAGATAGATAGACCGAAAAAAGAAATATTCCAGAAATTAATAACCACTTTGTGATCTCGTGGGATTGATTTTTGTAATAAAAAAAAAGCCCCCCGAAAAATAGTATAGTAGATATGAGCTGAATTGAAACTCTAATTTTTTTTTCCATAATTTTATAGACGGTGATATATTTAATTTATAATGCGTCATTTAGCTTTTTGAATTACTAAATGACGCATTGTTTATTTAATCTGTAAAACAACTAGCAATTGCAGAAGCACTGCCAGCAGCAAGTTGTGCATATGCACCTGGCGATCTTACAATTGCCCCAATTGCAAGTGCATTTCCCATAAGTGCTGACATGCCTACACCAATTACTACAACATTTTTAAAAATGGATCGTGAGTATTGCTTAAATCAAGACTCTAAATAAAACAACTCGTTTTATTTAGGAGTATATCAAAAAATAAAGGCTACCATTTTTGGCAGCCTTTATTTTTAATATTGTTACTACTGTATTGATATTAAAAAACGTTCTTAGGATTTCTTGTTTTACTTCTTGTACGGTAGCTACCAGTAGAGTAAAAGTCAAGATCTCTTCCTAAGTGTAAACCATCAAGCCTGAAAGAGGCGGTTACTTGAAAAGTATAAAAGAAGTCTTTTTTGTTTGGATTTCCTCTGGGGGCAGCAGCTTTTCCCTCATCATAAAAACCAGCTTTTCTGTACGATAATTGAGCTGCTGTTACTTGGTTAGCTGCCAAAAGCTCTTTTGTAAGGTAAGCACCATGACTTACATCATCTAAATAATCAGTAAATAATTTACGAAAAGATACTTCAGCACCAAGACTAAAAGTTTCAGATACCTCATACCGTATACCAGCACCAAATTGTAAATTTAATTGGGTTAAATTATATTTTCTATCAGCGTAAGCAGCAAGGTTTTGTCCCTCTGTTCCTATAGGCTGCAACTCCACGGTATTACCCGCATTATCAGTGGTTTTTGGATTAAAATGATAAACACCAGGCCCCGCAAATATGTAAGGAACAATTGAGTAATCGGCTCTGTTTAAAAAATCATATTCGGCCATAAGTGCAACTTCCCAAATGGAAGTTTTAAAATTAAGATTTCTCTCCCTGTAATCTTGACGAGCATTAAATTTATCGTCGCCTTTTGCACCAAGTATAGAAATTCCTAACCGACCTCGAAGTTGTTCCGTAATATCATATGTTCCGCCAATACTTAACGTACCCGATACCTCTTTTAAAACTGGGGCACTTTGAACAAGATCTCCAAGATAAGCACTTACACCAAGGCCAACGTTTGCACGAACCCTTTGTGCATCAACAGAAAGTGTTGTTAAAGAAAAAGAAAGAATTGTAAAAATTTTTGTAAAATTCAAATGTCTCATACACTACATTGTTTCGTAAAGGTAATAAATTAAGGCAGAAACGTTAGTATATTTTGCAAATGAAGTTTTTGTTACTAAAAACTAACATTTTAGATATCTGTAATTTAATTCCTAAGATGATGCAACTTACACTTTTAAAGTCATTTACAAAAACTGTTCCCTTAAAATTATTTATTTATTGTTATGTACCTGACAAGGCTTCTTTTTGCTATTGGTAATAGTGTTTCTTCAATAGGAAAAGTAAGATCCGTTTCTACAGAATATACGGCAGGATTGGAAAAATCGCTTTTTTTGCGTATCAATTCTGCCTTTATACTATGATAGGTATTCACAAAATTCCGTTGCCATACGTCTACAAAATCAGTTCGCATAGTACGGTACTTTTCTTCCTTTTTTTCAAAAATACTAAGCCTGTATTGATACACCCATGTGTTCCCCGCACTTCCTTCGCGAAGAAAAAAATAACCTTCATGATGCTCAAGCGGCATAATGCCTACAGGCTGTATGTTTAATTTATTCTCAACAAACTCATAAATTTCTGTACCACTTTTTATTGCCTGGTTCATAGTACAAGCTGAATAGTTTATAATTTCTTCCAACTCCTGCATCAATTCATCATCTTCAATCATATTTTCATATAACACCTGCAATTTTTCAATTTGTATTCCTGTTAGTCTTTTGGGAAACTGTTCCTGTAAATATTTTTTGTTTTCCCTAAAGGCAACAATATTGTTATAATGAAATATAAGGTCAGCCAATTGAGGATATAATTTATTTTCATTAAAGTGTTTTCCAATTTCCTGTAAATAGGCCAGCAATGTGTACTTTTTTAGTTCAAAATCAATGTAGCCATCTGCAAACCATGTTTGTGATAATGTTTTCATAGCTTTTAAATTTTCTTAAATGAGATTCCTTAAACTGGTTTTTATTTTCCAAACCACCAGCATTGAAACTACTATTATTGTCAAATGAATTTAGGAAAGAATATTCGTCTTCCAAAATCAAATGCAAACTATATTGTCCACATATTAACAATTTTGACAAAGGTCATGAACAGAAAATTTTTACCTTACATACTCATTATTCTGCTTGCAATTGCTACCCTGTTAATAAAGAGCCACAAAGACAATATTTTAAAAACATCTGCACCTGCAACTGTTAAAGCAACTTACAAGCAAACGCGGGGGCTCAACCGCAACCCATCTTACATAAAATATAGCAAACATTCAAGATGCCGCATGCAATGCAGGCATATTGAGGAATCTGAGGTAAAAGATATTTTGGTTAATGGAACTGTTAATTATAAAAAAAGCGAGTTGCAGGGAAATGATTTGCAATAAAAAATATGCAGTAGAAGGCTGTAGCAAAGACAACCAGCATTTACGTATTGTTTTTGCGCCTTGTGGCGATGAAGTAACCGTTGTTACATGTATTGATATTGCGCAGGACTGGAGTTGTGATTGTAAGTAAAGCGGTTGACGTGTTAAAAATGATACTAATTGCCTTATGCGTTGTTTATGCAACGAACCTGCAACTTTAAAGGTCTATCTAAAAATCATACCCCTCAAACCTTACATTTGCAAGCATTAAGAACAAGCTATGAGTGAAGAAAAAAGCCTGAATTTTATTGAAGAGATAGTAGAGGCAGATTTACAGAACGGAAAACATAAAACCATTCTCACGAGGTTTCCGCCAGAACCCAACGGTTACTTGCATATGGGGCACGCAAAAAGCATTTGCCTCAACTTTGGTATCGCCAAAAAATATGGCGGCGCTACCAATCTTCGTTTTGATGATACCAACCCTGTTACAGAAGATACTGAATATGTTGAAAGTATAAAAGAAGATGTACAATGGCTTGGTTTTAACTGGGCCAACGAATTGTATGCTTCTGATTATTTTGAGCAGTTATATCAATTTGCTGTAAGCCTTATAAATAAAGGGCTTGCGTATGTTGATGATAGTACCAGCGAAGAAATTGCAGCACAAAAAGGCACACCTACACAACCTGGTGTAAACAATAAATATCGAGAAAGAAGCATAGAAGAAAACCTGCAGTTGTTTACTGAAATGAAGGAAGGTAAATACAAGGATGGCGAGAAAGTATTACGTGCAAAGATTGATATGGCCAGTACTAATATGCTACTTCGCGATCCTATTATTTACCGTATAAAACATGCACATCATCACCGTACAGGGGATGCCTGGTGCATTTACCCTATGTACGATTTTGCGCATGGGCAAAGCGATTCTATAGAGAATATAACGCACTCAATTTGTACGCTGGAATTTATCCCGCACAGACCCATGTACGATTGGTGTATTGAAAAGCTAGAAATATTCCCCTCAAAACAATACGAGTTTGCAAGGCTTAACATGACGTATACCATTATGAGCAAACGCAAGCTGCTGCAATTGGTTAACGATGGTCATGTAACTGGCTGGGATGATCCGCGTATGCCAACAATAAGTGCCATGCGCAGGCGTGGCTTTACACCAGAAAGTATCCGTGAGTTTTGTGATAAAATAGGTGTGGCAAAACGTGAGAACCTTATTGATTTTGGACTGTTGGAATTTTGTGTGCGAGAGCATTTGAATAAGATTGCGCAACGCAGAATGGTAGTGTTCGATCCCGTAAAAGTGGTAATTGTAAACTACTTAAATGCCGAAGAAACATTAAGTAGCGAGAACAATCCGGAAGATGAGAACGGTGGCAACAGGGCAGTACCTTTTAGCAAAGAAATTTATATTGAGAGGGAAGATTTTATGGAAGTGGCGCCTAAGAAATATTTCCGTTTAGCACCAGGCCAGATGGTGCGTTTAAAGAGTGCCTACATTATTAAATGCGAAGACTTTGTAAAAGATGGGGATGGAAATATTACAGAGATAAGGTGTACCTATATTCCTGAAAGCAAAAGCGGTAATGATACCAGCGGCATTAATGTAAAAGGCACTTTGCATTGGGTAAGTGTTGCTCATGCTGTGCCTGTTGAAATACGTTTATACGACCGCTTATTTACAGAAGAAAATGTAGGTAATGCAGAAGGGGATTTTAAAGACTACATTAATCCAAATTCTTTGCAGGTTGTAGCCAATGCTTATGCAGAGCCTGCTTTGGCAGGAGCTAAATTGACAGACCGTTTCCAGTTTTTGCGTAAAGGATATTTTTGTTTGGATAAAGAAAGCAGCAAAGGAAAATTGGTGTTTAACAGAACTGTTACCCTAAAGGATACTTGGGCCAAAGTGAATAAATAGTTGGTTTAGATAAATAGATTATTGTGATGAATGCTGTGGTAACAACTACAGCATTTTATCTTTAATGAATAATGATGCTGTTAGAAAAATTTAAAAAATATGCATTTAATAACTGTCAACTGTCAGCTAAAAACTGTCAACTTGTTTTGGCTGTTAGCGGCGGCATTGACAGTGTTGTAATGGTTGACTTATGTGCCAAAGCTGGTTTTGATTTTGTATTAGCGCATTGCAATTTTCAGCTAAGGGGAGAGGAAAGTACAAGGGATGAAAACTTTGTAAAAGAGATAGGCAATAAGTATCAAAAACAAGTGTTGGTTAAGACATTTGATACCAAGGAGTATGCTGAACAAAATAAACTATCTATACAGGTAGCTGCAAGGCAATTAAGATATGAATGGTTTAAAGAAATAGTTGATGGTAATACTCACAACTCACTCCTCACAACTCACCTCTGCACCGCCCACCATGCCGATGACAACATAGAAACCTTATTACTTAACTTTTTCAGGGGCTGCGGTATCAGTGGTTTGCACGGTATTTTATCAAAACAAAATAATATTGTAAGGCCGTTATTATTTGCCAAACGCGAAGAGATAGTTGGCTATGCCAAAGAGAATAATTTAGATTGGGTTGAAGACAGCAGCAATGCTTCAGATAAATATTCCCGCAATTTTATAAGGCACCAGGTACTGCCTTTAATGAAGACAATTTACCCAAATGTGGATGATAACTTATTAAGCAATATAGAACGGTTTAAAGAAGTGGAAGAAGTGTACAACAGCAGTATCAATCAGACAAAAAGTAAGTTAGTTGAGGAAATGGGAAATGAAGTACATATCCCTATTCTTAAGTTAAAAAAGCACAGCCCGTTAAAGACAATTATTTATGAAGTAACGAAGGATTTTGGTTTTGCTGCTTCGCAGGCAGAAGAGGTGATAAAAATACTGGATGCAGAAAATGGAAGCTTTATAGCATCATCAAGCTATCGTATCATCAAAAACCGCAACTGGCTTATTATTGCGCCACAACAATCTTTAGAGGCCAGTAATATTTTAGTTGAGGAAGGAACAAAAGAAGTTGTTTTTAAAGAAGGAAAACTTGTGTTGCAAAGCCAGTCAACCGTTAACCGCGAACCGTCAACCGATCAGGCCGTTGCTTCGCTAAATGCAGATGCTATCACATGGCCGTTACTGCTTCGCCCGTATAAACAAGGTGATTATTTTTACCCTTTGGGTATGATGAAAAAGAAGAAGTTGAGCAAGTTTTTTATTGATAGCAAACTCTCAAAAACAGCTAAAGAAAAAGTATGGGTGTTGGAAAGTAACAAACGTATTGTTTGGGTAATTGGTTACAGAATTGATGAACGTTTTAAGGTGCAGCCAACTACTCAAAACATTCTTGCTATAACCCTGGCAAAATAGATTTTACCTGTTGCCAAAAGTTGTTGATGGGGTTAAAACCATCGCCAAATGCATAGCTTGTAATTATAAAAAAAGCTATCCCATAAACAGCACCCCAAAAGTGTGCAGAATGGTTTATATGGCTGCCACCTTTCTTTGCCAAATAGGCTGAAATACCTAAATAAACTACCCCAAAAACAATTGCGGGAAAAGGGATGGGAATAAACATTAAACCAATCCCCTGCGTAGGTGCAATAAAAATAAACGTAAACACAACCGCGGATACCGCACCCGATGCACCCAGGCTTTTGTAATAATAATTGTCCCTGTGTTTGGCATAAGTAGGCAACAGGCAAACCACCAGGCTGGATAAGTATAAAATAATAAACATTGCTTTTCCTGACGGCCCATAAATCTGCTGGAAATAATCTTCTACAACGCCTCCAAACATATAAAACGAGTACATGTTAAACCCAAGGTGCATATAGTCGCCGTGTATAAAACCGCAGGTAATAAAGCGGTACCATTGGTTTTGATTGGTTATTGCAGGGGGATAAAATATTAGTTCATCTGTCAGCCTTTCATTAGATAAAGCCAAAAAAGAAACAATACAAGTAACTATAATGATGATAATGGTAATACTGATCATAAAGGAAAGATAAAGAAATTAGGTTCTTAAAGGTTTGAAATATTAGGTGTAAGCTGCTCGCAATATTAACACTAACTGGCCGTCGCAACTATTGACTATTGACTATTGACTATTGACTATTGACTATTGACTATTGACTATGTATGATGATACTTCTCATTTCTTAAAATACTGCATGCCCTGTACACCTGTTCTGCAAGTATTAGCCGTACCAGCATATGCGGAAACACCAGTTTAGATAAACTCCAGGTATAGTTGGCGCGTTTAAAAACACTCTCATCTACACCAAAGGCGCCGCCAATTAAAAACACTAAACGTTTATTGCTTTCATTGGCGCGTTGCTGTATAAAATTGGCCAGTTCAGGCGATGAAATGTTTTTACCACGCTCATCTAATAACACCAGGTAGTCCTCTTTTGTTAACAGGTTTTGAATAATGGCTGCTTCTGCTTTTTTCAGGTCAATCTCTGAAAGAACGGCTGCGTTTTTTGGTGGCGCAATCACATTCCATTCAACAGGAAAGTATTTGGAAACACGTTGTGTAAAATCCTGAATGCCTTGCTGCACATATGTTTCGTGTGGTTTGCCTATGCTGTAGAAATGTATTTTCATGTAAAACAGATGATTGCAAAAGTAGTTATAAGTATATGCATGCCTTTGTGTTGCCGCCAACTCAATCCGTTAACTTTTGAGATTCTTTGAGTTTAGTTTTGCAGTATTACTTTCGGCCAAAACAGCTTTTGCATTTAAAGCCGATACCACTTTTTTACCTGTTTTTGCTTCCAATTCTTTCATGGCTACTTTGGCTACATTGCCGCCTTGTGCAGCTACCTTTTTGCTGGCTTCAAAATCTTTAGGGTTTACTGCTTGCGAAATATCTTTGGTAGATGCTTCAGCAAGCATATTCAGGATAAGTTCGGTATTGGTCATATTGTCCCGCAGATTTTCCTTTTTTAAACCCTTTAGTATTTTATATTCTTTGGTGGTTTTACCTGCCCAGGCTTTGGTGATAATATCGGTAAGTGTTGCAAATTGTTGCCCTTCTTTTAAACCTTTGCTTTTCCATTCATCTGTTAACTCTTTTCGTATTTCAATGCTTTTCAACCGTTGATTAATCCAGTTTTCGCTATAACCTATTTGTAAATACTGTTCTAATGCCCTATCAATGGTCAGTTCCGGGTCCTGCATTTCATCTAAGCGTTCGGCTGCTATTTTGGCCAGCCAAAGTTTAAAAGGCTCGGCCTTTGGCGATGGTATGGACTGAATAAGGCGAAAAAGCTGCTCGGTATCGGCCACGTCGGTTATTCTTGATTTTCCATCCTCAGCTTCCATTTTCAACTGTCCGATTTTTTCGGACAGTTCACTTCCTTCTTTTTTAAGCTTTGTTTTCAAGTCGCTCCAATACTTTCTTGGCCTGTCGCTATTTGTTAGTATTTCAATCACGTCAACAATTGAGATATACCATTTCTCCTGCTCTTCATCCCAAAGAGTCCTTACCTTTTTATCTTCGAATAATTGTATGGCATTTTGTTGTTTCATGAATTTATTCTTTGAAGTAGAAATATAAAATCAGAACTTCCAATTTTTACTTAACAGAGTAACATACGGCAGCCATTCTGTTATAGTCTGTATTTGCAAGGGGGGCTAAGTTAAGTTTTATATATTGTTGTTGCAATTGGGCGTTGGTTTTGCAGCTCTTTTATTTTGCACAGAGGCCGTTATTTGTCTTAAAGTCAGTTGTTGATGAAAATTTCAAAGCTGAAAATTATAGCCTTTTTATCGGATCCAGCTTCGACGGAACCGGACCGAATGATGCTGCAACTGGTGAAACACTCGAAGATTGCATGGTGAATGTTTAAAACTCCTTTTATAAATTTTTGCCCCAGGGAAATCCTGTACAGTTCTTCGTATCCTTAGTATCCTTCGCCCCTTTGTGAGAAACAGTCTAGTTACCGCTTCCAGCCAATTAATATTACACCAGCCACAACAATCAGGGTGCCGATAATCTGTTCAGTAAATATCTTTTCGTGCAATACAAAATGTGCCTGCAAAATGGTGCTTACAGGGCCAACGCTGGTAATTATGGAAACATTGTTACTGCCAATTCGCTTCATGGCCTTTGAAATCATGAACGATGGAATTACCGTTGCTATGATGGCAATGCAAACGCTGTAAGCCACAAGGGCGGGCGAGAAGTGTACTGAGCTTACTGCTTTGGTACTTAAAAAATGCGTAAACACACCAAGCGTTGCAAACAGCATGGCATAAGCGGTATAGCGTGTGGCCCCCACTTTGTTTACCAGCCTGCCTGTGCCAACAAGGTAAAAAGAATAGGTTATGGCGCAGAGAAAAATCATGAAAGAACCATAGAAGAAATTGGGATTGTGCGTATCAATTTTTAACTCACCAAAATAGGCTAGTCCAATGCCAATATAAGTAAGCATCAATGCAATAACCTGTATTCGGTTAAGCTTTGTTTTGTAATAGAACGTATTGATGAGCACCGCAAAAGTTGGGTAGAGAAAAAGTATTAAACGCTCTAATCCTGCAGATATAAACTGGAGGCCAATAAAATCGAACAGGCTGCTTAGGTAGTAGCCCAAAATGCCCATGGCGGCAATGGATAACCATTGCTTTGTGGTGACATTTACAGTGCCTTCTTTTTTGGATGAAGTGTAAGCAATGATTAAATAAAAAGGCAGTGAAAACAACATGCGCAGGCTAAGCAGCGTAACAGCATCAACCTTTGTAGAAGCAAAAGCGAGCTTTACAAAAATAGCTTTTGTAGAAAATAAAATGGAGCCGCCTAAAGCAATAAAAAGGCCGGCTAAGGTGATATGAGTTTGCTGCTGTTTGGTCATAAAAAAAGTTGATGGTTAACAGTTGATAGCAGAAGTCATCAACTGTCAACCATCAACTAAAACTATTTACGCGCTCACGTTAAAATCGCGGAGGGCATCATTAAGGCTTGTCTTAAGATCTGTGCTAGGCTTGCGTTTGCCAATAATTAGTGCACAGCTTACATGGTATTCGCCTGCTGGGAATTTTTTAGGATAAGTACCAGGAATTACAACACTTCTTGCAGGTACACGGCCTTTATATTCAATAGGTTCATCACCGCTAACATCAATAATTTTGGTGGATTGTGTCAATACCACATTAGCACCAAGTACGGCTTCTTTCTCCACAATAACACCTTCAACCACAATACTGCGGCTGCCTAAAAAGCAACCATCTTCTATAATAACAGGGCTTGCCTGCAATGGCTCAAGTACGCCGCCAATACCAACACCGCCACTAAGGTGAACGTGTTTGCCGATTTGTGCGCAACTACCAACGGTGGCCCAGGTATCAACCATGGTTCCTTCATCTACAAAGGCACCAATATTTACATAGCTTGGCATTAACACTACGCTCTTTGCAAGGTAGGCACCATAACGTGCTACTGCATGTGGAACTGCACGCACACCAAGGCTTGCATAATCTTTCTTCAGCAACATTTTATCGTAAAACTCAAAAGGCGGTAAAGAAAAAGTTTGCATATGCTGAATGCCAAAATACATCAGTATTGCCTGTTTAACCCACTCATTCACTACCCAGCCATTTTCGCCGGGAGATGCAGTACGCAGGCGGCCTTTATCTACTTCTTCAATCACTGCTTTTATGGCATCAATATATTTTTCTTCTTTTGCCAATTCCCTGTTGGCCCAAACGTCAGCTATCAGTTGCTGTAATTCCATTGCGTAAAAATTTTTGCAAACATAAGGAGTGCAGGCAAGTTTGCTGTGGTAAGTTTACAGCTTCGCTGTTAAAAAAGGGGGAAACACTGATAACACGGTTTTAACGGATGTTCACAGATTATTTAACAATACACCCTGCAGCATTAAAATGACTATTCTAAATATAGATTTAATCCAGTTTTACAGGAAAATAAATCTGTTCATATCCTTTCCATCTGTATCATCCGTGTTACGATAATCAATAACCCTGTAACACCAACTCAGTTGTTTCTATTATCTCCACCTTCTTGCCCATCTTTTTTTGTATCACAGCAAAGTGGTGCTGTTCTTCTTCTGTAATCAAAGAAATGGCAGTACCTGCAATGCCCGCACGGCCTGTTCTTCCAATTCTGTGTATATAATCTTTAGGAGAGCGGGGCAACTCGTAGTTTACAACATAAGGCAGCGAAGGAATATCAATACCACGTGAAGCAAGGTCTGTGGCAACCAGGACTTTTATTTTACCTGTTTTAAAATGATTCAGTGCATCTGTTCTTGCACCCTGGCTTTTTTTGCTGTGCATGGCTGCGGCTTCAATGCCGTGCTGTTTTAGTTTTTCAGCTACCGCATCTGCCCTGTGTATGGAAGAAGTGAACACCAATACCTGCTGCATATTATGCTCCTTAATTAAATAGCGCAGCAGCGGCCCTTTTCTTTCTTCTGTAACATGGTAACAGCTTTGGGTAATCAGGTCAAGGTTTTGCTGCTCTTCTTCTACCTGTATTTTAACGGGGTGGTGCAATAATATTTCTGTAATGGTATTAATGTCTTTACCAAGCGTTGCAGAAAATAAAAGATTCTGTCTTTTGGCTGGCAGCAGGTTAAAGATATTGGCCATCTCTGCTTTAAAACCCATGTTCAGCATTTTATCTGCTTCATCTAAAACAAGAATATCAATTTCTGATAAATTCATTGCTTTGGCTTCAATAAGGTCAAGCAACCTGCCTGGTGTTGCTACCAAAATTTCCACGCCCTGTAAGTTCATCATTTGTGTATTGATGGAAACGCCGCCAAAAACCGCCAGGCATTTTATTCTTCTTGGCATCACTGCTGCAAACTCAGCAAACACACTATCAACCTGTACAGCAAGTTCCCTTGTAGGTACCAATATCAATGCTTTAATAAACCTGTTTTGCGCTACTGGTTTGCGTTGAAATTGCTGTAGTATAGGCAGTACAAAGCCTGCTGTTTTACCAGAACCTGTTTGCGCTATGCCAAGTACATCTTTACCTTCTAATATTGCAGGTATGGCCTGTTGCTGAATAGGAAAAGGGGCGTCATAACCATTTGCTGTTAATGCTTTTACCAGCGGCGTTGCCAAACCAAGCGATGAAAATGTCATAGAAGAAAGTATAAAGTGTATGCCAATGAATGTGTACAAACATACTGTTATTGCAACGGAACATCCACTCAATAAAAAAGCCACCAGTAAAATACTGATGGCTTTCTTTCTATTAATACAATGGTTGTTTTCTATTTTCCATTTGCGGGAGTTGCAGTGATGCCTTTATTATCAAGTGCATACCTGTAACGTTTTATAGCGTTGATGATTGCCTGTGCTACTTCTGCCTGGCCATCTTTACTGTTCAGGTATTCTTCTTCTTCAGGGTTTGAGATATAGCCTGTTTCTACAAGTACCGCAGGCATTGCAACGGCCTGTAATACCCAAATACCTACCTGGCGCTGGCGTGCTTCACGACTTATACGGCCTGATTTTGCAAACTCATCTTCAATGGTTTGAGCCAAGGTAACACTGCGATCAAAATATTGCCTGGTTCTTAAATTTATTTCGATGGGGTTCATCTCGTAGTCAGATGATTTTGCAGTAAGGCTGTCAAAAAAAAGTGCCTGGTTTTCACGCATGGCTATTTCTTTATCATCGTTTTTGTGAGCACCCCAAATATAAGTTTCTGTTCCTTTTGCAGGGTTTGGAGTGGTATAATAGCGGTATTGTTTCTGTTGAACTTTACGTTTCTTTTTTCCTTTACCAACAGTCACAGTTTTATAACCAATAAACTCGCTGTGGCGTATACCATTTGCGCTGTTGCAGTGTATGCATACAAATAAATCAGCTTTGGCATGGTTGGCAATACTTGCTTTAACAGTGGGATGCTGGTAAATATCACTTCTGCGCGTCATTACAAGTTCAATGTCAGGCATTTGTTCACGCATCATTTCTTCCAGCTTTAACGAAATGGCGAGGGCGATTGTTTTTTCATTACTGTAACGGCCATCTGCACCACCATCTGCACCGCCATGCCCTGCATCAATCACAATTTTTTTCAATCTCGATTTTTGTGCAGGTAATTCCTGAGCTGTAAGGGGTTGTTCTTTTATAGTGAAAGAAGCCAGCATAACACCCCCAAAGCTTAACAAAACAAATGCAACATATTTTCTCAACATCATATCTTAAAAAGTTAAACGTTTTTTATTAGGATTGTATTTACACATCTGCACCTATTTTTGCCCACGAACCAACTATGAACATAACAGGTACATTTAACGTAAAAAAGGGCTGGGCTATTGTGGCCTTTGCCTGTTTGTTTATATTGACACTGCAAGTAAAGGCAACGTTTGAAAAGAACAAAAGTTTTTTGAAATCATTAACGGTTTTTTCTGATACCACACCCATCATACCTAAACCACCTGTTAACCGTAATAACAGGGGCAATATTAAAACAGATACCAATAAAAATAAGCTTCTGCAGGATACTTCTAAGCTAAACAAAGGCGATAGCATTAATACCATTGACACCCTTGGTATTTCAAAAGATTCATTGGATGCGCCCATAACGTACAAGGCTTCTGATTCAGGCGTTCTTATTATTCCCACCAAAGAATTTATATTATATGGTAAGGCCAACGTAACCAATAAAGATGTTACGCTTGATGCAGCCACCATTAGCTACGACCAAACTACACAAATGGTTACTGCTTATGGCGCACTTGACACCACAGGCAACCCATACAGTAAGCCAAGTATTACCCAGGGCGATTTAAAAACCATCAGCGATTCTATTAAGTTTAACATGAGAACCTTTAAGGGGTTAACAAAAAATACTTACCTGCAGCAAGGCGAAATTTATATTAATGCACAGGTGATGAAGAAGATTAGTGCTACAGAATATTACGCTTATAAAGGCCGCTTTACCACCTGTAATTTAGATACTCCACATTTTTCCATCAGGGCAAGGCGAATGAAAATGATAAGCAACAAACTTGCGGTAAGTGGCCCTGCAAGCCCTGAGTTTGAAGGTGTTCCTTTGCCAATTGGTATTCCTTTTGGTATCTATCCCCTGGTACAGGGCAGGCACTCTGGTATTTTACCGCCAGCTTTTACCACCAGCGAAGATTTTGGGCTTGGTTTGGAAGGACTTGGTTACTATAAAGTATTTAACGATTATCTTGATGTTGTGACCCGTGCCAATATTTATTCTTATGGTGGGTGGACACTTAATATTTCGCCCAAATACCAAAAACGTTATCGTTATAATGGTGGGCTAAATCTTACATTTCAAAATACCAAATCCCTCAACAGGGCAAGTGGTTTTAGTTCTTTTCCCAAAGATGAATTTAACAGCACCAAATCTTACAGTATTAACTGGCAGCACTCACAGGATCCACGTGTAAGGCCTGGTACCAGTTTTTCTGCCAATGTAAACTTTGCCAGCAGCCGTTATAATCAATCAGTAATTAATAATCCTTTCCTTAATTATCAAAACCAGTTAAGCTCATCAATCAGTTACAGCAAAGATTTCAGGGGTAAGGCCAATATTTCGGTAAATGCCAATCATAACCAGAACAACAATACAAGGCTTGTAAATTTAAGCCTTCCAAATATTGGTGCCAACGTGGTTACTTTTTATCCTTTTCAGAAAAAAGAATCAGTGGGCAGTGGCAAATGGTATGAGAAAATTGGTATTGGTTATAGTGGTAATTTCACTAACCAGATTGCTTTTTACGATACGGCTGGTTTCAGCTTTGCAAAGCTGCTTGATACCGCGCAATGGGGTGCCACCCATTCTATTCCTATTTCATTATCGCTGCCTTCTTTAGGGCCTGTAACCATTAGCCCAAGTGTTTCTTACGAGGAAAAATGGTATGGGCAGCAGATTTTCAGAACATGGAACGGGAAAAAAGTGGACACTACCATAACCAAAGGCTTTTACACTGCAAGGCAAATGACTTTTGGGTTAAGTGCAAGTACCAGGATATTTGGTACGTACCAGTTTAAAAAGTCGAAAAACCTTGTTGCCATAAGGCATGAGATTAGGCCAACCATTGGTTTTAACTACAAGCCAGATTTTGCCAGCAAAGATTATTATGATACACAGGTTGATAAGGAAGGCCACTTTATTCATGTATCAAGGTTTGAAGGTGTAATACCTGGTGCTTACAGCGATGGTAATTTTGGGGGTATTAGTTTTGGGTTAGATAATTTACTGGAAATGAAAGTGCGCGATAAGAAGGACTCAACCAAAGCAAACGCCACTAAAAAAGTAAAGCTGATTGATGGCTTTGGTTTCAGTTCTTCTTATAATTTGCTGGCAGATAGTTTTGCATTATCACCTTTTCAGTTTTATGCAAGAAGTACTTTGTTTGAGAAAGTAAATATTACTACCAGCTTTACGCTTGACCCTTACGATGTAGATACTTTGGGCTTTAGATTAAAGACATTTACCTGGCAGCGCGACCGCTTTAACCTTGGGCGTATTACCAATGGCAGCGTTGCAATTTCAACACAGTTTAAAAGCAAAGCAAAAGATGAAAAGAAGGATGAAGATCGCATACCTGTTGACCCTTTTATGACACCTGATGAACAGCAACGGCAACTACAGTATGCACGCAGTAACCCTGCTGAATTTACAGATTTTAATATTCCATGGTCGGTAGGTTTGTCATATTCATTAAGCTTTAGTAAGCAACTGGGCAGCGATTACAAATTCACCACACAGATATACAGCAGCGTAAATTTTAATGGCGATTTTAGCCTTACTGATAAATGGAAAGTTGGCACGAATGGTTACTTTGATTTTAATGAAGGAAAGCTACAGCAGTTAAGCATGTTTGTTACACGCGAAATGCACTGCTGGCAACTGGCCATAAATATTAATCCCATTGGTTTGTACCGTTCTTTTAACATTACCATAAGCCCTAAATCTGGCATACTGCGCGATTTAAGAATTAACCGTACCAGAACCTTTTCTAATTTTTAATTTCCATTTAGAATGAGCCACTCTTAAAGACTGGCTCACTCTAAATGGCAATTGTTCAAATCCGTTGTATCCGTTTTATCCGCATTATCCGTGTTCCTATCCCATCTTACTGTGTTCATTTTTCCTCAAACATCTACATGGAATAGTTATTGTCCCTCTCTCTGCAAACAAAAATGAACAAAATATGAAAAAGGAATTCCTAACGGTTTCTGCCGCAGTTTTATTAGCCGTTACTGCATGTAACAACGATACATCAAATACTGCAAAATCAGATTCTGTAGTAAACACCACCACCACAGAAGCTGCAACACCCATGACAAACACTACCACTTACCGTTTAGAGAACCGTAAACTGGTAAGCCTTGGCAGTAGTAAACCCATTACCCTCAGGTACGATACGGTGCATTACTATTATGTTGATGCCAATACAAATGAGCAGCCCATGGGTTACTATTACGACCCTGAAACAAAAGACACTTTTGATTATCGCGGCTACCATGTAAACAATGCGCTGGTTTACCGTAACGGCGATTATACATTAGATGAAACAAGATTAATGGACGATGAATATAATACAGAAGCAAGAAATTACACCAGCAAATCTGCTGATGGCACCAAAGTAAAAGTGAACGAAAACGCTTACAAGGAAAAAACAGACAGTTCTAAAATAAAAATCACCGACCGCAAGACTAAAGTGAAGGTTAAAAACCCTGAATAGTATTGTTTTGGCGAAGAAGAAACAGCCAGTGAAGCAATTTACTGGCTTTTTTTTTGTAAAAATGTGAAAAATTTAAAAATGACAACCTGTTTAACCCCTTGAACGACCCATGCACCCTCCTAAAAAAGCTTGACAGATTTTGGGGTTAAATAGTAAATGTGATTAACTTGTTTTTTGTTACTACTGCTACAAGGATACTGCTTTTATAGTTACAGGTACAACTTGTTTACACAGCTTTTGTTACTACTATT
>JANPIP010000014.1:0-65253 GCA_031424995.1 Chitinophagales bacterium | reverse complement strand
CTTGTAAATCAATTAATTGTGGGCAGTAAAATATAAAAAGTAGCCTTATGGCTACTTTTTAAGTGGCTTTAGGCTGCTGCTTTTTACTTTGGGCAGATAATTAATGGTTGTGTTGTGTATATAAGCAGCAGGGAAAAGCATAAAAATAGGATTACAGTAGTCAGAACTATGTTTAATAATTTAGTTTTGAATCATACTAAATAAAATCTATAAACCAACCATAAAAATTATAAATTGAATGCAGCAATAGGGTGAAAACGAAAGCATTTTTGTTTTTTAGTTCAAATAATGCATAGCATATATATAGAAAAAAGCCACCTATTATTGTTGCTATTACCATTAGTATATTGTAGGTGTGCATTAAACCAAATGCTAATATTGATACTAAGGCGGTTTGATATGAAAGCAGTGACCATTTAAAAATTTTAGTTACTCCTTTTATAAGCAAATATTGAAAAAAGAATGTTTCAATCACCGGACCTATAATTACAACCGTAATAAAAACAGTTAGCTGGTTGTATTTTGGATCAATTTGTTGAATCTCGTTAAGATTTTGACCTGGTATATATTTTGAAATTTCAGTAATTAGATAAGCCCATAATATTGATAACAAAAGCAGTGTGCTTACTATTAACAAGGATGGATATTTTTGACATCTATTGATTAAATTAAACATGTATAATGTTTTCAGCAGTCCTGATAGGGAAGTTTGTTAGACAATCTAAAAATTTAAAAGTTATAGGGCAGCAAAGGCTGCCCTATAACTATATTAATTTAGGCCGTGATGCATTGCTGCGCTGCCTGAACTTTGAGTATAAGTTCCATGTACGGCTTTTGAAATGTCATTTACAACATGGCCAACCATGGCGCCGATAAACCAACCAATTTCTTTAAATAAACCACCGTTAATGTCTGCTATTTCATTGCAATCCAGACTTAAAAGTTCCATTTTTTCTAATTGAAATGTGTTTTTCATGATTTTGTTTTAACAGATAAATAAATAAATAATTAGATTACGGGTGCTTTCTTGCATGCTGATATCCCTCATGAAATCCTTGCCCAATTTCGTGTGCTGCATCGGCAATACCAAGCCATTCAATAGCTTTAACAACCCATTTTATCCAGTGTCCACCATCAACTTCTATCATCTCAAATTCATTCATCGGCGCAAGTCCCATCCTGTTTAAATCCAATGTTTGTGTGTTCATTGTGTTTACTATTAAAATTTTTTCCTCACCTGTCTAACGCCATGGGTTGGTTGTTCGGCGGTTTTTTACCTGCTTGTCTGCAGGGTGTCCGGTTTTTAAGTAAAGACCTTATCGGCCGTGTTTGCTCCCCGATACTATGTGTCGTACAGCAACGCCCTTTTTTCTTTTTCTTTGAGTGCATTAAGGGTTAACGTCTCTTAATTTGTAGCTACACAATATTTTTTGCCTTTAAGTAATGCAGTGGCATCAACCCTCAGGTATTTTATTAAGCTTTACTGATTAGGATAATTGGACTAAAGAATGTTCAAGCGTTTTGGATATTTGTAAACACCGTTACGATGCTATTTAAAACCGTCTCAATTTTGGTGTTTATTTATTTTTAACATTGTAAACCTACATACCCCCGTAATAAAAAACAATAGCCGTAAGTATACATTTTTAAAATATTTTTTATGCGCTTAACAGCTTGTAAATCAATTAATTGTAAACGGTAAAATGTAAAAAGTAGCCTTATGGCTACTTTTATTTTTTTTTAATCTGGTTTATATTCGCTTAAATTTGGTAAGCCCCGCAAACTCTTATACAAAACAAACACATGAGAATTACCATTGCTATTGCAGAAGACAATGCTGTTGAACGCCGCCTGTTAAAAAGCGAAGTAGCAGGCAACACAAACTATAAACTGCTTTTTGATGCCGAAGATGGCAAAGATCTTTTGTTTAAACTGCAAAAAGCCAAGGTGCTGCCCGATGTTTTACTTTTAGATATAAATATGCCAAGGGTAAATGGCCTGATAATAACAACTTATGTAACCTTTAAATACCCTGGCATAAAAATTATTGGCGTATCATCCCACACCAACCAAAGTTTGTTAACGGAAGTATTAAGCGAAGGGGCAAAAGGCTTTATTGCAAAATATTTTTTATACAAAGAGTCGCTGTTGTATAAAGACCATTTAATGGGTATTAATTTATTGCAGCAAGCTGTTAATAGTATTATGCAAGGCAATATTTACATTGATAAACTGGTAATGAACGAGGTGGATAAAATACAATTGTCAATCTCGACGCATGAAATTATCAATACGAAATACCCCTACTTTAAACCTAAGCTTGTTGAGTTTGCTATTTTAAATGCCTCTGGTTTAACGCACGAAGAAATTGCAGCTTTAATGTGCCTTAGCGTTGCCGCCATTAAAAAGTATTGTACAAACCTAATGGCTGAGTTTATGGCTGGTGACCGCTTTGAACTGGGTGTACAATGTATGCAGCGTGGTATTGTTAAACTTGCAGTTTACTACGATAAAAGCATCGCTGCTTAATATAGCAACCTTAATAAAGGTTGTAACTCATCTTTTTATAATGCTGTAGTGTTCTAACCAATCAATTCTTCCCTCACTTTTTTAGGCAAGCCTTTTACTACCAAATTATATGAGTCATCTATCCATTGCTGCAGTTTTTTGGTGCTTGCGCTGCCATCAACTACAATGGTGTTCCAATGCTTTTTATTTTGATGATAGCCTGGTAAAACGCAGCTAAAATTTTCGCGCTGTTCTTCTATTTTTAAAGGATCTGCTTTTACATTAAACCTAAAGTCTTCACCATCAAGTGAGGTAAGTAAAAACATTTTGCCTGCTACTTTAAATACCAATGTTTCAGGGCCAAAAGGCAGGCTTTCTTCTGCATGTTTTTTACTTAAACAATAGTCGCGCAAAGCTTCAATATCCATAAAAGTTGAATTGCGTTAAAGGTAACTGTTGTTATTAAAACCGGCAGCTCAATAAACAACAATCCGCCGTTTTATAGGAACATAGATAACATTGATTAAACGGATTTTTAAATGATTTTATTCCCTGCTGAAGCAGGAATACATCAGCTTAAATGAAAATGTGTTCTTTAAGCCGTAATATTATTTCATATTGGGTTTTATCAGCTTTATCTGCTAAATCACTATCATCTGCGTTCCTATTCTTTAAAAGATGAAAGCGAGCTTTACTCAGTATAATCGCTGGCTTTATTATATGCCATGATAAAGATGGCGCCAAGGTTTTTATGCGGCGGTACATAATCGTCAAACTTTTCTTTCATATCACCTTTAAAACTGCCTTCCAAACGCGCCCAAATGGCGGGCCAGTTAAGGTCTTTGCCAAGTCTTATTTCTTCCATCATTAAATTAATCATGCCTTGGTTTATTATGCCAGTGCCTGTTTGTTTTGATGAAATAATTTGCGCTTGCGGGCTGATGCGCAATACTTTATTAAGGCTTTGATAACCGCCACAACTGCCCAATAAAACCACTTTTGCAGATGACTGAATTTGTTCTATAGTACTTTTTACATAATAACTGTGGCCACGGTGAATGTAGAATGAAGGGTATAAACTTAGAGAATCAAGATACTCCACAAGATGTGCCTGCGCCTGCGCATCAAGGTCTTTAAGTTCGTCCAAAGGTTTGTTGGCGTAAATGGTTATTGGTGTGCCTTTCATTGCTTTTACTTCTACCCATTCTGGCTTTGTAGTTATTTTCCAGTTTGGGTTTCTAAAGTTGCTTACAAAGGCGTTGAATACATTATTACCATCTTTATCGCCATAAAAAAACTGCTGCACAATAATCCTTCCATTACCTGTATCTTTTAATAAACTATTGGGCATCATAAAAATGGGGTTGATGCCAAGTTTTGCGGCAACATCTACATTGTTCTTTTCATCCATTGAAAGGAAAATAGTGTTGAGAATATTGTAAATGGTTTCGCCGCGTTTATCGCCATTTTGTTGTGTTCTTGCAAGGTTGGCAGCGGTTTCATCCAATATCAGCTTGTGCAACTCAGAGCCTGTGTTAATGCTTGCATAGCTGTCTGCCACATCCACAGCGTCTTCAAGTGTAGCTGTTTGTTCAAGACCATTAACAAAGTTGCGCATCATTTTGTCAGCCTGCGATTTGTCCATCTTCTTTAAAAAATCATCTAAAGTGTTATAGGCAGATGCTAGCTTAATGAATTTTTTATAATGATCATAATGCAGTGCATCTAATAAACTATCGGCTCGCGGCACTTTCATGCGCTCAAAAATTCTTTTATACACGCCAAGGTAACTGCTGGTATAAATTTCCTGTTCGCCCAGTACACATAAATAGTACAGCTCAACAGGTGTAAGTTTTTCAATTTTTTTAAACCTCACCGCGTCACTTTTTTCATCGTGCAGGGCATTTATTTCGTTTATATAAGTTTCAATGCCTTTGCTTCTTAGCTTATCTACAAGTACATTTCTTACAAGCGGCGTATCGCCATGCTGCATGCGTTCAGCATATTCAACCTGTGTTTTAACAAGCAGTTTATAATAGGCTTCTTCATCGTCTTTTATTTTGGCAACACTGTCAAGCGATAAAGTGCCAAGATATAATTTATCAAGAAAAGGAAAATAAACACGGCCTGAATTCATTAATGCCAGCAGGCCAATGGTTTTAACCAGTGGATCTTGCACTGTTTGAATTTTACGCCCCAAAGGTGTTTGGGTAGAAGCATAATCGTAAATCAGTTCCTGGTTTTTAAGTGCTTCCAGTTTTATAAGGCTGTCAGCAAAAGGTACATCACTGTTGTCTTTTAAAATAGCTAATATTTTATTGGGTGAACGCTGGCACAACTTCAATACCAAAACATTTCTTGATGCTTTATTGCCCTTGTTATTTTTAAGTGCAGGATTATCTACTAAAATTTTACCAACCTCATATTCATTATTGGCCACCACAGGGTACATTGATTGGTTTTTTAACTGTAGTTTCATGCACTGTTCAAAACCAAGAACTACATCGCCCAGCATAATGCCTTTTATACTTTTAAAGCCATAAGCACTATTAAAACTTCTTAACACATCTTCCAAAGCTTTAAGCCAGGTAATTTTATCGTTAATGCTAATGGTGCTGTCAAGCTCAATTTTTGCCTGTAGGTTATTAATACGTGTAGTTAAAATTTGGGTGCTTTGCTGGTTAATGCTTATATCTTCAGATACTTTAAAAACATTGGTTTTATTGCCGTTGGCATGAAGTATTTTGCTTTGTGCAGAATCGATATTAGAATGATAAATCTGCCGCATCAACGGAACTTTTGGCATGGGAATTTCCTGTTGTGCACGAGCCAGGGTAAGAGAGCATATAAAAAAAGCCAGAATGTACAATTTAGTCATAGTGGTATTTCAAGGCAATAATTCTGCCAAATATAGCTGCGTGCAATTGCTTTCCCGTTTTTTTAGTTAACAATTACATAATGCGGCCTTTGATGCTTGTAGCGGCAGAAAGTTATTTTTGTGTAAACTTAATGTTAAGATGGAAGTAAAAGTGAAAAGGGTTTTGATAGCAGATGATGAGCCGGATATTTTGGAAATAGTGAGCTATAATCTTACCAAAGAAGGATACGAAGTACACACCGCCAAAGATGGAAGCGAAGCTATAAGCCAGGCCAAACTGTTAAACCCAGACCTTATTATATTAGATGTGATGATGCCCAGAAAAACGGGTGTTGAGGTTTGCCAGTTACTGCGCAGCTTACCTGCTTTTCAGGAAACATTGATTATATTTTTAACTGCAATGAGCGATGAAGCTTCGCAGATAAAAGGTTTGGAAACAGGTGCTGATGATTATGTAAACAAGCCTATTAGCCCTAAAGTTTTAGTGAGTCGTGTAAATGCTTTATTTAGAAGAATAAATAAAGAAGAAGGCAAAAGCGTAACCATTGGCAACATACAAATTGACCCCGTAAAGTTTGTGGTTACTGTTGATGAAACTGAAGTGATATTGGCTAAAAAAGAATTTGAATTATTATACTTACTTGCTTACCGCCCTGGCCGTGTATTTCTGCGAAACGAAATTTTATCGCAAGTGTGGGGCAGCGATGTAATTGTGGGTGACAGAACCATTGATGTTCACATCCGTAAAATTCGCCAAAAGCTTAATATTGACTGCATTACCACCGTTAAAGGCGTGGGTTATAAGTTTGAGTTATAAGCTTTCCTTTTACAAAAACAACAAAGTGTATATTCGTACCAATCCCCCTTTTAGGGGTTAGGGGCTTATGTTTAAAACCAAAAATCTATCACCCAAGCAATTATCTGCACTTACTGCAATATTCCAATCTATACCCATGGGTGTTGGGTTTTACCTTGTTGAACACAATTTTTGGGTAGCTCTCATAATAACTGTTGTAATTTTTGTTGGTAGTTATTTTTGGATAGGTTTTGTACTCGAGTGGTTCATCTACCGTAAAATAAAACTCATTTACAAATTCATTTACCAAACCAAAGCAAGCAAACGCGAAGAGACTTATTACAAGTACATTTTACCCAAAAAAAGTATTAATGAAGTAAGTGAAGATGTAGAGCGCTGGGCTGAACAACGCAGCGCAGAAATTGCACTGTTAAAAAGCAACGAAGCCTACCGTAAAGAGTTTTTACAAAACCTGGCGCATGAATTTAAGACCCCCATTTTTGCCATACAAGGCTATGTAGATACCCTACTTGATGGTGGACTTGAAGACCCTAACATTAGCCAGAAATTTTTGGAAAAAGCCGCCCGTAATGTTGACAGGATGGTGAACCTGGTAGAAGATCTTGACGAAATATCAAACCTTGAAAGCGGTGCGCAGCCACTGTATAAACAAAACTTTATTATACAGGAACTGGTTAAAGAGGTGTTTGATGCACTATCAATAAAAACTGCTGTGTACAATATAAAATGCTCCATAAAAAAAGGATGCGAGCAGCCTGTTACCGTTTTTGCTGACAAGGAAAAAATAAGGCAGGTAATTAATAACCTGGTAGAAAATGCTGCTAAATATGGTAAGCAAAACGGTACTATTGTAGCAAGCATTTATAAAACTGATGATGAACATTTGCTGATTGAATTTAGTGATGACGGCATGGGCATTTCTGAAGAACATTTATCCCGGATATTTGAACGTTTTTACCGCACAGACCGTGGCCGCAGCCGCGATGTTGGCGGCACAGGTCTTGGCCTTGCCATCTGCAAGCATATTATTGAAGCCCACAACCAAACCATACATGCACGCAGCACTTTAGATGTTGGCACCACTATTGGTTTTACACTTGAAGGAAAGAGAAATTAAAGGAAAATTTTGAGTTTGAAGTTCACTAATCATCAGTGTCTTTAATCATATCTATCAGTTAAAATCACTGCTCTTCAGAAATCAAAAAAGGCCCCTGTGGAAACAGAGGCCGACATGAGAAAATCTACTGTACTTTTTGCTATGAACTAAACTGTAACAGCAAATGTGCAGCCGCTGTGTTAAGCTAATATGAAGGCAATACCATCAAACTATTAACAATGGATTTATAGACATTTATATCGCGAATTAGGGGTTAGTGGTATTTAGAAATTCAGGTTAAATGCTTAACAATTTGGTAATTATTTCTTAATGCCAAAACCATAATAATATGCCTGCAAATACATAGTATTAAGAAATTGTTACCAAGTTTTGTGCGAGTTTATTCCCTTTCAATAACCTTATTTTTGCCGCTATAATCATCTAAAATGGGATTAAACAGTATTGGCAAGATCTTTATGCCAAAAAACAAGGTTTTTTACGAGTTGTTTGAACAGGTAGCCGATACCGTTTACGATATGGGTTTGCAGCTTAAGAAAGTAGTATCTGAACCAGACCGTGATAAACGTGCGCCATTGATTAAGCAGGTAGAAGATTTGGAGCATAAAAACGATGATCATACCCACCGTATTTTCACAGAACTGGGAAGAAACTTTATTACTCCTTTTGACCGTGAAGACATTCACTATTTAGCTACATCGCTTGATGATATTTGCGATTACATCTACAGTTCAGCCAAAAAAATAAACTTTTATAACCTCAACCCCAACGATAGCGGCATTCAGAAAATGGCTGATTTGATTGAGCAGGGCTGTAAGGAAATTAAAGTGGCTGTATATGGCTTGCGCGATATGAAAAACCTGCGCCAAATGACTGAAGCACTTGTAAAAGTGAACAGCATAGAAAACCAGGCAGATGATGTGTTTGATATGAGCATTGAAATGCTGTTTGAAACAGAAAACGATGCAAAAGAAGTAATTAAGAAAAGAGAGATTTACCAGGTAATGGAAGTTGCCACCGATAAATGCGAAGATGCCGCAAATGTTATTGAAAGTATTATTATTAAATACGCGTAACTGATTTGGAAATGCACCAATTTGAAAGTTTGAAAATGAAGAATACTAACTGTTTATTACTTCATTTTCAAATTGACAACATCTTCAAATTTTCAAATTAATTCTATGTTCACCCTCCTCGTCCTTATCATAATATTGGCCCTTGTTTTCGATTACATCAATGGCTTTCACGACTCTGCAAACTCAATTGCAACCATTGTTTCTACCAAAGTACTTACTCCTTTTCAGGCCGTATTATGGGCAGCATTTTTCAACTTTATTGCTTTCTTTATTTCTAAATATGTGTACGGCGATTTTGGTATTGGCAATACAGTGGCAAAATGGGTAAACCCTGAATTTATTAACCTGCATGTATTACTGGCTGGCATTATTGCTGCCATCATCTGGAATCTTATTACCTGGTGGTTTGGTATCCCTTCAAGCTCATCACATACATTAATGGGTGGCTTCATTGGCGCGGCTTTAGCCCATGCAGGCAGGCTTAGTGAGGGTGGGGTAGATGTAATTAATTATTCAAAAGTAGTACCTACTTTTTTATTCATTTTCCTTGCACCGCTCATAGGTATGTTCATTGCGTTTTTTATTACCATACTTATTGTTCACCTCTGTAAAAGATCAAACCCATACAAGGCAGAAAGCTGGTTTAAACGCCTGCAGTTGGTATCTTCTGCGGCATTTAGTATTGGGCATGGTGGTAACGATGCACAAAAAGTAATGGGTTTAATAGGTGCAGCAGTTATTTATTACGAGAAAATGCAGGGGCGTACTTTAAGTTTTAACCAGTTTGTAGATAATTATGGCTGGGTACCATTGTGCAGCTTTGTAGCTATTGCATTTGGTACATTAAGCGGCGGCTGGAAGATTGTAAAAACTATGGGTACCAAAATTACCAAGGTAACACCTCTTGAAGGTGTAGCTGCTGAAACTGCAGGTGCCATCACACTATTTCTTACTGAGCATTTTAAAATTCCTGTATCTACTACGCACACAATTACAGGTTCTATTATTGGTGTTGGTGCTACCAAAAGGCTTAGTGCTGTACGCTGGGGTGTAACTGTAAACCTTATGTGGGCGTGGATTGTAACCATTCCTATTTCTGCTTTAATGGCTGCAATTCTTTATTACATTATCATGTTCGTGTCTGGATTTGTAATATAACTCAGCGAGTTTTTCTTGCTTATTTTTTCAACTTATTTTTATAAAAGTTTAAGTAAAAGAGTACAGATTAAACCTGTACTCTTTTGCTGTTAACAGGCAATTTTAACCAAATAACCTGTTAAACCTATCTAAACGCAAACCTCACCGATTTTTATAATGTCACTTTAGTCTCACCCTGCATCTTTGCACAGGTTAAAAAAGAACTCCCTTCTAACCCTCCTCTGTACAATCTTTCTTTAAAATATTTGTTATGAAACAGGTTTACTTTATTGCATTTTTTCTATTAACAGCTATAACCACTATGGCACAATCAACTGCAACATTAAAAGGCAGGCTGGTTGATAGTGTTGGCAAACAATCGCTTAAAGATGCTTCTGTTACTGTACTTGAAGCAGGCGATTCAACCCTTGATGTTTTTGGCCTTGCCCAGGCAGATGGCAGTTTTGAACTTGCCAATATTTCTTTTGGTAAAATGCTGGTACAGATTACTTTCCAGGGGTATAAACCTTTTACAAAAACCATCACCTTCAGTAAAGAAAATGCCAGTGTAAATCTTGGTGATGTGTACATGAAAATTCAGGCGAAAGAGCTGGATGAAGTAGTAGTTACCATTAGCCCCATTGTTATAAAAAAAGATACCATTGAATATAATGCAGGTAGTTTTAAAACAAAGCCAAATTCAGTAGTAGAAGATCTTTTGAAAAAATTACCTGGTGTTGAAGTAGCCAAAGACGGTACCATTAAAGCACAAGGCGAAAGTGTTGCAAGGGTATTGGTAGATGGCAAGCGTTTTTTTGGCGACGATCCTAAAATGGCTACCAGGAATTTACCTCCTGATGTTGTTGATAAAATACAGGTATTTGATGACCAGAGCGATCAAAGTAAATTCACTGGTTTTGATGATGGAAACCGTGTAAAAACCATCAACATCACCACTAAAAAAGATAAACGCAAAGGGTATTTTGGCAGGGGCATTTTAGCAGGTGGTTATGGTGCTGAGGATGAAGGTTTGCTAATGGACAATAGCCTTAATTTAAGCAGGTATAATGGCACCCAGCAAATGACTTTAATGGCGCAGGCAAATAATATTAATAAGCAAAGCTTTAGCGTACGGGATATACTTGGCTCGCTTGGTAATGGCGGCGGTGGCGGTGCAAGGGGCACTGGCGGCGGCGGTGGTTTACTGGGCAGTGGTACAGGCAATGGCATTACTACAACATTGGCAGCAGGTGGTAATTACCGCGATAACTGGGGCAAAAAAACAGAAGCCAGCGGCAGCTATTTTTTCAACGATCAAACAACTGCCAATTATAGAAGCAGCCGTTCTCAAACCATATTTGCAAATAACGATTCTACAACATATACCGACCAGGTAACCCCTTCAGAAACACAAAATCAAAGCCACAGGATTAATTTTAATATTGAATCGCAGATTGACAGCAGTAATTCGCTCGTTATCCGTCCAAATGTAAGTTTTCAAAACACCAGTTCTTCTTCTACCACAACATCTCATAAAGAAGATAATAAATTACAACCGCTTATTTATGATCAAAATTCAAGATCGGCTAGAGAAAGCGATGGGTATAATGGTTCTATAGATGCTACTTTCAGGCACCGTTTTAAAAAGAAGGGCAGAACTTATTCTATTGGTATTAATGCAGGCGGCAGTACCAATAATAGTAACAGCTTTAATTATTCAGAAAATAATATTGTAAAGCCATTAGTAAGGTATGAAATTGTTGACAGGAATTCTATTTCCTCTTCTGACGGTATCAATTTCAGCCCAACTATTTCTTATACTGAGCCTATTGCCAAAAACCAGTTATTAGAGTTTAATTATAACTATGCTTATAATAAAAACACATTAGACAGGCAAACCTATAACCGCAATACTACGGGCAAATACGATATGGTTGATACTGCCCAAACCAACAATTTTGAGAACACGTATAACTCAAACCGTTTTACAATAAGTTATCGTATACAGGGTACCAAATACAATTTTAGTGCAGGGTCTGGCATACAGGTAGGCGAACTTATCAGTATTAATAACACCAAAAAAAGCACTATTGAGCAGCACTATACCAACTTTTTTCCTACTGCCACATTCAACTATAATTTTACAAGAACACATTCAATACGTGCATTTTATAACGGCCGTACCGCACAGCCAAACGTAAACCAGTTGCAACCCATTGTTATCACAAATGATAATATTAACTACAGTTCTGGTAACCCAGACCTTAAACAACAGTTCACACACAGTTTAAGGTTACTCTATAACAAGTTTGATATTTTTACACAGCGTATTGTTATCGCAACCATCAATGCAAGTATGGTAAGTAACGATATTCAAAATTCAACCACTTACACCAACGATTCTGTGGGCAGCGTTTACAGCCGCCCTGTTAACTTAAACGGTACTTACAGTGTTAACGGATATTTCAACTATGGGTTTCCATTAAAAAAGCCAAAGAGCAACCTTAATTTTTCTACCAATATTTCTTACAATCAAAACCAAAACCTAATTACCAATATTGGCAAAGGGCAAACAGTTGGTACCACACAAAGCAATTTTACACGCAATACAGTGCTAAGCGAAACAATAGGATGGACGACCAACCTGAAAAACAATTTTGATATGAATTTCAGTTCCACCTCAACTTATAATATTTCAAAGCAAAGCGTTAATACAAGAAATAATTCTAACTTTTTCACGCAAACATTATCTGCTGAAGCTACCTATTATACCAAAAGCGGCTGGGTAGTATCAACTGATTTTGATTACATACACAATGGTGGTTTAAGTGCAGGTTACAACGCAAGTATCCCTTTATGGAATGCAAGCCTGGCAAAACAAATATTTAAAAAGAAACAGGGCGAGATAAAGTTTTATGTGTTTGATCTTTTAAACCAAAACGTAAGCGTTACAAGAACTATTACAGACAACACCATTTCAGATACCCGCAACAGAGTGCTTACCCGCTACTTTATGGTAAGCCTTACATTTAACCTGCGCAAGTTTGGTGCAGGCGGCGGTCAGGAACAGAGAATGCCGGCTCTTTTCAGAAATATGATGCGTGGCGCAGGTGGTAATATGCGTGGCGGTGGAATGAACTAACCAATGTTGATTAATTAGGGTTATTTATAAAAGACAGGCTGTTATCGCAATGATAACAGCCTGTTTGCTTTTATATAAATGCTGTTTCACAGCATTGTATTTTTTATGTAGCCAGCAGTTGTAGTACTATTCAGCTTTGTTCCGCCTTAGGCGGACACTTGTACGTTCTGTACGCTCTTTAACAGACTTAAAAAAATTGATTGGCATCACAACACATGGCATCAAAAAAAATGATACCACTGGTAGTGATGCCACAACTGGCATCAGCAATACTGGCATACATTTTTTTGATGCCACACCTTGTGATTCCAGTTAAAAAATAATACGCTAAATAAAAATGGATGTATTGATTTGCACAATACATCCATTCAGCGTTGCCTTATACCAACTTTTTATTGTAATTAAGCAGTCAGCAATTTCAAAACATGCTTAATTCTTTCAACCGTTGCCTCTTTGCCAATGATGGCGGCAATATCAAAAACGCCGGGACCAAATTTGCCACCCACCAGCATTATCCTTAAAGGCAGCATCAGTTCACCAGGTTTTAAATTATGCGCTGCGGCAGATTCTTTAAAACTGGTTTCAAGGTCAGTTGCTTCCCATAAAATACTTAGCTCATAAGTTCTTACAAGTTCATTAAAAAACAACTGTTTCTTTTCATCCCACTTTGACCTGAATTCATTAATACTTATTGTATCTGGGGTATGAAAGAAAAATGAGCTTTGATTAACAAAGTCAGTTAATAAAGTACATCTGTCTTTTATTAAATCAATTATTTGTTTTATCCATGCTAATTCAAACTGGAAATACAGAGGCTTGAAAGGTTCCAAATTGTTATTTGGTTTTTCGATAGTAATTGCTTCTGATTGATTAATGATGGTTATTTTTTTTACACCAAGAATAGGTATTTGGTGTTCGTAAAGAATTTTTGCAACAGGTTTAATCAAATCTTCTGAATTAGTTTTTTTTATCCACTCATGATTGTACCATTTCGCTTTTTCGTAGTCAAATTTGGCACCGCCTTTATGCACACGATCTATATTAAACTTAGCAACCAGTTCTTCCATGGTAAAAATTTCCTGGCCGCTGCCATCGTTCCAACCAAGGGCTGCAAGCATATTTACAAAAGCTTCAGGCAAAAAACCACGCTCCCTAAAACCAGTGGCTACTTCATCGCTTTTGGGGTCTTTCCAGTCCATAGCAAATGTGGGGAAACCAAGTCTGTCACCATCTCTTTTGCTTAGTTTGCCATTGCCATCAGGTTTTAAAATCAATGGTAAATGTGCCCATTGCGGCATGTTTTCTAAACCAAATAACCATTGCCATAACAGTATATGTACTGGTGCACTTGGCAGCCATTCTTCACCACGAAAAGCGTGGGTTATTTTCATTAAATAATCATCTACCACTACGGCAAGATGATAGGTGGGCATACCATCAGCTTTCAGCAATACTTTATCATCTACCTGGGTGGTATTAAAACTTACTTCGCCGCGTATCATATCAGTAAATTTCACTTCCTCATTGTCTGGCAGGTTTATTCTTATTACATGCGGTACATTTTCAGCAAGCAATTTTTGTGTTTCTTCTTCTCCCAAAATAAGCGAGTTTTTTAAACCCACCCGTGTTGCATGGTTGTATTGAAAGTTGGCTATTTCTTTTCTTTTTGCATCCAGTTCTTCAGCCGTATCAAAAGCATAATATGCCTTGCCATCTTTTACAAGTTGTTCAGCATATTGCCTGTAATTTTCTTTGCGTTCGCTTTGCCTGTAAGGGGCATAAGCGCCACCATGCAAAGGGCTTTCATCAGGCTGTAAGCCGCACCATTTAAGGGTTTCAAAAATATATTCCTCTGCACCTTCTACAAACCTGGTTTGGTCTGTATCTTCAATTCTTACTATAAAATCGCCGCCATTTTGTTTGGCAAATAGATAATTAAACAACACCGTTCTAACGCCGCCAAGGTGCAGCCCGCCCGTTGGCGATGGTGCAAAACGTACACGTACTTTTTTATCGTTCATGCTGCAAATATAAAGGGGTGTTATTTAGTGCTTTAAGCTGATGTTTTGTAAGGAGATAGCAGTAGTAAAATGCGTATTCAAAATTTAATATACCCGTTTCAGCAAAAGTTTTTAAAGATGCCTATCTTCACCATGCGCAATAATTTACATATAAATAAAACAGACTTATCACTTGCAAAGTGATTCTATTCTATGAAAAAAATGTTACTCCCCCTTACCCTTGTATTGGTATTTAACTGCTTACAGGTACATGCAAAAAATATTTACAGTGCGGCACCTTTAGATACACCAAGATTAAATATTAATGTTACCCGTTCATCAGATAACAGTTTTGCTGATGGCGTGGTGGCCGTTTTTAACAATACTTACAGCAGTGGTATCGGTGCAGAAGATGCAAGCAAGTTTACCAATTTTAGTGAAACTTTTAGTTTAGTGCGTAATGGTCAGCCGTTGAGTATAGAGGGCAGACCACTGGTTGCGGGAAAAGACACGCTTTTCTTTAGCATGGTAAATTTTAGTAAAAGAACGTATGACCTGGTAATTGCTGCAAGTGGTTTTGCAGGTGTTACCGCCATACTTGAAGACAGGTACCTGGCTGCGCAAACAGTGCTTGACCTTACAGGTAATACTACTTATAATTTCACCGTAAATAACGATGCAGAGTCAAGCGCAGCCAACAGGTTTGTTATAACATTCGTTAATACTTCTTTTTACCATTTGTGGCAGGGTAATGTGGATGGTGACTGGTCAAACGCGGCTAACTGGGCCAATAATTCCGTACCAACGGCTTCATCAAATATTCTTATTCCCGCTGTATTTACCAATACCCCTTCTATTGCAGATTTTAATTTGGTTGCAGGCGCTTCGCTTGAAATTGGTGCAGGCGGTATTTTAAATATTAGGGATTCTGCTGTATTAAGTGTTAGTGGTGCTGTAATTAATAATGGCACTATTGATGGGCTTGGTTCGCTTACTTTAAACGGAACAACACTGCAAACAATTTCAGGTATTGGCATTTACAATACGCTTGAATTAAATAATGCTGCAGGTGCTACAATACCAGCATCAAACACTGTTAGCGTTACAAATATTTATACACCAAAAGCAGGCATGCTTACCAATAACGGTTCATTTGTTTTAAAATCAAGCGCAGCTATAACAGCGGAAATTGCGGCTGGCACAGGCAGTTATTTTGCAGGTAATGTAACAGTAGAAAGGTTTATACCATCCAACAACAGAAAGAGCTATACCATGGTAACAAGCCCTGTTAATGCACCCGCCATGTATAATGCCTGGCAGGAGGGCGGTGCATTGGGCAACGGCTATGGTACACAAATAACAGGCCCAACAGGCCATGGCGCCAGCGATGGTTTTGATGGTGTGAGTGCCTCTGGTTTGGCATCTGTTTTTCAGTACAACGATGCTAATCCTTCAGGCAGTAAATGGGTAAGCCTAACCAATACCAATGTAAATACACTGGCACCTGGTAAAGGTTATTTGTTGTATGTAAGGGGCGACAGAACTATTACACCAGCTACACCAACAGGCAGCGATGCTACACTTAGGGCAACCGGTACACTTACAACGGGCGACGTTACCTTCAACACACTTACACCAGGTGCCGGATCTTTTTCTTTAATTGCAAACCCTTATCCAAGTGCCATTAACTGGCTAAGCCGTGCAGATGGTATTACACCAGATATTAGCTTAACTGATGTTGATGATGCATTTTATGTGTACGATCCTGTGCTTAAGGTTTTTGTAACTTTTAACGGCAGTGTGTTATCGCCAAGTGGCAGTACGCAGCCGACAAAATACCTGCAGAGTGGCCAGGCATTTTTTGTAAAAGCCAATGGGGCAAATCCTTCTGTTACATTTAGAGAAATTGCCAAAGTACACAGGCAGAGTGCTACAGCCAATACAGTTTTTGATGTAAAAGCTGCAAAACCACAGTTGAATATTAATGTGTACAGTGCAGGCGATAATTCTTTTGCAGATGGTGCTGTGGCGTTATTTGATAATAGTTTTAAGGTTGGTGTAGCTAAAGAAGATGCTGCAAAACTGGCCAACTTTAACGAGAATATTTCTTTTGTAAGAAACAATGAAAAGTTAAGTATTGAAGGAAGGCCATTGGTAAGTGGAAACGATACATTGTTCCTGCATCTTTCTAATTTCAGTAAAAAAGAATACACTTTAAATATTGATGGTAACCGCTTTGCAGGTACAACTGCAACCCTGTTTGATAAGTTTACCAATACACAGCAGGCTATTGATCTTGCAGGTACTACAACTTATAAATTCACTATTAATAGCGAAGCAGCTTCTGCGGCTTCAGACAGGTTTGTTATTGCTTTTGGAAGCACTGCAACTACAGTTACAGACAACGTTGCTGATAATGAACTGTTTGTGAAAATCAGTCCAAACCCTATTAAAGACCAATTACAGATTAGGTTTAAAACTACTGATGCAACTAATACTGTAATTAAAGTAATTAACAATCTTGGTCAGATAGTAAGAACAGTTAATGCAGGTAAAGTGAACGCAGGCAATTTCACAATTTCTGCCAGTAGTTTACCAGCAGGTTTGTACACTGTTCAGTTAATAAGTGGTGACAGTAAAATTGCTACTCAAAAAATAGTAAAGCAATAAACTGATAAGATAATTGAGCAAGGAAACGCCGTGATAATTTGCATCACGGCGTTTTTATTTTTATGATTACGTAACTATATAATATTAGCTACTTACCTTAAATGCTGGGCAAATTTGTGCAAACCTTTTCCGTTAATTTCGCGTCTTAAAATGCAAAGCAAATGACGTTAAGCGCAGATATAAAAAAGCAGGAAAGAATCTTTCTTCCGAAAGATTTTACAGTTACCACATGGGATAATTTAGAACCTTATTTTAAGCAATTACAGGAAAGAGAAATCAACTCAAAACAACACCTTGAGCAGTGGCTGAAAGACATGAGCGAAGTGGAAGCTGTGGTAAGTGAAGATGCGTGCTGGCGGCAGATAAAAATGACCTGTGACACCACAGATAAAGTACTGGAAGATGCCTTTACTTACTTCTGTATGGAGATACAACCAAAGCTGCAACCTTATGCAGATGCGCTGAATAAAAAGCTCATCAACTCGCCCTTTACCAAAGAACTTGACCAGGATAAATTTTATACCTACCTGCGCAGCGTTAAAAAAAGTATTGACCTTTTCAGGGAAGAAAATATTCCATTACAGGCAGAACTGAGCGTAATGCAGCAGCAGTATGGTGCCATTGCAGGTAAGATGACAGTGGAAGTAAACGGCCAGGAATATACACTGCAACAGGCATCTAAATTTTTAGAAGATCATGACCGTAACCTTCGCGAAACTGTGTACCGTAAAATACAGGACAGGCGTTTGCAGGATAAAGATGCCATGCACGAATTGTACACACAGCTAATTACCAAACGCCATCAAATGGCTATAAATGCAGGCTTTGCCAACTACCGCGATTATAAGTTTGTTGAAATGGGCCGCTTTGATTATACCAAAGAAGATTGCTATAATTTTCACGAAGCAGTTAAGTTACACGTGCTTCCACTGATAGAAAAAATCTACCAAAAGAAAAAATTAAAGCTTGGGCTGGATACTTTAAAGCCCTGGGATACAGAAGCAGAACCTGAAGGAATCACCCCTTTAAAACCATTTACTACAGGTAAAGATTTGCTGGAAAAATCAGAGATCTGTTTTGAAAAATTGAACCCATTTTTTGCAGATTGCCTGCGCAAGATGGATGAGCTGAAACACTTTGATTTGGAAAGCCGTAAAGGCAAAGCACCAGGTGGTTATAATTGTCCGCTGGCTGAAAGTGGTGCGCCTTTTATCTTCATGAATGCCGCAGGGCAAATGAGTGATGTAACGACTATGGTACACGAAGGTGGCCATGCCATACATTCTTTTTTGGCGCATGAGCTTGAATTAAGTGCCTTTAAAGAATACCCTATGGAAATTGCTGAAGTGGCAAGTATGGCCATGGAGCTTTTTAGTATGAACCATTGGGAAAGCTTTTTTGATAATGCCGATGACCTTACACGAGCCAAAGAACATCAGTTAGAAAGAACCATCACTATCTTTCCGTGGATTGCGATTATTGATAAATTTCAACATTGGGTGTACGAAAATCCAACGCACAGCGTTGAAGAAAGAACAACTAAATGGATGGAAATACTAACTGAGTTTTCTACCCACAGCATTGATTTTACTGGTCTTGATATGTACAGGCAAATAGGCTGGCAACGCCAGTTGCATTTGTTTGAAGTGCCGTTTTATTATATTGAATATGGTATTGCGCAGCTTGGTGCCATTGGTTTATGGATGCAATATCAAACCAACCCACAACAGGCTTTACAAAATTATATCAACGCTTTAAGTTTGGGTGGAACCAAGACCTTACCTGCTTTATATGAAGCAGCAGGTTTAAAGTTCGATCTTTCGCCCAACCATATTAAAACCTTAATGGAATTTGTAAATGTAGAGATGGGGAAGTTGTAACAGCGTGTAATAAACGGTGCAAAAGAAGATGCTGTCTGAAAAGCACGCAACAGCATCTTCTTTTGTTTGCGAATGACATAATTGGAAGATATAATAGTGGTGTTAGCTCCTATAAGAAACGCGCCAAATTGAAGTAGCCTTTTTGGCTAAATCTTTTTGTCTAGCATTTAGTACTGCCGGATTCCAGTCGTTGTAATTTATTGACTTTGTCATTTCGTATTGACTTTTAAAGTAAAAAGGCTTTTTTTGGTTAAAAGGTAATGTCTCACAGTCTCTGTTTAAATGATCTTCTAATAAAGTATAATTTCCTAACCTGTAGATATAGCTTGATTGGATGATTGGGGGGAAGCCTTGATCCCAATTTGATCCAGCATTCTCAGGTAAAATATGTTCAATTGTTGCTGGATCAAGATCATAATCTCTATCTCCACCTTGCATTAAATTATTTTCGACTTCAAACAAAATATATCTAGCCAATTTTTTACTGCGTCCATACGAGTATAATTCAACAGTAGAAAAATCATTTTTAAAGTCTTCATCTGAAATAGATAACTCTCTTAGGTCATTGAATACACCGTGAGCAGTTGTTATACTATCATTAAAAATTTTTTGAGAAACACTGTTATACAGTTCCTCCATTTTATTAGCTTGTCGACTCCCTATGACATTATATCGGAACGAGATTATGGAAATGACTTTTAAAACTTTATCAAATTCCTGATCTGTAAGTTTTTCTTTAGAAGCCATCAACAGAGGTAGTTGTTGTTTAACTCCAAACAACTTTAACTCTTTTATTCTTTTTATTCTTTCTCTGTTTCCTTGCCAATAAACACTATAGGGATCTTGTAACGCAAGGTAAATTTCAGAGTAATAATCTAAATTATTTAATAAATCAAAGACTTGCTAGTTGGTCTTTACTTGAGCTCTAATAGTTTTAAAAAGTTGTTCTTGTCTTACAAATGGGTTCCTGGAAATCCAAAAATGCCTAAGGAAAATTGGGAATTTGTCAATACCTACTCCTGTAGCTATTTTTTTCCAGATGTCTTTAGCAATTCGTAAGTCAGCTGGGGTAATTAAAGAAAACAAATAGTTTTTTAATAAATCTGTAACTGTAAGATCTACGCCTCTATAATTTAATGTTTCAAACAAGGTATATGCACTAAGCTCATCTTCAACTTCAATTTTAATAAACATGGTTTTATCTCCAATTGATTTGCTTAGAAATGTTGCTAAATCTGCTCCAGTAGCGTTTAAGAAGTACTCACCAATTTTTTGATAGAAAAAATCAAATCCTTGCCATAGTAATCGATCCGAGTCCATTAATGTCCTTTCATTTTGTGGAGCGACTAATTGTAATAAATTTCTTTGATAGAAAGGATCGTTATTCTCATTAAGAAAAAGTTTACTTGAATAATGTAATGATGCTGGATCTTTTTGTCCTAAAAATCCTCTTCTTAGTTCACTGATTCTTTCAATATTATTGTCAGGCTCGATGCCTGCATTAATCAAATCTTGAATTTTTTTGATTGTCGCAAGAGCTAAAAGACTTAAAGTTGTAAATCTTTGTTGACCATCAATAACTAAAAATTGTTTTTCTCCTACTTTCTGCAAAACAACAGCCCCCATGTAATGATCCTTTCCAGTTTGTAAAAGAATTTTAATGTCCTCCCATAAATCTGTCCAATTGTCATATTTCCAAGAATAATCTCTTTGAAAGACTGGAACTTTATACGTTACACCATTTCCCAATAAACCACTTAAACTTGTCGTACTTGGTGTCATCAGGTTTTTATCTGCCATTTTATTTAGAATTGATTTTGTTTAAAAAACGACTTAAATGTGGAAAGGTACCTAAAAGCTATTCTTAAATGCACCTTCACCACCCTTTCTTACTTGTAAAAATCACCAAAACTTTAGCTTCAGCCGTTTTTCACGTGTAAAAATCCTCAAAACAATTGGTTCAGCCTTCTCTAACTTGCAAAAACCACCAAAACATAGTTTCAGCCATTTCTCGCATGTAAAAATCCTCAAAACTTTAGTTTCAACCCTTTCTCACTTGTAAAAACCACCAAAAACATAGTTTCATCCATTTCTCACTTGTAAAAACCATCAAAAAAATATTTTCAGTCCTTTCTCACTTGTAAAAGCCGCCAAAAAAGTATTTTCAGCACTTTCTCAGTTTTAAAAGATACCAAAATACAATACACATAAAAAAGCCAACCCCTCGGTTGGCTTTTTTATGCTAATCTTTTTTCTCTTCGTTTCCACCTTCTTCTTTTCTTGGGCCACGGTCACCACGGTTTTGTGGCGGACGTTGAGGTCTGTTTTGTGGTGGCCTGTTCTCATCCCTTGGTGAACGATTCTCATCCCTCGGTGGTCGGTTATTTTGTGGCGGCCTGTTGTTTTGATTAGGCCTGTTATTTTGAGGTGGCCTTTGCGGAGCATTATTATTGCCCTGCTGTGGTCCACGGTTTTGTTGCGGGTTGTTGTTCCTGTTATCCTCTCTTGGCGGGCGGTTTTGCTGTGGCCCCCTGTCATCCCTTGGCTGCTGTGGCGGCCTTTGTGGTGCCCCATCCCTTTGTTGCGGCCCACGGTCGCGGTTTTGTGGTGGACGCTGCTGCTGTGGATTATTTGGCCTTTCGCCCCTGTTATCATTACGATCGTTACCGCGCCTTTCGTTGTTACGTGCATTACGATCATCATCCCTTCTGCGCCTGTCGTTCTTTTCAAGGCTTTGAAGGCTTATCTGACCAACTACATCTACAAACTGTGGTTCCACCTCTTTTGGTTTGCCTGTGGTAACATCTACAGGTTCAAGGTCTTCAGGGCGTATGCCCTGTGCATTTAAACGCTTAATTTCTTTTACCCTGCTTATAGTTAAAGGGTAGTGTTTGCTGCCGCCCTGTATAATGTACCACATCAGGTTTTTAAAAATGTCCTTTTTAATTAAAAAGGCATTGCCTTTTGCGGTTTCAATGGTATCTGCATTATCAGGAAAATGCTGCAAAGCATCCATATAAGTATCCAGCTCATAATTCAAACAGCATTTTAAACGTCCGCACTGGCCGCTTAACTTAGTTTGATTGATAGATAAATTCTGGTAACGTGCCGCCGTGGTGTTAACGCTTTTAAATTCGGTAAGCCAGGTGCTGCAGCAAAGTTCGCGGCCGCAACTGCCAATACCACCAACTTTGGCGGCTTCCTGGCGTATGCCAATCTGCCTCATTTCAACCTTTACTTTAAACTCACCGGCAAACATTTTAATCATTTCCCTAAAATCTACCCTGTCATCAGCAGTATAAAAAAAGGTAGCTTTTTTACCATCTGCCTGAATTTCCACTTCGCTCAACTTCATCTGAAGTTTCAGTTGAATGGCAATTTCGCGGCTGCGTGCCTGTGTTTTAGCTTCGCGGCCCTTGCTTATGGTAAAGCTGTCAATATCACGGTCAGAACTTGGACGAAGCACTTTTTTCATTTCGTTACTAAATTCATCCACGCCACGTTTCTTTAATTGCAGGCGTACCAGTTCACCAGTAAGGCTTACTTCTCCAACATCAAAACCACCCACACCTTCAACGGTAACAAGGTCGCCTTTTTCAAAATAATGAGATGATGTATTACGGAAAAACTCTTTACGGCTGCCCTGCTTAAAGCTAACTTCAATTACTTTACAGGCACTTTCTGTATCGGCAACAGGCAGGTTATTTAACCAATCGTGCACATTCATACGGTTACAACTACCAGTAGCGCAACTGCCGTTACTTTTACAACCACCCGGTTTTGTACCACAAGATCCACAAGCCATTGTATCTCAATTTCTATTGTTAAACTAAAAATGTGTAAGCGTTTTTTGGGTGCGGGTTGAAGAATAAGAATTATACTTCGTTGTCCACAGGATCCTGCGGACGTCGCACATTGGTACGCTTTGTTCTTTATGCGCCTTACTCAAAACGAAGTAACCAGTATAATATTTCACATCCAGTGGTTAACATAACATTTGTGTAACAGGCAGTGCTAATGAAAGGCTGTAAAAATAAAGTGAGGAGAGGGAAACATCGTTATAAAGCCATGCGTACAAATCACGCATTTACTGCAGTATCAGTAATCCGCCATGGGCGGAAAAAAAGCCAGGTATATATAAAAACTGCTAACCAAATACTTTGTTCTCTCAAAATCACTCACATATATTTCTGCACAAAATCAAAACCACAATTATCAAAAATAGGCAATTAATTCAGTTGAAACTGCAATTTTAAAAGCTTATTGTGTTTTATTTACCGCACAAAAAGTATTAAGGCCGTGCAATGGTAAATAGGTTAAAATTGTAACACAAGTTAATTGCTATGAACATAAACAAATACTGTTGTTTTTTACTGTTGTTTTTAGTGGGTGCCTGCAAAGTTTTTGCACAAATACCTGCGCCTAAAGAACATTTTGGTTTTGCCATTGGCGATGATTATCAACTGGCTACTTACACACAAACTGAAGCCTATTTTAAAAAGCTGGCCGCCACCAGCGACAGAGTAAAACTGGTAGATATTGGTAAAACGGAAGAAGGCCGTTCGCAATACATGCTTATTATTTCTTCCCCTGACAACCTTAAGAATCTTGATAAGTACAAAAAAATAGCCCAGCAACTGGCAAGGGCCGAAGGCCTTACCGATGCACAGGCGCAGGCTTTGGCCAATGAAGGCAAAGCAGTTGTTTGGATTGATGGCGGCTTACACGCTACAGAAGTTGTAGGCGCACACCAGTTAATTGAAACCGCCTGGCAACTGAGCAGCCGTAAAGATGCTGAAACGGTTAAGATTTTAAATGATGCCATTGTATTAATGACACATGCCAATCCTGATGGCCAGGAACTGGTAAGCAACTGGTATATGCGTGAAGCTAAACCTGAAAAACGCAGCACACAATATTTACCAAGACTGTATGAGAAATATGCAGGCCACGATAATAACCGTGACTTTTACATGTTTAACCTGAAGGAAACCCAGAATATGGGGCGGCAATTATTTGTTGAATGGATGCCGCAGATTATGTACAACCACCACCAAACGGGGCCTGCGGGTACGGTAGTAGCTGGCCCGCCTTTTCGCGATCCGTTTAATTATGTGTTTGAGCCATTGGTAATGACACAATTAGATGCCGTTGGTGCCGCAATGATTAACCGCTTAAACAGCGAGGGCAAACCAGGGTACACACAAAAAGCGGGTTCTGTATATTCTACGTGGTATAATGGCGGGCTGCGCACCTCTACTTATTTTCATAATATGGTGGGTTTATTAACTGAAATTATTGGCAGTCCCACGCCAATGAATATTCCTGTAGTGCCAGACAGGCTGATACCAAGCAGTGCCAACCCATTTCCCATACTACCTCAAAAATGGCATTTCAGGCAATCAATTGATTATTCAGTTTCGTTGAATTATGGCGTTTTAGAATATGCAGTAAGGCATAGGGATGAGCTGCTATACAATATTTACAAAATGGGCAAGGCTTCCATTTTAAAAGGTGAGAAAGATAACTGGTCACTGTCGCCAAAACGTTCGGCAGAAATTACCAAACTGTACCAGGCTGCGCAGCCCGCAACCCGCAGGGATAGCATAAGAGCAGAAGATAATGTGGGCGATACAAGGGCAAGAAACAATATTCCTTTAAAGCTGTACGATTCTGTACTTAAAAATCATGCGTATAAAGATGCAAGAGGCTATATCCTTCCTGCTAACCAGCCCGATTTTGCAACAGCTACAAGATTTGTGAATACGCTTATTGCAAGCGGTATGCTGATTCATAAAGCCAGTGCCGCATTTGCGGTTAATGGTAAAAACTACCCTGCGGGTTCTTATATTGTAAAAACTAGCCAGGCATTCAGGCCGCATATACTGGATATGTTTGAGCCACAGGATCATCCAAACGACTTTTTATACCCTGGTGGCCCGCCCATTGCGCCTTATGATGCGGCAGGATGGACATTAGCGTACCAAATGGGCGTTCAGTTTGACCGTATTCTAGAAAACTTTGATGGGCCTTTTGAGCGGGTTGCTTATGGTGAACTGCAGGTGACGCGTGGCGGTGTATTTACTAAGATAACTTCTCTCAAGCGAATGACTGAAAAAGAAATGCAAAAAGGCGCAAATGTTTCTACAGGATATTTACTAAATGCTCAAGCAAATAATGCCTTTGCAGTTGCCAACGACCTGATGAAACAAGGCATTGAAGTGTACAGAACCAGTGATTCTGTGTATGAAAACTTTAGTAAAGGTTCTTTCTTTATTCCTGCTTCTGCCAAAGCCAAAGCTGTTATTGAAAAAACAATTGCTGATATGGGAGTTGCTGCCGTAAGTATTGCAAAACGTCCAACAAGCCTTACCAAAATTACCCCTGCTAAAATTGCTTTATGGGACACTTATGGCGGCTCAATGTCAGCAGGCTGGCTGCGTTTAATTATGGAACAATACCATTTTGATGCAGATGTGATATACGCAAAAAATATTGACAGCGGCAACTTGCGTGATAAATATGATGTAATTGTATTTGTTGGCGGGGCTATACCTGGTTTAACTGCCACTACAGCGAGAGGTGGTTTTGGCGAACCAAAGGCAGATTCTATACCTGCTGAGTTCAGAAACCGTTTAGGCAGAGTAAACGCGGCAAACTCAATACCGCAGTTAAAGAAATTTTTAGAAGAAGGCGGCAATATCATCACTATTGGCAGCAGTACCAATTTGGCCTATCATTTAAATGTGCCTGTACATAATGCACTGGTAGAAATTGTGAATGGCCAGGAAAAAGCGTTGCCAGGCGAAAAATATTATATACCCGGCAGTCTTTTACGGGTTAGTGTTGATTCAACAGAGCAAGCAGCGTTTGGTATGCCATCAAAGGCCGATGTGTATTTTGATGCCAGCCCTGTATTTAATATTCTGCCCGAAGGGCAAACAAAAGGAACCGTAAAACCCATTGCATGGTATGCTGATGCACAAACTTTACGCAGTGGCTGGGCCTGGGGGCAATCTTACTTGCAGGGTGGTGTTGCCGCATTTAAAGCAAGTGTAGGTAAAGGCACTTTGTACGCTTTTGGCCCTGAAATCACTTTCCGTGCGCAGCCTTATGGTACGTTTAAGTTTCTGTTTAACGGGTTGTATAAATAGCAGGCAGGAAATCACATAGTTAAAACAAGAGCCCTGCCATGTTTAGCGCGACTTTTAGGGGAAAATGAAGTAGCAAAATGAATGAATTAAATAGTATTTAGTAGCTATAAGAAAAAGTACGGCATGAGAAAAATAATTGTAGCAGTCTTTATCATATCTAATTTTTGTTGTAGAAATCGGGTTACAAATGATTATTTTAAAAATGATTCTTTCAGGTCGGATATATCGTATGAAAATTATAGAGAAAATCAACAGATTAAAATAGTGAAGTTTTTTAAGAAGGTTCCTCAAGACACTTGCCTTGGAAATTATTTTCTACAACAGTACTACCCCTCTGGTGAAATTGAGAGTAGAGGGCAGATTAAAAATTACAAAAAAATTGGCTTTTGGGAGTCGTGGCACGAGAATGGAAATAAGTCATCGGAGGAATATTATAACATTAATGGATACCTATCGGTAAATATAAAAGCTGGTTTCCAGATGGTAAAGTTTTGGAGGAGTTCACATATACTTTATCTGATACCATGCATTAATTCATTAAGTATGCCTGTATGTATTTAATAAAAATACCTGAAAATAAAACAAGACAAAAGCTAAATAAAGTTTCTTAATAACTTTAGTAAACCATTACCACATCTTCTACCACTTTGGCAAAATGCGCATGTTCCAGTTCATGAATTCTTTGGGCAAGAGAGGCAGGTGTATCGTTTGGTAAAACGGGGCAGCTTACCTGTAAAATAGGTTCGCCATCATCAAAATGCTCGTTTACAAAATGTATGGTAATACCGCTTTTTGTTTCGCCTGCGGCGATGACAGCTTCGTGTACAAAATTGCCATACATGCCTTTACCGCCATATTTTGGTAAAAGCGCAGGGTGAATATTAATCATTTTGCCGGGAAAAGCCTGCACCAGCACCTGCGGAATTTTCCATAAAAAACCAGCCAGTACAACAAAATCAACAGCATGTGCCTGTAATTCCGGTAAATAGGCATCACCCCTAAAAAATCGTTCTTTTTCTATTATTAATATGGGCACCTGGTTAGCTGCTGCAATATGTAAAACCCCTGCGCCAGGTTTATTGCATACCACCAGCGAAACTTTAATAGCGGGATGCGCCCTTAGATGTTCTATTATCTTTTCCGCATTGCTGCCTGCGCCTGAAGCAAAGATGGCAATGTGTTTAACGGTGGTGCCTGTATTGGTTAGGGATGTATCCATATTTTGAAATTGGAATAAGGCTGCAAAAATGGTGTTTTGTTAAGGAATAATACTAAAACATGCAGGTACATTTATTTCGATTATAATAGCTCGAATAATTAAATGGCATAATACTGGCCGCAGCTTTCAACATAGATGAAGGATTTTTGGCAGATCAATTTATATTTTGCACCTCACTCGGCGTAGCTTATACCAAAGCCACTTGGCGTATACATTTGCCCCCACCGTAGCTTGTACCTAAGCACTAGGCGTATACATTTGCTACGCCCTTTGTTTTTGTAGCATTTGCTACCTACTATAATACCGGTTTTGTATATTAGCCTATGCCAGATTTCCAATCCGCAGGAATGTTCGCAAAGCGGCATCCCAAAGCTTAGAAAAGGGATCCAGAAATCCTTTTCTTCACTGTCGTCCTGTCATTTGTACAAAAGTTTAAAAGTAAACCTGGAGTATACCTTGAGTATACCCTGAGCGAACCTCTAGCATACCTTCAGCTATCTTAACGCGTATGCAATAATGACAGTTTTACAACAGAAAGGAAGGCAACTACATCACAACAAGTTATATTTCTTTGTTGTTGTCTGCATCCTTTTTCCCCTTTATCCTTCCCCACATCCTTTTAAGGTAAGCACTAAAAAACCGGAATTGGCCAAATGGTACACTCACAAGCAACACACAGGCGGGCCAAACAAGCGTCATAACAATAATGTAAGCAACAATATATGCTATGCGGTTTTCAATATTAAACAGGTTAAGCAGCCTTCTTCCTGTAAAACCGCATAAGCTGCCGCCTATGGCAAAAGTGCAGATAATAAGAATGAATTGAGTATTGTTTACCTGCCATTTTTGTTTTAAACGTGTAAGCATATTCAAAAATCAGTTAATTTTTTGAGTATTTTTTGCGTCATTTTTAACAGGGTTACGCTAACGTTTGCGTTGACAAATTTATGACAATGCATTTTGCAAATATTTCAAAATTGGCTGAAACCCTTGCTGTATAAGGCTAAAAAAATTTTTTTGCAGATGAGTTTTTGTCAGATTCCTGTCATATTTTTGCGGCCTTAATTGGTATTTTCCCACACTGAGAACAATAGATTGTGAATATGGTACGTCTTAGAAGTATACCCAAAACATCGCTTCTTTTCTTAATAGTTGTATTGGCCCTTTCTTTCAGCAATTCTGTGTTTGCGCAGGATGGTAAAGCACTGTTTTCAGCTAATTGTGCTTCCTGTCATGCGGTTCATAAGAAATTAACCGGCCCTGCTTTGGTAGGTGTAGAAGATCGCTGGCCCGATAAGGCTAAACTTCATGCATGGGTAAAAAATAGCCAGGCGTTTCTTAAAACTGGTGATGCTTATGCCAACAGTTTGTACGTTGAATACAATAAAACATTAATGACGCCATTCACTTCGTTGAGTGACAAAGAAATTGATGCAATCATAGCTTATACTAAAACCGTTCCTGTACCAGGTGCAGGTGATCAAACCCCTGGTGGCGGTAATGTAACGGCTAAAGATACCAATAGCGATAATTCCCTTCTTTTTGGTATTCTTACCCTTGTACTTGCAGTTGTTGCTTTAATACTGTTACAGGTTAACAGTAACCTTAAAAAATTATCAGACGACAAACAGGGTGTGCCTGGTGCTGAGCCAATTGCCTTCTGGAAAAACAAAGCTTACATAGCAATGGGCGTGGTACTATTGTTCATTGTAGGCGGTTACCTTACTACCAAAGGTGCTATAGGGCTTGGCCGCAGTAAAGATTACCAACCTGTACAACCTATATACTATTCTCATAAAGTGCACGCCGGCGTAAACCAAATCAATTGTCAATATTGCCATATTGGGGTTTACCAGGGCAAACAGGCTACCATTCCTTCTGTAAATATTTGTATGAACTGCCACATGGCAATTAATGAATATAAGGGCGAGCCAATTAAAGATGAAGAAGGAAATGAAATAAATGGTACTGCACAAATTCAGGAATTATACAAATATGCAGGGTACGAACCAGGTAAACCATGGGATGCCAGCAAGGCAAAACCAATTGAATGGAAGCGCATACACAATTTGCCTGACCACGTTTATTTTAACCATGCACAACACGTTGTTGCAGGTAAAGTAGAATGTCAAAAATGTCATGGTGAAATTCAGAACATGGGTGAAGTAAAACAGTTTACGGATCTTAGTATGGGCTGGTGTATCAACTGCCACCGCGAAACAAAAGTTCAGTTTAAAGACAATGGTTTTTACAGCATTTATGAGAAATACCATGCTGACCTGAAAAGTGGTAAGCTGGATAGTACAAAAGGTGTAACCGTTGAAAAGATAGGTGGCACAGAGTGTCAGAAATGTCATTATTAAGCCCCTGACCCTCACAGCGTCTGAGACCTGCGGGGAATAAGGAAAGCATTGAACAATATCTATTACTTAATTAAATAGCCCCTTTAGGGGTTGGGGTATTATGGAAAAAAAGCATTGGCAAAGTTTTGGGGAATTGAATAATTCTGATGCTTACAGGCAATCAGTTACGGATGAATTTAAGGAAGACTTACCATTTGAAACTGCTGATGATGGCTTTTTGCAGGGTAAAACGCCACGCAGGGATTTCTTAAAATACTTAGGTTTCAGTACTGCTGCCGCTGCTGTGGCCGCAAGTTGTGAAATGCCTGTAAAAAAAGCAATTCCATTTGCCAATAAGCCAGAAGATATTGTTCCAGGTATAGCCAACTATTATGCAACTACTTACGTACAGGATGGTGATGCCATAAGCGTTATAGCCAAAGTACGTGATGGCCGCCCTATCAAAATTGAGGGTAATGAACTAAGCCCAATTACCAAAGGTGGTACTTCTGCAAGGGTACAGGCTTCTGTACTTGATTTATATGATACTGCACGTTTACGTTTTCCTTTAATAGATAAAAAAGAAGTTAAGTTTGAAGATGTTGATAAAACTGTTGCTAATGCTTTAACAAGTATTGGCTCAGGTGCAGTTGTGTTGTTAACTTCTACTGTTGTTTCACCTTCTACTAAAGAAGTAATAGCACAGTTTTTAGCTAAGTACCCAGGTAGCCGTCACGTAACTTATGATGCGGTTTCTTACAGCGGTATGTTATTGGCCAATGAGGCTACTTATGGTAAAAGAGCAATTCCTTCTTACCGTTTTGACAATGCCAAAACGATTGTAAGTATTGGTGCAGACTTTTTAGGCACCTGGTTAAGCCCTGTTGAATTTAGCAAGCAATATTCTGTTGGTAAAAAGATAAATGAGAAGAATCCTTCCATGAGCAAGCACCTCCACTTTGAAACAGTGGCGAGCATGACAGGAAGTAATGCAGATGAAAGATTTTTACACCGTCCATCTGAAACTGGTGCGGTTGCGGTTGCTTTATTAGCTGCTGTAAACGGTCAGAGTGTTAGCGGAATTACTGATGCGAAACTGAAAGCTGGTATTGAAAAAACGGCGAAAGAACTTCTTGCAACAAAAGGATCATCATTAGTAGTAAGCGGAAGCAATGATGTAAATGTTCAAATAATTATAAACGCTATCAACGAAGTAGTAGGTGCCAACGGCACTACTATTGACTGGAGCGTAACAAGCAATATACGTCAGGGCATTGATGCAGATTTTGTGAAACTGGTAGAAGATATGAATGCAGGATATGTTGGTGCTTTGTTCATTTACGGTGCTAACCCTGCGTATTCATGGTTCGACAGTAAGAAATTTGTTGCTGGCTTAAGTAAAGTAAAAGTGAGTGTTTCTTTCAATGTTAAGGCAGATGAAACAACACAGCTTTGTAAATACGTAGTACCAGACCATCACTATCTGGAAAGCTGGGGCGATGCAGAAATTAAAACAGGTCATTTCTCTCTAATTCAGCCTACTATTTACCCATTATTCAAAACCCGCCAATGGCAGGATAGCTTATTGAAATGGAGTGGGGCTACTACAGATTATCTTTCTTATTTAAAAACATATTGGGGTACTAAAGTTGGCGGCGAAGCAGGTTGGGATAAAGCTTTGCAGGATGGGGTTATTAATCCAGCATCTGCACCTTTGGTTACAGCGTCTGCTTTTAATGGCGGTGCTATTGCAAATGCAACGGCTGCTATTGCAGCTTATAAAAAAGGTGGTAAAATTGAACTTGCACTTTATCAAAAAATTGCTATTGGCGAAGGGCAGGGCGCCTCTAACCCTTGGTTACAAGAGTTACCAGATCCTGTAACAAAAGCTACTTGGGATAACTACCTGATTGTTTCTCCTGCGTTAGCTAAGGAATTACTTAAAATAGATCTTACAAACAGTGGACAGGCGGATGATTACGAAGTACAACCTCCAAAACACGTTGTTGAAATTAAAGGTTCAAATGGTGTAACGGTTAAACTTCCTGCATTAATTATTCCTGGTACACAAAAAGATACAGTTGGGATAGCTGTAGGTTATGGCCGTACTGCGGAATTAGGCAGGGCAATTTTAAATAATGAAGGAACAGCTACTGGTGCTAACGGATTTCTTTTTGCAGGTTTGGCTAACGGTACTGTAAACTATACACTTGGTGATGTTACTTTAACTGATACAGGTGAAAAATACCAGGTGGCACTTACACAAACGCATAACTTGTACGATACTGCACAAGGCAAGCGTACAGAGGTAATGAAAGAATTATCATTGGCTGAGTTTAAACACAATCCAAACGAAATTCTTCATGAGCGTGATACTGAACTTAAACCTTATGGTGGTATTGCCAACTTTGAAAAAGAAGGCACCATTTATCCTGTGTTTGACAGGCCAGGCATTAAATGGGGAATGAGTGTTGATTTAAACAGTTGTACTGGTTGTGGTGCTTGTGTTGTAGCTTGTAATGCTGAAAATAATATTCCTGTTGTTGGTAAAAACCAAACGTCTAAAGGGCATGAAATGCACTGGCTGCGTATTGACAGGTATTATAGCGGCGACCTTGAAAACCCGAATGTGGTATTTCAACCAATGCTTTGCCAGCACTGTGATAATGCACCTTGTGAAAACGTTTGCCCTGTTGCTGCTACCAACCACAGTAGTGAAGGTGTTAACCAAATGATTTATAACCGTTGTATTGGTACAAGGTATTGCGCCAACAACTGCCCTTATAAAGTACGCCGTTTTAACTGGCTGGATTATACTGGTGCTGATAGCTTTCCTGATAACCAGCAGGAAATGGTAGATGGTGGTTACATGAACGCCATTGTAATGGATATGAACGACGACTTAACAAGAATGGTGTTAAATCCTGATGTTACCGTACGTGCAAGAGGTGTGATTGAAAAATGTTCTTTCTGCGTACAACGTTGCCAGGAAGGCAAGTTAAAAGCGAAGAAAGAAAGCCGCCCGTTGAACAGTGGTGAAAATAATATGTACGATGTGAAAGCGGCTTGTCAGCAGGCTTGCCCTACCAATGCCATTGTATTTGGTAACGCAAACAGTGCAAAAAGTGCGCTTACTGATGTTCGTAAAGCGAACCCTCAGCGCATGTTCTTATCGTTAGAGCAACTGCACGTATTACCTAATGTTACTTATTTGGCTAAGGTTAGAAATATGGAAGGTGGCGAAGGACATCATGAAAGTGCTGCACCACATGCTGCTGAAACACATGGCGGCGCAGAAGCACATGGTGCTGAAAAGAAAGAAGCGGAACACGCAGGACACTAAGGTGGAGTTCGAAGTTCTTTAGTTTGGAAGTTATAAAATTCAGCAATTGGTTTATATAATTTGAATGGGTTGCTGAATAGAGAATAAAGCGTACAAGTGTGCGACGCAAGGAACGATAAATCGGGATAAAAAGCTGGTCACCCAAAATAAAAAACTATAGTTAGCTGTGCAAACCGCTAACTGTTAAATAACAAGAGAGAGATGCATTTAAAGTACGAATCACAACTTAGGGAGCCGTTAGTAATGGGCAACAAAAATTACCACCAGGTAACGGAAGATATTGTGCGCCCAATTGAAGCAAAGCCTACCAAGCTTTGGTACATTGGTTTTTATATTGCTGTGGCTTTATTAATGTTTGGTGTTTACAGCGTTTACCGTGAGGTTACTTACGGTATTGGGCAGTGGAACCTGAACAAAACCATCGGCTGGGGTTGGGATATTACCAACTTCGTATGGTGGGTAGGTATTGGTCACGCTGGTACTTTGATTTCTGCCATCTTATTATTGTTCCGCCAAGGTTGGAGAACGGGTGTGAACAGGGCTGCAGAAGCGATGACGATTTTTGCGGTAATGTGCGCAGGCCAGTTCCCTATATTTCACATGGGCCGTGTTTGGATGGCGTTCTTTGTATTGCCTTACCCTAACAGCCGCGGACCTTTATGGGTTAACTTTAATTCACCGCTTCTTTGGGACGTATTTGCGATATCAACATATTTTACAGTATCTCTTTTATTCTGGTATTCTGGTTTGTTACCAGATTTTGCAACCGTTCGTGACCGTGCAAAAACCAAACTGCGCAAGCATTTATATGGTGTTGCAGCCTTTGGCTGGACAGGAAGTACCAAGCACTGGCAGCGTCATGAAAGCCTTTCTTTAGTATTGGCTGGTTTATCTACACCACTTGTATTATCAGTACACACGATCGTATCTTTTGACTTCGCAACTTCAGTAATTCCAGGCTGGCATACTACCATCTTCCCTCCATACTTTGTGGCAGGTGCGGTATTTTCTGGTTTTGCAATGGTACAGTCGTTAATGATTATTGTACGTAAAGTATTTGTACTGGAAGATTATATTACCATGGGCCACATTGAGGCTATGAACAAGGTAATTGTATTAACTGGTTCAATAGTTGGTGTTGCTTACTTAACTGAGTTGTTCATGGGCTGGTACAGCCAGAACAAATATGAAGGATATACTTTCTGGTACAGCCGAGCTAATTTGTTCAGCCCTTATGGTTGGAGCTACTGGGGTATGATGTTCTGTAACGTCGTTTCTCCGCAGTTCTTCTGGTTCAAAAAATTAAGAAGGAATATTGAGTTCACTTTCTTTATGAGTGTGATTGTAAACATAGGTATGTGGTTTGAGCGTTTTGTAATTATTGTTACTTCACTGTACCGCGATTACCTTCCATCTTCCTGGAGCGTTTACTATAGCCCTACTATTTATGAGATTGGTTTTTACCTTGGCACGTTTGGATTGTTCTTTACCTGCTTCTTCCTTTTTGCTAAATACTTCCCAACTATTGCGGTGGCTGAGATAAAGTATGTACTGAAGACTTCTGGTGAGAATTTTAAAGATGATATGAGCAGCGTAGAAACTAAAAAGGTAGATGAGTTTGTACATGAATATGCTCATTAGTACATCGTTAATAGGATTTGAAATACATTTTTTTACTATGGTCGATGGTCTAACTGACTATAGACAAAAATAAGGGACATGGCAAAAAAGAAATTTGTAGTTGGTTGTTTTGATGATGAAGCGGTTTTGTTTCCTGCGGTGAAGAAAGTTCGTACAGCGGGTTACAAAATACAGGATGTGTATACACCTTTTCCTGTACATGGTTTAGACCATGCTTTGGGTATGAGGGAAACCAGCCTGCATACTGCGGGTTTTATTTATGGAATAACAGGTACTACAACTGCGTTTAGTTGCATCACCTGGATTTTTACCAAAGACTGGCCTTTAAACATTGGTGGTAAACCACACTTTGCTTTACCAGCTTGGATACCAATTATGTTTGAGTTAACGGTATTATTTGCAGCTGTAGGTATGGTACTTACTTTTTGCTACCTGTGCCAGTTAGCCCCGTTTTTAAAGAAACACCATTTTCACCCAAGGGCAACAGACGATCTTTTTGTGATGGTTATTGAGTGTACAGATAAAACAAAAACTGATGATCTTTTAGCATTTTTATCAAATGCAGGTGCTGTTGAAACTGAAATGCAGATTGCAGAAGACGGATGGTGGCTTGGCCGTTACGATAAAGATGAAATGCCTTTTGAAAATCAACAAACTGTTCTTGCTTAATATCAATTATAAGATGAAGAAATTATCGATAATAGCTTTTTTATGTGCAGGTGCAGTTATTGTTAGCTGTAGCGATATAAAACGTGAGCCAGGCAGTATCTACATGCCTGATATGGCAGAAAGCCGTTCTTATGAAACTTATGCTGATCATAAAAACCTTGCTGAAAAGAATATCAACTATAATAATCGCCCTGTAGAAGGTACGGTGGCACGTGGTACTGAAATGCCATTTCATATAGCGATGGATGTGCCTGGCGATTCAACCAATTATGTTGCTTCAAAAGCTGTGAAAAGCCCGCTTGACACCTTGAGTGCCAAACAACTCGCAGAAGGTGAGAGGTTGTACCTGATTAATTGTGGTATCTGTCACGGTGCCAAATTAGATGGTAATGGGCCTTTATATAAAGATGGCAATGGGCCATATGCCGCTAAGCCAGCTACACTTGTAGGTGATGCAAAGTATGAAGCCATGCCTGAAGGACAGATGTTTTACAGTGTTGCTTATGGTAAAAACCTGATGGGCAGTTATGCATCACAATTAAGCCGTAATCAACGCTGGTTGGTGATCAAATACATCAAATTAAAACAGGGTGGTAAATCTGGGGCAGCTCCTGCTACAGCTGACACCACAAAGGCAATCGCAGCAAAATAATTTTAAGATACTCAGCATTTAAAATTCAACATAAAGAGATTACAATGGCATCTATTAAAGAATTTGAAATTCCATCAAGATTGAAGACCTGGAGTATGGCACTTATAGGTGTTGGCCTGGTGGCATTGATCATTGGTTTTATTACGAAAGGAAGAGGATCTGAAGAAGAGCAGGCTGAATTTATTGCTACTATTATGTACAATACCATATTCTGGACGTTGGTTTGTAATGCTGCCATGTTTTTTATATGTGTTACAACACTGGCAATGGGTGCCTGGCAGCAAACCTTTCGCCGCATACCAGAAGCCATTTCTACGCTGGTACCCATTTTTGGTTCCATTACTGTTATAGTACTTCTATATGTTGCATTTTCTCATAATCATCATATTTACCATTGGCTTGATACAGATGCTGTAAATGCTGATCCTATTTTAAAAGGCAAAGCAGGGTTTTTAAATATGAAGTTTTATATTATCTGGACTGTTTTAACAGTAGTGCTTTGGAGCGTTCTGGGCTGGCGAATGCGCCAAATAAGTGATGAAGCTGATAAAGGCGAGTTTGACAATGTTAGCGGCGCTTCATACATCTGGCGAAATACAATACGTGCTGCTTTATTTTTGGTATGGTTTGCACTTACAGTAGGTTCTACTATTCCTTGGTTATGGATGATGAGTATTGATGCACATTGGTACAGCACAATGTATAGTTGGTACACCTTTGCAAGCTCTTTTGTAAGTGGTATGAGCCTGATAGCATTGTGGGTTATTTACATGAAGAACAAAGGCTATCTTGAATATACCAACACAGAACATTTACATGATATTGGTAAATTCATGTTTGCCTTCTCCATTTTCTGGACGTATTTGTGGTTCTCTCAATACATGCTTATCTGGTATTCAAATCAACCTGAAGAAACTATCTATTTCAAGCACAGGGTACAGGGTGCATATAAGCCCATTTTTTTCCTGAATCTTATTATCAACTTCCTTTGTCCTGTATTGATATTAATGAAACGTGCGGCCAAGAGAAATTATACGCTGCTTACATTTATGGCAGTGCTGATATTATTTGGACACTGGATAGATTTTTACCAGATGGTTATGGGCAGTGTTCGTAAAGAGCATGCAGCTTTAGGATGGCTTGATTTCGGTGTATTGAGTTTGTTTGTTGGTTTGATGATACATTTTACTGCAAGAGCTTTGGCAAGCAAGCCACTGGTTCCAAAGTACCACCCTTTTATGAAAGAAAGTATCATTCACCACACATAAAATTGTGTTGCCTTGCAACTTTAGTTGAAAGAAATTGTTTAAATAGATTTAGAAAATATTGGTAGCGTTATGACACTGTATTTAACCATCGCCGTAATTGTTTTGATTTTTGTAGTCATTTTTCAGATTGCAAAAGCAAGTGAGTATGTTTCAATTTTAAAGGGTGAAGAAGTAAGCCGTAAACAGAACAACAAGATCAATGGTTTTTTAATGATTGCCTTTCTTGTTCTTGGTTTGATTGGTGTTTGGTATTGCAACGACCTGTTGTTCCACAAAACATTATTAGCTCAGGAATCTGCAAGCGTTCAGGGTGAGAAGGTGGATAGCATGTTATGGCTTACCATCTACGTAACTGGTTCTGTGTTTGTCGCTACCCAGATATTATTATTCTGGTTTGCTTATAAATACCAGGAAGATGACAAGAGAAAAGTTTTTTACTTTCCTCACAATACTAACCTTGAGTTGTTATGGACTGTTGTTCCTGCAATCGTTCTAACCGTTTTAGTTGTAATAGGTTTGCGTAACTGGTTTTCTTTTACAAGCGAAGCACCAAAAGATGCACAGGTAGTTGAGGTTACGGGTATGCAGTTTGGATGGTTGTTCCGCTATCCTGGTAAAGATGGTCAGTTAGGTAAAAAATATTATAAGAATATCGATAATGCGACCAATCCATTGGGGTTAATTTGGGAAGACAAATTAGGTCATGATGACCTACAGGGTTCACAAACTGTATATGTAATTAAAGGCAAACCAGTTAAGTTTATTATTGGAAGCCGCGATGTAATACATGATGTTGGTTTATCACATTTTCGTATGAAAATGGATGCAGTGCCTGGTATTCCTACAACTATGTGGTTTACGCCAAAATACACTACTAAGGAAATGAAGGAAATTACCAAAAATCCAAATTTCGTTTATGAAATTAGTTGTGACCAAATGTGCGGTAATAGTCATTATTCAATGAAAGGTATAATAGAGGTAGTAACACAGGCAGAATATGATGCCTGGGTTGCCAAACAAAAACCACAGTACTTTACTGTTTTTCCTGAAAAGGAACCAGGTGTGGCTCCAGCTTCTGACAGTACAGCGGCTACAAAAGCACCATTGTCAATAGCTGAAAAAGTTGTTGCAAAAAACTAATCAGTATCAACTAATTATCAGGTTGTTTGTAATATAGATATAAGCATTTTAAAGAGATTTTTATGAGTACCGAAGCGATTTTACATTCACATGTCATCACTGCAAGCCATGATGTTCATGGCGATCACCATCAAGAGCATCACCATCACGAAACGTTTATTTCTAAGTATGTGTTTAGCATGGATCACAAAATGATTGCTAAGCAGTTTCTTATAACTGGTATGGTTTGGGCCGTACTTGGTGGTTTGATGAGCGTATTGTTCCGTTTGCAATTAGGTTATCCAGACAGTACCTTCCCTATACTGGAAGATTTATTGGGTAAATGGGCAAAAGGCGGAAGAATTTCACCGGAGGCTTATTACGCACTTGTTACTACACATGGTACCGTATTGGTATTCTTTGTACTAACAGCAGGTTTAAGTGGCACGTTTGCTAATTTTCTTATTCCATTACAAATTGGTGCAAGGGATATGGCATCGCCATTTATGAATATGCTCAGCTACTGGTTCTTCTTTACTGCAAGTATTGTAATGTTATCTTCTCTTTTTGTAGAAACTGGCCCATTCAGTGGCGGATGGACAGCATACCCACCATTATCTGCCTTGGGTTCTGCTTCTCCTGGTTCTAAAACAGGTATGGATTTATGGCTGGTGAGTATGGCATTGTTTGTTGTATCTTCTCTATTAGGTGGTTTAAACTATATCGCTACTATTCTTAACATGCGTACCAAAGGCATGAGCATGACAAGAATGCCACTTACTATCTGGGCATTGTTCTTCACGGCAGTATTGGGCGTATTGTCTTTTCCTGTGTTATTTTCAGGTTTCATTTTATTAATTTTCGACAGAAATTTTGGCACCAGTTTCTATTTGAGTGATATTTATGTTAATGGTGTAGGCGCGTTGCCTAATGAAGGCGGCAGTGCTATCCTTTACCAGCACTTATTTTGGTTCTTAGGTCACCCCGAAGTTTATATTATTCTTTTGCCTGCAATGGGTATGGTATCAGAGATATTATCCATCAATTCTCGCAAACCAATTTTTGGTTACATGGCAATGATCGGCTCTTTGTTTGCTATCTCTATTCTTGCATTCCTTGTTTGGGCACATCACATGTTTGTAACAGGTCTAAATCCTTTCTTAGGTTCCATATTTGTACTGCTAACATTGCTAATTGCCGTTCCATCAGCTATAAAAGTGTTTAACTGGTTAACTACTTTATGGAGAGGAAATATCCGCTTTACGCCAGGGATGATGTTCGCTATTGGATTTGTAAGTTTGTTTATTTCAGGTGGGTTAACAGGTATTTGGTTAGGTAACTCAGCATTAGATATTCACCTTCACGATACATATTTTGTAATTGCGCACTTTCATATTGTAATGGGTGTTGCAAGTATGTTTGGTATGTTTGCAGGTGTTTATCACTGGTATCCTAAAATGTATGGCACTTATTTAAATAACACCCTGGGTTACATTCACTTTTGGATCACAATTGTAGGTGCTTACCTTATTTTCTGGCCAATGCACTACGAAGGTTTGGCTGGTATGCCCCGTCGTTATTACGATTACAGCATTTGGGAAAGCTTCAAAAATTTTGTTGAACTTAACAGGTTCATCAGTACTGTAGCAATGATTGTTTTTGCAGTTCAAATATTGTTCCTTTTCAACTTTTTCTATTCTATTTTTAAAGGAAGAAAAGTAACTACTTTAAACCCTTGGGGTGCTACGACACTTGAGTGGACGACACCAATTCGCCCTGGTCATGGTAACTGGACAGGTGAGATACCAGAAGTTCACCGCTGGGCCTATGATTATGGTAAAGATGGTAAAGAGTTTATACAGCAAACAGCACCTGTTGGGGCAGATGAAAGCCATCACTAATACTTAGTGAATGCTGTAATTCATACAGGCTTATTGTTTAGAAATAATTGTAATGCCCTGATGTTTATCGGGGCATTTTTTTTGAAATACAAGCGGATTTAAATTGATTGGATGGCAATGGAGATTGTAGGTTAATTTCGCCATCTTCAATCAAAAAAATAGTAATGGATAACCAGGTTAATACATCAGCTTCTGCATCTTTTACATTAGCTTCTAAAGTGAAGGATTACTTTCAGTTGATAAAATTTACGCTGAGTTTTACAGTGGTTTTTTCCTGCGTAATCTGTTATTTACTTGCACCAAATGTAATTGAATACAACTGGTGGATGATTATAGTTCTTTTTATTGCTGGCATGCTTATTACAGGCAGTGCCAATGCTATTAATCAGGCCGTTGAAAAAGATACTGATGCTATGATGAAGCGTACAGGCAAACGCCCTGTAGCAAGTGGTAGAATGAGCCAGCAGGAAGCCTATATATTTGCTTTCGTGGCTGGGGCTTTAGGGGTAGGTATGATGTGGTATTATTTTAACCTCTCATCTGCATTACTGTCTGCTTTCAGTTTATTTTTATATGCGTTTGTGTACACACCACTTAAAAAAATAAACTCAATTGCTGTGCTTGTAGGAGCATTTCCTGGTGCTTTACCTTGTTTAATTGGTTGGGTAGCTGGTAATGATGATTTTAGTGCAGGCGGATGGATATTGTTTGGAATACAGTTTTTATGGCAGTTTCCGCATTTTTGGGCAATTGCGTGGGTCGCACACCAGGATTATAGTAAGGCTGGGTTTAAATTATTGCCAAGCGACAAAGGGCCAACAAAATTTACGGCCATACAGGCAGTTATGTACAGTGTGCTGATGATACCCATGGGAATATTGCCAAATTTTTTTGGATTAACAGGTACAGTTAGTGTATGGATTGTGTTGGGTGCAAACCTTTTTATGGTAATACAGAGTTTGCGTTTGTATAAAGAAATGGATGTGAAGGCGGCGAGAAGGGTAATGTTTAGCAGTTATATTTATTTACCAATTGTATTATTGGCTTTACTGTTTGATAAGATGCCCCATCCTTAAATTTTACTAATAAAATATTTAAAATGGCAACTACTAATATCAGTAACTTAAATAACCCCCCTTTGGGCGAGAGGGGAAAAAGGATACATCCGCATAAGTTTACTTTGTGGGTGGCAATGGGTAGTATTATTATGATGTTTGCTGGTTTAACCAGTGCTTACATTGTAAAAAAGAACCAGGCCAATTGGCTTGAGTTTAGTTTGCCAGGTGTTTTTTGGTACAGTACCATCATTATTTTGTGCAGCAGTATTACTATTCATTTAAGTATGAAGAGCTTTAAAGCAAGGGAAATGAGCCGTTACAGAATGCTTATTACCATTACAGCTTTACTTGGTTTGGTTTTTATGGGGCTACAGGTAATGGGTTTTATAAATCTTGAAGCAAGAAATATTCATTTAACAGGGCCTAACAGTAATGCAGCATCTTCTTTTTTGCTAATAATTGCAGGTTTGCACATGCTGCACGTTTTAGGTGGCATTATTGCAATGATGATAATTTTTATACGTGCTTATAACAGCAAAATTAAAAATTACAGTATTGTACCTATTGAAATTATTAGTACGTACTGGCATTTTGTAGGGGTGCTTTGGGTGTATCTTTTTATCTTTTTTAACTGGTTACGATAGACAAGAAAAACTTTGCCATAATTAACATTTATTCAACAACAGCCAATATTTTTGTAACCGTAATTTGAACAATCTAATGAGTACAACTGTAGCGTTACCCACAAAATTATGGAACGGTGGTAAAAGTCCCTTCCAGGTAGAATATGGTAAATTGATGATGTGGTATTTTTTAATGAGTGATGCTTTCACCTTTGGCGCATTTCTTATTTCTTATGGCACCATTCGTTTCTCTTCTACAGGCTGGCCTGATCCCAACGAAGTATTCCAGTCTTTTCCTGGTCTTGGAAGCGGATACCCGTTAATGTTTGTGAGTTTAATGACTTTCATTCTTATCATCAGTTCTGTAACAATGGTTTTAGCGGTACATGCAGGACATAAAATGGATAAAAAAGGTGTGGTTACCAATTTGATACTTACTATTATTGGTGGTGCTGCATTTTTAGGTTGCCAGGCATGGGAATGGACACATTTACATGAAGAAGGTGCATGGTGGGGTTTAAATCCTTTTCTAAATGCTGATGATACACAATCATCTACCAACTTTACCAATTATTTTTTTACTATAACTGGTTTTCATGGTTTCCATGTACTAAGTGGTGTGGTTATTAATATTGTAATGTTGATCATGACCTTAACTGACACTTTCGAAAAACGTGGTCATTACCTGATGATTGAAAAAGCAGGGCTTTACTGGCACTTTGTAGACCTGGTTTGGGTATTTGTATTCACTTGTTTCTACTTAATCTAATCCATCATCTTAACAAGAAAAGAATTCATTATTATGGCACACACAGCAGAACATAAGGACGACGGCGCAGTAAAAGAAATTTGGAAAGTAACAGGAATATTAACCCTGCTTACCCTTATTGAACTTGGTTTGGGTTTTTGGATGATGAAAGTTGATGCACCAGGTACAAGGCTTGGTATTAAAGGCTTTATTGTGATATTGATGCTGGTTAAAGCATTTTATATTGTTGGATATTTTATGCACTTAAAGCATGAAGTAAAGAACCTGATAATGACTATCGTTGTTCCATTAGCATTGTTTGTATGGTTTATTATCGCGTTTTTGTATGAAGGTAATTCTTACAAGAATTTGCGTGATACTTACGATCCGTATAAAAAAGCTCAAAATGAAATTAAAGTAGAGAAAAAAGAGGGTCATGGTAAAACTCATGGTGCAGAAGAGAAGCATAAAGCTGTTGAATAATACATATACTGTACTTTTTTTAAAACCATTGCCTTCGGCGATGGTTTTTTTATGCCACTAATTTAACAGCGTTCATACATCGTTGTAAAAAAAGCCGTTATTTTACAAACCCCCTGAAATGTTATTAAACTAATTGGAAGCATGAGCCTAGAAAAAGACATTAACCAGGCAAAATTTCGTAGCGAGTACCAAAAAGCTACCGTTAATATCATCTACACCCATAACTGGTTGCTGGAAAAAATTAAACTTTTTTTAGAGCCTGCTGATATTACCCAAAAGCAGTTTAATATACTGCGCATTCTGCGTGGTGAAAGCCCTTTAAGTACCCTGAAAATAAGAGAACGTATGCTGGACAAAATGAGCGATACCAGCAGGCTGGTTGACCGCTTGGTTTTAAAAGGCCTTGCCGAAAAAAAATCCTGCAAGCAGGATAAACGCCTTGTAGATATTACCATTACAGAAAAAGGGCTGGAAGTGCTTTCTTCTATTGATATGCAATCAGAAAGTATGGACGATATTGTTGGAAAACTTACCGACGAGGATGCCAAAATGCTGAATACTTTGCTGGATAAACTAAGGGGATAATATCACCACCCTGTAAAGACGACTCCCTTTGTCTTTATTACAATTAGATATACATTAAAAATTATTTGATAGAAACCACGGTTAAGAAGGTTTTTAACTTGCTTTAGCAACACTGAGCGTAGCAACAAAAAAATGTTGCTATGCCTGCTGTTGCTAAATATTTTCTTTGTGTGGATTAACAAAACCCCAACCTTTTTCATTCCACAACATAAATAATCTTCATATAATAGGGTTAACTTCGACCAATGAAGAAGCTATGGTTACTTATCATCACATCTTTATTGGTTACGTTTGCCGTTAATGCGCAGGTGAATTTTGAGTTTCGTGCAGTATGGATTGCAACAGTAGAAAACATTGACTGGCCCAGCAGAAAAGGATTACCTGTTGAAGAACAAAAGGCCGAATTTATCCGCGTAGTAGACCTTCACAAACGCAATGGCATGAATGCCATTTTTATGCAGATTCGCCCTGCGGGCGATGCTTTTTTTCCATCACAATACGAACCCTGGAGCGAATATTTAATGGGCAAACAGGGATTGGCGCCAATACCATATTACGATCCCCTGACTTTTATGATTGAAGAAACGCACAAGCGTGGAATGGAATTTCACGCCTGGTTAAACCCTTACAGGGCCATGTTTAATGTTTCAAAATCATCTATTGCCCCTACGCATATTACAAAGCTTCACCCAGAATGGTTTGTGGTTTATGGCGCTACAAAATTCTTCAATCCTGGTTTGCAGCAGGTACGTGACCATGTAAATAATGTGGTAAAAGACCTTGTTACAAGGTATGACCTTGATGGCATTCACATGGATGACTATTTTTATCCTTACCGTATTGCTGGCAAAGAATTTCCAGATCAAAAAGCTTATGAACTGGATAAGCGTGGATTGAATAAAGAAGCATGGCGAAGAAGTAATTGCGACAGCATTATCAGGCAATTGTACCAAACCATACGTGCAACAAACCCGCGTGTAAAATTTGGCATCAGCCCGTTTGGTGTTTGGCGTAATAAAAGCCAGGATCCCGATGGCAGTGAAACAAAAGCCGGGCAAACCAATTACGATGATCTGTATGCTGATATTTTGCTTTGGCTAAAAAGAGGATGGATTGATTATGTGGTGCCACAATTATACTGGGAACGTAATCATAAACTTTGTGATTATGATGTGCTGCTTGACTGGTGGAACTACCACACCTACGGCAAACATCTTTACATTGGCCATGGTATTTACAGGGCAATTGAGCAACCAAAAAACCTAAGCTGGAAAAACCCCAACGAAATTCCAAAACAAATTCAGGCATTGCGTGAGTATGAGAATACGCAGGGCAGTGTGTACTTTAGTAGTAAAACTTTTGAAAGCAATGTTCATGGCTGGAACGACAGCCTTCGTAATAATTATTATGCTTTGCCTGCCATCATACCACCAATGCCATGGATTGACAGTTTGCCTGCGGATAAACCTGTGGTAAAGTCAGTAAATAAAACCACGTTTAAAATAACTTATAAAGGGAATGAAAAAATAAAGGGAATTGCCTTTTATGCGCTGCCGCAATTGGTAGATGAATCAATGGAATACGCCACGTTGCTTTACCTTAACAGCAATACAGAAATTACTTTTGACAGGGCAAATTCAATTGCACCCGCCACCAACCGTTTATTTGCAGCAACAGTAGATATTAATAATAATGTAAGTGAATGGGTGGAATTGAAATAATTAAAACCATCCCCTGCCCCTGAACACTTTAAGCATATACATAGGAATTATCAGCATCAGCCCAACGGCAATAAAGAAACCGTAATCGTTGTGCAGGTAAGGTATTTTGTCAAAGTTCATCCCAAAAATACCGCCTATAACTGTTGCAGGCGCCAGTAAACAGGTAACAATCGTCATTACTTTCATTACCTCGTTCATCTTCAGGTTTACCTGGTTAATGTACAGATCCTGCATGTTCGTCATCACATCACGGTAGTTTTCTACAAGGTCAGCAGCCTGCATTACGTGGTCGTAAATATCTTTAAAATACTTGGTGGTGTTTTCTTCCAGCAGGTCGCTGTCGCTTTTTATAAAACCATTAATCAAATCACGAACGGGCGAAATGCTTCGTTTTAAAACAATAATTTCTTTACGCAACTGGTTTATTTTGGCAAGTGCACGGGTGCTTGGTTTATGTATTACTTCTTCTTCCAGGTTCTCAATTTTTTCGCCCAACTCTTCCATCACAATAAAGTAATTGTCTACTATCATATCAATCAGTGCGTAGCACAAATAGTCGGCACCGCTTTGGCGCAGCTTTGTAGATTGAAATTTAAGTTTCTCACGCAGTGCATTAAACACATCCCTGTCAGCATCTTCCTGAAAACTAATTACATAGTGGTTGCCCAGTACAAAACTTATCTGCTCCGTTTCTACCGAAGATTTTTCTTTATTAAAATACAGCATATGCAGCAGGCAAAACAAATGGTTGTCTATCTCATCCATCTTTGGCCGCAAACCCACGCTCTGTATATCTTCTGCCAGCAGGTAATGAATATTAAAACGCTTGCAGATGCCTTCTACGGTTTCTTTGTTAATGCCATCAATATTTATCCATTTAACGGTATCGGCACTAGTAAAACCTGTACAGTCGCTGGCCTTATTAAACGTATGTTTTTCAATGGTATCGCCATTAAATTCATACACGTTTATATGCACTTGTTTGCTCTCTAACCGTTGTGGAATTATGGTAGGATTAACGCCCAGTATTTCCTTGGTACGTACTGTGGCAAAAGGGTTTAAGAGGTTTAAATACTGAAGGCTTTTGCTTTGCATGATTTAAAGATAGCAATTACAAAAATAAAATTTTGTACACGGGCTTTGTATTCTTAATCAACTGCGGTCCCGCTTTTCATTGCAAGTCCTCGCACGCCTTACAGGACGTGCCTGCGGGCTTTCCATTTCAATCGGGTGTAGATTTTCAGCTATAGTGGTACTATCACCTTAGTAGAAAAAGACTTTAATATCTAAGTTGACTAATTACTTCACCGTCTTCCAAACCGCATCATTCACTTTTACAGGATATTTTTTCTTTAATGCTGCCAGCCATTCTTGCTCTAGCACCTGCTGGTAATCGCTTATAATCATTCCCCTCGCATCGTCAAAACCGCGCTGTTCTGGTGTAGGGTGTACTGCCGTGATATAAACAAAAGTGTACGATTCTTCATTGATGTTTTTTTCAGGGGCAGATATAAAGCCAACCCTTTGTTCATTAAGCTTTACAGGCAATTGCTGTTGCTCGTATCGGCTACTGTCTGCAATAACATTGGCACCATAACCTGAAGCAATATTGCGCCAGTCAGCAGGTGACTGTTTAAGTTTTGCAGCAACCTCATCAGCAGTTAATTTACTGGTGCTGGTTATTACCAAAGCACTTACACCAGGCTGCCATTGATATTTATTTGTATGCTGCTCAAAGTATTTTTTTAATCCATTAATATCCTCACTTGCCCTGGCCCAAACATGCTTATCCATCGCGGCAAATAACAGGTTGGCTTCATTGAATTCTTTAGCCTGCTGCTGCATGGTGGTATTGTAATCTTCAAGATGCGTGGTGTAATAATCCGTGATTCTGGCAATAATAAAATCTTTCATTATCGCATCGTTGCCCGTTCTGCCCTGTGCCTTTGCAGCCCTTGTATAATTTACCCAATCAACCACATATACTTTTTCTTTTGCAAAAGAAAAAAGTACGGTACTATCTTTTATAGCTTTGAAATTTTTAGTGCCTGCGCCAATTACAGCACTATCAGTAAAAGCCCATAATTCATTGGTGTTATAAACTGCTTTTTTAAACTGTGTTTGCTGCATCCATTTTTGCGCTAGGTTCTTTTTTGCCACTGTTAGTCTGTTGTCCCTTTCCACCTGCTGCTTTAGAAATGCCAATGCCGTGGCATCTGTTGAGTCTTTATTTACGGGTATAATTTCCAGCAGTTTAATAATGTGGTAACCATAATTGGTTTCAATGGGTTTGCTTATTTCCCCAATGGTTTTTAGGCCAAATATTTTGGCTTCATAACCAGCATCATATTGACCAATACTTACTTCATTTAAAACCCCACCATTAGCTGCGGAACGTGCATCGTTACTGAACTGTGCTGCTGCTTTTTCAAACGGTTCGCTATGTGTAACAAGGTTATAAATGCTGTCGGCTTTTTTACGGTACGTTTCTTTTTCAGCCGCTGCTGCATCCTGTGGAAAAGCAATTAATATCTGAGCAATTTTTCTTTTACCAGATGCAGGCCTTTCGCTTGAATTCTTAAAAATATGGTAGCCATAAACACTGCGGTATGGCTTTGAAAAAGCACCTTCCTTTAAAGCATATATCTCGCTTTCAATAGGGTATTGTAAGGTAAAGGCTGTGATGTAACCAAGGTCGCCTTTTGTTTTTTTTGTATCATCTCCGTTTGAGAAAAAAGCAACGATCTCACTAAAATCTTTGCCCTGCTGTAATTCTTTGTAAGCCTGCTGAATTTGCTGGTAAGCTTTTACTGTATCAGCACCCTGCGGCAGTTCTATAAATACATGCGCCGCATGAATATCTTTTTGACTGCGCAGAAATGCCTGCTGTACAAGGGTTTTAACGCCAGCTTCTTCGTTTACAATATTCTCTGCAATCTGCCTTTTAAAGTTGTTGCTTTCTAAAACAAACGATTGCTGCGTATTCAGTTTTTCATCATATGCGGCCTGCACTTTCAGTTTGTAGTTAACATACAGATTTAGGTATTCATCCAGGGCCTTCTTACGTTCTTCACCAGGCGTAGGGTTTTTATTGAAGGCTGCTAAAAATTCCTGTTTGCTTACCTGTTTGTTGCCATAGGTAAAAAGAGATTGCGCATGTATAAATGATGATGCAGAAAGTGTCGCTGCCATCACAAAAAGAAACTTCTTCATAAGCTTGTCTCTAAATTATTTTAGTGTGTTCTTTTTATTGTCTGTATGTGTTTCATCCACCAATGGTAACATCAACTTTGTAAGTCTTTGCCCCTTTGCAGCTTTGCGTGAAAGCCTCTTATTTTTTGTACTATTTATTTTTCAGCTTCGCTGTGATCAAATCATCAAACTGGTTAATGCTTAGCTGCTTGGCGATGATGCGTTTTTTATCGTCTAATAAAAAGTAAGTCGGCGTCATGTGCATGTCATATAACTGCCTGAAATTTGGTTGACCTGCCGCTTGTTCTGCATCCCTTGCCTGTTTGGTTTGATACACATAAATCCAGTCTTTACTAAAGTTTTTCTCGTGTACAAACCTTTTCATTTCATCCATGGTATTGGGCGTTGTACTTACGTTAACGCTGTACAACCTTACATTTTTAGCCTTCCAGTTAGCTTTATAAATAGAGTCAATTCTTGGTAGTTCTTCCTTGCAATGACCGCAGGTAGGGTCCCAGAAAACTACCATCGTAAACTTGCCTTCCAGGCTATATAGTGGCACTGTTTTGCCGCTGGTATCAGTAAGATCAAGTATGGCTGCCTGGCCACCAATCTGGTTGGCCATCAGGCTGTAAGCCCTTTCAATAATGGTTTTGCGGCTGGCAGGGTTAAGATAAGTGGTATCGCCTTTGGCGTAAAAATCTTCAAATATTTTCAGGAACACTTTATCCTGCCCCATGTACTCCGGGTTAATGTATTTATTGGTGAATTTGGTAAGCAGGTAAGGATACATTTCTTTACCTGTACGTGCGCTGAGCAGCATGTATTTTACTTCTGCATAAATGCTGTCAGCATCTGGCAGAACATAGTATTTAAAGTAGTTGTCAAGCTTGGTTTCAAAGAAAGGGGTACGCAGCAAACGGTCATCATTAAAGTTCACGTCATCCCAAAAATGGTCTTTTACATAACGGTAAGGATAGGTGGAATCTGGCTTACCTTTTACAATAGGAATGGGTGGTGCTTCTGGCTGCTTCATGGTGTTTAACAACGCAGACAGTAACGAGTTGGGATATTGTTTAATGATATTATCCCTGTAAACCTGCAGTTCTTTGTTACCCTTTATCATCTCGCTGCGCAGCCTTGCAGAATCTTCTTTTGTTTTAGCTGCGCTGAATCTGGCGTTCAGTTCAGACAATGCTTTGCCCTTCACCACCGAAAAATCAGAATACTTTTTAAACAGGTCATTTTCAAACGAGCCTGTAATAATGGTGCCATCCTTTTTCAATGTATCTGCAACAATGCTAAACTGTTGTTTGGCATCCACCAGCAACTCAAATAAAATGCTGTATTGCGGTGATACCACAAAGTAAATACCCGGCGTAAGTTTGGTGCTACCTTTAAAGGCACCAATGCTTTTCTCGTTTAAAAAAGCAGAGTCGGAAAGTGTTTTACCCTTACCATAGTAACTGCCTAAGTACACCCATGTTTTTTTATAGGGCGTTAAAGTAATAGCAATATTATGCCCTGTAGCTGTGGTGGTGACTGGTTTTGCTGCCACAGGTTTTTTAACCTGCGCACTAACAAATAAACCGCCAATCAATAAAAAACTTAATGCTGCAAAATGCTTCATAACAATACAAAAATTAAGATTGTAAATGTAAGTAATGCAGGTACTGTTTACACAAACAAAAACAGTTAAGCAAAGTATAAAGAAGACAGAAGGTACTGGCAGCGTAGCATGGCATATTATGTAGATTTGCCAACCTTTAAAAGATTGGCAACTCATTCAAAAAATCTTTGGCAGGTGTAGTTTTTAGTTTGCCTTTTTTAAACAGGGCAACTTCTTTTAAGCCAGCATTTAAATTATCTTTTACAGCGGTGTTATCATGCTGGATTTGCTCCAACGCTTCCAGGTCTTTGTGTTGTTTTTTTAATTCCTTCCATTCTTTAATAGGTATGTAAACACCCGTGGCATTGCCCCTGCTGTCTTCAATTATTTGTACACTCATGGTATTTAATTTGATGGCTTTATAACATAACAAAACTAATAATTTTATTTGCTGGCAGCAATCCTCAACTCTTACAGTTATTCCTTCACAAATACCTTTTGCTGCACTGCTGCCCCTTTAATCAGCAACACATAACTGCCTTTTGCCAATGCTGCTGTGTTTACTGGCAACACGTTACTGCCTGTATTCAACGTAACATTCTTTTGCAGCAACACTTTACCATTTATGTCTGTAACCTGTAGTGTAGCTTTCTCCGCTTTGCTTACAGTAATTGTTGCAGTTAATATTTCTTTTACAGGGTTGGGGAAGATAGTGAGTTGTGAATTGTGAGCAGTGAGTGCAACACTTACAGTTTTGCTGTAAGTAAAGCTGCCGTCTTTATCTGCCACCTGCAAACGGTAAAATATAGTTGATGGTTGTGGAATGACAGATGACAGGTCATCGCTGTAACTATAACTACCATCGCCTTTTGCGGTAACCTTACCAACAGCAGTAAAGCTTACACCATCTATACTGCGTTCTATATTAAAATGAGAACTGTTTACTTCATTGGCTGTTTGCCAGTTTAAAGTAACGGTATTGTTTTGCTGCTGCGCAGCGAAGGATAGCAGTTGAAGGGGTAGGGTGCTTGCTGATACAAATATCCAGGCGGCACCTTGTTGGTTATTATCATATCCTCCACCGCAAATACCAATTGTTCCATCGGCATTAATTGCAGATGAAATACCAAAATTGCCTTGACCTGTATTATCTATACCTAACAATTTACTTTTTTGTGTCCAGATATTATTATCACGCACAAATACCCATACTGCACCTCTACCATTGTAATCGCCACCTCCCCCTATGAATGCAGTATTTCCATCTGCACTTAAGGATACGGATACCCCCTGATTAGACGAAATAGTTGAATCAGTACCAACTAATTTATTTCCCTGCTGTGCCCAAACCCCATTATTACGCGTAAATATCCATACTGCGCCCCGGCCCCCGACATCTGTGAAGCCTCCAATAATTGCAGTGTTACCATCTGCGCTTAAGTTAGTAGCATACCCTTGCTGAGAACTGGTACCTGTAACACCCGTACCAACAAGTTTATTCCCTTGCTGCGTCCATATACCTGCATTGCGTGTAAATACCCAAACCGCACCTAGATAATTATTATCAGCATTTCCCCCAACCACTAATGTGTTTCCATCTGCACTAAGTTTTACCGATTTTCCTTGTAATGAAGAGCTTGTACCACCTGTGCCCGTAATTTTATTTCCTTGCTGCGTCCATACACCCGCATTACGTGTGAATACCCAGGCGGCACCATAAAAATTATTGTCGTTAGGTGCACCTACCGCAATAGTATTTCCATCAGCACTAATTGATACAGCCCCCTGGTAAATTACATTTCCTATATTACCAGTGCCAATCAGTTTATTTCCCTGTTGTGTCCATATACCTCCATTTCGTATAAATATCCATGCAGCACCCCGTCCACCATTGTCCATAGAACCCCCAATGATTACTGTATTTCCATCAGCACTTATAGCAACACTTCCTATGCCTGCCGCACCAATAGTGTTATTTGCTATCAATTTGGTGCCTTGCTGACTCCATGTATTTCCATTGCGTATGTAAATCCAGGCAGTACCTACATTAGAATTGTCCATACTCCCTCCAACTATTGCAGTATTCCCATCACCACTGATTGCAACAGAATTCCCTTGTGCAGCCTTTCCTACATTACCTGTGGCTACCAGTTTATTTCCCTGCTGTACACTTGGGTAACCTGTAGGTGTAACCGTAAAGCTGTTGAAGTAAACTGTGGTATCACCTGCCATAACAAACGAGATATTGCCACTAACAGCACCAGGCATAACCATGCCCACCAGTTTTGTATTTGAACTTGAAATAACTATTGCTGAAGTGCCACCGATTTTAAAGCTTGAAGGTGTAGTAAAATTGGTGCCTGTAAGTGTTACCAGGGTGCCAACGGCACCGCTTGCTGGTACAATGGAATTTACTCTTGGATGTTGCCCCCAACCAAAAAACGGCAAACAAAAAAACAAACAAACGGTTAGCCTGGTAATCAATTTCATAAAATGGTTTTGTAAAGATTTTAATAAAAATAGCCGCTGCGTAGGATATAACAAATTAAGATTGTGGGTACATCATACCATAACTGTTCTAATCCTTGTTCCAGCGGAACAATTGATGGGTAGAGCTATTAGGCAATTGGCTGTTTCAGCGTTCTGTAAGAACGCATGGTGTGGCATTTTTTGCACCAAACGTTCCTACGTAACGATATAAAATTGTTGCCTTCTGCTACCCACATCATGTTCCTATGGAACATTTGAAACGGTTTTCGGCAACTTATTGTACGCGCAGCTGCTACATGCAATTATAAATCCGCTTACACCTTGGCAGCTTTCGCTACGTTTCAGGCGGCTCTGCTTACCCCTTGGCGTGCTTCGCTACGTTTCAGGCAGCCCTGCTTACCTATTGGCAGGCTTCCCTGTAGTTAAGGCAGCCAAGCTTACCCCTTGGCCTACTTCAAAAAACTGTAGGCATATCCGCCAACCCCTTGGCGCAATAAAAAACTGCCTTTTTTGTGTTAATGAATATAAAATAATCGTAAGTCGTGTTTTTTTAATATAAACCATTTAAATTAGCTTATTTATCAAAACAACCATACATGAAAAAAGAATTGCAGCCATTAAAGGCATCGTTTTTAACCCACCTCGAAGCAGGTCAACTCATTACCGCCGACCTTACAGAAATTGATAAGCTGGACAAAACCAAACTTACCGACCCATCTTTAAAAGCATATCTTATTATGCTGGGTACAAAATCGGCAGCCTTTGATAAGGCACTTATCCCCATCCGCAAAAGCGATTTGACTGCTAAAATTGAAGCGGCAGATGTATTGAGGGGTACCGCCCTGTCTGCCTTTGGCAAAGCAGTTGATTTGTTCAGCACGTCTGAAATTGCCGCAGAAGCAGATGCTGCTGCCAGCCTTAAAACAGTGTGGAACACCTATAAAAACCTGGCGGTGATGAGCTACGCAGCAGAAAGCACAGGCATTGATAACCTGGTACGCGACCTGTAGGCCGATAAATATGCACCGCATGTAACTACACTTAAACTGGAACGCTACGTTACCAGGCTAATCACCACCAACACCAGCTTTAAAGAAATATTTGGCGGCCGCACTGTAGAAACAGCTACCAAAGAAGTGTTTGACGCCAAGGCTTTGCGTAAAGACCTGTTTGAAACCTACGCCGATTTTGCTGAATACATTCTTGCCATGGCCAAGGCACCTGCTACTAAAGATGAGGTGCAGTTTAACAGTGTGCTTAACCTGCTGAATACGTCAAGAAAATATTATGCTGATATGCTGGCCAAAAGGGCGGCCACGCCTGAAGATGATGCGCCTGCGGCTTAGAAGAGAAAAGTGTCGCGCAGATATCGCAGAATTTCGCTGAATTATTGCGGGTGTTTTGTTTTACTACATAGGCACATAGGGCTAGGATTATGTGTTTAAAATATGTGCCTATGTTGCTATGTGTTTAAAAAAGTGCAGCGCTGATTTGCCTGGCGGGCTTAGTGGTTTCATCAAATAATGATGGCTGTAGTCATAATATGTTTAACCAACTTTATAATTAAGGGCTGGTATTCAGCTACATCTTCCTTCGCCCTGCCTCATTCCATTCCCAATCCTTACCTTAGCCGCATGCAAAAAAAGTTATTCCTGTTAGATGCGATGGCGTTGATTTACCGCGCCTACTATGGCCTGATACGAAGCCCGCGCATCACCTCCGCAGGTAAAAATACCAATGCCCAGTTTGGGTTTACCACCACGCTGATAGACATCATAAAAAAAGAAAACCCAACGCACCTTGCCGTTTGTTTTGATACCCATGCCCCAACAGAAAGGCATACCGATTTTGCCGCCTACAAAGCCAACAGGCAGGAAGCCCCGGAAGATCTTTTGCAAAGCTTACCAGACATTAAAAAAATCATCGAAGGCTTTAATATTCCCGTGGTAGAACTGGATGGTTATGAAGCAGATGATGTAATTGGAACGCTCGCCTGGAAGGCCGCAGATGCAGGTTATGAAGTGTTTATGGTTACGCCTGATAAAGACTATGGCCAGTTGCTGATTCATGAGCATGTGTACATTTATAAGCCACCATATATGGGCAATAAAGAAGAAATTCTGGATGCCAAAAAAATATGTGAGAAGTGGGACATTAAGCGTGTGGAACAGGTAATTGACATACTTGGTTTAATGGGCGATGCAGTAGATAATATTCCCGGTATTGCGGGCGTGGGTGAAAAGACTGCGGCTAAGTTGTTAAAAGAATATGACACGCTTGAGAATATTCTCGCCAATGCCGACAGTATAAAAGGTGCTTTGGGCGAGAAGGTTCGTAATGGTAAAGAAGCAGCCATTATGAGTAAAAAGCTTGCTACCATAATAACCAATGTTCCTGTTGAGTTTCATGAGGAGAATTTTTGTTTGAAAGACTGGAACAAAGAAGCACTGATACAGGTGTTTACTGAACTTGAATTTAAAACGCTTGGCAAACGTATTTTAGGTGATAGCTTCAATGTTTTTAATACAGCACCAGAAGCGGTACAAACAGATTTGTTTGGCAATTTAGTGCCCGGTAAAAAGCCAGCTTCCGGCGGAAAATCAACTACGGAAGTTACGGGTCAATCTTCTTTGTTTGATGATGATACCAGCACCACAGGTTTGGCTGCTGATAAGAACATCAGCAACACACCGCACGATTATCAATTAATACAAACGGATGAAGAAATAGACCAGTTGGTGGAACTGCTGTTACAGCAGGATGAGATTTCTTTTGATACCGAAACAACACATATAGATGCCAATCTCGCAGAACTTGTAGGGCTAAGTTTTTCCTTCATTCCCGGCACGGGCTATTACGTTCCATGCCCCGCTGATAAAGAGGTTTCCCTTAAAATTTTAGAGAAGTTTAAACCCTTGTTTTCGTTAACAGAAAAGAACTGGGTTGGGCAAAATATAAAGTACGATCTGTTGATATTGAAATGGTATGGTGTAGAAATAAAAGGTGCTTTGTTTGATACCATGCTGGCGCATTATCTTATTGAACCTGAAGGCCGCCGCAGTATGGACTGGTTGAGTGCACAATACCTGCAATACCAGCCCATACCTATTGATGAGATGATTGGTAAAAAGGGAAAGAACCAGGGAACCATGCGTGATGTAGAACTGGAAAAAGCAAAGGACTATGCCGCAGAAGATGCAGATATTACCTTACAGTTGAAACATGTTTTTACACCGCTGTTAAGCGATAAGGAAGTAGAAAAAGTATTTGAAGAAGCTGAAAACCCATTGGTGAAAGTGTTGACAGATATGGAGTTTGAAGGCGTGAAGGTAGATGTGAACTTTTTAAATGAATACAGCAAAGAACTGGATCGCGAAGCGAAAGTTTTTGAAGGCAATGTATATGAACAGGCAGGTGTAAAGTTTAATCTGGCATCGCCAAAGCAATTGGGCGAGGTTTTATTTGATAAATTAAAGATTGATCCAAAGGCCAAGAAAACAAAAACAGGCCAGTACGCCACAGGCGAAGATGTATTGCTGAAACTGGCAAACCAGCATAAGATTGTGGATGATATTCTGGGCTTCAGGCAGTTAACAAAATTGAAGTCAACCTATGTAGATGCATTGCCATTGTTGATCAACCCAAAAACAGGAAGGGTGCATACCAACTATGCACAAGCAGTTGCAGTAACAGGCAGGTTAAGCAGTAATAACCCTAACCTTCAGAACATTCCTATACGCAGCGACCGTGGTAAAGAAATAAGAAAAGCCTTTGTGCCAAGAGATGAAAACCATGTATTGATAAGTGCAGATTATTCTCAGATAGAACTGCGTATTGTTGCCGCCATAAGTGGTGATCCAAATATGTGTGAGGCTTTCAGGCTGGGCAAAGACATTCATACCGCCACCGCCGCAAAAGTGTATGGCATTGAAGAAAGTGCCGTTACCAAAGAACAGCGTTACAAAGCAAAGAGTGTAAACTTTGGTATTATTTACGGGCAGGGTGCTTTTGGTTTAGCAGACAATCTTGGCATTTCAAGAACAGAAGCCAAAGAAATAATTGACAACTATAAAAAAGAGTTTACCGGCATTACAAAGTACATGGATGAGATGATGAATTACTGCCGCGAACATGGCTATGTACAAACCCTGCTTGGCCGTAAGCGCTGGTTAAAAGATATCAACTCAAGTAATTTTACCGTGCGTGGTTATGCAGAACGGAATGCCATCAACAGCCCTATACAGGGCACTGCTGCCGATATGGTAAAACTAGCGATGATAAAAATTCACCAGGAAATAAAAGAACAGAAATTGCAATCAAAAATGATATTACAGGTACATGATGAGCTTGTATTTGATGCCTTAAAAGAAGAAGTAGACGTACTTAAACCACTAATACTTAACTGCATGAAAGCTGCATTGCCTTTACCAAACGAAGTGCCGGTTGAGGCTGAAGTGGGTGTTGGATTAAACTGGCTGGAAGCACATTGATTTTATACATTGATATTTTTTTAAAGGATGGACAGAGATGCCCATCCTTTTTTATTGCCGGTGGTTGTAACATTTAAACAGCCCGTCCGTATTAGGCCGAGAGCAACATTATTTTACCATAATTTCCTGAAACATCTTTTACAGGACAACTGTTTAACCATTTCTTTTTATGAAGTTTATTGTACTTACTGTACTTGTTTTCTGTGCAATGCAATCTTATGCGCAAACCGATACCGCAAGAAAAAAACTGCCTGCGGTGCGAACAACTCAAAAAATAATTATTGACGGAAACTTAAATGATGCGGCATGGAACGAGGCACCCCTGGCGGGTGATTTTGTTGAATGGCGGCCCAACTATGGTAAAAAAGAAAGCTTTGAGAACAGAACAGAAATAAGGATACTTTATAATAACGATGCCATTTACATCAGTGGGTTTTGCCACGAGGGCGTAACAGACAGTATTTCAACCGAACTGGTTGGCCGCGACCAGGTAGGCGTGAACGATTTTGTAGGGGTAATGTTTGATACTTACAATGATAAGATCAATGGGTTTGGTTATTACATCACTCCGCTGGGTGAGCAGTATGATGCAAAGTATTCTTCTAATGGCGAGGATGGAAGCTGGAACAGCGTTTTTCAAAGTGCGGCAAAACTGGTTAGTGGCGGCTGGGTTTTTGAAATGAGCATCCCTTACTCTGCCATCCGTTTCAGCAAAAATAAAGAGCAAACCTGGGGGCTGAACATTACAAGAAGAAGGCGTAAAAGCAACCAGCAGTTTATGTGGAGCCCTGTTGATCCAACAATAAACAACATTTTTACCCAGTTTGGTACATGGACAAATATCGTTGACATTAAGCCGCCGCTTCGTCTTTCTTTCTCGCCATATCTATCTACTTACGTAGATAACTACCCTGCCAATAGCCCCGCTACAACTGCAACTATTAATGGTGGTATGGATGTGAAGTATGGCATTAACCAGGCCATGACATTAGACATGACCCTGGTGCCTGATTTTGGCCAAGTACAAAGTGATAACCAGGTGCTTAACCTTACCCCTTTTGAAGTAAAGTTTAACGAGAACAGAACTTTTTTTACTGAAGGAACAGAACTCTTTAGCAAAGGCAACCTGTTTTACAGCAGGCGTATTGGTGGCGCACCATTGCACCAGTACAATGTAAAACTTGCAGCAGGTGATAGTATCATTAAAAATCCATCAGCCACAAAGCTTATAAACGCTACTAAAATAAGTGGCCGCACGGCAAAAAGTTTGGGTATTGGCATTTTTAATGCAGTTACACAGGCAGAGTATGCAACCGTGCGTAACAATAATAGTAAAGAAGAGTTTATGGCTGAAACCAGCCCGTTAACCAATTACAATATTATTGTGCTTGATAAAAGCATGAAACATAATTCAAGTATCTCTTTCATTAATACCAATGTATGGCGGTCTGGCAGTGATTATGATGCCAATGTAACCGCAGGCCTTTGGGATTTATACGACAAAAAGAACACCTGGAATTTTTATGGCAAAGTGGCTTCCAGCCAGTTAATAGGTTATTTGCCCGGCAATAAAACACTTGGTGGTTACAACCATAATGTTGGGTTTGGTAAAGTTAGCGGCAGGTTTACCTTTCAGGCATGGCAGGAGTTGGCGGATGATAAATTCAATCCCGGCGACATGGGCTATTATACCAACAACAACTATATGGATCATGGGGCTTACGTTGGTTACCGATGGCTAAAGCCCAATAAGTGGCGCAACAATATGTACTTTAATTTTAACTTTAATTATTCGCAGCGTTTTGCACCAAGAAGTTACCAAAGTGTAACTGCCAACAGTAATATCAATGGCCAGTTTAAAAATTTATGGGGTTATTATGTTATGGCGAGTATCAATGCTGCGGAGGATGATTATTACGAGCCACGTGTGGCAGGTAAAGTATTTAAAAGGCCAGGCAGCTGGAATACGGGCTTCTATCTTTCAAGCAATTATGCTAAAAAGCTGGCGGGGGAAATTGGTTTTTTCAACCGTTTTTTTCATACCAACAATACCACTGCAGTTGAGTATAACCTTAACCTTCGCTACCGTTTCAACACTAAACTATCAGTAAGTATTAACAGCGTTATAGAAGCAAAAAATAACAATTATGGATTTTCAACTATACTAAAAGGCAACTCAAATAATAAGGATACAATTGCCTTTGCCTTGCGAAGAATACGTACCGTTGAGAATGTGATGGTTGTTAAATACAATTTCAATAATAAGATGGGCCTGAATTTTAGAATGCGGCACTACTGGAGTAAAGTAGATAACAATCAATTCTTAGAACTGAATGACGATGGCAGTACATCTAAAATTGGAAACATTAGTAAGAACCCAAACTCAAACGTCAACTTCTTTAATATTGACATGGTGTATACCTGGCAATTTTCGCTCGGAAGTTTTTTAAATATTGGATGGAAGAACATAATCGAAGCCTCGAATAAAGACATTTCCAATCCTTATTTTAAAAACTTTGGCAATACCCTGCAAAGCAATCAATTAAACTCTTTCTCTGTTAAAGTGATTTATTTTCTTGATTACCTGAACCTTAAAAAGCACAGTTAATTATAATTGTGCTGCAATTGGTTTTAAAACGCTTTCTGCTGTTTGATAATGTTTTTTAAACTGCTGCACAAGCGCAGGCAATCCATCTACTTCAATTCTGTGTTTTGCATTTGCCTCAATGGTTAAAGCTATGTTGTGCATCTTTTCAATTTGCACTACAGATAAGGAAGATTTTGCGTAGTGCGCCCTTTTAGAGAGTTCATCCCAATCCTTTTTATCAACGCATTGCTGCATTTCTTTTAAGGTAGGCGGCATATTATCCAAAAAAAGATCCATAATTGTTTTTATTACTTCTGTATCCTCTTCATCACCCATTTCATAAAGCATAGACAGGTCAACAACTATATCATCTTTTTCAATAAGTGCATTTGATAAGTCAATCATAAAAACTAAAAATTGATTTGGAAATATTGGAATTTTCAGGGGTGTAGGGTTAGCTAAAATAAGCCATAAAAAACATACCATTATAATTTTTATTAAAAAACTGTAGGTTGCTATAACACAAAACATTGGTATACAGTTGTAAAAAGCCTACTCATTCAATAAAATATCTTTTGCTTTATTTTAACCCTTTTCGTGCACTCAATTCAATTATTTTTGCCACTCTTGTAAAACCAACAAGCTGTTTATTTTAAAAATAACAAATGAAAAAATTATTACTGTTAGTTATTACTTTCTCTGCGTTCACAGCTTCACACGCACAAATCAATTTATTTAATAAAAAGAAAGGGCCTAAAAACCTAAAGGCCGATTCTGCCAAAGCAGAACAACCCATTGTAGCAAAGCCACAGGCTGAAGTGATTGAAACACCAAAAGTTAAGAAAGATTGGAGTAAAGTATCGCTTACAAACCGTGCTGCTGACCATTTTATGATTCAATATGGTTCTGATACCTGGACAAATAAGCCAGACAGTGTACGTACCAAAGGGTTTAGCAGGCATTTTAATGTGTACGTTATGCTTGATAAACCATTTAAAAGTAACCCGCGTTTCAGCATTGCTTATGGCGTAGGTATAGGAAGCAGCAATATATTTTTTGATAAAGTAAACGTGAACCTTTCAGGTACTGGTAGTACTTTACCTTTTTCTGATGGTACGAATACCAACCGCTTTGATAAGTTTAAGATGACGACCATTTTTGCCGAAGTTCCATTAGAGTTAAGGTTTTACTCTGACCCTGAAAACACAGGCAAAAGCTGGAAGTTTGCAGTTGGTGCAAAAGTTGGTACGCTGTTAAAGGCTTATACTAAAGGTAAAGATCTGCAAAATGCTTCAGGTGCAAGCCTTTTTGGCCCCACTTATATTAGAAAAGAAAGCAACAAAAGATATATTAATGGAACCAAGATTGCTGTTACAGGCCGTGTAGGTTATGGCATTTTCTCACTTCATGGAGATTATAATGTACTTGGCGTAATTAAAGATGGTTTTGGTCCAGCCATGAATGTTTATTCAATAGGTTTAAGCATCAGCGGTTTATAAACCTTTCCTATAAATTCTTCAAACCCTTTTGGTGAAAGCTAAAAGGGTTTTTTGTTTGAAGTTGTTCGCGGCTACACAGCCAAAAGCGGCAAACCATCATCCATAGTCATCACACCACCTCATGCATCTTAATTGTCCTTTTCAAAATTGCTTGTGCAGCAACTCCATTATCATTTAATGCTTTAAAGGCATTGGCCTGCAGGCTGTTGATAAAAGCCTGCCTTCTTTCAGCTTCTTTTCCTGCAGCGGCGGGCAGGGCGGTAAGCCTTTGCGCCAGTTGCAGGGCAAGCATTGCCTGGCTGTATTTGTACTGCATGGCAGCCAGTTTTTGTTGGGTGCGTGTTAGTATTAACTGGCTTTCCTTCAGTTGCCTGTCTATATTTTTTTGTGCAAGGGCAGCATCACTGACCTGGTATTGTTGTACGCGTTTAGCCAAAGGGCCGGTAAGCGGTGTTTCGGCATTGCTTAAAAATGGTTCCAGTTGCAGCATAGCACTGGTGGGCAGGTCGCGTTTACTTAATTCCGTCATGGCTACTGTAGTCCTTGATATTCCAAAGAAAACAGCCAGTGCGTTTTGGGGTATGCCAAATTTTTTTCTCAATTCTTCCAGCCAATGCATAAGTGTGACGTTTATTTTGTGACAATTTATTGTGTCACAAATATATAGTCACAATATTGTGTCATTTCAAATGTGACATTTAAAATTGTCACAAATATTTTGTCACTTTTATAAAATGCTAATTTTCTCTACAGCATATTTTGTAATTAACAACCATCTATCTCAAATAACTAAATAAAGTGGCTAAACTATTTTTCTTTATCCAAACAATCCGTCTAAAATAAAATCATAAAAAATGTTAAAGTGGGAAATTTTGGGGCGAAATCTACCCTTTTTTGCATTTTGTTAAGAACCTTAAAATGGTGTTTATTTTAAATTCGGTGTATTAAATCATTTTTTAAAAACAACACAAATGACTTACTCATTAAGCAAACTAACTACCAAAGCAGCCTGCGATACAGTTAGTGCAACCGTGCAAAAAGAAAAAGCACAACTAGAATTTGAACAAACCGCCCTTGAGCGCCAGCAGGACGGCTTTGAAGAAGAAGGTGGCGATAGTATTGAAACGCAACTGGCGGCTATTACATCAGACGTGGCACATGTAACGGGAGTTATAGCCACCCTATCTGAAGGAAAGTTAAAGGACAGTTACGAAAAAAGAAAGGCCTCCCTTGTATTGCGTCAAATGATTTTGCAGGAGAAAAAAGAAAGCCGTGGTGTGGCTGCCCTGCTGCAAACAGAATTTGAGCTGGCACAAAAAGCGCTGTTGATTACAGAGGCTAATACCTTACTTGCTGCGCTGGAAGCGAGAAAAGCCGCTTTGCCTGCGTAGTTTTATTTTGAGGGCAATAAATTTTAAGCTGTTACCAACCGGGGTAGCAGCTTTTTTATTTTTGTGCTTCAGGTATTGTTTGGATTTGTTTTTTGGAAGATAATATAAGTATCGCTATTGAAAAATGATGTTATTTGATGCTGTATTGATAAAAACACTAATTAACAACATAGCTTAAGGTAATGAAACTAACATATCACCTATTTTTGAACCAAAACTAAGTTGAGAACTTATGAAACTGTACATGGTATTATTGTTGGTTGTGTTAAATACTTGCTGCTTATTTGGTCAAAAAAGCTATTTAGAAGATACTATTTCAGTTAATCAATCTATGGGTTTTGATTTTACAAATTTCTCGCCTACAGAACTACCACCATCAGAAACATCAGAAAAAAAAGTTTATGTAAGGCCTTTTATTACAGATGATGCAAGGGTTGTGGGCAACAGGCTTGCCCAAATGGAAACATGGTTGCGTTTTGATAAAGAGTCTGGCCAGCAATGGTTTATGTTTGCTTACGGCCCCAATAAGAAAATAGAATTAACCCTTGGCGGTGTTTATGGTTATGCAAAACAAGCCGACCATACCAACTCGTTTTCGTATGCCCTGCCACTTTTGCAGGCAAAGTTTTTAATTAAAGAATATGCACCAGATAAAGGCCCTGGTTTTGGCTTTGTAGCCGGCACCTTTATACCCGTTGGCAGTGGCGCATTTAAGCCAGCAGGCTATGGCACTTTTGGTTACCTGACCGTTTCGCAGTCTTTTGGTAAAGGCGATAAAGTATTAATCCATGGTAACCTTGGCGGCAATTATTTACATATTGATGGAGCTAATAACACAATTGCCACCTGGGGCTTTGGCACACAGATTAAAGTGTACAAAGGTTTGCATGCGGTAGGCGAATTGTTTTCAGGTGATCCTTATGTGCCAGGAACGGGAACAGCTTATCAGGTTGGTTACAGGTATTTTTTTAATGATCTTATACAAATTGATATGACCTTTGGCAAAGGAGTAGCGGGTGAAAACCCCCTACCACTGTGGTTTAGCGCGGGGGTAAGAATTGTTACTGAAAAATTTCTGCATAAGAAGAAGAAATAACTGTTATCATCACAACCATTTTTTACGCTTAAACCACCAATAAATTGCAATAGCCACCACAACCATAGTAATTAATACCGCTGGGTAACCCCACTTCATTTTTAATTCTGGCATAAACTCAAAGTTCATCCCATAAATACCTACAATAAAAGTAAGCGGCATAAAAAAGACAGAGAAAATGGTAAGCACTTTCATTACCTCATTTGTTTTTTGTGAAGACAGTGAAAGGTAAATGTTCAGCAGGTTGGTTACATCCTCATGAATCTGGTCATACATGGTTATTAGTTTTATATGCAAGTCCTTCACATCCTGCAGAGCAACCATATCATTATCAGTAGTTCTTATTGTATTAATCACTTCCCCGGTAAGCATCAATAATTTATTGCTGATGGCTGCTCTTCTTTTAATAAAATACAACTCCTCCATCATCAACGGGGTAAGTGTTTTAAGAAAAATCTTTGCCTCAAAAACATCTACTTCGTTTGACAGGTCAATGGCTGGTTTGTCGTAAGAGTGCAGCATATGCCATATGATCCTCACCACAATTTCACTGGTGGTTTTAGCTTTGCCCGTTTCATGGTATTTCAGTTTTATGTTTTCCAAAAACTCCTGTGGCAAGCGGTGAACGGTGATGAGGAAATCGTGGTTATAAAAAACAGCCACTTTGCTGCTTATTTCCTGTATGGTATGGGCTTTTATAATTTGGGGCAGGTTAAGCACACGGGTAATTATAAAATGGGTATCCCCTAAATCTTCATGCTTTGGCAAATGGTCGGGTTCAAGGCAATCTCTTAATGTATAATGGTGTAGCTTATATTTCTCACTTACCTCCTGCAACTCCTCCTGCGTAGGGTTAACAATATCAATCCAGTTAAATTTTGATGAAGCAGAAGTCCAATTGTTTACGGCCATTGAAAGTATTTTTACAAACCTAATAAAATCTCATACCAACAAAAAGTGCAAACTTTTGGTTAGGGTCATATCGTTTAAGTTACTATTCCATAACACTATCATCCTAACATAAGTTGTTCATACTCAATTGATTTGAGTTTAGTTCTTTGAAATTCTGTTGACAGGTTAGCTGAAACAGTTGATTTAACTGAGTTTTATTGAGTAACGTAATGCTCAGGATTTGTAATATTTCGTAATTG
>JANPIP010000013.1:0-125295 GCA_031424995.1 Chitinophagales bacterium | reverse complement strand
TACAATTAGTTGCATAAACAACTTTTATTTATATTTGAGTTCTTAAAATTGTTGCCATGCAGGAAGCATATATAGTTGCAGGTTACCGTACCGCCGTTGCAAAAAGCAAAAAAGGTGGTTTACGTTTTTTTCGTCCTGATGATTTAGCCGTAGAAGTAATAAAAGGTTTAATGGCCACTGTTCCACAACTGGATTATAAAAGAGTGGATGATGTAATAGTGGGTAATGCAGTACCTGAAGCTGAACAAGGTTTGCAGTTTGGGCGCATTATTGCCGCCAAAGCTATGGGTATTGAAGTTCCAGGAATCACCATAAACCGTTACTGTGCAAGTGGGCTTGAAAGTATTGCTATGGCTACTGCCAAGATAAGAACTGGCATGGCAGAATGCATTATTGCTGGCGGTACTGAAAGCATGAGCCTTGTGCCCACCGCAGGTTGGAAAACCGTACCCTCTTACGCCATTGCCAAAGAGGAGCCTGATTATTATTTAAGCATGGGTTTAACGGCTGAAGCCGTTGCCAAAGAGTTTAATGTTAGCCGTAATGAACAGGATGAGTTTGCTTATCATTCGCACCAGAAAGCAGCAGCAGCAATAACCAATGGCTATTTTAAAAATGGTATTTTACCCATTACTGTTGAGCAAACTTATTTAAATGAAAAAGGAAAGAAGGCGGTAAAAAGTTATGTAGTTGATACTGATGAAGGATTACGTGCAGACACCACTGTTGAAGGCTTGGGCAAACTAAAACCAGCCTTTGCAATTAACGGCAGCGTTACGGCAGGCAACAGCTCACAAACCAGTGATGGTGCTGCTTTTGTTATTGTAATGGGTGAAAAAATGGTGAACGAATTAGGCTTAAAACCGATAGGCCGCTTGGTAAATTGTGCCAGTGCAGGTGTGCATCCACGCATTATGGGTATAGGGCCCGTGGCTGCCATACCAAAAGTGTTGCAACAGGCAAATATGAGCTTGACTAATATTGACCTTATTGAACTGAATGAAGCATTTGCTTCGCAGAGTGTGGCTGTTATAAGAGAACTTGGCTTAAATGCTGATATTGTAAATATTAACGGCGGCGCTATTGCGCTTGGCCACCCTTTGGGTTGTACAGGTGCAAAACTTACTGTTCAGATTTTAAATGACATGAAGCGGTTGAACAAAAAATACGGACTTGTTACTGCCTGTGTTGGCGGTGGCCAGGGTATTGCGGGAATTATAGAGAATTTGTAATTGCCGTTAATTCAACTTTATTTTTATGAAAGCCTTGCAATTGCAGGGCTTTCTTTTTTTATACCTGCTTGTAATTGTTTACACTTGCAGCATTACGCTGATTATTTAAAATGAGTAAAACTATCTTCTTTTTTATTCTTGTTATTTGTTCATTACAATTGTGTGCGCAACCTTTTTTACCACAGCAAAAAGTAGCTATTTTAAAAGATAAGAAAATTGATGAGGCCTCAGGTATGGCGCCTTCGCACATAAAATCAAACTGTTTTTGGATACATAATGACAGTGGCGATGAAGCACGTATTTTTTTGGTAAATACCAAAGGCGAAACCTTGCAGACTGTTTATATTGATGAAAAAGTAAGGGATTGCGAAGACATTGCTTCAGGTATTGGTTATTACAAGGGCAATTACATTTACCTGGGTGATATTGGCGATAACCGTGGTGAAAGAAGTGGTATTGATATTTATATTTTTAATGAAGCAGAACTGAACCGTTTGCCTTCCATCGCCCTGGCGAAAAACTACAAAAAAAGAACTTTGTTGTACGAAGATGGCGCACGTGATGCGGAATGCATGATGCTTGACCCTATTGACAGTTGCTTGTATGTTGTTACCAAAAGAGAAGAGCATGTACGCATTTATCGTGCATCGTTGCAGGATGTGTTTTTACGTGAGACCATCCTTTTGCAGAATGTAGCCGAATTGCCTTATACGTTCATCACCGCAGGTGCCATAAGCAATGATGGGAAAGAGGTAATTATTAAAAATTACGCCAGCATTTACTACTGGAAAAGGCGTGGCAAAGAGCCTTTATACAGGTGTATGCAGCAGCCACCGCAGTTAATACCCTACAAGCGTGAATACCAGGGCGAGGCCGTAGCTTTTGCTGCTGATAATTCAGGTTTTTATACCACAACTGAAGGCAAGGATGCACCTTTGCTGTTCTTCAAAAGAAAATAACCGTTATAAAAAAACATTTCTACTTTTAAAGCCCTAAAACGCAACAATGCAAACGATATTAGTTCCTACAGATTTTTCGGCAACAGCAAAAAATGCAGCCCATTATGCTATTGAATTAGCCAAACAAACCAATGCAACCAAAATAGTATTTTATAATGCTTACCAGGCAGCAATGCCAACAGTTACAGGCGATCCTATTATGCCTGCCATTGCTCCAATAGAAATTGAGGCGTTTGAAAAAATGAGTGAAACAGGTCTTGCAAATTTCCTTACAGATATGCAACCATCCTGCCCAGAAAATATTGCATTGGAAACTTTAAGCGAACTTGATTTATTAGCAGATGGCATTGAAGAAGCGGCTACTAAAACAGGTGCCAACCTTATTGTCATGGGCATTACAGGCGGTGGTGCCATTGAAGAAAATCTTATTGGCAGCAATACCATTGATGTTGCCAAACATTCTACCATACCTGTCATTATTGTTCCTGCAAAAGCTGTTTTTAAACCGGTTAAAGAAATTACCCTTGCGGTAGATTTAAAGAAAGTGCAGGAAACCACACCTGTACAGGCTATTAAAACTTTACTTGATGCTACGGGTGCACAACTGTTTGTTTTGCATATAAATGATGGTGATGGAATTGCTGAAGAAAATGAGCAAACACAAGTATTAAACAACCTGCTGCTTGATTACAATCCACAGTTTTTCTTTGTAAACAATGCTTCTTTTATTGATGGTATAAATGATTTTGTTGACGATAAAAATGTAGACTTGCTGGTAACCATTCCTAAAAAGCATGGCTTTTTTGAAATGCTTTTTAAAAAGAGCCATACCAAGATACTGGCCTTTCATAGCCATGTACCTATGATGGTGGTGCACGATTAAGAGTAAGCTTTTTACCAACCATATTTTTTTACAGGCACTGTTTTAAAAAAGCAGTGCTTTTTTATTGCACATATTTCTTCTGCATGTATTGGTATCGTTACTAATTTCGCACCGATTTTAAAAAGAAGCCCGTTTGGTTTCTATGCAATCATCACCATGAATAAAAAAGCTTTTTTAGCACTCTGCATCACCATTTTACTTCCACTTACCGGCTATTTTATTTTAAAAGTAGCAAGCACAAAGGCTGTTGAAATTCCGCGTAGGTACCTGTTAGATACCGTAGTTGAAAGAATACAAAACGGCAAACAGGTTTCAGACACTATTTGGCATAAAACCGCCAATATTCGCCTTGTAAACCAGTTGGGAGATACAGTTGGCCTGTACGATAAACCTGGAAAAATAATTGTGGCCGATTTCTTTTTTACCAGTTGCCGTAGTATTTGCCCAAGGCTTACACGCAATATGGCCAAAATGCAGCGTTCATTTATTAATGGCGGCAATGAAAGACGCAAAATTGATACTTCAGTAGTGCAGTTTGTTTCATTTTCAATTGATGCAGAGCGCGACAGTGTGCCAGTTTTAAAAAACTATGCTGACCGTTTTGGCGTAAATCATGATAATTGGTGGCTGCTTACAGGCAATAAAGACAGTATTGCCAATTTTGCCTTTGCAGAACTGAAAGTTGATAAATACAGCGGCGAACCAATTGATCCTAATTTTGTTCATACAAATCGGTTTGTACTTATTGATAAAGAGTATGTAGTGCGCGGTTATTACAATGGGCTTGATTCTGTTGCTATGGGCAAACTTGCAAGAGATATTGGCTTGTTAATGGTGGAAAAAAACCACAAAAAAAAGAGTGAAGTTTTTGCTGCTATAGCAGATTTAAAATGGCTCTTCCTTATTATTATAATCGCTGTAATTATTTTTGTAATCTTTATTACTGGCAGAAGAAAAATAAACGGTTAATATTTTAAAAGCAATATAAATAATACCCCAATGTTACAGGCAACCCTAACCAAAAACGACGACCAGGCAAAATGGTTAATTGGTATTTTTTCAGTAGTAGTGTTTACAGCAGTTACCTTATTAAGCAAGTTTAAATTACAGGTTAATTTAGGTTTTGATGTTCACATTTTTGCAGCCGCCAATGCCATAATCAATGCTATGATAGCAGTACTTCTTATCGCAGCACTCATCACTGTAAAAAATGGCAATTACATGCTGCACAAGCGTTTGATGATGACTGCGCTGGTACTTTCCATCCTTTTTTTAGTCTCTTATATTGCACATCATTTACTGGCAGGCGAAGCAAAATTTGGCGATGTAAATCATGATGGTATTGTAACTGACGAAGAAAAATTATTGGTAGGAAGCACCACAAGGCTTATTTATTTTATCATACTAATTACACATATTTTTTTGGCTGCCGTCATACTTCCTTTTATACTCTTTACAGCATACAGGGCTTTAACAGGCGAATTTGCCATGCATAAAAAACTGGCAAAAATTACATGGCCATTATGGCTGTATGTAGCCGTTACAGGCCCCGTGGTTTACTTAATGATAAGCCCTTATTACAGTTAGTTTTTGGTGATCAGGTTTATCATTAAACTTTATTAAGCGCACAGCGGCAAAAAGGGTACACATGTATATTGGATGTGTACCCTTTTTTAATGTTTATAGAATTTTTCAGCACCCATTCCTTACCTGATTTACTTTCCTTAACAAACACTTTTTATCCTTACATATTAGAATTTAGCTGGCACTTTTACTGTATCATCTAACTTTCCATGCAAGCGTATTTTGAGTATATTGATTATCTGTACTTTAGATAGCGTTTGACATTCGTATAATTCGTGCATTTTCAAAGTCCATTAATCTCCAATATGCCTGATATAGAAACAAGAGTTGATATTGAACAACTGATGAATGCCTTTTATGCAAAAGCCATTCATGATAAACAGATTGGCCACTACTTTACGGAAGTAATTCAGCTTGATTTACAGGCACATTTACCTGTGATTTGTGATTTTTGGGAATCTGTTTTATTTGATACAGGAGGTTATAAGGGCAATGTAATGCAGGTGCATAAACACATTCACCAATTATCGGCTTTTAAAAAAGAACATTTTGACCAGTGGCTTTCTATTTTTAAACATACTGTTGATGAATTGTTTAACGGCGATAATGCAGAGAAAATAAAGCAACGTGCAACATCTATTGCTACTGTAATGACTATTAAATTATTGCATGAAACCAATTTGAAAATTTGATGACGTGGAATCAATTTTAAAATTTGATAATTTGAAAATGAAAGAAACCCGTATTTCTGTTTCGTGTAATTCGTGCAATCAATTTAATTCGTGTAATTCGTTTTAATTCGTGTTTCTTAATTCGTGTAACTATGACCATACAACAAGCCCAAACAGATGTAGATAACTGGATAAAAACCGTTGGTGTGCGCTATTTTAGCGAGTTGACCAATCTTGGTATTTTAATGGAAGAAGTAGGCGAACTGAGCCGCCTGATGGTGCGTAAGTATGGCGAACAGTCGTTTAAAGAAAGTGACAAGAACAAAGAACTGGCTGATGAAATGGCTGATGTGCTGTGGGTTTTAATGTGTCTTGCCAATCAAACAGGTGTTGACCTTACCACTGCGTTGGAAAAGAATTTTGAAAAGAAAAACCTGCGTGATGCTACCAGGCATTTAAACAACGAAAAGTTGCGGTAATTGCGACTTTCAACCCCTAGTTTTAAAGCGTTAGAATATTATTACATATTTATCAAAGGAAGTTTTACCTCTAAAACGCATTAGAAATTTACGCAAACGTTCTCGCTGCAAAGACGTTTTATGGGCTTAAAAGTTGAAATATATGCAGTAGTAAAAGCCGCTGAAAGCCTCTTCAGTACAAGTGTGCGACGCAACGGGTGCTTATATAGAAGTACAAAAGATGGTCAACAAAAAGCCCTGTATTTAAAAATATGTTTGCTTGTATGTTTGCCCTATTTTTGCCCTGCATAAAAAAACATGCATCCCATTAGCTATGGCAGTTTTAGTTAATAAAGACTCTAAAATTATTGTTCAGGGTTTTACCGGAACAGAAGGTACTTTTCATGCAACGCAGATGATTGAGTACGGAACGAATGTAGTTGGTGGCGTTACGCCAAATAAAGGCGGTACTACGCATTTAGACAAACCTGTGTTTAACACGGTGTACGATGCTGTTAAAACTACTGGTGCCAATGTTAGTATCATTTTTGTTCCGCCTGCGTTTGCTGCAGATGCCATTATGGAAGCCGCTGAAGCAGGAATTGCTTTGGTAGTGTGCATTACAGAAGGTATTCCTGTTCAGGATATGGTAAAAGTGAAAAACTTTTTGGTTGGTAAAACAACACGTTTAATAGGACCAAACTGTCCTGGTGTTATCACCGCAGATGAAGCTAAAGTTGGTATTATGCCAGGTTTTATCTTTAAAAAAGGCCGTGTAGGTATCGTTTCTAAAAGCGGTACACTTACTTACGAAGCTGCTGACCAAACCGTTAAAGCGGGTCTTGGTATAAGCACTGCCATTGGTATTGGCGGCGATCCAATTATTGGTACCCCAACTGTTGAAGCAGTTAAATTACTGATGGAAGATCCAGAAACTGATGGTATCATCATGATTGGTGAAATTGGCGGAAGCATGGAAGCTGATGCAGCACGCTGGATTAAAGACAATGCAACTAAACCTGTTGTAGGTTTTATTGCTGGCCAAACAGCGCCTCCGGGCCGCCGTATGGGTCACGCTGGTGCAATTATTGGTGGCGCAGATGATACTGCTGAAGCTAAAATGAAAATTATGGCTGAATGTGGTATTCACGTTGTAGCAAGCCCTGCAGATATTGGAAAAACGATGGCCGAAGCTTTGAAAAAATAAGCTTTTATAAATAATAGCACAAAAGCCCTGCACGTTGTGCGGGGCTTTTGTTTGCAGAATATTTTTTATTTGAAGCGGAGCTGATGAATAAGTATCAGCGGCATTCCTGCTTTTCATTCCATGCCGATAGTTATCGGCACCTCGCACTGCGTGCTGTGGGCTTTTCATTGCTTCCGATAGTTATCGGAACAGGGCTAAATCATCAACTGTAGAATATAGCTGATCATTTAAAAGCGACAAAAGCTGAAAAATACCCTGGAGAGGGTATTTTTTAACGCAGTATTTTAACCCATCATTGCAGTAGAATAACAACAGTTATTTGTTTCACAAATTGGGGTACACATATTGCCTGTAGTTTTTACTACGGGCTTTTTTATAGTCCAGAATGAAAATTAAAAAACTTACGCTACAATCCTTCCGTCTTTCATTTTAATAATACGGTCGCTCATAGCGGCCAGTTCCTCGTTATGGGTAACAATTAAAAACGTTTGCTGCAACTGATTACGCAACTGCACAAAAAGCTGGTGCAGGTCTTTAGCATTGGCACTGTCAAGGTTACCTGTAGGTTCATCAGCAAAAACAATATCAGGCTGGTTAATCAAAGCCCTTGCAACGGCAACACGCTGCTGTTCGCCACCGCTTAGCTGCTGTGGTTTATTTTCAATACGGTTGGCAAGCCCAAGCAACTGCAGCAATTTTAATGCTTCGGCATATACCTGTTTTTTATTACGCCCAGCAATCCAGCCAGGTATACAAACATTTTCAATGGCTGTAAATTCTGGTAATAAATGGTGAAACTGAAACACAAAGCCAATATGCTTGTTACGAAAAGCTGCCAGCTTTTTACCTTTTAAAAGGTGCAGCGGTTCATTATTCATCAATATAGTTCCGCCGCCAGGCGTATCAAGTGTGCCCAAAATATGCAGCAGTGTGCTTTTACCGGCACCTGAACTGCCTGTAATAGATACAATTTCACCTTTATTTACGGTAATATCCACGCCTTTAAGTACCTCTAAATTTTCGTATTTTTTTGTAATATTATTTGCCTGTAACATGCAGTACTATTGCTTTTAGCCAGTAAACATACAACTGCAAAGGTTACTTATTTTTGTTTTATGAAATTTAATGCGATTGTAACGAAACTTACATTTGGTAATTTGGTTTATACGGTTACATTTGCACAAATTTTTTAAGGTATGTTCTGGACATTAGAGTTAGCTAGCTATTTAGAGGAGTCACCCTGGCCCGCCACAAAAGATGAACTGATTGATTATTCTATACGTAGCGGTGCGCCACTTGAAGTTGTGGAAAACTTACAGGAACTTGATGACGAAGGTGAAGTTTACGAAAGCATTGAGGATATATGGCCTGATTATCCCAACAACGATGATTTCATGTTTAACGAAGACGAATACTAAATAGCAAAAAAGATATCTAATCAATAGCCACCTGAATTTTCGGGTGGTTTTTTAGTTTGCACCTGCATCAATTGCCGGTTGTAATTTTTGTGGGTTTACATTACTTTTACTCAAAGCGAACCTATCTATTTATGAAGTATACTTTTTTACTCCTGACTATTACAACTTTTTACTCTTGTGCAGGATCTAACCAGCCTGGTGCAGCTATTGGTGCAGAAAAAATTGCAAAATACATGCAGCCAGGTTATAAGCCAAAAACCAAGAAAGAAAAAGCAGAATACAAAATGGTGATGAAACAGGTAAAGGAAGATATGCAAAGAGCCAAAAAAGCACCAAAATCTAGCTCCACGTATTAGCCTGTAAAGTATCGGCAATATTCAGGTAGCTTACATAACGCTCAGAAGAAATAGAGCCGTCATTAACGCCCGCTTTAACAGCGCAGCCTGGTTCATTTAAATGCACGCAATTGTTAAACTGGCAATCGTTGACCAGCGCCTTCATTTCAGGAAAGTAGCCGCTTAATTCCTGCCTTGAAACATCTACCAAACCAAGTTCACGTATACCTGGGGTATCAATTATTTTACCGCCAAAAGGCAGGTCGAACATTTCGGCAAAAGTGGTGGTATGAAGCCCCTTGCCGCTCCAGTCGCTAACTTCCTGCGTACGCAGGTCAAGGTTAGGAAAAACAGCATTGATAAAAGTTGATTTACCTACACCACTATGGCCGCTTAACAGCGTGGTTTTATTGTACATCAGTTGCTGTATTTCATCAAGCCCCTGTTGTTTTAAAACACTGGCGAGTATTACTTTATAGCCAATGGCTTCGTATGTTGCCTTTACTTCGTCAAACTTTTCCATTTCCTTTTTACGGTACACATCAGCCTTGTTAAAAACAATAATGGCTGGCAGGTGGTACATTTCGCAGGCAACAAGAAAACGGTCAATAAAACCAGTAGATGTTTTGGGGTCTTTCAGCGTAGCAAACAAAAGGCTTTGGTCAAGATTGGATGCAATAATATGGTGCTTGCGCCTGTTGTGCGGGCTGGTTCTTCCTACATAATTTTTGCGGCCGTGAATGTGAATGATGGTGGCTGTATTTTCAAGCTCATTCTCCATTTCAACATCTACTTCATCGCCAACGGCAATAGGATTGGTAGAGGTAATGCCATCAATTTTAAAAATACCTTTTATACGGGCATTCAGCACCTTGCCTTCCATAGTTTTAACCACGTACCAACTACCTGTAGATTTATAAACGAGCGCTTTCATTTGAAGGGCGAAGGTAACAGGAAAGAAGGGTTATAATAAGGCAACAAGCGAATAAGATGCGGAGAACTGGTAAAAACAAAGCAGGGAATTACAGTGGGCTTTACTAAATTTCCACAATATCCATTCTATTTATGTACAATTAAATCATAAGCTAATCTTTTTAGTTTTTAAATCGTTATTTTGATCTTATGAAATATGTTGATCTAATCAATAACACCTTAAAGCCTAAAATAACTGAGAAGGAAATTGTGCTTGACCTGTTTGCAGGTTGTGGAGGTTTATCGTTGGGATTTGAGGCGGCAGGATATGAAACTATAGGCTTTGAAATGGATGCTCCAGCATCGGGGACTTACCGTAAAAATTTAAAAGGCAATTGCCATACCATAAAACTTGATACCGCATTTGATTACCCTGATGCAGATATAATTATTGGTGGGCCGCCATGCCAACCATTTAGTGTTGGTGGCAATCAAAAAGGCATTGACGATGCAAGAAATGGTTTCCCTGTTTTTATTGATGCTGTGAGAAAATTACAGCCCCGTGTTTTTATGTTTGAGAATGTGCGTGGCTTACTTTATACCAACAAGTGGTATTTTGAAGTTGTTCTTGAAGAACTGAGCGCACTTGGATACTTAATAGATTACAAGCTTTTAAATGCCGTTGATTATGGCATACCGCAAAACAGGGAGCGGTTGTTTGTAACAGGCCATAGGGCAGAATTTTCTTTCCCGCAAAAACACCCCGCAAAAGTAACTGTGGCAAATGCCATTGGCGATTTAATGAACACTGTACCACCCAATAGTAAGTTTTTAACTGCTGCGCAGGACACCTATATTGCCAAATATGAAAAGGCTTCTTTTTGCATTAACCCAAGAGATTTATATCCTGATAAACCTGCAAGAACGCTGACCTGTAGAAACCTTGCGGCAGCAACTGGTGACATGCACAGGGTAAAGCTTGAAGACGGAAGAAGAAGGCGGCTACTGGTTCGCGAAGCAGCACGTTTACAAAGTTTTCCAGACTGGTTTGAATTTACAGGAAATGAAAGTGCACAATACTACCAGATAGGCAATGCGGTACCGCCGTTGCTGGCATATCAAATAGCGCAAAGTGTTAAAAAAACCTACAATCTTGGCGAACTTGTTACTGCAAATGATGCAAAAAATAAAATGACGAACCAAAAGGAGCTTACACTTTTTTAGTATGAAAATTTACATAACCAACAGTACAAAAAGTGAAAGTGTTCAAAAGCTAATTAATGAAGCATTGGATATACTTGAAAGTGTAGGAATGCCCTTCGATACCAAAACGCCTAAAGCTTTACAAAGCATGGCCATGAGTTTTTTAGCCGTTGCAGGCGTATCAAAATCATGGAAAGAAGCAAAAAGTTTAAAGGAAGGAAGGCACCTTACTACAAGGGAGATTATAAAGTTCATCAACGAGAATTATGAAGAAAAAATATCCTCTGGTTCTTACGATGACATAAGAAGAAAACACCTTAAGTTTTTAGTATTAGGTGATTTGATAATAAACAGCGGCAAAAATCCAAATGCTGCAACTAATGACCCTACAAGAGGTTACTCCCTGGACACTGATTTCAAAAGTCTCTTACGGTTTTATGGCACGAGAGAATGGGAAATTAAACTGAAACTTTTTGTGAAAAACAGAAAGCCACTATCAGAAATTTTAGAAAGAAAAAGAGTGATAGAAAAGGTTGCGGTTAAGCTTCCTGGTGATAAGATGATTGAACTGTCGAAAGGAGAGCACAATCAATTGCAAAGAGAAATCATTGAAGAGTTTCTTCCAAGATTTGGAAATGGTTGCGAAGTTTTATACATAGGTGACACAGCACATAAAATACTTCATATAGAAGAAAAAAAGCTGGCGGATTTAAACTTTTTCAAACTTTCTAATGATGAAATTCCAGATATTATTGCCTACGATAAATTAAACAACTGGCTTTACCTAATTGAAGCTGTTCATAGTTCAGGACCAATGAGCGAAACACGTGTTCTTGAACTGAAAAAACTATTACAGAACTGTAAGGCTGATTTAATTTTTGTGACCGCATTTGTTTCAAGAAGTGAATTTAAAAACTGGATTCTTGATATAGCCTGGGAAACAGAGGTTTGGACAGCAGACAATCCTGATCATTTAGTTCATTTTAATGGCGACAAATTTTTAGGGCCGCATAAATAAATCCTAATCTTATAAGGTTTTTTAAAATCTTATAGGATTACAACACTAACTACGGAAACTTCTTCCAAACACTCAGCCTTAATACCAGTTCAATAACAATCAACCCCAGGCCAATTAATAAAAAAACAAGGTACTCATCTGTATAACGGTCGTAAGTGGTTACTTCTATTTTGCTTTTTTCAAGCTTATCAATACTGGCATAAATGTTTTTGAGGGCAGCTTTATTGGCTGCCTGGAAGTACTGGCCGCCAGTTTCGGCACTAATATCTTTCAGCAGGTTTTCGTTAAACGTCATTTTTCGGCGTTGTACCTGTTCGCCAAGTATGCTGTTGATTTTTACATCCATTTCCTGCTCGCTGCCAATGCCTATGCAGTACACCTTTACGCCGTAGGTTTTAGCGAGTTTTTTGGCAATATCAGGCGGTATCATACCGCCAAAATCAACGCCATCAGTAAGCAGTATCACCACTTTACTTTTACTCTTGCTGTCTTTTAAACGGTCAACACTGGTGGCGAGGCCGCTGCCGATGGCTGTACCATCTTCCTGCAGGTAGCCATTGGCAATATTGCCAATTTGTGTAAGTACGGTTTTATGGTCTGTAGTAATGGGGCAAAGTGTAAAACTCTGGCTACTGAAAATAACAATACCAATACGATCGCCAGGGCGTTGTTGCACAAAGTTGGCGGCTACTTCTTTTGCGGCGGCAAGACGGTTGGGTACAAAGTCCTGTTCAGTCATACTTCCACTTATGTCAAAGCAAAGCACAATGTCAATGCCTTCGCCATTGGTTTGGTTTTCAACAAACTTTTGCTGTGGCCTTGCAAGGGCAATAATCAGGCAAACCAATGCCAGGCATCGCAAGAAAAAAGGTACCTGTATTAATCTTGTTTTCCAGTTACGGGTATGGTGCAAAAAGTGTGTGGTAGTAATATTTACAGAAGCATTTTGCCTGGTAAAAGTTTTAAAGTGCCAGTATAAAATATAAGGTACAATCAATAACAGGGGCAATACCCATGGATACGCAAAACTTGTATGTTGCCACCAGTTATACAGCATTTGCCTTTGGTTGATAATTAAATGAATGGATTGTTTTTACAAATGTTTTCGCATGCTGTAAGCCTTGTAAACACTCACTTTCAGAAGGATGAAACTTTGCAAACTTAACAGCATCTGCCAGGCGCAGCAATTGAAAAAACTGAACCTGCGTTGGCTCGTTACCTACCTTACCTTTTAATACAACCATGTATTCATCTGTGGTTTTAGTAAGGGTTGAAAGATTAAGCTGTGCATCAGAAAAGTTTCTTGTAATGATGACCAGTTGTGTAAAGAGTTGTTTGTGTTTGTTTGCTGCTATCAAAGGCTGAAGGCCTTCAATTTCTTTAATGATATCATCAATAGTAAACAGCTTTTTCTTTAGTGGTTTGATTGGCTTTTTTCTACTTAAATATTTTGCCAGGAAAACAATCAACACGATGAGAAGTATAACGCCAGCAGCTATTTCAACAATCAATATCCAGTCTGTTTCAGGCTCAGGTTCTATAATCTCTTTAATATCATGATAGTCTTTCAGGTTACTGATATCAACAGGTAAAATATTTATTTGTAAAGCTTCTGTAGAAAGGCTTTTATTATCAACCATTACCAGGTTTAACGCTGGTATATCGTAAGAACCTGTATCAAAAGAAGTAAGGATTATTTTCTGCTCAAAGCTTTTAGTACCACTTACTTCAAGGGTATCTATTGGCAAACGCTGTACTACTTCAAAGTGGTTAAACGTATCAGCAAGACTGAACCATTTATCAATTAAGAGGGTGTTATTAGCAGAAGGTTCTGCGGTTAATTTAAGTTCAAACTGTTCGCCAATTCTAATGGTTGATTTACTTACAGATGAGGAAACTTTTTGTGCAGTAGAAGTTAAAGCAATAAAAAGCAGAAAGCCAATGGCAACACTTATACGCCCTATTGCAAAAGGAAACTTTAAACCCCAAACCCTAAACTCTAAACTTCGCTTCGTCATGCTCTTTTAATAAAAAAATGCTGCAATGCTTTTACGTAATCCTGTCCTGTTTCAATTTGTATTAAATCTGCGCCCGCTTTGCGGAAAAGGGTTTTGGCATCTTCCATAATTTTTAAATGCTGTTGCTGGTAAGCGAGGCGCACCATAGTGTCGTTGGTATCTAACCAAACAGCAGCACCAGTTTCAGGGTCAGTAGCCTGAATCAAACCCATTTTTGGTAATTGCTTATCAGCTTTATCAAAAACCTGTACACCAATTACATCATGCTTTTTAGCTGCTACACGCAAGGCATCCTGATAACCATCGTCTGCAAAATCGCTTAGTATAAATACTATGCTTTTATGCCTTGAAATATTATTGAGGTACTGCAACACCTTTACCAAATCCGTTGCTTTTCCCTTTGGTGTAAAGGTTACCAGCTCACGAATCATATACAGTACATGTTGCCTTCCCTTTGCAGAAGGAATGTATTTTTCAACTGTGTTGGTACAAAAAAGAAGGCCTGTTTTATCGTTATTATTCAAAGCACTGAAAGCAAGCACAGCGCATATTTCAGTAATTAAGTCGCGCTTGGTTTGCTGCTGCGTACCAAATGTGTTACTGGCGCTTGCATCTACCAAGAGATACACACTCAATTCCCTTTCTTCTTCAAATACTTTGCTGTAAGTGCTGCCCATTCTTGCGCTCACATTCCAGTCAATAAATCTTACATCGTCGCCAGCTGAATATTCTTTCACCTCCTTAAACGCCATGCCCCTTCCCTTAAAAGCAGTATGGTACTCGCCCGTAAACAGGTGGTTGGTGAGTTTCTTGCTTTTTATTTCAAGGTCGCGGACTTTTGCCCCCACCCCTAAAGGGGAGTTATCAACTGGTGTCGCCACCTCATGTTTTTTATTGCTGAACCAACTCATAAAAATACTTAGCGTTTATAATAGCTCCCTTTAGGGCGGGGGGTTATGGTACCTGTATCGTTCTTAAAATATCATCTACAATTTTTTCCTGTGTTACATTTTCGGCTTCGGCTTCATAAGTAAGGCCAATTCTGTGGCGTAAAACATCTTTTGCAATAGCTTTAATATCATCAGGAATTATATAGGCACGCTTGTTTAAAAACGCATATGCTTTGGCTGCGAATGCAAGGTTTATACTCGCCCTTGGCGAACCGCCATAACTGATCATACTTTTTAGTTTACCCAAACCATATTGGTCAGGATAACGGGTGGCAAAAACAATATCAATAATGTACTGCTCAATCTTTTCATCCATATACACCTGCTTTACCAATTGGCGCAGGTAAATAATTTCAGCCAAAGAAACAACGGGCTGCACCTTTGGTATAGCAAGGCTTTGCACCTGCTGGCGAATAATCATTTGTTCTTCTTTTTTATCAGGATAACCCACCACTACTTTCAGCATAAACCTGTCTACCTGCGCTTCAGGTAAAGGGTAAGTACCTTCCTGTTCCAAAGGGTTTTGCGTTGCAAGCACCAAAAAAGGCTCATCTAGTTTATAGGTTTGTTCGCCAATGGTAACCTGCTTTTCCTGCATGGCTTCTAGTAAAGCACTCTGCACTTTTGCGGGGGCACGGTTTATTTCATCGGCCAAAATAAAATTGCTGAAAATGGGGCCTTTGCGTACCACAAACTCGTTGCGCTGCTGGTTGTAAATCATGGTACCAATAACATCGGCAGGCAATAAATCTGGTGTAAACTGTATGCGGCTAAAAGGTGCCTGCACAGCCTGTGCCAATGATTTTATGGTTAAGGTTTTTGCAAGGCCTGGCACCCCTTCCAGTAAAACGTGGCCATTACTTAAAAGGCCAATCAGCAGACGGTTTACCATATACTGCTGACCTACAATTATTTTTTGTAATTCTGTTTGCAGCCGCTCTATAATTACTGATTGCTGCTGTATCTGCAGGCCAAGTTGCTGAATATCTTCCTGTGTTTGCATGTTTATTATTGAATTACACGAATTAAAACCAATTGCACCAATTACACTAATATAAAAACCATGTTACGTTTTACTTTTACAATGTTGGCTAAATATTAACCAACTATCATGCCTTTATGTTCTACGCTTTTATGGCTGATAACTGAATTACAATATCTTCGCCGCGATGGAAAAATTTGCTCATGACAGTATAGTGCCGCAAAAAGAAAGTAACCTGAGCAAGAAAGAACAGGTTGCGGAAATGTTTGATACCATTGCCTTTAGGTATGATTTTTTAAACCGTTTCTTAAGTGCAGGTATTGATATTACATGGCGCAAAAAAGCAATTAAACAATTGGCAACCCTTCACCCAAAAAAAGTGCTGGATGTTGCCACAGGCACGGCTGATGTTGCATTGATGACCTATGCCATTTTAAAGCCTGAAAAAATTGTGGGGATTGATATAAGCGAGGGTATGCTTGATCTTGGCAGAAAAAAAATTGCTGACAAAGGGCTTGCAGATGTTATTACTTTAGAAACAGGCGACAGTGAAAATATCCGCTTTGCAGACAATGAATTTGATGCAATTACAGTGGCTTTTGGTGTAAGAAATTTTCAGAACCTTGCCAAGGGTATTAAAGAAATGTGGCGTGTTTTGCAGCCTGGAGGAAAGTTGGTGGTGCTTGAATTTTCAAGGCCCAAGCAACCTGGTTTTAAGCAACTGTACAGTGTTTATATGAACGTGATAGCACCCTCTTTTGGCAAGCTGTTCGCAAAAAACAAAGATGCATATCAATACCTGAACGATAGTGTTCAAGCCTTTCCTGAAGGGCAAACATTTTTAAAAATTATGAATGAAGCAGGCTTTACCCAAACTTATTTAAAAACACTCAGCTTAGGCATATGCACCATTTATTGCGGTACAAAACATTAAGGGTACTATTACTTTTTACAGCAGTTATTTACAGTTTTAACACCTATGCACAAAGGGAAATACATCGCCCCAACCATGATGACCTGCCCTATTATTTTGGCATTACACTTGGCTATAACTCAAGCTTTTTAAGTGCTAGGAAACACCCTACTTTTTTATATAACGATAGTGTACTTACTGCTGAACCTGGTGCAAGCGGCGGCATTACTTTGGGGTTAACCGCCACAGGCAGGCTTGCAGACCATTTTGAGATAAGATTGAACCCACAACTGATTATTGGTGGTGCCAAGTACTTTGATTATACCCTTGGCTTACCTGCTGCGGGTGAAAGCATTAACCAAAAAAAGATGCTGCCATCAACACTGGTTAGCTTACCCATACAACTGAAATTCAACTCTGACAGGATTGATAATTTTCGTGTGTACCTTTTGGGTGGTGTGCGGTTTGATAAAGATTTAAGCAGCAGCTCAACCGCCCGTAATGCAGAAGATCTTATTAAACTAAAAGGCACTGATATTGGTTTGGAAGGGGGCATTGGTTTTAATTTCTTTCTGCCTTTTGTAACCATTTCGCCTGAATTGAAGTTTACTTACGGGCTTGGCAATGTGCATGTACGCGACCCCAATTTAAAATATTCAAGTGTGTTTGACAGGATTGAATCGAGAATGCTTTCTTTTTCTATTCATTTTGAATAATGATGTGGTGTACTTAACACATCTGACTAGTTATAAGATAAAGCTTGCAACAAGAAATATGAAACCACATAGGCACATAGACACATAGGAAAACCAAGCTGTAAAGGGTTTAAAGCAATGTACCTATGTAATAACTTGTTTTATTTAACACATAGGTACATAGTAAAGAATAGGGAACATAGCTTACTGTATCACACTATAACACCATTAAGTGCTACACAGCCAAACTTCTTATTTTGTAGTTAACCAATTTTACGTATTTTGAACTTATGGATTTAACAATTAATACCCCTGCCCTTCTGTTTCCAGCCATTAGTTTAACCATGCTGGCTTATACTAACCGCTTTCTGGCACTATCAAGCCGCATAAGGCAACTGCATGATAAATACGAACACCACCAGCAAAAGCATAATATTCATGCACAGATAAAAAACCTTCGTTACCGCTTAAAGCTTATAAAAAACATGCAGGCCCTGGGAGTGCTTAGTTTTTTGGGCTGTATTATAAGCATGTATTTTATTTATACTGATCATCTTACAGTTGCCAATATTACGTTTGCACTAAGCATGCTGTGTTTTGCAATGTCGCTGGCTTTTTCTTTTTTAGAAATAAGTTTAAGTACCAAAGCGCTGGAGTTAGAGCTTAGTGATATGGATAACCTTGAAGACCCTACTGTGTTACAGTATTTTAAGAAGAAGTTTGAGAAGTAATACAAGCCGCTGCAAACTATTAACCAGCAGTTTTTTATTTTGAACCGATAGTTTTCTGTTTTTAACCGCCCGTTTTCTATAACAGATTGCTATTTTCCTGTTTTTAACCGCTCGTTTCTTTTTACCAAGCCATCGTTTTCTACATTCAAGTGCCAGTTTTCTGCAACAAACCCTTCATTTTCTACAACATGCAGGCAGTTTTCTACATCCTGGTACCAGTTTTCTACAACAAACCCCTCATTTTCTAAAGTATAATGCCAGTTTTCTGAAAAAAGCAGCAGTTTCCTTAAATATACAGCCAGTTTTCTAAAAAATACAGCAGTTTCCTGAATTTGCAGCCCTTTTTTTTAACACATAGACATATAGCCATATAGTTTAAAACCAGGCAATGGCTGTTGAATGGATATTAATATTGAGAATGTACGATACAGCCAACATTTACATAACCCAGGGCTGAAACCCGGGGCTACTACTAACGCTTTTTGCGCGGGCGGGTAAATGCAATGCCAGACACCTGCTTAAACTGGGGGCTGCTGCTTTTAAACACCGATTTAATATAGGTTTTAACAGCAAAGGCAGTATCTACAAGGCCGGTTTTTGGGGCATACATTAGTTCATCTCTACTGTTAAGGGCATTGCTATAGGGTACCTGCCCTGCAATAACAGCCTTATTGGCCTGGTCTATCTTTTGTAAATATGCATTTAATGCCGCTACTTTAAGTTCAGGTTCGTTGGGGTTATAGCTGGCCTGCAGTTGTACCCAGCCTACCAGGTTGCCAAAATGTTTTACATAATTATCATAGCTCTGCTGTGCAACAGAAACAGAACCACTTTTTCCATCCACCGGGGTACCAGGAGCTGGTGCATCTGTGGCAGTATCTTTTTTAGGGGTTGCCCTTTTGCCCTGTATTTTGCGGTTTATGGCTATGGCGCCTTTTACGGTATCTTTTGGCAAACCAATTACAGAAAAAGCATTTACAATTTGGGTGGCATACGATTGCAGCGGGGCAAATGCCATCATCCTTTCATCTACCAGCCCGTTAAATAAATCTGTGGCCGCACCTGCCGCTTTTACAGCAGCATCGCAGGCTGCCTGCTGTGCGGTTAAGTTGGTTGTTTTTAAAGCAGCGAGGGTGGGATTGTATGCTGTGCCCAAGCCTGCACAATAATTAATAAGCTGTAAAAAGTTGTTTACGTTTTTGGTGTGGCCTGTTTCGGTTGCAGATGACATAAGTGGTAAGTTTTTGTATGATAGATTTAGTTGTACGATAAAATTAGGAAAATATTAACTACAAAAATGGGCGGCTAAGGCCGCCCAAATTGTTGTGGAAAAATGCTGTTTAGTTTTTAATTACTTTTTTGCTTACCCATGTTTTACCATCATAAATGCGTATGATGTACACATCGGCGGGCAATTCGGAGATATTTATTTTTTGTTTTTTAATATTTGCGCCCAGCTTGATTTTCTTTTTAAGGTTATTTAACTTGTCTGCAACTTGTATTTCTTGAATAGATGTGGTTTCATCTGTAGTTTCGATTTGTAAGTCGCCAGTTGTTGGGTTAGGGCTAATAGACATTCGTAAACCATCTTCATTAGTACAATCTGGGGCATATAAGTAGCCATCTTCATTAATAGATTGTGATGTACCACATGGATTGGTGACTATCACTCGTATTGTATAATATCTATTACCGCGGTTATTACCAAGGGGGAAATCAGCAGTAGTAGAAAGCATAGATTGACGTAAAATAAAAGGATTGTTTAAATTGCTTTCATCTTTGGAATACCAAGCATAATTAGTTGCAAATGGAACTGACTGTACAGCACCATAGAAATATGGTTTAGCATTTAAGCAGGTAATTTCTTTTTGTGTATAGTTGATTGAATTCCCGGTGCCTACTACAATATTTCTGGTTACATTTTTTCCATTTGAAAAAGTTGCAGTAATGGTTCCGTTTCCATTTGACACCCCGCTTACTGTTACACTTGAAGGGGTTGAGTTTATTATTTGCAAATTGGGGGAAACTGTCCACACAGCATCACTGGGTATAGCACAGTTATTCGCAAAACTATAATTGGTATTAGAGCCAAGACAAAGAATTTCAAGCCCATTAATGTCAGCTCCACTTAAAGGATACCATGGCACTTGTGGCAGCCCATCCAACTCTTTTAATAACCACGTTACACTTTCACAATCAAAACTAGTATGTTGCGTATTATCATCATAGCCAAAATAACTGTCAAAGGGTATTTCATTGCTGCAAACTAAATTCCGATTTAAAGGTTGTGCCCAATCCTGGTCAGGGTTATTAATGCCAAGTGCAGAAAAAGAAGGGATAAAAGAACTGACATGAGCATTCGTTCTTGTTTCGAAATTGATTTTACCAGTTTCAAAACTAGGCCACCCTGAATTCCATATAGCATATACATTGGTATCCACAATTGCAGAATTTAATAAATCCCAAGTCGGAAAATAACCACCTGGAACAATATCCATATTGCCCCTTGTGTTTAGGTTAGCGGCTGTTTGGTTATATCCAAGACCGGTACCTAAAAATCTAAACTTTCTACTGATCATGCTTGAATTACCATAAGATGGCATATTATATCCTTCTAATGCAGCAACATAATTATCCCACCAAAGCGTTTGAATAAAACCCCTTACATTAAGCCTTTGATCACCTGAGTTGCCGAAATCACCAATAAGTGACCCATTTAGAGAAGCAGTTTTTTTACCGGTAACAGACCCATTAACTAAAGAAATTTTTCTTAAATTAACTGGATAACCTTTGGAATTGGGCAATCCATTATTAAAAAGGTTATTATAATATTGCTGGTAAAAAGGCGAACCCGAATTGGTGGAGAAACCTTGTGAAATTGTTCCGCCGTTCAAATTAGCAGGCGAATAATCAGGTGTATGTAATTCTATCAACTGTTGTTTAGCAGCAGGCGATCCTAACCAGTTTATATAAAAATCTTCAGCTTTCGGGGCGTCATCTTTTAACTGGTACACGAGGCTTTGTGCTCCATAAGGTATATTGGCACCTAAATGCGGGCTATCAATACTTACCCATAATCTGGTTCTGTGTGACCATTGCATATCCCCGGTTTCTGCATATTTTTTTTCCATATAAGCCAGTGCGTAACGGCTTATTTGCCCACCCATACTTGGCCCTACGACCACCAACTGTTCAGGGCTGCCAGTTATGTCTAACCTGCTTTTAAGCATTTGTATTAATGCTATCATGTTCATGGCATTGCGTTCTATATAATCGGCGCCACCATCTATCTTTTGACCATTAGCGGCTGTATAGTTAGGATAATTTACTACAACAACGTCATACCCCTTTTCTCTTAAAATTGTAATTAAATCCTTAGGATTGCCATTACAGTCTTTATATCTCATCATATCCTCTATGGAACGATCTATCCCTTCTCTATACTCTATATAATCACTTGACTGAATTTTTCTTATATCATCTGGATCAAACCCATCAGAAATAATAATAGGCTTCAGTAACGTTGCTTGGTTATTTCCGTTGTTGGTATGATAAAATATTCGGTAATTGAGTTGGCCTGTAATAGGTGATGTCTCATTATACCCCTGAAATGAGTGTGGGTTGTTGACTGGAGATATACTCCCATCTTCAATTAAAGGATCCAAACCTAAAGTTGTATAGGGTGGTATTACTTTTACGAATAATTTACCATAGGTGGTAATTGTACTGGCATCATTAAAGGTTGCGGTAAAACGTAGCACTTTATTACCTGTTCCATTATAATTTATAGTTATTGTATTTGTGGTAATAGCACTGTTTGTGATTATAACCCGTTCTACACCATCCCCTAAATCAACAGATAAATTGGTAACTGTTTTTGTTCCATTACTGAACAACAAATCGCTGCGGAAATTAAAGGTGAAAGATTCACCAACAGCATTTAGCCTTAACGGGGCAATAATAAGTTTATGTAATTCATAAAAAGCAGGCTGCCCTTCAATAGGGTAAAACTGGTCACCTGACAAAATGAGTCCACCGGCATAGGGATTGTTTTCATTATAGTTTAGTATTGAAAACTGGGTGTTTATCATACCAATATCAATGATATTGCTTTGGTCTTCAGAAGTATACAGTTGCCGCAAATTAGTATAAGGCATAAATTGTAATTGATTACTGGCCCGGTACAATTCATGAAACGCTTGTTCAAAATAACCAAGTGTAGCCGTGTCATAACTTTGGTTATAGTTATAAAGGTTGGCAAATGGTAGTGCCCTTTCATAAATGATGCCGCTGGTTACTGGGCTTAGGTCAATATTAACCAGCATGGCATCTAAGGTGTTGGTTTGTGCTTTAATATTTGACAGGGAAAGTACTATTCCTGTCAACGTAATTAGAATTTTTTTCATAACTTGTAGGAGTTTAATTATTAATGGTCTGTGATAGATTATTTTAATTTTACTATAGGGGCGAATGACGGTTCGCCTCTTGTTTTTAATTACATTGTTATGGAAATTTTTTGTTACTAGCAGTAGTCCAGTTTATATCAAATCGGCCGTCAGTAATTGTTATTTCTTCTGTTCCATATCGTTGTTTCAATTTCCCACTATAAATTCCAGAGATGATGTGGTTAGTAGTATCAAACTTTGAAATGATAGTTTTACCCGAGCCAGCATACGACCCGTACCATTCATATTTATTGGTTTTGGAGTTTAAAAACGATCCATATAATTGATTGGCATACAATGGAAATGCCTCGCCGCCATATTGCGTATTGTTCCATTCATACATACCTTCCCCAGTTTTATATAAATCGAACAAGCAAAGGCACATGTAAAACCCTCCACCTACTTTTATATTAACTTCATAACTAAATAATACATCAAGTGCTGGATTTGGAAAAGGATTGTTAAAACTAGGCGAACTGCTTTTGGGTAAAAGAGCCGTATTCCCTAAAATGCCACCAAAAGTATTCGCGCCAGTTGTAGTAATAGGTGGCAATAAATCCATTTGGATAACAGTACTTTTTTTACATTTAGTCAGTGTTAACATTAATGAGGTTAAAATGAAAAACGTTTTGATAGATCTTTTCATAACAGTTTATTTTAAATGATAAATATTCGTATAAATTACTTTTTCAACCAATCATTCAATTGTTTACTAGCTGTTTGCCAATTATTAAGGTTGCTTTTAACAGGGATTATTTTTGGGGTAACAATGCCTTTTGTTCCCCCTATAACGGTACCCAGCATCACCCCTCCAATAGCACTTAATGTGCTTCCAATGGCAAATCCCGCAATTGCATTATGATTAGAGAAAAAGAAATCGCTATTACTACTATTGTGAGATGTTGCGGCACCAATTACACCACCAATTCCAGCATTAATCAGTGTTACCATAGCTAAGGTGTGTCCAACAGAGCGACGTAGTTTTACATACCCTATGGTATAATAATGGACTTCAACAACATGGTTTTTCCTTCTTTGTATTAAAAAAATAGAAGAGTCGCTTACTTTTTGTAAATAGCCCTTTGCAATTTTATGTTTTTGGTTACTATATATCCTGATGAAATGATTTTTTTGGGCATTGCTTATGTTGCAGATAAACATTATAAAAACAAACAGTGAAATTTTCATGTATAACTTTTATATTCATTCCAAACTTATACAGTAGGTATTATTAACCATAATTGAATGAAGAGATATTGTAAAAGCGTGAATTAATTTTTATAAAATAGGATTAAGGAAATTATCTTAGTAGTAGAAGCTGCAATGAGAATTCGTTCTTATTAACCTGTTTGCAAAAACCAATTAAAAAAAAACATCAATTTGCATTATATGCAAAAAATACTGCTATGGAAACAACGCAATTACAACAACAATTTTTTCAGCAGATAAAAGAGAGGGTTGCACCAAATAAGTCATTAGTAGATGAAGTAGCCAGCCTGCTTAACATCAGCAACGACAGTGCTTACAGGCGTATCAGGGGCGATAAGCCAATTTCTTTTGAAGAAACTAAAACCTTAGCCTCGTATTTTAAAGTTTCAGTAGATCAATTGCTGCACTTGCAAAATGATTCATTTATTTTTTCGGGGCGTATTACCAATAATTCAGATTTTAAGTTTGATGAATGGCAAAAATCTGTATTGCTGCATTTACAAACCATTGCTTCTTATAAACCAAACCACTACTACTACCTGGCAAAGGAGGTTCCTTTCCTGTACTACTATATGATACCTGAAATTGCCGCCTTTAAATCTTACTTCTTTCTAAAATCAATTTTGTTTTATGATGATTGGAAGACGGCAAAGTTTTCAGTAAATGACGATTATTTTAAACAGTTTCATGAGTTATGGCGTACCATCAGCAACACTTATGCTGCTATTCCCGGAACTGAAATCTGGAGTATTGAAAACATTAGTAGCACCATTCACCAGGTAGCGTTTTACCGTGTAACGGGAGCCTTAAAATCGGATGAAGATGCTCTTTGCATTTTAAATAAATTAGATGAGCTGATAGACCATTTAGAAACCCAGGCAGAATATGGTGTTAAACTCAGGTATGGGCAAAAGCCCTATGATGCAGCGCCTGCTTATAATATGTTTGTGAATGAACTGATTATGGGCGATAATATGCAGTTTATGGAATTGGGTAACAAACGTGTAACATACATCAACCACAGTATTATCAATTTTATTATGACTGCAGACGAAGCCTTTAATGATTATACCAAAAAGACATTTGATATTATCGCCCAAAAATCAACACCCATAAGTAAAGCAAATGAAAAGGAAAGGCTTTTGTTTTTTAATAAGCTAAGGGCAAAAATCCGATTGGCAAAACAGGGCATAACAGGCTAATAGTATCATTAGTTGGTCAGCTAAATTATTTTATGTAAGCTATTTAAAAACATTGCATTAAAATTTTCAATCTACCACCTTCATAAAATCTTTAACAACAATTAAATAATGTAACATTCAAAACTGCCGCTTATGCAACCTACACCTTTGGAGATATTAGCATGCTTACCAAATGCGCCATAGTATAAAAAGAAAGTCTTTTTAATAATCGAAAAGTAGTTTTTAAAATTAGCAGTTGTAACGCAGGTTTTGCAAGGCATTAGAAGCCCTTTGCCTTTTTGTAGTGAATTTGGTTGTAGTATTGATTGATTACTTCCTCGCTGCTGCTATTATAAAATGGGAGCAATAAAATTACAGATTGAAATCTGTTGAACTGTAGTTTTGGTTAATACAAGCATAAGAACAGTGAAGATGTTGGCTAATGTAGTTTAGACTCTTTATTGTTTATAATTGCCATTGCTGTTTCTTTAAACGCATTGTGCAGGCATAAATACTTATCTTTTAAACTTGTACCCTAAAAAAATGGCACCCACACCAATGGCCAGCCATACCAACGGCAAAACATAATGCTCAATGGCATCAAAATAAACAAAACGGGAAGAATCATCAGGATGTACCAAAAGCCATACTTTTTCGCCTACGGCGTAAGATGGACGCTCAGCACTTTGCTCACTGCTGGTAAAAATTTGTTCGTTATTGTCTTTGTCTTTAAACTTTAAAACAGCGGCAAAAAAAACATTGGCTTCCACACCAGAAGCTTCGTCTTCTTCATTATCTATTACTTCGGCCTGCACTTTGTAATAGCTGTTTACTTTTTTCTGGTAACTGATATAGCGTACAATAGCAGAAATAATTACAAGGATTCCAACACCAAGGCCAACATAAAAAATAATCATAAGAGTCGGGTTTTTAAAGACGATTTGCTAAACTAAGGATTTGAGGCATCCGTTGCTATGAAATTAGAAAAAATTTATAACCGCAGCTCATAAGCACCATTATCGGCCACTGAATAATAATTGAGATTTAATTCCGCAGCGTCCTTCTTCCAGAATTTAATTTTCCATTCTGGGTTTGAAGCATCGAAAATATACTGTTTGCAATTGAACAGTTTTGCAGCCTGCGATAAATAAATTTTAGGATTGTGGGTAATAATGATGGCATCTACTTTAATTCGTTCATTAACTGTATAATACCTGGGCAAAGGCTTGTCAATAATCAATATCTTTTTTTGTGCCGATGTTATAAGGTTGCCACGTACAGCTACATTTTGCAAGGCCGCAGTTTGATTAATACGGTGTAAAATTCTGGAAGATTTAAGGTGGAAATTTTTCAGGAAGCCATCTTGCTGCAACAGGCTATCACCAGCAAAGTGGTAGCTTCTTCCTTCAATAATATCAATGGCAGAATGCTGTGGTACATTATAAACAATAAGCTTTGATTGTTTATTGGCAAGCATAAACTGGTAGCTTCTCATCATTACAAAAAATAAAGCGAAGCTTAAAGCGGCAACCAATGCTTTATTGTTTTTACGCAACAGCCACAAAGCAATACAGGCAATACTTGCATACAATAAAAGTGATTGCAATACATTTATCTGCAAGCCATTCCACACAGAAAATGGAAGCCTGTTTATACGAAGAATAAAATCGTTCATAAACCATAGCAGGGCAGTTAAAACCTTGCCAATAAATGCAGAAATTGCAGGAATAAAAGAAAATAACAGCAAAGCCAGTTCGCCATAAAGAATAATGCCTGATAATGGAACGGCCACAAAATTGGTTACAAAAAATAAGGTTGGAAACTGGTGAAAATAATAGATGATAATTGGCAGTGTAAGAATTTGGGCAGAGATGGTAAGCGCATTCAAACTCCACAAATATTTAAGTGCTTTGTTTTGAAAATAAAACCAGTTTTCAATTGTTTTAGAAAACATTACAATACTTAACACAGCAGCATAACTCAATTGAAAACCAACATCCCACAAACTGTAAGGATTGGCCAATAAAATTACCATAGCAGAAGCCGCCAATGTGTTGTAAATATTACTTCGCTTGCCAATGGCTTCGCCAAAAACTATAAACGTAAACATTACAGCACTGCGCAAAATAGATGGGGCTGCGCCTGCAATAAATGTAAAGCCCCACAGCACTAATACAATAGTTATTGGCTTAATTACTTTTGCCCACTTAAACCGTTGCAAAGGTTTAAAAAGAAACACCAGCAGGCCATATATCATACCAAGGTGCAGGCCACTAATGGCTATAATATGCACCACACCTGTATTGCTGTAAGCCTGTACCAGCTCTTTGTCAAGGTCTTCTCTGTAGCCAATTAATAATGCTTCTGCAACGCTTAATTCGTTGGGCGAGGAAATATATTTGCGAAGAATGGACAGTACCTTAATTCTTGTATTAATCAACCACTCATTATAAAAAACCGTGTTTACATAATGGAGCGTGCTATAATCTTTTGGTGTAAGGAATACCTGTTTAAAGATGCCGTGAAAGGCACAATATTCCTGGTAGTTAAAAGCACCGGGATTGCCGGAATTAGAAATATTTACCACTTTTTTTGTAACAACTAATTGAGAACCATAGTTTACCAGTGGCAATTGCCCCTCTTTTTTAAAATAAACAAGCATATTGCCTTTAACGGGCTGCCACTTATGATTAACATAAACGGCATTTACAGTTGCCAAAGCCTTGTAAGACTTTGGTTTTGTAACCAATGGCTCCTGCAGGGTAATTAAAAGAGGCGGATTTGAAGAAGTGTGGTTATTAATGAATAAGGGATGGTGCCTGGTATCTTTTACAAAGCAAACTATTGCCCCAATTGCCGTAAACAAAAAGCACAATACCAACCCATTAACGGTTTTAAAAGCGAACTTTTTATTAACTGGTAATAAATTAAAAATAAATAACGCTAACAAACAGGCAATAGCCGTAATTACAAAACTGTAAATTGTTATATTAAGATAATATTGCAGTAATATACCTGCAATTACAGACAGTAATAACCGCAAAACAGGTACGCGCCTAAATATTGTTACACCATGTTGCTGCATATAAATGCTTTATGGTTTAGTGAATAATTATTTAGAGGGGTAATTGTGCTTTATCTACTTAGTTCATGCCGCAGGCAACACGTTAGATAATAGTAGAAAATCCCCCTGATGTTAAACCAAAGGGATTTTACAAGTCGGGGCAAAACACTTGGAAGTATTGGATTTTAAACGTGCTGCTTGCGAACAGATACAAAGATGTTATAACGGAATTACAATTCAAAATAACAACCTCAATTTCTGCTACGGTATTTTATACCGTATATAACCCCCAAAAAACGGCAAAACATACGGTGTTTTTTTACCGTATATCTACGGTTTTTTTACCGTATATCTACGGTTTTTTTTTACCGTATATCGGCGGCAAATATTGATAATTATAGATTTTATAAATAAATACTATTGCTAATCAATGTTTTACGATTTGCTACGCAAATCTATTTGAATGAAAATAGAACATTTTTACATCATTAAAAATATTCATTCATTCTGAAAAAATCAAAACCATGAACACAATTGAAAAAAAATCACTAAAGGTTGGAGAATACGTAAACACCGCCCATGTAGACAATGTGATAAGAAACTACAAACAGGAAAGGTGGATACACAACAGCGAAAGAATTGGAAAGGAAGATAGCTTAAGTGCCTGGTGGAGCATTGAGGAAATGGAGCAGTTTTTAGAAACCGCAAAAATGCATGGTGCAGATGGTGTTAAATTTTATTTTGGTGCTTATGCCAACGATTATGCCGAAAAGCCAGAATATGCGGGAAGGCAAACTTTGGCAATGGTAGCAACTGAGCAGCAAGAACTTGCCAATGGTAAAGTAGCAAACAGGGATGTATATGTAGAAGGAGAAAATGGAATGAACATTTTGGCTTATAATATGGCGAATATTTGCCCGCCTTATACGCATGGAACTGACGAGAAAATTGGAATAACTATAGTAGATAATGGAGAGAATGGAATGATGATTGTTTAAGATTTTATATTTACTAATTAAAAATGCCCCTGATGGGGCATTTTTAATTAGTAAAGTGCGGTAACTTGCAAGTGATGTCATGGTTATACATAATCTACACAATTACTATCCTATTTAGCTTGATAGCTAATGGCCTATCTTTAAAAAAGAATTCCCCTGTATTTCTCAAGGCTTTTTTTCCCTTTTTGTTGGTCTGTTTTATAGTTGAATTAATTACTTATAAGTTAGCAGACAAAAGAATATCAACAATCGAATTATACAATATTTTCAGTGTTTTGGAATTTTGTTTTTACCTGTGGTTTTTTTATTCAACTGGCTCAGAAAAATTTAAAAAAATTTATAGAACCTGTTTAATTGTTTATCCAATAATTGCTTTAACGAACATGTTTTATGTTCAAAAGTTTAATCATTTTCACAGCTTTACGTATGGTCTTGGATCTTTTTTCATGATTCTTTTTTCAATTTCGTATTTTTTCAATTTGTTTAACAAACCGAAGTATTCACGTCTTTATAAAAATCCAGCTTTTTGGATTACATCTGGTATACTCTTTTTTTATACAGTCAGTTTTCCTATTTTCATAATGTTGAATTTTATTGGTTCTTTTTCTGAACTATTAGCGAAAAATATAGGTTCGATTCTTTTAATCCTCAATATCTTCCTATATTTATTATTCTCTATTGCGTTTTTATGCAACCTCAAAACCAGGAAATCTATATCATAATTATTATTGGCTGTTTAATAGCATTTCTTTTGGTGGGGTTTATTGTTACAACACTTTTTTTGTACCAGCGCAGGCAAAAAAAACAAGAAGAAGAAGTAAGGCGGCTGAAGGAAGCTTTTGAAAAAGAATCTGCCAAAAGCCAAATTGAAATACAGGAAAATACCATGGCCCATATTGCAGAAGAACTGCATCATGGTATTAAAAACGATCTTGCGGGTATTGCTTGGTATTTGAATGTGCTTGGTATGGAACAGCAAAACAAGGAAATTACAGAAACCGCTGCCAGCCTTAATAAAATTACCGAAGAAATAAGGGAAATGGCGCACAGCTTGCATACAGGCCGTATTGCCAAAGTAGGTTTAATTGAGGCACTTGAAACAGAAGTAAAAAAACTGTTGCGGAGAAAAGATATAACAACAGCATTTGACTGCACTGTTCACCAGAACTTTTTTGATGCGCAAACCACCGTTTTCATCTATCGCATGGTGCAGGAACTTACCCAAAATATTTTAAAACATGCAAAAGCATCTGTTATAACAATAAAGGTATTTGTTGCGCCAGAAGATATTTTTACCATTCAAATACAGGATAATGGCAAAGGGTTTAATGTTGAAGAAGCAAAACGCTCAAAAACAGCAGGTGTGGGTTTACAAAGTATTATAAACCGCACTGCAATGATTGGCGGAAAGATTATTTTTGAAAGTGAAATAAGTAAGGGCACCACAGTTTGGCTTGAAATACCAATACCACACGAACAAATAACAATAAAACATGTCTAATATACACAATATAAAGATAGCACTTGCAGACGACCACAATTTAATACGCAGTTCTGTTGCTAAACTTGTCGCCTCTTTTCCTAATTGTACTGTACTTTTTGAAGCTGAAAACGGTGCTGAAGTATTAAGCTATTTAAAACAGCATATTATACCCGACATTCTTTTATTAGATATTGATATGCCAGTAATGGATGGTTTTGAAACCGCACTTGCTATTTCTAAAAATTATCCGCTGGTTCGTATTCTTACACTTACTATGAGCAATGATGAAAGAAGTATTGTAAAAATGCTTCGCAACGGTGCTACAGGCTATATCTCTAAAAATATTCAGCCGCATACTTTGCAACAGGCTATTGAGGCCATGGCAGAAAAAAACCATTTTTTACCAGAAGATATTTCAACAAAACTTATTAGTGGTTTACAAAATGATATACACCAGCCTTTCTCAATAAATATGCTTAATGAAAGAGAAATTGAGTTTTTAAAATACGTTCCAACGGATTTAAGTTACCCTGATATTGCATTGAAAATGAACGTAAGCCACCGCACGGTAGATGATTACCGTACGGCGCTGTTTACTAAACTTAAAGTTAAAACACGTATGGGGCTTGCGGTTTATGCCATGCGCAACCAAATATATGAACCCTGATTTACCTGCTCAGGTTCATGCTTCTTTCTTTGTATAAAGTTCTAAAATAAGGGTCGCGCAGGTCTTTTATAAAACGTATTGCCTCACCCGTACTCTTCATTTCAGGCCCCAATTCTTTATTTACACCAGGAAATTTATCAAAGCTAAAAACAGGCTCTTTAATAGCATAACCATCCAGCTTGTTTACCATGGTAAAATCTGTAAGCTTATTGGCTCCAACCATTACTTTGGTAGCAATGTTAAGGTAAGGTATGCCGTAAGCTTTTGCAATAAACGGTGTAGTACGCGAAGCCCTTGGGTTTGCTTCAATCACATATACTTTATCGTTTTTAATAGCAAACTGAATATTTATCAGCCCTTTAATATTTAAAGCCCTTGCAATCTTTTCGCTGTAATATTCCATGGTTGCAACCACTAAAGGCGTAAGGTTAAATGCAGGCAATACGGCGTTACTATCGCCGCTATGTATACCTGCGGGTTCAATGTGTTCCATCACACCCATTACATGAAAATTTTCTCCATCAAAAATGGCATCTACTTCAGCTTCCTGGCAACGGTCTAAAAAATGGTCAATCAAAACTTTATTATCAGGAAGGTGTTTCAGCAAACTTATTACCGCTTTCTCTACTTCCTCGTCGTTAATTACAATCCGCATACGTTGTCCGCCCAATACATAACTGGGGCGCACCAGCACAGGATAACCCACTTTATTAGCTACATCTATCGCTTCATCTGCGGTAAGTGCTGTGCCGTAAGCTGGATAAGGAATATCAAGCTCTTTCAACAGGTCGCTAAAACGGCCACGATCTTCAGCAATATCCATACTATCAAACGAAGTACCTATAATTTTAATGCCTCTGTTGTGTAGACGTTTTGCCAGTTTCAAGGCCGTTTGGCCGCCTAACTGAACAATGATACCCTCTGGTTTTTCCAGTTCAATAATTTCCCATAAATGCTCCCAGTAAACAGGCTCAAAGTATAGTTTATCAGCAATATCAAAATCAGTAGAAACAGTTTCAGGGTTACAGTTCACCATAATAGCTTCGTAACCACATTCTTTAATAGCCAGTAGGCCATGCACACAGCAATAATCAAACTCAATACCCTGCCCAATTCTATTAGGGCCGCTACCTAAAACAATGATTTTCTTTTTTGAAGACGATGTAGATTCGTTAGAATTAAGTGTACTGCTCATTTTTTAGAAATTGTGCAAATGTAAGGTTACGCCCCTATTGTAAATGGTTATTTTTTTGGTGACCAGCTTTGGATAAGTAATGAAGCTTAAGTTGCGTCGCACCCTTGTACGTCTTGATACTTTATTCAGCTAAAAAGCAGACTATTAAGTAAAAAATAAGTAGAAACAATTACCAATTCATCAAAAAAATACAATTAATGAGGTTATAAACAAATTTCAAAAACAGGTTTCCATAAAGTTGGAACAGGGCAAAATGGTTGAGGTGGACAGTTCCAAGTTTTGGGAATAGGGCAAAATGGTTGTGGTGGGCAGTTCCAACTTTTTGGAATGGGACAAATTGGTTGAGGTGCGCACTTCCAAGTTTTTGGAATGGGACAAACTGGTTGAGGTGGACAGTTCCAACTTTTGGGAACAGGGCAGCGAACGTTTGGGAGACCCTTCCAATTTTTGGAATGCACGGTTTGGTGTAGGGGGGGGTAGTTCCTGAAAGTTGGAATGCTTTAAATATGGTTTAATCAGCCTTTGTCTTAAAATAAAAAAGCCCCCTTTTCAATTAAGGAGGCTATAACATATATTCATTTACAATCTTCTATCTTGACCTTAACCAACCCCTTGGATTGAGGTATTGCCTGCGCTCATTTGTAACCTGGAATTGAAATTCGCCTTCACCGCTCATATTTGCTGCCACTTTTCCTAATAAACTACCCGCTTTTACCTCATCACCCCTTTTTACATTTACACTTTCAAGGTTGGCGTAAGTGGTGTAGTATTTACCATGCTTCACCAGCACTGCCTGCACATCACCCAAATCAAAAACTGCTGATACTTCGCCTTCTGCAACTGCTTTAACAGATGCCCCAATTTGTGTAGCGAAAAACATTCCTTCGTTATCTTCTTCCAGTTTTGTCCCTTCAATTAAATGCCGCCCAAATTCACCTTTAACACGGCCACCATCTATAGGCCATGGTAAACGGCCTTTATTTCTTTCAAAATTTAAAGATTCTATTACTCCTTCTTTTTCTGTATTAAATTCTGTTACAGGTTTATCCCCCCCTTTGTTTTTTGCAACACCTCTTGATGACACATCTTCTACAGGTGTGTTTGGCTTAGATGGTGTTGTACCTGGTACCTTTGCATTCGCTTCTTTCTCTCTTTCTTTTTCTAATCTTTTTGCATCAGCCGCCGCAGCTTTAGCCTTTGCCATACGGTCAGCCTCACGCTTTCTGGCCTCATCAATTTCTCTTTTAATGGCAGCGTCAATGGCCCTTTTAAGTTTTTGGTTTTCTTTTTGGCGTTGACTTATCTGCGCTGTTAAATCCTTTTCCTGGTCTTTTAATTGTTTAACAACCTGGTCTTTATCTTTTTTATCTTCCTGTAGTACCTGCAATTGGGTGGTTTGAGAAGTTAGCGCAGCACTTTTTTCGTTAAGGTTATTGGTTAGCTTGGTTTTTGTTTGTTGTAAAAGATCCTGTGTTTTATTAATGGTTTCAGCCTGCGTTTCCCTGTACTGGCGGTAGCTTTTTAAATAGGCAATTCGCTTCATCGCATCGTTAAAATTCTGCGCAGAAAACAGGAAGTTGAGATAATCATTACTTCCCCTGTTTTTGTAAGCAAATACCAGGCTTTTAGCATAGTTAACTTTTAGTGTATCAAGCTCTTTTTTTAAACGGTAGATTTCCCTTTCATTCAAAAAAATACTCTCATCTAAATTTTTTATTTCCCTGCTGATATTATTTACCAAAGATTCCCTAGCCTTTATTTTATTCTGAACTACGGTATAAGCCCGCAAAGCGGCTTTTTTATTGCCTTTTATGGAGGATAATTCATTATTTAAGTCGTTGATTTCTTTAAATAACTGTTGCTGTTTCTTCTGCAACTCATCGCGTGAAGGTTGCTGGGCAAGCAAGCAATTGCAGGCAATAAAAGAAAACAGGAAAACTATCAGCAACTTTTGCAACATCAATAAAAGTTTAGTAATTAAAAGGGTTACCTCTTTAACGATAAAGATGCGGATAAATTACTTGCGTTTATAATTTTTAGGAATAACAAACGTATAGTTTAACGGTTCATTAAACTTGTAATCTTTAAAATCAAGAAACACATCCAATTTCGATTTTTCTGAAACAGAGATGCTGCGATAAGTAGCAAACTGTATATCGCCGGTGTTTTTATACTCACTGTAAGTAATATCGCAGGTACGGTTACGCAGTGGATCTACATCATCCAGTTTGGTATGCATTACCTTGTAATCTGCTGTATTAAGCGTAATAAGGTTTTTAAATAAATTTCCAATCATCAAAACCAGCAACTGGTTATCAGTGGCTTTGTAAGAAACAATATTCTTGCTTAAAAAAACAGGGTTGCCAATAATTACATCCTGCAGGGTTTTAAAATCAAAAGGAATTTGTGTGGCTTCCTGCAAATAATTAATAGAACGGTACTGAATATATTTGTCTTTTTTATTTACAACAATTACACTGTCTTTTGTTATTTGTGCATCCATAACAACGCCATAAACAGGATACGTAATGCGCAGGTTAATAAGGCTGTCCTTGGTCATTTTAATATATGCTGTTACGCCCAAATTGTTATCCTGACCTTCATAATCAACTTTAACTTTGGCGTAAAAAGTTTTAAAATCAATCTTATTTTTCTCCACTTTAAACATAATGTCTTTTATAACCCTATTTGAGTCAATTGCGACAGTGGTATCAACCTTTACTATTTGTACCGTATCTTTTTTATTGATGGCCGCATTAATAGTTTGCACTTTTTTTACAGGCTTACAAGCATATAAAACAAACAAGAAAGTTATTACAGAAAATACATTTTTCATGTTGCTAAGTTATAGTTTTCCCGTGCTGCCAAAACCACCTGCACCCCTATCTGTTTCGTTAATATTTTCTGTTAACTGCCATTCAATTTTTTCAACTTTCTGTATCACCATTTGCGCAATGCGATCACCATCGTTAATTGTTTGTGGCTCATTAGAAAGATTGACCAAAATGACTTTTATTTCGCCTCGATAATCTGCATCAATTGTACCTGGAGTATTTAAACAGGTAATGCCTTGTTTAACAGCCAAACCACTTCGTGGGCGAATTTGTGCCTCGTAATTTTCAGGCAACTGAATAAATAAACCTGTGGGAATTAATGTACGCTGTAGGGATTGAAGTGTAACAGGCTCTGTAAGAAATGCTCTGATATCCATACCAGAGGAGCCTGTAGTAGCGTATAACGGAAGTGCGTGAGAAGAGGTATTAATGACTGGAACTAAAATTTGCATGGAGCAAAAATAGGTTCTACAGCAATTGCTCTTATATTTGAGGCAGATAATTAGTTATGACATCTCCCATTGTGCAGTTTAAGAGTTTTTGGAGCGAAGTACCCCGTGAAGTGCAGAAATTTTTGATAAGGGCACTGGTGATTTTTTTGGTTTGGAAATGTTCCTATCACATATTTTTCAGACCATACAGGATTTTAGATTTGCCACTTACCACATTAACATCAGAACATACAACTAAACTGTTAATGCAATTTTATTCAAAAAATTTATTCAAATTAAGAATTGGAAAACCTACCAATAATATCGATTACTTTGGTATTTCAATCCTAAAAGACAATAAATATATACTTGGTGTATCTGACCCTTGCAATGCATTAGAATTATTTATTTTATATGTAAGTTTTTTATTCTGCATATCTAATATTACACTTTCCCGAAGATTAATTTTTATAGTATTTGGAACTTTTTTGATTTATATATTAAATATTATCCGTTGTGTTTTTCTAGCAATGTTAGTGATTGAAAAAAATTGGTATGTTGATATTGCACATCATTATCTATTTAAATTACTTATGTATTTTATAATATTTTCATTATGGGTATGGTGCATAAAGACTAAAGATAATACATGTTAACTAAAAAAAATTTAATAGCAATAATATTAATGCTACTGGTCTCAAGTACTTTCAATCAATATATTATAGATACCAAAAAATGGATACTATTAAATAATAAATTAAAAGATATCATTGATTTAACACTATTATGTGCAATATTTATAATAGGGTATTTTTGTTTTGACAAGAATACACCAGTTTGGATTAAAAAGCTTTGGAATTATATATATATATTAAGTATTATGCTAATAATTTTTATGCTTTTAATTGATTGGTTTATAATCCACTATAGCTATAAGGATGGTCAATTTCGATTTGGAACATTAAAACAACTCTTAGTTAGCCCTATAGTTTATTTTTTATTTATTTATTTTTCAAGACGTTATTCAAAATTATAATCCATAAGTAATTCCTAGTCTAGTATTAATAACAGTTGTGTTTAGGTTGCTTGTATATATAAACTTGTTTCGGTCGATATTAAAATTAATTTTTAGTGTATTAATGATTTCATAGCTTGTGTTTAAGCTTAACATTTTTTGTGTAAAAAGATAATTATTTAAAAAACTAGGTTCTGGTTGCAAATAATACTGTTGTTCTATTGTCAACGGCATTCCCTTTCTAAAATTTAGGAAACTAAATTTTATCTTAAATTTAGCAAAAGGTGTTAATTTAATAAAGGCACCCCACCTATCGGCATTTTGACCTATCCAATCCCCTAAAATAAAATCTGAATTTGAATAAGATTGTGAAGAAATAATATTTGAATAAACTCCTCCACGTATTTTAGTATATTCCGCGCCTATTGTCAAATAGGGAAATAGAAAATCGGTTTTGGAAAATCCTATGCAATAACCCAATTGGTTTCTACTATCAATTTTATCAAATATTTTAGATATCCTAACTTCATCAATTAAAATAGAGGCATAGGCATGGGTATTAAGTATATTGTTCCGTGAAGAAATTTGGAGAAAAAATTGACTATTGGCTCCACCTAATAAACTATAATTACTTATGTATTGATCATAGGCTTTAAAAAAATTAATAGGCACTAAGTATGCAAGGTTGAATTTATCACTATAAATGAGGGATTCACCAATTGAAATAGATAATCCTTTTGTGGGATATATTGATAAAGTATGAGAAGCAATAAATTTATCAACGTATACCTCACGGAATCTATTATTCATTAAATAAGATGAATTAGAATCAATGACATTAGAATTTAACCATCCATGAAAATAATCGAACTTTAGCCACTTTGTTGGATTATACTGTAATCTAATGTTTAAAAATGAAGGTGCTTTTGATGACAAAACTAATTTTCCAAATTCGCCATAACCCCAATTTAAATTACTTTTGCCAATATTAACAGATCCATTTTTGAATGTGTATGCTAAATTAAAAGAAAGATCACTATAATTTAATGTTGAAGAATTACGTGAAACGTTAATGTAACCTTGCGAAGGTGTAAAATCTTTTTGAATATTATTAAGTGAATCACCTTCTACAGTTACGTCTCTAAATAGTAAATTGAAACCTATTTTTTTTTGTTTTCCTATATAACCCCAAATTTTTAATCCATTAAAATAAGTAAAATTGTATTTACTATTATTATAGTGACTAAATTCAGCTCCTATAGAAGGATCACAATACAAATTAAAATTTTCAGACCCCAAATTGTAAAAATAAAATCTCTCTTTTTTACTCTTAGAAAAAAATCCTTTTCTTTCTGTAGAATCGCCTTCATAATAATCAGCTAAATAAAACTTAACTTCTTTCTCTTCAATTTTAGATAGAACATTTTTTTTTTGAAGCAGTTTAAAGTATTCTTTACCAAAATCACTTCTTTGCATTGGAAAGACTAAATCTTTCCAGTCAACTAACCCTTTTTGAGCAAATCTTGCAACATTCTCATAACTATCACTATTAGAAACTTCATAGACCTGAGAATTAACAGGATAGGGGAAAAAACTGAAAGTAATTATAGAAAATACTTTCAGAAAATATCGACTCTTTATAAAATGTACCTTAAACAGCTTGCGAATCACCTGTTAACAAATTTATTACTGTTTTATATACAATTTTAAGGTCCGTGTTCTTTCCCCATTTCTTTATATAGTTAATATCTGCATCAATACGTGCTTGCATTAGCCTTATATCTCTTGTTTCCCCCCTTAAACCGCTAATTTGAGCCAACCCAGTTATACCAGGTTTAACTAAGTGCCGTAATTTATATCCATCTATATATTTTTCAGATTCTTTATTTAAAGGTATTGGATGTGGACGAGGGCCAACAACGCTCATATCACCTTTAATTACATTTAAAAATTGCGGCAATTCGTCAATACTAGTTTTTCTCAAGAATTTACCAAGTTTTGTAATCCTTTTATCATTGCCAGAAGCTTGCAAATATTTTCCCGAGGCGTCTACGTCACAACTGTCTGCACGCATGGTCCTAAATTTATAACACTTAAAAATTTGTTTGTTAATACCTTCTCTATCCTGTAAAAAAAATACGCTCCCTTTAGAAGTAATTTTAATTAAAATAGCAATCAATGGAAATAACCAACTAAAAACTACCATCATTACAAAAACGGAAAATAAAATATCTATAATTCTTTTTGTTTTTGAATTGTTAATTCTATAACTAATGCATAACAAATCTTCATTTAAAGCCTCGCCTTCATTTTGCCTAAACTTAATGAACTTCAAGGAATGTCTACGTATGACTTGATTCATACTCATTGATGATTTATCCATATTTTTTATTAATAAGCTTAATTGAACATATTCAGAACGTACAAATCTACTTAAAAAATTCTTTATATACTAAAGGAAGAAATTCAAATGAATCAATAAAGTATCTTTTAAAAAGTCTTTTTGGTTCTAAAATAAATCTATGTAACCACTCAAACCCAATATTTTGAACAAAAAGACTTGCTTTTGGCTTTAAACTCAAATATAGTTCAAAAGAGCTTCCTAATAATAAAAAAAGTGGTGTACGCATTTTTTCTTCCAAACATTTTTCATATAAAAGTTTTGCTAATAAATCTTGCTTAGGAAATGTAATACCTATAAAAACAAAATCTATATTAAATTGTTTTATAATTATAAAAGATTCATCAACAATTTTTGACAATACTTCAACATCTGATACATCAAACATAGGTGGGCAAAGATATTTAGAAGAAGCAAGCTCATTAGTAATCATACCCCCAATTATATCGTTTGCACAAATAAAAAAACAATTTCGGTTATGTTGCTTACATTTTATCCAAATTTTATTAAATAAAGTTGCCCCATTTATTCGAGATAACAATGGTTTGCGTAAAAGCTTACTAACCCAAACTACTGGCATCCCATCTGGAATAATATAAAAAGATTTTTGCAAGAAAGATTTTATCTCAAAATTCTCACTTCTCGCAATTTTTACCAAATAATCTACATTTGGGGTAAAAAGAACGGGAAACGCATTTCCAATCTTTTCCCTATCAAATTCATACACATATTTCGTAACTGCATCTATGTCATTACAAGAAATAAAGTTTAAATCGAAAAGTTTTTGCTTTTTTATCATTAAATTTTTACTGAGTGATTTATATATACTTCCATTGTTTCTCCAGCAATTTTATTCCAGTCATATTTATCAATTACTTTAACACCTTCGTTAATTAAATCATTTCGTAATTTTTCATCTTCCAATAATTTTATACTTAAAGTAACCCATTCATTAGTATCGAGTGGATTTGCATACAGACATGAATTTTCACCTATTTCAATTAAAGAAGATGTTTTCGATGCTATTACAGGTATTTTACTCGCTAATGCTTCCAAAAGGGGGAATCCAAAACCCTCATAGAGACTAGGAAAAATATACAAAGCAGCGTTTTTATATAAAATTGCTAATTCGCTATCAGAGACATACCCTGTAAAAACTATCTCATTCTTTAATGATTTAGGAATACTCATTTCTTTAATCCAACCAGTTCTTCCAGTTAAAACTAACTTATGTTTAATATTATGAATTGTCTTTAATATCTCAAAAGCTTTTATATAAGTAGCTAAATTTTTTCTTGGTTCAATTGTTCCGACGGTTAATATATAATCATATTCGTTTATATTAATACTTTTATTAATTTTATTAACTAGATTCTTAAATTCATTATCTAATGCCTCATAAATTTTAACTGTTTTAGCACCAACTTCACTTCCAAAAAAAAATACTATTTCATCCTTAGAACTCTCAGAAACAGTTATAATTTTTTTACAGTACCGAATAGCAAAAGGTAAAAGAGGTTTATAATATAGTTTAGCTCCAAGTGAAATTAGATCTGGATACCGCCAAAAAGTTACATCGTGTATTGTAAGTATACATTTATTAAACAATAAAGGACTTAATCCGAACACAGGATAATGAATTAAATCGGCTTTAATTCTATAAAAGAGTCTCGGTATATAATATTGATCTATCAATAACCTATTCGTTGAATCAATTTCTATTAAATTTAAATGTTTTATTCTTTGTACTGCAGATGTTGGTAAGCTTTTTCTTATTGCTACATAAAGTGAAAACGGTAACTTAATATTTTGAAAAGACTCTAATAAATTTAAAATATAACGCTCTATACCAGTATATTTTTCATTTCTAATAAATGTAGCATCAAATAGTATTATCATAAGATTACTTCATTTGGAAACTTTGAGTCATTATTTGATATAGTTAAACCAGCAAGGAACCAAAATAAACCAAAACCTGTAAATGAATAAAATGATTCAGAAAAAACTATGCTTGTAAGTACTCCTACAGAACCAACAAATACTAAAGAGGATGATAATGGATGATTAATCTTATGAAGATATCGTATCAATGCTAAAATAAACCAATAAAATAAAATCAATATCAGAATTCCATAATTGCATAAAATATTCAAAAAACCTGATTCAAATCTCAATATTTCCTTTGAACCCTCTATAATTGATCCCACTAATAAATTTGTTAAGGTTAAGTTCGTAATTGAAGATAAAGAAGATAAATGCCCAGAAGTTGATGAGTCAACATAGAAGAGATTATCCATAATAGCACCATTAAAAAAAACTATTAAAATCATAGCTATAATAGAAAAAAGGCTTATAATAATATAATAATATTTATTCATTTTTTTTGCTATAATATTTAATAGTGCCGCTATAATAATAGCTCTTGTTAAACTTAGTATAATAGCTATTATTGAAAGACAACTTGCGAAAAAAATAAATATACGGTTAAGAATTAATCTTAATTTTTTAAAATAAATAAAAATAGCGAAGGGAATTATTGAAGAATAGGCGAACGCCAATGGATCACCCTGAGTTCCAATAGCTCTACGTATTTTTAATACATAAGGATCAAAGTAAAAATTTCCAATTAAACCATCAATTATTGCACCAGTGTTAAAATCTTTAATATCAATCAAGTATTTTTCCTGGTTTAGGATATCAGCCCATAGATGTGAACTCAAAAAACTAATATCAAAAATGGCATATAAAAAAACTAATGTATAAAGATATATTAAATGTAGAATAAATTTTTCTAGTTTAAAATTGGTTAATTTTAAACTTCTACCAGCAAAAAAAGTTATAAAAGGAAAAGTGTAAAGTACAAAAACTGAACTTGAAAAGTCTTTCAGTATTAAGAATCTTGATACTGTAAGTATTGTAACGCCTAAAATACTTAGGACAGCTAATATTTCAAATTTTTTAATTTTACGTTTAATTAAGCATCGTATAAGAAAAAATAAAAACAAAGCAAAAGATAGCATATACTTAGCATATAACATTATTTTTACTAAGCTAATACTCCCAATTACTGCATAAGTAAAAGGCAAATACATTCCTTCAAATAGGATAATGAAAACGAACAAATAAGCAATTATTGGACTTTTAAACACTATATCGCTAATAATATCTTTTCTCTCAATAATTGAAATTGTTGCACTGAAGGATTTAAAATATCTTGTTCTATTGAGGGACGTTCAATTATACAGTCCATTATTGCAGTCGCGACGTCTTCAGAAGAAGTAGATTTTATAAATTTAGCATGCCCGCTTGATGCCTCGCGTAATTCTTCTATATCACTAGCTAAAATTTTAGCATTACAATATACAGCTTCACGGATTGGTATCCCAAATCCCTCATATGAAGATAAGAAAATAAACAAGTCAGTACTATTATATAAAACGGGCATATATAAAACATCTATATAGCCCAAAAAAACAATATCGCTTGTTATAAACTCATAAATACTTTTATTTTTCCATCCTTTTTCACCAACTATTAATAATTTGTGATTAACAAGTTTTCCTTTCTTTTTTAATTCTATAAATCCTGCTATTGCCTTATCAATATTTTTACGAGGCTCTAATGTACCCACACATAATAAAAAAGGGTAATTAATATTTAATTCTTTTAGTTTTGATAGAACATACTCTGGATCCAATTTTTTATAAAGCGGGTTAATTTCGGGTTGTATAATAAAATCAACTTCGCGTTTAAAATAATTATTTATTTTTTTTTTTGTAGATATTGAATTTGTTAAAATATAATCCGACTTAACTAAGTCCCTTTTAAAAAAAAATTTAAAAGAAAGATAGTGAGTATAGCTCATAGTTTCCGGTACAAGGATATAGTTTAGGTCATGTACAATAAAACATGTTTTATAGTCAATAAAAAAAGCCGGCAAAAAACTACCACCAGCTAAATACATATCTATTTTATCCTTTTTTATATAAAAAGGTGAGATAAATTTAGTCCATAAAACAGATTTAAAATTTCTTAGTATTGAGTTATCTAAAATTATCTGTAACCTGTCGGAATTGAGATTTAAATATATATTTTTATTTGTATATATGATAAAGGTACTTTGGGGTAACTCTTTTAACATATAAGCTATAATGGCAGTAACATAATTGTTCACACCGGTGGCCTTACCTTGAAATACCCGCCCATCAATACCAATTTTCATTATTGCTTTTTAACTAAAAATGTTTGTTTTTCAAATCTATAATAAAGAGCAATAAAGCGCATCATTAAATAGTAATTCTTTATTCCAATAATTTTTTTAAATAAATTCATCATGAAAAACAATTTTTTGAATTGTTTTTCATGGTCGGGAAAAGATTTTTTTAGCTTGTTAAGTTTACCTGTTTTATCAAATGCTAATAACTTGTTATCATAAAATAATCTATAAAGGCTATTGTTATCGCTTGTTGAAAAGGGATTTGCAAAACTATGCCCCTCAGTTAAAAGCCCACGAAATAATCTGCGTTGATATTTTAAAATAAATTCGCCATTATCAAATTGATTATACGAATAAATTAAATCTTTTAAAAACTTGTACCCGTTTTCATTTAAGCATGTTACATATTTTTCAAAAATCGATCTGAGCTCTGGTTTATTTGATAAGTTATATTTTGTTTGTTTTCGGCAGATCGTCTCATAGTCTTCAGGAACCAATCCCGAAAAATGAAATAAGACTAATTCCATATTGTCTACAGTAAATAATTCATTAGTTGTAGTAATATTTCTTTCATGAAAATTCCAAAAAGCAACATTTATTCCAGAATGTCTCAATATTTCAATGCTGTCAGTATATAAAGATGGTAGGAAATCCATCCATTTTTGGTCAACATGTAAAGCATCTTCCTTATCTGCAAAACATTGATTTAATAATTTAGCTTGCCACCATTTAACAATATGATTTCCTGTGTCACTATTTTTTACGCCGAAAAAACCAAGATTGTAAATCCCAACAAAAAGTAATTCTTCTTCAGTAGTAGCACCTTCGTAATTAATATATGGTTTTATTAGGTGAGGCGTTAACAAAGCATGCTTATTGTCTAATAAATCATATAAAAACATTGGAGAACTGTAAAGAATCATATCGGGATCTATATAGAGTATCTTTTCATACCCTAAAGTCTTAAAAAGATATTCGATTGCAAAGGGTTTTAAAGATGTACTAAACTCTATTACATCATACTTAAAGGCCATCTCAAGCAGTTTCGGAATTTTTAATTCATCATTATTTATTACGGTAAATCGCTCAATATCTAAGTCAATATTGTCAATATTTTTATCAACCTGAAATATAAAAAAATCTACCTCAGGGCAATGCTTTTTAACAGAATCCCCAAGGCATTTAGCATGTGCAAAGTAATTCCGTGCAGCTAACGTAAAAATTGCGTTCATTAGTCTATAATATATTTAATAATACGTGCTGGATTTCCAGCAATAACAACATCATCAGGAAAACTCTTAGTGACTACGGAATTAGCTCCAATTATTACATTCTTTCCGATTGTTACATTGGGCATGATCACTACACTCTCACCAATCCAAACATTATCTTCAATAACAACTGGACCTTTAGAAAAAACTATCCTTTGTGAAGGAGGAAGAAAAACAGATGCTTTGTTAATTTCCCCATGAGAATGATCCGTGATAAAAACTTTACTTGCAATCAGCACATTATTTCCAATAATTATTTTATTGACAGCAGCAATATGGCAATCATAATTTATACTTACATTATCGCCAATTAGTATATTTGGCTCGTACATGACATTATTGTGAGTGCTAAAGGCTTCTAAACGTAAACGTTGAAAAGAGTAAAAATTATCCCCTATAGAAATATTTTTTTGTCCTAAAATAACACCAGGGTATTCTAAGTGAAAACTATTTCCAACCGTTTTAAATCCTTTTCGCATTATTCCAGAATAATAAAAATTTCTAATTTTTTTTAATGCCCGAAGATGGGACGGAAATATAAAAAAAGAAAATATTTTACTATAAGCAATCTTATAAAGAATATTACGAAGTTGAAAATGCATAAGAACCAGGTTATTGAATATATTTTCTTTTAAAAAAAGATTTTATATCTACCAATTTATTTAACCTGTAAAAAGATACCAGGCATAATATAACTAAAGCAATTATATTTATAATATACATTAAAACATTCTCATTAAAAAGAGAATTTTGTAGAATTATTAAAATTGTTATCCCGTTTATAAGTATATACTTCATATTTACATTCGTAAACATGAAGCCACTAATTTTTTTTAAACTTAATATTACATAGATGAGATTGGCAGCGGCGGCAATAAAAAATCCTATTCCTAAGATATTGAACCCTATCGCATCCCAGCAAATAAAAACTACCCCAACAAATACTACTTGCCGGAGTGTTTCACTTGCCATGCATTGCCATCCTTCATTCTTTGAAAGATACAAAACTCCTAATGGCCAGCTCACTAATGTTAAAAATGAGGCTGCAAGCTGCCATCTTAACATTGGAATTGCGGCAGTAAAGGAAGAAGAATATAAAATGTTAATCACTAAAGGTGCAAATACAATCATTCCGGCCAACATTGGTGTTCCTATTAACAAAGTAATTTCTAATTGTTCGTTAATTAATTTATTGGCTGCATTATTATCACTATGTATAACACTTAAACGCGGATAATAATCGGCTAACATTGCATGAAGGAGAATATTTATATAAATTGTTGAAATTGTCCAAACCGCCTGAAAAAGACCCACAAAATTAAGGCCCAAATGATTCATTATAAGTTTACGAATGATATAAAGAGCAATTGTAGCTATAAACCCATTAACTACTATAAAAAAGCCCAATTTAGCCATTCCTATACCTGAATAAAACGTTTCTTTAAATGAAAGGTGTACCTTACTTATTTTAATTTGTTTTGCATAAAACCAAGACACTATTAACGTTCCTAAAGCAGTTAATATCATACCTGGCACAACTGCTGAAATTCCTATAAACCAATATAATGGAAGAGTAATAATAACTCCTAAAATAGATCCAATAAGTGTTCCTTTGGCCATTTTATCAATTTTGCGTAGTCCTTGCAAAAGAGCTAATTGCCCAGAGGAAATTGACGTAATCAATAATATAACTGACAACAAAACAATACTTAGCGAATAAGTATCATTCCCAAAAGAATACCTACTAAAATAAGTACTCAATATTATTATCAAAAACATTCCAAGTAAGCCCGTTCCAAATGCCCAACGTCTTAAAATAAGAATTGTTTTTGCAATTTTTTCAGTATCGTTTGTTGCACTAACTTCAGCAATATTTTTTACCCCACTAAAGTTAATTCCAAAACCTGTTGCATCTCTCACTAAATCTACTATAGTTTGAAATATCCCAGCAATTCCGACTCCACTTGGACCAAGTAATAAAGCAAAAATTTTCGTTTTAATTACTCCAATCAAAATATTTAAAATCTGTGCCCCCCCAACAATACTTGTAGATTTAAAAATTTGTTTATAAGAGTCTTTATTTTTAGCCATTATATATTAATCACTACCCTTTAAAACCTTTTCTAATTAAATGTAGGCTAGCTTTGCAATATGCTAGAGTAAGCATTAAATTGTATTGTAAATTAGAATAATGAACTAACATAGATTTTTTTATGTTTTCTAACCCGTAAGAAAAACCTTTGTCTAAAATAACAGTATTACAATACCATACAACAAAAAAATTTCTAAGCATATCATATTTTATGTGGCGAAAAGTTTTTTCAGATATATATCCATTATCCAGGTTTTTTTTTAGCATTCCCAAAAAAACACCTGCAAAGGTTTCAAATAAATTATACCCGCCCTTCCCAGCAATTTCATGATTGAAAAACAAAGGTTTGTTATTTATAACAAATTTTTTTTTGTTCAATGCAAATAAGTATGAACAGTGTGGAAACATTTTTTCTATATCGCCGTTGCGTAAACTTTCAAAATCCGTTTTCCAAATCCCAAAGGCATTACTCCAAGAACTAAAGAAAGATACTTTATACAAAAAATCGTTAAAGTCTAAATTAACATCTGTATCTAAGTTTTTAAGCATCCCATTAGAAAAAAAAATAGTTGGCCTAGATTGTATAACAGATTTAATCTGATTGATGATAGCTAATAAGCTACCTTCTGTCATTTCAGAATAATCATTATGCAACTTTAAAAAAGAACCAGTTCCTAACTTCAACGCACTTATTAAATTTAAATACCCATGGTTTGGACCTTTTTGATAAACTAAATTTGGAAAAGCATACCATTTATGAATATTTATTTCAAGTTCCTGATCATCCGAACTATCGTATATAACTATTTCACATTCATTTAAGTTTATAGTAGAACTAAATATACTTTCCAATGTCTTTTTTAGAATTTGAATACGTCCTCTTGTAGGAATACAAATAGAAAGGAAAATTGGGGGGGGACTTTTAACCATTCTTAGGTTATTATTCAAGTATTAATTTAATAATAAATTTTAATTGACATATAGAATAAATGAATATTTTTTCCATATGGCCGATAGGTAAATTTTTATTAAAAAAATTTCGAGAAAATTTAATATTTGTAGCCACCATTTCAGAAAGTCGTATTTTCTTTGTTTCCATTCCATGGTGTAGACAAACTTCATAATCGGCCATTATTTCCCTATAACCGAAAGTTGAGGATGTCAAACATCTATTATAGAGTATAGCAAAAAGTTTAATTAACTCTACTTTCGATAAACCCTTCTGCCTAAGGACACTATTGATATAAATATCAAATTCTTTCAATCTGTTTGCGGGTATAAAAAAAGCATTATTAGCAGAATAAGTAAAGGATGCAACACTTTTGCACTCTTCCCTAGTTTCAGTATGAAATGAAGGAAAATTTATTAATATGGCTTTACCCAGCATTGCCATTTCTGCACTCATCAAGTCAGGATAAAATGGAAAAGGTTTTGCATTAGCAAGAACCTCCTTTAAAAATGGCAGTTTTGTATATATTTCAGTTTTGTAAAAAATACCAGAGGGATGCTGTGATAAGTAAGCCATCTTTATTAAAGATTGAATTCCTCTATCATAAACAACATTATCGTACTTGGTTCCTAAATTAAGCGAACAATAACCAAATACGATATCAATATCCACCTCTATGCATCTTATAAGCTCTTTAATACTTTCATGATCAAGAAAGTCTTTATCTAAACAAAAAAAAGCAAACACACCTTTCGCTAAAGTAAGTACTTTAAGTTGGTTCATCGGTCCACCAATATTTTCATTATTCCTAAAGAACCGAAACCGAAGGTCGTCAATCAGGGAAAGCAAAAACTCTGTTTTATCGTTAGAACAGTTGTCCAACACAACAACCTCTATTTCATCACCCTCATACCTCAAGATACTTTTAACTAAATTAACTACTTTATCACAACGGTTATATGTTGGTATGCATATACTAATTATAGGTTGTTTTTTTGATGGCACTCCATTATCCGTATTCACTTTTAAATATTTGTTATGCTGTAAAGTTTTGTAGAAAATAATTTCTAATTATAAAAGTCGGGGGATAAATATTAACTATTTTATACTTATTACGAAAAAATCCAGTTAAAAGTATCCACTGGATCGTATTGCCTATCTGAATAAGCAAGTAAGATAAATTCTCTATTGGAAATACTTTCAAACTGATGAGCTATAAGCGGGGGAACTACTATGGTAAGGGGTTGGTCAGAATTAAGAATCATACTGGTCTCTTCACCATTATTAATGTCTTTTAATTTTAAAAGAGCTTCGCCTTTGATGAGGGTAAACCATTCTTTCGCAACTTCGTGGTAATGCCCCCCTCTAATTTGATTGGGGTATCCACACACTACATATATTTCACCGGTACGGAGTGGCAATCCCTCTTCATAACCCGTTAGTGTCTTAAGCAACCAACCACGTTGGTCTTTCAATAATGTACGCTTTATAATTTCAACCATTTTACTGAAAATTATATTTATTGAAAACTTCCGAAATTTTTATTGTTTGAAGATAACCGATCTTACTTTTTAGTTTCTCGCCATTGAGTCTTAAAACCTTCATTCCTACATCTACCCTTTCTGTTTTACCAAAAACATCATCTGGTAAGACTTTTTGGTTAAGTTGAAATAATAATGAAACCAGTTCCTTAACGGAAAATTCTTCAGCCCCACATATATTATAAATACCACTTTCCAAATTCCCTTTTACTGAATGGAATAAAGTATTAACAACATCATCAATGTACACATATTGTCTTACTTGCTCGCCAGATGTGAAAGTGATTTTGGTAACGTTTTTAATTGAAGCAAGTGTATATGGAATCAAACGGTGAGGCGATTCCGTTTCGCCATATATGGTTGGTAATATAAAATGGATAAAATTAAATGGAGCATTAAACGAACTAAAGAACCGAGATAACATTCTTTTTGTTATAGTATAGTCATTAGGGGCTTTTAATTGTGAGCGTAAAACTTCAAGTTCATCAAATTCTTTGTTTTCATTATTCTCTCCAATTTCGAAATACGAACCAAATGATACAAAGGTACCTTTAAAATTAGAATGCTTCAAACTATTGCAAATTTGAATTGGTATAAAAACATTTAAATTATAAACTGTATTAACATCTTCAACTCTATTAGATTGTATACCAGCACCAGCCGCATAAATAATTACATCAGATTTACTAAGATTATCAAAATTTATCTGTAGATTAAGTAAATCTACATGGGTAAAACTTGCATAATGATTTAATTTTGGCACAGTTCTGCCATAAAGGTGTACCTCAATTAAGTTGAGGTGGCAAAATGTCAAGATTGATGAAGAAAGTAACCCATTAGTACCTATAATGGAAATGACCATAACTGTATACGTTGAATAGTAATAATTTTAATAAAGGTTATTTTACAATAAAATTTTTTATTTTATCGAAAATATAATCATAATGCTCATCATTTAAGCCTGGCCAAACACCTAACCAAAAGGATTGATTCATAATGATATCTGTATTGGGCAAATCGTCTATTTTACGGTAAGTTAATTTCGAATAAGCGGGCTGCCTTAAAATATTGCCTCCAAAAAATAAACGTGTTCCGATTTTATTATTCTCTAAAAACTCTACTAATTTATTTCTATTAATATTGCTGCTTTCCCGTATTGTTAACATGAATCCGAACCAACTTGGGTTACTATTGGGTGTTGCTTCTGGTAAAATAAAATACTGCTCTAATTCTTTAAACCTGTCCGTTAGTTTCTTATGATTTTCCCTGCGCTTTGCAATAAAAGCATCTGCTTTGGTTAGTTGACTTAATCCAATAGCTGCTTGCATATCAGTAACCTTTAAGTTGAACCCAATATGCGAATAAGTATATTTATGGTCATACCCGTCCGGCAATTGCCCCAATTGCCAGTCATATCTTTTTCCACACGTATTGTCACATCCGGGTGCACACCAACAATCTCTTCCCCAATCTCTAAAACTTTCCGCTATTTTTTTAAGCACAGGGTTGTTAATTAACACAGCACCACCCTCGCCCATAGTGATATGATGGGCTGGGTAAAAAGATACAGTAGCAATATCACCAAATGTGCCCGTTTTTTTATCGTTATAAGTAGCCCCCAGGCTATCACAATCATCTTCAATAACCCACAGGTTATACTTTTTAGCAATTTCCAAAACCGTATCAAGGTTAAATGGATTACCCAACGCATGGGCAATCATTATTGCTTTTGTTTTTGTTGACATTGCTTTTTCGATATCTTCTGCCTTAATATTATAAGAGGGTATATCAACATCCACAAACACAGGAATACAACCGAATTGTATCATTGGGTTTACAGTTGTAGGAAAACCTGCTGCAACTGTAATTACTTCATCCCCCGGTTTTATCGCTCTATCGCCTAACTTGGGAGATGTAAGAGTGTAAAAAGCTAATAAGTTTGCTGACGAACCAGAATTTACTAAGAAAGAAAAACGGCTTCCCATATAACGGGCAAAATCTTTTTCAAAACGTTCACTAAACCTGCCTGCTGTCAACCAAGCATCCATAGTGGCTTCAATACCCAATAGCACATCGTTTTCATCAATAATTTTCCCTGTTACAGGTATATAATCTTTCCCTGGTACAATAGTTCTAGTAATTTTATGTTTGAACAATGGTACTAAACTGTCCCTTACTGCTTTATCGTGCAAGTTGGTAAATAATGTCTCTATCATTTGCTTAATAATGTTTGATAATATGCTATATCATCTTCCAATAGTTGTAATGCCGTTTTTTTGCTTTCATAAAAAGATTTGTACCATGCAATTGTCCTTTCTATTGCAGATGCTGTATTCATTTGTGGCTTCCATTGCATTTCATTAATGGCTTTACTAATATCTAATTTTAGTAAACCAGCTTCATGTGGTGCATTAGCATCAATTTGCAAATCAATATTTCCTTTACCCCAAATTTTTATAGCTTGTTCTACAATGGTCATTACTGGCAAATTATCACTGCTCGCAGGGCCAAAATTCCATGAGCCACTGTACTTTTTAGGGTCTTTGGCCAGCAAAACAGCCAATTGCAAATAGCCAAAAACAGGTTCCAATACATGCTGCCAAGGCCTTACAGCGTTAGGGTTACGAATAATAATATCCTTACCGTCTGTTATTGATTTGACAATATCAGGTATCAATCTATCAACAGACCAATCTCCCCCACCAATTACATTACCAGCCCTAACACTGACAATAGCTTTTTGATGTACGTGAAAATTTTCTTGGTTGAAAAAGGATTGGGTGTAACTATTTATAACCAATTCTGCGCAAGCCTTACTAGCACTATAAGGATCATAACCACCTAGTCGATCAGTTTCTCTATATGGATAATGCCATTCTTTATTTTCGTAAACCTTATCCGTAGTTATTAATACTGTTGTGCAAATCTTATGTAGTTTAGTCAATACATTTAAAACATTAGCCGTACCTATAATATTTGTTGAAAACGTATTTAGCGGGTCAGTGTAAGATTTGCGCACCAACGGTTGTGCGGCCAGATGAAAAATATAATCTGGCTGAAAGTCTAATATTTCATCTTCTAAAGTAGCATAATCATTAATATCAGCAATTACAGAATTGATATTTATACTGGGTTCAATCAAAGTATATAAAGCAGGAATAGTTTCAGGTGCTAAAGAATAACCTTTTACAATTGCACCTGCTTTATAAAGAGCCAAACTTAACCATGAACCTTTAAAACCAGTATGTCCAGTAACAAAAACACGCTTATTTTTAAAGTTACTTAAGATATGTGTGCTTACCATATTTTCCATTGTGCTTTACCGGTATTCCATAATTGTTCTAGTTCAATTCTATCTCGTAGTGCATCCATTGGTTTCCAAAAACCGTGATGCTTATATGCTGCTAATTGACCTTCGTTTGCAATATCAATCAATGGCTTCTTTTCCCACTGGATTTCATCCATATTACCTTCCAAATAATTAAATATCCCGGGTTCTAATACAAAAAAACCACCATTAATCCACATCCCATCTCCCTGAGGTTTTTCTACAAAGTATTCAACATTCCCATTATCATCCATTTCTATATTTCCAAAACGGCCAGGGGTTTGAATACTACTTAAAGTAGCAAGTTTTCCATGTTTTTTATGAAAAGCAATTAATTCTCTAATATTTATGTCTGCTACCCCATCACCATATGTAAGCATAAACGTTTCACCATCTACATACTTTTGAATTCGTTTTATACGACCTGCAGTATTAGTATTTAATCCAGTATCGACAAGTGTAATTTTAAAAGACTCAGAATTAGAAAAATGTACATCTAACTTATTTTTCTCTAACTCAATGGTTATATCAGAATTATATAAATAATAATTCAAAAAATATTCTTTAATTAAGTGAGCCTTATAGCCGAGACAAAGCACAAAATCATTAAATCCGTAGGCCTCATATATTTTCATTATATGCCATAATATAGGCTTTCCCCCAATTTCTACCATTGGTTTTGGGCGAGCCTCTGTCTCTTCCATTAATCTTGTTCCTAAACCGCCCGCTAATATTACTACTTTCATTTATACTTTTTTATTGTAAGTATTCCTATAACTATAGCCATTGAAATAAATGCTCCAACAACTAAGAACTGAAGTTTACTGGTTCTGCTTATTCGCAGGGGTAAATCAATACCATCCACAACTTGAATTGTTGGAGTTTCTTGGTTTAACTGAATTTTAGCTATTTCCAAGTTTTTCACAACTTCAGCGTATATAGACGCAATCATTGACTTATCACGACCCATTACTTCAACCATAATTGTAGTTGATCGATAAGCTGGATTAACATCTAAGGCTTTTTCATTTTCTACAGCAGTTGAGTAAGTTTTATAATTTAACAAAGCGGCAATGCTGTCGGATCTACGCTGTAACCTGTCAACATTAGTTTTTTGTCTTATTGTCTTTGATACGATATATCTTTCAGTTGCTTTGTTAACCAATCGTTCACAAAATAACTTACTTAATGATTCATCAAGCATTGTCGTTTGTACGGTAACAAAAGTCGCTTTTTTTTCCGGTCGCTCTGCTACTAATTCTTTGAGAATTATACCATTGACCACCCCTTGCAACAAACTATCCTGTAAACGGCTATGAATTTTTAAAGCGGGTGGGAAATTAATATTATTTGATACCAGCTTATTAGTTGCCCATTTTTTTTTTAGGCTGTAAATCTCAACATATTTATCGGCCAGAGAATATTTTTGCGTAGAATCAAAGGAGGACAATAATACTTCTTTTACAAGCCCCGGACTTTTTAAAAATAACAGAAGATTCTCTCCTGTAAGTAAACTGCTTCCGCCTGTATTACCAACATCAAAACCAAATTGTCCAGCCAAAGAAGCTAACCCCCCACCCGTTTTACCTTCCTCAACTAGAAAAGTCAATTTAGCAACGAATTTTTTTGGCTTCAAATAGGCATAAGTATAGCCCAATCCACCGCCAATAAATCCTGCAATGATAATTTTCCACCAGTGCAATTTAAGATACGAAATCCAGACATTGAGTTTTACAGAAATATCCTCAAAAGATATTTCATCATTCCCATGAATATTAACTCCTCTATCATTCATTAAAATCTATTTTGAAATTTGATAAGCCAAAGCAATTGCTGTTATAAAAGCTGAAACGGCGGATATAATAATTCCAGCTTTGCCATAATCTAATCCCTTCTTTTCTGGTTCTTTCGGCACAAAAATTTTGGTTCCCGCTGTTATTATTGGATACTTCTTAAAAAAAATATAACTATGCGTTATTTTACCTGCTTTACCGTTAGGATAAATAACAAAAGTTCGTTTCTTATTTGCAGAATTTGTTACACCACCAGCATCATACAAGTAATCTTTAAGGGTTTTATCGCTATCGTAACTTATTTGCAAAGGTTTAAATACTTCCCCAGAAATCGTAATCATATTATCAATTAATGGAATAAAAACCATGTCACCTTCCTGTAATAAAATATCATCCTTATTACCAGGATTCGTTAAAATTTCTGGTAAATTAATGGCTATTTCATTAAATGGTTTCCTTTCAGCATCAATTACAACACCAGACGAGTCTTTTGCGGAGGAAGCCGCTATTTTTTGAACCACATTTAAATCCACATCATAAAAATTATTTTTTCTGCGCAATCTCGCACCTTCAATATTACCGGTATATAAAGTTCCGCCCGCTCGCCTCACTAAAGAACTGATTCTTTCTTGACGGCTTTGCAAGGTATAGGTTCCAGGTATGAGAACTTCCCCGACAATAGATACAGAAATTTGATTCTTATAAAATGGATCTGCCTTTATATTGATGATATCAAACGGTTTCAACTGTAGATCAGCAGATTTCTGAGATAGTTCCTTAGTATCATCAATTTTTATTATTTCAACAATAGCCGAACCCGGATCTTTAGGATTGACATCTCTCTTTCTTCTTGATATTTCAATACCCGTACCAGTGGCATTTTCTGCAAAACCGCCAGCCTGTAAAATCAAAGATTTCAAAGACAAGCTGTCTTCAAAATTATAACTTCCCGGCTTTCTTACTGCACCATTAATTGTAACACTAAATTGGTCTCTGACATCAAATATAGACGATACCTGTACCCTATCATCCTTCATTAGCTCTAAAGAGGAATCAATTCCCAAAACTGTTTTATATTCTACACTTATAAACTCTCTTGTTAAATCCTCCCTTGTACGCGTAATTATAATCCTTTTAGTATAAGCATCTTCTTTTAGGCCGGCTGCTTTATTTATTAATTGTTTCAATGTCATGCCCGGTTCAAAGGAAAATATACCAGGCTTAAAAACTGCACCTTCAATCGTTATACGATTTTGATATTTATCCATTATAGAACCTACTGAAAATTGATCCCCATTTTGAGGTATGTAAGTTTCAATTGACTCTTTGGTGATATCAATTATTCTTTTGTCAAAATCGGTTATCCTTGTTCCTGTAATCCTTGCTTTATAAGCATTTACGGTATATCCACCAGCAAAATTTATAGCATCAGCCAATGTTTCCTTATCTTTTAATTCAAATATTCCTGAACGGTTCACTTCACCACCCAAACTAATTTTTCTTTCAGCAAAGGGGATGCGTATTAAATCATTATCCTCTAATCTAATATTTCCTATTTGCCCACCTGTTAATAAAAAGTTATACAAGTCTGCAGTTACTACCTTTTTATCATTACGTATAACTTCAATATTTCTAAAAGAACCATTTTCCGCTGGGCCACCGCTAATATACAAAGCATTAAATAAAGTGGCTAAAGATGATAAAGTATAAGTTCCTGGTTTAGAAACAGCACCAATAATAATAATACGGTTACTTCTTATTGTACCTAAAGTTACCTGAACTTTTGTTTGTCCTGATGAAATAGAAGGATAATATTGCTTTAGTTTAGATGTAATTCTTCGTGTCGCCTCTTCAATAGTTAACCCACTTACGTACATTGGCCCAGCATACTTAATATTAATTGCACCTTCAGCACTAACCTTTAAAGTTTGCTGCGAAATATTTACCCCTGAAATATCCAATGCCAATTCATCATCAGGCCCTAATACATAATTGCGGGGAGTAGGCATTCTTAAATTAGGTTCAAATGTGGTGCTTGCACCAGAAAATAGCTCTGAACCAAAAATTGAACCTGAAACACCACTTGCACCTTTAGGCAATACCCTTACCGAATTATCTGCTATTGTTCTTGGCTTATTCAAATCCGCTGGGCTTGAAGTATTGGCACCATTCTGTAAGGACTTAATACGAGTTCTTAAAATATCCATTTCAGATGAAGGAAGCCCTCTTTTTTGAAATTCCTGCTCAATTTGTAATTCTGTCATCCCACTCTCAGAAGCTTTCTGCAAAAAATTTAAAATCTGTGCATCAGAAATTTGGGATGCTTTTATATTAGTTAGATCATTTCCCAATTGTGCATTTGAAAATAATACAGTTATGGAAAATAATGTTATCAGAAAGCCCCTAAAAAATTGATTGGTAAACATATTTTGTACTTTATAAAGCTTCGCCCTGTCAGTCACAATGCAACTGTATTTGTTTAACAAAACCCTGTTTTGATGGCGGCAAATATAGGTTTGCATACCACTACTCCCAAGTTTAATTGATTTTTAGAACCATTTGGGTGCGCTAAAATCAATCCCATTAAGACTTCTATCGCCTTAATTCTTTTTTAATAAAATTGTGGCATAAGCTACTAAACCCTCCTCACGTCCCACAAAACCCATTTTTTCTGTGGTTGTGGCCTTAATTGACACGTCTTTTTCTGTAAGATGCAGAATAGAAGCAATTGTTGCCTGCATTTCGGCAACATAAGGTTTTATTTTGGGAGATTGAAGACATAGCGTAGAATCAATATTTATTATTGAATAGCCTTCATCTTGAATTAGTTCAAAGCTTTTCTTAAGCAATATTTTACTGTCAATATTCTTGAATTCTGATGATGTATCAGGAAAATGTACACCAATATCGCCTAAACATGCTGCACCAAGCATGGCATCGCAAATAGCATGCAGCAATACATCTGCATCGCTATGACCTAAAGCCCCTTTTGTATGTGGAATTTTAACACCCCCTATCCATAAATCCCTTCCTTCAACTAATTGATGATAATCTACACCAAACCCTATTCTCATAAATCGTTTTTAGAAATAAGTAAGTATTAGGCAAGCGGCCTGTTAGTCTGGTAAACCTTAGTTTCCTTTTTCACCACTAAGATCAAATGTAAGTCCAAAGCGTAAAGTATTTGATAAAGGATTACGTGTAACCCCTTGCCCAGAAGGAACCAGGTAAGACAAGTTAATTCCAATAACATTATATTTTAACCCTGCACCAAAAGTGAAGAATTTTCTGTTGCCCTGACTTACATCTTCATAAAAATAACCAGCCCTTACAGCAAATTGCTCATTATAAACATATTCGCCACCAACAGAAATTTGTAGTTTTTTAAACTCATTTCCACCTGCATCGCCAAAAGAAGAAAACCAACTATTAACAACACTTTTATTTCTATAACCAGCCAATGCAGCAGAATCATCACTCACATTTCCCGTTGCCAAAGGTGGCGTAGGTACCAATAAACGGTTTACATCTAACCCAAAAGTTAAACGGTTACTTTCATCAAAAACGGTGGTATATGCTACACCCAAACCTAAATTTGCTGGTATGTAATCTCTATTCAAGGCATCATTGGTATAACCGATTTTTGAACCAAGGTTTGATAATACAACCCCATAACTCAAACCTTCACCATCTTTCCCTGCACCATCATGGTACAGTGAAATATCGCCTGCAAAGGCGGTACCTGTTTTGTAAGTAACACCGCCCACTGCACCATTGGCAAGACTGCTGCTGATATATTTCAAACCAACACCTAAACTTATCTTCTCACTTAATTTCCTTGAATAGCCAAATTCAACACCTAATTCTCTTGGACGAAATGAATTTAAATCATTACCTGAATTATCGGTAAACTGAATATTTCCTAAACTAAAATACCTGATTGCCCCTGAAACTGCCGATTGATCGTCAATTTTATAATACCCAGCACCACTCATTAAATAAACATCGCTTAAACCAAGGTCTTTTAACCATGGGGTGTAGGTAAACCCAATAGCCGATTTTTCCTTTGCAAAAGGTGTTTTGGCCAAATTCCAAAAGGCAGAATTAGCATCAGGATTGGTAGCAATACCAACATCGCCCATGCCACCAGCCCTTGCATCGGGCGAAATACGAAGGAAAGGAACGGCTGAAGTAACAACGTTCAATTCATTTGTTTGTGCAGATACACTAACCCCCAAACCCAATACCATTAAGGATAACACCGAATGTTTAACGGATAATCGTTTCATCTAAGCTTTAAATTTATGTTCGCAAATAAAAGAAAGAAAACTACAAGTAACTAAATAAATTAAAATGTAGCCCTGTAATTAAGCGTAGAAATAAACCATTAACATTTTTTAGAGTAGATATAATTTTTGTGTTGCTTCAGCCCTGCCATTGGCAGATGTTACAATGATACGATAGATGTAGACACCTCTTCCAAGTTTTTCGCTGCTGTACAAATCTTTTCCGTCCCAATCTATTTCTGCGCTGCGGTTGCCGGCATTGTTAATTGTTCTTTTTACTTGATGTACCAGTTTGCCAGTAACGCTAAAAATATTGATTAAAACATCCAGGTTCTCGCCAGGCTGGTTATGTTCAAACCAAAAAGTAGTTTTACTGGTAAAGGGGTTGGGATAGTTGTATACATGGCTTATCTGAAGGTCTGCCTTTTCTGCTACAGTAAATTCAATAGTTATTTCAGATGGATTGTTAAACACATCCCAGGCTTTTATTTTTAAGGTATGAGGCCCATCTGAAAGCGTGGGCAACTGGTAACGAACCTGCCCGTTTTGGTAATCGTTCAATGCAGATTCATAATAATTATTTAACGTGATGATTTTCTTTTCATCGCCATCTAATACTGCAGTTATATCATGCCCCATACCTGCGGCCAGCGTATTTATGCCTGACGAATCGTTTAATTTCGAAATCAAGATTGGGTTGTCGTTTGTCAATCCCCCATTAACAAACCTTTCATCGTTTAAAAAACCTTTTATTAAAGGGCCTGTTTTATCTGTAATTGTTGTATTTCCAATACCGCCAATAAAAAAACTGGTACTAAAACCTGCTGCATCTTTAGCACCATCATCTGCATACAAGCTTAACTTTCCTTTACCCGCAGTTGTGTTAATATCTTTTGGCACGATGAATGAAAAACTGAAATTTCCATTAATTACAGTAGCCTTTCCTTTATACAAAAAGTTGGTTTGCTGACTAAAACTGGTTGCAGGGCTTGTAATGTCATTGGCTTTTGTAGTAATTATTTGGGGCTTATCAAAAACAACCGCATCCAATGTTCCATTAAAATTAGTTAGCTGGTTACCTGATGCATCGGTTATCCTTCCGCCAAAACTGTATTTATTGGTGGCTTTCAGCGTATCATTTAAAGTAAGGTTTTGATTATTGATTGATGTTAACTGCAATTTATTTTCAGGCAATGCGAGCTTCATTGCAGGATCGCCAAGCAACGTAAACTTCCTGTTATTGTACACATCACTAAAAGTTTGATAGGTATAATTTTTAGCCCTTTTCGCGGCTTCGCCAAGCGTTAAATATTTACCGTTGGCATCTGCCCGCAGGGCGATATTTAAATAATTATTATTAATCACACGGTTACTGAAAGCAAAAACAGTTCTTGTAGTGGTCATCAAAGCGATAGCACCATTACTATTTTGCATTAATAACTGGCTGCCAAGCGATGTTTTGGTAGGGTCATCGTAAGGTGCAAAGTCGCATGTGGCAGTAATAAATAATGGCAGTTTATTGGCGTTGTAAACTTTTTCAAGCACATTCTTATCAAAAACTTTTTCATCAGCTAGTTGCTGGTAACCACCATGGCCATTATAATTCAGCAATAAACTGCCGATGTATAACTGGTTTACAACAGCATTTTCAACTTCAGGATAGGTTTGCACATTACCTGTATTTACCAGCGGGTAAGCATCTAAATAAATTTTATTGTTATTAATGGTTGCATTTACTGTAGCGGCATTTAATGAAACAAATTCTGCATCATTCAGGTGTGTGTTATTGTCTTTATCATCAGCCACAAAACCTGCATTATTTCGCCAAGCGCCAAAAGCATTTTTACTGTGATAATTAATAATTTTATCTACCATTATTTTTGCTTCGGCAGCTGTAGTAGCAGGTATCCTTCCAATACCAATATCTATTAGTGAAGGTGGCGATAAAATATCTATATTATCTGCATCATCCAGTAATCCAAAAAAATCGTCTGAAGTGTACGATTGTAAAGGATCCAGTGAATTTGGATTTTGATAACAGGGTACCAAATTGGTATTACCAGAAATACGCTTTTTATAATCAAAAGAAGCAGCCCCAAACAGCAATAAATATTTGGGTCTTTTTGTGGTATCATTGCCTGCTTTATCATAATACATTTTTACAAAATCACGTAGTGCTGTTGGGTCTGCGCTGCCGCTTGAAAACTCATTGAAAATTTGTTCAGTTATTGCAATGAAAACCCTGTAGTTATTACGTTGTGTGTGAAACAAAGCCAATCTTTTTGCTTCTTGTAAAAGAGAAGAATGTGTAATAATGAGATAATCTGCAACAGTTGAATTATGCAGGTTATGGTTTTCAATTTTACCTGATAAAACAGGGGTTAAAAACGCAGTATTGTTGTAGGCAACATACTCTCTCAATCTTGCAGCATTGTTTACAAATTTGGTTTGATTTGCAGCAAAGGCAACAGTCATTTTTTCTGGTGATGATGGATTGGTAATATCCCATACTTCTGTAGTTGATGAAGCATTTGAAATGGTATACTCAGCCGCATTGTTAAATCCAACACTTTTCCAATCCCTAAAAAAAAGTTGACCCAATGCAGGCATTGATAAGCTCTTTCTATACTGAATTTCAAACCAATTTAACCAGCCCTGCGCAGAGGCGGTTGCTGGATTAAAACTAATATTTAAAGCGAGGGAATTAGTGTTGGAAATAAAGCTGTTTTGCGATGAAACATTAGCGGCAAAAGCATCTAAAAAATTTCCTGAATTTGCAGGAACATTAAGTGTTGCAAACTGGCCGTTATTGGCCTTTAAAATAAAACTGCTGGCGGCACCAACACTTCTGCCCACAAGATTGGCAGAAAAATTTATGGGTTCTGTTAAAACTGCGCCGGCAATATCAACAGCAAAGTTTCTTGTAAGATTATTGGTGCTTATATTACTGAATTCTTCACCATACCACTCTTTACCACTATTTAAAAAATTAACCAGGTCATTCTCATAAAAATAACGCTCATCAAATGCACTTACAAATTGGTTTGGTGTTAAACTATTTTGTTTAGTAGTAATACGCTTGCCATTGCCACCAATGGTAATAAAATAATAAGATGAGTCGCTGTACAGGTTTTTTTTATGTTGAAATTTCTGGTTTGTGCTGTCTTTCAGCCATTGCTGAGGACCAGGCGCATAAAACAAAAAGTAATCGTTGTTATTAAATATTCCATCACCGCCGTCAACAACCAGTATGGCATTTTCTATAAGGTCATCTGTATAAATGCTGTTATTTAACTCACTTAGCATTGCACCGCCATTGCCATAAAAACGTAATGTAGAGGATGAAATGTTATTCAACTGAAAGCCCGCATTGGCTATAAAAGCGACATCAACTTTATAAATACCTTCCTGCCCAACTGCTATTTTTATAAAATTGCCGTTTGCCAAAACAGAGTTGGCAGCGTATTGCCGTTGCGCAAATAGTTGTTGTGCGCTGAAGAAAACAACACATCCTATTAAAAAAAATTTAAGGCAACTATTTCTCACAGTAAGCAAATAAGCTTTAATTTCATTCATAGAACAATAAAAAGATAAAAATAGTCTATTGATAACAATCAAAACACAGTTCAAATGTTTTGATTTACTCTAAATTCTCCTATATTCGCATTGAACATAATTTTACCCCATTTACTTTTATTGTCAGAATTAAAAAATCACTCATGCAAATGCTTTCAGGAGTAAGAAGTTGTGTTTTGTTAATATCCGCTGTAGGTGCTTTCGCATCCTGCAAAAAACCTGTTGAAAAATCTGCTGCAACAGGCTGGAATTACAATGATAAAACCCAGGGCAGCTTTTATGTTGCCAAACCAAAAGATATTAAAACTGCACCAGGTCTTGTTTTTGTTCAGGGTGGTACATTTACCATGGGCGCAACACAGGAAGATGTAATGGGCGACTGGAACAATATTCCACGCCGTGTTACTGTTAACTCATTTTTTATTGATAGAAGTGAGGTTGCAAACGTTCATTACCGCGAATATATTTACTGGTTAGAGAATGTTTTTAGCGATGAACAATATTCAAAAGTTTTAGAAGGTGCTAAACCTGATACATTGGTTTGGAGAAGCGAACTTGCTTACAACGAACCTTATGTAGAATATTATTTCCGTCACCCATCTTATAATTACTACCCAGTGGTTGGTATAACATGGAAACAAGCCAATGATTTTTGTTTATGGCGTACTGACCGTGTGAATGAAATTGAATTAATCAACAAAGGTTTTATTAATAAAAATGCTGTAAAAACAGAAATGAATGGCGGTGGGCAGGAAAACTTTAATACCAAAAGTTACCTGATGGGTGAATATCAGGTACAGCCTGGTAAAAATGCAACCTCTAAAAGCAACCCTTTAAAAGATGCACAGGGCAGGCCAAGAACCAAAGTAAGATTTGAAGATGGTATATTGTATGGTGATTACCGCTTACCTACTGAAGCTGAATGGGAATATGCGGCATATGGTTATGTAATGGAAAACCCACAGAAAAAACCAGGAGCAAAAAAACGTGGTGAAGAAGTTATTGCTAACAAACAAATCTACGCCTGGAAAAATGATGGTTTCGATAACCTTCGTTCAACAAGGGCTGGTGCATTTCAAGGTGCATTTTTAACCAACTTTAAACGTGGTAGTGGCGATAACATGGGTGTTGCAGGTGGCTTAAATGATAATGCAGCTATCCCTGCAGATATATATTCATTTGTACCAAACGGTTTTGGTGTATACAATATGAGTGGTAATGTAAGCGAGTGGGTTGCAGACGTTTACAGGCCTTTAACCAGCCTTGAAGCAGGTGATTTTAACCCTTACCGTGGTAATAAATTTATGAGTGTTGATAAGACTGGTGGTGAAGGAAACATGAGGGACAGCCTTGGTAGGATTAAAATGATCATGGAAACTGATTCTTCTTTACAAAACCGCAGAAACTATAGAAGGGCAAATGCTATTAACTATATGGATGGTGACAGTTTAAGTGGTGTAAACTATGGTTATGGTGTTACTACTTTAATATCTGATAAATCCCGTGTTATTAAAGGTGGTAGCTGGAATGACAGGCCTTACTGGTTAAGCCCTGGTACCAGAAGGTTTTTAGAAGAAGACCAAAGCAGCAGTACCATTGGTTTCCGTTGTGCTATGACACACTACGGAGCCCCTGAAAATACAAAAGCAAAAACAAGAACGGGTAATGCTTTCCCTTCAAGAAAATCAAGAAGATAAGGTTAAGGTAAATACGCGTAACTGCTTAAACGCAGTAACAAAAGAGCCACCCAATTTATTGGGTGGTTTTTTGTTTTAACACTTATTGTTACATGATGTTATGTTAATTTGCCACATCAAATATTTACCATGCACATTGAGCAACTTTATAAGATATTCCTTCAATATCCTTCAGTACAAACAGATACAAGAAAGCTAAAACAAGGAGATATATTTTTTGCTTTAAGCGGCCCTAATTTTAATGGTAACCAATTTGCTTTAAAAGCTTTGCAGGCAGGTGCTGCTTATGCCGTTGTTGATGAAAACATTAACAATAACAACATAAAGCTTATTAAAGTTGATAATACTTTACAAACCTTGCAGGCGCTTGCAAAATACCACCGCCAGCAATTAAACATACCATTTATTGCCATAACAGGAAGTAATGGAAAAACTACTACCAAAGAACTGGTAAGTAAAGTACTTGCAACTACTTATAAAACCTATACTACCCAGGGCAATCTTAATAATCATATTGGTGTGCCATTAACATTACTAAGCATTAAAAAAGATGCAGCAATTGCGGTGATAGAAATGGGTGCCAATCACCAAAAAGAGATAGAAAGCTATTGCAATTATACACTGCCCACCCATGGCATTATTACCAATTGCGGCAAAGCGCACCTGGAGGGCTTTGGTGGGGAGGAAGGTGTGAAAAAAGGCAAGGGTGAACTATTTGATTTTATCAGGGCAAACGACGGTACGGTTTTTATTTATACTGATTACGACTACCTGCAGAATATGAGCAGGGGTATAGAAAAAATTTACCGTTACGGAACATCAAACGGCGATATAACAGGTAGTGTTTTAGCGGGCGAACCTTTTTTAAAAGTGGCTGCAACAAAGGGCTCTAAAAAGTTTGTAATTGAAACAAAGCTGGTGGGTGACTATAATTTACCAAATGTGTTGTGCGCTGTGGCTATTGGTTCTTTTTTTAATGTGCCTGTTGAAAAAATAAAAACCGCCATTGAAAGTTATACCCCCGGCAACAGCCGTAGCCAGATGATTGAAAAGGATACAAACCACATGATACTGGATGCCTACAATGCCAACCCAACAAGCATGAAGGCAGCCATTGAAAACTTTGCCAAAATACAGGCACCCAAAAAAGTATTAATGCTTGGCGGCATGATGGAACTTGGTGAAGAAAGCCTTGCAGAACACAACAATATATTGCAATTGATTAACCAATACCAATGGGATAATGTGATACTTGTTGGTGGTGATTTTTCACAAACACAACATTCACACCAATACTTTAATAATTCAACAGAGGCTAAAATTTGGTTTAACGAGCAGCAGTTTAAAAATACCTATTTCCTTATTAAAGGATCAAGAAGTATGATGATGGAAAAGATATTGGATTGATAATAACAGTTGATTTTATGTCAGCACAAAACAATTTACGGCTTTCAAGGTTTTTACGAAACAGAAAAAAGAAAAGTCGCCTGCAACTTTAAACCGATAAAATTATAATTATCTAAGTGTTGTGAAAACATTTAAAAGCGAACAAATAATAGGACAACTAGAAAAACGCAAAGGGGGCTACTTCTTTTTAAAAATCGACTCCGAAATAATCCATCAATTTAAAAACAAAAGGCTCACCCGTTTTCTTTGTACACTTGAAAAGAGTGCTACTTTTCCATGTGGGCTTAATCATCTTGGCGATGGTAACTTTTTTATCATCTTATCTAACAAAAATTTACAGGCAGTTAATAAAAAATTAGGTGACAATATTTGTTTTGAATTAAACGAAGATCCCAACCCTTTAGGAGTTGAAATGCCAGAAGTATTGGAAGCCATTTTAGAACAGGATGAGACTGTAAAAGCAAATTTTGAAAGTTTGACACTTGGAAAAAAGCGTAGTGTAATATTTGCCCTTAACAAAATAAAAGATATTGACAAGCAAATACTTAACGCACCCAAACTTATAGTTGCTGTTACAAAACCCAGAACTAAAAAAGCCTGATAGTATGTTAGCTTTCTTGTCTGCAAAGCATATTGCTTGCCGCAACCATTATATCATCAGCCAAAAGGGGGATAATAATTTAAGAAAATGCAAGTATGGACAAAGCTAAAAATGGTACGTGAAAACACGTACCAAGGCGGTTATTACACATAAGCTCATTATAGTTATATGGCCGCAGTGTGCGACGCATATGCAGTACAATAAAGTATCGCTGTTGGCCAGTAAAAAAAGCCAAAAAACAATTTCACCTTTCACTTCTCACCATTCACATTTCACCATTCACCTCTTACACCGTTGGTTGTGGCGCAGTTGAGGTTTTATCATTTAAGTCACCTTCAATATCTGCACGGGTTTTTTCTTTTGCATCGTTAAATTCTCTTACACCTTTACCAAGGCCACGCATAAATTCTGGTATTTTTCTGGCACCAAACAAAACCAATATTACTACTGCTATCAGAAGGATTTCCTGAAACCCAAAGTTGCCCATAAAATAAAGTTTAAATAATTTGATTGATAGTAAAATATGTCTAAGCCGCCCAATTTAGCGGCTTAGACATTATTACATTTTAAATAAAGAAGTCTTTAACCAGGTTAAACACAGTGGTTTTATCCAGTGGTTCATCAAAAGCTTCTGATGCTGCATTAGCGCCTATTGCACCGCCAACGCCCGCAAGCGTAGCAATATTAACAGTTGCCTGTACGGTTACCTGCTCGCCTTCATAATTGGGTTGTACGGCTGGTATACCATTGGTATCTTTTAAAGTAATCCATGGTTTTGCACCTGCTCCAGAACGCATTTGCCTTATATGGGCAGCATGCCTGGCCTCAACTGAATGTATGTTAAGCGCAGCAGTAAGCACGGCTTTATTGCTAACCAAATTACCTGCCTGGCCTTTATAGGCCCTTACGCCTGTATCTTCAAAAGCTTGCGCAACTGCAAGAAAAGTTGCGTAATCTTTAAACACAGTTCCAACAAATGCACCCTTGGCTGTCCAGTCAAAACCTGCTGCTGTAGTTGCATAAGGTGTGGTACTTGGGCTTAATGCTTTAATGGTATTTGAAAGTACTGTTACGTGAGCATTCTCGTGATCGCGGATGGTGTCAAGGCCGGCTAACTCACCTGCTGGAATTGCAACTAATGGCGACTGAACTGAATTGGTACCACGCAAATAAAAGTGGTATTCTAGATACTCAAGCTGTAGGGCAAACTGCAAAACATCTATTACAGTTGATGGTGTGCTTTGACCATAAGCTTTTTGAAAAAGACCTGATAATACGGTTGGTATAGCAGCAATGGTTAGTGCTTTACCAGCAGTACCAAAGTTTTTAAAAATGCTGCGGCGCGAATCGAAACGGTCATACACTTCTGGGTCTACTTTTTCAATTTCGCTGAAAATATTCTGGAAATTCATAAATAATAATTTAGATGATGATAAATAGTGAGGTGTGATTAACTTGGTAAACGGCTTGCATCAATACTGGAAGCTAAAAACGGAGCTGCAATGGCTAAAACCTGTGCAGGCGTTCTGCTTAAATCCAGACCCGTAGTAGTATTTACCACATCAGAACCAGAAAAACTGTTGTAAGAAATCAGGTCTCTTATATAGGCTGCATGCCTTGCTTCTACTGAAACTATTTTACCTGCAAGCAGCAAAAAATCGGTACTTACCAATAATTGTCCTGCACCGTTATAGGCAGACACACCCAAATCTTCAAAGGCTTTAGCAGTACCCAGCACACTTGCCTTATTGCCAAAATTGATGGTGGAAAAATTTACAGAAAGCGATGTAATTGCATTGGCACCTAATGCAGCTTTAAAAAACTCGCGGTGTGCAATTTCATGGTCGCGAATGTCTTTAATAAGAGATTGCTCGCCCGCAGTGAAAATGCTTGAGAAGCTTGAGTTTGCTACGACTTGTGTGTAAAATGCAGCTTCAAGCTGCTCTAAAGCATAAGCGTAGTTAAGAATACCAACATCGCCGCTTCCTAAATCAGTACCGCCACCCATAAAAGTGTAGGTATCATCTTTTTTACAGGCATTTAAAATTAAAGACGCAGCTACTGAAGCAGAACCAGCTTTAATTAAAAAATTTCTACGGGAGTTGGTTTTTGGTTGCTCGTTGAACAGTTGTTCTTCTGTTGAATTTGATGTTTTGAGCATAATAGAAAATTTAGAAGTGATTAATTTTAATAACCTTTTAAGTACTGTTTCAGTTACGATAACTTGGCTATTAAAGTTTGGGATTCTTTTACTTTTTGTAAAAACCATTCCTGTATTATTGGTTGTATTAATGCTCATAAAAAACAACCTGCTAACCGTTTAAAATATACCTGTAGAACTGCAAAACCGATGCAAAGCTTTTCTCGTATTTGCAATTTTTTTTAAAAATTTTTACTTAAAAATGGGTGGAGAAAGCCTAAATTTTGCCATTTCATTTTCGCCATTGCTTTTTAAAATCCTTATTTCAAAGCCCTTACAATACTGTTATGTTAAAATAATACCTGTTCCGTAACTAATTAACGTTGCTGTGCTTAAACCTTTATTTTTGTCGCTAAAGGCAAATGTGTATTTGAACAGTTTTTAACCGTTAGCAAACAATTGATAAAGAAATTAGACATACTTATTATCAGGGCCTTCATCGGACCTTTTTTTGCTACCTTCTTCATCTCGCTTTTTGTATTGGTAATGCAGTTTTTTTGGTTGTATATTGATGATCTTGTAGGTAAGGGATTGGAGACAATCATCATCTTAAAACTGATTGTTTATGTAGCTGCCACATTAATACCAATGGCGCTTCCGCTGGCATTACTGTTATCATCTATCATGACCTTTGGCGGATTGGGCGAGACTTTTGAAATAGTTGCCATTAAATCAGCAGGCATTCCTTTACTGCGGTTTATGCGTCCATTAATGATTGTAACCATTTTTATTGGTGGCATCGCGTTTCTTTTTGCCAATAATATTATTCCCGTTGCGCAGTTAAAACTGGCAGCCGCCAAGTACAATATCATCGTTTCAAAACCAGCATTAGAAATTAAAGAAGGCGTATTTTTTAATAAGATTGAAGGCTATGTGATTAAGCTGGGCAAAAAAGATAAAGACGACAGCACCATTCACAACATCATCATCTACAAAAAAAAATACGGTTTGCAGGATGATGTGATTACTGCAGAAAGCGGTATCATGAAATCAAGCAGCAATAAACAGTTTTTGGAATTTATTTTAAGGAAGGGTTTCTTGTACCAGGAAAAAGGGCCAAGAATGGATATAAATACTGAGTTCGTTCGCCTTGGTTTTAAAGAATACAAGATGCTGTTTGATTTGAGCGGCTTTCAGATGAGCAAAACCGAAGACAGCACTTTTCGTTACGACCCCAAAATGCTAAGCGTAAGGCAACTGAACAAAGTGATTGATTCGTTAAAAAGAACAGATTCTTTTTACCTGCAGCGTACTCCCCTAATAGTTGACCCCAATTTTGGTTTTGCAAAATACAAGGATACTGGTTGGTTAAAAAACGCACCAATTAGTAAAACCAAAATAAAAAGTTTTTCGGCATTATTGCCAGATAGTTTACGCCTGAATTTATACGACCAAAGCCTTAGTAAATTAAGCAATGCAAAAAGCAATCTTAGCATGTTTACTACTGATTTTACGCGCAAAAATCAAAGCATTCTTTCGCACGAAATTGAATGGCAGCGCAAGTTTACACTATCAGTTGCCTGTTTTGTACTGTTTTTGATAGGCGCCCCTTTAGGCTCAATTATACGCAAAGGTGGGCTTGGTACGCCACTTGTTTTTGCCATTATTTTCTTTGTTGTTTTTTATCTGCTAAATTCTTTTGGCGAGAAGTTTGCAAAGGATGAAGTGATGGGGGTTTTTACAGGAATGTGGTTATCTACACTTGTATTGGTGCCCGTTGGTATTTTTCTTACTTACAAAGCCATGAGAGATTCACAATTATTTAACCAGGAAGCTTATTACCGTTTCTTTAAAACTGTGCGTACTTTTATTCAAGCAAAAAAAACATCTCTTAAATAATACTATTATGGATAATACAAACAACAGCCGTCGTGCTTTTATAGCCAACAGCGCAAAAGCAGGTGCAGCTATAGTTGTAGCCAACAGCATTTTACCATCGTTTGCAAATGCTGCCGCTTTAAATGATTCTCCCATCACTTTTACACAACAGCCTTTGCCTTACGGTTATAAAGATTTAGAAGTGGCCATTGATGCAATGACCATGGAAATTCATTACACCAAACATGCAGCTACCTACGCTAAAAATTTAAATGAGGCAGTTAGTGCTGAAAAAGTAGACACAAAAAATACATCGCTGGAAGCATTGCTTGCAAAGGTTTCTAAATATTCACCCAAGCTTCGCAACAATGGTGGCGGCCACTATAACCATGAACTTTTTTGGCAAAATATGACAGGCAAGTTAACAAAACCATCAGCGAAATTGATGGCTGCTATTACAAAAGATTTTGGTTCATTAGAAGCTTTTAAAACCCAGTTTACAGATGCTGGTAAAAATCGTTTTGGAAGTGGATGGGCCTGGCTGGTAATTGCAAAAGATAATAAATTAGTAGTTGGGTCAACACCAAACCAGGACAACCCCTTAATGGATATAAGTGACCTGAAAGGCACGCCATTATTAGGTTTGGATGTTTGGGAACATGCTTATTACCTGCGTTACCAAAACAAACGCCCTGATTATATCAACGCCTGGTGGAATGTTGTAAACTGGGATGCAGTTTCTAAAAGGTATGAAGGCGCATAGGATTCAACATTAAATAATGTCTTCACAAAATATTAATAAAAATTTTTCATTGGCAGCAGAGCCTTACGAAAAAAAAGTAAGGCTTATTGTTATAAAAGATGGTGATGAATATTTTTGCCGTAAAGAAACATTGGGTAATCTTAAGAAATTTTTATTGGCTGATGAAAGTCATATTTTTAAAGGAAGGCTGCAACTTATCAAAAAACAAAACACCATAAACATACAGGCAAAAGGCGATTTGATAGGTGCCATTTCAACGAAGGATTTCTCGCACATCATTCATAAATTAACCCTGCAGGTTAACTTTCAATTCTATACTTTGCACGACTAAATTTCTTTGTTTTGCAACAGCAGGCCCAACAAAATTTTCGCATACAACTTGGCATTACTTTATTAAGTGTGGTGCTGTTTGTTACCAAGATTGTGGCCTATTACTTTACCAATTCCCTCGCTATTTTAACGGATGCCCTTGAAAGCATTGTAAATGTTCTGGCTGGTTTTATTGGGTTGTACAGTTTGTATGTTGCTGGTAAACCAAAAGACAAAGACCATCCTTATGGCCATGGAAAAGCAGAGTATGTTTCGGCTGCCGTTGAAGGCGCTTTAATCATCGCCGCAGGCATATTAATTATTGGGCAGGCCATACAAAATATGATTGATGTAAAGCCAATTGATAAACTTGATACAGGTTTGTTGCTGATTGGTATAACGGCCGTTATCAATTTTTTTGCTGGCTATATATGCCTCACTATTGGTAAAAAAAATAAGTCGCTGGCATTACAGTCAAGTGGCAAACATTTACAGGTTGATACTTATTCTACCCTGCTTATAATTGCAGGCCTTGTAATTATTTTATACACCAAATGGTTTTGGTTAGATACATTAATTGCTTTTATTGTAAGTGGCCTTGTTTTTTATAATGGCTATAAAATTATCAGGGCTTCGCTGGCAGGAATTATGGATGAAGCAGATGCAGAATTACTAAAGCAACTTGTAACAAGGTTGAATGAAAACAGGCGCATAAACTGGATTGATATGCACAACCTGCGCATTATAAAATATGGCCCCACACTACATCTTGACTGCCATCTTACAGTGCCATGGTATTTAAACATCAACGAAGCGCATCTTGAAATTGACGTATTAAGTGACCTTATTAAAAATGAATTTGGAGATGCTTTTGAAATGTTTGTTCATACTGATGGCTGCCTACCAAAAAGCTGCCCCATCTGTAATAAACAGGAATGCCCTGTACGGCAGCATCCCTTCACCCAAAAAATACCTTTTACTTTAGAAAATATTATCAGCAACAAAAAGCATGAGCTGCCTAAAATGCTTACTACTATTTAATTTCATAGCTCTGTATTTCTGCCTTTTGTGTAAACCCGATTAAGCCAGGCAAAGTGTTTATGGTAAGGTCGTAACTTATTAAACCAATGCCCTGTGCATAATAAAAGCTACCTGTACCAATACTCAACCCAAAACCAGAAAAGTTACCGTTAACATCAAGCTTTACTTCAGAAACATTATTGTATGCTTTACCAGCCACTGTTTTTGTAATTCCAATCTCGCCAATTTTATACGCCAGCGTTAATGCCACAGGGGTGCCGTTTGCAGAAATGGTGGTTGACTGCTGCCAGGTGCTTGCAGCAGTAATATTATCCTTTAAATATAATTCTTCAAAACTTCCTGAGATGATAGCTGACAACAATCCCACACGGTAATACTCACCGTTTCTTAATCCAAGATAAATGTTAGGCCCTGCCGAATTGCTAACCACTTTATAACCACTGTTACCATTAATTGTGGTATCTCGGTTTGTTAAAGTGAGCTTGTAGGTGGAAGTTGAAGCAGCACCCATCTGTGGTGTTTGTGTAAGGGAATACGTCCAGTTGGTACCCGTTGTAAGTGGCGTAAAACCAGACACTGAAACCTCACTACTTTTTTTGCTGCAACTGCTTATTAATAAACAGGCACAGGCAGCAACAGAAAAAAATATCCGCATAAACCTTTAATTTAAAGTTGATAAAATTTAGGCACAAGTTAGTATTATAACTGGTTAAATTCGCTCTTCCTAATCATTAAATCTATCAATTAAATTATATGGAAGTTTGGAAAAAATACCAGCAGGAAAATAAAGACCGTTTTTTAGAAGAACTTTTAGCATTGCTTAGAATACCAAGTGTAAGTGCAAGAAGTGAACACAATGCAGACATGCTTACCTGTGCAGAAGCGGTAAAACAACGTTTGCTAGAAGCTGGTGCAGATACAGTAACTATTTACCCAACACAAGGCCACCCTGTGGTGTATGGCGAAAAGATAATTGATGAATGCAAACCAACGGTTTTGGTTTATGGCCACTATGATGTGCAGCCTGCGGACCCATTAAACCTTTGGAACAGCGGCCCTTTTGAACCTGTAATTATTGATGGGAAAATTTTTGCACGCGGTAGTTGCGATGATAAAGGCCAGTTTTACATGCACGTAAAAGCGTTGGAAACACTGGTTAAAACAGGTACGCTTAACAATAACGTAAAGTTTATTATTGAAGGCGAAGAAGAAATTGGCAGCCCTAATCTTGCAAAATTTGTAAAAGAGAATAAAGAACTTTTAAAGGCAGATGTAGTGCTGATAAGTGACACCTCAATGTTAAGTATGGATACCCCTTCTATTGATGTTGGTGTGCGTGGCCTTAGCTATATTGAAGTAGAAGTAACAGGCCCTAACCGTGATTTGCATAGCGGCGTTTATGGTGGCGCTGTTGCAAACCCTGCAACGATGCTTGCTAAAATGATTGCTGGTTGCCACGACGAAAATAACCGTGTTACCATACCTGGTTTTTACGATGATGTAGTTGAGGCTTCGCCTGAAGAAAGGGCAAAAATGGCTCAGGCACCTTATGATGAAGCAGAATATAAAACAGACCTTGGTGTAGAAAATTTGTGGGGCGAGAAAGGTTATACTACTAATGAAAGAACAGGCATTCGCCCAACACTTGAAGTAAACGGCATTTGGGGTGGTTATACAGGCGAAGGCGCTAAAACAGTACTTCCTGCAAAAGCTTTTGCAAAAATTTCTACAAGGCTGGTGCCTAATCAATCTTCTGTAAAAATTACAGAAAAACTACTCAACTATTTTACAAGCATAGCGCCGGCAGGCGTTACAGTTAAAGCCACAGAACATCATGGCGGCGAACCATACATGACACCCATTGACAGCAACGAATACCGTGCTGCTTCAAAAGCTATTGCAACTACTTTTGGTAAAGAACCAATACCTGTACGTGGCGGTGGAAGCATCCCTATCTGTGCTTTATTTGAACAGGAACTGGGCATTAAAATTGTATTCATGGGCTTTGGGCTTGACAGTGATAACCTGCACAGTCCCAACGAAAAATTTGATGTATTTAACTTTTATAAAGGCATTGAAACCATCCCTTATTTTCACCAGTTTTATACTGAGATGAAGGGGTAGTTTTTTAATACTGGCTATGGAACTTTTGAAAAATAAATATCTTTTTTGGGAGGCCGATATTAAAAATATCGACCCAATAAAACATAAAAAATATGTAATTGAAAGAGTTTTTGAACGTGGTAATTGGGATGATTACAAAGAAGTAGTTAGATTTTATTCTTTAAAGGAAGTAAAAGCAGCTTTAAAAAATGCACGCTGGCTGGATGCAAAAACAATGTACTTTGTAAGTGCTTACTTTGATATTCCCCTAAAACAAATGAGATGCTACACACAGAGGCAGTTGAGCATAGCACCCTGGGTTTAATACAAGCTATTCAGGCAAAGCCCTATATGCACAATTTTCTACTGGTTGGCGGAACTGCCCTTGCTTTACAATTAGGACACAGAACCTCTATAGACATTGATTTATTCTTCAATGAAAAGTTTGATACTGCATTACTAAGGCAAGAAATTGAAGCTGATTTTGATTGTGAGGTAAAAGCTGTTTACAGGTTTGCTGTATTTCTTTTTATAGAAAAAGTGAAGACTGATATTGTGTTCCAAAAAGGCAATGTATTATACGAACCATTAATTATTGATGGCATTAAGATGGCTTCATTGCAGGACTTATCAGCTATGAAAATGATGGCAATAACAAACAGGGGAAAGCTAAGAGACTTTGTTGATATTTATATTCTGCTGCAACACTTTTCGCTTGAAGAAATGCTTGCATGGTGGAGTAAGAAATACGATAGCTCCCACTTTGAACTGGTATTAAGAAGCCTGACTTATTTTGAAGACGCTTCAGAAGAAAGCGGTTTGAAATGGTATTTTCCTTTTGATTGGAAAAAAATTAAAAAAACAATTGTTCAAGCTGTTAAAACAATTAAGCTATGAGTACAGCCACAAAAGAAAAACTCCGTATAGATAAATACCTATGGTGCATACGCCTCTTCAAGACCCGCAACATTGCCGCAGAAGCATGCGATAAAGGCCGTGTTAAACTTCAGGGTGTCGCCGTAAAAGCAGCAAAGCCCGTAAATATTGGCGATGAGTACGAAATAAAAACAGAAGCCCGCAAATGGGTGATTAAAGTAACTGGCTTAATTCATAATCGCGTGCCCTACACAGAAGCTATTTTAAATTATACTGACATTACACCTGTAGAAGAATTGAACAGCATCACATTTCAACCTTCAGCTTTTAATACGGGCAAACGCTTGAGTAAAGTGGGTCGCCCTACCAAAAAAGACAGGCGAAGTGTGGATGGTTTTTTAGAAGAATAGACTGCGTTAATTACTCGCTACTTACTTGAACAAACATTTTCACTTTTAATATTTCCCTTCAGGGATTAAGGGTTTATGCAAATAGATATCATCACCGTTGCACCAGAATTGCTCACCAGTCCTTTTTGCCATAGCATAATGAAACGTGCGCAGGATAAGGGTTTGCTTATTGTGCGCACCCATAACTTGCGTGATTGGGCCATCAATAAGCATGGTCAAGTTGATGACTACCAATATGGCGGCGGTGCAGGTATGGTAATGATGTGCGAACCTCTGGTAAACGCCATTGAACAACTGCGGCAAACAACCAATTACGATGAAATTATTTATATGACACCAGATGGCCCGGCCTTTAACCAGCAAACAGCCAACCAGTTGTCTATGAAAGAAAACCTGCTCATTATTTGCGGCCATTATAAAGGCATAGACCAGCGCGTTCGCGATCATTACATTACCAAAGAAATCTCTATTGGCGATTATGTGTTAAGTGGTGGCGAATTGGCCGCCGCTGTTGTAGTAGATGCCATTGGGCGTTTATTACCAGGCGTTTTAAACGATGAAACTTCCGCACTTTTTGACAGCTTTCAAGATAATTTACTGGCGCCGCCCGTTTACACACGACCTGCTGATTTTAAAGGCTGGAAAGTACCCGATATTTTATTGCAGGGTGATCCCATAAAAATAGAGGACTGGCGCCATGAGCAAAGCCTTCAGCGTACTAAAGAACGCAGGCCTGATATTTTAGAGTAAGCCACTCTTTGAGAGTGGCTTACTCGGTTACTTATTTGACCAGCAGTGATACTGCGTTGTATCGTTCCCCGCGTCGCACACTGCGACGTTCATAACCTTATTCAGCACTTGCATTTTCTACTTTTTTTACACAACGCCAAATCCCTCAACTAAAAAAAAGCACGCAAAACATTCACGTTTTGTTCATTTGTGCAAAATATTTCTTTTAAAATACACAATCAGTCAACACAAGATTGCTGCAATTATTCAATCCCCTGAAACTGTTTGGCATACAGCATCGCAACGGATTCCCTTCACTGTAAACCTTTACATTTGCGCCTCAAAATCATTGCTCATCTTCCACGCCAAGAGCAACGCATGGTAATTTGTAAAGTTGTACAGTAATGAAATTGCACTACTTCTTTGCGCCTTTGCCTCCTTTGTTTCTTTGCGTGAAACCTTCTATCTCATGCAAAAGAAAATTCAGTCCGCACTCATTTCTGTTTTTTACAAAGACGGCCTTTTACCCATTGCGCAGCAACTGCAAAACCTTGGTATCACCATTTATTCAACAGGTGGTACACAAAGTTTTTTAGAAGATGCAGGTATTACATGTGTGCCTGTAGAAAGCCTTACTACTTATCCATCTATTTTGGGTGGTCGTGTTAAAACCCTTCACCCTGTTGTATTTGGCGGCATTTTGGGCAAACGAGATGATGATCAGCACATGCAGGAAATGAAGCAGTACAGCATCCCTGAAATTGATCTTGTAATTGTTGACCTCTACCCTTTTGAAGAAACATTAAAAAACACGTCAGAAGAAAAACTCATTATTGAAAAAATAGATATTGGTGGCCCAAGCATGATACGTGCCGCTGCCAAGAATTTTAAAGATGTTACTGTTATTGCTGCCAAGGATGATTATGCTGCCTTGGAAGAATTATTAAAAACACAGCAGGGCACAACAACCATCGAACAGCGCAAAGCCTTTGCTGCCAAAGCATTTGAAGTGGTAATGAATTATGATATCGCTATCAGCAACTACTTCAATCCCCAAAAAGCAGCCTCTCTGCACACGGGTTTTCAAGCCCCACCATTGGAGGGGTTGGGGGCGGCTCAGGTATTACGTTACGGCGAAAACCCTCACCAGCAGGCCGTATTTTATGGCGATTTAAAAGAAGTGTTTACACAACTTAACGGTAAAGAATTATCCTATAATAATTTGGTAGATGTTGATGCCGCCATACAACTCATAGGCGAATTTCCTGGCACAGAAAGCAACTCTGTTTTCGGTATCATCAAACATACCAATGTGTGCGGTGTAGCATCAAGACCAACAGTAAAAGCTGCATGGGACACAGCTTTGGCAGGCGATCCTGAAAGTGCTTTTGGTGGTGTACTTGTAACCAACGGCACTGTTGATAAAACAACTGCTGAAGCTATTAATGAATTATTCTTTGAAGTATTGATTGCCCCTGCATTTGATGAGGACGCATTGACTGTTTTAAAGAGTAAAAAGAACAGGATTTTGTTGGAGTTGAATCGTCAACAGTCAACTGTTAACCGTCAACAAAGTAAGTCGTTGTTAAACGGCACTCTTACCCAAGCCACAGATGAGGGCAATTATGCAGAGTGGAAAGAAGTAGGTGGCAGGGAAACAACGGCAGAAGAAAAAGAAAACTTAAGCTTCGCCAATATTGTTTGCAAGCATTTAAAAAGCAATGCCATTGCATTAATTAAAGACAAACAATTAGTAGGCAAAGGTTGCGGACAAACCAGCCGTGTTGATGCCTTACGCCATGCCATTGATAAAGCCAAACAATTCAAATTTGACTTGAACGGTGCTGTGCTGGCAAGCGATGCCTTTTTCCCATTTAATGATTGTGTGCAAATGGCACATGAAGAAGGTGTTCAATCTTTTATTCAACCTGGTGGTTCAATAAGAGATAAAGACAGCATTGAATATTGTGTGCAGCATAACCTTAGTATGGTAATTACAGGATTAAGGCACTTTAAACACTAAATAAAAAGGCTGGTTTTAAAAACCGGCCTTTTTATTAGCTGAAATTTTTTTGCAGAAAATCTTCATACATTTTTCGCCATTGCGTCCATTCAGGTTGTTCTGTAAGAAAATGATTGTGAAACAGCGTGATAAATTGACCACCAACTGTTTTCACGATATCATGGTAATACTGTATTTCTTCAGCCGCTTCTTCTACTGAATACTGCTGTTCAAAAAAAGAATTGGCTTCCATGTAACAGAATGGATGCACCAGCAATTCAGTTTGTTGTTCCTTTTCTAAATCGTACCAATAAAATGGCGAAGCCACAGAAGCCCTGAAACCATTGATGCTGCCGTAACCCATGGAATATTCTTCTTTAATACCCATGGCTGCTGCACGGCGATACGTTTCTGGCAAGGTGAATCTTACATAATGCTGGCGGCTTAGGATGCATTTTTGTTGAGCCATTTTTTCAAAAGATGCAATCTCCTTATTTACAAGTGTTCCATCATCGCCACTTTGCCAAGAAGGATGAATACCAACTTTATATTTACCTGCATGCTGTTTTATAAGCCTTTGCATCCCCTTTGATGAAGGCGGTGTGTTCTTGTCATAAATGCCTCTTTTTTTCGCAAGCAAAAAAAAATAAATGGGGTTTAAATGATAATTTTCATGAAGTTGGTCCAGCCAATCAAAAGTATCAAAAGGGTCTTTTTGTTTACCACTGTACACGTTGGCACGCTCTGTTATTTTCTCAATATCACCACGCAACATGTCTTTAAAAAAGCCACCAATATTTTTTAGTAAGGGTTGATTTTTGTAGGCGTAGGCAATATCAATATCGTAAGTTGGAACGAAAGTGAATGGTGAATGGTGAATAGTGAATGATGAATAGTAAATGGAAAGCTGCTGCTGCAAATCCTTCACCCATAAATTAACCAAAGGCAATTTCAGGAAGCCATATTTATACGCCAGTGAATTGATGTGAGCATAACGGCCATACATATCTTTTTCATGCGGTAAATATTCTTCGTATCGGCTTAGTAAATAAAAGATAGCAGCAAATACATCAAAGGCATGGCTGTCGTTTTCGTGGGTGAAAAAGCAGGTATTGTTCCTGCACTTGTCAATTGTTATATCAACTGCTTTTATTGTATTTTGAAAGAGAAGCTGGTGTGGTTTTATATGATATTCCTTCTCACAAATTCTTAATTCACTGTAATTAATTTTAACACCCTGAGATTGAAGAAACTGTTCTTTATCTGTAGTTATTTCAATCTTTTTATTGATGATACTTTCAATAAAATTGAGTGTGTAAGTGAGGCGTGGCGTGATGGATGAAGTATAAAACAGCACCGTTATTCAGGTTTATAAATATCCTTCAAAGTAAAGCTGGTTTGCAATGCAGGCAGCTGTATCACATCTTCATCTTTGGTATAAGTATCTGCTGCCCATTCACCATCTGCATCTTTAAAATAAAAGATTATTACCTGCTGATCAGGTTCAACGCACAAATAATATTGCAGCGTTTCAATTTTTTGGTATTGGATAAATTTATCTGTAACATCATACTTACGGGTACTTTCTGACAAAACCTCTACCAATAAAATGGGCTGGGCACTGTAATATTTTTCTGGGTTAGGATGACAAACCATAACATCAGGATAAAGGAAGTTGCCATCTGGATTTCTTGCTTTTACAGCCTCTATAAAAACTCTATAATTACTTCCTTTTAAAAGTGACTTTAACAAAATGAATATATTCCCTGTAACATCATTATGTTCTATTGATACCCCACTCATTTCAAATAATTTTCCATTGATCAATTCGTGTTTTAGTTCACTCTTCTCTTCAAACAAAAAATATTCTTCCTCACTTGCAAATGTTTTATGTATGATGTTCTGCTTCATAACTGCTGTTTTATATAACTCCGCCCTACTACAAAAGGCAACTATTCAGGTTTATAAATATCCTTCAAGCTAAAGCTGGCTTGCAATGCAGTAAGCAGTATTACATCCTCATCTTTGGTATAAGTTTCTGCTGCCCATTCACCATCTGCATCTTTAAAATAAAAGATTATCACCTGCTGCTCAGGCTCAACGCACAAATAATATTGCAGTGTTTCAATTTTTTGGTATTGGATAAATTTATCCGTAACATCATACTTACGAGTTGTTTCAGATAATACTTCTACCAGTAAAACAGCTTCTGCACTATAATATTTTTCAGGGTTTGGGAGGCAAACCATAACATCAGGATAAAAGAAGTTACCAACTGCATTTTTAGCCTTCACTGCTTCCACAGAAATCCTGTAATCACTTCCTTTCAGCAATTGTTTTAACAAGCTATAAATAGCCAATGTAATTTCATTATGCTCAAAAGAAACACCACTCATTTCAAATAAGTTTCCATTGATCAATTCGTGTTTTAGTTCACTCTTTTCTTCAAACAGAAAATATTCTTCTTCGCTTGCAAATGTTTTATGAATAATGTTCTGCTTCATAACGGTACTCTTTACTGCTTTAAAAATACAAAACTTCGGTTAACTCTTTATCCCCTTCTTTTCCTGCCACAACTGGTTAAATGTTTTTTCGCTGAAATCAAGGTTCGATCTATGTGTTGTCCATCCCTTAAATACTTTATTTACCACCCAGTTTTTTAAAGGGCCGCTTCCTTGGTTCATCATATTCCTGTTAAGGCTTGCAGTTTTCCATGCTTTCCATGCAATACGCTCTGCAATGCCACTTTCGCCGCTTTTAACTGCTTCATGGCGGTTCTCCAACAACAGTTCATGCAGGTTTATCCTTACAGGGCAAACCTCTGTACAATTACCACACAACGATGATGCATTGCTCAGGTGCTTGTAGTCTGTCATGCTTTTTAAATGCGGTGTAATTACGCTGCCGATGGGGCCGCTATAAGTGGTTTCATAAGAATGGCCGCCAATGTTTTTATACACAGGACAAGCGTTTAAACAGGCACCACAACGTATGCAGTATAAGGCTTCCCTTGTCTTTGTATTTTTTAAAAGATTGGTACGGCCATTATCCAGCAGTATCACATACATTTCCTCAGGGCCATCTGCTTCACCAGGTTGTTTTGGACCAGTAACCAACGAATTATATACCGTTACTTTTTGCCCTGTACCAAATGTAGAAAGCAGCGGCCAAAACATAGCAAGATCAGTCATTGAAGGTATCATTTTTTCTATGCCAACAATTACAATATGCGTTTTAGGAAAAGCACAGCTCAATCTTGCATTGCCTTCATTTTCAGTAATAGCAATACCGCCAACATCTGCCAAAATAAAGTTGGCGCCAGTAACACCCACTTCTGCCTGCACATATTTTTCGCGAAGTTTCTGCCTTGCTACAAGCGTTAATTCTGTTGGGTTTAAGTTAGATGGTGTACCCAGTTTATCAGCAAAAAGTTTGGCTACATCTTCCTTGCTTTTGTGCATGGCTGGCGTAACAATATGGTAGGGTGCCTCACCATCCAATTGCTGTATATATTCGCCAAGATCTGTTTCAACGCTTTCAATACCACGCTTTTCAAGGTACTGGTTCAGGTGAATTTCCTCTGTAACCATACTCTTGCTTTTTACCAGTGTTTTGCAGTTTTTTTCATCGCAGATGCTGCCAATGTGTGCCAAAGCTTCTTCTGTGGTTTCTGCCCACAAAACCTTAGCGCCACGTGCGCTTATATTCTTTTCAAACAATTCAAGGTAAGCATCCAAATGTTCAATGGCACGCCACTTGGTATTCTTGGCATGTTCACGTGCATTCATCACATTGTTAAACTGTTTCTTGCCCTCTGGTACCACGGCATTATACCTGCCAATATTAAAATTTATCTTTCTGCGGTGTTCAATATCAGCCGCCTTAATAGTACTTTTTGCCAGGAAAGAGCTTGCTGTTTTTGTCATATTTTTTTGGTTAGCGTCTGTTGATTATTAATGATACTTCATGTAGCCAGTGCCAAGGTACTAAACATCTCCACACTTGTACGCCTTGTTCTTTATTAAGCTTTTACAACCCCTATAAGCCATTGCAAACTTAGGCAATACCTGTTGGTGTTTATTATAAAACTGTAGTACAACATTAACCAATGAACCTTTATATACTTTGCCTGTTATTACGTTGACAATCAATGTTCCCAAACGTTTATTTTTTAAATGACAACTTCCGCAATTAATCTTTATCGTCTTGTTTATCTCAGCACTTCTAATGGTGAATTTTCTGAACAACAGCTTGAAAATATTCTTACCGTAAGCCGCACCAATAACCAACGTAGAAATATTACAGGCCTGCTGGTGTATTGCAGCGGCAACATTTTGCAAATACTGGAGGGCGAACAGGAACAACTTTACAAAGTGTACCACACTATTGAAAAAGACAAGCGGCATCTTGGCTGTATTAAAATACAGGATGCCCCTATCAGCAGGCGTGCTTTTAATCAATGGTCAATGGGTTATGCAAGTGTTAGCAAAAAAGGTTTTCAGCAACTGGAAGGCTATTTATCTGTTACAGATCGCAGTGCAGCATTAAACATAAACGATGTTGAAGGAACAGTAAAGGATATACTGGAAATGTTTTTGGAGAATAATAAGTGAGATGATTTAATTTGACATTGCAATATATAATACATAAAAACTGTTGCCAACCTTTAAAAGGTTGGCAACAGTTTTATAGAACTATGTATCCTCTGTCCTTACTATATTTCTATGTGTTTATTCTTCACCCCCACCTTTCAAATACCCTGCACTGGCATCCAGCATTTCATAAAATTCCTCGCCATACTTTCTAATCAGTGCCTCTTTTAAAAACACGTAGGCAGGAACTTTTAATTTTATACCCAGGCTGCAACCACCACTGCATAATTCTTCACGGGGTTCGTAGTTCACGTATTCCATGTCAGGGTCACGCTTGCTTTTAGTAATTTTTATAGGAAAGAGATGGCAGCTTAAGGGTTTCTTCCAGCCAATTTTACCATCATTATAAGCCTGCTCAAAACTGCAGTGAATGATACCAGCTTTATCTTTCAGTGCATACGCACAAATACCATTATTGATAGTGGGCGTAACCCAGCCAAACTCGCGGTCGAAAGTATATTTACCCTGCAATTCTACTTCACGTATACCTTCAGGTGTCATGTATGTTTTTACAATGTCAAGTGCTTTATCAACTTCTCTTTTCTCCCATTTTTCTAATGGCGCACCTGCATCACCATCTTCGCAGCATCCACCTTTGCATTTAGTAAGGTCGCAAACAAATTGCTCTTCCAGTACATCGTCACTAATCAGTTTATTATCAATTGCAATCATGGTCGCTTAAAATTACAGTGGCGAAGATAGATTTATGCCTGCTATAATGTGTAAAGAATGCGCCTTTGCAAGCGGTATTTAATATTCATTCATAAAATCCAAGATAAGCAAAGCGTTCTAAATGGCTGCTTATTCAATCTGTTTCCACTTTAACTTTACCTGTTTACTATACCAACAATTCAATTTATAAACATGGGCAATACATTCAGTATAACAGGCAATTATGTAGATGTTTTTAAGAAAGAAATTTATCCGGCAGAGGTTATTGTCACTGGTGGAAAGATAGAGGCAGTACACCGTCAACCATCAACCATCAACCATCAACAGCTTGCTTACATTCTTCCTGGTTTTATTGACAGTCACGTACATATTGAAAGCAGTATGCTAGTGCCCAGCGAATTTGCCAAACTTGCGGTACCGCATGGCACCGTTGCCACCGTTAGCGACCCACATGAAATAGCCAATGTTTGCGGCATGGAAGGCGTTGAATTTATGATAGCCAATGGTAAACAGGTAAACTTCAAGTTTAATTTTGGCGCGCCAAGCTGTGTGCCTGCCACCACTTTTGAAACTGCTGGTGCTGCGCTTAACAGCGATGATGTACACCAACTTTTGCAGATGGATGAAATAAAATACCTGAGTGAAATGATGAATTTCCCTGGGGTATTGTTTAATGACGAAGAGGTAATGAAAAAGATAGCCTATGCAAAAGCATTGGGCAAACCGGTTGATGGACATGCGCCGGGGTTGAGGGGTGAAGATGCAAGGAAATACATAGCCCCCACATTCCTGAAAGCGGAAGCCCCCCCACCCCCCGAAGGGGGGAGTTGGAACGCCGCGGATACAGGAAAGCTAACTGGTTTGGAAAATGCAAATCCTACAGGTTCTTCAATCCCCCCGTTGGGGGGCGGGGGGGCTTCATCTTTGGGGGGCGGGGGGGCTGTCATTTCCACCGACCATGAATGCTTTACCAAAGAAGAGGCCCTTGATAAACTGGGCTTTGGTATGAAAATCATTATACGCGAAGGAAGTGCTGCCAAGAACTTTGAAGCATTGATTGACCTGCTGAACGACTATCCTGAAATGATTATGTTTTGCAGTGATGACAAGCATCCTGACAGTCTTGTTGCAGGCCATGTAAACCAGTTATGTGCAAGGGCTGTGGCAAAAGGTATTGATGTGTTTAACGTGTTACAGGCCGCATGTATTAACCCTGTGCTGCATTACAAACTTGATGTTGGTTTGCTGCGCGAAGGTGATGCGGCCGATTTTATTGTGGCAGACGACCTTGTGAACTTCAACATTAGCAAAACATATATTAATGGTGAGTTGGTGGCAGAAAATGGAAAGTCGTTTATTGAGTCTGTAGCTGTAACACCTATTAACCAGTTTGATTGCAACGAAATTACCGCAGAACAGTTACGTATTGGCTTGGAAGAATACCCCACAGAAGATGGTAAAATCCCGGTAATAGAAGCGTTGGAAGGCCAGCTGATCACCAATAAAATATTTACAGATGCCCTGCTGCTGAATGGTGCAATAATGACTGATATTGATAATGACATACTTAAAATGGTAGTGGTAAACCGTTACCACAATGCACCTATTGCAAAAGCCTTTATTAAAAACTTTGGCTTAAAGCATGGTGCCATTGCATCTTCTGTAGCGCACGACAGTCACAACATTGTTGCCGTTGGCACCAACGATGAAAACCTTGCCGCTGCTATTAATCTTGTAATAAAAGAAAAAGGTGGCGTAAGTACTGTTGATGATGAAACACAAAAGGTACTTGGCTTACCGGTTGCTGGTTTAATGAGTGCGAACGATGGCTATAAAGTAGCTGCTGCCTATACCGAAATTGATGCTTTTGTAAAAGAGAAACTTGGTAGCACATTAGCCGCACCTTTTATGACACTCAGCTTTATGGCACTGCTGGTAATTCCACATTTAAAACTGAGTGATAAAGGTTTATTTGATGGTGATAAGTTTGAGATAATGAAAGCTGGTTAAACACATAGCAACATACAAATAAGAGAGAGCACATAGCTTGATAATATCAGCCTATGTGCTCTTTGTTTTAACTATTGTATCTATGTGTTAAGAAATCAATTATTCTCATACACTCCCATCAAAAACTTTTCAACTGCCCTGCGTACAAGTGTTGCAGATGTTTGATGATTGTTTACCAGCACAGAGAAAACGAGTGTTTTATTTTGTTTGGTAATAAGGTAACCACTTAATGCTACCTGGTTGCTCAGCGTTCCTGTTTTGGCAAACAGTTTACCCTGCAGGTCTTTATAATAATTGGTTAAAGTGCCTTCATTGCCTGTGGCTAATATGGTAGTAATACGCTTCCACGAAAAGTTGTTCTTCATCTGCGTAAGCACCCATGTAAAATCTTGTGGCGTAATAAGGTTGTAACGGCTAAGGCCGCTGCCATCTACCCATTTGGGCTTTTGCGGCAAGCCTTTAAAATCTGTTTTAAGTAAGGTGTCAATAATCCTTTCATCATTCATTACACCCAGCTTTTCATTGCTTATCATCAGTAAAGTTTGTTCTGCAAAAAAGTTATCGCTGCGGTGCATCATGGGGGTTAAGAGAGAATCTGTGGGTTGGGAATACACAATATTACTCGTTCTAGGAAATTCTTGCCAGTTAGAAACTTCACTAATTGGCCATCTTAGTTTTAGAGTATCATTTAGTAAAACAAGAGGAACATTGAAATTATGCGTAACAAAAGGTATTTCCAAAGATTTAAACTTTGACGCTCCCTTACTAACAGAAAATTCATTTTCTGCAAACTCTCTTTGAATCTGAACTGAATCGTTTATCCTAAACAGCTTTTTATTAAAAATTAAAGAATCAAATTTTGAGGGCAATACTTTTATCGCATTGCCTTTGGCTTCCTTTAAGAACCTAACTACATTACCGAATATAGGAAACGGACTACGTTCACACATATAATCGCTATTGTAGTCATCCCAAGCCCATCCAAAACCAAGAGGCTTTTCGTGCCAGTTATTAGTGGAAAGTGATAAGGTAGGTTTACTCTTTAAAAAATTAAAAACTGGATGGTTTTTAAAGTCTTTGTGAAGAAAAGTTGGATCGCCAGTAGCTTGTATCAAATAATCACCCCCACTATTCTTATACCTCAACCCCACCAAACTATCACCCAAATTTTTCATGGCAGCATAGCAGGTAAACAGCTTTACATTACTCGCAGGCACAAAGTATTTATCGCCCTGGTAATTATACAGGTACTTGTTTTCGGCAGGATTATAAATGCTTATACCAATATGCGCTGTCAGCAGGTTACTGTCATTTATTACCAGTGATGAAGCCGCATTTTCAAAACTCCAAGCGCTTTTTACAGCCGCTTTTTTCTGCGTACTGCAAGCTGAAATCAATACCGCTATCATCAATACATAACCCGTATACCTATGCTTCATTAATCTGTTTTTAACGCTTTTATAAAATATATCTCCCGCTTATCAACAAACATACAATTCGCTTTTCTTTCCCTTGCTACATTTATTGTCTCCCCAAAAATGAAATGTATGAAACTAAAACATCAGTCACAATTACTGGCAACTGCATTACTGGTAAGTACGCAGTTATTTGCAGTGGATGGCCCAAAGAAGCCAATGCCACCAAAGAAAATGAAATACATTGATAAGTCTAACATGGACTTATCAATAAAACCAGGCGATAATTTTTACCTCTACGCCAATGGCAACTGGATGAAAAACAATCCCGTACCCGCTTCTAAAACACGCTGGGGCAGCTTTGATGGTTTACGCGAAGAAAGCTCTAAACGCCTGCAAGGCTTACTGGATGATGCCGCAAACACCAACACCACACGCGACCGTAAAAAACAAATTATTGGTGACTTTTATGCCAGCGGCATGGATAGCGCAGCTATTGAAGCCAAAGGCTATCAACCCATTAAACCAGTGCTTGACAGGCTAAAAAACATCGCCAGCAAGCAGGATGTGTTGCATGAAATAATTGCCCTTCGCACAAGCGGTATGGGCGGTGCTTTGTACACCATGGGTGTTGGGCCAGACAGGAAAAATGTGATGATAAACATGCCATCAGTTGGGCAGGGCGGTACCTCTTTGCCAGACAGGGATTATTATTTAAAAGATGATACCCGCAGCGTAAAAATCCGCGAAGCGTATAAATTGTACCTGCAAAAAATGTTTACGCTGGTGGGCGAAGATGCAGCCACGGCAGCAGCAAGTGCAGCTTCTGTTTTTAACATAGAGAAGGCATTGGCCAATGCACAAATGAGCCGTATAGAAATGCGCGACCCCAACAAAACCTACCACAAGTTTGCGGTAAAAGACCTTAGCGTCATTACGCCAAACATTAACTGGGCAAGCACTTTAACGGAATCTAAAATTAAAGGTGCAGACAGTATTTTGGCAAGCAATCCTTCTTTCTTAAAATCAGTTGATAGCATGTTAAATGCCGTGCCTGTTAAAGACTGGCAAAATTACCTTCGCTGGAATGTGGTTAAGAGCGCAGCCCCTTACCTAAGCAGCGCTTTTGTAAATGCCGACTTTGAATTTAACCGCGTACAAACTGGTCAGAAAGAACAAACCCCGCGCTGGCAGCGTATGAGCAGCCTTATTGACCGTATGCTGGGCGATATGATTGGCGAACTGTATGTAGAAAAATACTTTAAGCCCGAAGCCAAAGAATACATGGTGAACCTGGTAAACAATATGCAAACCACTTTTGGTGAGCGCATTCAACGGCTTGACTGGATGAGCGATGCTACCAAGAAAAAAGCACTGGAAAAACTGAACGCCATTACCAAAAAGATAGCCTACCCTGACAAGTGGAGAGCTTATGAAGGCATCACCGCAAACCGCACTGACTTTTACAATAATGTGCGCAGCGCCAGTGTTTGGTTTTACAACTTTAATGTAAACAAAATGGGCAAGCCTGTTGACAGAACTGAAATGGGAATGACACCGCCCACTATCAATGCTTCTTATAGTCCATCTAATAATGACATTACTTTTCCTGCCGGTATTTTACAGTTTCCCTTCTTTGATTTTGGTGCGGATGACGCTGTAAATTATGGTGGCATTGCCGCTGTAATTGGCCATGAAATGACGCATGGCTTTGACGACCAGGGCCGTCAGTTTGATGCTGTTGGCAACCTTAAAGACTGGTGGGGTAAAGACGATGCCACCAAGTTTATTGCGAAGGCAGATGAAGTGGTAAAACAGTACGATGCATTGACCGTGCTTGATACCATTCACGTAAAAGGCAAGCTAACCCTTGGCGAAAACCTTGCAGACCTTGGCGGCCTCAGCATTGCTTACGAAGCCTTCACCAAAACGCCGCAGTTTAAAGCAGGCAAAAAGATTGATGGCTTTACACCACAGCAGCGTTTCTTTTTAAGCTGGGCACAGGTTTGGCGCAACAACGCCCTGCCCGAAACACAGGCACAGCTCATCAATACCGACCCGCATTCTCCCGGCATACACCGTGGCAATGCACCCCTCACCAATATTGATGCATGGTACGATGCCTTCAGCATTACACCCGCAGATAAAATGTACAAACCCAAAGAACAGCGTACACATATCTGGTAATACCCTCAAACCTTGAAGGTCTTTTGAGAGACCTTCAAGGTTTTTAATCACAAAAGGTCCATGCAAAACTTGCATGGCCCTTTTGCTTTTTTTATGGAACGGGCAGCAGAACACTAATTGAGCTTTGTTCCGCCTCAGGCGGACACTTGTACGCTTTGTACTTTGTTGGGCTTTGCTCTGCGTGAACTTGCAGTTCCGCAGAACTATTATATTGCCTTTGGCAATGGTTGCTGCAAGCAACAGAATATGCCTACGAAACTGCAAGTTTCGTAGAGCGTGGGCGAGTATGCGTATGTAACTTTTAATAGCAAACATGACGATGATGCCTTGTCTAAGAAAGATATATTAGCAACCGTTACACGTGTAATAGGGGCCATTGCAAAGCCTGACAAAATTCAGTTTGTAAGCGGCTTACCAAAAACAAGAAGTGGTAAAATTATGCGCCGCATTTTGCGTAAAATCGCCGAAGGCGAAACAGAAAACCTTGGCGATACAAGTACCCTGTTAGACCCAGCGGTAGTTGATGAAATAAAGAATGGAAGATTGTAATACCAACTACCACGATAATGCGAACTTTAAAACGACAATGGTATAATTCGCCCCTTTTTATTAATAGTCTTTAAAAATTGTTTTCTGCCCGTTCATTTTAATCCCTCTACGGATGAAGCACCTTCTCCCCACTAGATAATCTTCTTCTCCCCACTAGATAACCTCCTTCTCCCCACTAGATTTTTTCCTTTACCCGCACGGGAGAATTTGTTAAACGCCGCCTGTAAAATTCAATTTTCCCGGCAGTGGGTTTAGAATGCGGCTTCACACTGTAGTTTTCTCTTTAGGCAGGTCGTATTCCTTTTTCGTTACTGCCTTCAATATGGTTAATATAAAACTTCATCATTACAGCAAGAACTATGTAGGCTATAATATTAAAATTGGTATGATGGTCAAAGGGCAGCAAGGCCGGCCAATGATAGTGCATGGTAAGCAGCAGTGAAATGATACGTAATGAATTTACTAGGCAGATGGCTGCAATACCAATTGCGATCCATTTTAATTGGTGTAGCCACTTTTTGTTTGCAGTTATGGCAAATACAAAAGCTATCCAAAAAGCCATAACACCATAGCCTGTGCATTCATGGGCCATAAAAACATGCTTGTTGCCAATAGCTAAACCCCAGTTTTGTTCAATAATAGCAGGGTAGCTTAAAAGCTTTAATATTATCCACGCAAGGTGAATCACCGCTTTCCGCAACCATTCCAGGTAATTGAAATACTGGTTAAGAAAAGGAATATAAAAACGCCTTCCGGGTGTTACAACCCGCATTACAACTTCAGAGGTACCGTAAAACAGTAGTGCAAATATGCCAAACAATCTTAACAGGTAGCTGCCGTAGTACCTGTAAAAGGGGGAAAGTTTTGCAATCATAAATGGCTAATTCTCGTTCTGTGTTTTATAATTCCGGTACTTTTTAATGCCATAGCCTGCAGCACCTGCAATTAAAATAGAAAGCCCGCCATCAAAAGGTACGTCTGTTGATTCAGGCCCATCTGGTGAACCACTGTCTGGTAAAGGGCCAAATTGTGCAGATGCTATTGTGGGCAGCACAAATACTGCTAACGTTAAAATAATCGTTCTTGCCTGTTTATTTAATAATATTTTCATAACCATTTTTTAAGTGTTTGGGTTTTGTTTTTATTCTTTTACTATTTTATATACCGCCGTTGGTTTTTCGTTTGCAAGCAACTGCACGCTGTACATTCCCGCAGGCAATGCGGCCATAGATATGTTTAAAGTACCCGCGGCTTGCTTACCCGCTTTAATTGTTTTTACTACCTGCCCAAGGCTGTTTATAATTGTGATTGTTGTGTTTTTAGCAACTGGTTTTTCAAAAGCAAGGGTTAACCTGTCTTTTACAGGGTTAGGGCTTAACTTAACACTAAAGCCGCTGCCGGCAGCAACATCTGCAATGGTGGCGGTACTGCTTCCAAATGTTATCATAAACCTGTTGCCTGTCGCTGATGCCTCATCACCGTTAACGGTAAAGGGATAAACATTGGTGCCGTTAAGGTTAAGTGGTGTTTTAGTGCCTGTGTAATTATCAGCAAGTATAGCGGATGTGTGCCCTGTAAATTGCTCGCCATTAATTTCCATTTTGTACGCTTTTTTGCTGAAGTTTTCCATTGTAAAAAACAGTGTATCGTTGCCTGTTAACGGCCTGCCTTCTATGCTTAATTTGGTATTGTTGCGCAGCAGTGAAAATGTTTCTGTAAGATTGTCCATCTTGCCCGCATCTTCTTTGTCTATTGCTTTTGAATATTCTTTGCCCAGCAAAGCCACCACGCCATCTGCAAGGCTGCTGTCTGATCGGTACACATTAATGTCAAGCCTTGCAGGCATTGCTACTTCACCCAAAACCGTAGTATTTACAGCAGTACTTGCTGCAGGTGCTTTGGCTGATTCATTAAAAGTGATGGATGGCGTACCTGTAGCTGCGTTTTGTATAAAGAAAGCCTGCCCGCTCTGTAGGTATTTGCTTACACGTGTATTAGCGGGTGAAATGATGCCATTATTATAAGTTATAAACAGTGCAGTAGCAGGGTCATACACCCAAAAGGCATCCCTGATATTGGTTTTTGTAATACCTGCCGATGTCCAGTCAACAGGGCAGGCATAAGGGTTGGCAATGAGGTTGTATTTATTGGGTTGTGGGGTAACCAGTGCTGGCGTTACCACCCCTGTAGCAAGTGTACCTGTGGCCCTTAATATGGTATTGCTTACAGCACTGCTGCTTGGCCGTATGGTTCTGTCGCCACGCACATACACCATATAACCTTTACCTGGTGCAAGTGTATTTATGTTTGTATTGGTAAGCCCCACCCACTTATCTGTTGGTATTGTAATATTATCATTATAGGTAAATATGGCTGCAAAGCCTGAAAAGCTGGTGGCATCAAAACCATTGGCGGCAGAAGTACCTGCTGGCCCTGTTATTTGCATACCATAACCCAGTGTTGCTGCACCGCCCTCCTGCCAGGCATTGTAAATGGTAGGGCTATTTACAGGTGCACTCAGCATTACATAGCTTTTACGGCCACTGCTGGGTATATAACGTTCTACCGTTACATTACCGCTGATGGTGCCGCTAACAGGATGAACAACTGCCGTTTGAATAGAAGAGCTTTTAAGTGTAAGCAGATTTGAGGTATACATTATTGCACCACCATCAAGGGTTAAACCACCATAAACGTTTAAAGCATTACCCAGTTTTACTTTTCCATTTGATACAAGCAATGAAAACAGGCTATTAGCACCGGGAGTAAAATATAAAGTGGAAGAATCTGAACCTGTTATGGTTAATCGTGAATTATTGGAAGTACCCGAAATGGAACCTGTACCTGTTATTTTGGAAGCAGTAAAAACAGTGCCATTGTTGATATGTAAGGTATTTCCTGCGGGAATATCAACTGTTCCGCCATTTGACCAATCACCGTTTGTTAATGGGTAAGAAGTACGGTTTGATAGCTTAAAAGTACCGGTACCAAAAGTAGAAGGCTGGCTGCCCGAACCGTCAGGATACTCTCCCCATGTAGCGATTGAATTAAGGTTTCCTGTACTTTTTGAATACCAGGTGCCTGGCGTTGAAACAGCCATTACAATGGTATCCTTTATACCACTGCCAGTATTAAGACAGTATCCTGCATTGGCTGTCATAGATACGATTACTGTAACCGAATCATTATGGGCAAGCGTTGTGCTGCTATAAGTAGATGAGTTACTGCTTTGCACTGTATTACCATTAAGCCGCCAGGTGTAGTAGTAACTTGAAAGATTGGTATTTGGTGTTATAGCATTCGCAGTAAAGCTTACGCTGGTACCGCTTGTTATGGTGCCTGATGGTGTAGCTGTAAGGGTTACCGAAGGGGTAATGGTTGGGTACACCGTTAATGTTATACTGGCGCAGGTGCCTGGTGTTACACAACCACCCTCGCCCCTTGCATAATAGGTAGTGGTAGACGTTGGTGAAACTGTAATGCTTGTACCACTGTCCACCAAAGTACCACCACAACTGCCGGTATACCATTTCCACGCACTTGCGCTGTTAAGGTTGCCGGAAGTTACACTGAGTGTGGTACTGCCACCATTACAAAAATTATCGTTGGTAGCAGAAAGAGAAGGACTCTCGGGTGCAGTACATGCAGCAGCCCTGGTTACTGTAATGGTATATATTTTTGTAGTAGTCCCATCCTCCGCTGTAACTTTAACATAAATGATATTGCTGCCAACATTTAACTGTAGCGGCATACTTTCATTACCAAATGGTCCAGTATTTATACGTACTGCAACTGTTGCAGTAGGTGGTGGGTAAGGTGTTACGATTACACTTATTGTGGCATTAGATACACTTGCGCTGTAACTGGTTTGGGCTGCATTAAAATCTGGCGCAATTAAACCAGAACTTAATATTAAGCCTGAAAGATCAGCATAGTGCAAAGAGCTGAATGTATAAATCCATGCGGCACCTTCGCCTTCATTATCATGATGCCCACCTGAGATAACTGTTGTGCCGTTAGCACTTAAAGCGACTGAATAGCCTTGTCTGGCATTGCCAGTGTTACCTGTTCCTACCAGCTTACTTCCATATTGATTCCAGACATTACCGTTCCGGATAAATATCCATATTGCTCCTTGGTTCATATCATCGCTGTATCCACCAAGTATTGCTGTATTACCATCGGCACTTAGAGCAACAGATCTTCCCTGCTGCGCGTTCCCTGCGTTCCCCGTACCAGTAAATTTGCTTCCTTGCTGACTCCATAAGCCAGAGGTTCGTGTGAACACCCATGCAGCCCCCTGACTATTATCAGCAACGCCACCTACCAAGGCTGTATTTCCGTCTGCGCTAAGTGATACAGATGATCCCTGTCTGGCCTGTCCGCAACTCCCTGTTCCTAAAAGTTTGCCACCCTGTTGAGTCCATATACCTGCGTTGCGAATATAAACCCACACTGCACCTTGATTACTGTTGTCGCCATATCCACCTACAATAGCTGTATTTCCGTCTGCACTTAAAGAAACTGAAATACCCTGTAATGAATTCCCTGTATTATCAGTTCCAATTAGTTTGTTTCCCTGTTGCGCCCACTGGATACCCAAACGTACAAATATCCATACTGCGCCTGTGTTAAAGTCATCTGTATACCCGCCCACAATAACTGTATTTCCATCGGCACTAAGTGATACAGCACTACCTTGCCTGGATGTACCTGCACTGCCTGATCCAACCAATTTGGTTCCCTGCTGTATCCACTCGTTCCCTGAACGGGTGAATACCCAAATTGCACCAGTACCGCTATTGTCTGCAATTCCACCCAAAATAGCTGTATTCCCATCAGCACTTAACGCTACTGAATAGCCTTGCCTTGCATTACCAGTGTTGCCTGTTCCTACCAGCTTGCTGCCTTGTTGACTCCAAGTGCCCCCACTTCGTTTGTATATCCATGCTGCCCCATTACCGTTATTATCATTTGAACCACCTACAATAGCTGTATTTCCATCAGCACTTAAAGCCACCGATTCACCTTGTGTTGCCAGACCTGAATTTCCTGTTCCTGTTAACAAACCACCCTGTTGTTTATTTGGAATCAATGTAGATGTAACTGAAAAATTTGAAGAGCTGGATGAGGATCCAGATGAAGTAGTTATCATTATGGTGCCCGATGTAGCTCCAGGCATTACCATTGCAACTAAACTGCTTCCGGTATTGGAAATGAGTATAGCATTAGCCCCGCCAATGGTTAAAGCAGTAGGTGTACCAAGGTTTACGCCAGTTATAGTTATAAGGCTGCCTATAGGCCCGGATGAAGGAGTAAACGAAGTGATGGAAGGGGTTGGTCTTTGTACCGTTATGTTATAAGTTTTAATCGTCGCTCCATCTTGGGCAGTAACTTTTATATCTATCGTGTTGCTGCCGCCATTTAATGCCAGTGCGCCTGATGCACTGCCACTTGTTACACTAACATAGCTCCCGCCGTTAACCCTTACCTGTATGCTGGCATTAATATCTGCTTTTGTTGGCGTTACCGTAATACTTGCGGTATTATAAGCTACGCTTGCAGAGTAAGTAGTTGTTACGGCTGCAAAAGCAGGCGATAAGGTACCGGAACTGATTGCCAGCCCTGAAAGGTTGGCATTGGTGGATGGCACAAAATTGTACACCCAGGTAGCACCCTGTGAACTATTGTCTAAACAGCCACCAGACATAGCAGTAGTGCCATCGGAACTCAGGCATACAGATACCCCTAGTATGGCGGCGGTGTTACCAGTACCCACCAGTTTGCTGCCCTGTTGTGTCCACGTGCTTCCGTTACGTGAATGCATCCATATGGCTCCCTGTTTATTGTTGTCGTTATAACCACCTACCATGGCAGTATTGCCATCTGCACTTAAAGATACCGCAGAACCATAAAAGGAATCGCCTATCATGCTTGTGCCTACCAGTTTGCTACCCTGCTGTACCCATGTGCTGCCACTGCGGGTATATATCCATACGGCACCTTTAAAATTATTGTCGCCATGGCCGCCAATGGCAATGGTAGTACCGTCTGCATTTATGGCCACCGCATACCCCTGGTGTGGCGTGCTGCCTGTATAATCTATTGTTACAAGTTTACTGCCCATCTGGCTTCAGGTGTTACCGCTGCGGGCATATACCCATGCCGCACCTACATTGCTGTTATCAGAATTGCTGCCCACAATGGCAGTATTGCCATCCGCGCTCATACTTACTGAAACTCCCTGGTTTCCAATACCCACACTGCCGCTGCCTATCAGTTTGTTGCCCTGTTGTGTCCAGGTACTGCCGCTGCGTGTAAAAATCCATACAGCACCACGTCTGCCATTATCACCATACCCACCCGTTATCACGGTATTGCCGTCTGCACTTAATGATGCTGTATAGCCCTGGTACGAAGTGCCGGTATTGCCTGTACCCACTAGCTTGCTGCCCTGCTGCGTCCAGGTACTTCCTGAACGTGTAAATACCCATAAGGCCCCAACTGCGCTGTTGTCATTGTCACCACCTACTATAGCTGTATTGCCATCCGCACTTAGGCATACCGATACTCCTTGTCCTGCAGCACCTGTACTTCCAGTGCCTACGAGTTTGCCGCCCTGCTGTGTCCAGGTATTGCCGCTGCGGGTATATATCCATGCAGCACCCCGGCTGCTGTTATCCTGATAGCCGCCAATTATAGCGGTATTGCCATCTGCACTAAGTGCTATGGCATAGCCCTGCCTTGCCGCACCCACATTACCAGTCGCCACCAACTTATTGCCCTGCTGTGTGTTGGGTACGCCAGCAGTGTTAATGGTAAAACTACCTGCACTGGCAGCAGTACCATTTGCTGTAGTAATGCCTATATTACTAGTTGTAGCACCTGGCATTACCATGGCCACAAGGCGGGTACCTGTGTTTGAAACAGGTATAGCGGTTACCCCACCAATGGTTAAAGCAGTTGGTGTACCCAGGCTTGTACCCGTAATAGTTACCAGGCTGCCCACCGACCCTGAGGAAGGTGTAAAGGAAGTAATGGAGGTTGGGGGTGCTGCCCTTGTTACCGTTATGGTATATGTTTTTGTAGTGGTGCCATCCTGTGCGGTTACTTTTACATCTATAGTGTTGCTGCCAACATTTAATGCCAGTGCGTCTGAAGCATTACCACTAGTGACGGTAGCATAACTGCCACTGTTTAGCCTTACCTGTATGCTTGCATTGGTATCTGCCTTTGTTGGCGTTACTGTAATAGTTGTTTTACTGTTAGCGACACTTGCAGAATATGATGTAATAGAGGATGAAAATGTTTCTGTGATAGGGCTGGAACTTGCTAGTGAAGCAAGATTGGTATTGGCGGAAACCAATATACCCAACCGGTTTTTACCGGAAGTATTTTGATAAGGAAAGTACAGCTTATTACCATACTCAATAGGGCTGCCCTGGAACCCATAGCCGGCATCAGGGTTGGTTATCAGGGTTAGGTAAGTTCCATCATATTTGGCTAATTGGATTTTGTTGGATTCATTATAATACTGGAAATAAAGTTGATTGCCGTACACAATGCTACTGCCATCAAATCCTGCCCCTGCATCCGGGTTGCTTACTAAGGTTATCGATGCCCCATCATATTTGGCCAAATTATTTTTATTGGATGCAGTATAATATCGAAAATACAGATGGCTACCATACACAATGGGATTTTGTTGAAAGCCATAGCCAGCATCAGGGTTAGTTACGAGAGATATAGAAGTCCCATCGTACCAAGCCAATTGAAGCTTAGCAAAGGTATTTATGTACTTAAAATAGAGCTTGCTGCCATGTACAATGGGATTACTCTGATCGTCCACGCTAATACTTGCATCTGGGTTATTAACTAAGCTTACAGAAATTCCGTCGTATTTGGCCAATTGATTTTTGCCAGATGCACTAAGATATGGTGAAAACAAATGGCTGCCGTAGACAATTAAGGTTCCCTGGAACCCTATGGCACCATCTACGTTGTTTACAAGGGTTATTGAAGTTCCATCGTAGCTAGCTAGTTGATATTTACCCAATGCATTTTGATACTTAAAATACAGATTGCTACCATATACTATGGAGTTGCCAGTGAAGCCGCCGCCTGCATCAGGGTTGTTTACCAGTGTTAGAGAGTTACCATCATATCGGGCTAGTTGGTATTTATTGGAAGCATTTTTATACTGGAAATACAGGTTACTGCCGTATACAATGCAACTACCAGCAAAGCCTTCCCCTGCATCCGGATTGCTTATCAAGGTTACCGAAGTGCCATTGTATTTGGCTAGTTGATTTTTATTGGAAGCATTTTGATACTGGAAATACAGATTACTCCCATATACAATTGGGTAACCGCGGAAGCCAGTACTCGCATCTGGATTGCTTACTAAAGTTACTGTTAATGATATATTGCTGAATTTGGCTAACTGGTATTTACCAGAGGCATTATAATACTGGTAACACAAGTTACCATTGTACAGGATGGGATTACCCCAAATCCCTGTACCAGCATCCGGGTTGCTTTCAAGGTTAATGCTTTGTGCCTGCAATTGTAAATTAGAGAAGAAAAAAATAAAAGCCAATACTGTAGCAAAAGTTTTGGCAAAAGGGTTAGGGTTATACATAACAAGTTTTTAAACGCATTTAAAAGGTATTCAGCAATTTTTTCGGCAATCAACAGTACAGGTTATTACAGGCAAGCCTTTAATTGCTCTTCACTACAACAACTCTTCATAAATCAAAAAGTAGCCAGATATTTTTTTCGTGTCGACAAACGGGTTTTTTCCCGTTGCTACATTCAACTTGGGCCATCAGTTAGTATCATCAATACGGGGAGGTAATTGCAATCAATCTATAGCGGGTAAGCTATTTGATTGAAGTTTCAAAACGAAATTAAGCTTAAATACTTTGTTAAAAAATACCTACTTGTAGGTATATTTGGAATAAAGCAACTTTTATTCTACAATGCCAGGTAAACCAAAGCACAACCGCAACTTAGAAGAAGAAATAGAGCAAACAATTACAGAAAAGGCACCGGCTTTCGACCTTTTACCAGGTGTTGTAATTATCCATAATATAAAAAACTGGAAAGTTGTTTACATGAGCCAGCGTGGGCTTGAGTTATTAAACATGACGATAGAAGAACTTACCAGCATGGAAGGTTCAGAATACTATGATCGTTTTTTTAATGAGGATGATGCCAGGGATTATGTACCTAAATTATTTGGCCTGATTGAGCGTAACAACAACGAAGAAATCATTTCTTTTTTCCAGCAGGTGCGCTTTTTAGCAACGATACCTGGCACTGGCATGTAAGTGCTGTTAAAATATTTATGCGAGATGAAGAAGGAAAGCCTCATTTAACCATTACCTACGCCATGCGAATTGACCCTAAGCACCATTTTACCGAAAAAGTAGAGAGGTTATTGGGCGAAAATAATTTTATACGTGCCAAGCAGTCTTTATTCTTATCACTCACCAAAAGGGAAAGGGAAATATTGGCCTTTATGGCAAAGGGTTTAAGTTCTGCCCAAATTGCGGAAAAGCTTTTTATTTCTGAACAAACGGCCACCACACATCGAAGAAATATTAAAAACAAATTGGGTGTTCAAAACAATTATGATATTGTAAAGTTTGCGCAGGCGTTTAACTTGGTGTAGTTTATCTCCCGCAGATGCCGCTGATTTTCGCTGATGTTGTTACTGAATAGTTTTGCCTCTTCTGCTTACATCTGCGCTATTTGCGGGCAATAAAAAATCAGAAATTATCTCCCGCTGCTCTTCTTTCTCGCCCTTCAGCTACAAGCACTGTTACGGCGTGAAGCGATTTTACTACAAAATCAAAAAAAGACAAACTACAAACCTATCAATGTAGTAATTCAATATACGTTGGGATGTGTTGATACTTTTGTCATAATATGTTTAGCAGAATATAGCACCGTTTGATGAACATAACACCGCACCAACACACCACCAAAGTTGGTTTCTAAAAACCTTCAAGGTCTTTTCAGTGTTTAAAAGCTTTACACCCTTGCACAAAAATCACCGCTTATCTTTTCCATAATCATCACTTATGTTGTTCTTAATCTTCGGTTATGTTGTAGCTAATCATCGGTTATGTTGTTCTTAATTATAAGCGGTGATTCTGAAAATCATCGGTTATGTTGTTCTTAATCTTCGGTTATGTTGAAGCTAATCATTGGTTATGTTGTTCATAATTATAAGCGGTGATTCTGAAAATCACTGCTTATGTTTTTTAAAATCATCGGTTATCATTTTCTTCGCTACCATTTACGGCAATAAAAAGCCATCGCTGGCCTGAGTTTGCAATCACTTCATCATTAGTCATCCAAGACAGGTAAAATTTGCTGTACTAAGTCTCTTACTGGCACATGGCCTCTGGCCTGTGCCTGCACGTTACTTGTTTTCAATTGTGATGTTTATTGCAGATGAAGCTACACACAGGCCGGGAGGCCTGCGCGAGTGGGCAGCAAAATGCAGCCTCAAACCTTGAAGGTCTTTTGGGAGTCCTTCAAGGTTTTACTTCCTCCCTGCTCTGCGTGAACTTGCAGTTCCGCAGAACTATTATATTGCCTTTGGCAATGGTTGCTGCAAGCAACAGAATATGCCTACGAAACTGCAAGTTTCGTAGAGCGTGGGAACCACCTGGCGATCCTGGAGATTTGCCTGATCCACTATCTAATGAAACATTACTGGCTGCGGGCATTGGAATAGGAATAAAAAATTTCGTGAAAAAGAAAACTAAAAAACAAGGCTTGAACAATTATATACCAAAACCAAAACGCATGAAAATGTTTGTGAAAATATTTGGCAAATTGCCGCAAACAATCGTTGTTGAGTTTGCCTAAAATAAATAAGGGAAATCAATATTGATTTCCCTTATTTATTATTTAAAAATGGTTGGTTTATGCAGGTTGTGCGTTGTTTACCATTTTACTAATATTCCTGTAAACAAATGAAGAACAAATATGCCTGCGGGCAAACCTGCCCTGCGAATCTGAATTCACCAGTTTTATATAAGTTGCTTTTGGTACCGCAAAATATTCGTAGCTGTTTCCATCAGAAAAATCTATCTGTAAGGTTTCTGCTTTATACTGAAAATCAACAATAGATGCCTCTGTTATTGTAGCAGTGTACTGTGGTAAAAACTGGGTCTGCGTTTCTGGTGCAATGCTTACCAAGAAGTGGTAAGCTTCTATAATTTTTTTACTTTTTTCCTCCGCGGCATGTTTGCCATCCTCGTCATTATTAAACTTGTCAGGATGAAACTCCTTCATAAAATTGCGGTAGATGGTTTTTAACTCCTTCAGTTCTACGGCTTTCTCAACCCCAAGTAACCTCCTGTATTCAAGAATCTTTTTCATTTAACTGTATGCGTATTTTATGCAATGGTACGTTGCATTTGCAGTTTTACAACCGCCAGCTATGTAATTTAATCCTAAATTATTATACCCGTAGCCACGTTTATTGTTTGTCACAAACATAGTTGTCACAAAATGTTTTGTGGCGGGTGCCTTTGTCACAACGAATGTTGTCCCAAAACTCACATTGGGTATATGGCTTTTGTGGTAGGGAAAAAGTACAGTCTTTTTTGTTATAACTTTAAGTATATGAAAAAAGAGAAAAATATAGTTATTAATGGGGCAAGCGGGTTGCCTGTAGCAATTGACATTTTCTTTAACGAAGATGGTTTGCAAAAATCTGTAGTAATATATGCGCATGGGTTTAATGGCTTTAAAGACTGGGCAAATTTTGATATGATAGCAGCTCTTTTTGCAGAAGAAGGTTTCGTATTTATAAAGTTCAATTTCTCGCATAACGACACTGCACCACAAACACCAGAAGACTTTACAAACCTTGAAGCCTTTGGCAATAACAACTACAGTAAACAGTTGAATGACCTGCAAATAGTTACTGACTGGATTTGTGATGCCGCCAATCCTTACCACAATAACATCAACACCAATAACATCAGCCTTATTGGCCACAGTATGGGCGGCGGTATTGCCATCATTTTTGCATCAGAAGATAAGCGTATAAACCAACTGGTTACCTGGGCTGCTATTGCAGAATGTAAAACACCGTGGGGCAGTTGGACTGTAGAAAAAATGGAAGACTGGAAAGCAAAAGGCGTACAGTATTATGAGAATGGGCGCACCAAACAGCAGATGCCTTTGTACTACCAATTGCATGAAGATTATGAGCAAAATCAGCAACGCCTGAACATCTGCGAAGCAATAAAAAATACTACTGTACCAGTACTTATTTGCCATGGCACCAACGATAATGCAGTACCTGTTAGCAAGGCTTATCTTTTAAAAGAAGCGCAACCAAATGCTGAAATGTTTACTGTAGTAAGTGACCATGTATTTGGCAGAAGCCATCCCTGGCCGCATGATTATTTACCAGCGGCAACAGAAGATATTGTGAATAAAACCATTGGGTTTTTAAAGCAGCACAACTGAGCCAGGCAAAGATTTCCATTCTTCGCCCTCTGCATACAATTTTATAATATGGTTTCTCTTTAAAAGCAGTTGCTTCATGTATTTTTTTAAAAAAACAACATCAGCAGCTTTACCCAACAAACCCAATGGAGAACGGTACACAAATACATCGCTCATTAATGTGCCGTAAGTTTTTTTTCAAAAATGATGTTCATGTTTAAAGGAATGGAAAGCACCTTTTACCATTTCATCGGCAAAATAAAAAAGAGGATCCATCGCTGTTATTTTACTGGTTAAATGCTGCCATATACCAAAATATTTTGCCCTCCATTCTACAGTTTCATTCAATTCAATTAAGCCAGATGTTTTACCGCTTATGGCTTGCTCGCCTGTATGTTGTGTAGAGATTTTATGCAGGTCAATACTGCGTGAAAGGTGAAACACAATATCAACAGGTGCATTTATTTCAGTAAACAATTCAATACGTGGCATTTTTGGGTTGATGTTTTGGGTTGATGTAATTCAAATGTATTACTTCTTAAAAAACCAGATGTACTGATATTTGTTGTTCTTTAAAATTCATGCAATGAATTATACAACATTAGGCAGCACTACTATCAGTATCAGCGAAATTGGCTTTGGCTGCATGTCGTTAAAAGGCGATACAAAAGAAAATAGAAACATCCTTTCTAAAGCTTTTGACGAGGGCATCAATTATTTTGATACCGCAGATATTTATGAAGATGGCACCAATGAAATACTTGTAGGCAAAGCTTTTAAAGGCAGGCGCAATAAAGTAATTATTGCCACCAAGGTGGGAAATATTATAAAGCCTGGCAGTAAAGCGTTTGGTTGGGATGCAGGCAAGGCACATGTTGTGGCCGCAATTGAAGAAAGCCTTAAAAGATTGCAGACTGATTATATTGATTTGTATCAGTTACATGGCGGCATGATAGAAGACAATATTGATGATACCATTGAGGCATTTGAACTGCTTAAAGCACAGGGGAAAATACGTGCCTATGGTATCTCATCTATAAGGCCAAACGTGATAAGAGAATATGTGAAGAGGTCAAACATTGCAAGTGTTATGATGCAGTACAGCCTGCTTGACAGGAGGCCTGAGGAAGCATGTTTTGAACTGTTGTTACAGCATAATATTTCTGTACTTGCAAGGGCAGTGTGGCGCAGGGTTTATTAATTGATAAACCGCCAAAAGATTATTTGCAGCATACTGACATTGAAGTAAAAAAAGCGGCAGCAGCAGTAAGCATTGTATCAAATAATCTAAGGTCTGTAACCCAAACGGCTTTGCGTTTTGCGTTGCAGCAGGCTGCTGTAACGGCTGCTGTTGTTGGTGTAAGAACAGAAACACAACTTACAGATTCGTTGCAAACATTGGCAAGCCCAACACTTACACAAGATGAAACCAACTATTTAAAAAATGCGGTGCCTGCCACAGTTTATGAGCAGCATAGGTAATACAATTATTTATTTTCAAAGCTTTGCAGTTGCTTAAGTAAGCTATCATTCATTACAACAACACTGTCGTATCTCTGCTTCAATTGCAGGTATTTGTCAGAAGGTAGGGTGGCATTTCCAGCAGTGTTTTTTTCGATCACCTCATATTCTTTTTTCAATTGCGCCTGTAAAGATTGTATGGTGTCCTGCGTAGCTTTTAATTGTTCCTGTATTTTGGTTTGCTCTGTTTTGCAGGCGAGTAGCAAAAAGGTTAATGAAAGCAAAACTGTTGTCTTTCGTGCAACGGATATTAATAGCATTTTGTGGCGTTTACTGTTGAAAATAAGCAAATCATTTTAACAACCGCCTTTCAGTTTTCAAAGTCAATGCGTTTACTCCAAAGTTTTTTCAGCCACCAAAAAACCAACGGAAGGCTGATTGCCAACCAAACATAAAAAATAATATTACCAGTGGTTATACGGCCTTCAATAAAAGCATGGCCAAACATAATACCTGCTGTTGAGTTAATACCCATCCAAAAAAGTGCAATACCAATAGTGGTTAATATACGTTTAAGAAAAACGGCAACTTCTGGTTCCAATGATGATAGTTTGTACCAATTACAATTACCTGATAAAAAGGTTTATAGATGATGGGTTTGAAAGCGAAACGCAGTGTGCAGATTGTAAGGATATAATATGATTTTGCAGTCAGCTTTAATCCGTTATCCTAAAAATCCGCGTCACATCATTAATCAAAACTTTGGTTATTACTGGCCGCAATCTTCAGCAACCTGTCAAACTGCGCAGGGTTAATATCGTTATAAAAGTAAAATACAGGGTCAATAGGCTTACCATTCCTGTGCACTTCATAATGGCAATGCGGCCCCGTACTTTTACCTGTGCTGCCAACATAGCCAATCACTTCGCCACGCTTTATACTTTGCCCGCTTCTTGCTTTCACACGCACCATGTGGCCATATAAAGTAGTGTATCCATAGCCATGATTTATTTCAACAGCATTGCCATAGCCGCCGCTGTTAAAACCAGCTTCTCTAACGGTGCCATCAGCAGTGGCATAAATAGGTGTGCCTTGTGGTGCAGTAAAATCAAGCCCCGCATGAAATTTGGTTACTTTATAAACAGGATCGATACGGTAACCAAAACCGCTTGCAATGCGGTTTAAATCTTTATTACTTACTGGCTGTATGGCAGGAATAGCGGCCAACAATTTCTCCTTATTCTTCACCATATTGTTTATCTCAGCGTAACTCTTATCCATGTACGCCACACGTAGCGAAAGGTTGTTCAGTTGCTGGCCCATACCCTGCACCAAATCGTTTTCACTAAGCCCCTGCACAAGACTTACTTCTTTTGTTTTTTCCATCTCTTTTATGCGGATACTATCTGGTACAGGCGTTGCTTCAAATACAGAACGGTACACATTATTATCCCGGTTTTCCAGTTCATCCATCTGTAGTTCCAGTTGTTTTACGCGGTCTTCAACAAGTGTATAATCGTTGCGCAGGTTGGTGTTTTGCTGCATCAAACGCTTTTCGTTTGCTGATGGAAAATAACGGTAAGCAATGCTTACAATAATAAATGCAGTAACCAGTGCCGATGCAATGAAACCAAATACCCGCAACAGTTGCACGCGTAAAGGTGTACTCAGTTTTTCGTACCTGAGCGTATGTGTATTGTAGAAATATTTTATCTTCTTCATTGACAACTTTTTTCAAACCACAAAGGCACCAAGTAACAAAGGAGCACAAAGCCTTTGCAGCTTATCTTCTTTATGTCTTTTTCTTGGTGTTACTTCTTTTCTTTCTGTCTTTGTGGTTCCAAGTTCTATGTGTTTAACAGCCTTATCACATCCTTTGCAAAATACGTCGCAATCAAATCTGCACCAGCTCTTTTTATAGAAGTCAATGTTTCTATAATTGCTTTGTCTTCATCGATCCAGCCCATTTTTGCGGCGGCTTTTATCATGGCATATTCACCACTAATATTGTAAGCACTCACAGGAATATCAACAGCGTTCTTCACTTCACGAATAATATCAAGATAAGAAAGTGCAGGTTTTACCATCACAATATCAGCACCTTCTTCCACATCCATAATGACTTCTTTAACAGCTTCAATGCGGTTGCTGTAATCCATCTGGTAGGTCTTCTTGTCTCCAAATCCAGGTGCAGAATCCAGTGCATCTCTAAATGGGCCATAAAAGCAGGAAGCGTATTTGGCACTGTAGGCCATGATGCCGGTTTTAGTAAAATTATTTTCTTCCAAAGCCATGCGAATGGCAGCAATACGGCCATCCATCATATCGCTTGGTGCCACAAAATCAGCACCTGCTGCTGCATGACTTACACTCATTTCTGCCAGTACTTCCACGGTAATATCATTCACTATTTCACCATTTTCAACAATGCCATCATGGCCATCAGAATTAAAGGGGTCCAGTGCAATGTCAGTCATAACAAGCATTCCAGGCACTGCATTTTTAATGGCTCTAATGCTGCGCTGCATTAAACCATCGGCGTTTAATGCCTCACTTCCACGTGTATCTTTTAGTTCATCCTTGCATTTAACAAACAGCAATACACTCTTTAAACCCAATGCCCATAACTGTTTTACTTCCTGTATGGTCATATCAAGCGAATACCTGAAATAGCCCGGCATTGAAGCAATTTTTTCTACAATATTTTCACCTTCTACAATAAATAAAGGAACAATAAAATCATTGGGCGAAAGACTGGTTTCGGCTATCAAACTTCTGATAGCTGGTGATTGTCTTAAAATTCTGTTGCGGCGTTGTAAAATCATAATGAGCTTTTTACTTTAAGTTCCTATTTGATGCTTTAGCTAAAGTGTATTCAGTTGATAAAAGAACAAAGCGCCGCAGTGTGCGACGCAACGAAGTTAAATTGAAATACAGTCGCCGGTATCCAAAATTGCCTAACAGCTATTAGCCTTTTTTGCCCAACTTTCTGCGTCAATTTCATTAGCAATCCAGTCTCTTGGATGCAAACAAGCATCAAGAAGTTCCGCCTCAGGGCTATTTTTTTCTGGCTGATAATTATACTCAAACCTTACTGTTGGCGGAAGGCTCATTAAAATACTTTCAATGCGGCCATTGGTTTTAAGGCCAAATATGGTACCACGGTCGTGCACCAGGTTAAACTCAACATAGCGGCCACGGCGTATTTCCTGCCAGTGCTTGTTTTCAGCGGTGTAGGGCAAATGTTTTCTGCGCTCAACAATAGGTATATAGGCGTCTGTAAAAGCATCGCCACAGGCTTTGCCAAAGTTTACCCAAAAATTTACGTCTTTAGTCGCATCAGGCTTTTGATGGTCGTAAAAAATACCACCAATGCCGCGCCTTTCAGTACCGCGATGCGTGTTTACAAAATAGTCGTCGCATATTGTTTTGAACGCAGGAAAAAAACTGGTATCAAAACCATCGCAAACGTTTTTATAAGTTTGATGGAAATGCCTTGCATCTTCTTCAAAAAGATAATAGGGGGTAAGGTCTGTACCGCCGCCAAACCAGCGGTCTATCAGGTTTTCATCTTTATCATACAACTCAAACATGCGGTAATTGCAATGCACCGTTGGTACAAAAGGATTGATGGGATGCAGTACCAAACTAAGGCCACAGGCAAACCATTTATCGCCTTCCATTTTAAGTTGCTTGCGCATAATGTCTGTTACATTGCCACTTACAACAGAGGTATTTACACCACCTTTCTCAAACACATTGCCATTGGCAATAACCCTTGTTTTACCGCCGCCACCTTCAGACCGTTGCCAGGCATCTTCTATAAAAACAGCCTTGCCATCTGAGGCTTCTAATGCAGCGCAAATATGGTTTTGAAGGGAATGTATGTAATTGATCCAATCGCCTTTGATGTCCATTTTGTGAAAAGTGAATGGTGAATAGTGAAAGTTTTAATCTTGCTTTTGATTAATTAATCCTGTTAATAATCGAAAACAGCTTGTCATATGTTTACCAAGATTTTCCATGTGGTAGTCTTGTAAATATTGCAGATCATTCGCAATATCAAGTGCTGCATCAATTTCTATAATAGAACCCCTGCTTATCTCAAAATATCTCTTTCGCTCTGCCTCTGATTTTCGTGATGAACCTTCTGCAATATTTAAATGAACAGAAAGTGCAGCTCTTCGTATTTGGGAAATCATCCCAAATTTTTCTTCAACAGGGTGATGCTTTGTAAGTTTATAGCACTCTAATACAAAACTTCTTGAAATAGAATAAATAGAAAGCTTTTGATGATTTAATGTGAGAAACATAGTTATGGTTTAAGTTAATTGTGAATTTATAACATCTTTCACTATTCACTATTCACCTTTCACTTCTCCATACTCACCATTCACCACTCACTACTAACTTCTCCATTCTTTTATCGTATCAATAAACGCCCTTGCATGGTCTACAGGTACATTAGGTAAAATACCATGACCAAGGTTTGCGATATACCTGCCTTTGCCAAAGGCATTCAGCATGTCAGTGGTTTCCTTTTGTATTACAGTTATAGGAGCCAATAATTTAGCAGGATCAAAATTGCCTTGCAAGGTTATATTGCTGCCAGCCATTTGCCTTGCAACTTGTGGTTTTATACACCAGTCAATACCCAAACCTGCGGCACCAGTGGCTGCCATAGCATCCAGACTTTGCCATGCACCTTTTGCAAAAACAATGGTCAGCACTTCATCTTTTAATGCTGCCACTATTTGGCGTATATATTTTAACGAGTAATTCTCAAAGTCATGCGGACTAAGCAATCCGCCCCAGCTATCAAATATTTGTACCACATCTGCGCCAGCTTTTGCCTGGCCTTTTAAATAGGCAATAGTGGTATCGGTAATCATTTGCAAAACAGTATGTGCCAGCTCTGGTTGTGTGTAGCAGAAAGCTTTGGCTTTATCAAAAGTTTTAGAGCCTTTGCCTTCCACCATATAACACAATAAAGTCCATGGTGCACCTGCAAAACCAATTAAAGGCACACGGCCATTTAGCTCTTGTTTAATCAGTTTTATAGCATCAAAAACATAACCCAGTGTTTCGTCAACATCAGGAATATGAACACGTTTTACATCTTCTGCGGTTGAAATAGGTTTTGGTAATACTGGGCCTTTGCTTTCTATCATCTGCACTTCAAGCCCCATTGCCTGCGGAACCACCAAAATATCAGAGAACAAAATCGCCGCATCAACTCCAACAATATCAACTGGCTGTATGGTAATTTCAGCAGCTAAGGCTGGTGTCTGGCATCTTTCAAAAAAGCTGTATTTTTCTCTTAACGCACGATATTCGGGTAAAAACCTTCCAGCTTGGCGCATCATCCACACAGGTACACGTTCTGTAGCTTCTCCACGCAGTGTTCGTAATAATAAATCGTTTTTAAGCATTGTATTTATTTGAATGACCTAACGTATAATAACCTAAACGTATAAGGTTTCTGAAACCTTATACGTTTAAAGGGGTTTTAATTTTTATCGAAGTAATGTATAATTGAGTCTATCATCTGTTCGCTGCCAGGCCACTCGCAGGTAACAATTTTATTGCTGCAGTAACTGCCAATGGTAGCTGCTGTTGTTTTGCCAATGGCGAATAAAATAACGTTGATACCAACCGTGTTCAGTTCAAAAAAACTATGCACGGCACTTGGGCTGAAAAACGAAACACCATTATAATTTTTTTCTATCAACTGTGGCGTAAGTATGGTTTCGTACATTCCAATTTCAATAGTGTGAATGCCATTTGCTTCAAGTGTTTCAGGTAAAGTTGTAAGCCTTTGATCGCCACAAAAAAATACTACCTCTTTAACCTCGCCGGCAGCAATGATTTTATCTGCCAAAGACGCCGCACTTTTGCCCAGGGCTTTTATACGGGTTTCACCAAAAAAATCAATTACTGCATCTTTAGTGGCACCACCAATACAATATATATCCCAGTCTGGTTTTTCTTTTAGTTGCAATACCACGGCTTCCACCGCATTGGTACTGGTAAAAACAACAGTCGCTTTTTGGTTCTTAAATGCTTCTATCTTCTCTTTTACTTCGTTGGTTGTAACGGGTGTGGTAATAATAAATGTTGCAGTGTCTACAACTATTTTTTTATAACCTGCCTTTTGCACCAAAAGTGCATCCAGCGGACGCGTGAATAATATGTTTACGGGTTTATTTTGCATGGTTGATTGCATCTGCTATGGCCTGGCCACCTTGTTGTAAAATCTCTGAGGCTGCAATATTACCTAAGTTCTCTGCATCTTTAAGTAAAACGGTTTTTTCAACGGTAACAAGTGCCGAGCCATCAGTAGCTGCAAGGTTTCCTTTAAAAATGATATTATCATCCTTTATTTCTACTAATGCACTAATTGGGGTAGAGCATCCGCCAAGCAAAGCCCTTAAAAAATCACGCTCAATACGCGTACATATAGCTGTTGCTTCATGATTAAAGGGTTGGCAGGCTTCTAAACAAAAATCATCATCTTCTCTGCAAACCACCATAATAGCACCCTGTGCAGGGGCAGGCAACATCCAGTTAAGCTGTATAGATTTTTCGGGTAAAAGGTTAATGCGTTCCAAACCTGCGGCCGCGAAAATGGCACCGTCCCAATTGCTTTCTTCTACCTTGCGCAAACGGGTATTTACATTGCCGCGTAAGTTTTCTATAATAGAATTCGGGTAACGGTGAAGCCATTGCGCCTTGCGGCGGATACTGCTGGTCGCTATGGTGATTTGTGAGTCGTGAGTTGTGAGTTGTGAACCGTGAGCAGTTTTCTCTAACTGACTATTCACTACTGACCACTCACTTTTAAAAACCAATACATCTTTATAATTCGCCCTCTCTAAAACCGATGCCTGTACAATGCCTTTGGGCAACTGCGTTGGTACATCTTTCATGGAATGTACAGCAATATCAATGCTTTCATTCAATAATGCAATATCAAGGCTGCGGGTAAAAATGCCTTGCACACCCATTTCATATAAGGGAGTTTTAAGGTCAATATCACCATCACTTTTTATGTAAACAAGTTCTGCGGCGTAGCCGTTTTGTTGTAAAAGATTTTGTACAAGTGTTGCCTGCCAAACGGCCAGTTGGCTTTCTCTTGTGCCAATACGAATAATTTTCTGCATTGAAGTTTAGTTGCTTACGCCCATGTAATCGTTGATGGCTTCTATATAATTACAGCCGCCTTTATTTTGCCTGCGCATGTTTTGCGCCATATTATTTATTACTTTCTGTATACGCTCTTCTGTATTGGGCGATGATGAACAGGCAGCAGGTAGTTGTGCAGAATAACTGGCATACAAACCACAGGTTTGCATATCTAAAAGTTTGCTTTTTACAGCTTTTATAACAGGCACATTTTTGCGCATCTGGTACCACTCAGTAAATTCAGCAATATGTTCTGCAATAATGGCTTTAGCCTTTGGTACTTCAGCCACACGTTTTTGTAAAGTGGCATCGTTTATTTTAGAAAGTTCATCTACACCAACCAATACAATGCCTGGCAATTTTTTACAGTCTGTATCTATATTATTAGGTATGGATAAATCTATCAAAACCTTGCTGCCAGTGCCTTGCAGCGTATTTTTTGTTATAATGGGATGTTCTGAATTGGTAGCAACAATTACTACATCTGCACGCAAAACTTCTTGGTGCATGTTGCTGTAGCTAGAAGATTGAAGGCCGAGTTCTACAGCCAGTTCTTTTGCTTTTTCTTCTGTGCGGTTAATAAGCGTAACATTGGTAGTTTCTAAATAATCCACCACATTTTTACAGGTATTGCGGCCAATTTTACCTGTACCTAATAACACAATTTTTTTATCCTTTATATCAACCACGTTTTCTTTTAAAAACTGTATGGCAGCAAAAGAAACTGAAACGGTACCACCACTTAATTTGGTGTGGTTCTTTATATTTTTTGAAGCCTGTAAAACGACGTTCACCAAACGGTCAATAAACGCACCAATACACTCATACTCTCTTGCAATTTTGATGGCTTGTTTTATCTGGCCTATAATTTCGTAATCTCCAAGAATTTGAGAATCTAAACCTGCTGCTACATTAAAAAGATGTTCAATTGCTTCGTAACCTCTTTTTATGTACGCCATTTTTTTAAAGGTGGCAGCATCACCAACTGTTTCAGTACAAAGCAGGTTTACAAGGTTGTTTGGAGTTGATGAAACACCATATATTTCTGTTCTGTTACAAGTTGAGAGTACAAAAAATTCGTCAATATGATGATGGGAAGAGTTGTTAAGCAAGGAAACATAATGCTCGCTGGTAACAGCAAAATGGCCGCGTATAGAAGCATCTGATTTGCGGTAGTTGATACCTGCAATGTAAAACCGTGAAATATCAATAGGATGCTTATGGGTCATGTAATAGTTCTGTTGCCTTGAATCTTAAGAACGTGCAAAGTTATTTGTGGGTTGCTTCGCAGACGAATTTGAATGTCATTTGAATGTCATAATTCCGGGAAAATGATTTCTGTCAGTTACATGAACAATTTGCAGCGGGAGCGGTTATTTTTGTGGGGTTTCACGCAAAGGAACAAAGCAGGCAAAGGGCGCAATGTTTTAGATGGCGGATTTTCACGCAAGGCGGTAAAGGGTTTCACGCAAAGAAACAAAGTAGGGTAAGGCGCAAAGTTTAAGACGGCGAATTTTTCATGCAAAGAGGCAAAGGGTTTCACGCAAAGAAACAAAGTAAGCAAAAAAGCAAAGTTTAAATTGATGCTATGAAAACTGCTTAGCGTGACTGCATAATGCGTTAGGGATTGAAGTGGAAAGCCCACAGCACGCAGTGCGAGGACTTGGAACGAAAAGCCCGACCGCAGGGAACGCCATAAATTTTTATTGTAGAATGAGATTTCTTGTACCTCGAATCCGATAGCTATCGGATGACGGACTATAACACTAAAACAACTTAAATGAGCAATCGCAAACGCGGAATTATTTTGATGAACCTTGGATCGCCCGACTCAACTGAAACGAAGGATGTAAGACGTTACCTGAACGAGTTTTTAATGGATGACAGGGTAATTGACATACCTTATTTATTGCGTCTTTTTTTAGTGAAGGGGATTATTGTGCCTTTACGTGCGCCTAAAAGTGCCCATGCCTATAAAACTATTTGGTGGAAGGAAGGCTCGCCACTAATTGAATTGACCAAGCAACTACAAAAAGCCGTGCAGGCTAAATTTGAGGAGCCTGTTGAGATTGCGATGCGCTATGGAAACCCATCTCCAAAGTATGCGTACGACAAGTTGATGAAGGAACATCCACAGTTGGAAGAAGTGGTGCTGTTTCCTTTATACCCGCACTACGCTATGAGCAGCTACGAAACAGCAGTGGTGTACATGGAGGAGGTTCATGCAGAATATAAATACCCGTTTAAGCTTACTACTATTAAGCCCTACTATAATAACGTTGATTATATTGACGCCTTTGCTGCAAATGTTAAACCTTATTTAGAAAAGGAATACGACCATATTTTGTTCAGCTTTCACGGCATACCAGAAAGGCATTTGAAGAAAAGTGACCCAACAAAGCAGCATTGCTTAACGGTTGAAAACTGCTGCAATGTTGGTTCTGTAGCGCATGAAACCTGTTACCGTCACCAGTGTTTAACCACTACTGAACTTACTGCAAAAGCATTGGGTTTGCCCAAAGAAAAATACAGTTATTCATTTCAGTCAAGGTTGGGCAGAGACCCGTGGTTAAAGCCTTATACAGATTTCAGGTTAAAAGATATGCCTGGCGAAGGCATTAAAAAACTACTGGTGGTTTGTCCAGCTTTTATAAGCGATTGTTTGGAAACTTTAGAAGAAATTGCTATTCGCGGTAAAGAAGATTTTATAGAAGCAGGTGGCGAAGAATACGAAATGATTCCTTGCTTAAATACGCACCCTTTGTGGGTTTCAGCAGTTAAGAAATTGATTGAAGAAAGTGAAAGGTGAAAAGTAAAATGTGAAAAGTGAAAGGAGAAGTGAAAAGTGAGCGTAAAAAGGGAAATAAAAAACCTTGTATTTTACACAAAACTTAAACTTATGTTCCTGAATCTTAATCACAAGAAACTTACTGTGTATGCTGATATAAGACAAATGATAAAAGAAGCTTACAAAATATCTTTGTTATTGCCACCGGAAGAAAGATTTAATATGATGCAGCAAATACGCAGGGCTGCCTTATCGGTGAAACTAAATCTTTCAGAAGGTTCAACAAGAAGAACACAACCAGAAAGGTTAAGGTTTTTAGAAATCTCCCGAGGTTCTGTTGTAGAAATTGACGCAGCCGTTGAAACGGCTTTTGACCTTGATTATCTTACATTGGAACAGTTAGAGCCTTTGGGTATTTTGTTAAATAAATGTTTTGCTATGTTAAGTTCAATGATGAAAACACAAAGTGAAAAGAGCGCGAAGGGTGAAAAGTAAAAGGTGAAAAGTAAAATTGTTAGGAGATGTGCACTATGCTTTTTACCGTTTAACGTTTCTTCTTTTATTGCCTTTTTTCACCTTTCACGTTTTCCTTTTCACCTTTCACCTTCCCCTTCTATGCTCCCTTACCTCAAAGCCCTCCATATTATTTTTATCGTAACCTGGTTTGCCGGTATGTTTTATATGCCCCGGCTTTTTATTTATAATGTTGAGGCTGAAAGTAAAACCGAGGAAGTAAAACTTGCTTTGCGAGAACAGTTTACCATTATGATGAAACGCCTTTGGTACGGTATTACCTGGCCATCTGCAATACTTACCTTAATATTTGGACCTGCGGTAATGTTTATGGGGCATTGGCAAAATGTATTATTTCAGGAACAAGGAAGGTGGCTTTTGCTAAAGCTGATTTTTGTTGTTTTTCTGTACTTATACTTTTATACACTGCATATTATTTTTAAGCAACAAATCAAGGGCATATTCCGCTACAACTCGCAACAGTTAAGGGTTTGGAACGAAGTAGCCACCATTTTTTTAATTGCTATTATTATGCTGGTGGTAGTAAAACAAGCCATGAGTTTGGTTTGGGGTTTAATGGGTTTGGTTTGTTTTATTATTGTATTGATGAGCGCTATCAAAATTTATAAAGCGGTGAGAAAGTAACAACGTGAAAGGGGAAAAGTGAGTAGTGAAATATTGCAAGCCCAATCATAATACGTTGCTTTATCTTCATTGCTTCAATTTTACCCCATGAGATATTTTTCTTTTCTTGCTATCACACTTGCTTTTTGTTTCGCAGCTTGTTCTTCCAACAATGAAGTGGATACCATCGTTCATCATGCAGTAATTTATACTGTTGACAGCAGCTTTTCAACCGCTGAGGCATTTGCCATTAAAGATGGCAATATAGTAGCCATTGGTAAAAATGATGACATTCTTAAAACCTATAAAGCAAACGAAATAATTGATGCACAGGGCAAGGCTGTATACCCTGGTTTTATTGATGCCCACGCACATTTTTTGGGTTATGGCAAAAGCCTTTTTGAAGTAAATTTATTTGGTACTGAAAGCTGGGAAGACGTGGTGCATCGCGTGGTTGACTTTGAAAAAACGGCAGACACTACTTCATGGATTATTGGCCGTGGCTGGGACCAAAATGACTGGAAGGAAAAGCAGTTCCCGACAAATGAAGTACTGAACAGTTTGTTTCCTAACCGTCCTGTAATACTTACACGAGTAGATGGCCATGCCGCCATTGCCAACAATAAAGCCCTTTCGCTTGCGGGGCTGCTGCCAAAACAGGTAGTAGAAGGCGGTACTATTGAAACTAAAGACGGGAAACTTACTGGTGTATTAATTGATAATGCTGTAAAGTTGGTGACCGCTAAAATTCCTTCTCCATCAAAAGAAGACTATACCAAATGGCTTGGTGCAGCAGCAAAAAATTGTTTTGCCCAGGGGCTTACCACCATTACAGATTGTGGCCTTAATTACAGGGATGTTGAGATGATTGATGCCCTGCAAAAAGACGGTAAGCTGAACATGCGTTTATATGTAATGTTGAGTGATGATACCGCCAATTACAACCGTTATCTTGCCAAAGGGCCGTATAAAACAGACAAGCTTTTTGTTAATGGTATTAAAGTTTATGCAGATGGTGCATTGGGCAGCCGTGGTGCCTGTCTTTTACAGAACTACAGCGATAAACCAGGCTGGCAGGGCTTTTTGTTGCACACTCCATCTCATTTTGATTCTGTTGCCCAAATACTTGCTGCCACTAACTTTCAAATGTGTACCCATGCCATTGGCGATAGCGCCAACCGTGCCATCTTAAATATCTATGCAAAATACCTTAAAGGTAAAAACGACAAACGCTGGCGTATAGAACATGCACAAACAGTGAATGCAAATGACTTTTCTATGTTTGGCAATTACAACATCATTCCTTCTGTGCAACCCACACACGCCACCAGCGATATGTATTGGGCTGGTGAAAGATTGGGTGTTGAAAGATTGAAAGGTGCTTATGCCTACAAACAATTATTACAGCAAAATGGATGGCTGCCATTGGGTACTGATTTTCCGGTAGAAGATATCAGTCCGTTTAAAACATTTTTAGCTTCTGTTTTCAGACGCGATGCCAAAGGTTTCCCCGCCAGTGGCTTTCAAAATGAAAATGCTTTAACACGTGAAGAAGCTTTAAAAGGAATGACCATTTGGGCTGCCAAAGCCAGTTTTCTTGAAAAAGAAACAGGCAGTTTGGAAGTAGATAAAAGGGCAGATTTTATTATGCTGGATAAAGATTTGATGAAGGTTTCTGAAAATCAAATTTTAACTACCAAAGTGGTTGGTACTTATTTGGGTGGAAAGAAGATGAATTGATTTGAGTATTAGAGACTATAAACCAGCACACACGCATCTAATTTTATACACCTGTGTTTGGCCTCTTTCCGCAATCCTTCGAGTGATTCACCAGTTGTTGCAAAAGCCGCATCTTTCGGTTCGGTTTCAGCGAAGCTGAAATAGTAGAAAATCCGAAGGATATTTTCTGCTAAGAGGCGAAAGGAGCGGTGTTGCAGCAACGAAGCCAGCCGGCTTGAGGCAAAAAGACATGAATTAGGTCTTCCTGTAAACCGTTAACTACATATTTCTTGCAAATAAATTGATGCGTTTGCCTTAAATACCCTGCTTACTTCACATCTCAATTTCCGTTAACTTCGCCCCCTTTAAAACCTAAGCAGGATAAGCGTTGTATGAGCTCTAAATACCAGGAATTCGCAGGGTTAAATTTACCCGCCATAGAAAAACAAGTATTGTCAAACTGGAAAGAAACGCAGGCTTTCGAGAAAAGTGTTTCCTTGCGTGAAGGTGCCATGCCTTTCGTTTTTTACGAAGGTCCGCCCAGTGCCAATGGTATGCCTGGTATTCACCACGTAATTTCAAGAACTTTAAAAGACCTCGTTTGCCGCTATAAAACCATGCAGGGCTTCCAGGTAAAACGCAAAGGCGGTTGGGATACCCATGGTCTGCCTGTAGAGTTGGGGGTAGAAAAAGAACTGGGCATAACCAAAGAAGATATCGGTAAAAAAATATCTGTTGAAGAATACAACCAGAAATGCCGCGAGGCCGTTTTGCGTTACAAGGATAAATGGGATGACATCACCACCAAAATGGGTTATTGGGTAGACCTGAACAATCCATACATCACTTTTGAGAACAATTACATAGAGAGCCTTTGGTGGATATTAAGTGAACTGTACAAAAAAGGCCTGCTTTACGAAAGTGTAAGCATTCAGCCTTACAGCCCTGCTGCGGGTACGGGTTTGTCATCACATGAATTAAACCAACCTGGTACTTATAAGGATGTGAAGGATACGAGTGCGGTTGCGATGTTCAAGGCGGTCAGTGAGTCAATAGTCAATAGTCAATGGTATAAATTGATTGACTTCAATGACTTAATGACCAATGACATCTTCTTCATGGCGTGGACAACAACACCATGGACGCTTCCTTCAAATCTTGGCCTTACCGTTGGACCAAATATTGATTATGTTTTGGTAAAAACATTTAACCCTTATACACATCTTCCAGTAAATGTTGTTTTGGCGAAAGCGTTACTAGGCAAATATTTTAAAGAAGAAGGTGAAAATGGTGACTTTGATAATTATGCAGAAGGGGTAAAACTGCTGCCTTGGAAAATACTTGCAGAATTTAAGGGCAAAGACCTTGAAGGTATCTACTACGAGCAGTTAATGCCTTTTGAAGCAAATTCGTTTGAAAAAATTAATGTTCTTGGTTTTGTAAGACAAGTAAACCCTTTTAGAGTCGTTTTGGGAGATTTTGTAACTACAGAAGATGGTACTGGTATTGTTCATACTGCCCCAGCATTTGGTGCAGATGACTTTAAGGTAGGCAAAGACAATAATCTTGGTATTATAAATCTTGTGGATAAGCAAGGCAAATTTGTAGATGGCCTTGGCGAATTCAGCAACCGTTACGTTAAGAATTATAAAGACGAAAAGGATTATGTAGATGTAAATGTGGACATCTGCGTAAAACTGAAACTGGAAAACCGTGCTTTTAAAATAGAAAAATATGAACACAGTTACCCGCATTGCTGGCGTACTGATAAACCTATCTTATACTATCCTTTAGATGCTTGGTTCATAAAAACCACTGCTTTAAAAGACAGGATGGTAGAACTGAACAAAACCATCAATTGGAAACCAAAATCTACCGGCGAAGGCCGTTTTGGTAACTGGTTGGAAAACATGGTTGACTGGAACCTCAGCCGCAGTCGCTTTTGGGGTACGCCACTGCCTGTTTGGAAGAACGAAGATGGTACGGAACAAAAATGTATAGGCAGCATAGCTGAATTATTAGCTGAAGCTGAAAAGGCCAAAGAAGTTTTGGGTGGCGATATCAACCAAAAGCTTTCAACTGCTGATTTAGATTTGCATAAGCCTTTTGTAGATGAAATAACCCTTGTTTCTTCCAAAGGCGAACCTATGAAACGTGTTTCTGACCTGATAGACGTTTGGTTTGATTCTGGTGCCATGCCTTATGCGCAGCAGCATTTTCCTTTTGAGAATAAAGAATTGTTTGCGCAGAATTATCCTGCAGACTTCATCGCCGAAGGCGTAGACCAAACCCGTGGCTGGTTTTATACACTTCATGCAATTGGTTCTTTAATAAAAGAATCTGTTGAGGAAGAACTTACAAAAGCAGGCTTGCCAATTAACAAGGTTGATGGCCGTGCTTACAAAACGGTTGTGTCAAACGGCCTTGTGCTTGACAAGAACGGCAACAAAATGAGCAAACGTCTTGGTAACGTGGTAAATCCATTTGAAACCATTGAGAAATACGGAGCCGATGCCACCCGCTGGTACCTTATTACTAATGCAAGCCCATGGGACAATCTTAAGTTTGATATTAATGGTATACAGGAAGTGCAGCGTAAATTCTTCGGTACCTTATATAATACCTACCAGTTTTTTGTGTTGTATGCCAATGTAGATGGTTTTGCTTTTAACGAAGAATACATTCCTTTGGCTGAAAGACCCGAAATTGACCGTTGGATACTTTCATCCCTCAATACTTTAGTTAAAAAAGTAACTGAGGCGATGGATGATTACGAACCTACCCAGGCTGGCCGTTTAATGGAAGAATTTGTAGATGAGCATTTAAGTAACTGGTTCGTTCGTTTGTGCCGCCGCCGTTTTTGGAAGGGCGAGTACGAAGGCGATAAAATATCAGCCTACCAAACTTTGTATGAATGTTTGGAAACACTGGTAAGATTGATGGCACCTATTTCACCATTCTTCAGCGATGCGGTATTTAAAAACCTGAATGCAGTTACAGGCAGGTTTGAAATAGAGAGCGTTCACCACGCTAAATTCCCAACCTCCAGCGAAGCTGCAATTGATACAGCTTTGGAAGAAAGGATGCAACTGGCGCAGGATGTTTGCTCTTTGGTATTATCGCTTCGTAAAAAAGTAAATATCAAAGTGCGTCAGCCTTTGCAAAAAGTGTTGATTCCTGTTTTGAATCCTGCAATGAAATTGCAGTTAGAGAAAATTGAAGACCTGATTAAGGCAGAAGTAAATGTTAAAGAATTAGAATATATTACTGAAACAGAAGGCATCATCAAGAAAAAAATAAAGGCCAACTTTAAAACCCTTGGTGCTAAACTTGGTGCAAACATGAAAGAAGCTGCGGCTTTAATTGCAGGTTTTAGTCAGTACCAAATAACTGAACTTGAAAGTAAAGGGTGGATTGAAATTCAGTTATCATCCCTTAGTTTTCAGCTTTCAACTGCCGATGTGGAGATCACGGCAGAAGATATTCCGGGCTGGAGTGTTGCAAACAAAGGCAGTTTAACTGTTGCTTTAGACATAACGATTACAGAAGAACTGCAAAACGAAGGAAATGCACGGGAGTTAATAAACCGTATACAAAATATTAGAAAAGAAAGCGGATTTGAATTAACAGACCGTATATTCGTAGCATTACATGACAATGCTGCGCTAAAACCCAGCATAAACCAGTATAACGATTATATTTGCCGCGAAATTTTGGCAGATGGTATCACTTGGTTACCTGAATTGCAGTACGGTACAGACATTGAAGTAAATGAAATACCGCTAAAAATAAGCATAACAAAAAAGGATAAATAAAGCTATGGCTACTAAAAAACCTGCTCCTAAAAAGGTAACAAAACCGGCAGCAAAGCCTGCTGCAAAAGCCCCTGCAAAACCAGTTGCAAAGGCAGCGGCACCTGCAAAAAAAGCAGTGCCTGCTAAAAAGGTAGTAGCCAAACCACTTGCAAAAGCACCTGTAAAGGTAGCTGCAGCCAAAAAAGCGGCACCTCCTAAAAAAGTGGCACCTGCTAAAAAAGCTGTTGTAAAAGCCTCACCGGTAAAAGTGGTGGCACCTGCAAAAAAAGTGGTTCCTGCAAAAAAAGTAGTAAAACCAGTTGCAAAAGCGCCCGTAAAAGTAGCTGCAAAAGCACCTGTAAAAGTAACGGCACCAGTTAAAAAAGTAATACCTGTAAAAGTGGAACCTAAAGCGCCAGTTAAAGTTGCACCTGTAAAAGCAGTTGCGGCAGCAAAAGCAAAAGCAGCACCTGTTGCTCCACCAGCACCTTCAAAGCCCGTTAAAAAAGTACAGGAACCCTTAAAAGATGTTAAGATTCCTAAAATGGCTACAAAAACAAGTGTACCTTACAATCCAGTTTATACACCCATGGAAAAGAGAGCAGATACCCCAAAAGCAAGTATGTCGATGGTAAGATACAGCGACAGCGATTTAACCGAATTCAGGGATTTGATTAACAGAAAATTAGAAGCTGCAAAAAACGAGCTTACCTTTCTACAGGGTCTTATTACACGAAAAGATGATGTAGGTGGTGATGAAGGAAGGTATATGACAATGGAAGATGGAAGTGTGAGTATGGAACGTGAGCAACTAAGCCAAAGAGCAGGCCGTACCATTACTTATATGGATCATCTTGAAAAAGCCCTGATGCGCATAGAAAATAAAACCTACGGCATTTGCCGTGTTACAGGTAAGTTAATTGACAAAGCACGTTTAAGAGCAGTACCGCACGCAACACTTAGCCTTGAAGCTAAACTTGGATTGGTGAAGAACAGTAACGAACAGTAATTAAACCTGCACATATAAACAACAAAAGCCACCAAATTGGTGGCTTTTGTTGTTGTAAGCTATTAATCCAAAAAACAGTTAGCAAAAAAAGGATCGTCATTTTGACGATCCTTTTTTATTGCGATAACATTGGCAATTATTTTTTCTTACTGTTTTGCACCAAAGGATAATGATCTATCGTTTCAAAAACATTTCTTGGATCCTGTTTCAACACCTGTATAAAGCGTCTTAAAGAGTCAGCGTATTGTGGTTTGCCAAACAAACGGTCGTGGGATAATATCACAAGGCTATTTTGTTCAAATGTATTACCGTCTTCAAATTTATTGTTTACTTTTTGCAGCATCGCATCAACACTTTCTTTAGGTGCACCTTTATACTGCTCCCATTCTATATCCCATCCTATCACCTGGTAACCAAGTGAGTCAAGGCGCTTGCACACTTCCATAGTACTTTTTGGCCCTTTTAAATTACCATTACCCACCCATGAGTTATTGCCAGGCAAACGGATAATTTTTACAGGCACCTGCATCTCTTTTTCATTCTTTAAAAAATCTTCCACTGCCTTGTCAGCCTGTTTGTAAAACAAACCATAGTTATCACGACCACCAATATTAGCGTGCGAAAAACTGTGGTTTGCCATTAAAAATTCAGGATAACTGTTGCGTAAGGAGTCTGCAATACGTTTTTTTTGAGGCCCTATCTGGTTCATACCTACCACAAAAAACGTAGCTTTTACACCTTCCTGGTGAAAAATATTTTTACAAACTACACTGCCCGGCGGTTGAGGGGCATCATCCCATGTTAGGTATATATAACGTTTGCTGCTATCGTATTTAATAACTGAACCAGGAACCATTTTAGCAACAGCGGGCTTGGTACTGTCAGCATTTTTATTTTCTTCAGGCTTGCTTTTACAGCTTGCTACTAAAGCAATGGCAGTAATAGCTGCAATAGTTTTAAATGAGTGCATCATAATTTATACTAATTATTAACTACGAATGTACACTGTAATACATGCAGGTATTTTAAAAACTATACATGGTTGAAAACTTTTACAACCGTTTACAACTTACGCACCTAAGCATATTGTAAATACTTTTTTTAGAAGCATTTCTTGGCAACGATTCTTAATAAAGTACAATAAATTCGCTTTTACGTTTTGATTTTTAAACTTTCTCAAGTAGAATAATGCTTTAAAAAACATCTTTAACAAAACTTCATATACTAAAGTTGGATTTTTTAAATGCAATGGCTATTTTCGCAGCCCGAAGAGAAATTTTTTCTTTACGGGAAAAGAAACCTGATTAATTAACGCCACTAAATTTCTATTTACAATGGCAGTAAAAATGAGACTACAAAGACACGGTAGCAAAAAACGTCCTTTCTACTTTATAGTAGTTGCTGATGGCAGAGCTCCCCGCGATGGTAAATTCATCCAAAAAATTGGTACGTACAACCCACTTACAGTACCTGCTACAATTCAATTAGACCGTCAGAAAGCATTGGAATGGTTGCACAAAGGTGCACAACCTACAGATACGGTTCGCCGCATCTTGTCTTTCAAAGGTGTATTGTTCCTGAAGCACTTACTGCGTGGTGTTAAGCTTGGTTTGTTTGATGATGCTACTGCAATGGTTAAATTCCAGGCTTGGCATACTGAACACGAATCAAACAATTTGCGTCGTAGCGAAGCTCACAAAAAATCACAAAAGGATCGCCGTAACCAACCTGTTGTTCGTAAAGTTGAAGCTGCTGCACCAGTAGCCACACAAGTTACACAAGAGGAAGGTGGAGAAGCATAATTCTTGCCGGATCTGAAAAGAAAATCCCATACAGTTTTGTATGGGATTTTTTTATGTTTTAAACCCAGCTACTTTTATTCGTATTAAGGAAGGGTGTTTTCAATTTGCAGCCATCTGTAATTAATAATGCAGCATTAAACAGATTACAATGCAGCATAGTTGAATTAACTATGCTGCATTCTCAATACAAGAATGCAGCTTTCTTAAAATATCCACCATACTGGTGGAAACTTTAATTATGCACTGGTGGAGATTTTCTTTACCAGTGCATACTTTTATAGATATAATTTACAAGAGATAAAACCAGCATTTACGAAAGATATTCAATTTGTATTTATAAACTTTTAACTGATGAATTGCCCTTAAATAAAATGACCGCCTGTGTAACAGGCGGTCATTTTATTATTAATGAATAGCTAAGTAATCATATATCTATTAAATCAGCATTCTTAAAGGCTCTTCAAGAAGGCTTTTTAGTGTTTGTAAAAATGCAGCACCTGTTGCACCATCAACTATCCTGTGGTCGCAGCTTAAAGTAACTTTCATAATATTGCCTACAACTATCTGACCGTTCTTAACCACAGGCTCCTGAGAAATACCACCAACAGCCAGTATACAAGCATCAGGCGGGTTAATGATGGCAGTAAACTCATCAATACCAAACATACCAAGATTGCTTATGGTGAAAGTGCTTCCTTCCCAATCAGCAGGCTGTAATTTTTTATCCTTTGCTTTTTGAGCGTAGTCTTTTACCTCAGCGTTTATTTGGCTTAAAGTTTTGGTGTTAGCAAAACGTACCACAGGTACCAGCAAACCTTCATCTACCGCCACAGCAACACCTATATTTATATGGTGGTTGGTACGTATTTTATCGCCCAGCCAGCTACTGTTAATTTTTGGATGCTGTGTTAATGATAAAGCAGTTGCTTTTAACACAAGATCGTTAAAGCTTATTTTAGATTTTGCGGTGGCATTAATGGTGGTGCGTGCAGCAATGGCAGCATCCATATTAATACTCATGGTAAGATAGAAATGAGGAGCAGTAAACAAGCTTTCACTTAAACGTTTGGCAATTACTTTACGCATTTGCGAAACAGGAGTTTCATCAAAACTTACAACACCAGTTTCAACTTTAGCTGGTGCAGGAGCAGCAGTTTTAGCAGGTGCAGCAGCCTCAGCAGGTTTTGCCTGTGGTGGTGTAAAGCTGTCAACATCATTCTTTACTATCCTTCCATTATCGCCAGTACCTTTTACATATTTAAGGTCAATGCCTTTATCGGCAGCAACTTTTTTAGCAAGTGGTGAAGCAAATATTCTTCCTTCATTAACAACTTGTGGTGCGGTAGCTTCAGTTGAGTTAGCAGCAGCATTTTCTGTAGAAGCAGCAACTGCTTTGCTTACTTCAGCATTTGCAGGTGCAGTATTGCCTTCTCCTTTTTGTGCATCAGCAGGTTGAGGACCAGCACCGCCTTTAACAGCTTTTACAATGCCATCTACATCCAAACCTGCTTCACCTATAATACACAACAGATCGTTTACCTGTATTTTTTCGCCAGCTTTTGCACCCTGAAATAACAGCTTGCCATTTTTATAGCTTTCCAGTTCCATGGTAGCTTTGTCGGTTTCAATTTCGGCCAGCACATCACCTTTTTTTACATCATCGCCTACATTTTTAATCCAACTTGCAATAACGCCTTCTGTCATGGTATCGCTCAAGCGTGGCATTAATACCACTTCCTCCATAGAAGCAGGATCAACAGCAGGTTTTGTATCTGCCGCAGGCGCAGCAGGTGCTTCTGCTTTTGGTGCTTCAGCAGGTTTGCTTTCAGCAGCAGGTTGTGCGGCCCCGCCGCTGTGCTGTGCTACTAATGCACCTACATCTTCGCCTTGTGTTCCTATAATTGCCAGCAGGTCGTTCACTTGAAGTTTACCACCTTTTTGGGTACCAATATGCAGCAAAGTACCGTTTTGGTAACTTTCCAACTCCATCGTGGCTTTGTCAGTTTCAATTTCAGCTAATACATCGCCTTTTTTTACTGTATCGCCAACGTTTTTTTGCCATGAGGCAATTACGCCTTCAGTCATGGTATCGCTTAAACGGGGCATTAATATCGCTTCTGCCATAAGATCGGTTGCTCTTTTAAATTGAGGCGTGAAATTAAGGTAAAATGAAATAGCCGCAACAGATAGAAGTTAATTAATTCAAGTTGCTAGTTATGTAAGTATAAAATAAGTGAGCATATAAAAGAGTTTTAAAAGTTACCACACTTAAAAATTCTAGTTATGCTCACTGATGATAAAGTTATTGGGATTTATTGTTTGATAGATGATATAC